>NZ_JAJPWT010000001.1:0-1492326 GCF_046548975.1 Amycolatopsis sp. lyj-346
CAGCAAAACTCGTGGCCCCGGCCTGACACTCGGACAGACCAGCCTGCTCCTGCAGAACCTGCTCACCTGCTGGACCGGGGCCTGCGCACTATGCCAACAACCACTCCCGCCCTAACAAAGCCCTATTCAACGCAACCAAGGCCACATTGGGGCGCTTTGGCTAGCTTGATTCGCGGGCGGCGCGGGCTCGGCGCTTGCCCTCGTGCATCGCCGCCACGCGGGCGATCGGGATGGTGTGGCCCTCCGCGACCAGGTCGGCGGGCAGCACGAACGGCTCGGGCATCTCCTCGGTCCAGGGATCGCCGCCGTCCAGCAGGGCCGGGACCGTGTGGACGGTGAAGTCGGCCGGCTTGACGCCGTCGAGCTCGGCCCAGCGGACCGGGAACGACACCGGCGCGCCCGGGCGGTGACGCGGGCTGTAGACCGAGACGACCGTCCCGCCGCCGGCCCGCGTCGAATCCAGGAACACCTTGCCTTCGCGGCGCTCGAGCACGAACTCCGTCGTGCCCAGCGCCGGGTCGATCCGCTCGGCACGGGCCGCCACCGCGCGGGTCGCCGCCGCGATGTCCTCGACGGCCTGCCCGGGCGCGAGCGGCACGAAGACGTGGACGCCCTTGGAGCCGCTGGTCTTCACCGCGCCGTCGAGACCGTCGTTGCGCAACGCCTCCCGCACCAGCTTCGCGGCGCCCACGGCCAGCGAAAACGGCGCGTCCTGGGGTGGGTCGAGGTCGAGGATCAGGTGGGTCGCCCCGGTCGCGGGGTCGCCGCGGAACAGCGTCGTGTGGTACTCGATCGCGCGCTGGTTGCCGAACCACAGCAGCGTGCGCAGGTCGTTGCAGAGCGCGTAGGTGACTTCGCGACGCGAGCGATCGGCCCACAGCGCCCGGCGCTCCACCCACTCCGGGGTGTACTTCGGCAGGTTCTTCTGCATGAACGGCCCTTGGCCGCGCAGCACCCGCACGACGCTCAGCAGCCGGTCGTGCAGCTCCGGCAGCATCCGGCCGGACACCGCCTCGAGGTAGTCGAGCAGTTCCCGCTTGGTGACCCCCGCGTCCGGGAAGACCTCCTGGTCGAGACTGCTCAGCTTGACGCCGTGCCGGATCTCATCGCCACTCATTCGCCCACCCTCGCGTCCCCGCCCGAGGCGGTCAACTCCCAACGAGCGGACGTCCGGTGCGCAACCGCCACCGAAGATCCCGAAGGCAGAGGTTGAACGGGAACCGCCGCAGCGGTCCGGGCAGCACCCGGACGACCCGGCCGAGCACGGCGAGAAGCACGTCGAACCGGCGCTGGTCGGTGGCGGTCCAGGACAGCCGCATCTCGTCGCGGAAGCGCTGCGGGAGGAACCCGGTGGTGACGAACCGGTGGAACCGCCGTCCGGGCACGGCGAACACCGGCGGCAGGAACTCCAGGTCGACGATCCGGGTGAGGTAGCGGCGGACGGCGTCGTCGATGCCGATCCCGGCCAGCCCGCCCGCCCAGTACTCCTCGAAGGCCGCCCGGTCCGCGGGCCACATCCCGGGACGCACCTGCAGCGTGGTGCCGAGGGCGGCGGCGTCGGCGTAGAACCGCTCCGGCTCGCCGCCGACGAAGGCGAGGTAGACGTCCTCGAAGCCCTTGTACAGGCAGGCCGCGACCCACAGCTGGAGGCCGGTGTCGAAGGCGTCGTAGGCGACCGGGCTGGCCGCGGTCGAGTGCACCTGCGCGTGGGCCCGGTTGACGGCCTTCCGGTACGCCGCGCGCTCGGCGTCGGTGCCCATCGTCGCCACCGCGAGGTAGGTGAGCGTGGTCCGGGTCCGCTTCACCGGGTGGTGGAAGAGGTTGCCGCTGTCGACCCGGCTCTCCAGGACGCCGTGCCCGACGGGCGCGCGGGAGAGCTGCATGATCACGTTCGCGCTCCCGGCCAGCAGCCCGGCGCCGACGACGGCGTCGCGAAGGGCGGTTCCGGTCATCGGCGCACCTCCTCGACCCCCAGCGAACGCGGTTGTTGACTACCTGTCAAGAGCGGTACGCCGCCCGGGCGAACGCGATCAACGCGCGCGCGGCCGGGCTCAACGGCCCCTCCGCGCGCCACGCCAGGGCCAGCACACCCCGCAACCCCGGCCCGCGCAGCTCGACGACCCGCAGCTCGGCCTGGTGGTACCGGGCCAGCGACTCCGGCACGATCGCCACTCCGAGCCCCCGCGTGACCAGCTGCACCAGGACGTTCGGGTCGGCCGCCTCGAACGCGATCCGCGGCGTCAGTCCTACCCGCGCGAAGGCCGCGTCCAACGCCGTGCGCAGGCCGGTCCCCTTCGGCAACGCCATCAGCGGCAGGCCGTCGAGGTCGGGGATCTCGATCTCCTCCCGGCCGGCCAGCGGACCGGACGGCGCGGTGACGGCCAGGAACGGCTCGTCCAGCAGCACCTGCGTCGCGATGCCGGGCGGCGGGCCGGTCGCGAGGCCCACGACGGCGAGGTCGAGCCGTCCCTCGTGCAGCGCCGCCAGCATGGTGTCGGAGTTGGCTTCCGACAGCGTGATCTCCACCGCCGGGTACCGCTCGTGGAAGCCGGCCAGCAGGTCGGGCAGCCCGACCGGCCCCGCCGACGTCACCGCGCCGATCGCGACCTGCCCGCGGACCAGCCCGGCGAGCTCCTCGACGGCTTCGCGCACGCCCTGCACCGCCGCGAGCGCGGCCCGGGCGTGCGGCAGGGCCGCGGCACCGACGTCGGTGAGCCGGACCGTCCGGCCGGAGCGGTCCAGCAGCTCCTGCCCCAGTTCCCGCTCCAGTCGTTTGACCTGCGCACTCACCCCGGGCTGGGCGACGTGCAGCCGCTGCGCCGCGCGCGTGAAGCCGCCTTCCTCCGCGACGGCGACGAAGTACGCGAGCTGGTGCAATTCCATAAGCACTGATTCTAGTCGGCAGAAAAACCAGATCTTGGACTTCTGAGCGTGGGCGTCCGAAGCTGGAGGCAGCGAACGAAAGGACCCGAGATGAACATCCTCCGCCCCGGTCAGGACGGTTACGCCGAAGAAGTCGCCGGATTCCAGACGGCGGTCCCCACCGCGCCCGCGGCCGTCGTCGCCGCCGAAAGCGCCGAGGACGTCGCCGCCGCCGTGCGTTACGCGGCGGAGCACCGGCTGCCCGTCGCGGTGCAGGCCACCGGGCACGGCCTGACCGCGGGCACCGACGGCGTCCTGGTCAGCACCCGCCGGATGACCGGCGTCGAGATCGACGCGGCGGCCCGCACCGCGCGCGTCGAAGCGGGTGTCCGCTGGGAGGCGGTGATCGCCGCCGCGGGCGAGCACGGCCTGGCGCCGCTCAGCGGCTCGTCCCCGGACGTGGGCGTCGTCGGCTACACGCTCAGCGGCGGCTTCGGGCTGATGGCCCGCCGGTACGGCCGCGCCGCCGACCACGTCCGCGCCCTCGACGTGGTGACCGCGGACGGCGAACTCCGGCGCGTCGAGCCGGGCTCGGACCTGTTCTGGGCGCTGCGCGGCGGCCGTGACGGCTTCGGCGTCGTGACGGCGATCGAGTTCGGCCTCGTGCCGGTCCGCGACCTCTACGGCGGCAGCCTCACCTTCGGCAGCGCCGACGTGCCGTCCGTGCTGCGGGCGTGGCGGACGTGGTCGGCGGCCGCGCCGGACACGCTGTCGACGTCGCTGGCGATGATCCAGTACCCCGACCTGCCGGTGGTGCCCGAGCCCGTGCGCGGACGGCACATCGCCCAGGTCCGGATCGCCTACCTCGGCGAGGACGGCGACGACCTCGTCGCGCCGCTGCGGGCCGTCGCCCCGGCACTGGTGGACACGCTGCGGCCGATGCCGTTCACCGAATCCGGGTCGATCGCGGCCGAACCGCGGCAGCCACACGGCTACCACGGCACCAACGCGACGGTCTCCCAGCTGAACGACGCCGTGCTCGACGCGATCGTGGAGCACGCCGGCCCGGGCGCGGCCGCGCCGCCCGTGCTCATCGTCGACCGGCTGGGCGGCGCACTGGCCAGGGTCCCGGAGACGCCCGGTGTGAGCTGGGACTCCTCGGCCGAGTTCGTCGTCCGCGCCCTGTCGGTGGTCGGCGACGACGGTGTCGCGGCCGTCCGGCGCGCGCACGCGAAGCTGTTCGACGCGCTGGCGCCGTGGACCACTGGCCGGCTGCTGCCGTTCGTCTACGGCGAGCACGCGCCGGAGGAGGTGGCGGAGAGCGTCTTCCCGGCCGCCGACCTGCGGCGGCTCCGGGAGCTCAAGCGCCGGTACGACGCCGGGGACCTCTTCCGGGCCGGATGACCGGGTCACGGCCGGGGAAAAGACCCGGAAATCGGGGCCATATACTCGGCCGGCCTGATCACACCGTTAGGGGAACCGTCTTGCGCACGATGAGCCACGAGGACTACCTCGGCATGCGGCGGTTCCCCGGGCTCGACGGCCTGCGCGCGCTCGCCGCGACGATGGTCATCTTCTTCCACTTCGGCGGGCCGAACTGGACGTGGCTGTCGGGCTGGGTCGGCGTCTACCTCTTCTTCGTGCTGTCCGGGTTCCTGATCACGACGTTGCTCCTGCGCGAGCAGGACCGCACCCACCGGATTTCGCTGTCGAACTTCTACATCCGGCGCGTGTTCCGCATCCTGCCGCCGTACCTGGTGATCCTCGGCGGGATCGTCGCGTTCGTGATCCTGCGCGGCGAGTTCTACTCGCGTGACTTCCCGCAGGCGCTGAAGTACTACCTGACGTTCCTCAACGAGTTCCTGCCGGCGGCCACCACCGGCACGGACAACTTCTTCAGCGGCTCGTGGACGCTCGGGATCGAGGAGAAGTTCTACCTGGTCTGGCCGTTCCTGCTGGTCGCGATCGGGATCGGCGCGGCCAAGCGCAAGTTCCTGCTGGTCGGCGTGGCCATGGTGGCGTTGCTGGCCCTGGTCCCGCTGACCACCGGCGGCTGGGTCCTGGAGTACTCGCAGACGGCGATCTACCGCTCGACGATCCACTACTTCATCCTGGCGGGCGGCTGCCTGCTGGCGATCCTGCTGCACTACCGCCGCGGGTACGCGCTGCTGAAGCCGCTGACGCACCCGCTGGCGGCGATCCCGATCTTCGCGGCGTTCGCGCTGCTGCACACGAACTTCGACCGCCTCTGGCACGAGACCCGCAACAACCTCTGGCTGCTGGTGGCGTACGCGGCGCTGACGATGCTGCTGCTGATCGTGCTGGTGAGCCCGGGTCCGCTGCGCTGGCTGCTCAGCACCGCCCCGATGCGGTTCGTGGGCGAGCGGTCGTACTCGCTGTACCTGCTGCAGGGGCCGGTGCACTTCGTCGTCGTCCAGGCGGTGCCCGGGCTGGCACAGCACCGGACGGTCTCCGCGCTGACGGTGTTCCTGGTCGGCCTGGCGATCGCGGACCTGATCCACCGCTGGGTCGAGAAGCCGCTGATCGACGTCGGCAAGCAGCTCATCGCCCGCAAGGAAGCCCGGCGCGCGGAGCGGCAGGACGCAGAGCAGCGTCCCGCCGAGACACGCGCCGAGCCCGCGCCGGTCGGGTCCTAGCGCTCCAGGACCACGATCGGGATCACCCGGTCGGTCTTCTTCTCGTAGTCCGCGAAGCCCTCCGCGTGCGCCACCATGCCCGCGTACAGGCGGTCGCGCTCGGCGCGGTCGGCGATGACCGTGGCCGTCGCCTCGAACTTCTCCGTGCCGACCTCGACCGTCACCTTCGGGTTGGCCACCAGGTTGTGGAACCAGGCCGGGTTCTTCGGCGCGCCGCCCATGGACGCCGCGATGACGTAGCGGTCGCCGTCCGTGGTGTAGACGAGCGGGGACAGGCGCTCGGCTCCGCTCTTCGCGCCGATCGTGGTGAGCAGCAGCACGTTCTTGCCCTCGAACATGCCGCCGACCTTGCCCTCGTTGGCCCGGAACTCTTCGACGATCTGCTTGTTGAAGTCGTTCATGTCGGCTGGCGTGGTCATGGGATCCCCTGTTTCTGGCCGGTACGCTCGGCCGGACGCGAGTAAGCTCTTAAGCGTTTGCTTTGCAAGCAAAGCTACCGACGGGAGGGGAGCGGTGTCAACGGAGGCCGGACCGAGTGTCGAGGACGGCGTGCGGCAGCTCCTGCTGCTCATGCCGCGCCTGGTCGGCCGCGCGAAACGCACCCCGGTGCCGGCGGAGCTGGACGGCTGCGCGCTGGCGCCGCGGCACCTTTCGCTGCTGTCGTACCTGCTCTTCGACGGCCCGATGACGGTCACCGAGCTGGCCACCCGCCTGCAGGTCGCACCGACGACGGCGAGCCTGATGGTCGGCGACCTCAGCCGCCAGGGCGTGCTGAACCGCGACGAGGACCCGGCCGACCGTCGCCGCACGATCGTCAGCATCGCCGAGGACAAGCGCCCGGCGGTCGACGCCTGGCTCGCCCGCGGCGCGAAGGCCTGGAGCGACGCACTGACGCCGTTGACCCCCGCCGAACGCCGGCTGGTGATCACGACACTGGAAGCCTACGAACGCGGCACCTGCGACGGACCGGCCTGCTAGGCCTCGCCGCGCTTTTCGCGGGCCAGCTTGCGCTGGGCTTCCGCGCGTTCCCGGCACTTGCGGAGGAATTCCTCGTCGTCGTCGGCGCTCGTCGCCGCGAACCGGCCCGGCCGGTCGTACTCCGGGAACGCCGTCGCCTGCCGCTCGTACGGGCCGTGCGCCCGCGCCGCCTGCCGCGGACGGCCGGCGACCAGCCAGATGATCGAGCCGACCAGCGGCACCACCAGCACGAGCAGCAGCCACAGCCCCTTCGGCAGGTTGCGGCAGGACGATTCGTCCGTCGTGATCACGTCGACCAGGCAGAAGATCCACAACCCGAACGTGACGATGCCGAGCAGGCCGTTGAAGTACAGCAATTCCCCGCCTTCCCCCAGGAATGAACGCGGTAAGTCTTAGCAGACCTCTCCGGCAGGTCAGCCGCGGGTCACCCGCAGCACCGCGGGCATCCGGAGATTCGGCGACGAAATCCAGGAGACTTCCCCTTCTGTCAGGCGAAAATCCCGCAACGCCTCGAAAACGCCGGCCGCGAGGGCACGTGCGTGCCACGACCCCGGGCACGCGCGCGGACCGGCGCCGAACGGCGTGCCGGCGAGGGACACCGTGACGTCTTCGCCGTCGATCCGCCGGCGCGTGGCGAGCACCGGCTGCTCGGCGGGTTTTCCGGTCAGCCAAGCGAAAAGCTCGTTGCCGATGAGGCCCGCCGTGGCGTCGCAGGCCTGGACGAGCAGGCCGATCCGCGCCGCCGCGAGTTCGGAGGGCCCGCCGCAGGCCGCGACGAGCCGCGCCAGCGCCGCTTCGGCAGCCGCATCCGGCACCACGTGCGGGTGGTACGCCGCCGCGACCGGGACCACGTCGGCCGAGACGTCCGGCAGGCCCAGCGCCTCGGCGAGCACCCCGACCGGCACCGGCCGCGCGATCTCGGCCATCACCTCGACGACGTCGAGACCGGCCACGATCCGGTGAGTCCGCGAGAAAGCCTTCTCCCGCAACGAGTCCGCGTCGACCGAAGCCAGCGCGTCCACGCCGAGCGCCCGACGGCGGACGTGGTCGGGGCCGTTGCTGAAGCGGGCCACGGACGCGCGCAACCAGGCGACGCTCCCCAGCGGAACGTCAACGGGCACGGGCGGAACCGGAGCGGAAAGCGAAGTCATGCGGCGACGGTAGCCACGGAAAACGTCGGCGGCGGCCGAAGTTTAAAGCACCGACGCGGCCGGAAACCACATCGCCTGCGGGCCACCACACCGCGTCGGGCGCGGGACGTCGTGCTGGAACCACCACGCCTCGGTGACGCGGCCGTCCGGCAGCCGGTACGTCGGCGGGCCGGCGACGCGGACGAGCCCGGCGGCCTGCAGCGACCGCGCGCTGGCGACGTTGCCGACCTCCGCGCCGGCCCGCACCCGCGCCAGCCCGAGGTGGTCGTGCGCCAGCGTCAGCCCGGCCGCGAAGAGCACGCGCCCGTAGCCGCGGCCGCGGTAGCCGGGAGCGAGGTAGCCGCCGGTCTCCGGGCCGCCGTCCTCGCCGGTGTGCACGCTCACCAGCCCGGCGCAGCGGCCGGCCTCGACGTCGATCATCACCAGGTCGACGGACTGCGGATCGGGTGACGCCCAGTCCGGCCCAGTGCCGGGCACGACCCGCAGCGCATCCGCCCGCGCCGGCTCGGCGACGATCGAGTCGCGCTGCCAGCCGAGCCACCGTTGCGCGGCCGGATCGCTGCCCCCGGCCACGGCGGCGGCGTACTCCCACGCGGTCGGGGTGCGGAAGAGGAACCGCCCGCCGCGCAGCACGTGACCCTGCCGGTCGCAGGTCCGCTTGGTCATCAGGCGGCCGCGGCGGGTGAGCCGGTCGAAGATCCCCTTGGTGGCTGGCAGCATCGCGGCGAAATCGTAGCGGAGCGAACCGGGCGGGAGTTGCTATCGTGGCGCGATGACGGCCGTACCCGAGGCAACCGACCTGGACGGCTCCGGCCGGTCCGCCCAGCCTCGCCAGCTCATCGTGACGGTGTACGGCCTCTACTCGCGCACCGAGGGCGGCTGGCTCTCGGTCGCCTCGCTGATCGACCTGCTGGCCGCCGTCGGCGTCGACGAGCCCGCGGTGCGCTCGTCGATTTCCCGGCTGAAGCGCCGCGGGATCCTCGAGGCGGTCCGCCGCGGCGCGACCGCCGGCTACGAGCTGTCCGACGAAGCCCGGGACATCCTGCGCGAAGGCGACGAGCGGATCTTCCGCCGCGGGCGCGCGACCCCGGCCGACGGCTGGCTGCTCGCGGTGTTCTCGGTGCCGGAGACCGAGCGCCACAAGCGTCACCTGCTCCGGACCCAGCTCTCCCGGATGGGTTTCGGCACCGCGGCCTCCGGCGTCTGGATCGCCCCGGCCCACCTGCACGCCGCGACCGAGGAAGCGCTCACCCGGCTCGGCCTGGCCGGGTACGCCGACCTGTTCCGCGCCGAGCACCTGGCCTTCGGCGACGTCGCGGCGAAGGTGCGCGACTGGTGGGACCTCGACCGGCTGGACGAGCTGTACACGACGTTCCTCGACGAGCACGGCCCGGCGCTGCGCCGCGAGTCCGTGACCGACGAGCAGGCTTTCGCCGACTACGTTCGCGTGCTGACCGGCTGGCGGCGGATGCCCTACCTCGACCCGGGCCTGCCCGCGGAGTTCCTGCCCGGCGGCTGGTCCGGGATCCGCGCGGCCGAGCTGTTCTTCGAGCTGCACGCACAGCTGGAGACGCCGGCCCGCGCGTACGTGGCGAAGGCGATCAATCTCGGCTGAGCACCGCGAAGCCCTGGACTTCGACCAAGGCCTCCTCGTCCCACAGCCGGGCCACGCCGATGCCCGCCATCGCCGGGTACTCCGTGCCCGCGAGGCGCCGCCAGACCGCGCCGATCTCGCGCGCGTGGGCGCGGTAATCGGCCATGTCGACGATGTAGATCGTCACGCTGCAGAGGTCTGCCGGGGACCCGCCGGCCGCGCGCAGCGACGCCAGCAGGTTGCCGAGCGCGCGTTCGAACTGCTCGACGACGCCGTCCCCGGCGATCTTGTTCGACGCGTCCAGCGCGGTCTGGCCGGCGAGGAAGACGACCCGTCCCTCGGCCACCACCGCGTGCGAGAACCCGGACGGCTTGCCCAGCTCCGGCGGGTTGATGCGGTCCATGCCGGACACCGTACGCCATCTTTCGCGTTATTGACGGTCGTAGTTGCCACGACATACCCTGGACGGCGTGCGAATCGCGGTCATCGGTGGCGGCCCGGCGGGTCTGTACTTCGCCGCGCTCGCGAAGCAGCTCGGTCCCGGCCACGAAATCACGGTCTGGGAGCGCAACGCCCCGGACGACACCTTCGGCTTCGGCGTCGTGTTCTCCGACGAGACGCTCGGCGGCATCGAGCACGCCGACGCGGCGGTGCACGAGGCGATGAAGGCGGAATTCGCCCGCTGGGACGACATCGACGTGCACTACCGCGGCACGGTCACCACCTCGGGCGGCCACGGCTTCGCCGCGATGAGCCGCAAGCGCCTGCTCGGCATCCTCCAGAGCCGCTGCGGCGAACTCGGTGTCGGCCTGCACTTCCGGGAAGAGGCGCCGGCCGACCTCGCCGGGTACGACCTCGTCGTGGCCGCCGACGGCGTCAACTCGGCGATGCGCGCGCGGTACGCCGAGACGTTCCGGCCCAGCGTCGAGACCCGCCGCTGCCGGTACATCTGGCTGGGCACGGACCTGGTGTTCGACGCCTTCAAGTTCCACGTCCTCGAAACACCGGCCGGGATCATGCAGATCCACGGCTACCCGTACGGCCGCGACGGCAGCACGTTCATCCTCGAGGTCCAGGAGGACGTCTGGCAGCGGACGTTCGGGCCGATCGCGGCCACCTCGCCGAAGCCCGGCGAGAGCGACGAGAAGTCGATCGCGCTGATCCGCGAGCTGTGCGCCGACGTCCTCGGCGGGCACCGGATCATGGCGAACAACTCGAAGTGGGTGTCGTTCGGCACGGTCCGCTGCGAGACGTGGGTGCACGAGAACGTCGTCCTCCTCGGCGACGCGGCGCACACCGCGCACTTCTCGATCGGCTCCGGCACGAAGCTGGCGATGGAGGACGCGCTCGCGCTGGCCGCGTGCCTGCACGAAACCGACGGCGTCGCGGAGGCGCTCAAGGCCTACGAGCTGGAACGGCGGCCGGTCGTCACGTCGACGCAGCGGGCCGCGCAGGCCAGCCTGGAGTGGTTCGAGAACATCGCGCAGTACGCCCACCAGGAGCCGCCGCAGTTCGCGTTCAACATCCTCACGCGCAGCCGCCGCGTCACCTACGACAACCTTCGCCTGCGCGACCCCGAATTCACGGCCGAGCTCGACCACTGGTTCGCGCGCACACTCGGGACGACTTCGCGGCCGCCGATGTTCCAGCCGTTCAGGCTCGGCGAGCTGGAGCTGCCGAACCGGATCGTGGTGTCCCCGATGGACATGTACTCCGCGGAGGACGGCGTGCCGGGCGACTTCCACCTGGTGCACCTGGGCAGCAAGGCGCTGGGTGGGGCCGGGCTGGTGATGACGGAAATGGTCTGCGTCTCCCCCGAAGGCCGGATCACGCCCGGCTGCGGCGGGCTCTACACGCCGGAACAGGAAGCCGCGTGGAAGCGGATCGCCGACTTCGTGCACGCGCGGACGCCGTCCCGGATCGGTGTCCAATTGGGACACTCCGGGCGCAAGGGTTCGACGAAACTCATGTGGGACGGCATCGACGAGCCGCTGCCGTCCGGCAACTGGGAGATCTGCGCCCCTTCGGCACTGCCGTACTCCGAGCGCAACCAGGTGCCGCGTGAACTGTCCACAGCGGATCTTGCGGAGATCCGGTCGCAGTTCGTCGCGTGCGCCGAGGCTGCCGCCCGCGCCGGGTTCGACGTCCTGGAACTGCACTGCGCGCACGGCTACCTGCTGTCGTCGTTCCTCTCGCCGCTGACCAACCGGCGGAAGGACTCCTACGGTGGTTCGCTCGAGAACCGGCTGCGCTTCCCGCTGGAGGTCTTCGACGCGGTGCGTGCGGTGTGGCCCGCCGAACGGCCGATGACCGTCCGGATCTCGGCGACCGACTGGTGCGAGGGCGGCATCGACGCGGACGACGCCGTCGAGATCGCCCGCGCGTTCGCCGCACACGGCGCCGCGGGCATCGACGTCTCGACGGGCCAGGTCGTCAGCGAGGAACGCCCGCAGTACGGCCGCAGCTACCAGACGCCCTACGCCGACCGGATCCGCAACGAAATCGGCGACGAGTACGGGATCGCGGTGATCGCGGTCGGCGCGATTTCGTCCTACGACGACGTCAACTCGCTGATCCTGGCCGGGCGCGCGGACCTCTGCGCACTGGGCCGCACCCACCTCTATGATCCACAGTGGACGCTGCACGCGGCGGCCGAGCAGGGGTACCCGATGCCGTGGCCGAAGCCGTTCGCCGCGGGCAGCCGCAAGCCGCAGACGGGCCGCTCCGACGGGCCGGAGCCGCGTCTCGACCTCGTCCGGTCCGGCCCGGCCGGCACCGCACACGCCCGCTGGCGACCGGGAGCTTCGTCATGACCTTCGCGCTGAACCCCGCCCAGCAGGCGTTCGCCGCCGAAGTGCGGCGGCTGGCCGAAGAGCAGCTGCGCCCGCTCGCCGAGTCCGGTGTGGAGGGTGCGGTCAACCGCCCGCTGCTCAAGGCGATGGGTGCGCTCGGCCTGCTCGCGCGGCTCTTCCCCGGCGTCGCTTCGGGAACGCCGTCGCGGCAGGCGGCCGCGACGGACCTGTGCATCCTGCGCGAGAACCTCGCCACGGTGAGCACGGAAGCCGAGACGGCGCTGGCGTTGCAGGGATTGGGCAGTTACCCGGTGCTGCAGTCCGGAAGGGACGAACAGGTCGCGAAGTGGCTGCCCGCGGTGGCGGCCGGCGACGCGGTGGCGGCGTTCGCGCTGACGGAACCGGACGCCGGCTCGGACGCGGCGGCGCTGTCTCTGCCGGCGGAGCCCGACGGCGACGGCTGGCGCCTGACGGGGTCGAAGATGTGGATCTCCAACGCGCCGGAGGCCGACTTCTACACGGTGTTCGCGCGGACGACACCGGGGGCGGGCTCGCGCGGGGTCAGCGCGTTCGTCGTCCCCGCCGACCGGCCGGGCCTCGGCGGCGAGCACCTCGACCTGGTGAGCCCGCACCCGATCGGCACGGTGACGTTCGACGGCGTCGAGGTCCGGCGCGAGGAGCTGCTCGGCGAGGAGAACCGCGGCTTCGCGGTGGCGATGCGAACCCTCGATCTGTTCCGCCCGAGCGTCGGCGCGTTCGCCGTCGGCATGGCCCAGGCGGCGTTGGACGCGGCGGTGTCCCACACGAGTTCGCGCGAGGCGTTCGGCGGGCCGTTGATCAAGCAGCAGGCGGTGGCGCACGCGCTGGCCGAGATGGCCACCCGCACGGAAGCGGCCCGGCTGCTGGTCTACGCGGCGGCGGGCGCGTACGACGCGGGCGAGCAGAACCTCGGCGGCCGGGCGGCGATGGCGAAGCTGTTCGCCACCGAGGCGGCGCAGTTCGTCGTCGACTCGGCGGTCCAGCTCCACGGTGCCCGCGCACTGCGGCGCGGGCACCTGCTGGAGCACCTGTACCGGGAGGTCCGGGCGCCGCGCATCTACGAAGGCGCGTCGGAGATCCAGCGGACGATCATCGCGCGCTGGCTGGCTTCGGCTTCCGGTCGAGCCACCACTGGCTGAGCAGCAGCAGGACCAGGACGCTCAGCACGGCGGACAGCGTGGCCGCGTTCAGGATCATCGTCTCCTCGTCCCCACCCCGCGGCATGACGATCAGGAAGGCGAGCGGCGACAGGGCCCGGCTCATCAGCGTGCTCATGCACATGGCGAAGCTGCGGACCATCCACTTGCGGTGGTCGGCGAACCGCCGCTGCCGCACCGCCCGCCACCCGGCGATCGTGAAGCCGAGCCACAGCAAGGCGGCGAAGACGTTGAGCGCACCGACGGCCGGCCCGAGCGGGCTCACCGGCCCGATCGTCGCGGCCATCAAGGCCGACGGAATCGCCCCGCCGAAGACGTAAACCCGCCCGACGCGGCGGTGCACGACCGGGTGCCTCCGCCGCAGCCACGGCCAGACCTGCAGGACGACCCCGACGATGGCAATGGTCCCGAAGGTGATGTGCGCGACGAGGAACCAGTAGTGCGCGGCGAATCCGGCGGGAGCGGGAACCCGCGACTGCGCCGGATCGAGCGTGAGGTAGGGCGGCACGGAGAAAGCGAGGAACACGGCGACGACCAGGGCGAGTGGCACGACCCAGGGCCGTCGCCACCACTTCGGTTCCGGCTGAACGGATGCGGGTCTGATTTCGGTGCGGACGGTCATGGGCACCCCCAGGTCGGCTTTACGACCGACGTTAGGGAAAGCCCCCGGGAGGAACCATGGAGTGAGCCACCGCCGCCCTGGTGGGGCCCACCCCACCAGGGCGGCTCACAGCATCGCGAAGACGGTGGCCTCGCCGATCCGGCCGACCGGGCCGCTGCCCCGCCGGTGGCCCTTCAGTTCACACCGCACCGCCTGCGCCACCCGGTCCACGACCTCGAAGCGGGAACCGCCGCAAACGCCGACCAGAAAGCCCCCGCCGGCGATGTCGGCCAAGCCCCGGGCGAGGGTCCGGGCGGCCGCGGACAGCCCGGTCAGGTCATCGGGGAAGTGCTGGAGCACGAGACACCCGTACGGGTAACCGCCACCGACGACGAGCGGCCGGGGGAACACGATCCGGCCGGCGTCGAGTTCCCGGCCGAGCCGCTGCGCGAACGCGGCGGCGCCGCACGGATCGAAACCCGCGTCCGCGGCCGTGAACAGCGCCATCACCAACGAGCGTTCCATCCGCCTCCCCTTTCCTGCGCACGGTTACACCGAACCGCGGCTGAGGCGCTGGGCCCATCGGCCGTACCGATCGTGCACATCGTGTGCACATCCTGCAAAATCGCTCGTCAACGGTTCGTCCTGGCTACCGTGAGACCACCGACCTCGCGCGGGGAGGCCACGATGAACCGCTACGGCGCAGCCCACCCCCTGTCCGGCCCTCGACGGCCCGGCGACGTCGTCCGGAGCGCCCGGTCCGCCGCCGGCTGGACGCAGGCCGCGCTGGGACGTCGGTGCGGGTGCTCGGCCAGCCAGATCTCCCGCTGGGAAACCGGCCGGTCACCGCTTCGTGACGTCGGGGTTCTCCGCCTCCTGGCCACCGCACTGGGCTTGCCGATCGAGGTGTTCGGGCTCGTCCCGGATAACCCACACGGTGTGTCCGGCAGGACGGTGCCGGTTCGTTGGCCTACTGTGGGCCCGGTTCCGGTGACGAAACCCGAGGAGGACGACCCGATGCGGCGTCGCACTTTGCTCGCCGGGGCGGGCGGGTTGGCCGTCGGTGCGCTGGCCGGTGGCGGTCCGGCGTACGGCGCCGGCGACCCGATCCGGTCGCTCGGGGCCGCTCTGCTGAACCCGCCCATCGCGAACGCCGAACCGTTCTCCCTCGACGAGCTCCGGCGGGCCGTTGCCGTTGTCCGGTCCGCCTTCCACCAGGCGAAGTACGGTGACGTCGCCGCGCTGCTGCCGAAGGTGCTGGCCCGGACCACGGCCACTCGCGCGGAACTCGACAGCACCGGCGGTGTCGCCGTCGCCAACCGGCACCTGGCCGAGCTCTACACCCTGACGACGGAACTCATGATCAAGGTGGGCAACGACCGGCTCGCCTGGACGGCGGCGGACCGGGCGCTGCAGGCCGCGGACTCGTCCGGCGACCTGCTCACCCAGGCCACGACCCGGCGCAGCTGGGGAATCGTCCTGCGCCGCTCGGGCCAGGCGGACACCGCACGCCGGCTCGTCCTCGACACCGCGGAAGCCCTGCAACCGAACCTGCACCGCGGTCCCGAACACCTCTCCGGCTACGGAACGCTCCTCGAAACCGCGGCCTACACCGCGGCCGTGGACGGCGACCGGGACACCGCGAAGGCGCTGATCACCGAGGCGGCCGACGCCGCGGCGAGAGTGGCGGCCGGGCCGCACGCGGCCGCGTTCAACCCCACCGCCGTCGGCCTCTACCAGGTCAGCATCGCCAGGGTGCTCGGCGACTCCGGTACCGCGATCGAGCACGCACGCCGCATCGATCCGGCCTCGATCCCGGTGGTCGAGCGGCGTGCCCGGTACTTCTCGGACGTCGCACGCGCCTTCCACCAGTGGGGCAAGCCGGAGCAGTGCTACCGCGCCCTGCTGGCGGCCGAACACGCGTCACCCGACGAAGTGCGCTACCGCCCGGCCATCCACCGGATCACCGAAAGCCTGGTCCGGCACCCGAACGCGGCCGCTCTCCACGGACTGACCGCGTTCGCGCGCCGGACCGGCGTCCCGGTCTGACGTCAGCTTCCCCGCACCCGGCGGACGGTGTCGCGGTAGAAGTACCCGCTCTGCTTGATCGTCCGCTCCTGCGTCTCGTAGTCCACCCGGATCAGCCCGAACCGCTTCGCGTAGCCGTACGCCCACTCGAAGTTGTCCAAAAGGGACCAGGCGAAGTACCCGCGCACGTCCACCCCGGCCTGGCGGGCCGCCGCCACCGCGGCGATGTGGGAAGCCAGGTACGCCGTGCGGCCGTCGTCGCGGACGAAGCCCGTCGAGTCGGGGTCGTCGTCGAAGGCCGAGCCGTTTTCCGTGATGTACATCGGCAGGCCCGGGTAGTCGCGGCCCAGCCGGGTCAGCAGCTCGGTGAACTTGCCCGGCAGGATCTCCCAGCCCATCGCCGTCGTCGGCTCGCCGAACGGGATCACGCGGGAGGCCGGGACGCCGTCCTCGTCCACCGCCAGGCCCTGCTCGTCCACGCCCGAGAACTGCTGGCCGAAGTAGTAGTTCACGCCCAGGAAGTCCAGCGGGGCGGAGATGACCGAAAGGTCGCCGTCCTGGATCGGGAGCCGCACTCCGCGCGAGGCCAGGTCGTCCACCACGTCCGCCGGGTAGTGGCCGTGGACCAGCGGGTCGAGGTAGATGCGGACGCCGAGGCCGTCGGCCTGGCGGGCCGCGCGGACGTCCTCCGGCGAGTCCGTCGCCGGGTCGGCCGTGCACATGTTGAGCGTGATGCCGAACTGCGTGGGTCGCTGTGCCGACTGGCGCATGCGCTGCACCGCCAGCCCGTGGCCCAGCAGCAGGTGGTGCACCGCGTGCAACCCGGCCGCGTAGTCACGGCGGCCCGGCGCCATCACGCCGTGCACGTACCCGTGCATCGCCGAGCACCACGGCTCGTTCAGCGTCGTCCAGTGGCGGACCCGGTCGGCAAGCCGGTCGAACACCAGCATCGCGTAGTCGGCGAACCGGTACGCCGTGTCGCGCGCCGGCCAGCCGCCCGCGTCCTCCAGCTCCTGCGGGAGGTCCCAGTGGTACAGCGTGAGCCACGGCGTGATGCCGCGGCTCAGCGTCTCGTCCACGAGCCGGTCGTAGAACCCGATGCCTGCCTCGTTGACGCCGCCGCGGCCGCGCGGCTGGACCCGCGGCCACGAAACCGAAAAGCGGTAGGTGTCCGCCCCGAGTGCGCGCACCAGCTCGATGTCCGACGGCATCCGGTGGTAGTGGTCGCACGCCACGTCACCGGTGTCGTTGTTGTCGATCGCCCACGGCACCCGGCAGAACGTGTCCCAGATGGACGGTGTCCGGCCGTCCTCGGAGACCGCGCCTTCGATCTGGTACGCGGCGGTCGCCACGCCCCAGCGGAAGTCCGGCGGCAGGGTGTCGATCAGCGCCTGCTGCTCGGCGGTCGCGGCTGTGGTCTCGGTCAAGGCGGCTCTCCTCCAGAGGTACCGGGCAGGTCGTTCAGGGAGCTGTATCGGCGACGACGGGATGCAGCCAGCACGCCACTTCGCGCACCGGGTCGCCGGGCGTGCCCAGCAGCGGGACGCGGTCGGGGCACGGCTCGAAAGCCTTGGGGCAGCGGGGGTGGAACGCGCAGCCGGACGGCATCCCGCGCGTGTCCGGCGGGGAGCCGGGGATCCCGGTCAGCTCGCGCCGCGGCCCCCGCAGCGCGGGGAACGAGTTCAGCAGGCCGTGGCTGTACGGGTGCAGCGCGTCCCGGTAGAGGTCCGACGCCGGCGCCTGTTCGACGATCCGGCCGCCGTACATGATCGCGATCCGGTCCGAGAACTCCACCAGCAGCGAAAGGTCGTGCGTGATGAACAGGACCGAGAAGCCCAGCCGCTCCCGCAGTTCCACGAGCTGGCCGAGGATCTGCCGCTGCATGACGACGTCGAGGGCGGTGGTCGGCTCGTCCATGATGACGATCCGCGGCTCCAGCGCCAGCGCCATCGCGATCATCACGCGCTGCCGCATCCCGCCGGACAGCTGGTGCGGGTACGCCTCCAGCCGGTCGGCCGAAATCCCGACCAGCTTCAGCAGGTCGCGAGCCCGCGCGACGCGGCCCGCCCGCGTCGACCCGGGCTCGTGCGCCTTGATGACGTCGACCAGCTGCGTGACCACCTTGTGCACCGGGTTGAGCGAGTTCATCGCCCCTTGGAACACAATGGACGTTTCGGCCCAGCGGAAGCCGCGCAGCTGCCTGTCCGTCAGTTTGAGGACGTCGTAGGGTTCGCCGTCCGCGGGGTGGTAGATGACCTGGCCGCCGCGGATGACGCCCGGTGGCGCGAGCAGCCGCGTCAGCCCGTAGGCCAAAGTGGACTTCCCGCTGCCGCTTTCCCCGGCCAGGCCGAGGACTTCGCCGCGGTGCAGCGTCAGGTGCACGTCCCGGACCGCACGCACGGCCTCGTCGCCGACGCCGTAGTCGACGTCGAGGCCCTTGATCTCCAGCACCGGGTCCATCACGGCTGTTCCTCCCGCCCGAGCACGGGCGTGAAGCCCACGCGCATCCGATGCGTCCGGCCGTCGGTGCCCTTGACGCGTGCCTTGCCGCTGCCGCGCAGCCGCGGGCTGACGAACTCGTCGATGCCGAAGTTGAGCAGGGACAACGCCGTCCCGAGAACGGCGATCGCCAGCCCGGCCGGCACGAACCACCACCACGCGCCCTGGGCCAGCGCCTGCTGGCTCTGCGCCCAGAACAGGATCGTGCCCCAGTTCCAGTTGGACAGCCCGGAGACGCCCACGAAGGCGAGCGTGATCTCCGACATCACGGCGAAGATCACCGTGCCGACGAAGCTGGACGCGATCACCGCGGTCAGGTTCGGCAGGATTTCGAAGAAGATGATCCGCCACGTCGATTCGCCGGTCGCCCGGGCCGCTTCGACGTACTCCCGGCCGCGCAGCGAAAGCGTCTGTGCCCTGAGGACCCGCGCACCCCACGCCCACGACGTGAACCCGATGATCACCGCCACCAGGATGTCGCCGCCGGTGGGCACCGCGCTGCCGATGATGATGATCAGCGGCAGCGCCGGGATCACCAGGAACACGTTGGACAGTGCGGAGAGGCCTTCGCCCGGGGTGCCGCCGAGGTAACCGGACGTCACCCCGACGATCACCGCGAGGATCGTCGCCACGATCCCGGCGGCCAGCCCGACCAGCATGACGCTGCGCGTGCCGACCACGACCTGGCTGAAGATGTCCTGGCCGAGGTGGGTGGTGCCGAACCAGTGCCGCGCCGACGGCGATTCCAGCAGGTCGCTGCTGCGCGCGGACGGGTCGTACGGCGCGATCCACTCGCCGATCACCGCGATCACCAGGAAGAAGGCGATGACGGCGAGGCCGGTGACCGTCTTGCCGCCGGTGAGGAACCGGAACCGGCGCCGTCGCGCGGCCACCGCTTCGAGCGGGAGGGCCTGTGCGGCCTTGACGTCCGCCGCGGGTACGGCCATGTCAGCCCTCCTTCCGGGTGCGCGGGTCGAGCGCCAGGTAGGCGACGTCGGCGAACAGGTTCGCCACCAGCACCGACAGCGTGATGATCAGGAAGATGCCCTGCATCAGCGGGTAGTCCTGCGAGCCGACGGCCTGGAACAGCTGGTAGCCGACGCCCGGGTAGGAGAAGACGATCTCCACCAGCAGCGTGCCGCCGACGATGAACCCGAGGGCGAGCGCGAAGCCGGACACGCTGGGCAGCAACGCGTTCCGCGCGGCGTAGCCGACCATCACCCGGCGTTCCGGCAGGCCCTTGGCGTGCGCGACGGTGACGTAGTCCTCCGACGCGACCGTGACCATCATGTTCCGCATGCCCAGGATCCAGCTGCCCATCGAGCTGATCAGGATGGTCAGCGCGGGCAGTAGGCTGTGCTGGATCGCGCTGCCGAGGAAACCGGCGTCCCAGCCCGGGACGGTGCCCGGGTCGTAGCCGCCGGACGACGGGAAGAAGCTGCCCGGGCCGGCCAGCAGTGTCAGCGCGATCAGGCCGAGCCAGAAGTACGGGATCGACGACAGGAACGTCGTCACCGGCAGCAGGCCGTCGACCCACGAGCCGCGCTTCCAGCCGGCGACCACGCCGAGCCCGGTGCCGATCGCGAAGCCGGCGACCGTGGTGATGCCGACCAGGATGATCGTCCACGGCAGACTGTCGGTGAGCAGGTCGGACACCGGCGTCGGGAAGAACGTGAACGAGATCCCGAGGTCGCCGCGGAACAGCTGGCCCCAGTAGCCGAAGTACTGGGAGATCAGGCTTTCGTTCTTGTCGAGTCCGAAGAGGACGTACAGCGACTCGATCGCGTCCGCGCTGATCATGCCCTGGTTCTTCGCGATCAGCGACTGCACGGGATCGCCCGGGATCATCCGCGGGATGAAGAAGTTGATGGTGACGGCGGCCCACGCGGTGAAGACGTAGAAGGCCAGCCGTTGCAGCAGGTACCTCATCCGGCGGCCCCGTCGTACAGCCAGCAGGCGGCCCAGTGCCCCGGCGCGTCGCCGACGTCGAACCGCGGCGGCAGGTCGGTCTTGCACCGCGCGAGCGCGACCGGGCACCGCGGGTGGAACCGGCAGCCGGACGGCGGATCGATCAGGCTCGGCGGCTCCCCACCCGAACTGGGCACTTTCACGTGAAAGGGCCCCTCTGGCTCCGCCGGGAGGAGGCGGGCCGGGTCGGGGGCGGATTCGATGAGCAGCCGGGTGTACGGGTGCGCCGGCCGCTGCGTGACCGTCTCGCTGTCGCCGCCTTCGACCATCCGGCCCGCGTACATCACCATCGTCTCGTCGGCGAAGTAGCGCGCGGACGCGATGTCGTGCGTGATGTACAGGATCGCCAGGTGCAGGCGCTCCTTGAGGTCCCGCAGCAGGTTCAGCACGCCGAGCCGGATGGAGACGTCCAACATGGACACCGGCTCGTCGGCCAGCAGCGCCTCCGGGTCGGCGCCGAGCGCCCGCGCGATCGCGACGCGCTGGCGCTGGCCGCCGGACAGCTCGTGCGGGAACTTGTCGAGGTACCGCTCGGGCGGCGTCATCTGCACCCGGGTCAGCAGCTCCCGCAGCGACTTCTCGAGGTCGTCGCCCGCGCGGCCGTGGATCTTCAGCGCCCGCGTCAGGTGGTAGCGCACGGTGTGCACCGGGTTCAGCGACGCGAACGGGTCCTGGAAGATCATCTGGACGCGGCGGGCGTAGGCGCGGAACGCCTTGCCCCGGCGGACGTTCACGCTCTCGCCGTGCAGCCGGATGTCGCCACCGGTCCGCGGGTAGAGGCCCGCGAGCAGCCGGGCGACCGTCGACTTGCCGGAGCCCGACTCGCCGACCAGTGCGGTGACGCGGCCCCGGCGGAGCACCAGGGTGACGTCGTCGACGGCCTGGATGCTGCGGCGCGAGCCGGTCAGCGCGGCCCGCCCACGACGCCGGATAGGGAAGTGCTTGGTGAGGCCTTCAGCCTCCAGGACCACGGGGAGGTCCCCCTCCGGCCCGGCGGCGACCGGGTCGGAGGGGGACTGCTCGGTCGTCACAGCTGAGTCCGCCATCGTCACGCCGCGGGCTTGAGGTGCAGGACGATGTCGAGCGCGTTGCGCAGCGTCGGCTGGGCCGGCGCGTACGGGTTGGCCTCGTCCGGCCAGCCGACCCAGTTCTTCGTGCTGTATTCGCCGCCGGAGTTGGCCGCCGACGTGGGGATCATCGGCTGCTGGTCGATCATGATCTTCTGCAGCGTCGCCATGGCCGCGGTGCGGGCGGCGTCGTCCTCGGCGTTCGCGTAGGTCTCGAGCGCCCTGGTCGCCTCGTCGTTCTTGTAGCGGCCGTAGTTGCCGTTGATGCCACCCTGACCGGTCGGCTTGTAGCGGTTGCCGTCCATGACGTCGCGGTACATGTCGTACGGCGTCTGCCCGTCGTTGGTCCAGTGCATCAGGCCTTCGAAGTCACCGGTGTCGACCGACTTCATCCACGCGTCCTGGTTCATCTTCTCGACCGTGGCGGTGATGCCGATCTGCGCCAGGTTGTCCTTGATGATCTCCAGGTCGGTGATGTAGTCCGACCAGCCGGACGGGACGGTGAGCTTGATGGTGACCGGCTTGCCGCTCGGGTCGGCCAGCTTGTCGCCGGTGAACTTGTAGCCCGCGCCGGTCAGCAGCGACTTCGCGCCGGGGACGTCGAGCTGGACCGACTGGCCCTTGTACTGCGGGGCGATGAACGGGTCGCCCGCCGGCGTCGGGATGCCGGTGACCTGGTCGTTCTTCGGGTAGAAGTAGCCGGCCTCGCCCTGGTGGAAGATGTCGTCGCGGTTGATCACCTTGTTGATGGCCTGGCGCAGCTTGGCGTCGTTCCACGGCGCCTTTTCGGTGTTGAACCACAGCCCGTGGATGGCCAGCTGCGCGGGGAACCACAGCTTGTAGTGCTGCGGGTCCTTGTTGGTGTAGACGGCCTTGTAGTTCGGGATGAACACGAAGCTCCACTCGGAAGCACCGTTGACCAGCGCGCTGACCTGCGCGTTGTTGTCGGTGTAGGAGGTGTAGCGGATCTCCTTGACCTTCGGCGCCTCCTGCCAGTAGCCGCTGTCGCGCCGCGTGACGATCATCGTCTGCGGGGTGGCCGACTTCAGCGTGTACGGGCCGGTGCCGATCGGGTTCTTCACGAGGTCGAGCGCCGGGTCCTTGATGCCCTGCCAGACGTGCTTCGGCACGACGAGGGTCTGCAGGATCTTGACCTGGTTGACGAACTGCGAGCCGTCGAAGCCCAGGGTGACCTGGTTGCCGGCCGCGGTGATGTCCCGGTACGGGACGGCGTCGACGTTCAGCGCCTTGTTGTCGCGCAGCAGCTGGAAGGTGTAGGCGACGTCTTCGGCGGTCATCGGCTTGCCGTCGGAGAACTGCACGCCGTCACGGACGGTCAGGACCAGCTTCTTGTAGTTGTCCGACCAGTCCCACTTCGTGGCCAGCCACGGCTTCGCCGGCTCCTGCGGCTTGACGCGGTTGTGCATGGCGAGGGGCTCGTAGATCATCCACCGGTAGCCCATGTTGGACAGGGCGGAGGTCTCCAGGAACGGGTTGTTGTTCTCCGCCTGCGGGCCGTCCGGCTTGCCGACGTTGAGCACGGCGTCCGGGTTGCCCTGGGCGGCGTTGGAGCTCCCTCCCGAGCACGCGGTGAGGCCGGTCAAGGCGATCGTGGCTGCTAGCGCTGCGGCGATGGAGCGCTTGACTCGCATCGGTTCCTCCTGGTCATCGACGACTTGCGTGCTGTCGACTGGTAGCGAGCCCCGACCGCCGGCGACCGAACGACGCCCCGAAGTCAACCCGGGTGACTCGGGTCACGTCAATAACACGGCGGTAACGTTTTGTACCTAAGTTTAAGTACTGAAAGAACAACCGGTCTGGACCTGTTGATCGCAATACTTCTTGCGGTGCAAGGGTTTCAGGCGGTACGACCGCCATTGGCCAGCAGCTCGGCGATCGGCAGGGTGGCCGCACCGAGCGCCACGGCCTCGGGCCCGAGACTGCCGAGGACGACCTCGGTGCGCTCGGCCAGGTAACCGAGCGCGTGCCGGCCCACCGCGTCGCGCACCGCGGGCAGGATCGCCGGTCCCATGATCGCTCCGGCCGAACCGGAAAGCACCACCCGATCGGGGCTGAGCAGGTTGATCAGGTTCGCGATGCCGATGCCCAGGTACTCGCCCGTCTCGGCCAGCACGTCGGCGGCCGGGCCGCCGCCCTGGGCTTCGGCCACGATGCGCCCCAGTTCGTCGTCGCTTTCGTCCCCGATGACCGGTTCCTTGCCGACGCGGGCGGCGTAGTGGCGGACGACCGCATCGGTGCCGACGTAGGCCTCCAGGCAGCCGTGCGAGCCGCACCGGCAGGCCGCCCCGGCCGCCTTGACGACGGTGTGACCCCACTCGCTGGTCGTGATGCCGGGGTGCGACCGCCCGGCCGTCGCGACGGCCGCCCCGACGCCGACGCCGAGGAGGGCGACGATCGCGCGTTCGGCACCCCGGCCGGCCCCGCGCCACGCCTCGACCTGGCCGAGGGTGCGGGCTCGGTTGTCCAAATGGAGGGGCGCTTGGATGTGCGGATGGATCAGTTCGGCGAAGTTCACCCCGCTCCAGCCGAGGGTGGGCGCGTGCACGATGCCACCGTCGCGGACCGCGCCCGGTACGCCGATGCCGACGCCGAACACCAGGTCCGGATCGCCGCCTTCGAGCACTTCGGCGATGCCCGTGCACACCAGGCCGGCCACTTCGTCCGGGTCGAGCCGGGTGCCGACGAGCGGGTGGCGCACGGTGCCGAGGGTGCCGAGCGCGAAGTCGAAGAGGCCGACCTCGACGTGCGTCTCGCTGACGTCGACGCCTGCGACGTGCCCGAACCCGGGCCGGGCCGCCAGCAGCGTCCGCGGCCGCCCGCCGTCCGATTCGACCGATCCGGCCTCGGCGACGACGCCGTCCGCGATGAGCTCGGAGACAACGTTGGTAACGGTGGCGGCCGAAAGTCCCGATTCAGCTACCAGTTCCAGTCTGCTGACAGGACCGCGGAGGTAGAGCGAGGAGAGCAGCGCCGCGCGGTTGTGCCGCCTGAGGTCACGGGTCGTCTGGCGCACCACCTGGGTCACCGGGAGGATTCTGCCAGACCGCAACCCCGGCACCATGGGTTCGGGACTTAGTTCACCACTTAATACATAGCCACAACTTACGGTGATCAGGCATCCTGTCAGTGAGCCGGTAAGAGTTCAGATGGGTTGCCCATGGCGAGCAAGCGCACCACCGTCCGTGATCTGCGGCGGCACAACCGATCCCTGTTGCTGTCGAAACTGTACTTCGACGGCCCGCTGTCGAGGCACGAACTCAGCCAGCTCACCGGACTGAGTGCCGCCACGGTGAGCAACGTGACCGCCGAACTGGGCGAAGAACGCCTGATCACCGAGGCCGGCCAGGTCGAATCGGACGGCGGCCGCCCCCGGGTGCTGTTGCGCGTGGATCCGGCGTACGGGCACGTCGCGGGCGTCGACATCGGCGAAACGGGCGTCAAGGTCGAGCTGTTCGACCTGGCGATGAACCGGCTGGCGACGGTCGAGCACCCGCTCCCGAAGGCCCCCGACCCGGCGACCGCGGTCGAGCAGGTGACGTCCGGGCTGCGGGAGGTGTTCGCGAGCGCGGGCATCGACGAATCGGGCGTGCTGGGGGTCGGCATCGGCGTGCCGGGTACGGTCGAGCAGGGCGCGCAGGTGCTGGTCCACGCGCCGACGGTCGGCTGGGACGCGGTGCCGTTCGCGGCCCTGCTGCAGGAGGCCGGCGTGGGCCTGCCGCTGTTCGTCGACAACGGCGCGAAGACGCAGGGCCAGGCGGAGATGTGGTTCGGCGCGGGCCGCGGAGCACGCCACGCGGTGATCGCGCTGATCGGCTCGGGCGTCGGCGCGGCGGTGGTGACGGACGGAACGACGTACCGCGGCTCGACGAGCAGCGCGGGCGAGTGGGGCCACACGACGATCGCGTACGGCGGCCAGGAGTGCCGCTGCGGTTCACGGGGCTGCCTGGAGGCGTACATCGGCGCGGGCGCGGTCCTGGCCCGGTACCGCCGGGCGCGCGGGAAGGACATCGCGGGCGAGGACGAGCAGGCCCAGTTCTCGGCCCTGCTCGCGGCGGCACCGAAGTCCAAGACGGCAGCGCGGGTACTCGACGAAACAGCGGGCTACCTCGGCGCGGGCATCGCCAACCTGATCAACTTGTTCAACCCGGAGCGCATCGTGATCGGCGGCTGGGCAGGCTTGGCCTTGGGCGACCGGCTCCTCCCCAAGATCCGCGCGGCCGCGGGCGACCACGCCCTGCGGCACCCGTTCAGCCAGACCTCGATCCAGCTGGGCTCACTGGGCCTGGACGCGGTGGCGACGGGCGCGGCCACGCTCCCGGTGGCGGATTTGCTGGAGCAGGGAGCAACGTCGAGGATCGCCAAGCCGGGAGCCCCCAACTCCGACGCGGCGTGAATGCCGGGCTGAACCAGGCCTAGCCGACGCCCCCCAACAGAACCCACCCTCCCAGGGGGTCCATCCCCGCTCCAGCGTATCGGCCCCGCCCGACAGAAAGCCGCGCAAAGCCGCCTCCGGCCCGGGGTTGTCCACAGCACCGCTCAGTTGTGGGCAACACCGCTCCGGGACACCGGGCCACGCCCGCCCCTCACCCCGGCCGCGCCGAACCGCCACCAACGACGTCACCGAGCCGAAGCCGCCGTCTCCGGGAGTGGCGCCATCAACCAACCCTTAATTCGGGTTGAAAAAGAATGACCGTCCGACGGTTGCCCCACTTGTCTGGACCATGCATACTTTGTTGCCAGGCACAACAAAGACTCACGCACGGTCACTCCTGCCGCCGCCCCGGCAGGCGCGGCCGATCTCCCCCTCCCCGCGTTCCGTGCTGCGCGCGGAACGCCGGTCCCCACGGTGAGAGAGGCGACAACGATGTCCACCTCCAAAAAGAACCGCTGGGCGGCACTCTTCGCCGCCTGCTCATTGCTCCTCCTCGGGCAGCAGGTCCTCGCTCCGTCCCCGGCACTGGCCGCGGCCACCTTCACCGATGACTTCAACGGCCCCGCGGGCGCCGCCGTCGACGGTTCCAAGTGGCAGCTCGAAACCGGCGACAACGTCAACAACCACGAGCGGCAGTACTACACCTCCGGCACCAGCAACGCCCAGCTCGATGGCCAGGGCCACCTCGTGATCACCGCCAAGAAGGAAA
Organism: Amycolatopsis sp. lyj-346; assembly: GCF_046548975.1. Taxonomy (NCBI): domain Bacteria; kingdom Bacillati; phylum Actinomycetota; class Actinomycetes; order Pseudonocardiales; family Pseudonocardiaceae; genus Amycolatopsis; species Amycolatopsis sp. lyj-346. The sequence continues at coordinate 26,556 of NZ_JAJPWT010000001.1, forward strand.
ACCCCGGCAACTACAACTGCTGGTACGGCCGCTGCGAGTACACCTCCGCGCGGCTCAACACCGCCGGCAAGTTCAGCCAGGCCTACGGCCACTTCGAAACCCGCATGAAGCTCCCGCGCGGGCAAGGCATGTGGCCCGCCTTCTGGATGCTCGGCGGCGGGAACTGGCCCGCCGACGGCGAAATCGACATCATGGAAAACGTCGGGTTCGAACCGAACACCGTGCACGGCACCCTCCACGGCCCCGGCTACTCCGGCGCCGGCGGCATCGGCGCCGCCTACAGCGGCCCGAACTTCTCCGACGACTTCCACACCTACGCCATCGACTGGGCCCCGAACCAGATCAAGTGGTACGTCGACGGCAACCTCTACCAGACGCGCACGCCCGCGGACCTGAACGGCAACCGCTGGGTGTACGACCACAGCTTCTTCCTCATCCTCAACCTCGCCGTCGGCGGGTACTGGCCCGGCGATCCCAACAGCAGCACGCAGTTCCCGCAGCAGCTGATCGTCGACTACGTGCACGTCACCAACACCGCGGGCAACGGCGGCGGCCGGACCGGCACGATCACCGGCATCGGCGGCAAGTGCGTCGACGTCGCCGGCGCGAACAGCGCCAACGGCACCCCGATCCAGATCACCGACTGCAACGGCAACGCCGCGCAGAACTGGACCGTCGGCACCGACGGCACGATCCGCGCCCTCGGCAAGTGCATGGACGTCTCGGGCGCGGGCACCGCGGACGGGACAGCGGTACAGCTCTACGACTGCAACGGCACCGGCGCCCAGCAGTGGGTCGTGACCGGCGCGAAGGACATCGTGAACCCGAACGCCAACAAGTGCCTCGACGCCACCGGCAATTCGAGCGCGAACGGCACCCGCCTGCAGATCTGGACCTGCGGCGGCGGCGCGAACCAGAAGTGGACCACTCCCTGACCCCACGACCTTTACCACCAGGAGTTCCCAGTGCGGCGAATCCTCGTCGCGCTAATGGGGTGTGCCCTGTTAGCGCTTTCCTTCCTCACGGCCGGATCAGCTCAGGCGGTGGTCGAAGCGGGTCCGTCCGCGAGCCAGCTGCTAGCCAAAACCCAGTCCTGCCGGCAAATCTCGAGCGGCAGTTATTCCTACGACGAAGGCGGTGCGGCCACCGTACCCGTCTGCCAGGCGAACGGTGCCGTGTTCTTCACGGCCGACATGGACATCGACTGCGACGGCGTCCGCACCACGCACTGCAACGAGAACACCGACTGCTGCTTCTACCCCGACACCGCGTTCCACACCTCGACCGACCAGCCGCTCAACGCGGCCCAGCTGCCGTACGTCGTCCTTCCCCAGCCGACGTCCACATGGGACTACCGCAACCACGGCATCGACGGTGGTTCCGTAGTAGCGGTGATCTACCACAACCAGGTGACCTACGCCGTGGTCGGTGACACCGGCCCGGCGAGCATCATCGGCGAGGCGTCCTACGCCACCGCCGTCAGCCTCGGCATCAACCCCGACCCGAAGACCGGCGGCACCGAGGGCCCGGTGACGTACATCGTCTTCCCGAACACGCACGTCGACCCGATCGAAAACCACGCCAACGCGGTCAGCCTCGGCGAACAGGTCGCGACGCAGTTCGCGGGCGGCACGACGACGCATCCGACCGGTAACGCCGGGCCGATCACCGGCCTCGGCGGCAAGTGCGTCGACGTCGCCGGCGCGAGCAACGCCAACGGCACCGCCGTCCAGCTCTACGACTGCAACGGCACGAACGCTCAACAGTGGACCGCCGGCAGCGACGGTTCCCTCAAGGCGCTCGGCAAGTGCCTCGACGTCACCGGACAGTCCACAGCGGACGGCGCGCAGCTGCAGCTCTGGGACTGCGGCGGCTCAGGCGCCCAGAAGTGGACGGCGAACGGATCGCGGAACCTCGTGAACGCCGGTTCCGGAAAGTGCCTCGACGCCACCGGCAACTCCAGCGCCAACGGCACCCGCCTGCAGATCTGGACCTGCGGCGACGGCGCGAACCAGAAGTGGACGCTCTCATGAGAAAACTGCTCACACTGCTCGGCGTGACCGCGCTCGCCGCCGCCACCTTCGCCGCGCCCGCGCAAGCCGCGGGTGAAACGGTCAACGTCTGGCTGACCACGACCAGCGACTCCGGCGGCCGGACGGTCACGCGCGGCCTCCAGCAGCAGGCACCGGTCACGTTCGCCGCGGGCACCGGCGCCGGCGGCGTGACCATCAACGTCGACGAAGGCACCACCTACCAGCAGTTCGAAGGCGGCGGAGCGTCCTTTACGGACACCGCGGCGTGGCTGATGAACTCCAGCGGGGCACTGTCGCAGGCCACCCGCGACGACACCATGCGGAAGCTGTTCGACCCGAACAGCGGCATCGGGCTGAGCTTCATCCGCAACCCGCTCGGCGCGTCCGACCTGGCGCGCTACAGCTACACCTTCGACGACCTGCCGACCGGGCAAACCGACCCCGACCTCACCCACTTCTCCATCGCCCACGACCAGGCCGACGTGCTGCCGCTGACCAAGCAGGCCAAGCAGCTGAACCCGCAGGCCAAGGTGATGGCGTCGCCGTGGAGCGCGCCGCCGTGGATGAAGGACAACGACAGCTACCTGCTGGGCTGGGTCGAATCGCAGTACTACCCGGCCTACGCCCAGTACTTCGTCAAGTACCTCCAGGCCTACCAGGCCGCGGGTGTGCCGATCGACTACGTCTCGATGCAGAACGAGCCGACGTGCTGCGCGAGCTACCCGTCGACCAACTGGAACGGCGCCGGGCTGGCGTACTTCGCGAAGAACAACCTGCTTCCCGCACTGCAGGGCGCCGGTCTGTCCACAAAGGTCCTCGCACTCGACTGGAACTGGGACACCTACGCGTCCTACGGCGCCCCCACCCTGGACGACCCGGCGATCCGCACCCACCCGAACTTCGGGGGCGTCGCGTGGCACGGCTACGGCGGCGACATCGCCCAGCAGACCACCACGCACAACCAGTACCCGAACGTCAGCGCGTACTCCACCGAGCACTCCGGCGGCACCTGGATCCCGAACCAGCAGGCCGAGGACATGAACAACATCGTGGACTACACCCGGAACTGGTCGAAGAGCTTCGTCAAGTGGAGCCTCGGCGTCGACCAGAACATGGGCCCGCACAACGGCGGCTGCGGCACCTGCACCGGCCTGATCACCGTCCACAACGGAGACTCGCGCAGCGGGCAGGTCGACTACACCGTCGAGTACTACACCATGGGCCACCTGACGAAGTTCGTGAAGCCGGGCGCCTACCGGATCGACTCGAACGACAACTCGGCCGTCCGCAACGTCGCCTGGAAGAACCCGGACGGTTCGAAGGCGCTGATCGCGTACAACTCCGGCACCGGCAACCAGAGCGTGCGCGTGAACTGGGGAAACTCGTCGTTCACCTACACCCTGCCCGGCCGCACGTCGGCGACGTTCACCTGGAGCGGCAACCAGGGCACCGGCGGCGGCACCGGCAAGACCGGCCCGATCACCGGCCTCGGCGGCAAGTGCGTCGACGTCGCCGGCGCGAGCAACGCCAACGGCACCGCCGTCCAGCTCTACGACTGCAACGGCACGAACGCTCAACAGTGGACCGCCGGCAGCGACGGAACCCTGAAAGCGCTCGGCAAGTGCCTCGACGTCACCGGACAGTCCACAGCGGACGGCGCGCAGCTGCAGCTCTGGGACTGCGGCGGCACGGCCAACCAGAGGTGGGCGGCCACCGCGGCCCGCGACCTCGTCGGCGCGGGCTCGAACAAGTGCGTCGACGCGACCGGCAACTCCAGCGCCAACGGCACCCGGCTGCAGATCTGGAGCTGCACCGGCGCCGCCAACCAGAAGTGGACCGTGCCCGCATGAAGAAACGAGCAGCAGTGGCAACCGGGGCTCCGCCACCCGGAACCCCCGAAAAGATCTTCGCCCGCTACGCCGGCTGACCCCGGCCGCTCGGCGTAGGGCTGCCGGGCCGCGGCCCTGGGGAAGCGGCGACCCGGCAGCGTGGGTCCCGTCTGCCGCTGGGGGTATCCGGCGACGGAACCGCCCCCCGAGGCTATCGACCGCACATCGCGGACGGCTCGTGCTCGGGCCGTCCGGACGCCAACCCTGCCCGAACGCCCCAATGTGGCCTTCGGTGCGCTCAACGCACCCAATGTGGCCTTCGGTGCGTTGAACGCACCCAAGGCCACCTTGGGGCGCTTGGGCTACTCTGCCGCGATCGCCGCGCGGGCCGCGTCGGCGCGGTCGGCGTACGCGCCCACCAGCTGTTCCTCCGCGTCTTCGAGGTACTTCATCAGCAGCTGTTCCGCGCCCGGCCCGTCGCCGGCCTCGATACGGTCCAGGATTTCGTGGTTGCGCGGCAGGTAGCGCTCGTGGAAGCGCCGCGGCTCGGCCATGATGTGGAACACCAGCCGCAGCTCGGCGGTCAGCCTGCCGACCAGCTCGTTCACGCGCTCGCTGCCGGACAGCGCGGCGAGTTCCTGGTGGAACCAGACGTTCGCGGTGCCGAGGTCCTTCCAGTTGCCGGTGCGCGCGGCCTCGTCCCCGATGTCGACCTTCTCCTTGATCCGCGCGAACGACGCCGGCTTGGCCTTCAGCCCGCGGACCGCGGCACACTCGATGATCTTGCGCACCCGGTAGATGTCGACGACGTCCTCGACGCTCGGGATGCGGACGAAGACCCCGCGGTTGAGCTCGTGTGCGAGCAGCCGCTCGTGCGTGAGGAGCCGGAACGCCTCGCGGAGGGTGTTGCGGGAGACGCCGAGCGCGTTGCCGATGTCCTGCTCCGACAGCCGGCCGCCGGGCAGGAAGAACCCCTCCGCGATGCGCTTGCGGAGGACGCCGGCGACCCGCTCTGCCGTGCTCTTGCGCGTGACGAGGCCGCGGTCGGCCTCCAGGCCGGGGACCACGTCGTCTTCGTTGACCACGTCACCGAGGGTACCCGGCCCGCAGAGGACGATCCAACTGGACTCTTGTGGAATTGTTCAACAATCCCTACCGTGTGAGGCACGCCACGATGAGAGACACTGGCCAGGAGGTGCCCCATGACTGCCACAACCGCTACCGAGGCCCGGCCGTTCGATTGGTTCCGCACGCTCGGGAAACGCGGTCGCCGCGCGTTCGTGGGCGCGTTCGGCGGGTACGGCCTGGACTCGTTCGACTACCAGACCCTCCCGCTCGGCCTGGCCGCGATCACCGCGTACTTCGCCATTTCGAGCGGCGAAGCCGGGCTGCTCGGCACGACGACGCTGGTCGTCTCGGCCCTCGGCGGCGTCGGCGCCGGCATGCTGGCCGACCGGATCGGCCGGGTCCGCACCCTGCAGATCACCATCGCGATGTACACGATCTTCACCGTGCTCTGCGGCTTCGCGCCCAACTTCGAGACGCTGCTGGTCTTCCGCGCGCTGCAGGGCCTGGGCTTCGGCGGCGAGTGGGCGGCCGGCGCGGCGCTGGTCGCGGAGTATTCGCAGGCCAAGTACCGCGGCCGGACCGTGGCGTTCGTGCAGAGCGCGTGGGCGGTCGGCTGGGGTCTCTCGGTGGTCGTCTACACCGTCGTCTTCAGCCTTGCCGGCGACGATCTGGCGTGGCGCATCATGTTCTGGACCGGCGTCATCCCGGCGCTCTTCGTGCTCTGGATCCGCCGCAGCGTCAAGGACGCTCCCCGCACGGAGGAACGCCGGCTCGCCACCCCCACCAGGGGCACACTGCGGCAGATCTTCAAGGGCGACCTCCTGCGCACGACCTTCTTCGCCGCGCTGCTGGCCACCGGCGTCCAGGGCGGGTACTACACGATCTCGACGTGGCTGCCGTCCTACCTGAAGAAGACTCGCGAGCTGACCGTGATCGGCACCGGCGGCTACCTCGCGTTCCTGATCACCGGCGCCTTCGTCGGGTACGTCTGCGGCGGCTACCTGACGGACCTGCTGGGGCGCAAGAAGACCTTCCTGACGTTCGCCCTGCTCTCGGCCGCGCTGATCGTCGCGTACACGCAGATCCCCAAGGGCGCCAACGGGCTCGTGCTGGTGCTGGGCTTCCCGCTCGGCTTCTCGATGTCCGCGATCTTCAGCGGGTTCGGCGCGTTCCTCGCCGAGCTGTACCCGACACCGCTGCGCGGCACCGGGCAGGGCTTCACGTACAACTTCGGCCGCGCGGTCGGCGCGATCTTCCCGACCATCGTGGGCTTCCTCGGCGCGGGCGGCGCGATCGTGTTCGGCGCGATCGGCTACGGCATCGCGGTGCTGGCGCTGCTCGGCCTTCCGGAGACCCGCGGTATCGAGCTCGTGGACTGAGGGGGCGGCATGACGACCTTCGACGAACCGGCCACCTACACGCCGGCGCAGGCACGGGCGGCGTTCCGCACCGGCACCGCCCACCCCACGACGGGCTGGGCGAACGGCTTCACCCAGACCAACCTGATCGCCGTCCCCGAAGACTGGGCCTACGACGTCCTGCTGTTCTGCACCCGCAACCCGCAGGCGTGCCCGCTGCTGGACGTCACCGACCCCGGCGACCCGGCCACCCGGCTCGCCGAGGACGCGGACCTGCGCACCGACCTGCCGCGCTACCGGATCTGGCAGAACGGCGTGCTGGCCGGCGAGGTGTCGGACGCGACCGGGCTGTGGCGCAGCGACATGGTCGCCTTCTCCATCGGCTGCAGCTTCACGTTCGAGACGGCGCTGGCCGCCGAGGGCATCCCGCTGCGGCACGTCGACCAGGGCCGCAACGTCGCGATGTACGTGACGAACCGGCAGTGTGAGCCCGCCGGGCGGCTGTTCGGCCCGATGGTGGTGTCGATGCGGCAGATCCCGGAGGACCGGGTGGCCGACGCCATCCGCATCACCCGCGCGATGCCCGCCGTGCACGGCGGCCCGGTGCACATCGGCGACCCGGGCGCGCTGGGCATCGACGACCTGTCCCGGCCGGACTTCGGCGATCCGGTGGCGGCGGAGCCGGGTGACGTCCCGGTGTTCTGGGCCTGTGGCGTCACGCCGCAGGCGGCGCTGATGGCATCGCGGCCTCCCTTTGCGATCACCCACGCGCCGGGGTACATGTTCATCACCGATCGGTACGACAGCGAATACCGGGTGGGCTGAAATGGATCTGAACAGCGATCTCGGCGAGGGCTTCGGCGCCTGGACCATGGGTGACGACGAAGCCATGCTCGACATCGTGACCAGCGCGAACGTCGCGTGCGGCTTCCACGCCGGCGACCCGTCGGTGATGCGGCGGGTGTGCGAGCTGGCGGCCGAACGCGGCGTCGCGATCGGCGCGCACGTCGGCTACCGCGACCTGGCCGGCTTCGGCAGGCGCGCACTCGCCATCGCGCCGGACGATCTGGTGAACGACGTGCTGTACCAGATCGGCGCGCTCGACGCGTTCGCCCGCGCGGCCGGCAGCCGCGTGACGTACGTGAAGCCGCACGGCGCGTTGTACAACACCGCGGCGGTGCACGCCGAGCAGGCGGCGGCGATCGTCGAGGGCCTGCGCCGCTACGACCCGGCACTGGCGCTGCTCTGCCTGCCGGACTCGGAAATGCAGCGAGAGGCGGAAAAAGCAGGCGTCGTCGCGTACGCGGAGGCGTTCGCGGACCGGGCCTACACCGCGGACGGCAAGCTCGTGCCGCGCGGGCGGCCGGGCGCGGTCCTGCACGACGCCGACGTGGTCGCCGAGCGCGCGGTCGGCATGGCGACCGGCGGCGTCGTCACGGAGAACGGCACCAAGCTCGAAGTGCGCCCGGATTCCCTGTGCGTGCACGGGGACACCCCGGGCGCGGTCGAGCTGGCCCGGCGGATCGAAGCGGCGCTGACCGAGGCGGGCATCCAGCTCGGCGCGTTCACCGGATGACCGTCCGGCTGCTGCCGTGCGGGCGGCGCGCTGTCCTGGTCGAGCCGGACGACGTGCTGGGGTTCCAGGCGGCACTGACGCAGTCGCCGCCGGACGGGGTCGTCGAACTCGTCCCGGCGGCGCGGACCCTGCTGGTCCGCTTCGACCCGGCGGTGACCACCGCGGAACGGCTCGGTGCGGTGCTGCGTCAGGTGTCCCCTGTGGACAGTGTGGCGGCCGAGGCGGGTGAGGTGGTGATCCCGGTGGTGTACGACGGCGAAGACCTGGCCGACGTCGCCGCGGAGACGGGGTTGAGCGTGGCTTCGCTGATCTCGCGGCACACCGCGGGTGCGTACGTCTCGGCGTTCTGCGGCTTCGCGCCGGGGTTCGCCTACCTGACCGGATCGGACCCCGCGCTGCACGTGTCCCGGCGGTCTTCGCCACGCACCCGCATCCCGGCGGGCTCGGTGGCGATCGCCGGCGAGTACAGCGCGGTCTACCCGAGCGCGTCACCGGGTGGGTGGCGGTTGCTGGGCCGGACCCGCGTGCCGGTGTGGGACGTCGAGCGCGACCCGCCGAACCTGCTGCCGCCGGGCACCCGGGTCCGCTTCACGGCGGTGCCGTCGTGAAGCTCGAAGTCGTCCGGCCCGGGTTCGCGACGACGGTGCAGGACCTCGGCCGCCCGGGCCACGCCGCCCTCGGCGTCGGCCGCTCCGGCGCGGCCGACCGCGGGTCGTTCCGGCTGGCCAACCGGCTCGTCGGGAACCCGGCGGGGGCAGCGGCCCTGGAGGTCACGCTCGGCGGGCTGGTGCTGCGCGCGACGGGCGTGACGACGGTGGCGGTCACCGGCGCTTCCTGCCCGCTCTCGAAGGGCGGGCCGAACGGGCCGATCACGTTGTGGCCGGGTGAAGAACTGGCGTTGGGCACGGCGGTTTCGGGGCTGCGTTGCTACGTCGCGGTGCGCGGCGGGATCGACGTGCCGCCGGTGCTCGGCTCCCGCGCGACGGACACGCTCGGCAAGCTGGGCCCGCCACCGGTGACGGCCGGGATGCTGCTGCCGATCGGCCCGGCCCCGCACGCGTTTCCCGTGGTGGACCTCGCGCCACGGGCGGCGTGGCCCGCGGAACCGGTGCTGCGCGTGACGCCGGGACCGCGTCGCGACTGGTTCACCGCCCCGGACGAACTGCTGTCCGCGGTGTACACGGTGTCCCCGGATTCGGACCGCGTCGGCATCCGGCTGACCGGGCCGGCGCTGACCCGGGCGCGCCACGACGAGCTGCCGTCGGAGGCGTGCGTACCGGGGTCGCTGCAGGTGCCGCCGTCGGGCCGGCCGATCCTGTTCCACGCGGACCACCCGACGACCGGCGGCTACCCGGTGATCGCCGTCGTCGAGGAGGAGGACCTCGACCTCGCGGCCCAGCTGCGCCCCGGCCAGACCGTGCGCTTCCGGCCGGCGTAGAGCTTTCCTCCCGCGTCGTGAGCGGCAGGCCGGTCAGCTCCGCCTGCCGCTCACGACCACCAGCCAGGCGACGTTCGTGACCGCGATCGTGAGCCACGCCGGCCGTGACGATGCCGGACCAGCCGTCGGTCCGAGCATGGTCGAACGTCCCGAAAGCACGTGCTCACCGGCCCGGACCTAGTAGCCGGACACCCGCAGCGTGATGTTCAGCCGCCCGTCGAGGCCCAGTGCCGGGTCCGCCGTGCCCGGCAGCGTCTTCGGCACGCCGTGGTAGGCGAGCCGGGACGGGCCGCCGAACACGAACACGTCGCCGGAGCGGAGTTCGACGTCGGTGTACGGCCGGCCGCGGGTTTCGGTGTTGCCGAAGCGGAACACGCAGGCGTCACCGAGGCTGACCGACACCACCGGCTCGAGGCTGCGCTCGTCCTTGTCCTGGTGCAGCCCCATCTTCGCGGTGGCGTCGTAGAAGTTGACCAGCGCGATGTCCGGCGCGTAGGCCTCGGACGGCTCGCCGTACGCGGCCGCCAGTGCGCGGCGGCCGAGGTCGCCGAGCCAGTCCGGGAACGGCAGCACCGGCGTGCCGTCGCCGGTCGTGCGCGAGTAGCCGTACGGGTACCAGTGCCAGCCGAGGCAGACCGACTTCACCGACATCACGCCGCCGTTCGGCAGCCGGGTGTGGCGGTAGCCGGACCAGCCGCGACAGGCCTCGACCAGTGCGCGCTGTTCGTCGAGACCGAGCCAGCCGGGCAGGTGCACCGCCCCGGGCGCGACTTCGGCGCGCGGGCGCGGCAGGAGGGCGTCCATCACCTCGATTGTGCCGGAAACCCCCGGCGCACACGGTAAGTGATCGTCGAGGGCACCACACGATGACCGCGGAACGTGACATCCGCAGCAGCGAACACCCGCAGAAGTCGCCCTAATGGGCCAACGGGACGCTCCTGCGGCCACATTTTCTCACCGTGGGCCACCATGAACTAGACGTTCCCACAGCGGAATGTCACAAACCAGCGTGGATCAGCTACGAACGGGTCTCTTGACCTCGCCGCCGCGTATCAGTCACGGAACGTCACGACGGTGACGCCCGCTTGCGCCGGCACCGGGTCGTTCATCGCGGCCAGCGCGGCCGGGACGTCGTCGAGCCCGATGCGCCTGCCGATCAGCGCGGCGAGGTCGATGCCCGCCGTCTCGACGACGCGCAGCAGCTCCGGGTATTCGTGGGCCTGGAGCCCGTGGATGCCGACCAGCTCCAGTTCGCCGCCGATGACGCGGTGCATCGGGATCGGCGCGATGCCCTGCGCGGGCGGCATCAGGCCGGCCTGGACGTGCCGGCCGCGCTTGCGCAGGCTGCCGACCGACGCCGCGCAGGTCGACGGCGAACCGAGGCAGTCGACCGAGACGTGCGTACCGCCGCCGGTCAGCTCGCGCACGTGCGCGGCGACGGCTTCGTGGCCGTCGAAGACCGAGGAGTCGACAGTGACGGCGGCGCCCGACTCCGCGGCCAGTGCCAGAGCGGGCAACGAGACGTCGACCGCGACGACCTTCGCGCCGGCCGCGACGGCCAGCAGCACCGCGGAGATCCCGACGCCGCCGCAGCCGTACACCGAGACCCACTGGCCCGCGGTGACGCGCCCCTGCCGCAGCACCGCGCGGAACGCCGTGCCGAACCGGCAGCCGAGGGCCGCGGCTTCGGCGGCACCGAGCGAGTCCGGCAGCGCGACCAGGTTCGTCTCGGCGTGCTCGATGGCGACGCGCTCGGCGAACGACCCCCAGTGCGTGGCGCCGGGCTGGAACTCGCGGTCGCAGATCTGCTGGTCACCGCGGGCGCACTGGGCGCAGGTGCCGCAGGCGCAGACGAAGGGCACGGTGACGCGCGCGCCGAGCTGCCAGCCGCGGACGCCTTCGCCGAGCGCGACGATCCGGCCGGCGAGCTCGTGCCCGGCGACGTGCGGCAGCGTGACGGCGGCGTCGTGCCCCTGCCAGGTGTGCCAGTCGCTGCGGCACACGCCGGTGGCGTCGACCTCGATCACCGCACCGCCCGGCGCGGCCACCGGCTCCGGCACGTCCCGCACGACGGGCGGGACGCAGAACTCCTCCATCACGACAGCTCGCATGGCGCGAGCCTAGCTTCCGTTGCCACCGCTCAATTGAGCGCGTGGAACCGTGTTCTGCTGCGCGGCGGCCCGAGGAGCTTGCTGAGCGAGCCGTCCGGCACGTTCAGGATGTCCTCGAGATTCCGCAGGGCCTCCAACGATTCCGGCCGCTCCGGCCGGCACCGTCCCGATTGCCAATGGCTGAGGGTGGCCAGGCTGACCGTGGTTCCCCTGCCGCGCAAGCGATAGCGGATCCGCTCGAGGCCGAGGCCGCGGGCCCGGATCGCCGCCCGCAGGGCCACGTCGAACGGTCCGGCAGCCAGCAGCCGGCTCAGCTCCGCCTGTTCCCCCCGGTCGATGGTGCGTGTTCGCTGACCGGTCATCACAACGCTCCGAAGCACTCCCGATTACGAACACTGGAGCGTAGGCGCAGCTCCGCAAGATCGGAAGGGCTCTCACCCACCTGCCTTGCGTTCCGCACGGCGATCGCGGCGAACGGTTCGGCGTAGCCCGAGTTGATCGTCACGGAGGAAATCCCCCACCGCTCCCGCCGGCCGGGAAGCTTTTCCGTGGCCGCGCCGGGATCCCCGGGCAGGACGGTCCCGCACCACAATGGACTGCGCCGCGGCTTTCGGTGGTCCGCGGCGGCCAGGAGAGGGGGACGATGTCGGGTTCTTGCGCGTTCATGGCGTTCGCGACCGCTCAGCGCAGGGTGACCGACAACGCCTGCGCGATCTCCTTGCCGATGGCGTGCGTGGCGGCATCCGGCGGCGACCCGACCTTGACCACCATGGGTCCCCCGAACGGCTGACGCTCCACGACCTCGATGCGTTCGCCCAGGTTGATCGCGTGTTCCGTCAGGTACCTCAGCAGCTCCGGGTCGGTGTCCCAGACCCGGACGATCTCGCCGACCGCGCCCGGCGGGAGGTCGTCCAGGATGCGGACCGGCAGCTCCTCCACGCTCCCGTCCGGGGCCGGGATCGGGTCGCCGTGCGGGTCGCGGACCGGGTTGCCCAGCTTCGCCGCGATGCGCTCGACCAGGCGGTCCGACACCGCGTGCTCCAGCGCGTCCGCCTCCGCGTGGACCTCGTCCCACGTGTAGCCGAGCTCCGACACCAGGTACGTCTCGATCAGCCGGTGGCGCCGGAGCACCGAACGCGCCAGCAGCCTGCCGTCGGCCGTCAGCTCGATGCCGCGGTACGGCGCGTGGGTGACCAGGCCGAGCTGGGACAGCTTCGTGACCATCCCCGACGCCGAGGACGGGCTGACCTCCAGCCGGCCGGCGAGCGACGCGTTGGTGACCGCCTCTCCCCGCTCGACCAGGCCGTAGATCACCCGGACATAGTCCTCGACCGACGAGGACCTCCGGACCGAACCATCTCCCATACCGCATACGATACGGGGCGGGGTTCTTTCTCGTGAAAGTTCACGGCCGCCAGCGGTAGCGGATCCAGCCCGGGACCGGCTCCGCGCCGAGCTGGGCGTAAAACGCTTCACCCTTTTCGTTGCCTTCCTGCATGTCCCATTCGACGCGGCCGGTCGTGCGGTTGCGCAGCTCGTCGAGCAGCTCGCTGCCGAGCCCGTAGCGCCGGTGCGCGGGTCGGACGTACAGGTCGTCCAGCCAGATCCCCGGCCGCGCCTCCCACGTGGAGAAGTTCCAGCTGCAGAACGCGAAGCCGGCCACCGTGCCGGGCTCGCCGGGCGGGGTCGCGATCAGCACCCACGCCTTCGGGTCCGGCCCGAACAGGTGCCCGCTCATCTCGGCGCGGTCCAGCTTCAGGTCGTGGTTGTCCTCGTAGACGGCGTGCTCCTCGATGAGCGCGCAGATCTCTTCGATGTCCTCGAAGACGGCGTCGCGGACGGGCATCTCGCCTCCCGGTTTTGTCGGTGGTGGTCGTTACTGTCGGGCTCGGAGGTGGTCGATGTCACCAGAGGAGAAGTTCGAGGACCTGGTCGACGAGTTCACCGGACGCCCGGGCATCACGCCACCCGGCACGTCCGGCGGGTTCGGGCGCACGGCGCTGCGCACGAACGGCCGGATCTTCGCGATGTTCGTCCGCGGGCAGCTGGTGCTCAAGCTGCCCGGGAGCCGGGTGGACGAGCTGGTCGAGGGCGGGCACGGCGTGCGCTTCGACGCCAACAAGGGCACGCCGATGAAGGAATGGCTGGCGCTGGACACGGGGTCGCCACAACCCTGGGCCGCGCTGGCCGAGGAAGCACTCGAATTCGTGGGGAGGTGAGTCATCAGGCTTGGTAACGCAGTTCGCCGCCGACGGCGGTGCCTTGCACGGTGAGGCCGTCCAAAGCGGACTCGTCCAGGGGCGACCCGGACAGCACGGCGAAGTCGGCGAGCTTCCCGGGTTCGAGCGTGCCCAGGTCACGCTCGGTGAAGGTCGCGTACGCGGAGCCGTAGGTGTACGCGCGCAACGCCTGCTCCGGCGTCAACGCCTCTTCGGGCGCGAAGGGCGCGCCTGACGCCGTGCGCCGACGCACCATGTCGGCGAGCGCGAGCAGCGGTGCGCCGTTCACGACGGGCCGGTCCGAGGACGCGGGGAGCACGCAACCCGCGTCGAGGACGCTTCGCAGCCGGTAGCACCAGGGCACGCGGGACTCACCGAGCGCGGCGCGCATGCCGTCGCCGAGCTCGTTGACGAACCGTCCCTGCGGTGACGGGATGAGCCCGAGCGAGGCGAGCCGCGTCAGCTCCGCGGGCTGGAGCACCGCGCAGTGCTCGATGCGGTGCCGGTGGTCCGGGCGCGGCGAAGCGGCCAACGCGGCTTCGTAGGCGTCGAGGACGACGGTGATCGCGCGGTCGCCGATCGCGTGCGTCGCGATCTGCCAGCCCGCTTCGTGGGCGCGGCGGATCGTGCGGGTCAGCTCGTCCTCGGGCACCTGGAAGTAGCCGCGGTTCTCCGGCTCGCCGTCGAACGGGTCGTGCATCGCGCAGGTGCGCCCGACCAGGGAGCCGTCGGCGAACAACTTCATCGGGCCGACGCGCAGCCACTCGTCGCCGAGGCCGGTGCGCAGGCCGAGGTCGAGGCCGAAGCCGGCGCCGTCGGGCAGGTCGTGCAGCACGCTCGCGGCGACCATCACCGTGCTGCGCACGCGCAGCACGCCGCGGTCGCGCGCCTCCTGGTAGGCGGCCAGCTCCGCGGGTGTCTCCCCGACCAGGCCGCCGCCGATCCCGGCCTCCTGGACGCTGGTGATGCCCTCCGAGAGGTACCGCTCGGAGGCCCGGTCGAGCCCGCGGACCACGCGCGGAACCGGCGTCGGGTACGTCAGCGGGCGCAGCAGCAGCTGGGCCTGCTCGCGCAGCAACCCCGTCGGCGAACCGTCCGCCGAGTGCACGACGTCCCCGCCGACGGGCACGTTCGCCAGGTCGAGCTGATCGAGCACGGCCGAGTTGACCACGGTCATGTGCCCGGACGTGTGCTTGAGCCGCACGAGCATGCCGGGGGCCGCCCGGTCGAGCCCGTGCCGGTCCGGGTGCCCGCCCGCGAGCTTGTTCTGGTCGTACCCGCTCCCGACCACCCAGCTCCCGGCCGGCAGCGTCGCGGCCCGCGCGGCGACGGCGTCGTAGACCTCCTCGACGCTGCGGCAGCCACCCAGCGGGACGTCGTCGAGGGCCATGCCGAACCACGCCATGTGGTTGTGCGCGTCGTGGAACCCGGGCACCACGAACCCGCCGGCGAGGTCGACGCGGGCGCGCGCGGAGAGCCCGAGAGCGTCGTCCCCCAGCGCGACCACCCGGCCGTGCAGCACGGCCAGTGCGCTGGTGACGCCCGCGCCCGTCCACACCGTGGCGTTCTCGTAAACCGCATCGACCCGCATTTCCGCCTTCCTCCCCACCGCCACCCTCAACGGAGGCGCTTCGCGCCGCGGCAACATTCGGAGACTATCGATCGATCGATCGAACGTCTAGCATCGGCTTCATGCCCACCGTGGAGTTCGCCGTCGAGGACGGCATCGCGCAGATCCGGCTGAACCGGCCCGAGCGGCTGAACGCGGTCGCCGCCGTCCTGGTCGACGACTTCCTCGCCGCCCTCGACGCGGCCGCCCGCAGCGACGCCCGCGTCGTCGTCCTGTCCGGGAACGGGCGCGCCTTCTGCGCCGGCCACGACCTCAAGGAGCCGACCCCCGCGGGGGACTCGCGGGCGCGGCTGGACCGGCTCCAGGACGTCACGCGGCGGCTGCGCGGGCTGCGCCAGCCGGTGATCGCGGCGGTGCACGGCTACGCGATCGGCGCCGGCGCGGAGTTCGCGCTCGGCTGCGACCTGATCCTGGCCGCCGAGGACGCCGTGTTCGCGTTTCCCGAGGTCTCGCTCGGCTTGAGCGTCACCGGCGCGGCGTCGCGGCTGCTCCCGCTGCTGGTCGGCCCGCTCAAGGCGAAGGAGCTCCTGCTGCTCGGCGAGCGCTTCGACGGCCGGAAGGCCGCCGAGCTGGGCATGGTCAACGCCGCCGTGCCCGCCGAGCGGCTGCCGGCCGAGGCGCTGAGCTGGGCCGAGCGGATCGCGGCGCACCCGCCGGCCGCCGCCGCGATGGCGAAGCGCGTCCTCGACACCCCGATCGACGTCGAGCCCGCCCTCGAACTCGAGGTCAGCCACGCCCTGATCACCGAGCACTCGGCCGCCGTCGCCGCGTCCACCGAAGCCTTCCGGAGCCGGACATGACGCCCCTCACCGAGATCGGGACCCTCGCCCAGCTCGTCACGCGGGCCGCGGCGCTCTGGCCGGACCGCACGGCCTGGGTGTTCGACGAGACCGGACGGCGCTTCACCTTCGCCGACGTCGACCGCGAAAGCACCCGGTTCGCCGCCGCGCTCGCCGGGCGCGGCATCGGCCCGGGCGACCGGGTCGCCGTGATGCTGCGCAACCAGCCCGAATTCCCCCTGATCTGGCTGGCGCTGGCCAAGATCGGCGCGCAGCTGGTGCCGGTCAACACGAACTACCAGGAGTTCGACGGCGCCCACATCCTCCGCCATTCCGGCGCGAAGCTGGCCGTCGCGGCGCCGGAGTTCACCGGCCTCCTCGGCCGCATCGCCCTCACCGAGGTCACCACCCCAGCGGCACTTTCACGTGAAAGTGCCCACCTGGGGGCGGCACTTTCACGTGAAAGTGCCGCGTTCACGCCGGTGCCGGAGACGCCGGTCAACGTCCAGTACACCTCCGGGACGACCGGCGCGCCGAAGGGCTGCGTCCTGCCGAACCGCTACTGGACGACCCTCGCGGTGAGCCTGGCCACCGACTTCCCCGCCGTCGGCGAGGACGACGTCATCCTCACCGCGCAGCCGTTCCACTACATCGATCCACAGTGGAATGTCGCGCTGGGGCTCGCCGGCGGCGCGACCCTCGTCGTGCTGGACCGCTTCCACCCCAGCACGTTCTGGGCGAAGGTGCGCGAGCACGGCGTCACCTGGTTCTACTGCCTCGGCCTGATGCCGACGCTGCTGCTGCGCCAGGAACCCGCTGACACCGACCGCGACCACCGCGTCCGCGCGATCTGCGCGTCGGCGATCCCGCACGACCTGCACGCCGAGCTGGAGGCCCGCTGGGGTGTGCCGTGGTACGAGGCGTTCGGGATGACCGAAACCGGCGGCGACATCCGGATGACCCTCGCCGACCACGACGAGACCGTCGGCACCGGCTGCATCGGGCGGCCGAGCCGCGACCGCGAGGTGCTGATCGCCGGCGACGACGGGAAGCCGGTGCCCCGCGGGGAAACCGGGCAGCTGCTGATCCGCGGGATCGGCCTGATGCACGGCTACCACGACGATCCGGACGCGACGGCCAAAGCGTTCGAAAACGGCTGGTTCCACACCGGCGACCTCGCCCGGATGGACGCCGACGGCCGCGTCTACTACGTCGGCCGCACGAAGGACATGATCCGCCGGAGCGGCGAAAACGTCTCCGCCGACGAGGTCGAGCGCGCGCTGCTGCTGCACCCGGCGGTCCGGCTGGCGGCCGTCGTCGCGGTGCCGGACGAGCTGCGCGGCGAGGAGATCAAGGCCTACGTCGTGTGCGACGGCGACCGGCCCGGCCCGGCCGAGCTCGCCGCGTTCTGCGCCGGGAAACTGGCCTACTTCAAGGTTCCGCGGTTCTGGGCGTTCCCCGACGCGCTGCCGATGACGCCGTCGGAGCGGGTCGCCAAGGGCGAACTGCGGAAAGCCGCCGACCCGCGTGCCGGATCGTGGGACGCGAAGGCGGAAGCATGGCTGTGAGCACCCGGGAGCGGGTCCGCGCGGCCGCGGTGAAGCTGTTCGCCACCAAGGGCTTCCACGGCACCGGCATCCGGGATCTGGCCCAGGAGGCGGAACTCTCCTCGGCCAGCCTGTACCACTACATGGGCACCAAGGAAGATCTGCTCGCCGAGATCATGCGCACCGCGCTGAACCGGCTGCTCGCCGCGGCCCGCGAGGCGACCGCGGGCGGCGGCGACCCGGTGCACCGGCTGCGCACGCTGGTGGCGCTGCACGTCCTCGCGCACGCCGTCGGCCCGGCGGAAACCCGGGTGGTGGACAACGAAGTCGACGTCCTGTCGCCGGCCGCGCGCGAGCCGGTGGTGGCGCTGCGGGACGCCTACGAACGGCTTTGGGCGGCCGCGATCGACGAAGGCGTGGCGGCGGGGGTGTTCCGTGTGGAGCACCCGGCGGTGACGCGCCTCGCCCTGCTCGAGATGTGCAGTGGCGTCGCGAGGTGGTATTCCCCACGCGGCCCGCTGGCGCTGGACGAGCTGGCGGAGCACTACGCGGAACTGGCGTCCAGGGCGCTGGGCTGCACGTCCGCGCCCGGCGTGACCGACTTGCGACGGTGCCGGGAAATCGTCGCGAAAGAGTGGGGAGCGTCCGTTTAGCGGCGCTTTTACCTGTGTACGCCTTGCCCAGACGGCGTGCGTGGGGGACGCTCGAAGGGTGACTGAGGAAACGATCCAACTGGAACTGGACGACTCGGGTCTCGCGCCGGGCCTCCCGGCGCCGGAAAACCCCCGCGATCAGGTGCAGGATGTCCCCTATCGCCCCGTCGAGTTCCGCGATGACGATCTCCCCACCGCCCTGGCGCGGTGCTCCGCTTGGCTACGGCAGGCGCAGGAGTGGCTGGGCGAGCCGCTCGACGTCCTGGCCATTCACCTCGACTACGACGACCGCCAGGGTTCGCCGTACTACGACGTGAAGCTCCTGTGCAACGAAGAGGACCTCGCGGGCGTCCCGATCGCCATTCGCAACAAGAAGTAAGCAGGTTGAAGGACCGTCAAGGCCACCTCACGGACAGCCGGGAGGTGGCCTTGACGGCTTTGACATCCGGGGCTTCGCCCCGGGCCGGGGGCTCCGCCACCCGGACCCCCGAGAAGCTTTCCGGCGCTCTCAGCCCAGAGTCCCGCCGACCTTGACGTGCCCCTTGAGCAGGTTGCGGGCGATCGTCCGGCGCTGGATCTCGTCGGTGCCCTCGTAGATGCGCAGCAGCCGCAGCTCGCGGTACCACCGCTCGACCGGCAGCTCCCGCGTGTAGCCCATGCCGCCGTGGATCTGCAGGACGCGGTCGACGATTTCGTTGGCCTTCTGGCCGCCGTACAGCTTCGCCATCGACTGCGCGTGCCGCGAGTCCAGGCCCTGGTCGACCTGCCAGGCGGCGTGCAGCACCAGCCAGCGCAGGGCTTCCAGCTCGACGCCGGAGTCGGCGATCATCCACTGGATGGCCTGCCGCTCGGCGATCTTCTGCCCGAACGTCTCGCGGGTGTTGGCGTGCTCGATGGCCATCGAGATCAGCCGTTCGCAGGAGCCGATCGCGCGGGCGGGCAGCAGGTAGCGGCCCTGGCCGATCCACTGCATGGCCAGCTCGAAGCCGCGGCCCTCCTCGCCGAGGATCTGCGTCTCCGGGACGCGGACGTCCTGGAAGATCAGCGATGCCGGGCCCCACTCGCCCATGGTGTCGATGTACTCGGACTTCCAGCCGGCTTCGCGGTCGACGAGGAAGCAGGTGACGCCGCCGTTCGCGCCCTTCTCCGGGTCGGTGATCGCGAAGACCATGGTGAAGTCGGCTTCGTTGCCGCCGGTGATGAAGGTCTTCTCGCCGTTGATGACCCAGTCGGTGCCGTCCTTGCGGGCGGTGGTCCGGATGGCCTTGGCGTCCGACCCGGCGCCCGGCTCGGTGATCGCGAAGCACGACTTCCGCTCGCCGGAGATCGTCGGCAGCAGGTAGGTCTGCTTCTGCTCTTCGTTGGCGTGGAACAGGATGTTGTCGGCGGCACCGCCGAAGCGGAACGGCACGAAAGTGCGGCCGAGCTCGGCTTCCAGCAGCGCGGCCATGACGGCGGACAGGCCCATGCCGCCGTACTCCTCCGGGGTCAGCACGCCCCAGAAGCCGGACTCCTTCGCCTTGAGCTGGAGGTCCTTGAGCTCCTCGCCGGTCAGGCCGGGCTGGTGGGCGCGCTCGCGCCGGAGGACTTCCTGCTCGAGCGGGATCAGCTCCCGCTGGACGAACGTGCGGACCCAGTCGCGCACTTCCCGTTCTTCGGTGCTGAGTGAAAAGTCCATGAGAGAGCTGCTCCTCCGACACTGGCTAAGCGCTTGCTTACCCTATAGTGCGCCACACGTCGTGCAGGCGCAAGAACGCTGCTGGTCCGGCTCGCGAAAAGGCCGCGCGAACGGGGTACCGCTCTGGTTACCCTCGCGAGGTGGCGCGCCGCATCATGTACCTCCAGCTCAAGACGGGCTTCGACACCGATCGAGGCCCGTCCTGGATTGCCTGGGTCCGGTTCTCCCCCACCTGGAAGACCGCGTACGTCCACGACCGCACACTGCGGCGTTGGCCGGGCATGTTCGACGCCAACTTCTTCGACGTCGACACCGGCGAGGAGTTCTGGCTGTCCGGCCCGAAGCGGGACCGCACGGACGGCCGCTACAGCCGCGCCGCACCGGCGGTCGACGACGACGCTCGGGGACCCTACGAGGCTTTCCTCCGGGGCGAACCGCTGCCGGGCCGGGACCGGGGCTAGCTCCTTGTCCGGGATAACCCCCGAAAATCGTGACAACGGCTTCCCGGGCCGGGAAGATCGGGGGTGTGATGGAGATCGAGGTCCGCTGGTCGTCGCCGTTGCCCACCGAAGAACGCTTCATGCGTCTGCTCGACGACGTCGAACAAGGGCGCTTCGACGCGTACCGGCAGGACGCGGACAAGCGGCGGTTCCTCACCGGCCGCGTCCTGGCGAAGACGGTCGCGGCCGAGCGGCTCGGCTTGGCCGCCGAGGCGGTGAAGTTCGACGCGACCTGCGAAGACTGCGGCAAGCCGCACGGGCGGCCGCACATCCCCGGCGCGGATCTGACGCTGTCGATCTCGCATTCGGGCGACCTGATCGGCGTCGCGGCGACGCCGTCGGTCCCGGTGGGCCTCGACGTCGAAACGGCCGCCCGCCGCGCGGACGACGGCCTGATCGAGTACGCGCTGAGCCCGGTGGAGGCCGGGCACCTGGCGGGCCTCGACCCGGCGGAGAAGGCCGCGGCGTTCTTCGTCTACTGGACCCGCAAGGAAGCCGTGATGAAGGCCACAGGCAAGGGCCTGCGCATCCCGCTGCAGAGCATCACGTTCTCCCGCTACGACGAGCCGGCCCGCTTGGCCGCCTCGGGCGACCCGGCCCTGAACCCGGCGACGACCCGCTTGGCGGACCTGAAGGCCGCGGACGGCTACCGCGCGGCCATCGCGGTGCTGACCACCGAGGAACTGTCGGTCACCGAAGAACACTGGGTCCCCTGACCCACAGCGCCCCAATGTGGCCTTCGGTGCGTCCAACGCACCCAATGTGGCCTTCGGTGCGTCCAACGCACCCAAGGTGGCCTTCGGTGCGTCCAACGCACCCAAGGTGGCCTTCGGTGCGTCCAACGCACCCAATGTGGCCTTCGGTGCGTCCAACGCACCCAAGGCCACCTTGGGGCGCTTGGGGGCCGGTCAGACCGGTAGGTCCGCCAGGCCCATCGCCGTCAGCAGGGTGCGGAACTTCGCCGTCGTCTCGTCCAGTTCGGCCTTCGGGTCCGACGCCGCCACGATGCCGCCGCCCGCGTACAGCCGCATCGATGTCGAGGCGATCTCCGCGCAGCGGATCGCCACCGCCCACTCGCCGTCGCCTGCCGCGTCCACCCAGCCGACCGCGCCCGCGTAGTAGTCGCGGTCGAACGGCTCCAGCTCCTGGACCAGCTCGCGCGCGCCCTCGGTGGGGGTGCCGCAGATCGCCGGCGTCGGGTGGAGGGCCGCCGCCAGGTCCAGGGCCGTGATGTCCGGGTCGATCAGCTCGCCGGTGATCGGCGTGCGCAGGTGCCAGATCGCCGGCGTCGTCACCAGCTCCGGGCCCGCCGGGACGTCCAGCGTGCGGCAGAACGGCCGCAGCGCCTCGACCACGTAGTCGATCACCACCGCGTGCTCGAGCTGGTCCTTGCGGGACGTCCGCAGTGCCTCGCCGTTCGCGCGGTCGGTCACCGGGTCGGCCGACCGCGGCATGGATCCCGCGTGCGGCGACGAGAACACCGTCCGGCCGGTCCGGCGCAGCAGCAGCTCGGGCGTCGCGCCGACGAGTGACCGGCCGCCCGGCAGCTCGGCCGCGTACGTGAAGTGGCGGGGGTTGCCGACGGCAAGGTTCCGCACGATGCTCTCGGCGGGCACCGGCGCGGCGAACTCGAGGTCCAGCGCCCGCGCCAGGACGGCTTTGCGCAGGCCACGCGCGGCCAGCGCGTCGACGGCCGCCGAGACCGCCGCCATGTGCAGCGCCGGAGACGGCACCGCACGCACGCTCACGGGCGCCGGCAGCACCTCGCGCGGCAGCGATGGCGCCCCTTCGGACCGGTGCACGGTCCGGGGTACGACGAGGTGGCCCGGCACCTTCGTGTCGGGCCCGGTGTCGAACGGCAGCACGCCGACAGCCAGGGGTGCACCGGTCTCGGCCAGAACGCCGGGGATCGCCGAGGCGAGCCGCCGGGGGTCCGTCTCGGTCACGGTCCGGATGACGCCCTGCGCGAGGAGTGCGCGCTCGGCCGTCGTGAAGAGGAAGTCGCCACGCTGGTAGCGGGCGGCGAGGTCAGCCGGGGTTGCCGGACTGGCCGCCTTCGGGGGGTCCAGGGGGGCTTGCCCCCCGGCCGGGGTCTGGGGCTCGGCCCCAGGGAACGCAGCACTCACCAGACCAGCGTCCCAGGCTCGGGGAGATCCGCGAGGGGAGTGTCACGAGCGACACTCCCCTCGCGGTCAGCTCCTGGTGACGGGCTACTTGAGCGCGTCGATGAGCGCCTCGCGCTGGCGCTCGCCCAGACCGGCCGCACGCCGGTCCGGGTCGATGCCGGCCTGCTCGAGCAGGGCGGCGACCTTCACCGCGCCGAGGCCGGGGACGGCCTTCAGCAGCTGGGTGACCTTCGTCTTCCCGATGGTCTTGTTCTCCTTGGCCTGCTTGAGCACCTTTTCGATGCTCTCCTGGCCGGACTTGATCGACGCGAGCAGCTCCGAACGCGCCTTGCGAGCCTCGGCGGCCTTGGCCAAGGCATCGGCGCGCTGCTCCGGAGTCAACGTAGGCAGAGCCAACGTAGTGTCCTTTCCTCTCAGGTCTCCGCTTTCGCGGCCGACAGCTTTTACGAGTGCTTGCTCCTGCAAGCGCTGCTCAGCCGTCTCTTGCCACGGGCCCAGTAAACGCCACCGGGTTCGTGGCCGTGCAACCGACACGCACTTATTACCCCCGGAGGTGATACCGGGCAACCCGCCCCGGCCTGCGGAAACGCTCCCAAGAACGGTCCCGAGTGGCCTCACTCACCCGGAAGTGGAGCCTCCACTACTCACTGTTCTCGTGCACATTTCCTTGCACATAAGGAAAAGCCGAAAAACTGATGATCTTGATCATCAGTCGGTCGTCGCCCGATCGCGCGACGACCGTGACCGAACGGAGCCGTAGTTGACCATGCCCGCTTCACCCGATCCGCACTAGAGTCGGCGCAACCCCAGTTCACCGGCGAGCGACCCCCGGGAGCGACCATGTTGAGCACCATGCAGGACGGCCAGCTGTCGCTGGCGAACCTGCTTCGCCACGGCACGTCGGTGCATTCGGCGAGCGAAGTCATCACCTGGACCGGTTCAGAAGCCCGGCGCGAGAGCTACCGCGAGCTCGGCCGCAACGCCGCCCGGCTCGCGAACGCCCTCCGGAGCCTCGGCGTGACCGGCGACCAGCGCGTCGGCACGTTCATGTGGAACAACGCCGAGCACATGGCCGCCTACCTGGCCGTTCCGGCGATGGGCGCCGTGCTGCACACGCTGAACATCCGGCTGTTCCCGGAGCAGCTGGTGTTCGTCGCCAACCACGCCGAGGACCACGTCGTCATCGTCGACGGCACCCTCGTCCCCCTCCTGGCGAAGCAGCTGCCGCAGTTCACGACGGTCCGGCACGTCATCGTGGCCAACGGCGACGCCGCGTCCCTCCAGGCACCGGACGGCGTCGAGGTGCACTCCTACGCCGAGTTACTGGCCGCCCAGCCCGACACCTTCGACTGGCCGGACGTCGACGAGCGGTCCGCCGCCGCGATGTGTTACACCTCGGGCACGACCGGTGACCCCAAGGGCGTCGCCTACTCGCACCGGTCGATCTGGCTGCACTCGATGCAGGTCTGCATGACCGACAGCATGAAGCTCGCCCAGCAGGACAAGGCCCTGGCCATCGTGCCGATGTTCCACGCGATGGCGTGGGGCCTGCCGTACGCGGCGCTGATGGTCGGCGCGTCGCTGCTGATGCCGGACCGGTTCCTCCAGCCGGCGCCGGTTTCGGCGATGCTCGCCGCGGAGAAGCCGACCTTCGCCGGCGCGGTGCCGACCGTCTGGCAGAGCCTGCTCGCCCACCTCGAAGCCCACCCGCAGGACATCTCGCACCTGCGCGAGGTCGTCGTCGGCGGGTCGGCGGTGCCGCCGTCGCTGATGCACGCCTTCCAGGAGCGGCACGACGTCCCGATCCTGCACGCCTGGGGCATGACCGAGACGTCGCCGCTGGGCAGCGTCGCCCGCCCGCCGGCGGGCGCGACCGGCGACGACGCCTGGAAGTACCGCTACACGCAGGGCCGCTTCCCGGCGTCCGTGCGCGCCCGGCTGATCGACGACGACGGCGCGGTGCTGCCGTGGGACGGCGAGGCCGTCGGCGAGCTCGAGGTCCAGGGCCCCTGGATCGCGGCTTCGTACTACGGCGGGGAAGCGGTCGACCCGGAGAAGTTCCACGACGGCTGGCTGCGCACCGGCGACGTCGGCAAGATCAGCCCGGACGGCTTCCTGACGCTGACCGACCGCGCCAAGGACGTCATCAAGTCCGGCGGCGAGTGGATCTCCTCGGTCGACCTGGAGAACCAGGTGATGGGCCACCCCGCGGTGGCCGAAGCCGCGGTCGTCGGCATCCCGGACGAGAAGTGGGACGAGCGGCCGCTGGTCGCCGTCGTGCTCAAGGAGGGCCAGCACGTCACGCCGGAAGAGCTGCGGGACTACCTCGGCGACAAGGTCGCGAAGTGGCAGCTGCCGGAGAACTGGACGTTCGTCGACGAAGTGCCCAAGACGAGCGTCGGCAAGTTCGACAAGAAGCGGATCCGCGCGTCCTACTCCGAGGGAAAGCTCGACATAGCGCAGCTCTAACGGGTAAATCTCCGGCGAGTCTTCATACCTCTGGCGGTCACCATAGGGGAGCCTGACGCTCCTATGGTGGCCTTCGGAGCACGTCGGAGAGGTTCTGGGGATGCAGCGGAACAGGCGGAGTTTCCTCGCACTCGCGGGGATGGGCGCGCTGGCGACGGCGTGCGGGTCGAACACCGGGCGGCAGGGTGACCCGCCGCCCTCGACGGCGTACTCGGCGGGGCCGCCGCCGTCGAACGCCCCGAAGGTCACGCTCCAGCAGTGGTACCACGCGTACGGCGAGGAAGGCGTCCAGGACGCCGTCAAGCGGTACGCCGCGAGCTACCCAGGCGCGACCGTGAACGTGCAGTGGAACCCGGGCGACTACGACTCGAAGATCGTCACCGCCCTGCAGAACAGCAAGGTGCCGGACGTCTTCGAGGCGCAGGTCAAGATCGACTGGGTGCGGCAGAAGCAGGTCATCCCGCTCGACGACGTCATCGGGCAGGCGAAGAGCGACTTCAGCCCGGCCGTGCTGGCCGCGCAGACCGTCGACGGCCGGGTCTACGGCATCCCGCAGGCCACCGACACGCAGGTGCTCTTCTACCGCAAGAGCCTGCTGCAGGCCGCGGGTGTGCAGCCGCCGCAGACGGTCGACGAGCTCATCGACGCGGCCGCGAAGCTCACGAAAGACGGCGTCAAGGGCTTCTTCGCGGGCAACGACGGCGGCGTCGGCGTGCTCACCGGCCCGCTGCTGTGGTCGGCGGGGCTGGACTTCCTGAAGAACGGCAACCGCGAGGTCGGCTTCGACGACCCGCGCGCGGCGACCGCGCTGGCGAAGCTGCACACGCTGAACGCCAACGGTTCCCTGCTGCTCGGCGCGCCGGCGGACTGGTCGGACCCGGGCGCGTTCATCGACGGGCTGACCGCGATGCAGTGGACCGGGCTGTGGAACGTGCCGAAGATCCGTTCGGCGTTCGACGACGACTTCGGCGTCCTGCCGTTCCCCAAGCTGGACGCCAGTGGCGCGCCTTCGGTGCCGGTCGGCGCGTACGGCGCGATGGTGAACGCCAAGAGCGCGCACGTCACCGAGGCCAAGGCGTTCGTGAAGTGGCTGTGGGTCGACCAGACGCAGAACCAGCTGGAGTTCGCGACGAAGTTCGGCTTCCACGTGCCCGCCCGGCAGAGCCTGATCGGCCGCGCGGACAACCTCAAGTCCGGCCCGGCCGCCGACGCGGCCCGGTTCGTCCAGGAGAACAGCCACCTCGTCGGCGGCCCGGTGTGGACGCAGCAGGCGAACACGGCGCTGTCCGACGCGGTCGCGAAGATCGCGAAGGAGGGGGCGGACCCCGCGGCGCAGGTGAAAACCGCCGTCGAGGTCGCGAAGGCCGAGCTGAAGCGCCTCTTCGGATGAAGCGGCGCGACACGCGCGCGTTCTGGCTGTTCGTGGGGCCGTTCCTGATCGGGCTGGCGATCTTCGCGTACCTGCCGATCGGCTGGAGCGCGTACCTGTCGTTCTTCGACGCGCGCAACACGGTGACGCCGACCGAGTTCGTCGGGCTGGCCAACTACGGGCACATGCTCACCGACGAGCCGTTCCTGTCGAGCCTGGGGACGTTCAGCGTGTTCGCGGTGTTCATCGTGCCGTTGACGTTCGTGTTGTCGCTGGCGCTGGCGCTCGGGGTCAACCAGCTGCGGTTCGCGCGGGCGTTCTTCCGGTCGGTGTTCTTCCTGCCGTTCGCGTGCTCCTACGTGGTGGCGTCGCTGATCTGGAAGACGTCGTTGTTCTCGGGTGTCCGCTACGGGCTGGCGAACACCGTGCTCGGCGTGTTCGGCGTCGACCCGGTCGCCTGGACCGGAACGGTCGATCCGCCGCTGTACTGGGTGGTGCTGGTGACCGCGCGGCTGTGGCTGCAGCTGGGCTTCTACATGATCCTGTTCATCGCGGCACTGCAGCGGATCCCGGTCCAGCTGTACGAAGCGGCGTGGCTGGACGGCGCCAAACCGGGCTGGCAGGTGTTCCGGCACATCACGCTGCCGCAGCTGCGCGCGACGGCCGTGGCGGTGCTGCTGCTCAACCTGATCAACGCCTACCAGGCGTTCGACGAGTTCTACAACATCATGGGCGACGCACGCGGCTACCCGCCGTTCGCCCGGCCACCGCTGGTCTACCTGTACTACACGTCGCTGGGCTCGGGCGGCCAGGACCTCGGCCGCGGCAGCGCCGGCGCGGTGATCCTGGCGCTGATCATCGCGCTGGTGACGGTGCTGCAGGGCCGGGTGCTGCGGTTCGGGCGGGCGTCATGAGGGCGTTCCTGCGGTGGACTTGCCTGGTGGTGGCGGCGGTTCTCTTCCTGCTGCCGTTCTACCTGCTCCTGCGCAACGGCCTGGCGTCACGCGCGGAAATCACGGCTCCACAATGGACGTTCTTCCCGGCCACCGTGCACTGGGAGAACTTCAGCCTGCTCTTCTCTTCGGAGGACGTCCCGTTCGCCCGCAGCCTGCTGAACTCGGCGCTGGTCGCGACCGCGCAGACGGTCGGTCTGCTGGTGGTCTGCTCACTGGCGGGCTACGGGCTGGCGCGGATCCCGTACCGGCATTCCAGGATCGTGTTCTACGCGGTACTGGCGACGCTGATGATCCCGACGTCGGTGACGTTCGTGCCGAGCTTCGTGGTCGTCTCGTCGCTGGGCTGGCTGTCGGACTTCCGCGGCCTGGTGATCCCCGGGTTGTTCAGCGCGTTCAGCGTGTTCCTGTTCCGGCAGTACTTCCTCGACTTCCCCCGCGAACTGGAGGAGGCGGGCCGGGTCGACGGGCTCAGCCGCTGGGGCGTGTTCTGGCGGATCGTGGTGCCCGGTTCGAAAGGCTTCTTCGCGGCGATCGCGGTGATCACGGCGATCGGCAGCTGGAACGCGTTCCTGTGGCCGCTGATCATCGCCCAGTCGCCGGATTCGTGGACGGTCCAGGTCGCGCTGTCGGGCTTGCTGACGGCGCAGAACCCCCAGCTGAACCTGCTGTTCCTGGCGGCGGCGGTGTCGATCCTGCCGATCGTGCTGCTGTTCGCGTTCCTGCAGCGGTACCTGGTGCGCGGGGTGGCGGAGTCCGGCTTGAAGGGCTGAACCGCCACCACAGCAGGACGAACGTCAGTACCAGCGCCCCGCCGTCGGTGACCAGGGAGGGCAGCAGCCCCGGCCAGCCGTACAGGTCCACCGTCGCCCGCCACACCGACGGCGGGATCGCGAACACGCCGGCCGCCTGGGTGGCGTTCACCGCCAGCACCGGCCAGAACACCCACCGGCGCCCGGTCAGGACGAGCAGCCCGAGCAGGTTGCCCACCAGGTAGACATCGCCGACCAGCCGCAACCCGGTCAGGAAGCCGCCGGACAGCGGCGCGCCCGCCAGGAAAGCCGCGCGTGCCACCAGGTCGTGGTCGATCACCACGAAGTTCTGCACCGCCGTGCCGATCGCGAACACCAGCGAACAAACCGCCACCCACCAGCGCATCCCGGCCCCCTCTATCAGCGATAGAGACCAATCTATCACTGATAGAGTCCGCCGGGTGCCCCTCGATCGCCGTCAGATCACCGAAGCCGCCCTCGCGCTGCTCGACGAGGTGGGCCTCGCCGAGCTGAGCACCCGGCGGCTCGCCGCGCGGCTCGGCGTCAGCTCGCCGACGCTCTACTGGCACGTCAAGGACAAGGCCCAGCTGCTCGACCTGCTCGCCGAGGTCATCTGCGAAGACGCCTTCGACATCGACCGAACCGCGGACTGGCGAGGACAACTGGAACAGGGCCTGGCCCAGTTCCGCGCCCTCCTGCTCAAGCACCGCGACGCCGCGATCCTGCTCCGGGACCGCCCGCCGGGACCGAACCGCCTCGCGCACATCGAAACGACGTGCCGGATCCTGCTCGACGCCGGCTTCACCCCCGATGACACCGCCGGGATCGCCCGGCTGCTCACCGCCCACGTCCTCGCTTCGGCAGAGACACCGCCGCGGCCGGATCCCGAAGCGGCGCAAGCCTTCCAGGACCGGCTCGACGACTACCCCGCCGTCAAGGCACTCGGCCCGATCTTCGCCCGCGCCACCGCCGACGACCTCTTCGCCCTCGGCACCGAGGTGATCCTCGACGGCCTCGCGCAGCGGCGGAAATGACCACGACCTTCGGCGGTACACCACACCTCGAAACCTGTGACAGAGTGAGCTGAACTGTCACGGTGAATGTTTTTCACGTTCACCCCGCGTCCACCCAAGTCCGGCACCGTGCCGGGCAACCGAGAAGACTGGGGAGCGAACAACCATGGCCGAACTCACCCGGCGCACCTTCGCCACCGCGGGCGCCGCGGGTGCCGGGCTGCTGCTCTGCACGCCCACCGCGAACGCCCTCGACCGCGCGCTGCGGCTCACCGGCGCCCGCTCGGTCACCACCGCCGGCACCACGCTCGAACAGGTCGCCACGGGTGGGGGCACCAGCACCTACTCGCGCCTCTCCGCGGGCCCCGGCTGGCCACTGGTCGTCCGGAGCGAGCTCGCCACGCCGAAGAGCGGGCGCGACGACCGGCGCCGGGCGCTGTCCGCCTTCGTCCAGTTCACCGACCTGCACATCACCGATGCCGAAAGCCCCGCGCGGTTCGAATACCTGCACCCCTTCATCGGTTCCGCGCACCGGCCGCAGGAGGCGCTCGGCACCGTCGCCACCAGCGCACTCGTCGAGCGGGTGAACAGCGTGCGGCAGGGTCCGTTCACCGGGCGGCCGTTCGACCTCATGGTCACCACCGGCGACAACACCGACAACCACGAGCTGCTCGAACTCGACTGGTTCCTCAAGGTCCTCAACGGTGGCACCGTCACGCCGAACTCCGGCGACGCGAACGCCTACGAAGGCGTCCAGAGCTCGGGCAACGACGAGTACTGGAACCCCTCGATCCCCGGCGTGGGCGACAAGTACTCGGCGAAGGGCTTCCCGCAGCTCCCCGGCCTGCTCGAAGCGGCCATGCGGACGTTCACCGCGCCCGGCCTGGACGTCCCGTGGTTCTGCACCTTCGGCAACCACGACGACAGCATCGTCGGCTCGCTGCCGGCGCACATCCCCGGGATCGACGCCTGGTACACCGGGAAGTACAAGGTCATCGGCAAGGACGAGACCACCGCGAAGAAGCTCGCCGACGCCGTCAAGAAGGGCTCCGGCGTTCCGGTCGCCGAACTGTTCGGCGGCAGCGGCACCCTCCGCGAGATCACGCCGGACGCGCGGCGGCGCCCGTTCGGCACCGGCGAGTTCGTCCGCGCGCACCTCGACGCGGCCAACACCGGCCCCGGACCGGCCGGCCACGGCTTCACCAGCGCCAACGCCGACGGCAAGAACGTCTACTACACCTTCCGGATCGCGCCGGGCATCACCGGGATCAGCCTCGACACCACCACCGACGCCGGCTTCGCCGACGGCTCGATCGGGCTCGCGCAGTACTCCTGGGTCGAGTCGACGCTCAAGCGCGGCAGCTCGGCGTACTACGACTTCTTCGGCCGCAAGGTCGCCCACGCCGTCACCGACGAGCTGTTCATCCTGTTCAGCCACCACACCAGCGGCTCGATGACCAACCTGCTGCCGGACTCGCGCCACCCGCTCGACCCGCGCCTGGACGGCAACGCCTTCGTCGCGCTGCTCAAGCGGTTCCCGAACGTGCTGGCCTGGGTCAACGGCCACACGCACCTCAACAAGATCACGCCGCACACCGGGAACACGCCGCAGCAGGGCTTCTGGGAGATCAACACCGCGTCCCACGTCGATTTCCCGCAGCACGCCCGGATCGTCGAGGTCGCCGACAACGCCGACGGCACGTTGTCGCTGTTCACCACGTTGATCGAGGCCGAGGCGCCGTACGCCGTGGACTACGACGCCCGGACGCCGCAAGCGCTTGCGTCGCTGTACCGCGAGCTGTCCTACAACGACATCCACACCGACCTCGGCCGGGTCGGCGCGGCGGCGGACCACAACACGGAACTGCTGCTGGTGAACCCGCTGTCCTGAGTCCGCCGGCCGTCGATTCGAAGACGACGACGGCAAGTTGGTCGCGAAAGCGACACAGACTCGGGCCGTCCGGTCGGTACCTGTTTACAGGCCCGGCCGGACCGGCGAAAATCCCTGGCTACTGGGTGGGTCGATCAGGGAGCCGGGATGCGGGTACGCAAGTTGTTCACCTTATTGTCAGTGATTGTGTTATCTGCGGCAACCACGCAAGCCGCCGAGGCCGGACCCGTCCGGCCCCGCGACGACGAAGCGATCGACTACCACGAATGGACCGGTGGTCGTTTCCACGAAGGCGGCTTCGCCGGGCTCGCGCTCACCCGTGACGGCTTGCGCATCACGCGCCCGGCCGGCACGGTCGAGCACACCGAGCCGGAGCTCGGCACGACGAGGACGTACGAGTACGGCCAGTGGACGTCACCGGAGTACCGGCAGGGCTTCGGTGCGACGCAGCTGGTCGCGTCGTGGAACGCGAAGACGCCCGCGAAGACCTGGCTGCAGGTCGAAGCGCAGGGCCGGACGTCGGCGGGCACCGAAACCGCGTGGTACGTGCTGGGGCGCTGGGCGAGCGGCGACGCCGACATCCTGCGCACCAGCGTCGACGGCCAGGACGACGCGAACGCCGTGGTCGACGTCGACACGCTGGTCATGAAGGCCGGTGTGACGCTGAAGTCGTACCACCTGCGGGTCAGCCTCTACCGCGAAGCGGGGTCGGGCGCGACGCCGTCGGTGAGCCTGCTGGGCGCGATGACCTCGGCCGTCCCGGACCGCTTCGAGGTGCAGCCGACGAAGCCCGGGCGCGCCACCGGCATCGAGCTGAAGGTGCCCGCGTACGCCCAGAACCTCCACAAGGGACAGTTCCCGGAGTACGGCGGGGGCGGCGAGGCCTGGTGCAGCCCGACGTCGACCGAGATGGTGGCCGAGTACTGGGGCAAGAAGCCGTCGGCGGCGGAGATGGCGTGGATCCCGGCGGGCTACGTCGACCCGCAGGTGGCCTTCGCGGCGCGCTACACCTACGACCACGCCTACGACGGCACCGGCAACTGGCCGTTCAACACCGCGTATGCGGCGTCACGCGGGCTGCGCGGCCACATCACGCGGCTGCACTCGCTGAACGAGCTGGAGAACTACATCGCCCGCGGCATCCCGGTGATCACGTCGCAGTCGTTCCTGTCCTCGGAGCTCGACGGCGCCGGGTACGGGACGGCGGGCCACATCATGGTCGTCATCGGCTTCACGAAGGACGGCGACGTGATCGCGAACGACCCGGCGTCGAGCAGCAACGACCGGGTCCGCAACGTCTACCAGCGCGACCAGTTCGAGACGATCTGGCAGCGGACGAAGCGGTACCGCGCGGACGGCACGGTGGCGGGCGGCCCGGGCGGCATCGCGTACATCATCACGCCGGCCTGAGGAAGACCGGCGGGGCGCCTCGACGGCGCCCCGCCGGGCTCACCAGGTCTTGCCCGCCTGCTCGCGGACCGCGCGGTTGACGTGGTTGAAGAAGGCGGTCAGCGCGATGTGCGTGACGAGCGCGGACAGCTGCTTCTCGTCGAAGTGCCCGGCGGCGGCCGCCCAGACCTCGTCGGTGACGCCCGGCCTGCCGTCCTGGATCCGCGTCGCGGCTTCGGTCAGCTCGAGCGCGGCCCGCTCCGGCTCGGTGAAGAACGGCGTCTCGCGCCAGATGACGACGCTGTGCAGCCGGTCGTCGGTCTCGCCCTGCTTCTTGGCCGCGTGGACCCCCGCGTAGGCGCACGGGGCGCAGCCGTTGATCTGGCTGGCCCGCAGGTGGACCAGCTCGAGCAGCAGCGGGTCGAGACCGGCGGAGTGCACCACCTTGAACAGCTGCTGGATCGCTCCCGTCACCTCGGGCGTGCTCTTGGTCTTCAGCCGTGGCTCCATCGGTTCCTCCATCGGTTACCTGTGCCCTTCCGGGCTCGTCATGTCCACGACGGAGCGGGAGCGAGGAAGGTAACGACCATGTCCGACAGGTTGACCGAGACGTTCGAAGCGCAGCGAGACCGGCTGCGGGCGGTGGCCCGCCGCGTGCTGGGCTCGCACGCGGACGCCGAAGACGTGGTCCAGGAGGCCTGGCTGCGCCTGTCGCGCCAGGACGCGGCGTCGATCGAGAACCTCGAGGGCTGGCTGACGACGGTGGTCGGCCGGATCAGCCTGGACGTGCTGCGGACGCGCCGATCGCGCCCCGAGGCACCGTACGAGGAGATCGTCGTGACGGTCGACGACGGCCCGGAGACGGACGCGGAGCTCGCCGATTCGGTCGGGCTGGCCCTGCTGGTGGTCTTGGAGTCACTCGGCCCGGGCGAGCGGCTGGCGTTCGTGCTGCACGACCTGTTCGCGGTGCCGTTCGAGGAGATCGGCCGCATCCTCGGCAAGTCCACGGCGGCGGCCAAGATGCTCGCCAGCCGCGCCCGCCGGAAGGTCCGCACCCCTGCACCACCGGCGGCGACCGGAGCATCGCAGCGAGAGGTGGTCCAGGCCTTCCTGACCGCGGCCCGCGACGGCGACTTCGAGGGATTGCTGCGGCTGCTCGACCCGGAGGTCCGCCTGACGGTCGACACACCGGACGGCGTGGTGGTGGTCCTGGGCGCGACGAACGTGGCGGCGGGAGCCCGTTTCGGCGCGGCCAACGACGGCCGCCGGGTGCTGGTGGGCGGCCTGCCCGGCGTGGTCGCGTGGCGCGAGGGCGGCACACCGCTGTCGGTGGTGGCGTTCACGGTGACGGACGGCCGGATCACGAACATCGCGGCCGTGGCAGACCCGGCGAAGCTGGCGTCGATGAACCTGCCCGAGCCGCCCTCGCCGCCCGGAACTGTCGGTGGCGCTCGGTAAGCTGGAAACCGGGGGCCGGAGGCCCGCCCGCGCCACCTCTCACCTCAGCCGTGCCGATCACCCGAGCAGCAGCCGCCGCCGTCGCCCCGGGGCTCCTTTCGCGGCGCCGGCCGCTCCGGCGGGCTCTGCGGCGGCAGCGCCGCGACCATCGCCGTGTCCGCGTTCAGCGGGCCGATCGCCGCCGCCCCGCCCGGAGAACCCAGTGGCCCATCGCGTCCCGGGAGCACCTCGGTGAAGAACCGGCCGTTGTCCGGGGCGTGCTCCCGCAGGGCCGGTGGGAGCTCGTCCGCGTAGTAGACCGCCCCGACCGGACAGGCCACCTCGCACGCGCCGCACTCCATGCACTCGTCCGGGTGGATGTAGAGGCTCCGGGCTCCCTCGTAGATGCAGTCCAGCGGGCACTCGGCCACGCACGCGCGGTCCTTCACGTCGACACACGGAAGCCCGATGACATACGCCATGCCGCCAACCTAGCCACACCGGCACAGTTGCGGAGCACGCAACATGTTGCGCAAAACCTCACTCATGCGGATGTCGCCATCTCCGCATGATCCGTGATTAGCTGCGGTCGACCAGCAGTGCAGCCGGAAGGTGGTTCGAATGCCGTACGAGGTCCAGGGAGTCGTTTCGCGGGCGAAGGGCGAGCCCGTCTCGCTGGAGACCGTCCTCGTGCCCGATCCCGGTCCCGGCGAAGCCGTCGTGAACGTCCAGGCCTGCGGGGTCTGCCACACCGACCTGCACTACCGCGAAGGCGGGATCAACGACGAGTTCCCGTTCCTGCTCGGCCACGAGGCCACCGGGGTCGTCGAGGCCGTCGGCGCAGGCGTCAGCGACCTCGAGCCGGGCGACTACGTCATCCTCAACTGGCGCGCCGTCTGCGGCACCTGCCGGGCCTGCAAGCGCGGCAAGCCGTGGTACTGCTTCGCCACCTTCAACGCCACCCAGCCGATGACGCTCGCCGACGGCACCAAGCTGTCGCCCGCCCTCGGCGTCGGCGCCTTCCTCGAGAAGACCCTTGTCCACAGCGGACAGTGCACGAAGGTGGACCGCGCGGCCGAGCCCGCCGTCGCCGGGCTGCTCGGCTGCGGTGTCATGGCCGGACTGGGCGCCGCCATCAACACCGGCGCCGTCACGCGCGGGGATTCGGTCGCGGTCATCGGCTGCGGTGGCGTCGGTGACGCCGCCCTCGCCGGCGCGAAGCTGGCCGGGGCCACCACGATCGTCGCGATCGACATGGACGACCGGAAGCTCACGTGGGCGAAGGACTTCGGCGCGACGCACACCGTCAACAGCAAGGGCCTCAGCGAGGAGCAGGTCGTCGAAGCCATGCAGGACGCCACCAGCGGATTCGGCCCCGACGTCGTCATCGACGCCGTCGGCCGTCCCGAAACCTGGCGGCAGGCGTTCTACGGACGCGACCTCGCCGGCACCGTCGTGCTGGTCGGCGTGCCGACGCCGGAGATGCGGCTGAACGACCTGCCCCTGATCGACTTCTTCTCGCGCGGCGGCTCGCTCAAGTCGTCGTGGTACGGCGACTGCCTGCCCAGCCGGGACTTCCCGATGCTTGTCGACCTCTACCTGCAGGGCCGGCTGCCGCTCGACAAGTTCGTCACCGAGCGCATCGGCGTCGACGGCGTCGAGCAGGCCTTCGAGCGCATGCACCACGGTGACGTCCTGCGCAGCGTGGTGACCTTCTGACCCTCTTCACCGACGACGAATACCCGGCCGAGCCCTACCCCGGGGCCCGGCCGGGCCACTCGTTCGTGCACGTCGACGGCGTGGGGCACCCCCTCGACGCGGCCCCTGAAGGCTGGCGCGAGCGGATGGCCGTGCTGGCCTACGGCTCGAACGCGAACCCGTCGAAGATCACCTGGCTGCGCGCCCGGCTCGGCCTCGGAGGCCCGGTCGTCGTGGCGCACGCGCGCTGCGCCGGGCTCGCCGCGGTGTGGGCGGCCGGTTTCCGCGTGGTCGACGACCAGCGCCCGGCCACGCTCACCGCGCTGCCGGGCGTCGAAGACCACGCCATCTGGTTCGTGACGCCGGACCAGCTGGCGGTCCTGGACCGCTGCGAAGGCCGCGGCACCCGCTACCACCTGGCCCGGCTGACCGAACCGGACGTCACCCTCGAAGACGGCACGCGCCTGACCGACGTCCACACCTACGTCGGCGCCGCGCCGATCCGCTACCCGCTGCTGGTCGACGGCGCGCCGGTGCGCACCGCCGACGTCCCGCAGGCGGCCGCGAGCCGGCTCGAAGGCGTCGCGGCCGACGGCCACGGCGTGCCCTGCGAAGTCGTCACACCAGCTTTCCGGGGTTGAGGATCCCGGTCGGGTCGACCGCGGACTTGGCCGCCCGCAGCACCTCGACCCCCAGCGCACCGATCTCCGCACTCAGATAAGGCGCGTGGTCGACGCCGACCGCGTGGTGGTGGGAAATCGTGCCCAGCCCGGCGATCGCCTCGCAGGCCGCCGCCTTCGCGCGCTGCCACTGGCCGGCCGGGTCGGCTTCGTCGCGGGCCGTCAGGACCGTGAAGTACAGCGACGCACCCGTTTCGTACGCGTGCGAAATGTGGCACATGATGATCGCCCGGCCGAGCGCCGCCGTCAGCGCCGCGCGGACGTCGTCGCGCAGCTCGTCCACATTGGACCAATAGGTGGCCGTTTCGAGCGTTTCGACGCAGACACCCAGGTCCAGCAACGCGTCCCGCTGCCGGGGACCGGCGAACCGGCCGTGCCGCCACGACTCGCCGAGCGCCTTGCCGACGCGCACCGCACCCGAGGCCTTCAGCCTGCGAGCCGTCGCACGGCGGCGCAGCGCCACGTCGTGCGCGGTGCCTTCCCAGCCGACGATGAGGAAACACGGCCGCCGCACGCCCCGCGCGGCGAGGTAGCGGCGCAGCGCCGCCGTCTTCAAGCCCGCGTTCAGCGCGATCGACACCGCGGTCTCGTCCACATCGGACAGCCGGGTGACGTCGGCGAGCGCGTGGTGCTGCGCGAGGTCCCGCACCGCTTCGGCACCGGCCGCCCAGCCGGGCAGCGCGTAGCCTTCGTAGCGCCGGACCGGCGGCGCCGGCCGCACCCGCAGCGCGACTTCGGTGATCACGCCGAGCGTGCCCTCGCTGCCGATCGCGAGCTGGCGCAGGTCCGGCCCGGCCGCGGACGCCGGCGCGACACCGAGCTTCCACGGGCCGCGCGGGGTGGCCAGCCGCACGCCGGTGACCATGTCCTCGAACCGCCCGTAGCCCGAGGACGCCTGGCCCGCCGAGCGCGTCGCCGCGAAGCCGCCGATCGTGGCGCGCTCGAACGACTGCGGGACGTGCCCGAGCGTCAGGCCGTGCCCGGCGAGCAGCCGCTCGGCTTCGGGGCCGCGGACGCCGGCCTGCAGGACGGCGATGCGCGACTCGGCGTCCACCGACACCAGCTCGTCGAGCCGGACCAGGTCCAGCGCGATCACCGACGTCTTTTCCCCGCGCAGCGCCGCGACGCCGCCGACCACCGACGTCCCGCCACCGAAGGGCACGACCCCGACGTCGTGCTGGACGCAGACGTCGAGGACCGCCTGGACCTCGTCCGGGCCGGCGGGGAGCACGACCGCGTCGGGCACCGGGAAGTCCGCCGAGGGCGAACGGCGCCGCAGGAGGTCGAGGTAGGACAGCCCGGTCGCCCGCGCGAGCCGCGCCGGGTCGTCGACCAGCACGTTCTCCGCGCCGACCACCCGCGCCAGCGCCTCGCCAGCAGGTTTCGGCAAGTTCGGCGACGGTATTTTCACCGGCACGTCGCCCGCTGGGACGGCGGCGGGGACCACGGGGCCGATACGCTGGTCGAGCCACCTGGCCGCACGCGCGGGCAGCGGGGCGGCGCCGGCGGCTTCCGCAGTCCAGGACCGGCGGAGGCGGTGGTCAATGAGAGCGTTCACGACTACAGTGTGACATATGGACGTAAAACGTCACACAACGCAGACGGCGGGTCCCTCCGCGCTCGCGGACACCCGCAACCGCCAGACGGCCACGCGGGTGGCCGATGACGTGCTGCTCGACGCCGCGCGCTCGTGCGTGCTGGCCGTCGGTGTGCGCCGCACCACACTCGCCGAGATCGCCCGCACCGCCCGCGTCAGCCGGATGACGGTCTACCGCCGCTTCCCCGACGTCCGCAGCGTGCTCGCGGCGCTGATGACCCGCGAATTCAGCGGGTTGCTGCGCACGGCGAGCGAACGCGGCGCCGACGCCGCGCACAGCCGCGACCGGCTCGTGCTCATCGCGGCGGCCGGCGTGCGCGCGCTGTCGGCCGACCCGCTGTTCCGCACGCTGCTCGACGTCGACCCCGAGCTGGTGCTCCCGTACATCGTGGAGCGGCTCGGCGCGACGCAGAAGTTCGCCGAGCAGGCACTGCACCAGCTCCTGGAGGCCGGCCACCAGGACGGCTCGATCCGGCGGGCGGCGGTCGCGGTGCAGTCCCGATCGGTGCTGCTGGTGGTGCAGTCCTTCGCGTTTTCGCTGCGCCCGGCCACCGCGGACGTCGACGAAGCGGCGCTGCTGGCGGAGTTCACCCACGTGCTCGACGCGGCATTGCGGCCATGACGTCCGGCTCGCTCAACGCGCGGCGCCGCGAACGCGAACTCGCGGAGCTGGCGGCGGGCGAGCGCGTCGACATCGTCGTGGTCGGCGGCGGCGTCACCGGCACGGGCATCGCCCTGGACGCGGCTTCGCGCGGCCTGTCGGTGGCGCTCGTGGAGGCGCACGACCTGGCGTTCGGGACGTCGCGCTGGTCGTCGAAGCTGGTCCACGGCGGCCTGCGGTACCTGGCGCACGGCGAACTCGGCTTGGCGCACGAAAGCGCCGTGGAGCGCGGGGTCCTGATGACGCGCACGGCACCGCACCTCACCCGGGCGATGCCGCAGCTGTTTCCGTTGTACCCCGGCACTTCCCGCGGTCAGGAGCGGGTGGTCGCGGCCGGTCTGCACGCCGGCGACGTGCTCCGCCGGGCGGCGCGCACGCCGTCGTCGGTGCTGCCGCGGCCGCGTTCGATCCCGGCCGCTTTCGCCTTGGCGCTGGCGCCGGGGCTGTCCCCGCACGGGTTGCGCGGCGCCTTGCTGGCTTACGACGGCGCCTTGGTCGACGACGCGCGGTTGGTGGTTTCCCTCGCCCGCACGGCGGCTTCCTTCGGCGCCCGGATCCTCACGCGGCTGTCGGCTTCGTCGCTCGCGGCGGACCGGGTAACGGTCGTCGACGGCCTTTCGGGCGGCTCCCTGGACATCCACGCGCGGCAGGTGATCAACGCGACGGGGGTGTGGGCGGGAACGCTGACGGGTTCGGTCAGGCTGCGGCCGTCGCTCGGTTCGCACCTGGTGCTGGCGCCGGGAACGGTGCCGCTGGGGACGACGTCGGTGAACATCGGCGTGCCCGGGGAGACGAACCGGTTCGTCTTCCTGCTCCCCCAGCCGGACGGCCGCGTCTACCTGGGACTGACCGACGAACCGGTCTCGGGCCCGATCCCGCCCGTGCCGGTGGTGCCCGAGTCCGATGTGGACTTCCTGTTGTCGCTGGCTTCGACGGTGCTCGCCCGGCCGCTCACCCGCGCGGACGTCGCCGGTTCGTACGCGGGCTTGCGCCCCTTGGTCGAGGGCGGCGGCCGCTCGGCCGACCTGTCCCGGAGGCACGCGGTCCTGGCGGGACCGGACGGCCTGTTGACGGTGGTCGGCGGCAAGCTGACAACGTACCGCCGGATGGCGGAGGACGCGGTCGACGCGGCGGTGCGCTTGGCGGGCCTGTCCGGCCCGCCTTGCCGGACGGCCCGGTTGCCGTTGCTGGGCGCGGCTCCGCGGCCGGAACTGTCTCTTGTGGACGCGGCACCGCGGCTGGTGGCCCGGTACGGCACGGAGGCCCCCCGCGTGGCGGCACTGGGTCAGCTGGACGCGGAGTTCGCGGCCCCGGTGGCGACGGGAACGGACATCACGGCGGCCGAGGTGGTGTGGGCGGTCCGGAACGAGGGGGCACTGGACGTGGACGACGTCCTGGAACGCCGGACCCGGCTGGCGTTGATCCCGTCGGACGCCGACGCCGCACGGCCGCGCGTGGCGGACCTTGTCGACAAATCGCTGGCAGGCCTGGTCTGAGCCTGGCCCCAAGCGCCCCAATGTGGCCTTCGGTGCGTCCAACGCACCCAAGGTGGCCTTCGGTGCGTTGAACGCAACCAAGGCCACATTGGGGCGCTAGCCGGCATGCGTCTACCAGTCTTGATGTTCTCTTAAGTTGACGACCCGTTGGGTTTTTGCAACAGTTGGTGTCATGAGTCCGGTCAGACGCGGCAAAGAGCTGCCGATCTACAACCGGCTTCCCGTGCTCCGGGCCGAGCGCGGGATGACCCGAGCCGCGCTTGCCGGGGCCGTCGAAGTCAACCCACAGACCATCGGCGCGCTCGAGCGGGGCGACCACTACCCGAGCCTGGATCTGGCCTTCCGGATCTGCGCGGTGTTCGACCTGCCCGTCGAGGCGGTCTTCAGCCGCGAGCCGTTCACGCCGCTTTCGACCCAGGTCTACCGCGAGGGGGGAGCATGACCGAGCAGCCGGGCCGCCTCGCGGCCTACTGGGAACGCCAGCTCGACAAGATGGAAGAAGCCGAACGGAAACGAGCCCGGCGGCTGCCCGGCTGGCGCACCCGCAAGCACCGCCGGGCGCTCGCCGTCGTGCTGGTCCTCGCCGACCTGACCTTGGTCTTCGGCGCGACGTGGTTCGAGACCGGGCCCAAGTGGGTCTTCCCGGCCTGCTGGCTGACCGGCCTGGTGACCGGCGGGTTCGCGTTCATCACGCTGCGCGTCCTGACCGGCCGGATGAGCGGCAGCTTCTCGCGCCTGCTGGACGAACGCGAGCGCGAGTGGCGCCACCGCGTCACCTACATCGGCTACCAGGCGCTCAGCTACCTGATGCTGATCGCGATGCTCTACAGCCTGTTCGTCGCCCACACCGAAGACGGCGGCGTCCGCGGCGCGATGATGATGTCCGCGCTGCTGGTCACCGGCACGACCATCCCGGCCATCGTGCTGGGCTGGTCGCTGCCGGACGACGACCCCGAGGATTTCGAAGAGGGGATGGGAAATGCCTGAGGGGACCCTGGAGATCGACCGGATCTCCAAGCGCTACGGCGCCAAGGTCGCGCTGGACGGCGTCTCGTTCGACGTCCGCGCCGGCGAGCTGTTCGGCTTCGTCGGCAGCAACGGCGCCGGCAAGACCACCACCATGCGGATCGTGCTCGGCGTGCTGGCCGCCGACGGCGGTGAAGTGCGCTTCGACGGCCAACCGGTCACGCACGAGACGCGCACCCACATCGGTTACATGCCCGAAGAACGCGGGCTGTACCCGAAGATGAAGGTGCTCGACCAGCTGGTCTACCTGGCCGAGCTCCACGGCCTCAGCGCCGGCGAAGCCCACCGCAACGCCGAAACCTGGATCACCCGGCTCGGGCTGGCCGAGCGCCGCAAGGACGAGGTGCAGAAGCTCAGCCTCGGCAACCAGCAGCGCGTCCAGCTGGCCGCCGCGCTGGTGCACGACCCCGCGGTGCTGGTGCTCGACGAGCCGTTCTCCGGCCTCGACCCGCTCGCCGTCGACGTGATGAGCGGTGTCCTGCGGGAGAAGGCCGCCGCGGGGGTGCCGGTCGTGTTCTCCAGTCACCAGCTCGACCTCGTCGAGCGGCTGTGCGACCGGGTCGGGATCATCCGCGGCGGCCGCATGGTCGCCGTCGGCACGGTCGCCGAACTGACCGCGGATGCGCGCAGCAAGCTCGTCGTGACGGCGCCGTCCGCGAACAACGGCTGGGCCGCGAGCCTGCCCGGCGTGCGCGTGCTGGAGCAGCACGGCGCCACCACGGTGCTCGACCTCGAACCGAGCGCGGACGACCAGGCCGTGCTCGCCGCCGCGCTGGCGACCGGGCCGGTCACCGAGTTCAGCCGCCGTCGCCGCTCGCTCACCGAGCTGTTCCGCGACGCCGTGTCCGGCAACGCCGCACCGAACGAGGGGGAACCGCGATGAGGACGTCGAGTGGCCGCCGCGCCGTCTGGCTCGTGACGAAGCGCGAGCTGAACACGCGGCTGCGCACGAGGTCGTTCGTGGTCGGCACCGGCGTGCTCCTGGTGCTGCTGCTGGGATACGTCCTCCTCCAGACGTCGCTGGCCGGCTCGTCGGACAAGAACACGGTCGGGCTGACCGGCCAGGCGATCGGCATCGCCCGCCAGCTGCAGACCGAAGCGGCGCTGTCCGGCCGCGAGATCAGCACGGTCGTCGTCACCGATCCGGCGGAAGGCCGGAAGAAGGTCGAAGACGGCGACCTCGACGCGCTCGTCTCGGGCAGCGCGGCGCAGCTGACCGCCACCTACAAGTCCTCTTTGGACGACCAGCTGCGCCGGGTGCTCGACCAGGTCGCCCAGCAGCAGGTGCTCGACGGCGTGCTGTCGTCCGCGCAACTGGAACCGGCCGAGGTGATGGCCAGGGTCAACGGCACCCACGTGCGGGACGACGCCCTTTCGCCGGAGCCGGCCGACCAGACGCAGCGGCTGGTCGTCGGGCTGGTCGTGG
Organism: Amycolatopsis sp. lyj-346; assembly: GCF_046548975.1. Classification (NCBI taxonomy): domain Bacteria; kingdom Bacillati; phylum Actinomycetota; class Actinomycetes; order Pseudonocardiales; family Pseudonocardiaceae; genus Amycolatopsis; species Amycolatopsis sp. lyj-346. Next base: position 68,979 of record NZ_JAJPWT010000001.1, read on the forward strand.
CGTTCCTGCTGTACATGAGCATCATCACCTACGGGATGATGGTCGCCCAGGGCGTCGTCGAGGAGAAGTCGAGCCGGGTCGTGGAGATCCTGCTCGCCAGCGTGCGGCCGTGGCAGCTGCTGCTGGGCAAGGTGATCGGGCTCGGCCTGGTCGGCCTGACCCAGCTGGTCATCCTCGCGGCGGTCGGGCTGGGCGCCGCGACGGCGACCGGCGTGTTCACGCTCTCCGGCTTCGCGACGGGCGCGGTGCTGTGGGGCCTGCTCTGGTACCTGCTGGGCTTCCTCTTGTACGCCACCATCTACGGTGCTCTGGGTTCGCTGGTGTCCCGGCAGGAGGACACCCAGTCGGTGGTGGGGCCGCTCAACATCATCCTGGTGGTCGGGTTCATCGCGGGGTTCAACCTGCTGGTCCAGAACCCGGCGGGCTCGGCGACGCAGATCGTCTCGCTGATCCCCCTGCTGTCGCCGATCCTGATGCCGGCCCGCATCTCGACGGGCGCGGCGGCGGGCTGGGAGATCGGACTGTCGCTGGCGCTGACCATCGCGCTCGTCGCCGTGCTCACCTGGGTCGGCGGGAAGATCTACGGCAACAGCGTGCTGCGGATCGGCAGCCGCATCAAGCTGTCGGAGGCCCTGCGTGGCTGAGGTGCGGGCGGCCGCGTCCGGCGACGTGGGCGCGATCCGCCGATTCGGCGAGACGCACGTCCGCGCCCACTACGCTCCGCTGATCGGCGTGGCCGCAGCGGACGCCCAGGTCCGCGACTGGTGGAACGAAACGCACATCGGCGCGGCCGTGGCGGCCGGGCTGGTGGTCGTCGCCGAGGCCGGAGGGGAGCTCCTCGCCGTCGGGCAGCGCGGCCGCAGCGGTGCCGACCACGTGGTCTACAAGCTCTACGTCCACCCCGCCCAGCGCGGCCGCGGACTCGGCCCGCGGCTGCTCGAAGCACTGGCCGCGCAGCTGCCCGCCGACGCGGAACGGCTGTACATCGAGCACTTCGCGGACAACGAACGGGCCGGCGCGTTCTACGAGCGCGAGGGCTTCACCGTCGAACGGGTCGAACCGAGCCATACCGGCGACCCCGCGCTCGCGGTCGTGTGGCGCGCCAAGCTCATCACGACGTGATCTTGCCGTACCGCTCCAAGGACACCTGGCGCTCGTGGGCGTGGTCGACCATGGGTTCCGGGTACTCCTTGGGGCGGTCCTTCAGCTGGTGCACCGCCTTTCCGGCGACGGAACGCAGCTCCGGCACGTACTTGCGCACGTAATCGCCCTGAGGATCGAACTTCTCCCCCTGGGTCGTCGGGTTGAAGACGCGGAAGTACGGCGCCGCGTCCGTGCCGCAGCCCGCGACCCACTGCCAGTTCAGCTGGTTCGACGCCAGGTCGCCGTCGACCAGGTGCTTCATGAAGTGACGGGCGCCCAGCCACCAGGGCAGGTGCAGGTCCTTCACCAGGAAACTCGCGACCACCATCCGCACCCGGTTGTGCATCCAGCCCTCGGCCAGCAGCTGCCGCATCCCGGCGTCCACGATCGGGTAGCCCGTCTTGCCCTCGCACCACCGTGAGAAAGCCTCGCGGTCGTCGTCGTACTTCATCGCGTCGAACCGGCGGTCGTAGTTCTCACGCGCCGTTTCCGGGCGGTGCCACAGGACGTCGGCGTGGAACTCGCGCCAGCAGACCTCGCTGCGCAATGACTTCGCGCCGACCCGGTCGTCGCCGGACAGGTCCGCCAGGATGGTCCGCGGGTGGATGCACCCCCAGCGCAAGTACGGCGAAAGCCGGGTGGTGCCTTCGCGGTCCGGCCGGTCGCGATCCTCGTCATAAGTCTCGATGCCGTCGTCCAGGAACTCGTGCCAGACGTCGAGCGCGGCCTGCTCGCCCGGCTCGGGCAGCACCGCGGAAACCCGGGGCGGACGCGGGACCTCCAAGGACCGCGGCGGCGGCACCCAGTCCACAAGAGACGGTCCGGTGTCGGCGGGAGAGTGCCACCCGTGCGCCGTCCACGCCCGGAAGAACGGCGTGAAGACGCGGTACGGGCTGCCGTCCGGCTTGGTGACGCGGCCCGGTGTCACGGCGTACGACGAGCCCGTCTCGACCCAGTCGATGTTGTGCTCCGCCAACGCATTCGCCACGGCCGCGTCCCGGCGGCGGCCGTACGGGCCGGTGTCGGCGCTGACGTGCACCGCGGCCGCGCCGATCTTGCGCGCCGCGCGGACGACCTCGGCCGCCGGGTCGCCGCGGACCAGCATCAACCGGCCGCCGAGCTGCTCGTTCAGCTTTTCGAGACAGCCGTAGAGGAACGCTTCCCGCGGCGCGCCACCGGGCTTCAACAGCGCGTCGTCGAGGACGTACAGCGCGAGCACGTGCCTGCTGCGGCGGGACGCCTCCAGCAGCGCGGCGTGGTCGCCGAGCCGCAGGTCACGGCGGAACCACAGGACGACCGGCGCTTCTCGAGTCACGACGGTAAACGATAAACGCCCCGCCGTGCAGGTGCACGACGGGGCGTTTCCGGGAAACGGATCAGCGTTCGGACATCGGGATGTAGTCCCGGGTCGCGTAGCCGGTGTAGATCTGGCGCGGACGGCCGATCTTGGTGGCCGGGTCGTTGATCATCTCGCGCCAGTGCGCGATCCAGCCCGGGAGCCGGCCCAGCGCGAACAGCACCGTGAAGAACTTCGTCGGGAAGCCCAGCGCCCGGTAGATCAGGCCGGTGTAGAAGTCCACGTTCGGGTACAGCTTCCGCTCGATGAAGTAATCGTCGGAAAGCGCCGTCTCTTCGAGCTTCTTGGCGATGTCGAGCAGCTGGTCGCCGCCCTTCAGCTTGCCGAGGATTTCGTCCGCGGTGTTCTTGATGATCTTCGCGCGCGGGTCGTAGTTCTTGTAGACCCGGTGCCCGAAGCCCATCAGCTTCACGCCCTTTTCCTTGTTCTTCACCCGCTCGACGAACTTGGCGACGTCGCCGCCGTCGCGCTGGATGCCCTCGAGCATGTCGAGCACCGCGGAGTTCGCGCCGCCGTGCAGCGGGCCGAACAGCGCGTTGATGCCGGCCGAAATCGACGCGAACAGGTTCGCCTCGGACGAGCCGACCAGGCGCACGGTCGAGGTCGAGCAGTTCTGCTCGTGGTCGGCGTGCAGGATGAACAGCAGGTCGAGCGCCTTGGCGGCCTCGGGGTCGACGTCGTACGGCTCGGCCGGGAAGCCGAACGTCATCCGCAGGAAGTTCTCGACCAGGCCGAGCGAGTTGTCCGGGTACAGCAGCGGCTGGCCGACGGACTTCTTGTAGGCGTACGCGGCCAGCGTCGGAACCTTGGCGAGCAGGCGGATCGTCGACAGCTCCACGTTCGGCTCGTCGAACGGGTTGAGCGAATCCTGGTAGAAGGTCGACAGCGCCGACACCGCGCTGGACAGGACCGGCATCGGGTGGGCGTCGCGCGGGAAGCCGCTGAAGAACGCCTTCAGGTCTTCGTGGAGCAGCGTGTGCCGCTGGATCTTCTCGGTGAAGTCGGCCAGCTGGGTCTGGGTCGGCAGCTCGCCGTAGATGAGCAGGTACGAGACCTCGATGAAGGTCGACTTCTCGGCCAGCTGCTCGATCGGGTACCCGCGGTACCGGAGGATGCCCGCGTCACCGTCGATGTAGGCGATGGCGGACGACGCCGCACCGGTGTTGACGAAACCCGGGTCGTAGGTGATGTACCCCGTCTGCGCCAGCAGCTTGCCCAGCTCGATCCCGGGCGCGCCCTCGACCGGGTGGACGATCTTGAACTCGTGCTCGCCACTCGGCAGGGTCAGCTTCGCGGTTTCGCCGCCGGACTGCCCCGCAGTCGTCGCGTCGGACATGCAAGTCCCTCTCACGTTGGGCACGGGCCGGCGGCGCCTGTACGTTTCACAGGTAGCCACGTGTTCACGCGAGGAAACACTGGCGCCTCGCTGCACACCGCCCCGCTGGGGTATGAAGAATGCCCCTCAACGTTAGTCGAGAAACCCGCCTTCGCGCAGCGGTGACGTTGCTCCCGGGGCCCCCTTTGGGACCAGGTTCACACGGTGGCCGCCATGTCGGCGGACGTGGGCGGCTCGGCGCCGCTGCGGGACACCGTGATCGACGCCGCTTTCGCCGCGAACTCCAGCGCCTCGCGCCAGGCGCCGGCGTCAAGGGACGCCAGGTCGGCGGCCTCGTGGGTGTGCAGCCAGGCCAGCAGCGCGCCGTGCACGGTGTCGCCCGCGCCGATCGTGTCCACGACGGCGACTTTTCGCGACGGCACGTGGGCCAGCTCACCTGCGGCGGTGATCACCGAGAGCCCGTCGGCGCCCCGGGTGAGCACCACGGCGTCCACACCGGACTCGATCCACGTCTTCGCCGCGGCGACCGGGTCGGCGCCCTCGGTGAGCCACGCGGCGTCGTCGTCGGAGATCTTCAGCAGCCGGACGTCCGGCAGCCAGGACGCGAACCGGGCCCGGTAGGCCGCCGGGTCGGTGATGAGCGCCTCGCGGATGTTGGGGTCGAGCACGGTCAGCACGCCGCGGGCCGCTTCACGCCGCAGCATCGCCTCGTACGCCGAGGCGCCCGGCTCGAGGACCATGCCGAGCGTGCCGAGTGAGAGCGCTGTCACACCTGCGGCCAGCGGACCCGGATCCGCGACCAGCCGGTCGGCGGTGCCCTCGACGTAGAAGGTGTAGCGCGCGGCACCCTTCGCGTCGAGCGCCACGACGGCGAGCGTCGTCGGCTCGTCGCCACGCTGCAGCAGCGAGGTGTCGACGGCGGAAGCGTGCAGCCGCTCGATCATCGCGTCGCCGAACCGGTCGGTGGAAATGCGCGACAGGAACGCCGCCGGCACGCCGAGCCGCCCGGCGGCCAGCGCGACGTTGTACGGGCCGCCGCCCAGCCGGGGCAGCAGCGCGCGCAACCCACCGTCCACAGTGGAATCCAGGGGGTCGCCGGGAACCAGGTCGACCAGAGCTTCTCCGCCTACGACGATCACACCCGGAGTTTAATTGACGGACGCCTGACAATTCCTGTCCGCTATTTGTTCAAGCCGCCGAGCAGCAGTTCGCCCAAAGCGGTGAACGCGTCGGCGTCGGACACGTCGGTCCGCTGCGCCAGCACGCCGGTCTGGATGCCCTCGATGATCAGCCCGGTCATCTCGGCCACCAGCCGGGCGTGGACGTCGCGGAACACCCCGTCGGCAACGCCCTTGTCGATGAACTGCCGGAGCCGTTTCGCGGCGAACCGGCTGTTGAGCTGGTAGGCCTCCCGGGCCGGGGCGAATTCGGCGAGGTCGCGCATGAAGGCCGCGGACGCCCGGTTGAGGTGCTCGGCGACGCCGGCCAGGTACTCCCCAATGAGCTTGGGGGCGTCGTCGATGCCGTCGATGCGTTCCTCGATCCGCTCCGCCGCGCCCCGGAAGAACCCGGTGACGACCTTGACGGCGAGCTGCTCCTTGCTCGGCGCGAGCGCGTAGAGCGTCGACTTCGAGCAGCGCAGGCGGCCGGCGAGGTCGTCCAGCGTGAAGGCGGCGAAGCCCTCGGCCAGGAACAACGCCTCGAGGTCACCGAGCAGCGCCTGCTGGCGAGCGGTCGGCCGTCGGCGGCGTTCGGGGCGCATCGGCTCACTATCTCCTACGTCTTCCGGCCACCCCAGGCCTGTCGTACTGTACTCTTAACCGACCCACAGTACTGTTTTCAGTACGGTTTTGGAGGACAAAGATGCCCGCCGAACGCCTGCTGCCCGATTCCGACGCCGAAGCACTGGTCGCGTTGGCGACGGAGATCGCGCGCGACGAGCTCGCCCCGCGGGCGGCGGCGGCCGAGGAAGCCGAGCAGTTCCCGCGCGAGCAGTTCCGCCTGCTCGGCAAGTCCGGCCTGCTGGGCCTGCCCTACAGCGAGCGCTGGGGCGGCGGCGCGGTGTCGTACGAGGTCTACCTGCAGGTCCTGGAGGAGATCGCGACGGCGTGGATGACCGTCGGCGTCGGGCTGTCGGTGCACACGATGTCCTGCTACGGGCTGGCGGAGTACGGCACCGGCGAACAGCGCGACCGGTGGCTGCCGGACATGCTCGAAGGCTCGCTGCTCGGCGCGTACGCGCTGTCGGAGACGCAGGCGGGCTCGGACGCGGCCGCGCTGTCGACGCGCGCGCGGCTCGACGGCCCGGACTACGTCGTCAACGGCACCAAGGCGTGGATCACGCACGCGGGGGTGGCGGACTTCTACGCGACGATGGTCCGCACGGGCGATTCGGAGATCTCGTGCCTGCTGGTCGACGGAGCCACCGAAGGCCTGTCGGCCGCTCCTCGCGAACGGAAGATGGGCCTGACCGGCTCCCCGACCGCCCAGCTGATCTTCGACGGCGCCCGCGTCCCGGCCGAGCGGTTGCTGGGTGCTCCGGGTGACGGGCTCCGCATCGCCCTGTCCTCGCTCAGCTCGGGACGGCTCGGGATCGCGGCGTGCGCGGTCGGCCTGGCGCAGGCGGCGCTGGACGAAGCGGTGACCTACGCCAAGGGCCGCTCGCAGTTCGGCCGCCCGATCATCGACTTCCAGGGCGTCGAGTTCCTGCTGGCGGACATGGCGGCGACGGTGGAGGCGTCCCGGGCGCTGTACCTGGACGCGGCCCGGCGGCGGGACCGCGGGATGCCGTTCAAGCGCCAGGCGTCGATCGCCAAGCTGGTGGCGACCGACGGCGCGATGAAGGTGACGACGGACGCCGTGCAGGTCCTCGGCGGGGCCGGGTACACGCGGGACTTCCCGGTCGAGCGGTACATGCGGGAGGCGAAGGTGCCGCAGATCTTCGAAGGGACGAACCAGATCCAGCGGCTCGTCATCGCGCGGGAGCTGAAGCAGGCGTAGCCCGATCCAGCGACCTGTGTCGCATTTCGGGGACAGCTACGTTGGCGTCATGCCCGGTCATCTGCTGACCATCGAGGAGTACGCGGCACTCGGTGGTACCGGTTTCACGGAGCTGGTGGAAGGCCGCGTGGTGACATCGCCCAGCTCCGGCCGCCGGCACGACCTGGCCGTCTGCCTGCTGGCCGCCGCGCTCGAACGGCAGCTGCCGCCCGGGCTCGCGTTCGTCGTCGCCAACGACCTGGACCTCGGCCTGGCACCGGACGGCGGCCCCGGCTTCGCCCGCCGTCCGGACCTGCTGGTCCTCGACCGCACCGCCCTCGACCACGGCGACCGCCTGCTCCACGCGAAGGACGTGGTCCTGGTGGCCGAGGTCGTGGCACCGGGCTCGAAGCGCACCGACTACCAGGTGAAGCACGACGAGTACGCCGACGCCGGGATTCCGCACTACTGGATCGTCGACATCACGGGCCCGGTATCGCTGGTCGCCTGCGCCGGCCATCGCGACGCACCGGCGGTCACCGGGACCTTCACCACCGACGTCCCGTTCCCGGTGCGGATCGACCTCGACGCCTTGGTCTCCTGAAGGGCACGCGGTTCACCAGGTCAAGGGATAAGGTGTCACACGCTCGCTGGTCGCCTGCAACGGCTATCGCGACGCACCGGCGGTCACCGGCACCTTCACCACCGACGTCCCGTTCCTGGTCAAGATCGACCTGAACGCGCTCCTCGACTGATCGGGCAGCACGCCGGAACCGCCCGGTTACCGGCGTGCCGCCCGAAACTCAGCGCGCCTCCCCGTAGCGGCGGTCCTTCGACACGCCTTCGCCGAGGGACTCGTCGAAGTGGTACACCTCGTCGCCCCGGACGAAGACGCGCAGCGCGCGGTTCATCACGTCGAGCGGGTCGCCGGACCACAGCACCACGTCGGCGTCCAGGCCCGGCTTCAACGAGCCGATCTGCCCGTCGAGGTTCAGCATCGACGCCGGGTTGACGGTGAGCGACCGCAGGGCCGTCACCGGGTCGAGGCCGTCCTTCACCGCGAGGGCGGCCTGGTACACCAGGAAGTTGATCGGGATCACCGGGTGGTCGGTCGTGATCGCGATCTTCACGCCCGCGCGGGCCAGGATGCCGGCCGACCGCAGCGTGCGGTTGCGCAGCTCGACCTTCGACTTCGTCGTGAACAGCGGGCCGAGGATCACCGGCACCTCGCGCGAAGCCAGCAGGTCCGCGATCAGGTGGCCCTCGGTGCCGTGGTTGATGACCAGCTTGTAGCCGAACTCGTCGGCCAGCCGGATCGCGGTCACGATGTCGTCCGCGCGGTGGACGTGCTGGTCCCAGAACAGCTCGCCGTCGAGGACCTTCGACAGCGTCTCCAGCGTCAGGTCCACCTCGTGCGGCTTGCCCTCGGACTCGGCGTGGGCGCGTTTCGCCTGGTAGTTGCGGGCCTTGGTGAAGGCTTCGCGCAGGATCGCCGCGACACCCAGGCGAGTCGACGGCGTCTGCTTCTTGTCGCCGTACACGCGCTTCGGGTTTTCGCCGAGCGCGCTCTTCACGCTGACGTGCTCCGCGAAGACCATGTCCAGGATGCTGCGGCCCCACGTCTTGACGCCGATCGTCTGGCCGCCGATCGGGTTGCCGGAGCCCGGCTTGATGACGACGCTCGTGACGCCGCCGGCGAGGGCGTCGTCGAAGCCCGGCTCGTAGGGGTCGATGCCGTCGACGGCGCGGAACCGGGCACCGTTCGGGTCGGTCATCTCGTTGGTGTCGTTGCCCGCCCAGCCTTCGCCGTCCTCGTGGACGCCGAGGTGGGCGTGGGCGTCGATGAAGCCGGGCAGCACCCAGGTGCCGGCCGCGTCGACCAGTTCGGCGTCTTCCGGGATGTCGACGTCGGCCTCGGTACCGACCGCGACGATCTTGCCGTCGTCGATCAGGACCGTGCCGCCCTCGATGGGATCACCGTCGATGGGGACGACATAGCCCCCGACAATTGCCTTCGCCATAGTTCGCCACGCTAACGAACTCACCCGGGTGCGTGCACACGGGCCTCGGCTCAGGACGGCTGAGGGGTGACGTCGCCGGACAACCCGGCCTCCAGCAGATCGAAGGCCCGGGTGGCCTCGGCGGCGATGACGGCGGCGATCCGGTCGTTGGCGTGCCCGGCGAGGGTGAGGGCCTGGATGCGCTGGAACAGCACCCGGTGGACGGCGCCCAGCAGGCCGGCGGTGGTCTCGACGGCGATGTCGTCGGGCCGGGCGCCCTCGGCCTCGGCCAGCGCCTGGGCCAGCCGGTGTTCGCGTTGGTCGTGCAGGCCGCGCAGGCAGGCGGTCAAGGTCGGGCTGTCGGCGATCATGCGGGCGAAGTCCGGGCCGGAGAAGCCCGCGACCGGGTTCCGGGTGGCGACCGCGTCGGCGAACGCGTCGCGGAGCGCGGCCAGCGCCGATTGCCCCGGAGCACGCGTGGCCACGGCGTGGGCCAGGGAGGCGGCGAACTCCTCCTGGTGGTCCAGGGCCAGGTCTTCCTTGCGCGCGAAGTAGTTGGTGACGGTCTTCTTGGCGACGCGGGCGGCGGCGGCGATCTCGGCGATGGTCGTCTCCTCGAAACCCTGGGCCATGAACAGCCGGGTCGCGTGGTCGGAGATGAGCTGCCGGGTCTCCTGCTTCTTGGTCTCGCGGAGCCCGCCGCCGGTGGTCTCGATAGTCATGACGCAATCTTACCCTCGTAGCAAATTTATGTTGACACCTTCCGTCAGCTCAGGCTAATCTTACGTCGGTAGCAAGTTTACGACGCACCACCCAAGGAGTCCCGTGCAGTTCACCGCTTCCACCGTCTCGCTGACCATCGACGACGTCGCCGCTTCGCAGGAGTTCTTCACCACTCACCTCGGCTACACCGTCCAGCAGGCCGCCGAGGGCTTCGCGTCCCTCACCCGTCCCGACGCCTTCGACGTCGTCCTGCTCGCCCGCGGGATCGAGGTGCTGCCGCCGGAGCAGCGCGACCAGCGCGCCGGCGGCCTGATCCTCGCCTACACCCTGGCCGAGGGGCTCGACGAGGAGGAGGCGCGGCTGCGGGCCGCGGGCGCGCCGATCACCATGCCGCTGCGCGAGGAACCCTGGGGTGAACGCCTGTTCCAGGTGACCGACCCCAACGGCGTCATCGTCCAGGTCGTCCAGTGGGCCGACCACCACTGAACACCCCTCGCACTACCCCGAGACGCTGCCCGCCCCGGCCCGCGCCGCGCGGTCGGTGACCGCCGAAGGCACCTGCTCCATCGGCACCGCCTTCCTCACCCACGACCGCACCACCGCCGCGTGAGGGCACGGGCCGGTGCCGCCTAAGGAATCCGGGGCTTTTCCAGGTGCACCAGCTCGTGGTTGTTCTCGGGCGTCCGGTGTGTCTCCCGGTACCCGTGCTTGGCGTACAGGTGCAGCGGCCCGGCGCTCTTGGAGCCGGTGAAGAGCCGGAACAGCGTCACCTCCGGCGGGGCCGCCGACTCGGCCAACCGCAGCAACCCGCCGCCCAGCCCGGCACCCTGCCGGTCCGGGGCGACGACCAGCCTGCCGATCACCCCGACCGGCCCCGTCACCGTCAGCCGCACCGACGCCACCAGGCGGCCCGCCTCCCGCAGTCCCCAGGACCAGCCCGCCAGCGCCACCCGCGTCTCGTCCAGGGTTTCCAGCAACGGTGGCAGGTCCAAGTCCCCGTGCGCGCGAGCCTCGGTGACGTACGCGGCCCGTTGCAGCGTCAGGACTTCGCCCGCGTCGGCGACGCTCAGGCGAAGCGGCGTCACCGGACCCGGATGCCCCAGCTGCCCGACCACGACGCCGACGGCTCCAGCTCGATCAGGTCGGTGCCCGTGTTGAGCGCGTCGGCCGGGCAGGTCATCGGCTCGATCGCGACCGCCCGGCCGCGGCCGACCAGGTCGTCCGGGGTGAACACCTGGGCCCAGCGGAAGTCGGGGCCGGTCCAGACCAGCAGTTCCTGGCCCTCATGGCTCAGGACGACGTGGTGCCGGCCGTCCTCGGCCGCCGCGAGGCCGCCGAACGCCGTGTCCAGGTTGACCCCCGCCAGCAGGCGGCCGGCGCGGAAGTCGTACTCCGTGCCGTCGACGTCCTGCTCTTCGGCGTACGGCATCTGCTCGTCGGGCAGGGACGGCCGGACGCGGCTCGCCGGCAGCGTCAGCGTCAGCTCGTCGGTCGGGACGTCGCCGATCCGGAAGTACGGGTGCGTGCCGACGCCGACACCGACCGGCTGCTCGCCTTCGTTGCGGATCTCGTGGGTGACGGTCAGTTCGCGCGGCGCGAGCTCGTAGGTCACCGTCGCGCGCAGCGGCACCGGCCAGCCGGGCTGCACCGCGACGTCGACGGCCAGGGTGACCGACGATTCGGCGTGCTCCAGCAGTTCCCACTCGAGGTGGCGGGTCAGGCCGTGGATGGCGTTGCCGCGCGCCTCCTCGGTGACCTCGAGCTGCTGCGTCTCCCCCTGGAACGTCCACTGGCCGCCCTTGGTGCGGTTCGGCCAGGGCAGCAGCACCTGCCCGGCGCCCTTCGGCGGGTGGGCGTCTTCGGGGAACTCCTCGACGTACGGCACGCCGCCGACTTCGAACGCGCGCAGCCCCGCACCGATTTCGGTGACGACGGCACGCGCGTTGCCGCGGGTGATCTCGAACTGCTGACCGGTCGGGTTGCCCATGCGCACGACCTTACCGATTCACAAAGTCACTAGACCGGTCGTCATAATTTGCGCTACGGTCAGGTCATGGTTCGCCGCACCGACACGCGGCAGCGGATGCTCGACACCGCCGCCGACCTGTTCCAGACCCAGGGCTACCACGCCACCGGCCTCACCCAGCTGACGACGGCCGGTGGTGCGCCGAAGGGGTCGCTCTACTTCCACTTCCCCGGCGGCAAGGAGCAGCTCGCCGCCGAAGCCGTCCGGCTGTCGAGCGAACGCACGGGCGCACTCCTCGTGGCGATCATGACCGATGCGCCCGACGCCGCGACCGGCATCGACCGCGCCGTCGACACCCTCGCGGGCTTCCTCACCGGGTCGGACTTCCAGCGCGGCTGTCCACTTGCGACGGTCGCGCTGGACGCCGCCGCGGCGAGTGAGCCCATCCGGGAAGCCTGCGCGGACGGCTACTCGTCCTGGCACGGCATCCTCGCCGGTTACCTGGCCGGGCAAGGGCTTTCGGCCGAACGCGCGGACGAGCTGGCCACCGTCGTGCTCGCCGCGATCGAAGGCGGGCTACTGCTGGCCCGCACCCGGCGGGACGTCGCGCCGCTGCGCGCCGTCGCCACCCACCTGCACGCCACCCTCGACCGGGAGTTCTCCTGATGCGCGTCCACCACCTCAACTGCGGCACCATGCGCCCGCTCGGCGGCAAGCTCATCGACGGGCGGCCGGGCCTGTTCCGGCGCGCCACCATGGTCTGCCACTGCCTGCTGCTCGAAACCGCCACCGGGCTCGTGCTCGTCGAAACCGGCATGGGCACGCCGGCCGCGGTCGACCGCGCCGCCTGGCTCGGCGCCGGGTTCGTCCGCCAGTCCAACCCGATCGCCGATCCCGCGCAGACCGCCGTGGCCCAGATCCGCGCGCTCGGCTTCGACCCGGCGGACGTCCGCGACATCGTGCTCACCCACCTCGACCTCGACCACGCCGGCGGGCTGATCGACTTCCCGTGGGCGCGCGTGCACGTCTACGCCGAGGAGCTGCGCGCCTTCACCGAGCCGCGTGACGCCGCCGAACGCGGCCGCTACCGCCGGATCCAGTTCGCCCATGGTCCACAGTGGACGTCCTATGCGGACACCGGCGAGCCGTGGTTCGGCTTCGGCGCCGTCCGGCAGCTCGACGGCCTGCCGCCGGAGATCCTGCTGGTCCCGCTGTCGGGGCACACGCGCGGGCACGCCGGGGTCGCCGTCGACACCGGGCACGGCTGGCTGCTCAACGCCGGTGACTCGTACTTCTTCCACGGCCAGGTCGCGGCCGAGCCGCACTGCCCGCCGGGCCTGAAGTGGTTCGAGGGCCGGATGGAGACCGTCGGTGGCGCCCGGCTGGACAATCACCGCCGCCTGCGCCAGCTTGTTCAGGAGCACGGCGACGAGGTCACCGTCTTCGCCGCGCACGACGAGACCGAATTCCTCCGGCTGAGCACCAGGAGCAGCGTATGAAGGTGCACCACCTGAACTGCGGAACGATGCGCCCGGCGGGTGGCAAGCTGCTCGACGGCGAGCCCGGCCTGCTGCGGCGCGCGGAGCTGGTCGCCCACTGCCTGCTGATCGAGACCGGCGACAGCCTGGTGCTGGTCGACACCGGGTTCGGCAGCCAGGCCGTCGCCCGGCCCCGCGAGTGGCTCGGCAGCTTCTTCCTGACGGCGGTCGGCGCCCGGCTCGAAGCGGCCGAGACGGCCGTCGCGCAGATCGAGGCGCTCGGCCTGGACCCGGCCGACGTCCGGCACATCGTGGCGACGCACCTCGACGTCGACCACGCGGGCGGGCTGGCCGACTTCCCCAACGCCGTCGTGCACGTCCGCGCGGAGGAGCAACGATCCGCGACGGCGCCGGCGAACGCGGCCGAGAAGAACCGCTACCGCGCGGCGCAGTTCGCGCACCGCCCGCTGTGGAGCACCTACGACGAGACGGGCGAGCCGTGGTTCGGCTTCGAGGCGGTCCGGTCGCTCAAGGGCCTGCCGGAGGAGATCCTGCTGGTCCCGCTGACCGGCCACACGCGCGGCCACACGGGCGTGGCGGTCGACACCGGCGACGGCTGGCTCCTGCACGCCGGCGACGCGTACTTCTTCCACGGCCAGCTGGACCCGGTGGCCCCGCACTGCCCGCCGGGCCTGACGGCGTTCCAGACCCTCGTCCAGACCCTGCGCGGGCCGCGGCTGGAGAACCTGGCGCGGCTGCACGAGCTGGCTCGGGCCCACCAGGACGACGTCACGGTGTTCTCGGCGCACAGCCCGGTCGAGCTGGCCGCACTGCGCCGATGATGCCCGGAACCGAATGATCTCCCGCCCCATCTGAGCCTTCGACGACGGGAGGTTCGATGGTGGCGAAGATCCGCTGGTGCGCGGTCGTGCTCGGGGTGGTGGCCGCGGTGACGACGGCGTGCGGGAGTGACCCGGCGCCGCGTCCGGCCGCGGCCGCGACGCAGGAGGAGGCGCCGCTCGACCTCTCCGGTGTCGTGCTGCTGCAGCGGCAGAGCGGGGCCGGCCTCGACGAGGTGGCGTTCGCCGACCCGGTCACCGGTGCGCTCGGGACGGTCCTCCCGCTGCCGGGCCGGGACACTTCGCTGCACCGCTTCAGCACGCCGACGTCGAAACTCGACGTCATCTCGCCCGACGGGCAGTACGCCACGCTCGAGACCGGTGAAGGCGTCGAGGTGTTCCGGCTCAACACCGCCGACCGGCGCTACGAGCGCACCGGGGTCGTCCCGGCCCCGGACCGGACGATGAGCGAAAAGGCGGCCCGCTTCCGGAACCCGCGGTTCGGCCCGGCCGGCTCGAAGCTGTTCTTCGACGACGGCCAGGCGGTGTACTCCGTCGACCACCGGCAGCTCGGCACGCCGGCCGAGGAAGCGCGCATCGTGCCCAACGGCCACTCCGACCAGCACGTCCGGGACTGGTGGCTCGGCCCGGACGACCAGGTGCTGACCTGGCGGGACGCGAAGCGCGCGGGCGACGGCCTGGCCTACCTGACCGACTCCGCGGGCGCGATCGCCTACGCGGTCTACGAAGAACCGGGCGCGACCTACAACTTCGTCGCCGCGCTCGACGCGACGACGGTGCTGCTGTCCGCCGTCACCGGCTCCGACGAGCACGGCGTGCTGCTGCGGCTGCACCTCGACGGCGGGACACCGCAGCTGACCAAGCTCGTCGAGCGGTCCGAGCCGCGGATCGCCAAGGCGGCCGCCGCACCGGACCGGACGACGGTGCTCTACCAGACCGCGCAGGGCGAGTGGTTCGCGTCGCCGGCCACGCCGGGCGCGATCGCACGGCCCGCGTTGCCGCAGCTGGCGCCCGCGGGGACGCTGTCGGAGCGGCGGCTCGTCGGCTGGGCTTGATCAGCCGGCGGCGAGGGCCTGCTTGACGAGCGGGGTGAGCTGCTCCGCCGTCATCTTCGCCGGACCGGTGTAGTTGATCAGCACCGGCGTGCCCGCCACGAGTTCGGCCGAGGCGAGGGTGGCCGTCTTCTGGCCGTCGACGTAGTAGACGGCGCCGTCCGGGAAGCCCGGGACGTCCTGGGCGCCCGGCTTCGCCTTCTTGATCGAGGCGAGCATTTCGGCGGGCTTGCTCTGCTTGCCCTCGTAGCGCGTAACCGCGAGCGCACCGGCGGCCTTGCCGTCGTGCTGGTACTCGCAGCTGCGGGCCTTGCCGCCGTTGGCCGCGGTGTCCTGGACCGGACCCGGCACCGCCTTGAGGTTGTCGAGGAACAGCGCCTTCGACACGGCCTCCGCGGGCAGCAGCTTGCACGGGTCGAGCGACGCCGCGGCGGCGGCGTTCGAGCTCGGCGCCGGCTTCGGGGCGGCGGACGGCGACGGGGCCTTCGACGGCTCGTCCCCCGAAGAGCAGGCAGTCAGCGCGACAAAAGCGACAAAAGCGACGGCAAGGGTTCGCATGTCCGCACCCTAGCCCGGATGAATCAAACCGTCGGTGCCCGGTATCGCCAGAATGCCGGGAGCAGGAACATCGACGCGCACACGAGCACGATGACCAGCAGCCCGCCGACGCTCGCCGCGGCGGCGGTGCCGAACGCGGCGGCGCCCCAGCCGTGGGTGACGTCGGCGATCCGGGGGCCGCCCGCGACGACGACCGTGAAGACGCCCTGGAGCCGGCCGCGCATCTCGTCGGTGGTCGCGACCTGCAGGATCGCCATCCGGTAGACGGCGCTGACCATGTCCGCGGCACCGGCCAGCGCCATGAAGACGACGGCGAGCCAAAGCGAGTGCGCGAGCCCGAACGCGGCCACCGCCGCACCCCACGCGCAGATCGCGACGACGACCGCGACGCCTTGGCGGTGGATGCGCGTCAGCCAGCCGGAGAAGAGCCCGATCAGCATCGCCCCGGCGGGCAGGGCGGCGTAGAGCCAGCCGAGCGCGGGGCCGCCGCCGGGCGGGTCGCCGAACGTGCGCTCGGCCATCTCCGGAATCAGCGCCCGCGGCATCCCGAAGACCATGGCGATGATGTCGGCGACGAAGGAGGCCAGCAGGACCCGCTGCCCGGCGAGGTACCGGAAGCCGTCGACGACGTCCCGGAGGCCGGCCCGGCGCGAGGGGCCGTTGAGCGGCGGGATCGACGGCAGCCGCCAGACGGCGATGAGCGTGATCGTCAGTGCGACGACGTCGACCAGGTAGAGGGTGGAGAGGCCGAGGACGGGGATCAGCGCACCGGCGAGCAGCGGCCCGAAGACGGCCCCGAAGGTGGCCATGGTGGTGTTAAGGGCGTTGGCCGACGGCAGCAGCTCGGCGGGCACGAGCCGCGCGACCACGGCACCGCGGGTGGGCATGTTGATGGCGAAGAAGGCCTGGTTGACGGCGAGCAGGCCGAGCACGAGCCACACCGAGCCGAACTGCGCGAAGGCTTGCACCCAGAGGAGCGCGGAGGTGATCGCGACGCCGACGTTGGTGACGAAGAGCAGCTTCCGCCGATCGACGGCATCGGCGACAGCGCCGCCCCAGAGCCCGAAGATCAGGAGCGGAACGAGCGCGACGAGCCCGGTGAGGCCGACGTAGGCGGAGGACCCGGTGAGGTCGAAGACCTGCTTGGGCACGGCGACGGCGGTCAGCTGAGTGCCGACGGCGGTGACCACAGTGGACAGCCAGAGCCGCCGGAAGGCCGGAATCTTCAGCGGCCGCGTGTCGACGATGACGCGGCCGAGGACCTTGCGAATGCCCGAGCGGGGCGGCAAGGTCCCCGGTTCACCAGTCACAACCCATGAGCTTAGCGGGGCTAACTATCTCGGGTCGCGTGATTTGTGTCGCCCGGGGAGGCAGAGCCCACCAGCGCAGCCCCCGCCCTTCCCGGCAGGGGTCCGGCAAAGTCGTTGTGCTGGTCGGGTGGTGTTTCGGGCCATGTGGCGTTGTGCTGTGGCGATGTTGGTGTGGCCGGTGGTGCGTGGGGCGTTGATGGGGAGGTTGCGGAGGGTGGTCATGGCGCGGGGTGTGGTGTCGGTGCGGACGCGGGGTGCGTCTTCGCGGTAGGTGATGTCGCGGACCCGGTGCAGCCGGTTTTCGATTTCCCGGTGTCGGCGTAGGTGGGTGGCGATGTCTGCGGGGTTGGTGTCGGCGGGCAGGTTGGTGACGCCGTGGGTGGTGTGGGTTTCGCGGGTGCCGGTGGTGGTGTGGTGGGTGTGGTAGCGGGTGATTCGGAAGACCTGTGTGGTGGCGGGGAAGCCGGGATCTGCCGGTGCGGGCAGGACTTCGGTGGTGCGTTGTTCGAGCCGTCCGTGCCCGATTCCGGTGCTGGTGTGATGGTTGGCTTGGGTCCCGGCGGTGACCTGCTGTTGGGTGAGGACGGTCCCGTTGTGGCGGGTCAGCGCCGAGAGCAGATGCACGCCTGCGCCGCCGGTGCGGGTGAAGGTGCCGCGCAGGGATTTGCCGTCCACCGCGATCGCCGGTGCGGTGGTGGTGGTGATCCAGTCGCTGATTGCGGTGTCGGGGTCGTCGGCGTCGATGTTGGAGAGGACCCGCCGCAGGGTGGCTTCGTCCGGGGCGATGTGCCGGTTGCGGCGGGGGTCGAACCGGGCGCCTAGGCGGGCCAGTACTCGCTGTGGTGCGTCTGCGGCCCATTCCCCGATCGCGGTGAACGACTGGGCGCCCGCTGCGGCCGCGGCCGCGGCCGGCGCCAGGATGGATCCCAAGGAGTGCCGCACCCCGCGTTGCTGTCGCGGGTCGGGCACCGAAGCCAGGTATTCACGCAGGTCAGCTACCTGTTTGAGGTCGGCGGAGGCCAGTCGGGTCAACACGGCAGGAATGGGAGAAGGTGCAACTGCAGGCACGGCTTTCTCACAGATCATGGGCTTCGACAACCACATGATCAGCACCGAGAGCCGTGCCTGCCTGCAACGACACGACTTTGCCGGAACCCCGCCCTGTCCCGGGGGGCGTGCCCTTGTCCAGCGTATCGCGCCCCTCCGGGAAAAAGCCCGAAAAGCCGCCGCAGGAGCCGGGCTGTCCACATGGCCGGCGACTTGTGGACAGCCCGCCGGGCCTACGGGGCCACGCGCTCGATGTTCCACCCGTCGTCGTTGCGCACGTACCGCAGCCGGTCGTGCATGCGGTCCTCGCGGCCCTGCCAGAACTCCACCAGGTCCGGGCGGATCCGCCAGCCGCCCCAGTGCGGCGGGGCCGGGATCTGCTCGACGTCCGCGAAGCGCCGCTCGATTCCGTGCAGCGCGTTTTCCAGTGCCCGGCGGCCGTCGACCACGCGGGACTGCGGTGACGCCCACGCCCCCAGCTGGGAGCCGCGGGGGCGCTGGGCCCAGTACTCCGCCGTTTCCTTGACGCCGACCTTCTCGACCTCGCCGCGGACGTGGACCTGGCGGTGGAGCGCGTACCAGGGGAACGTCACCGACGCGTACCTCGTCGCCGTCAGGTCGTGGCTCTTCGACGACGTGTAGTTCGTGTAGAACACCACGCCCCGGTCGTCGAGGCCCTTGCACAGGACCGTCCGGGACGACGGGCGGCCTTCGGCGTCCGCCGTCGCCAGCACCATCGCGTTCGGTTCGGGTATGCCGGCGGCCACGGCCTGGTTCAGCCAGCCCTGCAGCTGGTCGGTCCAGGTGGCTGCCAAGGCGGTTTCGTCGAACGCCGCGCTGTCGTAGGCGACGCGCATTCCGGGCAGGCGCACTACGGCGTCTTCCACCTGGTCCTCGATCTCCGGCATCATCGCCAAACCTCCGTACCCGGTCGGGGCAGCTGTCACTTCGGCTCCTGCGCACGTTAGGGCCTCGCGCGCGGCAGCGGAACCCACTGAACGGTGACACCCGCCACCCCCTTTCCGCCACCAGCCCGTAACCGCTGGACAACAAGCTGTAACCCTCGCGTTACCCGCCGGACCAGGATCGATACAGGAAACCCCTACCTTCGGCGCGTTCCCCACCACCCCGGAGGCAGGCATGACCGAGACCCTGTCCAACGCAGAAGAGAGCGCCCCGCCGAAGCGCCGGTACGCCCCGCTCGCGGCGAACGAAAATCGCGAGGACTACTCACTGCGCTTCGCCGCTCATTCGTTCCGGAAATGGTCGCCGTTCGTCGTCGCGACGACGGCGCTGGGCGGCATCGCCTACCTCGCCGACTTCGCCATCGGCGCCAGCATCGTCCTCTCCTACGGCTTCACCTCCGGCGTGCTGGCGATCCTCGCCGCGGCCGTCGTCATCTTCGTGACCGGCGTGCCCATCGCGGCCGCCTGCGCGAAGTCCGGAGTGGACATGGACCTGCTGACCCGCGGAGCCGGCTTCGGCTACTTCGGGTCGACGCTGACGTCGCTCGTGTACGCGAGCTTCACCGTCATCTTCTTCTCGCTCGAAGGCTCGATCATGGGCCAGGCCTTCGAGCTCGCCCTCGGCATCCCGCTGCCCATCGGCTACCTCCTGTCCACGCTGATCGTGCTGCCGTTCGCGCTCTACGGCATGGGCGCGGTCGCGAAGATGCAGACCTGGACGCAGCCGCTGTGGATCGCCGGCCTGGTGCTGCCGTTCGTCGTCGTGCTGGTCCGCGAGCCGGGCAAGTTCGCCGAGTTCGCCCGGTTCGGGGGCACCGAAGGCGCCGGCTCCGGGTTCTCCGCGATCGGGTTCGGCCTCGGCATGGGTGTGGCGCTGTCGCTGATCGGGCAGATCGGCGAGCAGGCCGACTACCTGCGGTTCATGCCCGAAAAAACCGCGGAGAACAAGCGGTCGTGGTGGGCGGCGGTGCTCGCCGCGGGACCCGGTTGGGTGATCCTCGGCGCCGCGAAGCAGATCGGTGGCGCGCTGCTGGCGTTCCTCGCCCTCGGCGTGGTCGGGAAGACGCACGCGCTGGAGCCGATCGCGCCGTACCTCGAAGCGGTGAAACCGGCGCTCGGACCGGTGGCGCTGACGTTCGCCGCGCTGTTCGTCGTCGTCTCGCAGATCAAGATCAACACCACCAACGCCTACTCCGGCTCGCTGTCGTTCGCGAACTTCTTCTCCCGCGTGCTGCACAAGCACCCCGGCCGCGTCTGGTACGTGCTGGTCAACTGCGGGATCGCGCTCGCGCTGATGGAGTTCGGCGCGTTCGGCTTCCTGAACAAGATCCTGGGCTTCTACTCGAACGTCGCCATCGCGTGGATCGGCGCCGTCTGCGCCGACCTGGTGATCGCCAAGCCGCTGGGCCTGTCGCCGCGCTACATCGAGTTCAAGCGGGCCTACCTGCACAAGATCAACCCGGTCGGGTTCGGCTCGATGGTGGTCGCGTCGGCGGTGTCGATCGTGGCGTACTTCGGTGCGTTCGGACCGTTCCTCGCCGCGTTCAGCCCACTGCTCGCGCTGGTCATCGCCATCATCCTGGTGCCGACGCTGGCCGTCGCAACGAAGGGGAAGTACTACCTGGCGCGGCCGAACACGGTCGCCGGCCCGGACACCGACGTCGACCTGCGCGCCACGCACCTTTGCTCGGTCTGCGGCGACCCGTACGAGCTGCCGGACGTCGCCGACTGCGCGAAGCAGGACGGCCCGATCTGCTCGCTGTGCTGCACGCTCGACAGCACCTGCCACGACGTGTGCCAGACGACCGGCCCGGTCGCGCTCGGCCTGCCTGCCGTCCGGACGCCGTAGCGTCTGTGAAGGCCCCTTCCCCGGCGTTCGCGGCCGGGGAAGGGGCCTTCACGTTCGCCGGGTTCCCCCCTGCTCTCCCACCCGGCTCGACTGTTCCACGCCGGAGGGCACGCCGGGGTTGCCCGGGATCTCTGAGATTTTCTCCGGCCGCATGATGGCCGCCAGCATCATCGCGCGCAGCTCCGCGCCGACGTCTTCCACCGGCAGCGGCGGCTCGTGCGCCTGCCACTCGCGCAGCAGGCCGGTGGCCGCTCCGACCAGCGCGATCGCCGTCAGCCGGTAGTCGCGGTCGGGCGCGGCGCCGTGCGCGGCCGCGCGCCGGGCCTCCGTCTCGATGAACGTCGCCCAGCGGTCGACCCACACCTGGTGCTGCTCCTCCAGCTCCGCGCTGACGCCGACGGCTTCGACGTAGTTCAGCCGCGGCAGCCGGGGGTCCACGGTGACCGTGTCGATGAAGACGTCGAGCAGCGTGGCGATGCGGGTGACGGCGTCAGCCTCGGCGACGTTGTCGAGCGCGGCGGTCACGTGTTCGAGCGCGAGGCTGTTGATCCGGTCGTGGAGGGTGCGCAGCACGTCCTCCTTGCCGGTGAACTCCTCGTAGAAGTTCCGCGTGGACACCCCGGCGCGGGCGCACACCTCGGTGATCTTCGTCTGCCGGAAGCCGGTCGTGGTGAACAGCTCGAGACCGGCCGCGAGCAGCCGCTCCCGGCGGTCGGCGCGACGTTGTTCGGGTGCGACGCCGCCGTACGTGCGAGCCAACGGGTGTGTCCTCCTTCTGAGGGATTGCCGGATCCTACCGGGCTGGCTAAATTGTGAAAACCTCGATTACCAAACACCGGAGGCAACGATGCTTCGTCGGTTACTGGTCGCCGTCGCGCTCTTGTTCGTGACAGCCGCCCCCTCGGCACACGCGGATCCGGGCGTGCTGCTCGAACAGCGCCCGACGACGGTGTTCGTCGGTCCGTTCCCGGCTCCCGTCAAGGCCTGGCACCTCCTCTACCGCTCGACATCGGCCACCGGCGAGCCGAACGCCGTCTCCGGCACGCTGCTGGTACCCGCGACGCCGTGGCTGCGCGGCGGCCCGCGTCCGCTGATCAGCTACGCGGTGGGCACGCACGGCCTCGGCGACCAGTGCGCGCCCTCGAACCTCCTGGCCCACGGCATCGAGAACGAGAGCGCGTTGCTGGCACAGGCGCTGTCGCAGGGCTGGGCCGTCGTCGTCACCGACTACGAAGGGCTCGGCACGCCGGGAACGCACACGTACGCCGTCGGCCGGTCCGAAGGCCGGGCGGTGCTCGACGCGGCGCGGGCCGCTTCCCGGGTGACCGGCGCGGGACTGTCCCCCGCCGGCCCGGTGGGCGTGTTCGGCTACTCGCAGGGCGGCCAGGCCGCGGCGTGGGCCGCCGAACTGCAAGCGACGTACGCGCCTTCGCTGAACGTGGTCGGGGTGGCGGCCGGCGGGGTCCCGGCGGACCTGAACGCGGTGTTCGCGTCCAACGACGGCGGCGCGGCGTTCGGCCTGGTCCTCGGCGCGGCCACCGGCTACGCGGCGGCGTACCCCGACGTACCGTTCGCGTCGATCCTGAACGACCGCGGCCGCGAAGCGGTGGCCCGGGTGTCGAAGGCGTGCACCGTCGAACTCGGCGCGGCGGCACCGTTCGCGCACCTCCAGGACTTCGTGACGGTGCCGGACCCGATCCACGAGCCGCGGTGGCAGGCCCGCCTCGCGGAGAACTACCTGGGCACGACCGCCCCGAAGCCGCCGGTGTACCTGTACCACGGAACGCTGGACGAGCTGATCCCGTTCAGCGTCGGAACGGCGTTGCGCGACCGATGGAAGGCCGTGGGCGCGAAGGTGACGTGGCAGGAGTTCCCGCTGCTGGAACACATCGGCGGCGTCTCGATCGGCGGCCCGGCGGCGATGACCTGGCTGGGCACCAAGTTCTGACGGCGCCGCTCGCCGGGGACCTCCTGCGTCCGTCCCCGGCGAGCGGCGCGATCCACCCGAAACCGTCGGTCCCTCCCGGTAGCGTGGAAATCGGGGGCTGCTCAGAACGCCACGACCCCCGCCTCGCTCAGCCCCTTCATCGCCGTCACCGCGTCCGGAGCCAGCGAAGTCACCAGCGTGCCGCCCGCGGCGAGGGGGCTGCGTGACCACCACTCACCGGATGCCGCGGGCAGCTCCGGCCCGCCGACCACCAGGTCCGTGGCCAGCACCCGGCGGCTCGCGAGCACCGCCAGGCTCCCGTCCAAGCCCGCGTCCCCGACCGACAGCGTCTGCCGCAGCACCGGCACCGCGCCCCGGGTGACCGACAGCGAAGTCGTCATCGAACCCGGGCTCTCCCCGGCCCGCCCGAGCACCAGCACCTCCCGCGTGTGCAGGTACGCGTCCGGCGCCAGCGAAGCCCGGAACACCGCGGCGTGCCGGGCTCGCGCCGTGACCACCGTCGGCTCCGGCAGGTACTCCAGCGACCCACCCTGCTCCACCACCAGGTCCACAGTGGACAAGGAGCCCTCCCCGTGCAGGCCCGGCAGGGCCAACGTGGCCGCCACCCCCGACAAGCGCAGGGAAGCACCCGGCCCGACCCGCACGGTCAGCAGCAGGTCGTCCCCGCCCAGCGGAGACGTCGCCGAGTTGACCAGGTGCACCACCGCCGTCGCCCCGGACCGGCGGCGGGGGAACAACGTCAGCGGGGCCATCGAGCTCAGCTCCCGCAGCACCGTGCGCGAGCCGTCGAAGCACGCCGTCAGCCGCGCGTGGGCCTTCACAGCAGGGAACGGACCCAGCCGGCGACCGCGGGCGCGTCCGGGGTGTCCACAAGGGACTGGGTGATCACCGGCAGCGAACCCCGCATCCGGTGCGCGTCCGACGTCATCACGGCCATGTCCGCACCGACCAGGTGGGCGATGTCGATCTTGTTGATGACCAGCAGGTCCGCCGTCGTGACGCCGGGGCCGCCCTTGCGCGGCACCTTGTCGCCGCCCGCGACGTCGACCACGAAGATCTGGCTGTCCGCCAGGCCGCGGCTGAACACCGCGGTCAGGTTGTCACCGCCGCTTTCGATGATCACCAGGTCCAGGCCGGGGAACTTCTCCTCCAGCCGCTCGACGGCGTCGAGGTTCGCCGTGATGTCGTCGCGGATCGCCGTGTGCGGGCAGGCGCCCGTCTGCACCGCCTCGATCCGTTCCGGGTCCAGGACCCCGGCCCGGCGGAGGAAGTCCGCGTCCTCCGTCGTGTAGATGTCGTTCGTGACGACGGCGAGGTTCACCTCGTCGCCCAGCGCCCGGCACAGCGCTGCGGTCAGCGCCGTCTTGCCGGAGCCGACCGGGCCGCCGATGCCGATCCGGTACGCCCGGCCCGCGGTGGGCGCCGCGTCGTAGTGGTCCGGCTCGGCGGCCGTCGGATCGAAGTTGACCGGGTGGACGTGCCCGTGTCCGTGACCGTGACTTTCAGCTGGCAAAGAGACGCACCTCTTCCTGGTGGTGCCGGGCGTGCGCCTCGGCGAACAAATCCAACGCGGGCGACCCCGGCGACGGCAGCGACGCCGGATCGTCTCCCGCCACGGCGGCCGCATCCGAACAAACCGAACGCAGATCGAGCCGCGCGACCACGGCGTTGACCGCGAACGGGTCCAGTCCCAGCAGCCGCACCGCGGCACTCGCCGGACCACTCACGGCCAGGTAGGCCACCGCCATCGCCGCGTCGTACGGCGAACCACCGGCGACCCCGGTCAAAGCACCCAGGACCACCGGGTGGTGCGGGCGCGGCGTCTCCGCCAGCATTGCGGTCAGCACCGGCGACGGCCAGGCGATCCGGCCGGCGCGCGCGGTTCCCCGCCCCTGCGCCCGCGACGCCTCCCGCTGCCCGAGCGACGGCGTCCGCGCGTCCAGCTCGGCGTCCAGCCGCGCCCAATGTCCGGACGGGACGGACCGCGCGGCCGCGTGCGCCGAAGCGGCCGCGAAGACCGCGGCCAGGAAACCCGCCGTCCGCAGCCGTCCGGAAAGGAACCCCGGCAGATCGCGCACGGAAGTCACCAGCTTCCGCGAAACGACTTCCTCCAGCCCGCCACTGTGGACGTGCCCACCGCCGGGAAAGCGGGAGTCCGCGAGGATCAGCGCCGAAAGGTCCATCAGAAGAGGAAGTACCTCTGCGCCATCGGCAGTTCCGTCACCGGCTGCGGTTCGATCAGCTCGCCGTCGACGTGCACCGCGAAGCTGTCCGGCTCGACTCGGACGTCCGGCGTGGCGTCGTTGAGCACCATGTCGGCCTTGGTCCGCGCGCGCATGTTCGACACCGCGACGAGCGGACGCGTGATGCCGAACGTCTCCCGCAGGCCGCTGTCCAAAGCGGACGGTGCGACGAAGTGCAGGCTCAGCGCGGCCCCGATCGAAGCGCCGAACATCGGCCGCGCCATGACCGGCTGCGGGGTCGGGATGGACGCGTTCGCGTCGCCCATCGCCGCCCAGGCCGGGAAGCCGCCCTTCAGCACCACGTGCGGGCGGACGCCGAAGAACTTCGGCTCCCACAGGACGAGGTCCGCGAGCTTGCCGACCTCGACCGAGCCGATTTCGGTTTCCATGCCGTGCGCGATGGCCGGGTTGATCGTGTATTTGGCGACATAACGACGTGCGCGCAGGTTGTCGGCCGCGCCGTCGCCGGGCAGCGCGCCGCGGCGGCGCTTCATCACGTGCGCGGTCTGCCAGGTCCGGATGATCACCTCGCCGATCCGGCCCATCGCCTGCGAGTCGGAGCTCATCATCGAGATCGCGCCCATGTCGTGCAACACGTCTTCGGCGGCGATCGTCGTCGGCCGGATGCGGCTCTCGGCGAACGCGAGGTCTTCGGGCACCGACGGGTTGAGGTGGTGGCAGACCACCAGCATGTCGAGGTGCTCGTCGAGGGTGTTGACGGTGTGCGGGCGGGTCGGGTTGGTCGACGACGGCAGGACGTTCGGCAGCGAGACGACCTGGATGATGTCGGGCGCGTGCCCGCCGCCGGCGCCTTCGGTGTGGTACGCGTTGATCGAACGCCCGCCGATGGCCTCCACAGTGGACTCCAGGAAGCCCGCTTCGTTCAGCGTGTCCGTGTGGATGGCCACCTGGACCCCGGCTTCGTCGGCGACGGTCAGGCACGCGTCGATGGCGGCCGGCGTGGTGCCCCAGTCCTCGTGGAGCTTGAACCCGCCCGCGCCCGCCGCCAGCTGCTCGCGCAGTGCCTCGTGCCGGACGGTGTTCCCCTTGCCCAGCAACAGGACGTTCACCGGATAACCGTCCATGGCGGACAGCATGCGACCGAGGTTCCACGCGCCGGGTGTGACGGTCGTGGCCTTCGTGCCCTCGTTCGGGCCGGTGCCGCCACCGACCAAAGTGGTCAGCCCGGCGGCCAGCGCCGTGTCGACGAGCTGCGGGCAGATGAAGTGGACGTGGCAGTCGATGCCGCCGGCGGTGAGGATCTTGCCGTTGCCGGACAGCACCTCGGTGGACGGCCCGATGACCAGCGCCGGGTCGACGCCGTCCATCGTGTCCGGGTTGCCGGCCTTGCCGATCCCGACGATCCGGCCGTCGCGCACGCCGACGTCGGCCTTCACCACGCCCCAGTGGTCGAGGATCACCGCGCCGGTGATGATCAGGTCGGGCGCGCCCTCGGCACGGGTCGCCGTGCCCTGGCCCATGGATTCGCGGATGACCTTGCCGCCGCCGAAGAGCACCTCGTCGCCCGAGCCGCCGGGGCCCATCGAGCGGTCCTCGGTGACCTCGATCAGCAGGTCGGTGTCGGCGAGCCGGATCCGGTCGCCGGTGGTCGGGCCGAACAGCTCGGCGTAGCGCTCACGGTCGATCTGCGGCATTCAGCAGCTCCTATGCCTTCTCGGCGGGAGGAAGAACCTCGAAGGATCCCGAGAATTCGGACCGCAGACCGGGAACGCGGCGCGCCCCGGCGAGCGGGACAAGATCGACTTCGCGCTCGATGCCCGGCTCGAACCGCACCGACGTCCCCGCCGGGACGTCGAGCCGGTGGCCGCGAGCGGCGTCCCGGTCGAACTCGAGCCCCGGGTTCACCGCCGCGAAGTGGTAGTGCGAGCCGACCTGCACCGGCCGGTCGCCGAGGTTCCGGACCGGCAGCCGGACGCGCGCGCGGCCGGGGTTCAGCTCGACCGGCTCGTCGCCGGGGATGATCTCGCCAGGACGCATCAGCCGCTCCTCACACGATCGGGTCGTGCACGGTGACGAGCTTCGTGCCGTCCGGGAAAGTGGCCTCGACCTGCACGGAGTCGACCATCTCCGGCACGCCGTCGAGCACCTGCGCCCGGGAGAGCACGGACCGGCCGCCGGCGACCAGCTCGCTCACCGTGCGCCCGTCGCGGGCGCCTTCGAGGACGTGGTCGGTGATCAGCGCGACCGCCTCGGGGTAGTTGAGCCGGACACCGCGGTCCAGCCGCTTCCGCGCGACGTCGGCCGCCACGTGGATGAGCAGCTTGTCGCGCTCCTGCGGGCTGAGGTGCATGCGCTAGGTCTACCACCCGAAACACGGCGGCGCCGGGTTCGGAAACACAGGATTTACCTGGACTTCGTCACACTGAGTGGTGAAAATTCTCCTGACTGGCGACCTCGGTGACTGAATCGTTCTCGTAATCGTGACCGAAACCACCGTATCTTTCGATTGCCAGTGGCCGGTCAAGAGAGCAAGGTCTATCCATCCGTGCGATGTGGCGCGCATTCAGTGCGCTTCCTCCAACCGCGCGACCAGCAGCAACCAGCCGGGGAAAAGCGCACCGAAAGGTTCCGCGAAACAGTGACTACCTCCACGATCAGCAAGCCACAGCCGTCCGGCCAACCCGACGACGGCTTCCGACCGGGCCTGGAGGGCGTCGTCGCCTTCCACACCGAGATCGCCGAACCCGACCGGGACGGCGGTGCCCTGCGCTACCGCGGCGTCGACATCGAGGACCTCGCCGGCAAGGTGACCTTCGGTGACGTCTGGGGCCTCCTCGTGGACGGCCGGTTCGGTCACGGCCTGCCGCCCGCCGAGCCGTTCCCGCTGCCGGTGCACACCGGCGACGTCCGGGTGGACGTCCAAGCCGCGCTGGCCATGCTCGCCCCGATCTGGGGGTACCGCCCGCTGCTCGACATCACCGACGACGAGGCCCGCGAACAGCTGGCCCGCGCCTCGGTGATGGCGCTGTCCTACGTCGCCCAGTCGGCCCGCGGCATCGGCCGGCCCGCCGTGCCGCAGGCCCGCGTCGACGAAGCCCACTCGATCACCGAGCGGTTCCTCGTCCGGTGGCGCGGCGAGCCGGACCCCGCGCACGTCAAGGCCCTGGACGCGTACTGGGTGTCGGCCGCCGAACACGGTCTCAACGCCTCGACCTTCACCGCCCGCGTCATCGCGTCCACCGGCGCCGACGTCGCGGCGGCCATGTCGGGCGCCATCGGCGCCATGTCGGGCCCCCTGCACGGCGGCGCCCCGGCGCGCGTGCTGCCGATGATCGAAGAGGTCGAGCGCACCGGCGACCCCGAAGGCCTGGTCAAGGGCATCCTCGACCGCAAGGAACGCCTGATGGGCTTCGGCCACCGCGTCTACCGGGCCGAGGACCCGCGGGCGCGCGTGCTGCGCCGGACCTGCCGCGAGCTCGGCGCGACCCGCTACGAGGCGGCCGCCTCACTGGAACAGGCCGCGCTGAAGGAGCTGCGCGAGCGGCGTCCGGATCACCCGATCGAGACCAACGTCGAGTTCTGGGCCGCGGTCATCCTGGACTTCGCCCAGGTGCCGCCGCACATGATGCCCGCGATGTTCAGCTCGGCCCGCACCGCCGGCTGGGCCGCGCACATCCTGGAGCAGAAGCGGACCGGGCGCCTGGTGCGGCCGTCGGCCAAGTACGTCGGCCCGGCGCCGCGCAGCCCCGAGGACGTCGAGGGCTGGGAGCTCGTCACCAAGCACTGACGCACGCCGAAGACCGCACTTTCCCTAGGAAAGTGTTCCGGAGATGCCCCCTCCACATCACTTCCTAGGGAAAGTGATCCGGAGAGGGGGCCTCCGGGGCACTTTCACGTGAAAGTGCCGCTTCGGTCGTGGGCGGCCGTGGTGGTGAGCATGGCGGTGAGCTGGTCGACGAGCCAGGTGTCCAGGGACTCGCGCGGTAGCGTGCGTTCCTGGAGCCAGCTCAGGAGGGCGCCTTCGACGACGGCCGTCCAGCAGCGGAGCGTCAGGGACAGCAGTGGTGAGGGGTCGGTGACGTCGAGGGCGTCCAGGATCAGGGCCACCGCGCGGTGGCGGACCTCGTCGATCGCCGCGTCCGTTTCGGACGTCGCGATCACCGAACCACTGCGCAGCAGGGCGATGTACCCCGCCCGGTAGTGGTCGGCGACGTCGATCAGGCCGCGCACGGCGGCGCGGAGCCGGGTTTCGGGCGGGCCCTCCTCGAGCCCGGCCAGGCCGTCGATCAGCCCGTCGGTGACCGTGCGCAGCGCTTCGACCTGCAGGTCGCGCAGGCTCGAGAAGTACCGGTAGAACAACGGCCGCGACACCTCGGCGCGCGCGACGATGTCGTCCACCGTGACCAGCTCCGGCGCCCGCGAGCCGAACAGGTCGAGGGCGGCGCGGATCAGGTCGTCGCGGCGGGCCTGCGGCGACATCCGCCGCGGCCGGCTCACGGCGTCAGGTCCAGCTTCGCCGCCGCACGCAGCAATCCGGGCGTCAGTCGCGAAAGGACCAACGCGGCCTTCGCCTCCGGAGTGGACGGAGCGATCGCGAGGTCCTTTTCCACGGCACGCAGGATATCCCGCGCGACGCCCTCGGGACCGAACCAGCGCCGCGCGTACAGCTTCGAGCTCTCCTCCTGCCGACGGCGTTGCTCCTCTTCGGACACCCCGACGAACGTCGTCGTGCCGGTGATGCCGGTCTTGACGATGCCCGGGCACACCGCCGTGACGCCGATGTGGTGCGCGGCCAGCTCGGCCCGCAGGCAGACGCTCAGCGTCAGCACGGCGGACTTCGTGGTCGCGTAGGCGGAAAGGATCTTCGACGGTAGGTAGGCGGCCGCCGAAGCGAGGTTGACGATCTGGCCGCCTTCGGCGCGCTCGACGAGCATCGGCGCGAACGCGCGGCAGCCGTGGATCACGCCCCAGAGGTTGACGTCGATGACGCGTTCCCAGTCTTCGGCGGACGTGTCGAGGAACGGGCCGGACATCCCGATGCCCGCGTTGTTGACCACGATGTCCGGGACGCCGTGTTCGGCGCGGACCCGCTCGGCGAAGCGGTGCACGGCCGCGCCGTCGGAGGAGTCCACTGTGTACTCGGCGAGTCCGTGTTCTCCGAGCAGCTTCAGGGTTTCCGCGGCACTGGATGCGTCGATGTCGGTGACGACGACGTCGGCGCCCCGCTCGGCGAAGGCCAGCGCGGTGGCGCGGCCGATGCCGCTGCCCGCCCCGGTGACGACGACGAGCTTGTGCGCGAACGGCCCGGCGCCGGCGCGGGACCGGCGCAGCGCGCGGCTTTCGGTGCCGGTTTCGGCGTGTTCGATCAGCTCGGCGGCCGCGGCGGCGACCACGTCCGGCCGGGCCCTGGTCACCCAGTGCGACCCGACGATCCGGCGGATCCGCAGGTCGGGCACCCAGCGGGCGACTTCGGTCTGCAGCGGCGCCGTGACGTAGGAGTCGCCGGTCGGGGCGAGCACCTGCACCGGGATGTCGGCGGGACGCGGGTGCGGGCCGCGAAAGCCGGGTGAACATGTTGGCGCGGTAGAGCTGGAGGCCGTGCAGGCCGTCGGACTTCTCCGGGCGGGCCGCGTCCGGCTCCATGCGCTGGATCTGCTTGCCCAGCAGGCCGGTGCGCCACAGCAGGTCCGGGACGATCGGCACCTGGAACGCGAGGATGTACCACGAGTGCAGGAACTGGCGCAGCGCGTTCTTGAGCCGCCTCGGCGTCGGGCGGCGCAGCTGGGCGCGGAACCACGCGCCGGCGTGGTCGAGGCTCGGGCCCGAGAGCGACGTGTAGGAGGCGATCCGCCCGCGCAGCCCGTCCCCGGTGACGGCGTGCCAGGCCTGGATCGAGCCCCAGTCGTGGGCGACCAGGTGCACCTTGCCGGTGGGCTGCACCTCGTCGACGACC
Source organism: Amycolatopsis sp. lyj-346 (assembly GCF_046548975.1). Taxonomy (NCBI): domain Bacteria; kingdom Bacillati; phylum Actinomycetota; class Actinomycetes; order Pseudonocardiales; family Pseudonocardiaceae; genus Amycolatopsis; species Amycolatopsis sp. lyj-346. The sequence goes on from NZ_JAJPWT010000001.1 coordinate 99,707, forward strand.
GCCCGCAGGTCGTCGGCCAGCTGGTCCAGCCGGTAGGACGCGCGTCCCGGCGGCTTGTCCGACTGTCCGGCCCCGCGGACGTCGTAGGTGACGACGCGGTGTTTCGCGACCAGCCCGGCGGCTACCCCACCCCACATCGAGCTGTTGTCCGGATAGCCGTGCACGAGCACGACCGTGGGCACGTCGCTCCGGCCGTCGACGGTGACGGAGAGGCGGACACCGTCGCTGGCGGTCACCCACTTGTGAGACATTCTGTCATGTTAGACAACTTGTCAACAGCGAGTTCACCCGCGCGGCGGTTCCACAGGCTCGGATGTTCGGATTTTTGCTTGTATGACAGCGTTTTCGTGGTTCCACGGGAAACCAAGCGCCCGTGTCCACCGATCGGTGGACAGCCGGATTCCACTGGCCGTTGGTCGGCTTCGCCGTCGACGGCGGCCAGGCTTGAGCCATGACCACAGCAGTCAGCGTGCGCGGCCTGCGCAAGCAGTACCCGGGTCACCTCGCGGTGGCCGGGCTCGATCTGGAGATCGCCCAAGGCGAAGTCTTCGCGCTGCTCGGCCCGAACGGCGCCGGCAAGACCACGACGGTCGAGATCCTCGAAGGACACCGGCGGCGGACGGCGGGCGAGGTCACCGTGCTCGGCGAGGACCCCGGCCAGGCCGGCCGCGCCTGGCGGGCCCGGCTCGGCATCGTCCTGCAGACGGCGACCGACGCCGCCGAGCTGAGCGTCGCCGAGACCGTCCGGCACTTCGCGAAGTACTACCCCGACCCGCGTGATCCCGACGAGGTGATCGAGAAGGCCGGGCTCACCGAGAAGGCCGGGACGCGGGTCAAGGCGCTCTCCGGCGGGCAGCGCCGCCGCGTCGACGTCGCACTCGGCATCATCGGACGCCCCGAACTGCTCTTCCTCGACGAGCCGACCACCGGCTTCGACCCCGAGGCGCGCCGCCGGTTCTGGACGCTGATCAGCGACCTCGCCGCCGAGGGCACCACCATCCTGCTGACCACGCACTACCTCGACGAAGCCGAAGCGCTCGCCGACCGCGTCGCGGTCATCGCCCGTGGCGAAATCGTCGCGCAGGACACCCCGCAGAACCTGGGTGGACGGGCCGCCGCCGAGGCCACCGTGCGCTGGGTCGACGAACGCGGTGCGCACGTCGAACGCACCGCGTACCCGACCAAGCTCGTCACCGAGCTCTCTGCCGGGGGCAGGGAGCTCGCCGGGCTGACGGTGACCAGGCCGAGCCTGGAGGACGTCTACCTCGACCTGATCGGAGACAAGGCATGACCGTTGAGTCATCCGGGGCTTCGCCCCAGGCCGGGGGCTCCGCCACCCGGAACCCCCGGACAGCGCTGCCCGGCCCCCTTCCCCTGGGACTGGCCCGCGGCGGCACCGAGCTGCGGCAGTTCTTCCGGCACAAGGAACAGGTGGTCTTCACCTTTTCCCTGCCCGCGGTGCTGATGATCCTGCTCGGGTCCATCCTGGACGGTCCGACGCAGCTCGACGGCGTCACCTCCGGCCAGCTGCTGGCGGCCGGGATGATCGGCTCCGGCATCGTGTCGACGTCGTTCAACAGCATCGCGACCGGCGTCTCGGCCGATCGGGAGACCGGGGCGCTGAAACGCCTGCGCGGCACGCCGATGCCGCCGGCGGCGTACTTCATCGGCAAGATGGTGCTGGTCGCGGTGTCGAGCCTGGCCCAGACGGTGCTGATGGCCGCGGTCGCCGTGCTGCTGTTCGGGCTGGAACTGCCGTCGGAACCGGCGAAGTGGCTGACGCTGCTCTGGGTGTTCGCGCTCGGCATCGTCTCCTGCACCCTGCTCGGGATCGCGGTCAGCTCGCTCGCGAAGTCCACCAACGGCGCGGTCGCCATCGTGCAGCTGCTCTACCTGGTGCTGCAGTTCATCTCCGGCGTCTTCGTTTCGCCGATCACGAGCCTGCCGAAAGTTATGGTGGACATCGCGTCGTTCTTCCCGCTGAAGTGGATCTGCCAGGGGTTCCGGTCGGTCTTCCTGCCGGACGGCGCCGTGAGGATGGAGATGGCCGGGACATGGGAACTTCCGCGGGTGGCGCTGGTGCTGGCGATCTGGTGCGTGGCGGGCGCGGTGCTGGCGCGGCTGACGTTCCGGTGGACCGACGGGAAATGAAGGACGCCTGGGACCGGTTCGACTGGCTCTGGGAGATCCTCTTCGCGGTGGCGTACCTGGCCACGACCGTGCTGGTGATCCTCGACGGAACCGACCCGGTGCGCACGGTGGTCGCGGCCGGGGCGCTCACCGCGCTGGCGCTGACCTACCTGCTGTGGGGCCGCCGGCTCGTCCGGGACGAAGACTCGCCCGCCGGGCCGCGGTGGGCGTTCGCCGCCGTGGTGCTGGCGCTGGTCGGCGTCGCCCTGTTCGCCGAAGGGACGTCCGGTTTCATCCTCTTCATGGCGTGCCCGTTGCTGTTCTCGACGCTCGAGTTCCGCCCCGCGGCGGTCCTCACCACCGTGGCCATCCTGATCAACCCGGCCGCGGCGATCGTGAACGACGGGTTCACCGGCCCGACGCTGCACATCATGCTGCCGATGACGGCGATCCTGGCCGTCTTCGGCGTGCTGTGCGGCAAGTTCATCGGGCACGTCATCGACGAAAGCCGGGGACGCGCGGACCTGATCGCGAAGCTCGAAGCGAGCCAGGCGGAAGTCGCCCGGCTCTCCCGTGAGGCGGGCACCGCGGCCGAGCGCGAACGGCTCGCGCGCGAAATCCACGACACCCTCGCGCAGGGGTTCACCAGCATCGTCACCCTCGCACAGGCCATCGAGTCCGAATTGGACAGCGACCCGGCGGCCGCGCGGCGGCACGCGGAGCTGGCCGCCCGCACCGCGCGGGACAACCTCACGGAGGCACGCGCGATGGTCGCCGCGCTGGCCCCGGCGGACCTCGCGGCCGGCTCGCTCGTCGACGCCGTCCGGCGGCAGGCCGACCGGCTGGCCGACGAGACGGGCGTACCGGTCGAGTACGAAGTGGACGGTTCGCTGCCGTCGATCGGCATGGCGGGCGAAGTGGTCCTGCTGCGCGGCGCGCAGGAAGCGCTGAACAACGTCCGGCGGCACGCGGCCGCGTCGGCGGTCTCGGTCCGGCTGTCCGTTGTGGACGGTTCGGTCCGGCTGTCGGTGCGCGACGACGGCGCCGGCTTCGACCCCGGCCACGCCACCGGGTTCGGGTTGCGCGGGATGCGGTCCCGTGCCGAGCAGGTCGGTGGCAGACTGAGCGTCCGGAGTGGCCCCCGCGGCACCGAACTCACCCTGGAGGTGCCGGCTTGATCCGCGTCATGCTCGTCGACGACCACCCGGTCGTCCGCGAAGGCCTCCGCGGCATGCTCGAGGCGGAACCGGACCTGACGGTCGTCGGCGAAGCGGGTTCCGGTGACGAAGCCGTCGCCCTCGACCGGGTCGCCGGGCCCGACGTCGTGCTGATGGACCTGCGGATGCCCGGCCTCGACGGCGTCGGGGCCACCAAACGGATCCTGCGCGAGCAGCCCGGCCGCCGGATCGTCGTGCTGACGACGTACGAGACGGACGCCGACATCCTGCGCGCGGTGGAAGCCGGCGCGTCGGGCTACCTGCTGAAAGACGCGTCCCGCACGGAGCTGGCGAACGCGATCCGCGCGGCGGCCCGCGGCGAGACGGTGCTCGCGCCGTCGGTGGCCGGGAAGCTGGTCAACCGCGTCCGCAACCCGGAGCCGCACCCGCTGTCGGCCCGCGAGGTGGAGGTGCTCGGGCTGGTCGCGAAGGGCGGCACCAACGCCGACATCGGCCGCGCGCTGCACATCAGCGAAGCCACGGTGAAGACCCACCTGCTGCGGGTGTTCGGCAAGCTCGGCGTCTCGGACCGCACCGCCGCGGTGACGACGGCGATGGCCCGCAACCTGCTCGGCTGACCCGCCTGCCGTGACCGAAGGGCCGGCACGCGTGATCAGGAAGCCGACACGCGTGATTGCGAAGCCGACACGGCTGCGGTGGGCGGCGCGCGGCAGAATGCCTCCATGCTTGCCTCGACCGAACTCGCCCTGCTCCGCCGGATCGCGCACGAGCAGGCCGCCTGCCGGGCTCCGTCGCTGGTCGCCGCCGTGGTGCGGGACGGGGAGATCGCCTGGTCCGGTGGCCGGGGACGCGTCGGCGGCGAAACGCCCGGTACCGACACCCAGTACCGGCTGGGCTCGATCACCAAGACCCTCGTCGCCACCGCCGTCATGCGGCTGCGCGACGAAGGCCTGCTCGACCTCAACGACCCGCTGGAAAAGCACGTCCCCGGCACGCCGTTCGGCGCCGCCACCGTTGCCCAGCTGCTGTCCCACACCTCCGGCCTGACGTCCGAATCACCCGGCCGGTGGTGGGAGCGGACCCCCGGCGCGGACTGGGACGCGCTGGTCGGCAGCCTCGCCGAAGGCGCGACCAAGCACCGGCCGGGCGCGCGGTTCCACTACTCGAACGTCGGCTACGGCGTGCTCGGCGAACTCGTCTCCCGCCACCGCGGCAAGGGCTGGCTCTCCGTGCTCGACGAAGAGATCCTCGGCCCGCTCGGGATGACCCGCACGACCCCGCACCCGGTCGGCGCGCACGCCGAGGGCTTCGCCGTGCACCCCTTCGCCGACGTCCTGCTGCCGGAGCCGAGCCCGGACGCCGGCGCGATGGCCCCCGCCGGCCAGCTGTGGTCGACGGTCCGGGACCTCGGCCGCTGGACGGCGTTCCTCGGCGGCGAAACCGGCGGCGTGCTCGCCCCGGAAACCGTCGCCGAGATGCGGACCATGGTCACCGTCGACGACACCGACGTCTGGACGACCGGCTTCGGGCTCGGCCTGATGCTCGTGCGCTACCAGGGCCGCCGGTTCGCCGGCCACACCGGCTCGATGCCCGGGTTCCTCGCCGTGACGCTGGTCGACCCGGCCGCGCAGACCGGCGCGCTCGCGCTCACCAACTCGACGTCCGGCGTCGGCATCACCCAGCTCTGCCTCGACCTCATCACCATGACCGACGAGCTGGAGCCGCGGCTGCCCGCCGAGTGGCTGCCGTCGCCCGCCGACCCGGAGCTGCTCGCGCTGACCGGGCTCTGGCACTGGGGCCCCACGCCGTACCACCTGCGCATCCAGGGCGACGGGCTGCTGCTGCTCGCGCCGGTCGAAGGCGCCGGGCGCAGCTCACGCTTCCGCGCGACCGGCGAGGACACCTACGTCGGCCTCGACGGCTACTACGCCGGCGAGACGCTCGTAGTGGGCCGGAACGCCGACGGCGTCGCCACCCACCTCGACCTGGCGACGTTCGTCTTCACCCGCACGCCGTACGACCCGGCCGCGCCGGTGCCCGGCGGCGTCGAAGACTGGCGCTGACCCCCGGAACGGGTCCCGCTCGCACCCCCAGGGTGGCGAGCGGGACCCTCAGGTCAGGGCGGCGGTACCCGCCGCGTAGGCGACGGCCGCGGCGTAGCGGCGGGCGAGGCGCTTGCCCTCGCCCCAGTCGAAGACGCCGAGCTTGAGCACCGTCATGATCGTCAGCGTCGAGCCGCCGTTGACCGGCGACACCGTCACGTTGACGTGCTGTCCCCAGCTCAGGAAGGACATCCCGGTGCGGCAGGTGGCGAACCCGCGGGGCCCGTCGTAGAACGGCTGCTTCCCGCCGATCGCGGCGACTCCGGCCGGGAGCGCGTGCCACAGCACTTGCGGCGGCACCGGGAAGGTCTGCTGCACAGTTGTCACGGCCGGGACGCTACCGGTGGCCGGGGCGGTCGGGTAACCGTGTTTTTACCCCCACCGCGGTGGACGCCGATGAGCCCGACGGCGTAGCTCTCCCCGTCCGGGAGGCCGGCGACCAGCTCGTCCGAAGGCCACCCGGCGAGCCACAGCCGTCGCCGGTCCACCAGCTCGGCGGCGATGTCGGCGGGCACCGCGGGCAGGTGGAACTTGACCCGCACGTCCCCCGGCAGCACCGCCCAGCCGTCGACCGGCCGGCCCGGCCGCACGTCGAGCGCCGCGGCCGCGACCGGCGTCCAGTGGCCGCTCGCCAGGCACCGCGCCGGGCCGGCCAGGCCGGCCCGGCACCCGGCCAGGCCGAGCACGACCAGCACCGCCGGGACCGGCAGCACCCAGGGCAGCCAGCCGCCGTCGCCCACGATGGTCGCGACCTCGAGGCCGAGGAAGAGCAGGCCGGCCGCCCACACCGCTGCCGTGGCGGACGCGAGCCGTCGCCGCAGGACCGCTCGCCGGGTGACCGGCTGCTTCGGCCGCAGCCGGACCAGCCCGAACAGCGTCGCGCCGAGGAAACCCGCGACCAGCGCCGCGGCGTACCAGACGTCACGGCCGTGGGGCGGGTGTTCGACGAGCGCGGCGACGAGCGCGGCGGCCACCATGAGCCACAGCACCCCGAAGACGGCCACCTGCACGCCTCGACGGCCGTCCGGGCGCGCCTCGCCGGTCGCCCACCACGGCACGCGGCGGACGAAGACCAGCGCCAGCGTGACCGCGAACCCGATCGGGAGCCCGATCGCCGTCGTTTCCGTCCAGCCTTCGATGGCGAGGTGCGCCGCGGCCACCACGGCGAACCACGCGAAGAAGCGCCAGCGAGGTCGATCGGTCATCAGTTCCACATGTCGGACACCGCCCCACCTCTGTTACCTGCCGCGTCCCGACCTGAGAGACTGGCCACATGACCGACGCTGAGTTGACCATCCCCGCCGACCTCAAGCCGGCCGACGGCCGCTTCGGCTGTGGCCCGTCGAAGGTCCGCGCCGAGCAGCTGAGTGCGCTGGCGGAGTCCGGCTCCACCTACCTCGGCACGTCGCACCGGCAGAAGCCGGTCAAGTCCCTCGTCGGGCGCGTCCGTGCGGGTCTGTCCGAGCTGTTCTCCCTGCCCGAGGGCTACGAGGTGATCCTCGGCAACGGCGGCACCACGGCGTTCTGGGACGCGGCCGCCTTCGGCCTGGTCCGCGAGCGCGCGCAGCACTTCACCTACGGCGAGTTCTCCTCGAAGTTCGCCACCGTGACCAAGGGCGCGCCGTTCCTGGCCGACCCGATCGTGGTCAAGGCCGAGCCGGGCAGCGCGCCGGACATCGCCTACGAAGCCGGCGCCGACCTGGTCGGCTGGGCGCACAACGAGACGTCCACCGGTGTCGCCGTCCCGGTCCGCCGCCCCGAAGGCAGCGAGGGCGCCCTGGTCGCGATCGACGCCACCTCGGGCGCCGGCGGCCTCCCGGTCAAGGCCGAGGACTTCGACGTCTACTACTTCGCGCCGCAGAAGTCGTTCGCCGCCGACGGCGGGCTCTGGATCGCGCTGGCCTCCCCGGCCGCGGTCGAGCGGATCGGCGAGATCGGCGGCGGCGACCGCTGGATCCCCGAGTTCCTGTCCCTGACCACCGCGCTGGACAACTCCCGCAAGGACCAGACGTACAACACCCCGGCCGTGGCCACCCTGTTCCTGCTCGCCGAGCAGATCGAGTGGATGAACGGCCAGGGCGGCCTCGCCTGGACGACCTCGCGCACGAAGGACTCTTCGTCGCGGCTGTACGAGTGGGCCGAGAAGACGAGCTACACCACGCCGTTCGTGAAGGACCCGGACCTGCGCTCGCAGGTCGTCGGCACGGTCGACTTCAACGACGACGTCGACGCCGCCGCGGTCGCGAAGGTGCTGCGCGCCAACGGGATCGTCGACACCGAGCCGTACCGCAAGCTGGGCCGCAACCAGCTGCGCGTCGGCCTGTTCCCGGCCATCGACCCGGACGACATCACGAAGCTCACCCAGAGCATCGAGTACGTGGTCGAGCGGCTCAGCTGACCTGAGGCTCCGCGGAGGGGACCTGCACCGCTTCGGCGGTGGGGGTCCCCTTCTTCGTGCTCAGGCGGCGGGCGCCGAACGCGGCGATGGCCAGCAACGCGAAGCCGTACAGCTCGTAGGACTCCGTCGCCAGCCACCAGCCGGGCGAAGGGGCCGGCCGCGGGGCGAACCACATCGGGCCGGCGATGAACAGCGCCAGGCCCGTCACCACGACGGCACCGGACCACCACGCCACGACCCGGTCGGTGCGCCAGGCCCGGACGCCGTAGTACCCGGCGAGCACCAGGATCGGCACGCACCACGTCCAGTGGTGCGTCCACGAAATCGGCGACACGAGCAGCCCGCCGAGCGCGCACGCGGTGAGCGCGAGCACGGGTTCCGCGGCCCGCACGATGATCACCGCGACCACGGCCATCACGGCGACGGCGGCCAGCAGCCAGACGACGTTGCCCGCGGTTTCCGCCAGCCCGGTCCGCGCCACCAGCCCCTTCAGCGACTGGTTGCCGACGTAGTCGACGCCGCCGATGCGGCCCGCGTCGAAGACCAGCTTCGTCCAGTAGGTGAAGGACGCCGACGGCCGGATCAGCCACAGCAGCGCCCCGGCCACCACGAACCCGGCGACCACCCGCGCGGCCGAGCGGAAGTCGCGGCGGAACAGGAAGTACACGACGAAGACGGCCGGGGTCAGCTTGATCGCCGCGGCCACGCCGATCAGCAGGCCCTTCGTCCGCTTCCGCTCCCCGGGCAGCAGGACGTCGAGCACGACCAGGACCATGAGCAGCGCGTTGATCTGCCCGAAGCCCAGCGTCGAGCGCACCGGCTCGAGCAGCGCCCCCGCGAGCTGCGCGCCGATGGCCACCAGCACGGCCACCGTCCGGCCACGGACCTTCGTGGCGTCGGTCAGCGAGCCGTTGAGCGTCGCGACGTAGAGGTACGCGACGACGCCGGTCGCGAGGATCGACGCGATGCTGACCAGCTTCATGGTCACCGCGAACGGCAGCAGCGTGCCGGGCAGGAAGACCGCGGCGGCGAACGGCGTGTAGGTGAACGGCAGCAGGATCCGGTGGCTGGTCGGCACCCAGGCGTCGTACGGCGAGCCGTGCTCGGCCAGCGCCTTCGCGCCGCCCAGGTAGACCTCCAGATCGAGGCCGTCGAACCGCTTGAGCACGAGGACCAGCACGACGGCGGCGACCTCGAGCACCAGAAGCGACCACGCCAGCTTCCGCCCCGACTGTGATTGGGGCTCCGCCCCAGGCCGGGGGCTCCGCCACCCGGACCCCCGGAAAAGCCCTGTGAGCGCCACACGTCCCCCTCGAACCAGGTCTTCGACCGGCCGAGATTACCGGGCGCTCAGCAGCAGCCGTGCACCGGCAAGCGCACTGACCTGGCGTTCGCCGTCGCGGCCGGCCGGTTCGCCGCGGCTTCGGCGTCGGCCAGCATCCGGTCGAGCGCGGCCCGGCCGAGGACGCGGCCGGCGGTCACGACGGTGTCGATCCGCCGGACCGCGCGGATGTCGGCGAGCGGGTCGGCGTCGAGCAGCACCAGGTCGGCGACCTTGCCGGGGGTGATCGTGCCGGCCGTGTCCGCCCGGCCGAGGAACGCGGCCGCGTCCCGGGTCACCGCCTGCAGCGCCCGCCGCGGGCCGAACCCGGCCGCGACGAGGAAGTCGAGCTCGTCGTGCAGGCTGAACCCCGGGAAGACGTACGGGTTCAGGCAGTCCGTCCCGCCGAGGACCCCGACACCGGCGCGGTGCGCCTCCCCGACGAGCCGCAGCTGCGCCTCGAAGTAGGCCTCCTGCTGGGCGATCTGCTCGGGCGTGACCGGCGTGAACAGCGGCAGCCGGTCGGCCCAGAGGTCGAGGACCTCCTGCGGGACGTACTTGTTCCGCGGATCGTGCGCGAACGCGCCGGCGGGCCGGGAAATGACCCGGTTGACCGCGAAGGTCGGGCTGAGCCAGCTGCCACCGGCCTTGAGGCCGGCGAAGTGCCGGGCCGCCGTGGCCGGGTCGTAGGCATGCGCGGCCTGCCGGTCGAGTTCGCGGGCCAGGTTGAAGAAGTCGCGCGGGGCCTTCGGGTCGAACGGCGTCGCGTCGAGGCGGGCGAGGAACTCGTCCCGGCGGCTCGACGTGGCGATCGGCAGCCCGAAGTTGTGCTCGAAACTGCGCTGCCCGGCCCGGGCGGCGTCGAGCGGGCGGAGCCGGTAGGGCCAGTGCCCGGCGAACGGCAGGCCGTGGCGGTGGCACTCGTCGGCGATCGCGGCGAACAGGTCTTTCGGCAGGTAGAAGTACACCTTGACGAAGTCCGAGCGCTGGGTGACGGCGGTCCGGACCGCGGCCCGCGCCTCCTCGGCGTTCGCGACCTTGGTGACCGGCGGCCCGAGCAGGGACACCGGGCCGTCGACGATCGAGCTCGCCAGCACCACCCGCGGGCCGAGCAGCTCGCCGCGGACGATCTTGTCGCGGGTGACGCGGTTTTCGTCGTAGCCCTGCATTTCGCGGATGCCGGTGACGCCGTTGGCCAGGAACAGCGGCGGCCAGATGTCTTCGTAGTCGATGCCGTGGGCGTGCATGTCCCACAGGCCGGGCACGAGGTAGCGGCCACGGCCGTCGACGACCCGGGCGCTCCCGCAGTGCGGCACCTCGGCGGCCGGCCCCACCCAGGCGATCCGGTCCCCGACGAGCACGACCGCGGAGTTCGGCCGGGCCGGGCCGTCGGTGCCGTCGACGACGGTCGCCCCGGTGACCACCACGACCTCGGTCCCGGCCGCGGCGGCCTCCTGCGCGAAGACCGCGGGAGCCACCCCGGCGGCGGCGAGCCCCGCGCCCGCCGTTGTCAGCCACCGCAGAAAATCACGCCGGTTAGCCTCGGCTCGCAGCACAGCCGCCCTCCCCTTCGATCACTCTCCCCTCCGGTCATCCAACACCGGGGCTGCGGCGGCGGGGAATCTTCCAACGTGCTGGATGCCGGGCGAGGAGTAACTCCCCACCCGGCATCCGTGCACCCACCCTCAAACGTCACTTTCCCCGTGAAAGTGTTCCGGACCGCTCACTCCGGTTCGGGGCACTTTCACGGGAAAGTGCCCTCGGGCGGGGGCCGGGTGGGGGGCGTCAGGCGAGGGCCTGGGTGGGGGCCAGCCGGGCTGCCCGGACCGCCGGGTACGCCCCCGCCACCGCGCCCACCAGGGCCGCGACCCCGACTCCGCCCGCCAGCGCGCCCACCGGCAGCACCGCGGGCCAGCCCTGGCTCAGCGCGTACCCCGCCGTCACGAGCACCCCGGTCAGCACCCCCGCCAGCCCGCCGAGCCCGGACAACAGCACCGACTCCGCCAGGAACTGCCCGCGGACCTGCCGCTTCGTCGCCCCCAGTGCCCGCCGCAGGCCGATCTCGCGCCGTCGCTCCAGCACCGAAATCACCATCGTGTTCGCCACGCCGACCCCGCCGACCAGCAACGCCACGCCGCCGAGCCCGAGGAACAACGCGCTGTACGTCGTGTCCGTCAGCTTCTGCGCCGCCAGCGCGTCCGACGGGCGCCGGACCTGGACCTCGTTCGGTGCCTGCGGGTTCAGCGTCGCCGCCAGCACCGCGCGCACACCGTCCACTTGGGACTCCTCCGCCCGGACGTAGACCGTGGACGGGTGGCCGTCGAAGCCGAGCAGCCGCTTCGCGACGTCCCAGCCGACCAGTGCCGAACGCTCGATCTCCGGCGCGAGCGGCATCGGCGCGAGGATGCCCACCACGGTGAACCACTGCGTCCCGATCAGCACCTGCGGCGGCCGGGCCGGGTCGAGGCGGTCGATGCCCAACCTGGCCGCGGCCTCGGAGCCGAGCACCGCCACCGGGTAGTTCTGGTTGCCCGCGGCGAGGAACGCCCCCACCCGCACCTTGCCGCCCAGCACGCCGAGCAGGTCCGGCCGCGCCGCGTACACGACCAGCCCGGACGTGTCGTCCGGGGCGATCTTGTCGCTGCGGCGGACACTCGCCGACGTCGTCCCGGTGCCGGCGGCCGCCTGCACCGGGCCGATCCGCCGGGCCATCGCGACCGCGTCGTCCGGCAGCGTCGCGTTGTCGCCGAAGAGCGTCTGGCCCGGCCCGGCGGTGAGCAGGTTGGGGCCGAGCGCGGCCAGCCGGTCGTGCAGGGCCTGCGCCCCGGACGCCGGGATCGCCAGCACCGCCACCATCGCGGCGACGCCGATCGCGATGCCCAGGGCGGAAAGCACCGCGCGCACCGGCCGCGTGCGCATGCCGTGGGCGCCGAGTGCGACGACGTCCGGCGGCTTGAGCCGGGCCGGCTCCGGCAGCTGCACCAAGGTCATCGCGCACCCACCAGGCCGGTGTCCAGCCGCAGCCGCCCGTCGAGCAGCTCGATCCGGCGGGGCATCCCCGCCGCGATCTCCCGGTCGTGGGTGATCACGACGATCGTGGTGCCTTCCGCGGACAGCTCGCCGAGCAGCGAAAGGACCGAAGCACCGGTGCCGGTGTCGAGGTTGCCGGTCGGCTCGTCGGCCAGCAGGATCGCCGGGTCGTTGACCACGGCCCTGGCGATGGCGACGCGCTGGCGTTCCCCACCCGAAAGCTCACCGGGCCGGTGCCACGCCCGGTGCCCGAGCTTGACGCGGTCGAGCGCCACCAGTGCCCGCGCGCGCCGCTGCCGCCGCGGCACCCCGGCGTAGAGCAGGCCGGTGCACACGTTGTCCACCGCACTCATCCCTTCGTCGAGGAAGAACTGCTGGAACACGAACCCGATCCAGCGGGAGCGCAGCGCCGAGACCTTGCGGTCGGGCAACGCGGCGACATCGTGGCCGCGCAGCTCCACCCGGCCCGACGACGGCCGGTCGAGCGTGCCCATCAGGTGCAGCAGGGTGGACTTGCCGGACCCGGACGGCCCGACGATCGCCACCATCTCGCCGTCTTCCAGCGAGAGCGAGACGCCGTCGAGCGCGGCGACCCCGCCGGGGTAGGTGCGCGTGACCTCGTGCACGCGCAGCACGGGCGTCACGACGTCGTCACCACCCGCATGCCCGCAGCCAGGCCGGTGCCGGAGACCTCTACCTTGCCGCCGCTGAACAGTCCTGTTCGGACAGCGAGCAGCCGTCGGCTGCCGTTCTCGTCCACCTCGACCGCGTACCCGCCTTCGGCGAGCGCGAGCAGCGCGCCGACGGGGACCGCGAGCACGCCCTGGTGGACGTCCTTGGTGAACCGGACGGTCGCCGGAGCCGAGTCGAGCGAGCCGGCGACGGACGGGTCGTCGAGCTGGACGGCCACGGTGATCTTCGGCTTGCCGTCGTCCTGGCCCGCCGCGTCCTTGCCCTCGACCGCGGTCCGCCCGACGTCGGTGATCGTGCCCGGCGTCGTCTTCCCGTTGATCGTCACGGACGCCTTCGCGCCCTGCTGGGCGAGACCCTGCTTGGCCGCGTCGAGCTTCACCTGCACCGACCGGACGGTGCCGGACGTCTTCAGCACCTCGCCCTGTGCGGGCGAGCCGGGCTTGGCCTGGACGGCCGAAACCCGCAGTTCGCCCGCCGCCAGCACGACGTCGCCCTGGCCGAACGCGCCGGTCTGCTCCAGGCCGAGGGACTTCTGCCACTTCTTCAGCGCGGCCGCCGTCGCCGAGGTGAACTTCTTGTCCGGCGTCCCGAACCCGCCGAAGCCGCACGCCTTGAGGTTTTCCTCCAGCTGCTTGACGTCGGCACCGTCGTCCACGCCCGCGGCGAGGTCGCGGTAGAACGGCAGGGTGCCGTAGAACAGCGGCACCGGCTTCGCGTCCACGCCGTACACCGCCTGGCAGCGGGTGAGGGTGGCGCCGGCGGCCGGCAGCGACGTGATCGTGCCGGGCTTGCGGCCCCCGACGACCGACTCGTCGCCGTAGCCGAGGGTGCCGTCGGCCTCCTCTTCTTCGCTGAGGTCGGTCTTCACCACCTCCGCCGTCTCGGCCGCGGGCGGTGCGGCCTCCTTGACGGGTGTCGCGCTCGACACCCGCGTCAGGATCACGACGGAGCCGGTGCCCAGCACCACGACGACGACCGCGGCCGCGATCAGCCAGCGGGCACGGCCGCGGCGGCGGGGCTTGAGGTGGGTCACGTCGTTCACGTCTTGAATAGTCACCGTGCCGCCTCGGAGTGGATGCTCATGCCGAGCCCGCACGCCTTCGCGGCCTCCTCGAACTTCTTCGGGTCGTCACCGGGGCCGCCGATCCGCATGCCGCCCTTGCCGGTCGGGTCCGGGTCCGGCATGTCGACGCCGTGCTCCCGCATGCACTTGGCGTTCTTGCGCATCTTGTCGAGCTCTTCGGCGCTCGGCTGCTTCATCTCGCCGCCGTTGGGCATCAGGTGCTTGCACGCGTTGTGCGCGGCGTCGACCTTCCCGCGGTCGGCACCCTCGCCCTGGATCGCGATCGACATTCCCTTGCCGTCGCCGGCGGGCTTCGGGTCGGGCATGTCGACGCCGTGCTCGCGCATGCACTTGGCGAAGTCGCGCATCTTGTCCTCGTCGCTCTTGCCGCTGTTGTCGGCCGCGGCGGGGCCGCCCGTCTTCGGCGGTGTCGAGATCGAGGCGACCTTCGATCCGTCGTCGGCCTTCGCGCCGCAGCCCCCGAGCAGCAGGGCCGTCCCGAGGGCCGCGACGGCAATCCGTATCCGCATGGCTCGAATTCCTTTCGTCCGGATGGGTACCAGGTCTACGGATCGGGGCATTCGGGCGCGCTAAGCGACGTCGCTTATGCGGTCCTTATGGCCGGCCTGCGCAGACTGGGCCGGTGCGAGTGCTCGTGGTGGAGGACGAACGGCTGCTGGCCGACTCGGTCGCGGAGGGGTTGCGGCGGTTTTCGATGGCCGTCGACGTCTGTTACGACGGCGAGCAGGCCATGGAACGCGTCGGCGTGCACGGCTACGACGTCGTGGTTCTCGACCGCGACCTGCCGAAGGTGCACGGCGACGACGTCTGCGCCGCGGTGGTCCGGGCCGGCGGCGAGGCGCGGGTGCTGATGCTGACCGCGGCCGCCGACGTCACCGACCGGGTGGCCGGCCTCGGCCTCGGCGCCGACGACTACCTGACCAAACCGTTCGCGTTCGCCGAGCTGGTCGCCCGGGTGCAGGCGCTGTCGCGGCGCGCGCGGCCGGCGTTGCCGCCGGTGCTGGAACGCGACGGCGTCGTGCTCGACCTGCCGCGGCACCAGGCCGCCCGCGACGGCCGGTTCCTGCTGCTCTCCCCGAAGGAGTTCGCCGTGCTCGAGGTGCTCATGCGGGCGGAGGGCGCGGTGGTCAGCGCCGAAGACCTGCTGGACAAGGCGTGGGACGAGCACGCGGACCCGTTCACCAACGCCGTGCGCGTCGCGGTGATGACGTTGCGCCGCAAGCTCGGCGACCCGCCGGTGATCGAGACCGTGCCCGGCGCCGGCTACCGGTTCGGCACGCGGTGAACGGCCTGTCCGTCCGGACGAAGCTCACCGCCTGGTACGGCGCGCTCTTCCTGGTCGCCGGGCTGGTCCTGGTCGTGCTCAACTACCTGCTGGTGCAGAGCACCCTGCCGGACCCGGCCCGGTTCGCCTCGACGGCGGTCGCCGGCGACGCCCTCTTCGGGACCGCGGAGCGGCTGGACACCCTTTCGCCCGCTCCGGCGGTGCGGCTGGTCAGCGGCTCGCTCGACGAGTACCGCTCCTCGACGCTGTCGACGCTGGTGGTCGGCTCGGCGATCGCGCTGGTGGCGACGGCGGCGCTGGCGGTGCTGTTCGGCTGGCTGATGGCGGGCCGCGCGCTGCGGCCGCTGCACGACATCACCTCGGCCGCGCGCCGGCTGGAGGTGGGCAAGCTCGACCGGCGGATCAACCTCGAAGGGCCGCCGGACGAGCTGAAGGAGCTGGCGGACACCTTCGACGGCATGCTCGACCGGCTCGCGGAGTCGTTCGACAGCCAGAAGCGGTTCGTCGCGAACGCCTCCCACGAGCTCCGGACCCCCTTGGCGGTGCAGCGGACGCTGATCGAAGTGGCGATGGCCGACCCCGAAGTCCCTGCGGAGCTGGCGAAGCTCGGCACGCACCTGCTCCACACCAACGAACGCAGCGAGCGGATGATCGAAGGGCTGCTGGTACTGGCCCGCAGTGACCGCGGGCTGCACGCCCGCACGCCGGTGCGGCTGGACGAGATCGCCGCGTCGGTCGTCCGGGCGACGTCCGCCCAAGCCGCTTCGGCCGGCGTGACGGTGGAGACCCGGCTCCGGCCGCGGACGGTGGCGGGCGACCCGGTGCTGCTCGAGCGGCTGGTGACGAACCTGGTGGTCAACGCGATCACGTACAACGCGTCCAGTGGCTGGGTGTACGTCGAGGTGCGCGGGGACCCGGCGCTGGAGGTCCGGAACTCGGGCCCGGTGGTACCACCCGAGGCGGTACCGACCCTGTTCGAGCCGTTCCGGCGGCTGGCCGGCGCGGAGCGGACCGGCGACCCGCGCAACGCGGGACTCGGCCTGTCGATCGTCCGCTCGGTGGCCCAGGCCCACGGCGGCCGCGCCGAAGCCCAGCCCGGCCGGCGAGGCGGTCTCACCGTGACGGTCCGGCTGCCCCGCTCTTGATCCACTCGATCGTGACTTTGCGTGTCCGGCGTGTCACCCCTTTGCCGCTGACCTGGGTAGGCGAGGATGCGGAGGACGCGAAGTGAACAGTGGGCAGTTCGGTGCAGACTCGGCGCGCCTCGCACGTCAAGCCGACGCGCCGTTCTAACGTGGGCACCCACAACGGTGAAGAAGATCGGGGAGGCGAGAACAATGCGGGCGCTGCGAGTGGTCGGACTGCACGAGGACGGGAAGTCCATCGTGCTCGAAGACCCGGCGAGC
Source organism: Amycolatopsis sp. lyj-346 (assembly GCF_046548975.1). Lineage (NCBI taxonomy): Bacteria > Bacillati > Actinomycetota > Actinomycetes > Pseudonocardiales > Pseudonocardiaceae > Amycolatopsis > Amycolatopsis sp. lyj-346. The sequence goes on from NZ_JAJPWT010000001.1 coordinate 116,334, forward strand.
CGTACTCGTTTCCTGCTCCCGGCTGATGAGCGACTGCGCGCGGCGGCGCGGGGTGACATCACCCGCCTCGGCCAGATCGAAATCGAGTTGGAGAGCCAGATGCGGCCACGCGAGATCCAGCAGCGCATCCGGGCCGGCGAGTCCGTCGAGCAGGTCGCCGCGAGCGCCGGTGTCTCGGCGCAGCGCGTCGAGCGCTACGCCTACCCCGTGCTGCTCGAGCGGTCCCGGACCGCCGAGCTGGCGCAGAGCGCCCACCCGGTCCGCGAGGACGGCCCCGACGTGCAGACGCTCGGCGAAGTCGTCGCGTACAGCTTCGGTGTCCGCGGCCACGACTATTCGCAGGCCACCTGGGATTCCTGGAAGGGCGACGACGGCCGCTGGGTCGTCGTGCTCCGCTGGAAGGCCGGGCGGTCGGACAACCGCGCGCACTGGGCGTTCTCGCCGGGTGCGCACGGCGGCACGGTGACGGCCCTGGACGAGAACGCCGAAGTCCTCCTGGACCCGAACGCATACCGCGCACCGCGCACGGTCCGCGCCCTCGACCCGGCTCGCGAAGCGGAGTTCCAGCCGACGCTGGACTCGGTGGCACCGGAGCGCGCCGAGCTGCCGTCGGCCGAGCCGGACCCGGACGACGACACCCGCGAGATCCCCCGCGTCCCGGCGGACCCGGAGGAAGACACCGCGGTGCCGGAGCCACGGCCCAAGGCGAAGAAGAACCACCCGATCGTGCCGTCCTGGGAGGACGTGCTCCTCGGGGTCCGCTCCCAGCGCGGCTGAACCCCAGCGCCCCTACGCCGGGCTGCGCTAGAAGGCGATCACCAGCACGCCGATCCACGCGATCACGACACCGCCCGCCGCGCCGTAGGCGGCCCAGCGCAGGATCGGGGTGCGGCGGATCAGCCACAGCGACGGCGTGATCCCGGCCGTCACGATCACCGAGGCCACCAACGCGAGCCAGCCGCTGGTCTCGCGGGCCAGCGTCGATGCCAGCGCCAGCATGGCCACGATGACCACGGCCGCGATGAACGCCGAGACGGTCAGCCCGGTCAGCCACGGCGTCGGCTCCCCCGGTGGGCCGGGCGGGCCGAGCACCGCCCGGACGAACCGGTGGCCGGGTTCGGCGGACGGCGGGGGCGGCTCGACGACCGTGTCGTCGCCGGTCACCGGATCCACGAACCGCACGGTCGTGCCCATCACCGAGGCCAGCCGGCCGGCCAGCTGGCGGCCGCGCTGCGAGACCACCGCGCCCGCCTCCGCACCGGGATCGGCGGTGACCGCGGACGCCACGCGCGCCCACTCGTGCAAGGCCTGCGCGAGATCGGCACCGATCGCGAGCTTGTGCGGGTCCACCTCGCGCGCGTGCTCCCCGCCCGGGCCGGCCAGCACGGCGCGCTCGCCGCGGATCCGCAGCTCCATGGTGCCCCTTTCCGCCTCGGCGACCAAAACCCCTCGAAGACTGAAAACCTTAGCCGTCCCGGGCCAGTTCGTAGAAGGCAACGGCGGCGGCCGTGGCGATGTTCAGTGAATCGACTCCCGCCGTCATGGGTATCCGGACGGCATGATCAGCCGCCGCGAGCGCCGTCTCGGTCAGCCCGGGACCTTCGGCACCGAAGAGCAGCGCCACCCGCCCGGACGCGTGCTCCCGCAACGCGGGCAGCGGGATCGACCCCGGCCGCGGGGTGAGCGCCGCGATGGTGAACCCGCGCGCACGGAGGTCGTCGAGCCCGCCCGGCCAATCCGTCAGGTGCCCGAACGGCACACGCAGGACGTGGCCCATCGACACGCGAACGCTGCGCCGGTACAGCGGGTCGGAACAGCCGGGGCCGAGCAGCACTCCGCCGACGCCGAGCGCGGCCGCGTTGCGGAAGAGCGCACCGAGGTTTTCGTGGTCGCCAACGCCTTCCAGCACGGCGATCGGCCCGGTGCCGCCGACGACTTCGGAAACCGTCAGCGGCGACGGCCGGTCGGCGACGGCCAGCATCCCGCGGTTGAGGTGGAACCCGACGATGTCGGCCATGGTGTCCGCCGAGGTGACGTACTGCGGCACGTCGAGCCCCGCCAGGTCACCGGCCAGTTCCGCGAACCGCCGCTCCACGCCCAGCAGCGCCCGTACCGGGTAGCGGGACGCCAGCAGCCGGGACACCACGACGGTGCCTTCGGCGATGACGAGTCCCCGGCCGCCGGGCCGGTCGGGCCGGCGGTCCGCAGTGGAAAGGTCGCGAAAATCGTCGACGCGGGGGTCGCCGGAGTGGTCGATGTGGATCACGCCCATCCGCCCAGTCTGTCACCCGCTTGCCGGGCGGCTCACTGGTCCGAACGTCCACCGCGCGGTGGTACGAACGGGGCCATTTTGCTTTCGGTTGACGGCCCGTGACGGACAGCACCAGTTTGGCCGCTAGCCCGGGTGCATCGCCTGTGTAACGGTTGTCCGCCGGGGCCTGAAACACGTCCTAGTCCACGCCGACACGAAGCAGGGATGGTCATGGGGATGGACCTCGAGGCTCAGCCGTTCAACACGCTGGACCGAGGACGGTACCGCCGCAAGGTGCAGCGTTGCCTCGACACGCTGGCCCGCATGCTCACCGACGGCAGTTTTTCGTTCCCCCGCAAGAACATCGGCCTCGAAGTCGAACTGAACCTCGTCGACCGCGAGCTGCGCCCGTCGATGACGAACACCGCGGTGCTGGAGGCGCTCGACGACCCGTCGTTCACCACCGAGCTGGGCCAGCACAACATCGAACTGAACGTTCCGCCGCGGCCGCTGGCCGGCGATTCCGCTCTCCAGCTCGAAGACGACCTCCGCGCGTACCTCGACACCGCGGCGACGAAGGCTCGCGACACCGGCTCGTCGGTGGCGATGATCGGCATCCTGCCGACGTTGAAGCACGAGCACTTCGACCAGAAGTGGCTCACCAACAAGACCCGGTACTCCTCGCTGAACGACCAGATCTTCGCCGCGCGCGGCGAACGCACAGTGCTCGCCATGGAAGGCGCGCCGCTGCCGGGCCGGCCGCCCGAACGCCTGCGCAGCTACGCGGAGTCGATCCTGCCGGAGGCCGCGTGCACCAGCGTGCAGCTGCACCTGCAGGTCGCGCCCGAGGAGTTCGCCGCGCACTGGAACGCGGCACAGTGCCTGGCCGGGCTGCAGATCGCCCTCGCGTCGAATTCGCCGTTCCTGCTCGGCAAGGCGCTGTGGCACGAGACGCGGATCCCGCTGTTCCTCCAGGCGACCGACACCCGTCCGGAGGAGCTGAAGAACCAGGGCGTGCGGCCGCGCGTGTGGTTCGGCGAGCGCTGGATCACGTCGATCTTCGACCTGTTCGAGGAGAACGTCCGCTACTTCCCCGGCCTGCTCCCGGAAACCGACGCCGAAGACCCGATCGAGGCGCTCGACGCGGGCCAGGCGCCGAAGCTCACCGAGCTGCGCATGCACAACGGCACCATCTGGCGCTGGAACCGCCCGGTGTACGACGTCGTCGACGGCCTGCCGCACCTGCGCGTGGAGAACCGGGTGCTGCCTGCCGGGCCGACGGTGGTCGACACGGTGGCGAACGCGGCCTTCTTCTACGGCGCCCAGCGCGCGCTCGCCGACGCGGAACGCCCGGTGTGGAGCCAGATGTCGTTCCAGGCCGCCGAGGAAAACCTCTACGCGGGCGCGCGGCGGGGCTTCGACGGGCAGCTGTACTGGCCGGGCATCGGCTGGATCCCGCCGGACGAGCTGGCGCTGCGCGTGCTGCTGCCCCTCGCCCACGAGGGCCTGCGCCGCTCCGAGGTCTCCGACGAAGCCCGCGAGCGCTACCTCGGGATCATCGAACGCCGGTGCCTGGCGCGGCGGACCGGGGCGACCTGGCAGCGGGACTACGTCCTGCGGGCCCAGGAGCGCGGGCTCGACCGCGAGGCGGCACTGAGCCTGATGCTGGGCCGCTACCTGGAGCTGTCGGAAATGGGCGAACCAGTCCACACCTGGCCGGTGGCCGACTGACCGAAGCCGAGCTTTCACGTGAAAGTGCCCCTTCCCGCTAGCCTGGGTGGATGCCGAAGATTCTCGGTGAGTCGCTGGAGGCGCACCGGCGCGAGGTGCGGGCCCGGGTCTTCGACGTCCTGCGCGCGCAGCTCTACGAGCGCGGCTTCGACGCGATCACCCTGGCCGGCGTCGCGTCGGCGGCCGGGGTGGGCCGGACCGCGCTGTACAACCACTTCCCCGACAAGGAAAGCCTGCTGGTCGCCTTCGTCGAGGACGAAGCGGCCCAGTACGTCAAGCGGCTGACCGAGGCCGTCGAGGCGCAGGCCGATCCGGTCGACCAGCTGGCCACGTTCGTCCGGCTCCAGCTGCGCGTGCTGGCCGAGTACCACATGCCACCGGGCACGGCGCTCGCGTCGGCGCTGGCACCGGCGGCGTACCGGCGCATCAGCGCGCACGCCGACCCGATCACCGACCGCCTGCGCGCCATCCTCGCCGGCGGCGTCGACCTGGGCCGCTGGCCGGCCGAGGACCCGGACGTCCTGATCCCGATGATCACCGCGGCCCTGGGCAACCGGACGCTGGTCGACGGGCCGGCCGGACAGCTGGACGACGTCGTCGAGGCGGCGGTGCGGTTTGTCCTGCGTGCGGTCGGCGCGGCGGTTTAGGGTGGCCTAAGTCCGGTTCATGCCCTACGATCTTTCTGACATCGTGTCAGATCGATCGCCGGGAGGCCTGCCCATGTCGGTGACCACGGACGCCCGCCCGTTCTCGGCAACCCTGCGCGCCTCGACCCTCGAAGTCCACGACCGGGCGAACTACTCGACGTACATGCGTGCCCTGCTCGGCGGGGAGCTGAAGCAGGACGGCTACACCCAGCTGGCGATCCAGTACTACTTCGTCTACAGCGCGATCGAGGCGGCGAGCGACGCCATGGCCGGCGACCCGGTCGGCGGCGAGTTCGTCTTCGACGAGCTGCGGCGGCTCCCGCTCCTCGAGCGCGACCTCGCCCACCTGGTGGGTCCGGACTGGCGCGCGACGATTTCGCCGCTCGCCTCCACGGAGGCGTACGTCGCCCGGGTTCGCGAAGCGTCGACGTGGGCCGGCGGGTACGTCGCCCACCACTACACGCGCTACCTCGGCGACATCGCCGGTGGCCAGGTCATCCGGCGGACGCTCGAGAAGAACTACGACGTCGCCGAGGCCGGCGCGCTCTTCTACCACTTCGACGGCATCGGCAGCGCGCCCCGCTTCCGCGACCGGTACCGCGCGAAGCTGGACACCGCGCCCTGGGACGACACCGAGCGCGCCCGGGTGATCGACGAGACGCTGGTGGCGTTCGAGTGCAACGTCGCGGTGTTCGACGAGCTGGCGCTGCGCCTCGACGAGTTCCGCGCCTGAATGATCGATCTCACAGCCCGTTGACCTCCACTTAGGTTCAAGTTGCAGGCTCGGTTTCGAGTGGTGCGCCTCCGGGGTACGCCATTCACGAGCCGCCGTCCCACGTACCGCCCCCACTCGCCGCGAAGGGGCGTGTGCTACTAGGTTCGGTACCGGAAACTTGTGTCGAAGAAAGAAGGAGGGCCAATGGCCCGCTACGAGCTCCCCGATCTCGACTACGACTACAGCGCCCTCGCGCCGCACATCTCCGGCGAGATCAACGAGCTGCACCACAGCAAGCACCACGCGACCTACGTCAAGGGCGCGAACGACACCCTCGACAAGATCGCCGAAGCCCGTGACGCCGGCAACTTCGGTGACATCGTCGGCCTGCAGACCACGCTCGCCTTCCACCTGGCCGGGCACGCCAACCACGTCGTGTGGTGGAAGATCCTGTCGCCGGAGGGTGGCGACAAGCCGACCGGTGAGCTGGCCGCGGCGATCGACGAGGCGTTCGGCTCCTTCGACAAGTTCAAGGCGCAGTTCACCGCCGTCGCGACGACCATCCAGGGCAACGGCTGGGGCGCGCTGTCCTGGGACCCGATCGGCAAGACGCTGATCACCCAGCAGCTGCGCGACCACCACAACAACCTGGTGCTGCCGACCACGCCGATCCTCCTGGTCGACGTCTGGGAGCACGCGTTCTACCTCGACTACAAGAACGTCAAGCCGAAGTACGTCGAGGCCCTGTGGAACATCTTCAACTGGGCCGAGATCAGCAAGCGCTTCGACAACGCCGTCGCCGGCGGCAACGGCCTGCTGCTCAGCTGAGTTCTTCGCGTCGAACGGGGCTCTCCTTCCGGGAGGGCCCCGTTTTTCGTCGCCGGCTTGAACCGCCTTGACCTCGAGCACGGTCGAGGTGTTTCAGTGGACGGCATGGAGATCGACGCGTACCTGGACCGCCTCGGCGTCGCCCGCCCGGCGGCGCCCGACCTCGCGACGCTGCGCCACCTGCAGGAACGCCACCTGGCCGCGGTGCCGTTCGAGAACCCTGAGCAGCCACCTCGGGGAGCCGGTCGTCCTGGACGAGGACGCACTGTTCGGCAAGATCGTGCACCGCCGCCGAGGTGGGTTCTGCTACGAGCTGAACGGCCTGTTCGCGGCATTGCTGCGGGCGCTGGGCTACGACGCTTCCCTGCACGCGGCCCAGGTCTTCGGCCCCGACGGCACGCCCGGCCCGCCGCTGGACCACGCGGCGATCGTCGTGTCACTGGACTCGGCGGACTGGCTGGTGGACGTCGGTTTCGGCCGCTTCGCCCGGCACCCGCTGCTGCTGTCCGCAGTGGACGCCCAGCGCGACGCCGAGGGCGAGTTCCTGATCCTGGACGCCCCGCACGGCGACTTCGACGTCCTCCGCGACGGCGAACCGCAGTACCGCCTGGAGCGCCGCCCGCGCCCGCTGGCCGACTTCATCCCGATGGCGTGGTGGCAGACGACGTCCCCGGAGTCCCACTTCACCCGCTCGCTGACGTGCTCCCGCCCGACCTCGCAGGGCCGGGTGACCCTGTCCGGCGACAAGCTGATCGAGACGGTCGACGGCGTCCGCGACGAGGTCCACCTGCCCACCGAGGAGGCGATCCGCGCGGCATACCGCGTGTACTTCGGCATGACGTTGACCCGCCTGCCGGTACCACCGGGCGGGAGTCCCTTGACGCGCGGCGTGCCCCAGCCGGACACTGCGCTGAGCTGACACTGCGCTGACATGAACGAAGCCCCGGCCTGGGGTTTTCCCAGGGCCGGGGCTCCGTCCGTTCCCGAACTGACTGCCGCTCCCACCACGAAGCGGACATGCATGAGGTTAGCCTAACCTCATCTCCGCGGGCAAGAGCTGGACCACGGAGACTCGGATCTCACTCTTCCGGGTGACGCCGGGGCGCAGGCCGCCGGTTTTTGTCGGTGCCCGCCAATACGGTCGCGCTGTGATTACGAACCGATACTGCCGGTCAGGCCTTGGCCCGCTTCAGCACCCGCAGCCCCAGCCCTCGCTTCACCGGCCAGGAAACCCCGCCCCGCCGGATCAGCACCACCGCGCACACGACCGCGGCCACCGCCGACACCGCCCCACCGATGTAGAAGGGAGACCGCCCGCCGAACTCCTGAGCCATCCACCCCACCATCGGCCCGCCGATCGGGTTGCCGCCGATGAGCACCAGCACGTACAGCCCCATCACGCGTCCGCGCATCTCCGGGCTGACCGACGTCTGCACCAGCGCGTTCGCCGTGTTGAGGAACGTCATCGTGGCGAAGCCGAGCGGGATCAGGCCGAGGCCGAACGTCAGGTACGTCGGCATGAACGCCGTGATCACCTCGAACACGCCGAGGAAGAACGCCGACACCAGCATCAGCCGCACCCGCGGCCGGCCCTTCGTGCCGCGGCGGGCGGACATCACCGCGCCGGTGAAGGTGCCGACCGCCACCAGCGTCGAAAGGAGGCCGTAGCCGTCGGCCGCGGTGTGGAAGACGTTCGCCGCGACGATCGGCAGCGAGCTGAAGTACGTGATCCCGAACGTGCTGACGAACAGGACCAGCACCATCACCGTCATCAGGTCCGACCGGCGGCGGACGTACCGCAGGCCCTCGGCCAGCTGGCCCTTCTCGCGCGGCACCGCCGCGACGCGGAACAGCTTGTCCGGATTCATCAGGACCAGCCCGGTGATCACCGCGATCGTGCTGACCGCGTTCGCGATGAACAGCCAGCCGGTGCCGATCCAGGTGATCGCGAACCCGGCGATGGCCGGGCCGACGATCCGCGCCATGTTGAAGATCGACGAGTTGAGCGCGACGGCGTTGGCCACCTGGTCGCGGCCCACCATCTCGGCGACGAACGACTGCCGCGTCGGCACTTCCAGCGCCGCGGTCACGCCGAGCGTGAAGCACAGGACGTAGACGTGCCACAGCGCGGCGAATCCGCTCAGGTCGAGCACACCGAGGATCACGGCCTGCGAACACGCCGCGACCTGGATCCAGGTGAGCAGCCGCCGCTTGTCGACGCGGTCGGCGAGGACGCCGGCCCACAGCGAAAGGAACAGCGTCGGGGTGAACTGCAGCGCGACCGCGACACCGAGGGCGATCGGGTTGTTGCCGCTGAGGGTGAACACCAGCCAGTCCTGGGCGATGCGCTGCATCCAGGTGCCGATGTTCGAGATGACCTGGCCGGTGAAGAACAGCCGGTAGTTGCGGACCCGCAGCGAGGCGAACATGCTGCGGCGCGTGGACAGGGATGGCGGTGACGCGGACGGCGGTGAGGCCGTCTCCCGGGTAGCAGTGGTCTGGATCGAACGCTTGGTTTCGCTACCCGTGGCCGTCACCGTGGTTAGTTCCCCGCCATCCTGTCTATGATTTCGGCGGCTTTGGAGAGCACTTCACGCTCTTCGTCGCCGAGTTCCGCCAATTGCCGGTCCAGCCACGCCTCCCGCACGGAAATGGCCTTCCGCACGTAGGTCAGCCCGCTCTCCGACAGCTCGACGATGGCTTGCCTGCCATCGGTCGGGTGCGGGCGCCGCTCGACGAACCCCTGCTCCTCGAGCGCGGCGATCACCCTCGTCATCGAAGGTGGCTGGACGCCTTCCTTCGCGGCGAGCTGCCCCGGGGTCAGCGCACCGCACTTGTGCAAGGTGGACAGCGCGGCGACCTGCGTCAGCGTGAGGTCGTCCCCGACGCGCTGTGCCCGCAACCGACGGTTGAGCCGGACCACCGCGAGACGCAAACGGCTCGCCAACGAGCGTTCGTGCGTGTCGCCGGACATATAGTTAGCATACCTTACGAAACATCGGCCACACGGGTGATCTCCGTCAAACCGCAACCCGGAGCAGGCCCGCGCGTCCTCACCAGGAGCAGAACACGGGGAGCCGGATGAACAAGAAACTGGTGGGCTCGGCCGTGATCGGCGCGGCGGTTCTGGCGATCGTGGTGGCCCAGTTCACCGGCGGCGGTGACGAGACGCCGGCAGCCGCCCCACCGCCGACGACACCCAAGATCATCCAGGGCACGTTGGAGATCTACCAGCTCCCGGACGCGGCCGGCCCCGGCTCGGCGATCGAGATCCCGGTGCCGTCGTCCTGGGCCGTGAGCCGCGACAAGGAGCGCGCGAGCTACCGCCGGGGTGCGCTCCTGCTCGAGACCGATCGGGTGCCGATCACGCAGGAGGACGCCCTCGGCGGGCTCCGGGCGGTGGCCGGCGGGCAGGGCGGCACCGTGGCGGAGCACGCCCCGATCGCCGACCGGGACGCCGCGGAATGGGACTACACCTACGAGCGCGACGGCGTGGCGCGGCGGGTGACCGTGGTCGGCCTCGGCGCCGGCGACGCACTGGTGACGGTGCGATTCGAGGCCCCGGTCGCCGAATTCGAGCGCAACCGGGGCGTCCTCGACGAAGCCCTGAAGATCAGGGGCTGATCAGCGGAACGCCGCCTGGAGCGGGCCGACCGTGAAGTACGCCACGAAGGCCAGCGCGATCACCCACATCAGCGGGTGCACCTGGCGGGCCTTGCCGGTGGCCGCGCGGATGACGACGTAGCTGACGAAGCCGGCGCCGATGCCGTTCGCGATCGAGTAGGTGAACGGCATGACCACGATGGTCAGGAACGCCGGCAGCGCGATCGAGTAGTCGGTGAAGTCGATGTCGCGGACCTGCGACATGAGCATCGCGCCGACGACGACCAGCGCCGGGGCGGCCGCCTCGACCGGCACCACCTGGTACAGCGGGGTCAGGAACATGGCGGCGAGGAACAGCACGCCGGTGACGACGTTCGCCAGGCCCGTCCGCGCGCCTTCGGCGATGCCGGACGCCGACTCGACGAACACCGTGTTCGAGCTGGCCGAGCCGAAGCCGCCGGCCGCGCCCGCGAGCCCCTCGACGAACAGCGCCTTGCCGACGTTGGGCAGCTGGCCGTCCTTCGGGAGCAGGTCGGCCTCCTTGGCGAGGCCGGTCATGGTGCCCATCGCGTCGAAGAAGTCGGCCAGGACCAGCGTGAACACCAGCAGGCAGACGGTGATGATCGGCAGCCGCGTCCAGGCGCCGAACGAGACGTCGCCGACCAGCGAGAGGTTCGGCAGGCCGAGCACCTGGTCCGGCAACGCCGGGTAGCCGAGGTTCCAGCCCTTCGGGTTGGTGCCCTGCGACGGCCCGGCCTTGACGATCGCCTCGACGACGATGGCCAGCACCGTCGACGCCAGGACGCCGATGAGGATCGCGCCCTTGACCTTGCGCACGACCAGGATGCCGGTGATCAGGAGGCCGACGACGAACACCGCGGTCGGCCAGGAGGCGATCGAGCCGTTGATACCGAGTCCGACCGGGACGGTGGTGTTCGCGGCGTCCGGCAGCCGGCGCACGAACCCGGCGTCGACCAGGCCGATCAGGCAGATGAACACGCCGATGCCGACGGCGATCGCGGACTTCAGCGCGGCCGGCACGGCCCGGAACACCGCGGTGCGGAACCCGGTGAACACGAGCACCACGATGATCACACCCTCGATGACCACCAGGCCCATCGCCTCGGGCCAGGTCATCTGCGGGGCGATGGTGACCGCGACCAGGCTGTTGATGCCCAGGCCGGTGGCGATGGCGAACGGGTAGTTCGCGACCAGGCCCATGAGGATGGTCAGCACACCGGCGACGAGCGCGGTCACCGCGGCGACCTGCGGCACCGGGAGGATGCCGCCGAGGACGTCCTTGTGCGCGCCCGCGTCGTCGGCCGAGAAGCTGCCGATGATCAGCGGGTTCAGCACCACGATGTAGGCCATCGTGACGAAGGTGACCAGGCCGCCGCGCAGCTCGCGCGACACGGTCGACCCCCGCTCGCTGATCTTGAAGAACCGGTCCAGTGTGGACGTCCCGGTGCGGGTCGTCTCCTGCTCCGCCATTCGCCTGCCCATTCTGTCGCTGCTGCGGAGTACCCTGCACCTCGTGAGTGAACCGATCAATCCACCGGAGGTTACGGGCTCGTTGCGGCACACGCCGGAGCTGCCCAAGAAGCTCACCGACCTGACGCCGGTGGTGATCGTAGGCACCTCGATCTGGGCTGTCGCGCTGGTGGTGCTCTTCTTCACGACTTCGGGGCTGTGGGTGCAGACGGCACTGTCCGGTTTCGCGCTCGGCTTCGTCGGCTTGGCGATCATCGCCTGGCAGCGCGCCGCCGCCCGCCGCGGGTCGAAGTCGGCCCAGCGGCTCTAGCGCTCAGGCGAAGAGCGTCCGCGGCGAAGGGTCGTCGAGCAGCGCGGTGATCAGGTGCCGGTCGGGCCAGCGCCCGGCCGCCCAGGCGAACGCGCGCGCCAGGCCGTCCGAGGTGTCGGCCGCGTGCAGCCGGTCGTCGGACCACCACTGGACGTCGTGGTCGGCGCCTTGGATGTGCACGGTGAGCGGGTCGTGCACCAGGACGCCGCCCTCCGGGAGCCGGATGCCGAGCTGGTCCGCAACGAGCTTCAGCGCGGGGAGCTCGGCCCAGTGCGCGTACTCGCCTTCGCTGGTCACCTCGGCGGGCTCGCCGCTCGCGAGCGGCAGGTCGAGCAGGTCCGCGAGCCGTTCCGGGTCCTCGGGGGCAACCACGTACCGGCCGGGCTCGAGCGCGCCGGCGACCCACGGCACGTCCAGGACCAGCGCGTCGTCCACAACGGACCCGTCCGCGGCCCGGACGGCCCGCGGCACGCCGGGCTCTGCTCCGGACTCGACGACGGCGCCGTAGGCGCGGGTGGCCAGCCCGGGCGAGACCACCCGAGCCGGGTCGGCAAGCCGGTCGAGGAGGTCGCCTGCTTCGTCCACACTGGACAGCGTGAGGTCCGCGCGCACGCCGGCGATCTTGAGGAGGTCTTCGGTCAACCCGACGTCGGGGACCTCGTCGAAGAGCCCGGCGAGATCGGCGTCCGGCAGGCGCCACTCGTTCGGCGCGGCCCCTTCGAGCACGGCGTACTGCGCGATCCACCAGCCGGCGTGCCCGCGCGGCGTGCGCAGGGCGTGCCACGTCCCGGGTCGCGCGGCGAGCAGGCGCAGGGCGGCGGGCCACGCGTCGTCGGCGACGAGGTCGAGGTCCCGGATGGCGACGAGCGTCGAGGGCGGCTCGGGAAGCGAGTCCCACCAGGTCTCTTCGTCGGGCAGGTCGTGGTCGGGCTCGTGCGGTTCGTCGTCGACGACCACCGCGAAGGAGTCGAGCACGCCGGCGGCCTCGAGCGTGCTTTGTGGCCAGTCCTCGGCGAAATCTTCGTCGAGGACGTCCATCGCGCCGTCTTCCTCGAAGACCTCTTCGTCGAAGATGTCGAGCAGCGGCGACGCCGGGAGGACGAGTTCGTCGGCGCGGCGCCAGGTTTCGGTGCCGGGCAGGGCGAGCGCGCCGACCCAGCGGGGAGCGTCGTCCGCGCAGTCGGCGATCAGCCGCAGCACGGCGCCGGCGAGCGTCGTACCGTCCAATCCGGACCGGACGTCCTCGACACTGCGTTCGACGGCATCGCGGAGCTGGTCGGCGTTGAGCAACTCGCGGGCGTCGGCTTGCTTGGCGCCCAAGCGTTCCAGGAGCGGGTGCGACGCGGCGGGATGCACCAGCCGCAGTCCCGGGATGTCCACATCGGACAGAAGGTCGAGCAGTTCGGCCGAGCCTTCCACGAGCAGGCAGCCACGAGCACCCGGCAGGGTCCGGCCGTCCGAAAGCGGAACCGGAAGACCCTCCAGCCGTTCCCCGGCGAGCGCGTGCGACTCGACGGCGATCGCCAGAGCCGCGTAGACCTCTCGCCACCAGCCCGGATCGCGGGTGACGCCGGTAAGCGTTTCCAGCACCTCTTCGATGCCGATCACCTGCACCGCAACGGCTTTGAGTACCTGCGCGGGACCTTCGAGCAAGCCGGGGACGAGCTCGGCGAAGAGCGCGCACAAGCCGGGAACGTCGACGTCGAGCACCCGGGCTTGCCGTCCGGATACCTCGACACCATCCTCAGTGGACAGCCAAGTCTGTCCACTGAGGACTTCCAAGACCTCGTCGCGCAGTTTCGCGTCTACAGTGGACTTCGGGAATCCGGGCACCGGAACGAGCGCGAACCGGTGTTCGGGCGGCAGCAGCCGGACGAGTTCGACGTACTCTTTCGCGGCCGCCTCAAGCGCTTCCGCCAGCTCGGGCCCGGGCTGCGCGCGGCGTCGCGACGGTTCGACCGGAACGGCGGCGAGCAGCCGGGCGGGCAGCGACAGCCCGTCGTCGGTCGGGGTCGGGGCGTGCAGCACGTCCTCGCCGAGCGGCCGCGGCGCACCATCGGCGCCGACCGGGACGGCCCAGACGACGTCACCGCGGTGGGTCAGCCAGCGCGTTTCCCGTTCCGGGCCGCGGATGTCGACGACGTCACCGTCGGCCTCGCGTGTCCAAACGCGACCATCGACGTCGAATTCCCCCAGCCAGGGCAGGGCCAGCAGCAGATCGGCGACGTCCTGGGCGAGTTCGCCGAGGAGGGCACGCCCGTCGACGCCGTCGCGCAGCGGCAGCCGCACTTCGGTGTCGAAGCCGGGCGGCACGTCGGCGGGCACGGGCCAGGGAAGCCGCAGGACGGGAACGTCCCCGTCGGTCCCGGCGGCTTGCCGGGTGCGCTCGGCGGAGAAGGCGACCCCACCGGTGACGGAGACGACGCGAGGTTCGTCGGAGACGGTCCGCACGGCGGCGAACCCGACCCCGAAGCGCCCGACGGTGGCACCGGTCTTGCCGGAGGCGCGCAGCGAGGCGAGCGAGGCAACACCCCGGGCGTCGAGCGGCGCGCCGGTGTTGGCGAACCGGAGTTCGGAGTCCACAAGGGACACCCGAACCCGCCCGGGCTTTCCCCCGGCCATGGCGGCATCGGCGGCGTTCTGCGCGAGCTCGACGAAGAGCCGATCCCGGTAGGCGCCGACCCGGAGGTCCCGTTCGACGTTGGTGTCCTCGGTGAGCCGGGTGGGCGAGTCCCGCCAGGAGCGCAGGGTGGCCTCACGGAGCCGCGCGGTCCCGAAGGGATCCCCGGGCTCAGGGATGTCGTGGGTCACCGTTCGGGAGCGTCGTCGACCTGGGCTTGCGCTTCATCAGCGGCGGCTTCGGTCACGACATCGCCGGTGAGAGCGGCCCGCGGAACCTCACCCGCCTCCGACCCACCAGGATCCGGAGCGGCGACTGCATCGGCTTGGGCAGGCTCCGCATCCTGCGGCTCGACCTCAGCAACCCCGGTCACCTCGGCCTGGGCCGGCTCCGCCTCAGCAGGCTCCGGCACCACCGCGTCCTGCGGCTCGACCTCAGCAACCCCGGTCACCTCGGCGTGGGCCGGCTCCGCCTCGGCGGGCTCCGCATCCTGCGGCACGGTCTCAACAGCCTCGGTCACCTCAGCCTGAACCGGCTCGGCTTCCACGGGCTCCGCATCCTGCGGCACGGTCTCAGCAACCCCGGTCACCTCAGCCTGTGCCGACTCGGCTTCACCGGCCTCGGTCGCCTCGATCGGGGCCGGCTGCGCGGCTTCGGCCGGGGACGGTGCTTCGCCACCGGTCGGACGAGGCTCGGCGACAAGATCGGCCACCTCCGCCGGGACGGGATCCACTTCTGCCGCATCCGACTCCGCCGCGACCGGGATCCCGGCCGCCTCGGGTTCGGTCGTCGCTTCGCGGGGCTCGGGGGCCGGAAGCTCGGTTGCGTCGGTCACCTCGGCCTGCGTCGGCTCGGCTTCCGCGGGCTCCGGCACCTCGGACACCACCGGCTCGGCGATCTCGTCGGCAGCCTCCGGCGCTACGGGTTCCGCCTCCGCAGCGACCGACGCCTCGACTGGCTCGGCAACCCCGTCGGCCGCCGCCGCAATCGGCTCGGCCCCTTCCGGCGCTGCGACCGGCTCGACAACTTCACCGGTCGCCGCCGGCTCGGCTGCTCCACTGGCGAGCGCCTCAACCTGCTGACCAGCCGGCTCGGCCACTTCGGAGGTCGCCGGCTCAGGCGCCTCCACCACTTCACCCGGCTCAGCGACCTCATCAGCCGCCACCGAGGCTGCCGCCTCCGGCTCCACAGCGACCGGCTCGGCCGCCGGCGGAACCGAATCGGCCAGCTCCGAAGCCGCCGGCTCCGGCACCTCCGCGGCCACCGGCTCGGCCACCGCAGCAGCCGAATCAGCCGAATCAGCCACCGCCGAAATCTCCGCCAGCTCAGCAGCGGAATCAGCCGCCACTGCCGCCGCCGGGGCCTGCTCCGGCTCCACTGCTGCCTCCGGCTCCACCTCGGCCGGCGACACGTCCGACTCCGCCAGTCCCGTCTCCGGCTCGGCCGCCGCCGTCTCGACCACCCCTGACAGGGCCGGGGCGTAGTCCAGCAGGGAGTCGTCGTACACCAGCTCGGCCACCGGGACCGAGGATGTCACCTCTACCTCTACCTCCGAGTGCGCTCCGCACCCGTACTCCACGTCCACCACGTGGCCGTCCGCCGGGGCGATGTCGTTGCTGCAGACCCCGAACACTCCGCGCAGCGAGCCCGCCAACGGCACGAAGAACCCGCATGTCCCGCACACGTCCGGGGCACTGCGCGCCATGTCGGAGCGGGGGCCGAACTCGCCCGCGTGCCAGCGGGACGCCGCCTCCGTGCGGCCGAAACGGGACAGCACGTGGACCCGGCCCAGGCCGGCCTCGTGGGCCGCCTCCTCCACCGCCGGGTCGTCCGACTGCAGGTACGCCGGGACGAGGCGGGGGTCGTTCTCCGCCGTCGGGAAGATGTCGCCCACTCCGAGGTCGCCCGCGCGGACGCGGCGCTCCCAGGGCACCCAGGCCGGCGCCACCAGGGCCGACGGGCCCGGCACCAGCACGACCTCACTGATCGTCACCGGCTCGTCGTCGCCCGCCAGCGCGACCGTCACCGACCAGCGCCAGCCGCCGTAGCCCGGAACCTGGGCCTCGAACAGGTGACTCGCCGTGACCGCGTCCTCGCGGGTGACCCCCACGTGCCCGCCGAGCTGCTCCTCGGGTGCGTTCTCCAGCACCGCAGCTCGCGCGAACTCCACCGCGTCGGCGAGTTTGCGCTGCACGGAACCGTCGTCCAGGGTCAGCAGCAGAGTCATGCGGCCAATTGTGCCGCACGCACCCACGGCGCCCGTGCCAGGCTGTTCATCGTGCGCACGCCGATCATCACCTCGCTGCTGCTGGCCGCCACCCTCGGCGGCTGCGCCGGTGCCCCCGAGCAGGCACCGGGCCCGGAACGGCTCACCGTCCAAGTCGTCTCGACGCTGCCGCACGACCCCGCCGCCTTCACCGAAGGCCTCGAATTCGCCGGTGACACGCTGTACGAGAGCACCGGGCTCGCCGGGAAATCCACGCTCACCGCGGGCCCGGCGGGCGGCCCGCCCCGCACCACGGCCACGCTGCCGTCGCCGCTGTTCGGCGAGGGCGTCACCGTCCTCGGGCCGACGCTGTGGCAGCTCACCTGGCAGGACGGCTTCGCCATCGAACGCGACGCGACCACCCTCGCCGAGCTCCGGCGCGTCCCCTACCAGGGTGAAGGCTGGGGCCTGTGCCACCAGGCCGACGGCCGCCTGGTGATGAGCAACGGCTCCTCGCGGCTCACCTTCCGGGACCCGAAGACGTTCGCCGTCACCGGCGGCGTCGACGTCGGCCGCGACCAGCTCAACGAGCTCGAATGCGTCGGCGGCGACGTCTACGCAAACGTTTGGCACACCGACACCGTGCTGCGGATCGAAGCCGCCACCGGGCGCATCACCGGGACGATCGACGCAGGTCAGCTGCGTGCGAAGGTGAACGCGACCGGCGCCGAAGACGTGCTCAACGGGATCGCCGCCGTCCCGGGCACCGGCGATTTCCTCCTCACCGGGAAGCAGTGGGCGGCCACGTTCCGGGTGAGGTTCGTCCCGGCTCCGGCGTGAAAGCACGGATGAGCAGGCGGAACCGGCCCCCGGTAAGGCAGGATTGACACGTGGCACTCTTCGGCTCGCGCTCCGGCTCCGACGGCACCCGGTCGGGTCAGCCGCACGGCCGGAAGTCCAAACGGCGCTGGACGCCGGAACCGGGTGCCGCGCAGGCGAAGTCCTGGCGGGACGCCGCCGCGCCGCGCGCCGAGCACGGCAACCCGCCACCACCGACCCGCGTCCAGCGGCCCGTCCCGCCGCGCGCGGGGTTCCACGACGGCCGCGTGCCGAACGCCGGCGAGGCGCCCACCGCGGCCGCCCCGAACCACCGGCCGCCGCCCCCGCGCGGGGCCCGGCCGTACGACCCGCACCGCACCGAGCCGGTGCGCCGCGAGCCACCCCCCGGCGGCTTCTACCACGGCGAACGCCACCCCGGCAGCGGCGAGTACGAGCACTACGACACCGGCGGCTACGCGGGCGAACCGCGACCGCCGGAGCCGGCACCCCAGCCGCCGCGGGAAGAACCGCGGACGCCGGGCGGCACGCCGAAGCTGCCGAAGAAGATCACCGTCACGCGGGTGGCGGCGATGCGCAGCCGTCAGCTGACCGGCCAGGCCGTCGGCGCGTTCCAGCGCGCGACGAAGGCCGACGGCGCCGAAAAGTCCGGCCTCACCTCGCTGACCTACGCCGTGATGCTGAACTACGCCAGCGACGCGGCGATGGCGATCGCGCTGGCCAACACCCTCTTCTTCGCCGCGACCAGCGGCGAGAGCAAGGGCAAGGTGGCGCTCTACCTGCTCATCACGATCGCGCCGTTCGCGCTGGTCGCGCCGGTGATCGGGCCCGCGCTCGACAAGCTGCAGCGCGGCAGGCGGCTGGCGATGTGCGCGTCGTCGATCGGCCAGGGGCTGATGGCCGTGGTGATGGCGCTGCACTTCGACGACTGGCTGCTCTACCCGGCCGCGCTCGGGATGATGGTGCTGTCGAAGTCGTTCACCGTGCTCAAGGCCGCGGTGACCCCCCGGGTGCTGCCGTCGGAGATCACGCTTTCCAAGACCAACGCCCGGCTGACCACGTTCGGCCTGGTCGCCGCGGGTGTGTTCGGCGCGCTGGCCAGCGGCATCAACGCGATCTCCGGCTCGGCGGGCGCGCTGTGGTTCACCGCGCTGATCTGCGTGGCCGCCGCCGTGCAGTCGATGCGGATCCCGGCCTGGGTGGAGGCGACCGAGGGCGAGGTGCCGACTTCTCTTTCGGCTCATCCGAAAGAGAAGAAACGGCGTCAGCCGATGGGGCGCCACATCGTCGTCGCGCTGTGGGGCAACGGCTCGGTGCGCGTGCTCACCGGCTTCCTCATGATGTTCGCCGCGTTCGCGGTCAAGGCGCAGACCGAGGGCAGCGGGCAGACGCCGTTCATGCAGCTGCTGCTGCTCGGCGTGATCGGCGCCGCGGCGGGGGCCGGCGGTTTTCTCGGCAACGCGCTCGGCTCGCGCCTGCACTTCGGGAGTCCCGACCAGGTGATCGTCGGCTGCGTGGCTGGCTGCGTGCTGGCCGCGCTGGTCGCGACGGTCCTGCCCGGCCTGGCCACGGCCGCGATCGTCGGCCTGGTCGGCGCGACGGCCAGCGCGCTGGCCAAGATCAGCCTCGACGCCGTCATCCAGGAGGACCTGCCCGAGGAGTCGCGCGCTTCGGCGTTCGGCCGCTCGGAGACCGTGCTGCAGCTCGCCTGGTGCTCCGGCGGGGCGATCGGCCTGCTGCTGCCGCCGACGTACTGGATCGGCTTCCTGGTGGTCTCGATCCTGCTGGCGGTCGGCCTGACCCAGACGTACCTCGTGCGCCGCGGCGGCTCGCTCGTGCCGGGCCTCGGCGGCGACCGGCCGCTGCGCCCCGAGCCGACCGGCAGCTTCCCGGCCCAGGGCCTGGCCGGCGACCCGAGGGCCCGCCGGTAGGCTCCGCCGCATGCGACGTTCCCGGGTGGTGGCCCTGCTTGCGGCCGGTGGGTTCGCGGTGGCCGGCTGCTCGGCACCCGGCCCGGCCGAGGTCACCTTCTACGCCGACGGCCACACGATCAACACCACGCCCGTGCTCACGTGCGACTACGCGAAGAAGCTCGCAGAGCCGTGCAGCGTGAAGGGCTCGACCCAGACGCTGAAGGTCCGCCCGGGCAAGCCGGTGCAGATCTCCGTGCCCGGCGAGGTCGCCGACTCGCCGTGGCAGATCGTCTACGAGTACGTCACCCCGCAGGGCGAGTTCAAGCAGAGCGACCCGATCCCGTTCACATCGCTGGACCGCTACGCCTACACGGTCACGCCGCCGACGCCCGCCGACCGCATCTCGGCGGTGGACGTGCAGAAGTACACGGCCGTGCTCAACGCGGACACCGGCGAGTCGGGCCTGCTGCCCAGCGACGTGTGGGGTCTCCGGCTGGAGGCTTAGGGATCGATGTCCCGGGCGACCGCACGCATGATCTCGGCGATCTGCTTGGTGTGCTTGCGGTCCGGGTAGCGGTTGCGCCGCAGGTCCGGCTGCACCTTCAGCTCGAGCAGCTTGATCATGTCCTCGATCAGGCCGTGCAGCTCCTCGGCCGGGCGACGGCGCGCCTCGGCGACGGACGGCGGCGGGTCGAGCAGCCGGACGGAGAGCGCCTGCGGCCCACGGCGGCCGTCGGCGACGCCGAACTCGAGCCGCTGCCCAGCCTTCAGCCCCTCGACGCCCTGCGGCAGCGCGGCCTTGCGAATGTAGACGTCGGCGCCACCGTCCTGCGTGACGAAGCCGAACCCCTTCTCCGCGTCGTACCACTTGACCTTGCCGGTCGGCACTTCCCTCACCAGTCTTTCTGCTGTCCGCTCACGACGAACGCGCCCGGGGCGTACCCAGGGCGCGCTGGGTAAAGGGTATCCCGCCACAGGCCCTGGGGAGAAGTCGATACCGGCCGATACCCTCATACGTCATGAAGAGCACGACGAAGGAGGCCGGCGTGGCCGCTCCCGGCAAACCGTTCCTGATGCGCGTCGGCATCGGCTTGTTCGCCCTCGGCATGCTCGCCGTGCTGGCGGTGTTCATCATGTTCGCCGCCGGCCTGGAGAACCTGCCGATCTGGCTTTCGGTCGCCGCCGGTGTCATCACGCCGCTGGGCCTGCTGCTGGGCTTGATCGCGCTGGTACTGGAAGCGCGCGCCAAAAGCAACTAAGGCACCACGCTCCCCGCGAACGTCCGCTCGAACCACTCCGGGAACTCCGTCAGCGAGGCGAACACCACCTCCGCTCCTTCGCTCAGCAGGAGCGTGCGGTCGCACGGCCCGGTGGTGACGCCGACGGGGATCGCCCCGGCGGCGAGCGCACCCCGGATGTCGCCCGCGTGATCTCCGACATACACCCGCGCGTCGTGGGCCAGCAGCGCTTCGGCCTTCTGCGTCGACCACAGCTCGCCGATGACTTCGTCGACGTCGAGCCCGAGCGCATCCACGTGCAGCTGCGCGTTGGGCCCGTACTTCCCGGTGACGACCAGCGTGCGCCCGCCCGCGGCCCGCACCGCGCGAAGCGACTCCACCGCGCCCGGCAGCGCGACCGCGCTCGGCACGACCACCTCGGGGTACATCGCGCGGAACCGGTCGACGAGCCCGGGGATGCGCTCCTCAGGTGCCTCGAAGCCGCGCAGGATGTCGTCGAGCGGCGGCCCGAGGTTCGCCGCGAACGCGTCGCCGTCCAGCGGCAAGCCGGATTCGACGCCCAGCGCGTTCATCGCCGCGGCCATCCCCGGCCGGGCGTCGATCAAGGTCATGTCGAGGTCGAACCCCACGGTGATTCCATCCATGCCCCCACCACCACCCTCAACGGAGGCGCTTCGCGCCGCTGATTGATTCCGATCAATACCGTAGCCGCCACCACCGACAGTTTTACGTGCGAACAGATCGTGTACAGCGCCTTGACAGCAGAGCGATCTGTGTCAAGGTGAAAGTGTGACCAGCTTCACCGAGCGGACGAAGGCGTCCCTACGCGAAGCACTGCTCGACGCCGCCGCCGACCTGCTGCCGGACCGTGGGCACGCGGGCCTGCGGATGGCCGACGTCGCCGCGAAGGCCGGCGTGAGCAGGCAGACGGTCTACAACGAGTTCGGGAACAAGGCGGCGCTGACCCAGGCGGTGGCGCTGCGCACCGCGGCGGAGTTCCTCGACGGGATCCGGCAGCGGTTCGAAACGGCGGACGGGCTCCTGGCGGGCATCCACCACGCCGTCGTCTACACGATCGAGCACGCGCGGGAGAACCGCCTGGTCGCGGCGGCGCTCGGCACCGAAGCGGGCGAAGATCTGCTGCCGCTCCTCACGTCCAGGGGCGCGCCGATCCTCACCGCGGCCGCGGACCTCGCCGCCGAGCAGTACCGCGAGTTCGAACCCGGGCTCTCCGCCGAAGCCGCAGCCCTGCTCGCGGAGACCGCCGTGCGCCTTTCCCTGTCGCACCTGGTGCTCTCCACGCATTCGGCGACCGAAGCGGCCGACGCCGTCACCGCGGTACTGGCCCCCGCCATCCGTCAATTCGTCCACTGAATCCTCAATCGGAGTGAAACGATGACCGACACGCTCCCGGAACTCAGGACCGGCTTCTCCTCCCTGCGCAAGGGCGGGCTGAACTGGGATTCCTTCCCGCTGCGGCTGTTCGTCAAGGGCAACAAGAAGTTCTGGAACCCGGCGGACATCGACTTCAGCCGCGAACGCGAAGGCTGGGACACGCTCAACCCGGAACAGCAGCGGAGCACGACGTACCTCGTCGCGCAGTTCATCGCCGGCGAAGAAGCCGTCACCGAGGACATCCAGCCGTTCATGCGGGCGATGTCGGCGACCGGCCGGTTCGGCGACGAGATGTACCTGACGCAGTTCTGCTTCGAGGAAGCCAAGCACACGGAGGTGTTCCGGCGCTGGATGGACGCCGTCGGGCTGACCGGCGACCTCCACCCGTACGTCGCGGAGAACCCGCACTACCGCAAGCTGTTCTACGAGGAGCTGCCGCAGTCGCTGCGCGCGCTGGAGGACGATCCCAGCCCGCTCAACCAGATCCGCGCGAGCGTCACGTACAACCACGTCATCGAGGGCAGCCTCGCGCTGACGGGTTACTACTCGTGGCAGCTGATCTGCACCCAGCACGACATCCTGCCGGGCATGCAGGAACTGGTCCGCCGCATCGGCGACGACGAGCGCCGCCACATGGCGTGGGGCACGTTCACCTGCCGGCGCCACGTCGCCGCGGACGACTCCCTGTGGGACGCGGTGCAGCAGCGGATGGGCGAGCTGCTGCCGCACGCGCTCAACATGATCCAGTGGGTGCAGGACCAGTTCGAGGAACTGCCGTTCGACAACGACCCGCAGGAGATCGTCCAGTACGCGGCCGACCGGGCGCAGCGGAGGCTGGGCGCGATCGAGTCGGCACGCGGGATGCCGGTGGAGCAGATCGACGTCGACTACTCGCCGGAGCAGCTGGAGGAAACCTTCGGCGAAGAGGACGCGAAGGCGATCGCGGAGGCCGCCGCGGCGGTGGGCTGAGGCGCGTGCGGGGCACCCTCGTGAAGGTGCCCCGCATTCAGCCGCTCACCACTCCCAGCCGAAGATGATCATCAGTCGCCTCCCTTCGCAGGCGTGCCCCCCGCACGGGCGTTCAGCCGGTCACCACTCCCAAATGAAGATGATCATCAGTCGCCTCCCTTCGCGGAATCGCGAAGGATCAACGCCCGGCCGCCCCGATCGGTTTAGGCGTGTTTCGTGGCGGCCGCCTGCTCCAGGCCGAGCAGGCTGATCGACTGCGCACGCATCTCGACCTTGCGGACCTTGCCGGTCACCGTCATCGGGAACTCGTCGACGACGTGGACGTACCGCGGGATCTTGTAGTGGGCCAGCTTGCCGCTGCAGAACTCGCGGACCTCCTCCGCGGTCAACGGCGAAGCGCCCTCGCGCATCCGGACCCAGGCCATCAGCTCTTCGCCGTACTTCTCGTCCGGGACGCCGATCACCTGCGCGTCGAGGATGTCCGGGTGCGTGTACAGGAACTCCTCGATTTCGCGCGGGTACAGGTTCTCACCGCCGCGGATGACCATGTCCTTGATGCGGCCGGTGATGTTGACGTAGCCGTCGTCGTCCATCACCGCCAGGTCGCCGGTGTGCATCCAGCGGGCCGCGTCGATCGCCTCGGCCGTCTTGTCCGGCTGTTCCCAGTACCCGAGCATCACCGAATACCCGCGCGTGCACAGCTCCCCGGGCTCGCCGCGCGGGACGGTCAGGCCGGTTTCGGGGTCGACGACCTTGACCTCCAGGTGCGGCCCGACCCGTCCGACCGTCGACACGCGACGCTCGACGGAGTCGCCGGCACGGGTCTGCGTGGACACCGGGGACGTCTCGGTCATGCCGTAGCAGATGGACACCTCGGCCATCCCCATCCGGTCGATGACCTGCTTCATCACCTCCACCGGGCAGGGCGAGCCCGCCATGATCCCGGTGCGCAGCGACGACAGGTCGAACTCGCCGAAGCCCGGGTGGTTGAGCTCGGCGATGAACATCGTCGGCACGCCGTAGAGCGACGTGCACCGCTCGGCGGCGACCGCTTCGAGCGTCGCTCCCGGGTCGAACGCCGGCGCCGGGATCACCATGCAGGCGCCGTGGCTGGTGCACGCCAGGTTGCCCATCACCATGCCGAAGCAGTGGTAGAAGGGCACGGGAATGCACACCCTGTCCCGCTCGGTGTAGCCGCACAGCTCGCCGACGAAGTAGCCGTTGTTGAGGATGTTGTGGTGGGACAGCGTGGCGCCCTTGGGGAAGCCGGTGGTCCCGGACGTGTACTGGATGTTGATCGGGTCGTCGGCCGACAACCCGGCCTGCAGGTGCGCCAGCTGCGCCGGGTCACCACCGCGGCCCGCCTCCACCAGCGCCTGCCAGCCCTCGCCGCCCAGGATCACGACCTGCTCCAGCGCCGCGCACTTTTCGCGCACTTCGTCGGCCATCGCGGGGTAGTCGGACGTCTTGAACTTGTCCGAGGCGACCAGCAGCCGGATCCCGGCCTGGTTGAGGACGTACTCCAGCTCGTGCGCGCGGTAGGCCGGGTTGATGTTGACCAGGACGGCGCCGATCTTCGCCGTCGCGTACTGGAGGAACGTCCACTCCGCCCGGTTCGGCGACCAGATCCCGACCCGGTCGCCCTTGCCGATGCCCTGCGCGACCAGCCCCAGCGCCAGCGCGGTCACCTCGGCGGCCAGCTCCCGGTAGGTCCACCGCCGGCCGGCGGCCCGGTCCACCAGCGCGTCCCGGTCCCCGAACGCGGCCACCGTCCGGTCGAAGTTGCCGCCGATGGTGTCCCCGAGCAGCGGGACCTCCGAGGTCCCCGAGGCGTAGCTCGGCAGGACGGGCACGTCAGGCATGGTGACTCCTAGGACGTCTTCGTCGGACGCCCCGAGTCTAGGAAGTGAACCCGCTCGTGGCGACCGCTCATTTCCCCCGGGTGAAGCGGCCTTGGACCGCGTGCGTGCCGTCGCCGGACGTGGCTCGCACGTCGTAGCCGTCGGGATCGGCGTCGCGCGCGCCTGCGACGTGGTTGTACTGGACCGCGAAGACGGACTGGCTGGCCGGCACGGTTCTGCCCGGCTTGAGCTCCCAGCGGTAGACGACGGCGCCGTCGCGCTCCTGCACGGTGACGGTGAAGTCGTCGCCGGGCCCGGTCTGCCACTGGCCGGTGCTCTGCACCCCGCCGTTCTGCGCGATGCGCACCTCCACGGTGAGCGCGGTCAGCGGCTGGGCGATGTCGAGGGTGAGGGTGCTCTGCGCCCAGAAGACGGTGCTGTGCGGATCGACGGATCCCTGCGCCGACAACGGCCCGTCCGAGACGCGGTTACCGGCGGGTGCGGCCGGGTTCGCCCCGGTCGACGACGGCCGCGGCGTGGTCGTCCGCTCCGGATGCCCCGATGGCGGCGGTGGGGCCGCACCGCCGCTGGACGGCGAGGAGGGCGTGACGCTGGGCGTTGCACCCGGGGTCGGGACGGTGAGCGTGGTCGCGCCGTCCGGCCGGGCCGGCGCCACCGGGAGGACCCCGGCGACGGCGAGCCCGGCGACGGCCAGGATGCCGGCCGCGGCGGAGCCGGCGAGCACCACTTTGGGCCAGGACCGCGCGAACTTCGGTACCCGGTGGCGGGCCGGGGTGGCCGCCATCCCCCGGTGCACCCTGGCCAGCATCCGGTCGTGGTCGGGCTGGTGTGCTTCGGCGGCCTCGCGCAGCCGCCTGCCGATCTCGTCGTTCACCGGCTCCTCCTCTCCGCCGCCAGGTCCCCGGCCGCTCGCCCACCGAGCAGGCGTTCCAGCTCGGCCAGTCCCTTCGAGGTCTGGCTCTTCACCGCACCGACCGAGATGCCCAGCGCCCGGGCGGTGTCCTTTTCCGACAGGTCGAAGGCGTGCCTGAGGATGACGCAGGCCCGCTTCCCGAAGGGCAACCGGTCCAACGCCGCCCGCACGTCCACCACGGCGGCCACGTCGGGACTCCGTTCCGGCTGCGAACCCGGCGACCAGAACAGGGCGATCCGGCGGCGCTCGCGCGTCGCGCCGCGGACCCGTTCCCGCGCCAGGTTCGCGACCACCCCCCGGGCGTAGGCCAGGGGGTGGTCGGCCCCGCGCAGCCGGTCCCAGCGCTGCCACAGGGCGACCAGGGCGTCGGCGGCGAGGTCGTCGGCGGCATCCGGCTCGCCGGTCAGCAGGAACGAGAACCTGGCCAACCCGGCGTAGTGCCGTTCGAAGAACTCGTGGAACTCCGCCGACGTGTCATCGAGGAGCATGTGTCCCGTCTGCTCTCTTCCTACCCAGGTGCCTGTGCTCGTCCTCAGGAAAGCTCGCCGTACAGCACACCACGGGCCGCCCCGGAGCCCAGGTAGACCCGGCCGTAGACATCGGGGTCGCCGGTGATGACCCCGCCCCCGCCGTACTGGTGCTGGTCGTCGTTGATCCGCACCCAGGCGGTGCCGCCGTCGGTGGAGCGGAAGATCCCCGCGCCGCCGTTCACCGTGCCGCCGAGGTAAAGGGCCGGGTAACGGGCACCCGGAGCGGCCTTGCCG
The DNA here is from genome assembly GCF_046548975.1 of Amycolatopsis sp. lyj-346. Lineage (NCBI taxonomy): Bacteria > Bacillati > Actinomycetota > Actinomycetes > Pseudonocardiales > Pseudonocardiaceae > Amycolatopsis > Amycolatopsis sp. lyj-346. Next base: position 142,627 of record NZ_JAJPWT010000001.1, read on the forward strand.
AAACCGACCGCGCCCGCCGACTGGACGCCGCCCAGCTTGCGGAAGCCCGCGCCGCCGTCGGTGGAGTGCCAGAGCCCGCCGCCGCCGGTGAGCCACAGGTCCCCGGCGGCGGCCGGAGCCGCGCTGAGCCGCTCGCCGGCCAGGCCCGTGGCCCGGGCGGTGAAGCTCCGGCCGCCGTCCGTGCTGGCGAACAAGGTGCCACCACCGAGCGCGTAGAAGGTGCCGGCCGCGACCCGGTCGGCCACCACGGCCGTGCCCTTGGGCAGACCGGCGGACGCCGTCCAGGTCGCGCCCCGGTCGGTGGAGACCGCGGGCACCTGCCCCGCCGCGGTCCACACCACGGTGGCGCCGTCGGCCGAGATCGCCACGGTGCCGCCGCCCGCGCCGCTCACCGGGGACCCGGCGAACGGCCGCCAGGTGACACCACCGTCCGCGGAGCAGGCACCCCGTGCCTGTTCGCTGTAGCCGACGCGGACGACGATGTTCGGCTTGGCCTGCGCGAAGTCGATGCCGGTGGTGTTGCTGAAGCGCGGTCCGGACGAGGCCGCGGCCGGCACCTCGTCGAGGTCGTCGTGACGGAACCCGCCGATGTCACCCAGTGCGCTGATCAGCTTGCCACCGGGCGGCGCGACCAGGCCGAGGACCGCGGTCTCCTCGAGCCCCTTGACGGGAACCGTCCAGTGCGTGGCGCCGCCACGGTCCGCTGCGGTCACGTCGTTGCTCGCCCACAGCCCCGATCCGGTGCCGTACAGGACGTGCCCCGAGTCGAACGGGTCGAGGGCCAGCGCGCCCATCCAGTGACCGATGCCGGTGCCGACGTACGGTGCGGCGGAGGCGTCACGGACGGAGGTGGCGCCGAGGGCCTTCCAGGTGGCACCGCCGTCGGTGGAGCGGTACAGCGAGGTGGACCGGTCGGCGGCACCCACGTAGATCGTCCTGCTGCCGGCCGGGCCGAACGTGACGAAGGAGAGCCCGACTCCGCTGCTCGCGCCGTCGGTCACCGGGAAACCCGGCACCTGGTTCCAGGTCGCGCCGTAGTCGGTGCTGCGCCACAGCCCGTTCTTGCGGGTGCCCAGGTACAGCGTCCGGTGGTCGGCAGGGTCGATCGCGAGCCGCTCGCCCATGGACCGGCCGTCCTCGTTGCCGCCCAGTTTGAACGGCAGGTCGGTGCGCTGGAACGTCCGGCCCTGGTCCGTGGAGCGCAGGATCGCGCCGTTGCCCGCCCAGTCGTTGGTGTAGGTGCCGGTCGCGAGGTACAGCCGGTTGGGGTCGACCGGGTCGGTCGCCACGCTTTCGATGCCGTACAGGTTCCAGTCCGCCGCCCAGTCCGTCAACGGGACCCATTGGCCGGCGCCACCGTCCCAGCGGTACGCGCCACCCACGTCGGTACGCGCGTACAGCAGGCCCTTGCGTCCGGGGTTGAAGACGAAGCCGGTGACGAAGCCACCGCCCGCGATCCGGACGTTCCGCCAGGCGTAACGGCCCGAACCGGCCGCCGTCGCGGGTGGTGGGGCGGATGCGCTCGAGGACGGCCCGGACGCGACGGGCCGCGTGGGCGCCGAGGGCTTGGCGGCGGTTTCCGTCTTCGCCAGCTTCCACTGCTGGTCGGTGCCGCCGCGGTCGGCGGACGGGACGATCGCGCCGTCGGTGCCGTTGTCGACGCCGAGGACCAGGCCGCTACCGCGCGAAACGATCTTCACCGCCCCGCTGCCGACGTCGGTGAGCTTCCACTGCTGGTCGGCGGCGCCGGTGTCCGACTGCTGTTCGACGTCGGCTTTCCGGACCCCCAGCACCTTCCCGCTGTTGTGGTTGACCAGCTGGTGGTAACCGCCGTCGACCGGCCGCACCTGCCACTGCTGGCTCGCGGCACCGGTGGCGCGCTTCTCCTCCTGGATCCGGACGCCGTCGGCGTGGTCCGCCCCGGCCACGTCCAGCGCGTTGCCGCTGCGCACGGACACGAGCTGGTAATAGGCGGCGGTGTCCACCGCCACTGCCTCCGAGCCGTCCCGCGAGAAGTACAGATAGGGACCGGCAAGCGCCGCTATCCCCGAGGCGACGGCGATCACCGTCCAGAGCCGGCGTCTCCGCGGCGCGGTGCCCTGGCCCCGGTGCATTCGCCGGCCACTGGCGGGCTCGGTCTTCCTCATCGCAGCTCCTTGACGTCTTCGGTTCTGCCCCCCAGTTGCCGCTGCTCCCGGAAAGGTTTCCGCCCGGCGGGAAATTCGTCGTCCCGTCGCCGTGACCGGCGCGCTGGTAAGGTCCGGGCGGACTTCGAGGGGGCGATCGATGGCCGGGTTTCGCGACGAGCTGACCCAGTTGCTGCAGGCGCGTTACCCGCTGCTGGTCGTCGAAACGCACGAAGAGCAGCGGGTGCTGCGGGAGATCCGCGCGGTCGCCGAGGACGGCACCCGGCTGCGCACGCCGCGGCGCGTCCACGTGTGGTCGTCCACCACCGGGCTGGCCCCGGCGGGCGGCCCACCGATCACCGAAACCCGTGCCGCGTCGGCCGCTTTGGAACGTGTCCACGGCTGGGGCGAGCCCGCCGTGTTCGTCTTCCTCGACCTGCACCCGTCCCTGGTTTCGGAGGGCGGGCACCGGCCCGATCCCGAGGTCGTCCGCCGGCTGCGTGAACTCGCCGCGGTGTTCAAGACCCGGCCGGTGCCGCTGAGCGTGATCCTCGTGTCGCCGTCGCTGCCCGTGCCACCGGAACTGGAGCACGACGCGACCGTCGTCGACTTCCCGCTGCCCGACCAGCGCCAGATCGGCGAGCTGCTGGACGGCATGGTCGCCGCGCACCGGCAGAACGTCCGGATCAGCATCGACCGCGACGACCGGGACGTGATCGTCGCCGCCGCGCGTGGACTGACGCTGCCGGAGGCGGAGAACGCGTTCGCCAGGGCGCTCGTCGAAGGCGGCGGGCTCGATCCGAGCGACCTCGAGCTGATCCTCGCCGAGAAGCGCCAGGCCGTGCGCCGGTCCGGGATGCTCGACATCGTGCCGGCGGAGACGGGCTTCGACGCCGTCGGCGGCCTCGACCGGCTGAAGCGGTGGCTGACCAAGCGCACCGGGACCTGGACGCCCGCCGCGGCGGCGTACAACCTCGCGGCGCCGAAGGGCCTGCTGCTCACCGGCGTCCCCGGCTGCGGCAAGAGCCTGTCCGCGGTGTGCGTCGCGAACATGTGGCGGCTGCCGCTGCTGCGGCTGGACCTCGGGCGCGTCTTCGCCGGGCTGGTGGGATCGAGCGAGAAGAACATCCGCACGGTCATCCGCACCGCGGAAGGCATCGCGCCGTGCGTGCTGTGGGTCGACGAGATCGAAAAGGGGCTCGCGGGCGCCGGCGGCGGGGGTGACGGCGGCACCGCGCGGCGCGTGTTCGGCACGTTCCTGTCCTGGATGCAGGAGAAGTCGGCGCCGGTGTTCGTGATGGCCACGGCGAACCAGGTCGGCTCGCTGCCGCCGGAGTTCCTGCGCAAGGGCCGGTTCGACGAGATCTTCTTCGTCGACCTGCCCTCGGCGCCCGAGCGCGCCACGATCTGGCGGATCCACCTCGGCAAGCGCGTCACCGATCCGTTCGTGGGCAGCGAACTGCGGCTGGACGACGCGCTGTTCGCCGAACTCGCCGGCATCAGCGCGGGTTACAGCGGCGCCGAGATCGAGCAGGCCGTGCTGTCCGGCCTGGTCGACGCGTTCGCCGAGAAGCGCCCGCTGCGCCGGGAGGACCTCGTGCGGGCGGTGCGGTCGACCGTGCCGCTGTCGGTCACCCAGGCCGACGAGATCCTGGCCATCCGGAACTGGGCGGAGACCCGCGCGGTCGCCGCCACGGACACCACCGGCGACGTCGAGGTTCCCGAGTTCGTCGCACCGCCGTCGCCGTCGCCGTCACCGAGTGGGAGGACGATCGACGTATGACGCACCGCGTGACCGTGACCATCGGCAAGGACGGCTCGATCAGCGCCGAGACGCACGGCGTGACCGGCTCGAAGTGCCTCGACTACATCCCGCTGCTGGAGGACCTGCTCGGCGCGGAGACCGTGACGTCGGAGTTCACCGAGGACTACCGGCGCACGTCCGTGGAAAACCCGGCTACGCAGCAGCAGTCGCAATGGAACTCCTGAACCTGCACCGGATCGTCGGCACCACCGCCGCCGAGGGTCCCGGAGTCCGGTGTGCCGTGTGGACGCAGGGGTGTTCGGTGCGCTGCCCGGGGTGCTTCAACCCGCAGACGTGGACGACCCGCGGCGGGTTTTCCCTGTCGTGGCAGGACTTGGTCACCCGGGTGCTGGCTGTCGAGGGCATCGAAGGCGTCACCCTGCTCGGCGGCGAGCCGTTCGACCAACCTTCGCCGCTGGGTGAGTTCGCCGCGGCGGTGCGCTCGGCGGGCCTCTCGGTGATGACCTTCACCGGGCACGTCTTGGAGGAGCTGCCGCCGTCGAAGCTCCTGGACTCGACGGATCTGCTGGTGGACGGGCCGTTCCTGGCCGACCGGCCGGAGCCGTCACGGCCGTGGGTCGGCTCGGCGAACCAGCGGTTCCACTTCCTGACCGACCGCTACGACGAGTCGATCTTCACCACCCCGAACCGCCTGGAACTGACGATCGCCCCCGGCGGCGCGATCGAGCTGAACGGGTTCGCCACCACCGAAGTACTCGAAGCGCTGCTCGAAGGGGATCGCCGATGAGTGTCACGCTCAAGCTGCGCAGTGAGGCACTGGCCCAGCTCGACGCCGCCACGATCGCCGCGCACACGCAGGCCCGGCCGGGAGTCGTCACCGTGCGGACCCGGATGCGCCACCGCGATCTGCTGGGCCGCGCGCTCATCGGGCTGCGGGCCCAGGTCACCGACGACGGCACGTCCGTCGTCGCCGCTTGGGAAGGGCGGCGGATCACGTTCGGCTACGGCCCCGAGGGCGTCCAGGTGGCGCACGTCGACGGGCCGGGCCTGGTGCCCGCGGAAGCTTCGCGGCTGGTGCTGTCGGTCGACGAGGCGTACGCGGCCGAAGTGCAGCGAGCGGTGCTCGCGCGGCTGAAGGACCGGGCGGCTCAGGCCGGTCTGCGCGTCGAGTCGGAGCGGGTCAACGCCGACCAGTCGATCAGCGTCACGCTGGCCGCCACGTCGTGACCGAGACCAGGGTCGGGCTGATCGAGTTCGGCAAGGCGATCCACGACTCGGTCACCGTTCCCGGCCTCGGGGAGCTGCCCGGCGGGCAGGTGAGCAGGGGGCGCGCGGTCCGCGGCGCCCGCGCGCGGCTGCTCCGGGGCGATCGCGTGCTGGCGGACAACCTGCGCCTGGGGATCGTGGTGCGGAAGAAGTTCTTCTCCAGCGAGGTCGAGCCGGTGACGGACGCCGGGTACCTGAAGGACGTGTTCGTCGCCGTCGGACGGCGCGACCTCGGCAACGGCGACGCGCTGGAGCTGTATACCGACGACGCCACCGGCCCGGACCTGAGCCGTCCGGAGGGTGCCGCATCGGTGGTGGCACCGGGTTTCGACCAGCTGACGGGCTTCCACGCACAGGTCCACGTCCGGGACGGCGTCCTGCGATCCGGAGCGCTGTGTTCCTTGGCGCGCGGCGGGCATCCACTCGGCGAGCCGATGCGGGTGCTCGGGTTGTTCGGGCCGGCCGGGCCGCTCGAGGACTTGCCGACGGGCCAGGCCGGGACGGTGTTGCTGGGCTTCCAGTGCGACGTGCCGCCGTTGCCCGGAGACACGCTGACGGCGTTCCCCACGGCGGATTTCGTGGAGCAGCGCGACGGGACGGCGGTGGTGCACGGCGTCACCGACCTCGGCAACGGCTCGGTGGTGGCGGCGGTCGAGGTGCCGAAGGGGCAGGGCGCGGCGTTCACGGTGGGGATGCGCACGCGGGTGCTGCGCCCGATCGGGACGACGTTCAACGAACGCAGCACGGTCATCGCGGCGGAGCTGCCGGTGCTTTCCCTGGCGCGGGACGGGATCGCGGTGCGTTCTTCGGCGGGATCGCGGGTGTTCACGGTCGGGCTGGAGACGCGGGATCTGCGGCAGAACGACATGATCGAGGCCTATGTCCCGGCTGTTTCGGCTGCTTTGGCGCCTCCGCCTGTTCCACCGGTGGCAATGGTGGATGTCAACGCGGCTTCGGCGGAGGCGCTGGCAACGCTGCCGGGCCTGTCGCCGTCCCGGGTGGCGACGACCCTGGAGCTGCGCCGTCAGCAGGGCGGCTTCCCGGACGTGGAGGCCTTCGGAGTGGCAATCGGCTTACAGCCACACGAAATCGTCCGGTTACGCGGACGGGCGACGGCCGGCTGGGTGGCATTGCCCGAGACGGGCGTGAGGCAGCTCGACATCTGAGCGGTTCCGCTACGCTCGGGACGTGCCGGAGGAATTCTCGCTGGGCTTCACGGAGGTCACCGCCGCAATCCGGCGCACGGGCCTCCCGGCGCACTGGCACCCGTTCGAGATCCGCAGCCCGGGCCACACGCTGGAGGAGCACAACCGCATCTTGTCGGCCGCCTGGGACTCGATGCGAGCGCGGGGGCTGGCGGGCCCGGAGAAGCTGGACATCGAGGTGGAGCAGACGCTCCGCGCGTGGACCCAGCCGGACGTGTTGATCATCGTCCGAGCGGCGGAAGTGGCGGATGGCCGCCAGGTGTTCTACCGAGCCACCATCGGCCACGGCCTCGGCGTGTTCTCGGAGCTGGCGGGCGAGGAGATCCTGTTCGCGCAGACCCGGCCGGACCGGCTGGTCGACCTGGTGGTCGGCATGCTGCCGACCTACCCGCCGGTGCCGCTGGCGGAGTTGACGTTCGTCTCCCCGGGCACCCGCGAGGACGCCGCCGCGGCCGCGGAGTTCTCGTCGTGGCCACTGCACCGCTACGGCACCGTCGAGCTGTCCGCTCGCCAGGGCCAGGGTGCACTTCACCCGATCGGCGCAGCCACGTTCATCGACAACGACGGCGGTCGGTTTTTGATGTTCACCGAGCCGCTTCCGGGCAACGAGACCCGCGTGCGATTCACCCCTTCGGATGGTTCTCACCTGCGGAGCTGGCTCCACGAGCGTGGCAGGAACCACTGACGCCCCCGGTTCGTCACTAGTACAGTGCGAAGGGACCACGCAGGGTGGTCCCGGGACGACGGGGAGGGCGTCATGGGCGGTTCACAGTTCGGCGCACCGGGATCGTTCACGCCACCCCCCGCGGCCGGCGACGCCGGGTCGAACTTCCTGTCGGGCCTGCTCGAAGGACCGGCGGACTCGGAAGCAGCACAGCGCGTAAGCGAGGGCGGCCACCACCTGAAGTCGCTCGCCGAGGGCGGTCAGTTCGCGGTGAACGAAGAGGGCTTCCAGGCGTACATGAAAGCCTGCGACTTCTTCCTCGACGGTTACAACCGGATGATCGCCGATGTTCGGGAGCTGGCAGCCCAGGCGAAGATGGGCGGCAGCGAATACGCCAAGGCCGTCGCCGCTTTCAATGTGAAAGTCGCCGACGGGGACGAGCAATCATTGATCCCCAATTTGATCCGGATGCGCGACGGGGTTCAGCAAGCGCGCGAAGCGATGGTGATCGCACGCAAGAACTACCGCGAAACAGAGGATGCCCACAGCATGGCTTTCAGCCAGTTCGACAAGGGACTGCAAGAGCAGTGACCGCCCGACGCGCCGCGGTCGTAACAGTCGCGCTGACATTGACCTTGACCGCCTGCACCAGTCAGGTCGGTGGCCAGGCAACCCCCAGTTCGCAGGCGCCCGGATCGACCGCTCCCAGCACGGATAGTGCGACCACCGACCCTGACAACCCGTTCTCGGGCGTCAGTTCTTGCTCGATCCTCAACCAAGCGCTCGCCGGTCAGGGCTATCCCAAGGCCGAGCCACTGGTCGCAAATCCGAAACAGGGTTGCCGAACCACCAAGCCGGCGTCGGGTAACACACCCGGCGTGGATGTAGGTCTCTCCTTGAACCCTGGACGAGGGTACAAGGAAAACGTCGGCAATCCCAGCCAGGCGAGTGAAGGAAACGTCAACGGGCGACCCGCGGTCATGGAACGTGAGCCGCTAAACGCAAAAGGGCAGTGCGATGTGTGGTTGGAAGTAAAACCCAACTCTCGTGCCTTTGTCCTGCTTGCCTCGGGCTCGGATACCGCGAGGGCCTGCCAGCTGGTTGAAGACGTAGCTGCGAAAGTCGAGCCACTACTGCCGAAGAACTGAGACGGAGTCCAGCCATGAGTCAGCCACACCGGGCGCAGCATCGCCAGTCCGAGGGTGACTACTACGCGGAAACCGCACAAAAGCTCCACGGCAACGCCGAAGGTCAGCAGCTCTCACAGAAAGCCGCGTCGAATTATTCGATCGCGCAGGGAAAGCTTCTGCAGGAGGGCCAGAGCCTGCGCGGCGACTCGCCGGCACCCGGCGAGAACTACGCGAGCAGCCCGCACGAAGTCCTGTACGACATGGTGCACAAAGACCTGGACATCGAGAGCATCAACAACCGGAGCCGCGTGGCGAATGTCTACGGCAACTGGCTGGCTGACGCCTCCAACCAGTTCCGTGACGCAGCGACGGCGGCCGGTGGCTCCTGGCAGGGCCCCGCGGCCGAGCAGGCGAACTCTTTCTTCCAGAGCACCGCCGGACACACCGAGCAAACCGGCAACGCCATGCAGCTGGTCTCCAACCACTACTCGCAGCAGTCGGCGGCGGCTCACTACGCCAAGACGAACATGCCCGAGCCCACCGGCTTCGACCAGCAAGCCGAGATGGACAAGGCTCGGCAGCAGTACGAATCCGGCAACCTCATCGGGATGAACACGACCATGGTCGGCATCCAGGCCAAGCAGCAGCAGGCTGATGCCGCTCATCAGCAGGCCGTTCAGGTTCTCCAAAACCTCGACTCCACCTACCACGAGACCGCCAGCACCCAGCCCACCTACACCCCGCCGCCGCAGCTTGGGCAGGGGGATTCCACCTCGGCCAGTGGTTTCCACGGCACCGGCAGCAGTGGCTTCAGCGGTACCCCCGCCATCGGCGGGCCCGGCGGCACCGGCGGCAGCCACGTACCCGGAGGACCCGGGGGACCTGGAGGACCGGGAGGACCCGGAGGCCCAGCACCGGGCCTCAACCCGCCCGGCACCACACCGCCCTCCTATGTTCCGCCCGGCACCAACAGCGGTACCGGCACCTTCAACTCCGGCTCCAACCTCCGCGCCACCCCCGCCGCCGGTGGCTTCGGCCGGATGACGCCCGATGGGCTTGCCGTGCCCGGGACCACCGCCGGCGGTACCTCCGGTGGTGGGGACACCACCCGGAACAAGGGCATCGGCTCCGGGCGGGCCGGGGCCGGGTTCGCCGGGGCGCGAGTTTCCGGGAGTGCAGGGAGCGCCGGGACCGCCGTCCCCAAGGAAAGTGAAGGCGGCAAGAGCGGCAGCAAAACCGGCGAACGGCTCGAACGCGGTGCCACCGCGGCCGCCGCGGCCAAGGGGAAGGCCGGTGCCCATGCCGCCGCCGGGCCCGTCGGGGCCGGCAAAAAGCAGGAAGACGACAAAGAGCACAAAAACAAGTACGCCGTCGACGAAGATGTCTTCGACCTCAAACCCGAACGGGGTCCGGACGGCGAAAAGATCGTGCGGCCGACCATCGGGGAGACTTCCTAGGGGACATCCCGGGAATCTCCCCGGTCCAAGATCGGCAACCGAAGTCCCGGCTACATTGGTGGCATGCGCTTCTTCATCGTCGACGCCTTCACCGATCGCGCCTTCGCCGGGAACTCCGCCGGGGTGGTCCTGCTGGACGAACCCGCCGACGCGACCTGGATGCAAGCCGTCGCCGCCGAGATGAAGCACGCCGAGACCGCCTTCGTCGTCACCGGCAGCGAAGGTCCGAAGCCGCTCCGGTGGTTCACCCCCGCCGTCGAGGTCGCGCTCTGCGGGCACGCCACCCTCGCCGTCACGCACGTTCTCGGCGGTGAACAGACCTACGTCACCAAAAGCGGTGAACTGCGGGCCAAAGCCGAAAACGGCTGGGTCGAGCTGGACTTCCCCTCCGATCCACCACACCCCACCGACGACGACCTGTCCGAAATCCTCCCCGGTGCCGACGTCGAATACACCGGCCGCGGCGTCGAGAACCTCTTCGCCGTCGTAAAAGACGCCGAGACCGTGCGCACCCTCGAACCGAACCTCGAGAAGCTCAAGCACACCTGGAACGGGCGGTTGCTGGTCACCGCACGCGACAACGACTACGTCAGCCGCTTCTTCGCCCCCGGCGTCGGTATCGACGAAGACCCCGTCACCGGCTCGGCGCACTGCATCCTGTCGCCCTACTGGTCCGAGCGGCTCGGCCGGAAAGAACTCACCGGCGAGCAGGCGTCGGCCCGCGGCGGCATCGTCCGGACCCGCCAGGACGGCGACCGCGTCCACCTCGCCGGCCAGGCCGTCACCGTCCTGAGCGGGGAGCTGCACGTCTGATGCGCACCCTGCTGAACATCATCTGGCTCGTCCTGTGCGGCTTCTGGATGGCCGTGGGGTACCTGATCGCCGGCGTGATCTGCTGCATCCTGATCGTCACCATCCCGTTCGGGCTGGCGTCGTTCCGGATCGCGCGCTACGCGTTCTGGCCGTTCGGCCGCACGATCGTCGACCGGCGGGACGCGGGCGCCGCGTCGCTCGTCGGGAACGTCGTCTGGTTCGTCTTCGCCGGTTGGTGGCTGGCGCTCGGGCACGTCTTCACCGGCATCGCGCTGTGCATCACGATCGTCGGCATCCCGCTCGGCATCGCGAACTTCAAGCTGATCCCGGTGTCACTCGTGCCGCTCGGCAAGGAGATCGTCGAGATCGCCTAGGACTCCGGTTCGTACGGCAGCTCGACCACCAGGCACGGCCCGCCGACGAACAGGCCGCCGTCGACGCCCAGCGCCTTGCCGCCCGCGTACAGGAACGGGCCCTCGATCTGCGTCGGGTGGATGCCCAGCTGGTCGGCGATGACGCTGTGGCCGTGCACGATCCGCGAGCCGCCGAGGGCGTCCATCAGCTTCTGGGCGTTTTCCTCGCCGTCCGGGCCGCGGAACGCATAGCGCGTCGTCATCCGGCGCCACACGTCCCACCACGCCTCGATGTCGCTGCCCTCGAGGATGTCGCGAGCCGCCTCGTTGATCTCGTCGACCGACGAGCCCCAGTCGAGGTACTCCAGCGTGTCGGAGTGCAGCAGCAGGTGGTCGGCGGCGACGGCGGCCAGCGGGCGCGCGCTCAGCCACTCGATGTGCTCCGGGGTCAGCCGGTCCTGGTCCGACAGCAGGCCGCCGTTGATCTCCCAGCTGCGGGCGAAGCTGCGCGGGCCGAAGTCGGACGGCACCGGCTCGTCGCCGAAGTGGTACATCCCCAGCGCGAGGATCTCGTGGTTGCCCAGCAGCGTCTGCACCTGGCCACCGGCCTCGGCCGCCTGCGCTTCGAGCCGCATGACCAGGTCGATCGCCCCGACGCCGTCCGGGCCGCGGTCGACGAAGTCGCCGAGGAACCACAGCTGGTCCTCGCCGCCTGCCCAGTTGTTCTCCTCGTCGACCAGGCTTTCGGATCTCAGCGCGTCGGCGAGTTCGTCACGGTGCCCGTGGACGTCGCCGACCACGTACGTCGACTTGCTCATCCGCTGACGATATGCCCTGCGGCCGCCCGGCCCGCGGTCAGCCTTCGCCGAACGGGTCCAGGGTTCGCCCGATCAGGTCGGCGATCGAGTCGAGCACCATCGTGGGCCGGTACGGATAGCGCTCGGCCGACTCCCGGGTGGAGATGCCGGTGAGCACCAGGATGGTCTGCAGCCCGGCCTCGATCCCCGAGTGCACGTCGGTGTCCATCCGGTCGCCGATCATCAGCGTCGACTCCGAGTGCGCGCCGAGCCGCCGCAGCGCCGAGCGCATCATCAGCGGGTTCGGCTTGCCGACGTAGTACGGCGAGCGCCCGGTGGCCTTCTCGATCAGCGCCGCAACGGACCCGGTGGCCGGCATCGAGCCCTCCAGGCTGGGACCGGTCGCGTCGGGGTTCGTCGCGATGAACTTCGCGCCGCCCTCGATCAGCCGGATCGCCCGCGTGATCGCGCTGAAGCTGTACGTGCGGGTCTCGCCCAGCACGACGTAGTCGGGGTCGCGTTCGGTCAGCACGTAGCCGACCTCGTGCAGCGCCGTCGTGAGACCCGCTTCGCCGATGACGTACGCCGAGCCGTTCGGCCGCTGCGACGAGAGGAACTTCGCGGTCGCCAGCGCCGAGGTCCAGATCGACTCCTCGGGGATGTCGAGCCCGGTGCGCTCCAGCCGCGCCCGCAGGTCCCGCGGGGTGTAGATCGAGTTGTTCGTCAGCACCAGGAAGCCGATGCCGTTCGCCTTCAGCTCGGCGAGGAATTCGTCGGCTCCCGGAACGAGGTGCTCCTCCTTCACCAGGACGCCGTCCATGTCGGAAAGGTACGTCCACCGGCGTTCGTTCATGGTCCGGAACCTATCACCAGCGACCCGGCCGAACCCGGGGACGAGTTCCCGCTCGCCGGGGTCAGGAGGCCGCGGCCGGGTGGATCGCCACGGTCGCGGCCTTCACCGACAGCGTCACCGCCGAACCGGGCTCCAGGGCGAGCTCGGCGACGGCGGCCGGGGTCAGGTCGGCGGTGAGGCCGTGGGCCCAGCCGCCGCCCTCGGCCCGGACCCGGATCACCGGCCCGTGCGGCTCCAGGGCGGCGACGACGGCGTCCGTCGTGTTGCGCGGGCTGCCGCGGTGCTCGCCGTCACGGGCGTAGACGGCGACGGCGTTGGGCGGGAACACCGCCACCGCGGGCTCCCCCGGGACCACGTCGGCCGCCGGAAGCCCGCTGACGACCTCGCCGGAGGCCGTCCGCAGCCCTTCGGCGGCCGCGGTGCCGGCGACGAGGTTGAGGCCGGCGATCCGCGCGGTGAACGCCGTCCGCGGCGCCGAAAGCACTTCACGGGTCGGGCCGCGTTCGACGATCCGGCCGTCGTTCATCACCGCGACGTGGTCGGCGAGCGCGAGCGCGTCCAGCGGGTCGTGCGTGACGAGCACGGTCGTCGGCCCGGTCTTGAGCACCCGCCGCAGCAGGCCGCGGATCGCCGGTGCGGCGTCGACGTCGAGGGCGGCGAACGGCTCGTCGAGCAGCAGGAGGTCCGGTTCGGCGGCCAGTGCCCTGGCGATCGCGACGCGCTGGGCCTGGCCACCGGACAGCTGCCCGGGCCGGCGGGCGGCCAGCGGAACGGCGTCCACTTCGGCCAGCCAGTAGAAGGCGCGCTCGCGGGCGGCGCGGCGGCCGGCACCGGTCGAGCGCGGCGAGAAGGCGACGTTGTCGGCCGCCGAAAGGTGCGGGAAGAGCAGCGCGTCCTGGGAGAGCAGCCCGATCCCGCGGTGGTGCGGCGGGACGCCGGCCAGCGCGCGGCCGGCCACCGTGATCTCCGCCGACGCCGGCGTGATCAGCCCGGCGAGGCAGCCCAGGACCGTCGACTTGCCCGAGCCGTTCGGGCCGAGCAGCGCCAGCACGTGCCCGGTGGGCACCTCGAGGTCGACGTCCAGCTCGAACGAGCCGCGCACGGCGGTGATCCGGGCGGCGAGGCTCACCGGAGGCCGCCTTCCCAGGAGCGCGGCCGCGCGACGGCGATCACGACGACGGCCACGACGATGAGCAGCAGCGCGAGCGCCACCGCGCTGTCGACGTCCACTTCCGCCTGCGTGTAGACCTCGAGCGGCAGCGTGCGGGTGACGTCTTCGAGGCTGCCCGCGAAGGTGATCGTGGCGCCGAACTCGCCGAGCGCGCGGGCGAAGCTGAGGACGACGCCGGAGCCGAGCGCGGGCAGCAGCAGCGGCAGCGTGACCCGGCGGAACACCGTCCACGGGCGGGCGCCGAGCGTCGCGGCGACCTGCTCGTAGCGGTCGCCGGAGCCGCGCAGCGCGCCTTCGAGGCTGACCACCAGGAACGGCATCGCGACGAACGTCTGCGCGATGACCACGGCGGCCGTGGTGAACGGCACGGACTCCCCGGTCAGCGCGGTGATCAGGGCGCCGAGGAAACCCTTGCGGCCCAGCAGGTAGAGCAGCGCGAGACCCCCGACGACCGGCGGCAGGACCAGGGGCAGCAGCACGATCGAGCGCAGCAGCCGGACGCCGGGGAACCGGGCCCTGGCGAGCACGACGGCCAGCGGCACGCCGAGCAGCACACAGGCCACTGTGGACAGCCCGGCGGTGACCAGCGACAACCGCAGCGCGTGCAGCGACGACGGCGAGACGACGAGCGACGGCAGCCGGGTCAGGTCCGTGCGGACCAGCAACCCGACGACCGGCAGCACCACGAGCGCCAGCGCGAGCGCGGCCGGCACCCCCAGCACCCACGGCACGCGCGAGTGGCCGGCCGGGTGCCGCCCCGGCCGGCCGCTCGCGGAACGCCTACTGCGCAGGACCGAACCCGGCCTTCGTCAGCTCGTTCCTGCCCTCGGCACCGAGGACGAACTCTTCGAACTGGCGCGCCAGTTCGGCCTGGCCGCCCTTGACCGCGGCGATCGGGTAGCTGTTGGCCGCCTGGGCCGCCTCGGGGAAGTCGATCTTGTCGACCTTGCCCGCGGCCGAGGTCGTGTCGGTGAGGTAGACCAGGCCCGCGTCTGCGTCACCGGAGACGACCTTGTTCAGCACCTGCTTGACGTCCTGCTCTTCGCTCTTCGGCCTGAGCGTGACGCCGGTGGCCGTCTCCACCTTCTTGGCCGCCGCCCCGCACGGCACCTGCGGGGCGCAGGTGATCACGTTGAGGCCGGCCTTGTTCAGGTCGGCGAAGGACCGGATGTTCTTCGGGTTGCCCGGCGCCACGGCGATGACCAGCTTGTTCTTGGCGAACACGCTCGCCTGGCCGTCGATCACCCCGTCCTGGTTCGCCTTGTCCATGGTGGCCTGGTCGGCCGAGGCGAAGACGTCGGCCTTCGCGCCGTTGGCCAGCTGCTGCACCAGCGTGGACGAGCCCGCGAAGCTGAACTTCACGGTCACTCCGGCGTGCTGGGCTTCGAACGCCTTGCCGAGCGCGGTGAACGACTCGGTCAGCGACGCGGCGGCGAACACGGTCAGCGTGCCGCCACCGGCCTTCGCGGCCCCCTTGGGCGCGGGCGCGGTGACCGCCGCGCCGGGCTGCGTGCTGGGCTCGTCCGAGCTGCTGCACGCACCCGCGAACAGGGCGACGGCCGCCACGGCAAGAACAAGCTGTGCCAACCGGGGCTTCGCCCCGAGCCGGGGGCTCCGCCACCCGGACCCCCGAAAAGCGGGTTTCTTCATCTACTTCCTTCCGGTGTCTCCACCACGACGGTGGTCGCCTTGACCACCGCGACCGCGAGCACCCCCGGGCGCAGACCCAGCTCGCGGACGGCTTCCGTACTCATCAGGGACACCACGCGGTGCGCCCCGCACTGCAGTTCCACCTGAGCCATCACCTTGTCGGCGATCACCTCGGTGACCAGCCCCACGAACCTGTTCCGGGCGGACCGGCCGACCGCCGACGGGTCGTCGGGCGCGACGGCCTGCGCCCGGGCGAACCCGGCGAGCTGGGCGCCGTCGACGACCTTGCGGCCGGCGGCGTCGTCGGTCGCGGTCAGCTGCCCCGCGCGCACCCACCGCCGGACGGTGTCGTCGCTGACACCGAGCAGGCGCGCGGCCTCGGACAACCGAAATTGCGGCATGCCGCAGACATTATCTCCGCAGTTGAGGAAAAGCTACGCGGGCCGTGCCTTGCCCATGACTTCGGCGCGCAGTTCGTCGAGCATGACGTTCTGATAACGCTCGATCACTTTTCGCTCCGCCGGGGAGAACCGCGCGAGCAGGTCCCGGAGGGTCTCGACGGCGGACTCGAAGAGCGGCGCGAAGCGTTCGGCCGCCCCCGGCACCACCTCGACGAGGACCTTGCGCCGGTCCTCGGGGTCACGCACGCGGCGGACCAGCCCGGCCTTCTCCAGCCGGTCGATGACCCCGGTGACCGCGCCGGTGGACAGGCCGGTCAGCGCGGCGATCCGGCCGGCGGTGAGCGGCCCGTCGACCTGGCCGACGAGGTCGAACGTCTTGTGGTCGGTGCCGGACAGGCCCATCCGCTCGGCGATCCTGGCGTGCCGGAGGACGGTGAACGTGCTGCCTTGGCGGCCCAATTCCGCGAAGCGGAAGAGTTCCTCTTCGGTGACCGGGTAAGTCTTTTCCGTCACGAGTCCTCGTTGGTTCGCCCGCTGAACAACTCTTTGCGCAAAGTATCCTAAGGGGCGTTCGGAGAGCTACGCTGTGCGTAATGACGGCAGTGGATCTCGGGTTTCCTCGCGTCCCCGGTACACGAGGGTCATCTCGCGTGCCCAGGCCCGAGAACCCCCATCTCATCGACACCTTCGGCCGGGTGGCCACCGATCTGCGGGTTTCCCTGACGGACCGGTGCAACCTGCGCTGCACCTACTGCATGCCCGCGGAAGGCCTGGACTGGATGCCGGGCGAGCAGGTGCTGACCGACGACGAGCTGGTCCGGCTGATGCGGATCGCCGTCGAGATGCTGGGCGTCACCGACATCCGGCTCACCGGCGGGGAGCCGCTGCTGCGGCCGGGCCTGGAGCACCTCGTCGCGCAGATCACGGCGTTGTCGCCCCGGCCGCGGTTGTCCATGACCACCAACGGGATCGGGCTGGCCCGGCGGGCCGCGGGCCTCGCCGAAGCCGGGTTGAACCGGATCAACGTCTCGCTCGACACCGTCGACCCCGAGCTGTTCAAGACGATCACCCGCCGCGACCGGCTCTCGCACGTGGTCGCGGGCCTCGCGGCGGCGCGGGACGCCGGGATGGCGCCGGTGAAGGTCAACGCCGTGCTGATCCGCGGGCTCAACGAGACCGAAGCCGTGCCACTGCTGAAGTTCTGCCTCGACGAGGGCTACCACCTGCGGTTCATCGAGCAGATGCCGCTGGACGCCCAGCACGGCTGGAACCGCGGCGAGATGATCACCGCCGCCGAGATCCTCGAGATGCTGGGGTCGGCGTTCACCCTGACGCCGTTCCCGGCCGAGCGGGGTGGCGCGCCCGCCGAGCGCTGGCTGGTCGACGGCGGCCCGGGCGACGTCGGCGTGATCGCGTCGGTGACCCGGCCGTTCTGCTCGGCCTGCGAGCGGACGCGGCTGACCGCCGACGGCGCGGTGCGTTCCTGCCTGTTCAGCAACGACGAGACGGATCTGCGGTCCCTCGTGCGCGCGGGCGCGCGCGATGAGGAGGTGGCGGACGCCTGGCGGGCGACGATGTGGGGCAAGCTCGCCGGGCACGAGATCAACGACGCCGGGTTCGCGCAGCCGATCCGGCCGATGAGCGCGATCGGCGGTTGAGGTGGCGACGGTGACCATCGCGGTGCGGTACTTCGCGGCGGCGCGGGCCGCGGCAGGCGTCGAAGAGGAGAAGGTGCAGCTGCCGGCCGGGGCGTCGGTCGCCGACGCGGTCACCGAGCTGCGCCGTCTCCACCCTTCTTCTTTGCCGCGGGTCCTCGACGCGGCGAGCTATCTCCTCGACGGCATCGCGGTCCGCGACCTGACCCGCCCCCTGCGGGACGGCGCGGAACTGGACGTCCTTCCCCCCTTCGCCGGCGGCTGACTCCCCTCGAGCCCCTCCACCGGCACCACACCAGCCTCACCAGCCCCAAAAAACGTCACTTTCCCTATGAAAGATGCCTCTTCACGGGCGGGGGTTGGGCCGAAGCTTGCAAGGGTGTGGTCCGTCTGGTGGACACGCGTGGAGTTCGCCTTCCCTGTAGAACCGCGACCGCTCGGGTACGGCGGCCGACCACTCGGCGACCGGCGTTTCGGCCCGCGGCGTGGCGCGTCACCGATTCCGGGTGTTCGCGCGAAGCTGATTCCGACCGGCCACCACGCCTTCCGGTGACCCGTTTCACCTGGTCCGTCGCCCTGCGTCCGCACCGGCCGGCGGGTCCGGCGGTGAGCGTCGCTCCGGCCGAGGCGGTAAACCGCACGAACAGGTGGGACTGCTGTGACTCTTGGGGCAAGTGGTGCATGATTGTCAAGTCTGGCGCCGTACCCCGGAGGCCCATAAGATGCGCGCTTCAATCGCGGTCCGGGTGGCGCGAATGGACCATTCGCCCCGCTGAACACGTGATGCAAGCCTCACGATCCGTGTTTTATCTCGGCTAGGAAACGGCCAGATAACGGCCCGCTGACCTGCACAAACGGCCGTATCGACAGCGGTTGCGTGCTGTTACTGTGACGTAGGTCACGCCCCGAATAATTTCCGATCACGGCCATCGTTACGTACCGTCGCTTTTCGGTTGGCCCCGACCAACCAGCACGACCGGGAATCCGTAGCGCCTAGCCCTGTCCAACGGATCCCCGGACCCATACCCCGAGCGAAAGCATTTCCGGACAGGGACGAGGGGACGACGAAGACGCGCCGTGCGTCGGACTCGCCTGCCGGCCTGGGATGGCCGGCGCCAGGACCCCGATCCTGACCCTCACATCGGTTCGTAGGCGCTGGGAAACCGAGAAGCATCCAAATGTCTTACCGAGGCAAGCACCGCAAGATGTCCGCTGCTACCCGCACCGTCGCTCGCGTCGCCATCGCGGGCATCGCGGTCGGCGCTCCCCTCGCGATCGCCGCGACCCCCGCGTCGGCGACCAACTGGGACGCCATCGCGCAGTGCGAGAGCAGCGGCAACTGGAGCACCAACACCGGCAACGGCTACTACGGCGGCCTGCAGTTCTCGCAGAGCACCTGGAAGGCCTACGGCGGCACCGGCAGCGCGGCGAACGCTTCCCGCGAGCAGCAGATCGCCGTGGCCGAGCGCGTCCTGCAGGGTCAGGGCATCGGCGCGTGGCCGGTCTGCGGCAAGAAGGGCGGCGGCTCGTCGGCCCCCAAGGCCACCGGCCAGACCACCAAGAAGGTGACCCCGAAGAAGAGCACGACCGCGCCCGCCCCGAAGAAGGCGGCGGCGGCCCCGGCGGCGGCGGCCCCCACGGTGACCGGCGTGAGCAGCTCCAACCCGGCCGGTGACTACACCGTCGTGGCGGGCGACACCCTGTCGAAGATCGCCAAGCAGTTCAACGTCCAGGGCGGCTACCAGAAGCTGCAGGACCTGAACGAGAAGTACATCCCGAACGCGGACCTGATCCTCGTCGGGCAGAAGATCGCCACCAAGTGACGATCACGCAGTGATGCGCGAGTCCGGCCTCGAGCCGTGACCTGACAGGGCTCCCACCGCCGATCCCCCGGGCGGTGGGAGCCCTTCGCGCGTCTCCGGGCCCGGAAAGGGTGGACGCGCCTCACCGGCGCCGTCAGCGGGCGCGGATCCGCTCCGCCGCCGCCAGCTGCATCCGCTCGCCCTTGCGCAGCACGTCGATCACCACCTCCAGCTGCTCCGGCGCGTACTCCGCCAGCAGCGCCCGGCCGGCCCGTTCGATCGGCCCGTAAACCTCCTCCAGCAGCTCCGCCGCCGTCGGCGTCAGCTCCACCACCGCGCGGCGGCGGTCGTCGGCGTCCGTCCGGCGGGTCAGGTGGCCCGCGTTCGTCAGGCGCTGGATCGCCGTCGTCGTCGCTGCCGGGCTCAGGTTCGCCTCCGTCGCCAGCCTGCCCGCCGTCAACGTCCCCGCCGCCGCCACCACGCCGATGATGCGCAGGTCCGTGCGGTTCACGCCGAACGCCGCCGCGGCGGCCTCGTCCACCACGTCGTTCGCCGCACCGAACGCCGCGGCCGCGTGGGTTGCTTCGGTGACCAGTGATTGCTTCGACACTCGAAAGAGTCTACCTTGGCCGGTGACTATTTCGATCGTCGAAAGGATTTGCCGTGCCGACCACCCGCCGAGCCCTGCCCCGCTGGCTCCGCCCCGCCAACCGCCTCGTGCGCCTCCTGACGCGCCTGGGCCTGCGGCTGGGCACCGTGCACGTCCTGACCGTCCCCGGCCGCCGCTCGGGCGCTCCACGGCCCACTCCGGTCTCCCCGCTCACCGTCGACGGCCGCCGGTACGTCATCGCCGGCCTGCCGGACGGCGACTGGGCACGCAACGTCCGCGCCGCGGGCCGCGGCGAGCTCGCCTACGGCCGCCGGAAGCAGGCCGTGACGCTCACCGAAGTCACCGATGCCGGCGTCCGCGAGCAGGTCATGCGCGCCTTCCCGCGCGAGGTGCCGCACGGGGTGCCGTTCTTCGTCCGGCTGGGCCTGGTCACCGGCCCCGATCCGGACGAGTTCGCCGCGGCCGCCCGCCGGGTCGCGGCGTTCCGGATCACGGCGAGTTGACCCACTCGTCCGTGCCGTCGGTGAAGTGCTGGTGCTTCCAGACCGGCAGCCGCGCCTTGACCTCGTCCACGAGCTCCGAGCACGCCGTGAACGCCTGCCCGCGGTGCTCCGCCGCCACGGCGCAGGCCAAGGCGACGTCGCCGATCGTCAGCGCACCCAGCCGGTGGCTCACGGCCACCGCGCGGACGCCGGTCCAGCGCGCCGACAGGTCCGCGACGACGTCGGCGATCACCTGACCCGCGCTCGGGTGGCCCTCGTACGTCAGGTCGCGGACGCCCTTGCCGCCGTCGTGGTCGCGGACGACACCCGAGAACGTCACCACCGCGCCCGCCGCGTCGTCCTCGACCAGGCGGGCGTGTTCCTCGACCGACAGCGTCTCCTCGGTCACCAGCGCACGCGCGACACGCACCTCAGGCTTTTCGGGGGGCCGGGGGTGGTCGCCGCCTGCCAGCTGGTCGACGGCGTGCTCGAGGATGCCGTCCAGCACGCCCAGGCCGTCCTTGACGCCGCCGCTGGAGCCCGGGAGGTTCACGACCAGGGTCCGGCCCGCCACGCCCGCGAGACCGCGCGACAGCACCGCCGTCGGCACCTGGGGCAGCCCGGCCGCGCGGATCGCGTCCGCGACGCCCGGCAGCTCGTGGTCCAGGACCGCGCGGGTGACGTCCGGGGTGCGGTCGGTCGGCGAGATGCCGGTGCCGCCCGTGGTGAGGACCACGGCGACGCCGTCGGCCAGCGCGGCCCGCAGCGCGGCGCCCACCGGGTCGCCGTCCTCGACGACGACCGGCGCCGGCACCTCGTACCCGCGGTCCGCCAGCCAAGCGGCGATCACCGGACCGGTCTTGTCCTCGTAGACGCCCTTCGCGGCGCGGTTGGACGCCACGATCACGCGCGCGGTGCGCTTCACGGCCGCTCCCAGGTTCCGGTTTTGCCGCCGTCCTTGCGGAGCAGGCGGACCTCGTCCAGTGTCGCCGCCGGGTCGACGGCCTTGATCATGTCGTGCAGCGTCAGCCCGGCGACGGCCACCGCGGTCAGGGCCTCCATTTCGACGCCGGTGACGTCGGTGGTCTTCGCCGTCGCGCGGATGCCGACCTCGGTCTCGCCGAGTGCGAACTCGACCTTGACCCCGGACAGCGCGATCTGGTGGCACAGCGGGATCAGCTCGGGCACCCGCTTGGCACCCATGATCCCGGCGATGCGCGCGGTGGCGAGGGCGTCGCCCTTGGGGAGGCCGTCGGTGGCCAGCAGCCGGAGCACCTCGGCGGTGGTCCGCACGGTCCCGGCGGCGAGCGCGGTGCGCGCGGTGGCGGTCTTGCCGGAGACGTCGACCATCCGGGCGGCGCCGGTCTCGTCGACGTGGCTGAGTTCACTCACCTGGCGAGGCTACTTCCGCGCACGGCGGGCGGCGCCGCGGCCGGGTGGTTCAGCACCCTCGCCGAGGCCAACCTGCCCGAGCGGGTTTGCCGTGGCCCGGCGCCGGGCCGGCGGCGGCCGGACCCGCCGGTCCGCAAGGCCGCCGCCGAGGATCAGCGCTCCGCGCGGACGGCCTTCCGGACCGCCTCGGCAACCGCCGGTGCCACGGCGCTGTCGAACACGCTCGGCACGATGAACGACGCGTTCAGCTTGCCGTTGTCCACCACGTCCGCGATCGCGTCGGCCGCGGCCAGCAGCATCGAGTCGTCGATGTTGTGGGCGTGGGCGTCCAGCAGGCCGCGGAACACGCCCGGGAACGCCAGGACGTTGTTGATCTGGTTCGGGTAGTCGCTGCGGCCCGTCGCCACCACGGCCGCGTGCTTCTGGGCTTCCATGGGGTCGACTTCCGGGTCCGGGTTGGCCAGTGCGAAGACCACCGCGTCGGACTTCATCGTCGCCACCTGCTCGGCTCCGAACAGGTTGGGCGCCGAGACCCCGATGAACACGTCGGCACCCACCAGTGCCTCGTGCAGGGTGCCGCTGACCTGGTCGGAGTTCGTGTGCGACGCGATCCACGCCAGGTTGTCGTCGAGGTTGCCGCGTGCCGAATGGACGATGCCGTCGATGTCCGCCGCGACGATGTCGCCCGGGTTCTTCTGCAGCAGGAGGCGGATGATCGCCGAGCCGGCCGCGCCGACGCCGCTGACCACGATCTTGCAGTCCTCGATGCTCTTGCCCACCACCCGCAGGGCGTTGCGCAGCGCCGCGACGACCACGATCGCCGTGCCGTGCTGGTCGTCGTGGAACACCGGGATGTCCAGCTGCTCGCGCAGCCGCTTCTCGATCTCGAAGCAGCGCGGCGCGGCGATGTCCTCGAGGTTGATGCCCGCGTACACCGGGGCGAGCGCCTTGGCGATCATGATGATCTCTTCGGTGTCCTGGGTGTCCAGGCAGACCGGCCACGCGTCGACGTCGGCGAACTTCTTGAACAGCGCCGCCTTGCCCTCCATCACCGGCAGCGCCGCGGCCGGGCCGATGTTGCCGAGGCCGAGCACCGCCGAGCCGTCGGTGAGCACCGCGACGGTGTTGCGCTTGATGGTCAGCCGGCGCGCGTCCTCGGGGTTGGCCGCGATCGCCTGGCAGACGCGGGCGACGCCCGGGGTGTAGGCGCGGGAGAGGTCGTCACGGTTGCGGAGCGCGACCTTGGGTGTGACCTCGATCTTGCCGCCGAGGTGGATCAGGAACGTCCGGTCGGAGACCTTGCGGACCTTGACGCCCGGCAGCGAGTCGAGCGTCTGGGTGATGTCGTTCGCGTGGTTCTCCGACAGCGCGTTGGCGCTGATGTCGACCACGATCGAGTCGGTGTGGGACTCGACGACGTCGAACGCGGTCAGCACGCCACCGACCCGCCCGACGGCGGCGGTCAGATCACCGGCCGCGGTGACCGAGGCCGGGGCCTCGACCCGGACGGTGATCGAATATCCGGGACCGGGAACCGGCATGGCACTACCCCCGTGTGGGAAAGCTGGGCTGGGACGGGAGGAAACCTACTCCCGTGACCGCCCTCACGAGGGGCCGATACCGGTACTGACCAGTACGGTATTGCTGGTCATCAATCCGACCACAGTCACGGCCAACCGGTCGGGTGACAACGGTTGCGTACCGTAACGGGGGCCCTGCTTTTGGTCGGATCGATGACTATGGGCTCAGCGGTTGATCTCGGTCTCCGGGTGCACGTAGGGCACCGTGTCCAGCGGGAAGGTGATGTCGCCGAACGGCGACAGCGCGCCCTGCCGGTCGGACGCGAGCTCGGTCACGGGGTGCTCGCCGTCCTCGCCCGGCCAGGTCGGGTCGATGCCCTTGTGCTTCTTCTCACCCTTGGCCACAACGTCCTCCACAGCCGTTCACGGTCTCTCGGGAGACAGTCTGCCTGAGGCCGGGCGGCCCGGCGCAACCGCCCGGTACCCTGGTCTTCTATGCCCGCGACCTCTTTGGCGGACTGGCTGCGTGCGGAGTCCGACGACGCACTCGCAGAGCTGCTTCGCACGCGGCGCGACCTGTCCACGCCCCCGCCCTCGGACAGCACGGTGCTGGCCACCCGGGCCGGCACGCCGGGCTCGGTCGCGCGCGCCTGCGAAGACCTCGACACGTTCACCCTGGCGGTCCTCGAGGGGTGCCTGCTCGCCGGCGCGGATCGCGACCCGGTGCCGGTCGAAGACGTCGCGAAGCTCGTCGGCGCCGACATCGCCGCGCCGCTGGCCCGGCTCCGCGCGCGGGCGCTGATCTGGGGCCCGGACGACGCCCTGCGCGTGCCACCCGCGGCCCGGGAGGCGCTCGGGCCGTTCCCCGCCGGGCTGGGCGCGTCTTCGCCGTCGCTGGCCGGCGAAGACCTCGGCGCGCGGCTCGCCGAGCTGCCCGACGACGAACGCGCCGTGCTGGCCGCCCTCGCCGGCGGGCCGCCGATCGGCCGCACCCGCGACGCCGGGCACGACCCTTCGCTCGAGAAGGCCGAGACGCCGGTGCAGAAGCTGCTCGCCCGCGGCCTGCTGCTGCGGCGCGACGACCAGACCGTCGAGCTGCCGCGCGAGCTGGGCATCGCGGTGCGCGGCGGAGTGTTCTCGCCCGGCACGCTCACCGAGCCCCAGCTGCCGGTCCACCCGCACCAGCCGTCCATTTTGGACGAGGCGGCGGCCGGTGAGGCAATGGAGTTCCTGCGGCACACCGAAGCCCTGCTGCGCGCGTGGTCGGCGGCGCCGCCACCGGTG
Source organism: Amycolatopsis sp. lyj-346 (assembly GCF_046548975.1). Classification (NCBI taxonomy): domain Bacteria; kingdom Bacillati; phylum Actinomycetota; class Actinomycetes; order Pseudonocardiales; family Pseudonocardiaceae; genus Amycolatopsis; species Amycolatopsis sp. lyj-346. The sequence goes on from NZ_JAJPWT010000001.1 coordinate 167,023, forward strand.
CTCAAGTCGGGCGGCCTCGGCGTCCGGGAGCTGAAGAAGCTCGCCAAGGACCTGGCGATCGACGACACGCAGGCGATCCTGCTGGCCGAGCTGGCCGTGGGCGCCGGGCTCGTCGCGGACAGCGAAACGACCGTGCCCGAGTGGGTGCCGACGACGCTGACCGACTCGTGGCTCGCGTCGCCGACCGCGCAGCGGTGGATGACGCTCGCCCAGGCGTGGCTGGAGCTGCCGCGCCTGCCGGGAATGGCCGGCGGCCGCGACGCCAAGGACAAGCCGATCGCGCCGCTGTCGGAGGAGCTGCGCCGTCCGCTGGCGCCGGTCGCGCGGCGGCGGATCCTCACCGCGCTGGCCGACCTGCCGCGCGGCGCCGGCGTGAAGAGCGTCGACGAGCTCGTCGCGGTGCTGGCTTGGCGCGCGCCGAGGCGGGGCGGGCGGTTGCGGGACGAAACCGTCCGCTGGACCATGGCCGAGGCGAGCGCGCTGGGGATCGTCGGGCTCGGCGGCGTCACGACGGCAACGCGGGCCCTGCTCGCCGACGACCGGCCGGGCGCGGTCGAGGCCGTCCTGGACGCGCTGCCCGCGCCGGTGGACCGCGTGCTGCTGCAGGCCGACCTGACGGTCGTCGCGCCCGGCCCGCTGGAACCGGAACTGGCGGCAGAAATCTCGGCCGCCGCCGACGTCGAGTCGGCGGGGCACGCGACGGTCTACCGGATCACCGAGGGCTCGGTGCGGCGGGCGCTGGACACCGGCCGCACGGCCGGCGAGCTGCACGCGCTGTTCAAGACGAAGTCGGCGACCCCGGTACCGCAGGGGCTGAGCTACCTGATCGACGACGTCGCCCGGCGGCACGGACGGCTGCGCGGCGGCGTCGCGGCCTCGTTCCTGCGGTGCGACGACGAGGCGCTGCTGGCCGAGGTGCTGGCCCACCCGGTCGCCGCGGAGCACGCGCTGCGGCTGATCGCGCCGACGGTGGTGATCAGCCCGGACCCGCTGCACGAGGTCCTCGCCGGGCTGCGCGGCGCCGGGTTCGCCCCGGCGGCGGAGGGCCCGGACGGCCGGGTGGTCGACATCCGGCCCGGCGGCCGCCGCCTGCCGGCGAAGGCGCGGGCGGCCCGCCGCAGCCCGGGCGAGCAGGCGGTGCTGTCCGAGGACCAGGCGGCCCGGATCGTCTCCAACCTCCGCGCGGGCGACGCGGCATCGGCCCGCCGCCGCGGTTCCGCGGTGCGCGCACCGGTCGGCGGCGGCGCGGACACGTCGGCGACGCTGGAGCTGCTGTCGCGCGCCACGCTGGAACGCCGTGAAGTGTGGATCGGCTTCGTGGACTCCCGGGGAACGGCGAGCCAGCGCGTCGTCCGGCCCGTGCGCGTCGGCGGCGGGGTCCTCGAAGGCGAGAACAACGAGCGCTACTCGCTGCACCGCATCACGTCCGCCGCGCTCGTCGAGGACTGACGCCGGACCCGCTCCCCAAGCGCCCCAATGTGGCCTTGGTTGCGTTGAACGCACCCAAGGTGGCCTTCGGTGCGTCCAACGCACCGAAGGCCACCTTGGGGCGCATGACTGGGCCGCGGCCGACATGCCTTGCCGCGGCGGATCAGAGGGCGCGGAGGCCCGCCAGGACGCGTTCCATGAACTCGCGGGACGACCGGTCGCCGAGGATCAGCTCGGTCTGGTGGATCAGGACCAGGCCGATGTCGGCCATGTCGCCGACCAGTACCTTCACCACGCCCAGCGGCAGCCGCAGGTGGGCGGCGATCTCCGCCACGGACCGGGTGTCCAGGCACAGGTCGCAGATCCGGCGGTGCTCGACCGAGCGGACCCCGCGGTAGCGGCGCCCGTCGTCGGACGTCGAGACCAGCGCCTCCAGCGCCAGGTTGTGGTCGGACCGCGTGCGGCCGCCCGTGCGGGTGTACGGGCGGACCCGCGACCCCGGTGAGGCGACGGGCGCCGGGCTCGCCACGCGGGCCGGCTCGTTCCAGGCCGGGTCCTCCCACGGCTCCGGGTGCGGGATCCAGCGGGTCTCCGGGTCCGGCGGCGGCGTCCAGTCGGCGGGCGGCGGGGCCCACGACGGCGGGGGCGCCGCCTGCCGCGACACCGGCGCGGGCGGGGGCACCGCGTGCGGCCGCGCCATCGGGGCGGGTGGCCGCGGGGCCGGTGGACGCGGCGCGGGCGGGCGCGGGGCGAGCGGGCGGTGGGCAGGCGGCCGCGGCGGAGCAGGCGGCCGGGCACCCCGCGGCGGGGTCCACGCCGGCTCCAGCGGCGGGGGCTCCGGCTCGGAGGTGTCCTCGTCCTGCCAATCCGGCTCGACGGGGTCGTAACCGTCCTCGTCCACCACCGGCGAAGGCGGGGCCTGGTAGCCCAGTGGGTCCGGACCGTCGTAGCCGAACTCCGGCGAGCGCCGGGCCGCGCGCCCGGCGGGTTCCGGACGGTCGTAGCCCGGCTCCGGCGAAAGCTCCGCCTGGTAACCCAACCGGTCCGGACCGTCGTAGCCCAACTCCCGCGAGCGCCGGGCCGGGCGGCCCGCGGGTTCCGGACCGTCGTAGCCGAACTCCGGCGAGCGCCGGGCCGCGCGCCCGGCAGGTTCCGGACGGTCGTAGCCGAACTCCGGCGAAGGCCGAGCCGAGCGGCTCGTAGGTTCCGGGCGTTCGTACTCGTCGTCGTCGGCTGAGGAGCCCCACTCGCGGGTGTCCTCGTCGGTGTAGCCCTGCGCGTCCGGCTTCGGCCGGGCCGGCTTGCGCTTGGGCATGATCATCGACAGGGTCGACATGTCGAACTTGCTGGGCGAATCGAAACCCTCGCGCTCGGTGCCGCGGTGCAGTGCGTCCCAGCCGCTGGAGTCCGGGTCGTCGAATCCCGAGATCCTCATCTCGCCCTACCCACGCACGCCGCCCTGGAGCTGGGCGCGCAGCTCGGGGGTGATCTGCTGGCCGACGCGCTCGACGAGCAGGGTCATCTCGTAGGCGACCGTGCCGATGTCGCACGTCGGCGCGGCCAGCACGGCCAGCGACGAACCGTCCGAAACGGACATCAAGAACAAGTAGCCGCGCTCCATCTCCACCACGGTCTGGTTGACGCCGCCCGCTTCGAAGCAGCGCGCGGCCCCCGCCGTCAAGCTGATCAGCCCGGACGCCACCGCCGACAGCTGCTCGGCGCGTTCCTGGGGCAGTCCTTCCGACGGCGCCAGGAGCAGCCCGTCCGCGGACACCAGAACGGCGTGCGCGGCGCCGGGTACCCGGCGCACGAAATCCGTGATGAGCCAGCCGAACGAACCCTGGCCGGAAGCCGTCACTACTGCTCCTCCTTGCTCGTGCGGCGTCGCCTGCCGCACCCCGGAGCGCCCGGCACGGCCGGTCGGCGACGCCACGGTAAAGCGTATTCGCCCCGCCGGTGGTGTCGAGTCCGCCACCGGCCGGCCGGTGCGCACCCTACGTGTGCACCCGGCAGAGTTCCGCGGCAGCCCGGTTCGCCTCCCCCATCCGGGGGACGCGCCACGCGACCGCCCACCACTTCCGCCGTCAGGGTGTCGGCGCAGGTCAGCGCGGGTGGCGGTGATCCACGGCGAGGCCACCCTCCGCGGCGACGGCGGACCACCCGGGCCGGCTGCTCCTCCGGACGGTGACAGCACTCCCCGAAGTGGGTGAAGCACGCGGAGTTCACTCCAACGGCCGCATCCGGATCGGGGCGTCATGGGTTATCCCGCGCGCAACGCCGAATCGTGCGCGATCGCGTGCTGGACGACCGAGATCAGCACCTGCTTCGCGGACTCCCGCTCCCGTGCGTCGCACGCCATGATCGGGACCGACGGCGCGATGGTGAGCGCGTGCCGGACGTCCTCGATCTGGTGGTGCAGCAGCCGGTCGAAGCAGTTGATCGCCACGACGTAGGGCAGCTTCCGGTTCTCGAAGAAGTCGATCGACGGGAACGCGTCGGCCAGCCGCCGCGTGTCGACCAGCACGACCGCGCCGATGGCGCCGACCGCGAGGTCGTCCCACATGAACCAGAACCGGTGCTGACCGGGCGTGCCGAACACGTACAGCACCAGGTCCGAGTCCAGCGAGATGCGCCCGAAGTCCATCGCCACGGTGGTGGTGGTCTTGTTGGGCGTGGCCGAGGTGTCGTCGTGTCCGACGCTCGCCTCGGTCATCATGGCCTCGGTGGTCAACGGGTCGATCTCGGAGATCGCCCCGACCATGGTTGTCTTCCCCGAACCGAACCCGCCGGCGACCACGATCTTGGCCGACGAGGTCGGACCCGTCACCTGCGGCGCGTTCGCGTCGGAGTCAAATTCTCCGAAGCCCACTGAGCACCCTTTCCATGAACTCGATACTCGGGCGGTCGCCCACGGTCGGGCTGCTGGAGTGCACCAGCACCAGCCCGAGGCCCGCCACGTCACCAATCAACACGCGCACCACGCCGAGCGGCAGGCGCAGCAGCGCCGCCACTTCGGCCACCGACCTGGTGTCGAGGCACAGGTCGCAGATCGACCGGTGCTCGGGCACCCGGACCCGGTCGAGCATCCGGCCCTGTTCGCTGGTCGAGATCAACGCCTCGATGGCCAGGTCGAGCGTCGCCCTCGTCCGGCCCCGGGTCCGGAAGTACGGCCGGACCAGGCCCGAAGTCTCCATCTCCGTCTGCGGAGGCTCGTCCACGTACTCCTGGTGGGCCTGCCGCGGCAAGGCCGCGGCGATCTCCCCGGAGTCCGGTCCCGACGAGTAGTCCCGCTCGGCGCTGTACGCGGCGAACTCCTGCGCGTCGTACAGCGGCCCGCTCGAACCGCCGAACAGCTCCGCACCCGGACCGCCGAGCAGGCGGTCACGGTACTCGGTGCCACCGCCGGCGATCGGCCGGAGCGGTTCCTGCCCGGCGTTGCTGTCGGTCAGCCAGTTCGGCGGCTCCCGCACGGGGTCGCTGTCGGAGGCCTGCACCCGCCGCGCGCGCCACTCGCGGTCGACGCGGTCCCGGAACGACTGCCAGTCCTCCCGGCCTTCGTCCGACTGATCGGACCACCCGCCGGAGAAGTCGTCACCGAGCCGGCCATCACCCCTCAAGCGCCCGTCGTCCACGGCTCTCTCCTCGGTTCCCAGGTCCTCAGCGGCGGACGGCCGCACCCTGCAGTTGCGCCCGCATCTCCGGAGTCAGCTGCTGGCCGACCCGCTCCACCAGCAGGGTCATCTCGTAGACGACCAGGCCGATGTCACTCTCCGGCGACCCCAGAACCGCCAGACACGAACCGTCGGAAACCGACATGAGGAAGAGAAAACCGTTGGCCATCTCGACCACGGTCTGTGCCACCGTGCCACCCTCGAACACCTTGGCCGCGCCGCGCGCGAGGCTGGTCAGCCCCGACGCCACCGCGGCCAGCTGGTCCGCCCGGTCCTTCGGCAGACCCCGTGAGGCCGCCAGGAGCAGGCCGTCGGCCGACACCACGACCGCGTGGGCCGCGCCGGGCACCCGGTGCACGAAATCCGTGATCAGCCAAGCGAAGCTGCCGGCATTGTTCGCCTTGGCATGCGCCTGGCCGTTCGGCTGCGCGGAGCCACCCGGCTGCATTGCACCCGCCCGTGTCACTTTCACTCCTCACTGCTGTCTGTGGTGTTGCCACGCCCCGGAACCCTGCTGCCTTCCAGCTGCTCCTCGCCCGGAAGCTCCTTCAAGGCATGCCGTCCCGAGGTGTAACCCCGTTGGAAGCTTGCCATCCGGCTCCGCGCCGCGGACGCCGAGCGGGTGATCGCACCCGTTCCGGGCATGCCCGCGGTGTTGTCCGCGAAGTTGTTCTGCGCCGGCTCGTCGGCCGAGGGACTGCTGATCGACCCGGGCACCAGGTAGGCGTTCGGGACGCGCTTGGGCAGCCCGGCCGGGGTGATCTCTTCGTTCTTGGCCTCGAGCAGCGACTGCGCCTTGCTCCAGCCGTCGTCGGAGGCGCTGTGCCAGCCGTCGTCGGCGGGCAGGAGCGGGTGCCGGGTCGCCGCGGTCGGCTGGAGCTCGTCCCGGGACGGCTCGGCAGGCGCGGGCGCGGGCTGGTCCTGCTGCTGCTCCTGCTCCTGCCGGTGCCGCGGCTCGGCGGTACCGGTGAGCGGCGGCAGGTTGGGGTCTTCACCCTCGCTCTGCGGCGGCACCGGGTCGGCGGCCGAGTCGTCACCCTCACTGAACCAGCGTGACAGCACCGACTGGTAGATGGGCAACCGCCGGGTGGGTACATCGTCCTCGAGGGCCGACGAGCCGACCTCGTTCGCGGGCGGCGGCGCCGGTGGCGGCTCCTCCGGCGGCACGAACTTCGGCTCGCGCTTGGGCAACACCAGCGGCGCGAACTGCGTGTCGGCGGCCCGCGAGCTGGCCCCGTCGCCGTTCGACGACGGCGCCAGCGGCGCCAGGTCCTCGGCGGTCGGCCAGGCCGGCGTCTCGGGCTTCGGCAGGTCCGGCGACAGGAACGGGCCCGCCGCGCGGCCGCCGCTGACCAGGTCGTCCAGGCTGATCGGCTGGTCGAGCGGCACCAGGCCGCCCTGGTTCGCCACGGGTTCGTGCACCGGTGGCGGTGGAGGCGGCGGCGAAGGCGGTGTCTGCGCGAACGACTGCGTCTGGTCGAAGTCCGAACGCGCGGCCGGGATCGGGATGCTCGGCATCGACATCGACGTCTCGGAGCGGTTCGCCGGCAGCGGCGTCTGCCGCTGCATACCCGGGCGGAGGTGGGTCAGCAGCTCGGCCGGGACGACCACCCGGGCGATCACGCCGCCCTCGATGTCCTCGTTCTCGCGCAGCCGGACCTCGATGCCGTGGCGCTTGGCCAGCCGCGAAACCACGTACAGACCCATTCGCCGGGTCACCGACACGTCCAGGTCCGGCGGGTCGGCCAGGCGCGCGTTGACCTCGGCCAGCCGCTCCTCGCTCATGCCGACACCGTGGTCGGTGACCTGGATGGCGAGCGCCTTGCGGCGGGTCACCACGGCCCGCACGATGACCTTCGTCTCCGGCTCGGAGAAGTAGGTCGCGTTGTCGAGCAGCTCCGCGAGGACGTGCACGAGGTCGTGGATCGCCAGGCCCTGGACCGCGACGTCGGGCACGATGCCGACCTCGATCCGGGCGTACTGCTCGATCTCGGACACCGCGGCACCGATGACGTCGGCGGCGGGCACCGGCTTGGGCACCGACTTGGCCAGGCCGGCGCCGGAGAGCACCAGCAGGGACTCACCGTTGCGCCGCAGCCGCGTCGCGAGGTGGTCGAGCTCGAACAGGCTGGCCAAGTGGTCCGGGTCCTGCTCGTCGGCCTCGAGCCGGTCGATGACGCCGAGCTGGCGTTCCACCAGCCGCTGCGACCGGCGGGACAGGTTCACGAAGATGCCGTTGACGTTCTCGCGCAGGAGGGCCTGCTCGGCGGCCATCTTGACGGCCTGTTCGTGGACGATGTCGAACGACCGCGCGACCTCGCCGATCTCGTCACGGGAAGTGACGGGCACCGGCTGGACGGCCCTCTTCGAGGCGCCGACCGGGTCCGGGTCGTCCAGGATCGCCTGCACGGTTTCGGGCAGCCGGGTGTAGGCGACGTCGAGCGCGCTCTTCCGCAGGATCCGCAGCGGGCGCAGCATCAGGCGGGCGACGACGAGCATCAGCGCGACCGCGAGCGACAACGCGGCGAGCACCACGGCAGCGCCGACCCACGCGGAGTTGACCGCCGCCGTGGCGAGGTCGTCGGCGCGGGTCTTGAGCTGGGCCAGCAGGTTCGACTCGACCGCGTGCAGCTTGTCGGCCGACACGGTGCTGTCCTTGCCGAGCGCGGTGGTGTCGATGTTCGGCGGTTCACCCAGCTGGGCGAAGGAGAACGCCGAGGTCTGGATCCGGCGGCGGTCGTCGACCTCCGGGCCGGAGTAGGTGTCGTTGTAGAGCTGGCGCTGGTCGTCGTCGGCGTTCGCGAGGAAGGCCGCGACGGAGGCCTCCGCGCTGGACGCAGACGCGCGCGTCTGGTCCAGCAGGTCGCCGGGGAAGCTGCCGCGGAAGGCGGCGATCTGCAGCTCGGCGTCGGAGCGGGTGGTGAACTCCTTGGCCTCGCTGATCGCCTGCGTGCTCGTGCCGAGGCGCAGCACGTCCCGGTCGGTGACCGCGGTGGTCACCTCGCGGCCGAGCTCGATGAGCGAGTCGAGGATGCCCGAGTAGGCGGTGAGCACCGTGATGTCGGGCAGGCCGTTCGCGGTGTTGAACGCCGCCCGCAGCGGGCGCAGGGCGTCGAGGCGCTGGAGACCGCGGGTGTAGCGGTCCTTGGTGGCCTGGTCGTCGTAGCCGAGGGTGCTCGCCGCGCCGCGCAGGTCGGCGACCTCGCGGTCGACCTTCGCGATCTGCGAGTCGAGCCCGGTCTGCAGCAGCGGGTTGTTCGACGAGATCCGGGCGACCGCCAGCGAACGTTCGTTCTGCAGTTCGTGCACCACTGTGGTGACCTTGACGGCGAACGCCACCTGGTCGGCGGTGCGCTGGAATTCGGCCGCCTCGCGGGCGTCGTCGATCACCCGTACCGCACCCAGTGCGAGCGCGGTCAGGGTCGGGATGATCAGGACCGCGGCCAGCTTGGACCGCAGCCGCCAGTCACGCATGCCGGAGAACAGCCCGGACTTCCGGCCCGGATCCGCTCCGGGCGACTGCGCGGGGGCCCCTCCCACCCCCGCGGCGTCTTCGTTCGGCACCGCCGCTCCACCATCATCGTTCGTGCTCGGGAAACCCTGGTCGGTCCAGCGCCCGCCAGGGCGCATCGCGTTCTCCTCAGCCACTCGTCTGCACGCTCCCGGCGTTCCGGTGCTCCGGCCCATCGGAAGGAGCCCAGCGCAAGACGCTACCCGTACGAGTGAAAAGATCGTCTTCGGTGTTGGCCCTGGGGGTTCCTGAACCCCGTCCGGCCGGACGGAATCGGTTCAGCTCGAGCATCACGGTCGGTCCCTGCGCTGGTCCTGCATCGGTCTGTTGGTCGGCCTAACCCACCGGCGCGGCGGTTGTGCCCGGCCAGGCAGTGGTCTTCGCGGGGAAGATTCTCTCAGGAAAAGCACAGTGTGTGCTGGTACACCGAAGCGGAGCTTCTTGATCGGCCATCCAGGCACTCTCTCTCACTACATCGGAGGTTGATACCTCCCCGCAGGTGCAGAGGGTAGCGAACGGCAGGGGAAGATGTAACCCTCCCGACAGGACCCGCTCAATCTTGCACAGCGTTCGCTCAGTCGACGCACAGCAGCTGTCGCCGATTCAGGAACCCCACCCTACGCTGGGTGAACGGCTACGGCGAGTGGAGCAGTGGGTCTAGACCAGAGGCTGAAAGAGTGACGTGTGCCACTCGGTCCGGTAGTGATTCCACCCATTGTGAGCAAGCTGTCACGTTCTCTACAGTGGCCCGCGTGACTCGCGAGAATGAGTCACGCACTTCCACAGGAATCGGTTCCCCAACCGTCACTTCTTCAAGGAGCAGGCCTTGCTTGGAAACGCCATGAGCAGTGGCCGGGTTCGCACTCGCCGCGCCGCGCTCGGGCTCGCCCTCACCGTCGCAGCCGCCACGGCCCTCACCGGCTGCAGTGCGCTCGGCTCGGACGACTCGAACGCCTCGTCGAACGGGGGCGGCCTGGAGAAGTCGAAGATCAAGGTCTCCATCATGCCCACCACGGACCTCGGTCCGTTCTGGCTCGCCCAGGACGGCGGCTACTTCAAGGCCGAGGGGCTCGAGGTCGAGCAGATCATCGCCAAGAGCGGCCAGGAGTCGATGACAAAGGCGATTTCCGGCGAAGCGGACATCGCCCTTTCGACCTACACGCCGTTCTTCGTCGCCAAGAGCAAGGGCGCCGCGGACATCCAGCTGGTCGCCGACGGCACGTCGATCAACCCGAAGAGCAACGCGATCGTCACGGTGCCGACCTCGCCGGTGAAGACGGTCAACGACCTGGCCGGCAAGCGCATCGCGATCACGGCCATGAACACCGCGTCGGACATCCTCACCAAGTCCGTCATGAAGGACCACGGCGTCGACTTCAGCTCGGTCAAGTGGACCCTGATCCCGCTGCCGAACATGGCGGCGGCGCTCAAGGACAACCAGGTGGACGCGGCCTACATGCCGGAGCCGATGCTCTCGCAGGCGGCGAAGACCGTCGGCGCGACGCCGGTCATCGACATCAACACCGGCGCCAGCCAGGACTTCCCGCTGACCGGTTACGGCTCGACGACGAAGTGGGTGCAGGCGAACCCGAAGACCCTCGCGGCGTTCCAGCGCGCGATGAAGAAGGCCACCAGCGACGCGATCAACGACCGCTCGAAGGTCGAACCGCTGCTGGTCAAGTACGCGAAGATCGACGAGGACACGGCCAAGCTGCTCACCCTGCCCGGTTACGGCTCCGTCCTGGACGCCCGGCGTCTCCAGCGCGTCCCGGACCTGCTGCTGCAGATGGGCGTCATCACCAGCAAGGTCGACGCCGCGCCGATGATCGCCCCGCAGGTGACCAGCTGACGTGGCGAAACTGCTCCGTGGCCTGGCCGGCCTGGTCGGTTTCCTCCTGTTCTGGGAGGTCGTCGTCCAGGTCGGCCTGGTCAGCAAGGACTTCACCCCACCGCCGAGCGTCGTTCTCGTCACCGTAGGGGAGCTGCTCGGCGACCCCGAATTCATCCGCGACATCGTCGCGACCATGCTGGCCTGGCTGATCGCCATCGCCATCGCGATCGCGATCGGCGTACCCGCCGGGCTGCTGCTGGGCAGCGTCCCCGCGGTGCGCACGGCCACCGCCGCGATCGTCGAGTTCCTCCGCCCGATCCCGGTCACCGCACTCGTCCCGCTGGTGCTGCTGGTGATCGGCTCCGGCCCCGACGCGAAGATCGTCCTCGCGGTGTACGCCTCGCTGTGGCCGATCATGTTCAACACCATCTACGGCATGGGCGAGATCGACCCGGTGCTGATGGAAACCGCGCGGGCGTGCGGGACCAGCCGGTTCCGCATCCTGTCTTCGGTCGCGCTGCCGCAGACCGCGCCGTTCGTCTTCACCGGCGTCCGGCTGTCGGCGACCATCTCGCTGATCGCCGTGGTCAGCGTCGAGTTCCTCGCCGGTTCCCAGGTCGGTCTCGGCAGCTTCGTCCTCGTCGCCAGCACCGGTTCCGTCCGGTTCGACCTGGTACTGGCCGGCACGGTGGTCGCCGGGGCACTGGGCTACCTGATCAACGAGGGGCTCGAACAGCTCGGCAAGCGGCTGTTCCGGTGGAGCACAGTGGACCGGGAGGCGATCGCGTGACCACGGTGACACTTTCCGGCCGGATGGGCAGGCGTGCCGCGCGCGGTGCCGCCGCGGTCGTCCGGAACTGGCTGCTGTTCGCGATCCTCGTCGTCGCCTGGGAAGCCGCCGCCCGTGCGGGTGGCAGCAAGTTCTTCCCGCCGCCCACGGAAATCGCGGTCACCGCCGCGAAGCTGTGGTTCACCGGGCCCGCGTCGCACCTGTTCCTCACCGACGCGGTGTTCGACAACGTGTTCCCCAGTCTCGGCCGCACCCTCGGCGGCTGGGCGCTCGCCGCGGTCGTCGGCGTCGTCCTCGGCGTGCTGCTCGGCCGGTCGGCGACGGCGATGGACTACGTCGGCCCGTTGTTCGCGTTCTTCCGCTCGATCCCGCCGCCCACGCTGATCCCGGTGTTCGCGGTGCTGTTCGGGCTGAGCTCGGGCATGCAGATCGGGTCGATCATCTTCGGGGCGGTGTGGCCGGTGGTGCTCAACGCGGTCGACGGCGTCCGCTCGGTGGACCAGGTGAAGGTGGAGACGGCGCGGTCGTTCCGCACGCCCAAGGCGTACTGGCTCGGCATGGTCGTCCTGCCGGCGGCGGCCCCGAAGATCTTCGCCGGCCTGCGGGTCAGCCTTTCGATCTCGCTGCTGCTGATGGTCGTCTCCGAGCTGGTCGGGGCCTACAACGGCATCGGCCGGTCGCTGCTGAACGCCCAGCAGGACTTCGAGTTCCCCACCATGTGGGCGTGGCTGGTGCTGCTGGGCATCCTCGGCTACGTCTTCAACACGATCTTCCTGGCCGCGGAACGGCGGGTGCTGGCCTGGCAGCCGACCCGCCTCGGCCGCGGCTGACGCTTCGAAAGGCCTCTCCCATGTCGTCCACCATGCTCGAAGTGTCCGGCCTCAGCCACACCTACGGCACCGGCACCAAGGCGCACACCGCGGTGAACAACCTTTCGTTCACCGTCCAAACCGGACAGCTGGCCAGCATCGTCGGCCCGTCGGGCTGCGGGAAGTCGACGCTGCTGCGCTGCATCGCCGGGCTGACCCCGCCGACCGGCGGCACGGTCAGCCTGCACGGCGACCGCGTCGCCGGGGTGCCGGACGACCTGGCCGTCGTGTTCCAGGACTACAGCAGGTCGCTGTTCCCCTGGCTTTCGGTGCAGAAGAACGTCGAGTTCCCGTTGCGGTGGCGGCCGATCTCGCGCGCGGAACGACGTGAGCGGGCAGCCGAGGCGCTGGCCCACGTCGGCCTGTCGGAGGTCGGCGGGAAGTACCCGTGGCAGCTGTCCGGCGGCATGCAGCAGCGGGTGTCGATCGCCCGCGCGCTGGCCAGCCGCCCGGCGCTGCTGCTGATGGACGAGCCGTTCGCCTCGGTCGACGCCCAGACGCGCTTCGAACTCGAGGACCTGACCCGGCGCGTGCAGCGCGAGCAGGGCAGCACGGTCCTGGTCGTCACCCACGACATCGACGAGAGCGTGTACCTGTCCGACCGCGTGCTGGTGCTGTCGAAGTCACCGGCGTCGATCGTGGCGGACCTGCCGGTGGGCCTGCCCGCCGAGCGCGACCAGATCACGACGCGCGAGTCGGCGGAGTTCGTGACCCTGCGCGGCGAAGTGGCCCGGCTGCTGCACGGCGGCACCCCGGCCGAGGCTGCCGCGGCGGCTTCCGACGCGGCGGAGTGGGCATTGGCCGAGCAGGCTCCGAACAGGACGGAGACCAAGACCCGCGGCTAGCCGTGGTCGCGAGCGAAGCGGGACGCCGGCGGGGTTCTCCCGGTCCTAGGCGCCCGTGACGCTCGCGACCTCGGAACGCTTGCGGCTCAACGCGTAGGCGGCGATCGCGGCGGGCACGAACATCAGCGAGCCGTAGATCCCGGCCGGGACCGCCATCGGCTCGCTGCCGAGCACCGACATCGCGACGGTGATGGCCAGCGCGGCGTTGTGGATGCCGATCTCCATGGCCGACGCGATCGCCTGCCGCCGCTCCACCCGCAGCAGCCGCGGCACGCCGTAACCGATCGCCAGGCTCAGCACGGAAAGCAGCAACGCCACCGGCCCGAGCGTGTCGCTGTTGTCCAGCAGCAGCTTGAAGTTCCCGGCGATGGAGAACGTGATCGCCAGCACCAGCACGACGACCGACGCGATCTTGACCGGTTTCTGCATCTTCTCGGTCCAGGCGAGGTAACGGTGCCGGACCCACATGCCGATCGCCACCGGGATCACCACGACCGCGAACACCTGCAGCAGTTTCGCGGGCTGCAGCCCGATCGACGCGTCGCCGGCCATGAACCGCGCCATCGCGAAGGCCACCACCAGCGGCAGCGTGAACACCGCGAGCACGGAGTTGATCGCCGTCAGGGTGATGTTGAGCGCGACATCACCACCCGCGAGGTGGCTGAACAGGTTTGCCGACGTCCCGCCGGGCGAGGCGACGAGCAGCATCATCCCGACGGCCAGCACGCCGTTGAGCCCGAACAGCACGACCAGCCCGTAGCAAATGGCGGGTAGCACGACGATCTGGCACGTCAGCGCGATGAAGGCGGCCTTCGGGTACTTCACCACCCTGGCGAAGTCGGCCAGGGTCAGCGACAGGCCGAGGCCGAACATGACCAGCGCGAGCGCCGCCGGCAGGAAAATCGAGACGATCTGCGCACCCATTCGAACCTCCGCGAGTTCCATGCGAGAACCGGCCGCCCCATCCTGCCCTCGCGCAGGTGCGATCTTTCTCCTTTTGTGCGTCGAATGACCGTTTTGTAACCTTCGCCCGTCCGGTCAGGCTCAGTACAGCGACTTGGACGACGCGGCCACGCGGATGTGGACCAGCGTCGGGCGCGGGTCGGCCAGCGCCGCCGTGAGACCGGGGGCCAGTTCGGCCGGCTCGGTGATCGTCACGCCGTGGCAGCCCATGCTCACCGCCAGTGCCGCGAAGCCGATGCCGCCCAGCTCGGTGCCCGGGAGTTTGGCGCCGCCGATCGCGTCGCCGAGGATCCGGACCGCCGCGTACTCGGAGTTGTCCAGGATCACGAACGTCACCGGCAGTTCTTCGCGCGCCGCCGTCCAGAGGGCCTGGATGCCGTACATGCTCGAACCGTCGCCGATCACGCCGACGACCTTGCGGTCCGGCCGGGCGAGTGCCGCGCCGACCACGCCGGGGACGCCGTAGCCGAGCGTGCCGCTGGCCATCGTCAGGAAGCCGGTGTCGGTGGCCGTGATCGGCAGGTGGTCGTGCAGGACCCCGCGGTGGCTGGGTGCCTCTTCGACGACCAAGGCGTTGTCCGGCAACAGATCCGCGAGCGTCGAGTAGACGAGCTCGCCGGTCAGCGCGTCGCCGCTCGGCTTCGCGGGACGCTGCCGCGACGCCGGCGCGGGCCGCGTGCCGCGCTCGACTACGTTCAGCAGCGCGCGGATGCCCAGCTTCGGCGTGGCGCGGATGCCGGTGCCTTCGAAGGCGCGGGCGAGGACCTGCTCGTCGTCGCTGACGAGGAACAGCGGCGGCAGCGGAGCTTCCCCGCGGCCGCGGTCGACGTGGTAGGTGAAGGCGGGCGCCCCCAGCACGACGACGAGGTCGTACGGCGCGAGCGTGTCGGCGACGGCACCGCGTTCGGGGTCGAGGAACCCCTGGAACAGCGGGTGGTCTTCGGGGAACGAGCACCGGTGGGACATCGGGGCGACCCACACGGCGGCGTTGAGCCGTTCGGCGAGCGCGACGGTTTCGACGACGGCCCCGTCCTGGTCGACGGCTCCCCCGACGACGATCGCCGGCCGTTCCGCGGCGGCCAGTGCGGTGTTGAGCTCGTCGACGGCCTCGGGATCGGGGGCGAAGCCGCGGATCCCGGGCCGCGAGACGATCGGCCGTTCGGTGGTGACGGACCAGTCGTCGGCGGGAACGGACACGAAAACGGGACCGGACGGCGCCTGCGTGGCAACGTGGTAGGCCCGCGCGAGCGCGGCCGGGACGTCCTCGGCGGAGGCGGGCTCGATCGACCACTTCACGTACGGCTTCGGGAACTCGGACGCTTCCACGGCCCCGAGGAAGGGCTCGTGCGGAATGAGCGACCGGATCTGCTGCCCGGCGACGACGATCATCGGCGTCCGGTTGCGGTAGGCGGTGAAGAGGCTGCCGAGCCCGTGCCCGACCCCGCCGGCGGAGTGCAGGTTCACGAGCACGGCTTGGCGAGTGGCCTGCGCATAGGCATCGGCCATCGCCACGACGGCGGATTCCTGCAGGCCCAGGACGTAGTCGAAGTCGTCGGGCCAGCCGGTGAGGAACGGCACCTCGGTGGTGCCGGGGTTGCCGAACACCGTGGTGAGGCCGAGTTCGCGGAGGAGTTCGCGGGTGGCGTCCAGCACCGTGCGCTTGATCATGCGGACAGGTTAACGCTTAGCCTTGCGAACGAAAGCCCCCCAAGCGGCCGAACCCACGGTGAGAGTGCCCCCGGCGCGGTCCTTGGTGTCCCGGATCTGCGACACCGGTCCGAGCTTCACCTCCACGCAGTTCTCTTCGCTCCCGCTGTAGCTGGACTTACGCCACATCACGCCTCCAAGTCGGCGATCACCTCCCGCACGAGCGCGCAGGATTCCTGCTCGCTCAGGGCCAGTGCCGCCATCGCCCGCTGGGCCGCCAGGTAATCGGACACCTGCTGCTCATCGTAGAGGTAAGCACTGCCGCGGTACTGCTCCAGGAAGACGATCGGCGGCAGGTCGGCGAAGTCGAAGACCACGAAGGAACCGTTGAGACCGGGGTGAAACTCTTCGCTATCCGGCAGCACCCGAAGGCTGATGTTCCGCCGCTTGGTCAGCTCGGCGAGGTGCCTCAGCTGCGGAAGCATGATCTCGCGACCGCCGAGCCGCTGCCGGATAACGGGCTCGGCGAGGAACACGGTGTAGGGAGAAGGATTGCGGCCGGTCAGAACCTCCTGCCGCAGAAGGCGAACCCTCAGCCTCAACCGCAGCTCCTCTTCCGCCCGCCGCCGACCGCCGGTGCCGAGGATCGCCCAGGCGTATTCCGGGGTCTGCAGCAGCCCGGGGATCAGCAGCGGCTCCCAGGCGAAGATCGCCGAGGCCGTGCGCTCGTACTCGATGAAAGCCGAGAGCCGCGGCGAAATCCCGGGAATGCTGTGCTCGAGCCAGTTGGGCTCGCGGGCGTTCCTCGCCAGCTCCAGCAACCTCTTCCGCTCCACCGGCTCGACTCGCAGCGCCCCGAGCAGCAGCGCCACCTGCTCGATCTTGGGCACACGCGTCCCGCTCTCCCAATGCGACAGATCCTGCGCCACCACACCCGCCAGCCGCGCCAGCTGGCGCACGCCGAGGTTCCGCGCCTTCCTCGCCGCCCGAAGGCCGAAGCCCAGCGCGCGGGACCTCGGTGTCGCTACCAGTGTTGCCATGCGCACATTGTGTCATCGGCCACCGACAAAACCGGGAAACCGGGGCTGTCGCAAATCCGCGACAGCCCCGGCTCCGCACCTCAGCCGAGCAGGCCGGACAGGCCGCTGCCCTTGAAGGAACCCCAGCCCGTCACCTGGTCGTACCCCGTCCCGGCGCTGAACCCGGTCGTGCCGTGCAGGGTGTTGCTGCCCGTCGTCACGTCGTGGAAGCCCGTGCCGTACGAGGACCCGTTGCCGATCGAGTAGAACTTCGGGTTCAGGTTGCCCAGTGCCCCGCCGTGCACCTGGTTCTGCAGGGCCGCGAAGGCCGCCCACAGCGGCGTTGCGCCCGACGTTCCGCCGACCGTCTCCCACGTGCCCGCGCTGTAGATGTAGTACCCCGACGTCGGCGAGGCGTCCGCCGCCACGTCCGGGACCTTGCGGTACGTCGTGCTCTGCGAGGACTGCCACGACGGCGCGGTGAACACCGTCGAGATCCCGCCGCCGGTCGAGCCGCCGCTGTTGCCGTCGTTCCAGGTCGCTTCGCTGCTGTAGCCGTTGGACGACGTCACGGTCAGCTTCGTGCCGCCGACACCCGACACGTTCGGGCTCGACGCCGGGAAGTCGACGCCCTTGGCCGTCGAACCCGTCTGGCGGTAGCAGTCGGTCGTGCCGTCGTCGCCCGCCGCCGCGAAGTACGAAATGCCCTCCGCCGTGCCGGTCGCGATCGCGCTGCTGACACTCTTCGCCGCGCTCGACCCCTCGGCCGCTTCGCAAGCGCCCCAGGAGATCGAGACGACGTCGACCGTGGCGTCCGACGCGATCTTCTGGTACATCGCCAGTTCGCCGGCACTCGAGTTCGGTGCCTCGTAGACGTAGTCGTCGGCCGCCGCGGCCAGTGCGTGCACGACCTCGATGTCGAGCTCGACCTCGATCTGGCCGCCGCCCGGCGAGGAGTCGTAGTTCGCGCCGCTGACCCCGACCGTCGTCACCGAACCCGCCGACAGGCCGTAGGTGCTGTCGTACTTGGTGATATTGGACTTCTGGTAGCCGTCGAACTCGACGAAGCCGACGTTCACGCCGCTACCCGTTGCCGACAGACCGCTGGTGCCGTAAGCGGTCTTGAGCACCGGCGGGGTGACGGCCTTGACGACGTTGGGCTGCTGCGCGAGCGGTTTCGCCGAATGCGTCCGCACCGCGTGGTCGTCGAGGCCGACGACGCCGCCCACGACGTCCGAAACGCTCGACGGCACGGCCGGGACGGCGTCGTTGGCGAAGAAGTCCCGCCCGGACACCTGGTCGTGGTAGGTCCCGATGCGAGTCCGGAACGCCGACTCGAGCTGCGCCGCCGACCCGGTGAACGTGATGGCCTGCCGGTTGCCGGAAACCTCGATCCCGGTCAGCCCGGATTTCCCGAGAAATGAGACGGCCTTGTCGACGTCCGCCTGGGTCGGGCCGAACCTCGCATTGAACTGCGCCGGGTTCAGGAACCGGTGGTATTGCGCCGATGCGGGATTCTGCACGTCCGCGAGGAACTTTTCGAGCGCCTGCTGGTTGTGCAGTTTCAGCGACAGCGCGGCGGTGATCGGCCGGTCGGCCGCGACGTCGCCGGTGCGGGCGCTGTTGATCAGCGGCGCGGCGTTGTCAGCCAACGCGACCAGGGGTTCCGACGCCGCGGCGGCCGGGACGGCCACGGCGAGGCCGAGCAACGCAGGCAGCGGCACAGCGGCCGCGACGAGCTTGCGCAAGCGCATGGGGAATTTCCTCTCGGCGGTGGGGACCGGGCCTGCGCGGAATGCTCGCCGCAGGTTGCCGAGAAGCATAAGAAGATGCGATCACGCCGAGGAACCTACTTTTGTCTGGGCTTCGACGGATCCCATTTTCATTTTCCGACCGGTTTACCTTTCCATGACAAAATGATTATTGTCCGGAATGCCCGGCCATTTCGACGCGTTCGATGATCTCCCGGGCACGCGCGTCGCGCCGGTACCGCCGGGCCGCGGACGACAGCGTCCGCAGCCGCTGCCGGGTCCGGGGCGAGCGCAGGCCGCCGGCCAGCTCGATCGCCTCCCGCCCGGCTTCGGCGGCGACGTCGAGATCGCCGTCCAGCGCGTGCACGGTGGCCAGCCAGATCAGCGTCAGCGACCGGCTGCGGGCCATCTCCGGGCCGTAGCCGGCGATGGCGTCGACGAGCGCGGGGATGCCGTCGCGGCCGTGGCGGACGTCGACGACCTGGGCCAGTTCCCCGTGCACCGTGCCGATCATCGCCGCCAGGTCGTTCGCCCCGAAGAAAGCCGCCCACGGCGAGGGTTCCGCACCCGCGGAGCCGGCGAACTCCCGGCGGGCCCGGTGCAGGCACCTCAGCGCGGCGACGGCGTCGGCCTTCTTGGCGTGCGCCCACGCCTGGTTGGCCGACAGGATCGCCTGGGCCAGCGGCGAATGCGCCCGCAGCGCCGCCTCGCGCCCCCGCGCGAACTCCGTCAGCGCCGGGTCCACCGCGTCGTAGTGCAGCAGCAGCCGCCCGGCGCGGTACCGGATGTTGGCCTGGAGGTCGTCGTTGCCCGCCTCGACGGCCAGGTGCAGCGCCTGCGCGAACGCTTCCAGCGCGGCCTCCGGGCGGTCGTCGTCGAAACTCGTCCAGCCGGCGAGGTTGTACAGGTCGGCCACGGCGGCGCAGAGCCGCGGCCGGACCTTGCCGCGCACCGTGCCGCCCAGCAGTCCGACGGCGTGGGGCAGCACCGCCGCGACGGCTTCGCCACAGGCACCGCCGCCGTAGCGGTAGTCCTGGGCCCGAAGCCGCGCGATGGTGTTCTCGAGCCGTTGCACGTCGGCGAGACCCACGTGCGTGCCACCGGAGTCGTCCCGTCCGTCACTGCCGGTCATGGCAGCCCTCCGTCCGTCGAGAGCCGCCGATCGGGCAGCTCCGCTCATTCCCCGCCGGGCGAGGCCGGGGCCCGCTCCGTCGAGGGACTGGCGCCGGGCAGCACCCCGGTGGCGGTCAGCACCACACCCGTGGCGGCTTCCGCGATCTTGACGACGGCCAGCAGCCCGGTCAGGGCGAGGGAGCCGCCGAGCCCCAGTTTCGCGAATTCGTCTTCGCAGGTTCCGGTTTCGCGTTGACGCGGTATCGCGCCGGTCACGATTCGGCCCTCCGGCTTGCCGTGGACCCACTCACGCGATATCCACGGGGAATCAGCCTGCCCCAGGCGACGGAAATCCATCTGATGGTCGACATTCTGGTTTCCTGCTGGCTAGTCATCGAACGAATTGCGAACCGGATACGCGCGCCCACAGCGCTGCCTCCTGTACATTCCAGACGATTGATGACACCGGGGGCCGGGGTGTCTGATTGGCCAGGGGTCGACGGTGGTCGCCGCCGACAGCGCCCAACTTCGCCAACGATAACCAGCAGATGCCGCCGATTCAGCCACCAACCAGGTCAAAAGTGGAACTGCCCGTGCAGCCGCACGCGCACCTCCGCGCGCGAGGGTGCACGGAGCGGATGCAATTTCACGTGCCGGTTCACGATTGCCGCCGACAGTGAAAACATCGGCAGAAATCGTTCTATTCCGCCGGTTTTCCGTCGGATCTGCGTAGACGATCAGGATTTGACGAGGTCGACCCAGGTGCGCACGGTTCCGGCGTCCACCGGCGCCTGCCAGCCGCCGGGGCGCACCGCGCTGCCGACGTGGAATCCCCGCACGCCGCCCGCGCGCAGCAGGTGGACCTGCTGTGCACGCAGGCCGCCACCCACGAGCAGTTCCGGTCCGCCGTCGCGCTGCGCAAGCCTTTGCAGCACCGAAAGGCCGCTGGCCACGCCGTTCGGGTGACCGGCGGCCAGCACGGTGTCACATCCCAGGGACGCCAGCTGGTCGTACGCGCGCACCGGGTCGCGGGTGCGGTCGATGGCGCGGTGGAACGTCCAGGGCAGGCCGTCGACCTCCTTGATCAGCGTCTCGCAGGCGTCGAGGTCGATCTCGCTGTCGACGGTGAGGAAGCCGAAGACGAACTCCCGGGCGCCCGCATCGATCAGCCGGGCGGTGTCCGCGCGCAGCCCTTCCAGGTCGCCGACGGCGAAGGAACCGTTGTCCCGCAGCATGACCCGCACCGGGAGGTCGGTCGCCGAGAGCACGTCACGCAGGGTCTCGATCGACGGCGTCAGGCCGTCCTGCGCCATGTCCGCAACCAGTTCGAGGCGGTCGGCCCCGCCCGCCTGCGCGCCTTCGGCGTCCGCCGCGTCCAGCGCGATCACTTCCAGCAGGGGCGTCTTCGAGCTCATGCCTCATCCGTTTCACTGGTTCCGGGTGTCGTCTCCCCTCGCGTGCCGCCCTCGCCGGAAGCCGCCTTGAAGGCTCGTCATCCGCTCGCGTACCGCTTCCGGGGAAAGAGAGAGTATCGGCCGCTGTTCCGGCACCGCTCCCGGGCTGGCCGCGGAATCCAGCGGCTGCAGGAACGGCCAGGTGTCCTCCGCGCCGTCCTCCTGCTCCAGTTCGGCCGAGGTAGGCCATTCGTACGCGGGCTCGATCGCGGCGGGCGGCGCGACGGGCCGCAGCCGCGGTTCGGTGTCCTCGTCATCCGGCCGGGGCTCGGCCACGACACCGCTTTCCCGTGCAAGCTGCGCCTCGGCAGGGGCCGGGCTTTCACGTGAAAGCTCCACCTCGGCAGGAGCGGAGCTTTCACGTGAAAGCTCCGGGGGCGGTGGTGCGGCGAGCGCGTGCCGTGGCCGGGGGTCGGCCGGTCGCGGTGCCTCGGCGACCGGGCGCGGCTCGGCCACGGGGCGCGGCTCGGCGACCGGGCGCGGCTCGGCGGGTTTCCGCGGCGGTTCGGGTGCGGCGGAGGCGTCGAACCAGCGGGACAGGACGTCGCGGTAGGCGGGCATCCGCTCGGTCGGAGCGTCGAAGTCCGGGTGGGCGTCGTCGTCCGCGGTCGGCCACTCCGGCGCGTGGTCGCGGGCCACCACCGGGGCCCGGCGCAGCGGGCCGGCCTCGATCGACGGCGGCGTCAGCTCTTCCGGCTCCGGCTCCGGCTCGGGTTCCGGCGGCGTCAGCGGGGCGAGCGGCGCCAGCAGCTCCGGCTCCGGGGCGACGGGCGGCTCGGCGGGCGGGGGCGGCGCCGGCATCGGCGGCAGCTCGACGATCAGGCCCGCGGGCACCAGCACGGTCGCGACCAGCCCGGCTTCCGCGCCCGCGCTCAGGCTGACGTCGATGTGGTGGCGCTTGGCCAGCGTCGCGACGACGAACAGGCCCATCCGGCGCGACACCTCGACGTCGACGTCCGGCGGGTGCGCGAGCCGCGCGTTGGTGCGGTCGATCTCCGCCTGCGGCATGCCGGCGCCGTGGTCGATGATCTCGATCTGCCAGTCGCCGTCGTGGGTTTCGGCGCTCGCCACGGTGACCATCTCTTCGCCGGAGTAGCGCGTCGCGTTCTCCAGCAGCTCCGAAACGACGTGCACGAGGTCGTTGACGGCCTCGCCGCGGACCGCGACCTGCGGCGCCGGGCCGAGCTCGATCCGCTGGTAGTGCTCGACCTCCGAGAGCGCGGCACCGATGATCTCGTCGGCGGGCACCGGGCCGGCGTCCTCCCGCGCCGAGTCGTTGCCGGACAGCACCAGCAGGTTTTCGCTGTTGCGCCGCATCCGCGTCGCGAGGTGGTCGAGTTCGAACAGGCCCGCGAGGGTGTCGGGGTCCTGCTCGTCGGCCTCCATCCGGTCGAGCACCGACAGCTGCCGTTCGACGAGGTCCTGGCTGCGCTGCGAGAGGTTGACGAACATCGCGTTGACGTTCTCGCGCAGCATCGCCTGTTCGCCGGCCAGCCGGACGGCCTCGCCGTGCACCGCGTCGAACGCGCGCGCCACCTGGCCGAGCTCTTCACGCGTGAACACCGGCACGGGCGCGACGGCCAGCCGTTTCCGCAGGTTCTCGGGGGCGGGCTCGGGATCGGTGAGCAGGTTCTGCACGGCCGCGGGCAGCCGGTGCTCGGCCACCTCCAGCGCCGTCCGGCGCAGGATCCGCAAGGGGCGCAACAGAGACCGCGCGATGACGACCGACAGCACGCCCGCGACGAGCAGGACGCCGAGAACCACGCCGCCGTCCCACAGGGCGGCCGTGCGGGCTTGTGCCGCCAGGGCGTCCGTGCGTTGCTGCAACTGGACCAGCAGCGCCTGCTGCACCCGGTGGGCGAGGTTCACCGTGTGCGTGGCCGAGGTGTCCCACTGGTTCGGGTCGAGACCCGAGAGGTTCTGGTCGTTTTCGGTGCGGGTGAGCGCGGATTCGACCATGTCGTTGCCGATGTCGACGACCAGGCCGATCACCGTGTCGTCGTACATCCGCTGCTGGTCAGGCGTGGCGAAGGTGCGGTAGTCGCTGCGCGCGGCGGCCAGTTCGGCTTCCGCGCCGAGCAGTGCGCGCGTGCGGTCGCGGTTGAGGGTGCCCGCCGCGAGCGCCTCGGCCATCACCGCGCGCTTGACCGACATCTGGTCCTTGATCCGGGCGAGTGCGTTGCCCGCCAGCCGCATCCGCGCGAGTTCCGGGTCGGCGACGTCGGCGGCGGCGGAGTCGCTGATGTCGAGCAGGCCGGAGATCAGCTCGCTGTAGGAGCGCAGCACGGCGTCGGCGGGGAACGCCGAATGCTCCGCGGAGAACCGGAGGCCGCCGAGCACGCGCAGCCGGTCGTCGGTCTGCCGCAGGCTTTCCGCGGCGTTCGCGTCGAGCCGTGGCTTGCTGTCGGCGAGGGTTCGCTCGAACCCGCCGATGGCCTGGTCGACGCGGGCGCGCTGGGCGGTGAGGTCCGCGGTGTCGCCTTGCCGGTTCTGGGCGACGAACCGGACCGTGAGGTCGCGCTCGCGTTGCAGCTCGTGCAAGGCTTCGGCGACCGTGTTGTCGACGCGGCCGCGGGTGGCGAACTCGGCCAGCTGCCGGGCTTCGCGCAGGTCGGAGCTGATCCGCAGGCCGACGAGCGCGATCACGGCCAGCGCCGGGATGAGGAGGACGGCGAAGAGCTTCGTACCGAGACGCCAGTTCCGCAACCGCCAGCGGCCGCCCGCCGGACGCGGATCCGCCGCGTCGCCGCCCTTGCGGGGACGCTTGTCGCGACGGGTCACCTGGTTTCCTTTTCCGCCGCGGGCGGGAACCCGCGGATCGAACGACACCTCGAACCTACTGAACGGTAGCCCGCCCCATGAAGATCCGAAAGCCGCGTTGGCACGATACGGCCCTGCCCGCGATCGTATGGGGCGCGGACCATACGATCCAGCACGAGAACCAGATTCTCGCGGTAGGTGAAGGTTCATGATCAGACGCGGACCGATGATTCCGCTGGTAGCGGCGCTCCTGGCGACCGCGGGATGCACCGTGTTCTCCGCCGGCACCGCCGTGCCACCGCCGCCGCTGGAGCGGACCACGCTGCGCGTCGGTGTGGGCAACGCCATCGACACGGCCCCGCTGCGGATCGCCGTCGCCGCCGGAAAGTTCGGCGCCGCCGGGCTGAACGTGTCCCTCGTGGAGCTCGGCGCGGACGACGGGCTCGCGAAGCTGGCCGCCGGCGACCTCGACGTCACCTTCGCCTCCGACATCGCGATGTTCCGCGCCGCGGCCGGCGGGACGGCGTTGCAGCTGCAGGGCGAGGCCTACACGGCCGGCCCCAACACGATGGCCCTGGTGACGCTGCCGGATTCGGACTACACCGAGCCGACGGCGAAGAGGTCGCCCAAGATCGCGGTGAACAGGCTCGACGACATCGGCGCGCTCGTCGCGCGTTCGGTACTGGGCACCGCGGGCGTCGACGAGACGAAGATCAAGTTCACCGCGGTGCCGTTCGACCGGATGCCGCAGGCGCTGCAGGCGGGGGACGCCGACGCCGCGCTGATGATCGAGCCGTACATCACCCGCGCCGAGAAGGACCTCGGCGCACACATCCTGGCCGACGGCGCGCGCGGTTCGACGCTCGACTTCCCGCTCTCCGGCTACACGGCGGCGAAGCCGTTCGCGCAGGCCAACCCGCGGACCCTCCGGGCGTTCCGCACCGCACTGGGCGCCGCCCAGCAGAGCGCGACGGACCCCGCGATCGTGCGTGACGCCCTGCCCAGGTTCTCCGACATCGACGGCACCACGGCCGCGCTGATCTCGCTCGGCTCGTACCCGGCGTCGCTCAACGGCATCCGGCTGCAGCGCGTGGCCGACCTGATGCACAACTCGGGCCTGCTGGCGGCCCGCCTCGACGTCCAGGGCCTGCTGCCCGAGCAGACCGGATATTAGCTACCGCCATATCTGCACTTGGTCTACTTTTGCACTCAGTCTACTCGAGGAGTGCACGATGACCGACGTCCTGATCGCCGGAGCCGGCCCGACCGGCCTCATGCTGGCCGCGGAACTCGCCTTGGGCGGGGCCGGCGTGACCGTGCTCGAACGCCGCGAGGGGCCGGGGCTGCCGCGGCCGGTCGGGCTCCAGCCCCGGACCGCCGAGCTGCTGGAGATGCGCGGGCTGAACCCGGCCGACCAGCAGGTCGACGGCCCGAGCGGGCACTTCGCCGGGCTGCCGGTCGCGCTCGACCACAGCGTCTGGCGGACACGCCACCCCCGGGTGCTGAACCGGACGCAGGACGACGTCGAGGCCGTGCTGTCCGCACACGCGGTCAAGCAGGGGGCCGTGCTGCGGCGCGGGCACGAGGTGACCGCGGTAGACGTCGACGCGGACGGCGTCACGGTCGACGGGCTGCGGGCGCGCTGGCTGGTGGCCTGCGACGGGGCGCACAGCACCGTCCGGCGCCTGCTCGGGGTGCCGTTCCCCGGCCGCACCGAAACCTTCGTCGCCACGCTGGCGCACATCCGGCTCGCCGCCACGTCCGACCTCGTACCGGCCCGCGCCGCGCACTTCAGCCAGGTCACCCGCCAGGTGGACGGCTACTGGTCGATGCTCACCCCGCTCGGCGACGGCGGCCACCGGTTCGTCTTCGGCTCCACGACGCGGCAGCCGGGCCGCGACGCACCGGTGTCGGACACTGAAGTCACCGAAGCGCTGACGGCCCTGTACGGCGCCGAGACGCGGCTGGGCGAGGTGTACGGCGCTTCGCGGTTCAACGACGCGACGCGGCAGCTGGAGCAGTACCGGCACGGCCGCGTCCTGTTCGCCGGCGACGCCGCCCACATCCACCCGCCGCTCGGCGGGCAGGGGCTCAACCTGGGTGTCCAGGACGCGCTGAACCTCGGCTGGAAGCTGGCCGCGACGATCCGCGGCACGGCGCCGTCCGGGCTGCTGGACACCTACCAGGCCGAACGCCACCCGGCCGCCTCGCGCGTCCTGCGGCAGACGGCGGCGCAGCGCGTGTTCACGGCGCCGGAACGCAGCGAGAACGTCGAGGCGCTGCGCGAGATCGTCGTCGACCTCATGCGGCTGCCGGACGCCAACCGCTACTTCAGCGGGCTGCTGTCCGGCCTCGGCCTGGACTACCCCGGCGCGCACCGCATCCCGGACCTCGACCTGACGACGGCGGCTGGGCCGACGCGGCTCTCGACGTTGCTGCACGGCGGCCGCGGCCTGCTCCTCGACCTCGGCGACCACTCGGTGCCGCCCGGCTGCACCGGCCAGGTCGACGTCGTCCGCGCGGCGACCGGCGACCCCGAGTACCGCGGCCGGCTGCTGCTGGTGCGGCCGGACGGGTACGTCGTCGACCCGGCCGAGCTGACCAGGTGGTTCGGCTAGATGTTCTCGCCCGGCGGCCTCAGGCACACGACGCGCGCGGGCGGTCCGTTGTAGACCAGCACCTCATCTGCCTCTTCGCAGCCCTCGCCGCCGCGATAGCCGGTGATGACCTCGGCGCGTTCCGTCGCCGCCGGGTCGGAGCAGCTCACCTTGGCGATCGTGACCTCGTCTTCGACGTCGCGGAGGCAGTCGCCGGTGCGGACGTTCAGGGCGAGGCAGAGCGTCCGCCCGGCGCCGGAGTCGGTCGTGGTCTGGAACCGCACGTAGCCGTTCGAGGAGCAGCGCGAGGTCCCGCGATAGCTGTTCTCGACCTTGTAGGTCGCGTTGTCCGTGCTGCAGCCGACGCGGTGGTAGGCGAGCTTGCCTGCCCCCTCGCGCGTCAGGTAGAGGCAGTCGCCGCTCGACGGCGCGCCGCTGCGGGCGATCCAGGAGACGCCCATCGCCCCCAGCGCGCCCAGGCCCAGCGCGGCGACGACGCACGCGACCAGGGTGATCCGCACCTTCGTGGTGAACCAGTGCGGGACCGGCTGGTGCCCCGGTACCGGGGGCATCGGCGCGGGCTGCGCGTAGCCCGGCGACCGGAACGGGTTGTCGTCGAACGGCGGTGTGGTCAACGTGCCCTCCAGTGATCCCCTCGGCACCTCGTCCCACCAGCGGACCCGCGAGCGGAGCGGACCGGAGCGAGGCACGTATAACAGTAGTTGTGACTGATGGCCCGCTGATCGTCCAGTCCGACAAGACCGTGCTCCTGGAGGTCGACCACTCCCAGGCCGATGACGCGCGCGTCGCGATAGCGCCGTTCGCCGAGCTCGAACGGGCTCCGGAGCACGTGCACACCTATCGGATCACGCCGCTGGCGTTGTGGAACGCGCGCGCCGCGGGCCACGACGCCGAGCAGGTCGTCGACGCGCTGACGACGTACTCGCGCTTCCCGGTGCCGCAGCCGCTGCTGATCGACGTCGTCGACGTCATGGGCCGGTTCGGGCGGCTGCAGATCGCCAACCACCCGGCGCACGGGCTGGTCATGTCGACCACCGACCGCGCGGTGCTGGCCGAGGTCATCCGGAACAAGAAGATCAGCCCGATGCTGGGTGCCCGGATCGACGACGACACCGTCATCGTGCACCCGTCCGAGCGCGGGCGGCTGAAGCAGGCGCTGCTGAAGGTCGGCTGGCCGGCCGAGGACCTGGCCGGGTACGTCGACGGCGAGGCGCACCCCATCGCGCTGGACGAGACGGACTGGCAGCTGCGCGACTACCAGCGGATGGCGGCGGAGGCGTTCTGGGCGGGCGGCTCGGGCGTCGTCGTGCTGCCGTGCGGTGCCGGCAAGACGATGGTCGGCGCGGCGGCGATGGCCCGCGCCCAGGCCACGACGCTGATCCTGGTGACGAACACGGTCGCCGGGCGGCAGTGGAAGCGCGAGCTGATCGCGCGGACGTCGCTGACCGAGGAGGAGATCGGCGAGTACTCCGGGGAGAAGAAGGAGATCCGGCCGGTCACCATCGCCACTTACCAGGTGGTCACCCGCAAGACCAAGGGCGAGTACCGGCACCTGGAGCTGTTCGACTCGCGGGACTGGGGCCTGGTCGTCTACGACGAGGTCCACCTGCTGCCCGCGCCGGTGTTCCGCATGACGGCGGATCTGCAGTCCCGGCGGCGCCTCGGCCTGACGGCGACGCTGGTCCGCGAGGACGGCCGCGAGGGTGACGTCTTCTCGCTGATCGGCCCGAAGCGCTACGACGTGCCGTGGCGCGACATCGAGGCGCAGGGCTGGATCGCCCCGGCGGAGTGCACCGAGGTCCGCGTGACGCTGACCGACGCGGAGCGGCTCGAGTACGCCACGGCCGAGGCCGAGGAGCGGTACAAGCTGGCGGCGACGGCGTTGACGAAGACCCCGGTGATCAAGTCGATCGTGGCCAAGCACGCGGGCGAGCCGACGCTGGTCATCGGCGCGTACCTCGACCAGCTGGAGATGCTCGGCGACGAGCTCGACGCCCCGGTGATCCAGGGCGCGACCCGCAACAAGGAGCGGGAGGAGCTG
This sequence comes from Amycolatopsis sp. lyj-346, assembly GCF_046548975.1. Classification (NCBI taxonomy): domain Bacteria; kingdom Bacillati; phylum Actinomycetota; class Actinomycetes; order Pseudonocardiales; family Pseudonocardiaceae; genus Amycolatopsis; species Amycolatopsis sp. lyj-346. The sequence goes on from NZ_JAJPWT010000001.1 coordinate 195,334, forward strand.
TTCGACAAGTTCCGGCGCGGCGAGATCCGGACACTGGTGGTGTCGAAGGTCGCGAACTTCTCGATCGACCTGCCGGAAGCCTCGGTGGCGATCCAGATCTCGGGCACGTTCGGTTCCCGGCAGGAGGAGGCCCAGCGGCTGGGCAGGCTGCTGCGGCCCAAGGGCGACGGACGGCAGGCGCACTTCTATTCGATCGTTTCGCGCGACACGGTGGACACGGAGTACGCGGCGCACCGGCAGCGGTTCCTGGCGGAACAGGGCTACGCGTACCACATCGTGGACGCGGACGACCTGCTCCGGCCGCTCTGAGCCGCTCCGGCGGGTCCCCCGCTCACGAGCCCAGGTACCGCAGGACGGCGAGCACCCGGCGGCTGTAGCCGGCCGCCTGGGGCAGGTCGAGCTTGTCGAAGATCGCGTTCGCGTGCTTCTCGACCGAGCTCTGCGAGAGGTACAGCAGCTGCGCGATGCTCGCGTTCGTGTGGCCCTGCGCCATTTTCTCCAGGACGTCGCGCTCGCGCGGGGTCAGCCGGCCCAGCGCGTCTTCGTGGGAGGTGCGGGCCACCAGCCGCCGCACCACTTCCGGGTCGAAGGCGGCACCGCCTTCGGCGACCCGCTCCAGCGCGTCGAGGAACTCGCCGACCTGGGCCACGCGGTCCTTGAGCAGGTAGCCGACGCGGCCGCGGTCTCCGCTGATCAGCTGGGCGGCGTACCGCTTCTCGACGTATTGGGAGAGGACGAGCACCCCGGTTTCCGGCCACCTTTCCCGGATCTCGAGGGCGGCACGCAGGCCTTCGTCGGTGTGGGAGGGGGGCATCCGCACGTCGGTGACGACGACGTCGGGCCTCGCCTGCGCGGTGGCCTCGACGAGTGCTTCACCGTCGCCGACCGCGGCGACGACGTCGTGGCCTTCCTCGGCCAGCAGCCGCACCAGGCCTTCGCGCAGCAGCGTCGAGTCCTCGGCCAGGATCACCCGCACGGCAACGCCGCCCGCACGACCGTCGGGCCGCCGACCGGACTGTCCACGCTGAACTCCCCGTCCGCCGCCGCCACGCGCCGCGCCAGCCCGCTGAGCCCGCCGTTGCCGACGGCCTGTGCGCCACCCGAGCCGTCATCGCGGATCTCCACCACCATGTTCCGGCCGACGACACGCACGTCGATCGTGATCCGCGTCGCGCCGGAATGCTTGGTCGCGTTGGTGACGGCCTCCGACGCCACGAAGTAGATGACCGTGGCCAGCTGGAGCGACGGTTTCCAGATGGACGTGCACCACACGTCGACCGGGATCGTCGCTCGTTCGGCCAGGGACTCGAGAGCGGTGTCGAGACCGCCTTCGTCGAGCGCGATCGGATACACGTGCCAGGCGACCTCGCGCAGCTCCCGCAAGGCTTCCTGCACTTCCTCGTGGGCCTGCCGGACCAGTTCGGTGTTCCCCGTGCGCCGGGCCCGGCCCAGCAGCATGCCCAGCGCGACGAGCCGTTGCTGCACCCCGTCGTGCAGGTCGCGCTCGATGCGGCGGCGTTCACCGTTCACCGCCTCGACGACTTCCGCGCGGGTGCTGAAGAGCTGCGACATCCGCCGTTCCACGATCGTCCGGAAGCTCGGGCCGAAGAATCGCTTGGCCAGCCACCGGTCCAGGGCGGCCACGCCGGCCATGCCCTGCCAGCAGAGGAACACCGCGAGCGCCGCGAGCCCGAGGATCAGCGCCCAGTCCGCGACGCTCCCCACGCCCTGCCCACCGGGAGCGCGTCCGGTGAACAGCTGCTCGGCGTAGAACACCGCCGCCAGTACCCCGGCGCCGACGCAGGCCCAGACGCCGAGCCCGAGCAGGCCGACAGGAGCACGGGTGCCGAGGTACTGCAGGGCCCGGCGGCCGTCGTAATCGTCATCGTTGTAGTTGTCAAAGAACCGTTCCAGCCGAACGCGTTCGACCTCGGCGAGCTTCCGGGCGCCGTGCAGGACGGCCTTGCGCGTCGCGGGGACGACGAGCAGGGGCGCGCTCAGCAGGACGTACAGCACCTCGGCGATCGCGGTGAGCGCGCCGAGGCCGACGCCCGCTGTGGTGCGTGCCGCCCAGATGATCACGACCTCAGGCTAGCGAGCGCGGGGGATTTCCGTATTGCGGTTTTCCGCAATGTTTCCGGGTGGTGTTCAGCAATGTGCTGCCGCTCGCGAATTCCTACGTTCGAGCCATGGCTCTCTTGCTGACCTCCACCTCCACCTCCGCCGAACCGATGACCGGGCTGGCCGGCTGGGCCGTCGGGCTCATCGACGCGCTCGGCGGCCCCGGCGCCGCCATCATCGTCGGGCTGGACAACCTGTTCCCGCCGATCCCCAGCGAGCTGGTGCTCCCGCTCGCCGGGTTTTCCGCGAGCCGGGGCGCGTTCACGCTCCTGGGCGCGCTGTTCTGGACGACACTGGGCTCGCTGGCCGGCGCGGTGATCGTCTACTGGCTGGGCGCGCTGCTCGGCCGGGACCGCACCCGCGCGTTGGTGAGCCGCCTCCCGCTGATGAAAGCCGGCGACTTCGACCGGACGGAGGCCTGGTTCGCCCGGCACGGTGGCAAGGCCGTGTTCCTCGGGCGGATGGTGCCGATCTTCCGCAGCCTGATCTCCCTGCCGGCCGGGGTCGAACGCATGCCGTTCGGCCGGTTCCTCCTGCTGACGACGGCGGGCAGCCTGCTGTGGAACACGGTGTTCGTCGTGACCGGGTACCTGCTCGGCGAGAGCTGGTCGCTGGTCGACCGGTACGCGTCGGTGTTCCAGTACGTCGTGCTGGCCGCGGTGGTGGTGGCGGCCGGGGTGTTCGTCATGGTCCGGTTGCGCGAGCGCCGGACTCGTTCGGCGTAGCGAATCGTCACAGGAACAACTTCCGCCACAGGAGTTGCAGACAGGCTTCTGACCTGCAGATTCACTGATTCACTCGAACGGATGAGCGGGCGCGGTACTGGAAATTGTCGGACCCTCGAACTACTGTTCGACATGCAGCAACCGAACACAAGTTCGAGGGGACGTCCATGACGATCGCACCGCTCCGCCCCGGTACGCCCGCGCCGCCGGTCCAGACCCTGCCACCGGGATCGTGGCACGGCCGGCTGTGGGTGTCCGACCTGCCGCTGACCCGGCCCGAGCGCTACCTCGGCTGCGTGGCCGAGTTCGAGCGGTCCGGGCTGTGGCCGGTGCTGATCCCCCACGACCAGCGTTTCGCGGCGAACGGCGAAGACTGGATCGACGACCGGGGCCGCCTGGCCCCGGCCGGCCACCGGGTGGCCACGGCCGACCCGGCGGGAGCACTGGCCCGCTGGTGGGACGCCTCGTGCTGCGACGGCGCCTGCCTGCGGCCCTTCGGCGCCCGGTTCCCGGGCCTGGCCAAGCGCAGCCCGCGCAGGTCGGACCCGCTGGCGGAGGCGGGCAACACGGGTTCGATCCTGGCCACCCGGGCCCCGCACCGGCTGGGCCTGGTCCAGACCGAGCGCCCGGCCGACATCCCCGCCCTGCTGGGGTGGACGGGGATGATCAAGTGCACCGACCAGGTGGCAGAGCTGTCGGCAGTCCTGCGCAGCTGGGAGGACAGGTTCGGAGCCACACTGGTGGTGCTGGGCTTCGACGCCATCGAGCTATCGGTGGCGGCACCGCCGCGCAACCAGGCTCGGGCGTTGACGGTCGCGGCGGAGCACCGGGCGTTCAGCTTGCCCACGTTCGCCGGGCAGCCGGGGAATCTGCGGGAGTACGCGTCGGGGTTGGTGCAGTCGCGGCATTGGCGGTTTTCCTGGGCTTGAGGGGTTGGACGCTGGGCGTGCGCCGGGGGGCCGGGCGCCGGGGGGCCGGGGGGCCGGGGGGCCGGGGGGCCGGGGGGCCGGGGGGCCGGGGGGCCGGGGGGCCGGGGGGCCGGGGGGCCGGGGGGCCGGGGAAGCATGGTTGCGCTGTTGGCCTGGCTGCGTAACTCCGCATTGCGCCGGAACAGGCCTGCATCCGGTGCCGCGCCGGCCCCGCTTTGCCCATGCCGCAGCGCCCGCTCCGGCTCGGCTGCCCGCCGAACCCTCGCCGGATCTTGCGATTCGCGGCCGTCGCAACCCCGCGCGGCGCAACCACCCGCACCAACCCCGGGAGGCCATCGCTTGAGCCGTCACTTCAAAGGTCCCGTGAGACGGGCGTCCGTCAAATCAGGTCACCTGGTCCAATCTTCGGTCCGGCCGTCCGGGCGAGTGCGCGTTTGGCCGTCCGGACGAACGGGAATCACCCGTCGCGGGAAGGCGGTGAGGGCGATCGCCGAGATCCGGATCGGGACCTCTGGGTGGCGCTATCCCCCGTGGCGCGGGGTGTTCTACCCACCCGGGCTCGCGCAACGGCGGGAGCTCGAATACCTGTCGCGGCGGATGAACGCCGTCGAAATCAATGGTTCCTTCTACTCGCTCCAACGGCCCGAGCGGTACCGTGCCTGGTTCGACGAGACGCCCGCCGACTTCCTCTTTGCCGTCAAGGGCGGGCGCTTCATCACCCACATGAAGCAGCTTCGTGACGTCGAGACCGCGCTGGCCAACTTCTACGCCTCCGGCGTCCTCGCGCTCGGCGCGAAACTGGGTCCCTTCCTCTGGCAACTGCCACCCCGGCTCGCCTTCGATCCCGATCGGCTCGAGAACTTCTTCGCCCTCCTGCCGCGCACCACCACCGACGCGGCGCAGCTCGCCACCAAGCACGACGACAAGCTGAAGGGCACGCCGTACCTCGAAGCCGGCGCACGGAAACCCCTGCAGCACGCCCTGGAAGTCCGGCACCCCAGCTTCGCCGAGCCCCCCGCGATCGACCTTCTCCGGCAACACGGGATCGCGCTCGTGGTCGCCGATACCGCCGGCAAGTGGCCGTTCCTCGAAGACCAGACCGCCGATTTCGCCTACGTCCGGCTGCACGGGGACGAAGAACTCTACGTCAGTGGCTACTCGGACCAGGCCCTGCGCAAGTGGGCCGGCAAGATCCGGGAGTGGCACGACGGTGGACGGCGGGACGTGCACGTCTACTTCGACAACGACGTCAAAGTGGCAGCTCCCCGGAACGCCGAATGCCTCGCCGACCTGCTTGGCGTCACCCCCAGCGCGACACAGTGAGTGGACAGTGAGCGCCGTTCGTTTGACTGTGCCCGCGGGCCGGACCGGCTTGCGTGCTGCCGCTGGGGGTCGGCACGTGAGCCGGTCCGGATCCGAAGGCTCATGCCCCCACCACGACCAGCGCCGCCAGCTTGGCGCGGACGTCGTCGGCGTCCGGGTGGCCCAGCTCCGTCAGCAGGCGCACCGAGCGGAGCCAGCACTCGCGGGCCAGTGCCGCGTCGCCGTGGCGGAGGTGGATCGTGCCCAGCTGGGCCAGGACGTCCGCCGCCTCGTACTGCTCGCCCATCGCGAAGAACATCTCCACCGAGTCGCGGATGCACGCGATGCCTTCCGCGAACCGGCCGAGGCCGATGAGCGCCAACCCGCGGGTGTGCTGGGTGAACCGCGTGTCCACCGGGCGGCCGTCCGGGCCGAGGATCGCCAGGGCCGCGTCGGCCAGGCGCAGCGCCTGCTCGTGATCGCCCATTGACGTGCAGATGTCGCCCAGTGCCCGCAGCACGCTCGCCTCGAAGTGCCCCAGCCCCAGCTCGCGGACGATCGCCAGCGCCTGCATGCCGTGCTCGTACGCCCCGGCGCAGTCTTCGAGGTTGTGCGCCGCCATCGCCAGGTTGTACTGCGCCCGCGCCTCGCCCTCGCGCGCCCCGAGCTCACGCTGGATCGCGAGCACCTGCTCCAGGTACCGCCGGGACTCGGCGTACTGCCGGGCGACGCCGTTGACGACGCCGAGCCCGCTCAGGATTCCCGCCTCGCCCGGCCGGTGGCCGCTCGCCCGCGCGGCGTCCAGCGCCACCGCGAACACCGACCGCCAGTCGTCGAGCCGCGAGCGCGTCACGAAATAGCTCTGCAGCAGCCAGGCGAGCTTCCAGCAGACGTCGTCGCGGCCCCGGCGCCGCGCCAGGTGCACCGCGGCGGTGAGGTTGCCGTGCTCCTCGCCGAACCAGTCCAGTGCGTCGTGGTACGAACCGAACGCCAGGCCGCCCTCGAGGTCTTCGAGTTCCAGCAGCCGGTAGTAGCGCTCCGGCCGCATCCGCCGTGACGCGTTCAGCGCCGACGCCAGGTACCAGCCCAGCAACCGGTCCAAGGCGGCCTCGCGCTGCGAAGCCGAATCCACCTGCGAAGCCGCTTCGCCCGCGTACGCCCGGATCAGGTCGTGGAACTGGTAGCGGCCCGGACGCGGCTGGGCGAGCAGGTGCGCGGCGGCCAGGGTTTCGAGCATCGGCCGGGTCGCGGCGACGTCCAGTCCGGCGACCGCGGCCGCCGCCGGCGCGGTGAACTCGACGCCGGTGTGCAGCCCGAGCAGCCGCAGCAGCCGGGCCGTCGACGGCTCCAGTGCCTGGTAGGAGTAGGAGAACACCGACCGGATGTTGGTGCCTTCGCCGTCGGCGAGGTCGAACGAATCGAGCGGGTCGCGGTCGAGGGCGCCGACGAACTCGTCGAGCGGCAGGTCGGGGAACTGCGCCGCCCGCACGGCGAGGATCCGGATCGCCAGCGGCAGCCCGCCGCAGTAGCGCACGAACCGCTCGGCCGCCGCCGGCGCGCGGGCGACCCGGTCGAAGCCGATCGTGGCCGCCAGCAGCGCGACGGCGTCCTCGTCGCCGAGCTCCTCCAGCGCGATCCGGCGCGCGCCGTGCGTCGCGACCAGCGCACGCAGCTGCCAGCGGCTGGTGATCACGACCAGGCAGCCGGGGCCGGGCAGCAGCGGGCTCACCTGCTCGGTGCGGTTGGCGTTGTCGAGCAGGACCAGCAGCCGCCGTCCCGCGGTGTGGGTCCGCCAGCTCGCCGCGCGGCCGTCGAGGTCGCCGGGGAGCTGATCGCACGGCACGCCCAGCGCGGTGAGCATGGTCTCCAGCGCCGCCGACGGCTCGACCGGCTCGCCGGGGCCGTAGCCACGCAGGTTGAGGTAGACCTGCCCGCCGGGGAACCGGTCCGCGATCTCGTGCGCGAAGTGCACGGCCAGCGTCGTCTTGCCGATGCCGCCCATGCCTTCGACGGACGCGATCGGCGTCGACGCGCCGGCGTCGGCCGCCTCCGGCAGCAGCGCGTGCAACGCCTTGAGGTCGCACTCTCGCCCGGAGAAGGTCCGCAGGTCGGCGGGGAGCTGGTGCGGCACCTGCGGCTCGACGCCGAGCCGGTAGCGCGCCAGCGCCGGGGCCGGGTCGCCGTCGGCGCCGGTGAGGATCGCCTGGCGGGTGCGCTGCAGCGACGGCCCGGGGTCGAGCCCGAGCTCGTCGGCCAGCACGTCGCTGATCCGGCGGTACACCGTCAGCGCCTCGGCTTGGCGGCCCGACCGGTACAGCGCGATCACCAGCTGCTCGTGCAGCCGCTCCCGCAGCGGGTTCTCCCTGGTCAGCCGGGTGAGCTCGGGGACGACGGTGCCGTACTCGCCGACTTCGAGCAGCGCGTCCGCCCACTGCTCGCGCACCCGCAGCCGTTCCTCGGCCAGCTGCCCGGCTTCGTCGCGGTGCAGCGCGTCGGACTCGACGTTCAGCAGCGCCGGGCCACGCCACTGCGCGAGTGCCTCGGCGAGGTGCCCGGCCGCCCGGCGGCTTTCCCCGCGGTCCATCGCCGCCTTGCCGCGCACGGCCAGCGCGCGGAAGCGGGTCAGGTCGAGCAGGTCGTCGTCGAGTTCGATCCGGTAGCCGCCGCTTTCCGTGCGGATCGCGACCTGGTCGCCGAGGGCCCGGCGCAGGCGCAGCACGTACGTCTGGAGCGCGCCCTTGGAGCGGCGGCGGTCGTCGTCCCACAGCCACCGGGCGAGCTCGTCGACCGGCACGACCCGGTTCGCGCGCAGCAGAAGCCCGGTCAGCACGATCAGCGGCCGGCTGCCCCCGAGCGGCACCGGGCGGCCATCGGCCGTGACCTCGGCCGGGCCGAGCACGCGGAAATCGAGGACCACAAGGTCATTCTGTCCGGAAATGCGCAGTTCGGCACCTGTTTGCGATACCCGGCACGGTGGCATGATCGGCCTCGATGAAGGTCTACGCGATCCCCCTGCGCACCCGGTTCCGCGGCATCACCGTCCGTGAGGGCGTCCTGCTGCCCGGCCCGGCGGGCTGGGGCGAATTCTGCCCGTTCGCGGACTACTCCGACGCCGAAAGCGTGCCGTGGCTGCGGGCGGCGCTGGAGGCGACCGAGGCCGGCTGGCCGGCGCCGGTCCGGGACCGGGTCGAGGTGAACACGACGGTGCCGGTGGTCGGGCCGGAGCAGGCGCACGAGCTGGTCCGCGCGTCCGGCTGCCGCACGGCCAAGGTGAAGGTCGCCGACCCGCGCGTCTCCCTGGCGGACGACTGCGCCCGGGTGGAGGCGGTCCGCGACGCGCTCGGCCCTGGCGGCGCGATCCGCGTCGACGCCAACATGGCGTGGGACGTCGACACGGCGGTGCGCGCGATCGCGGACCTGGACAAGGCGGCGGGCGGGCTCGAGTACGCGGAGCAGCCGTGCCCGTCGATCGAGGACCTGGCCGCGGTCCGGCGCCGGGTGAACGTCCGGATCGCGGCCGACGAGTCGATCCGCCGTGCGGAGGACCCGCTGAAGGTCGCGGTCGCCGGCGCGGCGGACATCGCGGTCCTGAAGGTCGCTCCCCTCGGCGGCGTCCGGCGTGCGCTGGAGGTCGCCGAGGGGAGCGGGCTGCCGTGCGTGGTGTCGTCGGCGGTGGAGACGAGCGTGGGCCTGGCGGCGGGGCTGGCACTGGCCGGCGCCCTCCCCGAACTCGAATTCGCATGTGGACTGGGCACGATTTCGCTTCTGACCGGCGACGTCTGCCCGCATCCACTGTCCCCTGTGGACGGTTATCTCCCGGTCGTGCGGGAGGCGCCGGAGCCCACGGCGGCTTACGCGGCGCCCCCTGAGGTCGCGGCTGCGTGGGAAGCCCGGCTCGCCCGGGTGCACGCGCTGCGCTGACCCCGAGGGCAAGTTCAGGGTCCGGGTCCGGGCCGTTCCCGATGTGGGCGGCCACCCCGGGAAGACACCATTGAGCCATGACGAACAGCGTGTACACCCCGGAAACCAAGAAGCTCCACCGCAGCCGGAGCGACAAGATGCTCACCGGTGTCTGCGGCGGGTGGGCCACCTACCTCGGTATCGATGCCAACGTCCTGCGGCTCGGGATGGTCGCCGCCGTGTTCCTGTCCGTCGGGTTCGCCATTCCCGTCTACATCGCCGCCGCCATTCTGACGCCCGAAGAGAGCTCCTGAACCAGGGCGGGCGCCGGCTCGCAGGGGGAGCCGGCGCCCGCCGGAGGCCGGGGGTGCACGAACCGAACGGCCCGGACGCCAGGGGAAGTCCGGGCCGTTCGGCGGCCGTCGTTGGGCCGAGCGGCCCAAAACCACACCGCGAATCCCGTTCGAGGGGTTAGGGTTCGCGCTCGTGGATCACGGAAACACCGCCGCCAAGGTCGTCGTCGGGATCTTGGCTGGGCTGTACCTGATCGCCGGGCTGGGGCTGACCGCGTTCGCCGCCTACGCCGTGCTGTCCTCCGGCGACACCGGCGGCGTGCGAGCGGGCAGGGTCGTGCTCTACACCGCCGCGGGGCTCGCGATCTGGGTCCTGCTCACCGGGATCGGCGCGATCGTCGTCGGGCTGGAAGCCGACGAAAAGAGCACCGCCTGGCTCGGGGGCCTCGGCGTGCTCGCGCTCGGCGTCGTGATCGCCGGCGCCTACGCCGTCTGGTTCTTCACCAAGCCGTAGACGTGGAAAAGCCCGGCCCGCCGAAGCGGACCGGGCTTTTCGCGTCAAGCGACCGGACTCAGAAGTCCATGCCACCCATGCCACCGGACGGGTCGGCGGGAGCGGCCGAAGCCTTCTCCGGCTTGTCCGCCACGACGGCCTCGGTGGTCAGGAACAGCGCCGCGATGGACGCGGCGTTCTGCAGCGCGGAGCGGGTGACCTTCGTCGGGTCCGGCACGCCGGCGGCGAGCAGGTCCTCGTAGACACCCGTGGCGGCGTTGAGGCCGTGACCCTGCGGCAGGCCCTTGACCTTCTCCACCACGACGCCGCCCTCGAGGCCGGCGTTGATCGCGATCTGCTTGAGCGGGGCCTCGACGGCCACCTTGACGATGTTGGCGCCAGTGGCCTCGTCGCCCTCGAGCTTCAGGCCCGCGAACGCGGCCTCGGCGGCCTGGATCAGGGCCACGCCACCACCGGCGACGATGCCCTCTTCCACGGCGGCCTTCGCGTTGCGCACCGCGTCCTCGATGCGGTGCTTGCGCTCCTTGAGCTCGACCTCGGTCGCGGCGCCGGCCTTGATGACGGCCACGCCGCCGGCCAGCTTCGCGAGCCGCTCCTGCAGCTTCTCGCGGTCGTAGTCCGAGTCCGAGTTCTCGATCTCGGCGCGGATCTGGTTGACGCGACCCTGGATCTGGTCGGCGTCGCCCGCACCCTCGACGATGGTCGTCTCGTCCTTGGTGATGACGGCCTTGCGGGCCTTGCCCAGCAGGGACAGGTCCGCGTTCTCCAGCTTGAGGCCGACGTCCTCGGAGATGACCTGGCCACCGGTCAGGATCGCGATGTCCTGCAGGATCGCCTTGCGGCGGTCACCGAAGCCCGGCGCCTTGACGGCAACGGACTTGAAGGTGCCGCGCATCTTGTTGACGATCAGGGTGGCCAGCGCCTCGCCCTCGACGTCCTCGGCGATGATCAGCAGCGGCTTGCCGGACTGGATGACCTTCTCCAGCAGCGGCAGCACGTCCTTGACGGTGGAGATCTTGGAGCCGAAGAGGAGGATGTACGGGTCCTCGAGCTCGGCTTCCTGACGCTCCGGGTCGGTCACGAAGTAACCGGAGATGTAGCCCTTGTCGAAGCGCATGCCCTCGGTGAGCTCGAGCTCGAGGCCGAAGGTGTTGCTCTCCTCGACGGTGACGACGCCTTCCTTGCCGACCTTGTCCAGCGCCTCGGCGATCAGCTCGCCGATGGTGCGGTCAGCGGCCGAGATCGAGGCGGTAGCAGCGATCTGCTCCTTGGTCTCGATCTGGACGGCCATCTTGTGCAGCTGCTCGGTGATGGCCTCGACGGCCGCCTCGATGCCGCGCTTCAGGCTGATCGGGTCGGCGCCGGCCGCGACGTTGCGCAGGCCTTCCTTGACCAGGGCCTGGGCGAGCACGGTGGCGGTGGTGGTGCCGTCACCCGCGACGTCGTCGGTCTTCTTGGCAACTTCCTTGACGAGCTCGGCCCCGATCTTCTCCCACGGGTCTTCGAGCTCGATCTCCTTGGCGATGGAGACACCGTCGTTGGTGATGGTCGGCGCGCCCCACTTCTTTTCGAGCACGACGTTCCGGCCCCGCGGGCCGAGGGTCACCTTGACGGCTTCGGCGAGGATGTTCAAGCCACGCTCGAGACCGCGGCGGGCGTCCTCGTCGAACGCGATCAGTTTGGCCATTGCGGTGTGGTCCTCCGGTATTGGGCGCCACCGCCACGCTGGTCTACAGCGGCGGCAGCAGGACTCTTTCCTCGGCCAGGCTCGGTGCCCGCGACGGACGACTGGACCCGGGTGGGGGTCAGCCTCACCGTCCCGACCTTTGGCACTCGACGGCGTCGAGTGCCAAGTTCGTGTTTAGCACTCTCGGGGTGAGAGTGCAAGAAGACCTGTTCAGCGCCGCACGATCTCGCGACCCAGGTCACCCAGCCGCGGGCTCAGTTGCCCGGCTTGATGGTGATCGACGTCGGGGGCGCGTTCAGCGACGACGAAGGCGCGTTGCTCTGCGAGCCGCCCGGGCCGACCGGGATCTCCGGGGCCGTTGTCTGGCCGCCGCCACCACCACTGCCGCTGTCACTGAAGAGGAAGATCCCGCCGACGACCAGGCCGGCCACGACGACCAGGCCGAGCACGATGAAGATCCACTTCTTGCCACCGCCGCTCTTCGACTGGTGGAACGCGCCCGCTCCGCCGGCGGGCATGGGCGGGCGCAGCCGCATCGGATCGCCGGGCGGGCCGTAGCCGGGCGGCGGGCCCTGCGGGGGCATGCCCTGCTGCTGCGGGTAGCCGTACCCCGGCGGCGGGCCCTGCGGCGGCATGCCGGGCGGCGGTCCCTGCTGCTGGGGGTAGCCGTAGCCGGGCGGCGGCCCAGGCGGGCCTTGCGGGCCCTGTGGTCCGGGCCCCTGGCCGTAGCCGGGCTGCTGCTGTCCTCCGTACGGGTGCACGGGGGCCCCCTCTCCCTGCGGTGCGCTGTTCTGGTGCGGCCCCTGTTGTACCTGACCAGGGCGCTGCGGCGCGGGGATTCCGCCCGAATGGGACCCCGGCGGGCCCGGCGGGGTGTCCGACGTCGCCAGCGGGCCGAGCGCGCGGCGCGCGGCCGCGACCATCTCGACGCAGCTGGGATAGCGGTCGGCCGGGTTCTTGGCCATGCCGCGCCGGATCACCTCGTCGATCGACGGCGGCAGCGCGACGACGCGGGAGATCGACGGCGGCTCGCCGTTGAGGTGCCCCTTGATCACCGTCGGCACGTCGCCCTTGAACGGCGGGCTGCCGGTGAGGCAGGCGAAGAGGACGCACGTCAGCGCGTACTGGTCGGTGCGCCCGTCCAGCGGCTCCCCGCGCAGGTGCTCGGGGGCCGCGTACGTGGGCGAGCCGAGGAAGTCGCCACCGCGCGTCCGGTGCCCGGTCGCGCCGCGCCGGGTCAGCCCGAAGTCGGCGACGTACACGTGCTCGCGCGAGGTCTCCTTCTTCGTCACGAGCACGTTCGCCGGCTTGACGTCGAGGTGGACCAGACCACGGGCGTGCAGGGTGTCGAGGGCGTCCGCGACCTGGTCGAGCATCGTCAGCGCGCGCGCCGGTGCGATCGGGCCACCGGAGATCAGGCCGGCGAGATCGCCGCCGTCGACCATGCGCATGGCGATGTAGAGCATGCCGTCGAGCTCGCCGAAGTCGTACAGCGGCACGACATTGGCGTGGTCGATCGCGGACGTGTTGCGCGCCTCGTCGACGAACCGTTCGCGGAACTCGGCATCGGCCCCGAGGTGGTCACCGATGATCTTCAAAGCCACCTTGCGGCCGAGCCGCACATCCGTGGCCTTGTAGGTCACACTCATGCCGCCCTTGCCGAGCACCCCGTCAATGCGGTAGTTGCCCAGCCGGCGACCGGTGAGGTCCCCCGACACATCGCCTGTCACGCCCGCAGCCTAACGCCCCTGGTTCGGCGCCTGCCGGGGGTTCACCGATCAGTTGACAGGCCGGCTGCGTTGCCCGGGGGTGCCACCCCCGGACCCGTCCCGGAGCGGCTATGAAACCTTCCGCACATCGGCTGCCTGGCTACGACCGTCGCGACCGGACTGCACTTCGAACTCGACGCGGTCTCCTTCGTCCAGAGTGCGGAATCCTTCGGACTGGATGGCCGAATAGTGGACGAACACGTCCGGCCCCTCCGTGGATTCGATGAACCCGTAGCCCTTTTCCGAGTTGAACCATTTGACGGTGCCGACAGCCACGGCGCCCTCCCTCAGCACAAAGGATCCGCTGGCCCGAGCGGATGCCAGCGGCGGAAGTGTCAATCACGCTACCGGAATTATTCCCCTCGGCAATGGGCAATTCGTCCGAAGATCACGGACCCGAAAGGCGTCGGTTCCGCGCGTGCACGAGCACCGTCCCGGGACCCGCGAAGTCGACGGCGAGCCCTTCGCCGGTGCGCAGCGACTGCGGCCCGCCCGGATCCAGCGCCCGCAACCGGCACTGGATGGTGTCGGGGTAGGCCAGCAGGTAGTCCGGCCGGACCGTGACCAGCTCGCCCTTGCCGAGCTCGAACGCGTCCACCGGGCCCGGCGCGGCCAGCACCAGCGGCCCGGTCCCGCTGTAGTGCTCGAGGAACCCCGAATCGGCGCCGAAGAGCTGCTGCAGCGGCGCCCAGCCGGTGTCGTGCCGGACCGACGAGGGCCGCACCAGCACCGCGTCGCGGTGCACCGACCAGCCCGTGCCGCCGCCCAGGTCGAGCGGGTAGACGTCGCCGGGGCGCAACGGCGCGAAGTCGATCCAGCCGCCGTCGGACGGCGCGGTGTAGACCACCGTCGTGCTCTTGCCCGCACGGACGCCACCGCGGCCCGCCGGCGCCTCGGTGACCCCGAACCGGCTGGCGAGCAAGGTTTCCGGCGCGGCCCGCACGGCCTCGCCCGGGTCCAGCAGGACGCGGGCGACGCCGAAGCCGGGCGTGTGCCGGGTCTGGACGCGCATCAGCGCGACGGGACGTGGGAGACGATCCAGCCGATCAGCGCGGACGGGTTGCGCGTCTGCGTCATGATCTGGCCGGGGCCGACGAAGTCGAAGACCAGGCCTTCGCCGCTCTTCATCGACTGGATCATGCCCTGCGCGACCTTCCGGATCTGGTACTGCACGGTGTCGGCGTAGGCGACGACGTGCCCGGTGTCGACGGTCACCATCTCGCCCTGCTGCAGCGTGATGGTCTCGACCGCGCCGTAGCAGCTGACGAGCAGCTGGCCCTGACCGGTGGCGTGCGTCAGGAAGCCGCCCTCGCCGCCCATCAGGTTCTTCATCCCGCCCCACTTGGTCTCGGTCTGGACGCCGTGCGACGACGCGAGCCAGCAGCCGCGGGTGACGGCCCAGCCGGTGCGGCCGTCGAGGGTGAGCACCTGGATGTCGCCGGGCAGGTTGGCGGCGACGTCGACCCAGCCGCCGTTCGGCGGTGCGGTGAAGGTGGAGATGAAGAAGGACTCGCCGGAGAGGAACGCGCGGCCGAGGCCCTTCATGATCCCGCCCTGCGCCTGCGACTGCACCTGCACGCCGTAGCTGGTGGCCATCATCGCGCCGGACTCGACCTGGCACGGCTCGCCGGGCGCCAGCATCAGCCGGGCGACGGCGAACGAAGGCTGTTGACGGATTCCGACCTGCATGCGTACTCCCCATCGGCGTGCTCTCGAACGACGCAGAGTCTTGCATGCCCTCCACCGGGGTGGAGGATGGTCCGGTGATCTCCGTCGACGACTACCGCGACCGCGTCGCCACGCTCCTCGGCACCGCCCCCGCGACCACCCTGCCCCTCGCCGCCGCGGCCGGCCTCGTCCTGGCCGAAGACGTGCGCGCCGGCGTCTCCCTGCCGCCCTTCGACAACTCCGCGATGGACGGCTACGCGGTCCGCGCGGCCGATGTGCCGGCCGCCCCGGCGACGCTGCCGGTCGCCGACGACATCCCCGCGGGCCGGGTCGACGTCCGGGCCCTCGAGCCGGGCACGACGCACCGGATCATGACCGGCGCGCCGCTGCCCCCGGGCGCGGACGCCGTCGTGATGGTCGAGGACACCGACGGCGGCACGGAAACCGTGACGTTCTCGGCGCCCGCCCGCGAAGGCGCGCACATCCGGCACATCGGCGAGGACGTGGTCGCCGGCGACATCGCCCTGCACGCGGGCACGGTGCTCGGCCACTCCCAGCTGGGGCTCGCGGCCGCGGTCGGGCTCGCCGAGGTGCGGGTGCACCGGCCGCTGCGGGTGCTGGTGGCCTCGACCGGCACCGAGCTGATCGACGCGCCCGCCCCGCTGCGCCACGGCCAGATCTACGAGTCCAACAGCGTGATGCTCGCCGCGGCGATCCGCGGCCTCGGCTGCGAGGTCGACGTCGTCCGCAGCGTCGTCGACGACGTCGAGGAGTTCCGGAAGGTCATCGAGCCGAAGCTGGCCGGCGCCGACCTGCTGGTCACCTCCGGCGGGGTCAGCGCGGGCGCGTACGAAGTGGTGAAGGACGCACTGACCGGCCAGGGCGTCGAGTTCGCGAAGATCGCGATGCAGCCGGGCGGCCCGCAGGGCAGCGGGCGCTGGCACGGCGTGCCCGTGGTGGCGCTGCCCGGCAACCCGGTCAGCGTGCTGGTGTCGTTCGAGGCGTTCCTGCGCCCGGCGATCCTGGCGGCGCTGGGCCACACCGACGTCTCGCGCCGCCGCGTGCGGGCCCGGCTGACCGAGGCGATGAGCTCGCCCGCCGGGCGCCGCCAGTACCGCCGGGGCGTGTTCACGCCGTCCGACCGCGAGGTCACCGGGATCGTCGGGCCGCGTGGCGGGCCGGGCTCGCACCTGCTGGCCGCGTTCACCCAGGCCAACTGCCTGATCGTGCTGCCGGAGGACGTCACGTCGGTTGAGGAAGGGCAAGAGGTGGACGTCCTGCTTCTCTGACCGGGAAGTCCCGCAGCTTCGCCAGCGGGACGAGCATCGCCAGCGCGGCCACCAGCACCCCGGCCAGCACCCAGAGCGTCTGGCGGACCCCGATCACCTCGCCGAGGACACCGCTGAGCACCCCGGCCAGCGGGATCGTGCCGTAGTTGACGATCGCCGTGCTCGAATTGATCCGGCTGAACAGCTCCGGCGGGCAGTACTGCTGCCGGAACGTCGTGGTCAGCACGTTCGAAGCAACGACGCCCGCGCAGACCCCGAACACCGCGAGCACGAACAGCACGAGCCCCCAGCCGGGTCCGCTGAGCGGCCCGAGCAGCAGCATCGGGGCCGCGAAGACCTCGCACAGCAGGAACGCGCGAGCGGTGCCGAAGCGCGCGCCGAGCCGCCCGGCCAGCGCCGCGCCGAGCACCCCGCCGACGGCGGCCAGCGCCAGGACCAGGCCCACCAGGCCGGGCGCGGCGCCGAGCGTGCGGGACAGGAAGACGATCTGGATGGCGCTGTACCCGGCGAGGGCGATGTTCGAGACGGCGCCGAACGTCATCAGCGTCCGGAGGTAGCGGTCGGCCAGCACGAACCGCAGCCCTTCGGCGATCTGGCTGCGCAACGGCGTGCGCGGGGGCGTGACGACGGTCTCGCGCACCCGGATCGCCCGCACGCACAGCACGGAGACGCCGAAGCTGACCGCGTCCGCGAGGACCCCGCTGACCGGGCCGAACGCCTGCGCGAGCAGCCCGGCCAGGCCCGGCCCCGCGACCTGCGTCGCGGACTCGCTGCCGTGCAGCTTCGCGTTGCCTTCGAGCAGTTCGTGCTCGCCGACCAGCGCCGGGAGGTACGCGCGGTAGGCAAGGGTGAAGAACACCTTCGCGATCCCGCCGAGCAGGGCGGCGGCCAGCAGGTACGGCATGGTGAGCGCCCCGAAGGCGGCCACGACCGGGACACTGGCGAACACCGCCATCGACACCGTGTTGCACGCGAGCATCACCGGGCGCTTCGCCAGCCGGTCGACCCACGCGCCGGCAGGCAGGCCGATCAGCAGCCAGGGTAGCCAGGCGGCCGCGTTCAGCAGCGCGACCTGAAAGGTGCTCGCCTGCAGGGTGAGCACCGCGACCAGCGGCAACGCCGTGGTCGCGACCATGCTGCCGAGCATGCTGGTGGTCTCGCCGGCCCAGAGCAGCCGGAAGTCCCTGTTCCCCCAGAGCCCGTTCACGGCCGGCCCAGCGACGCTCGCGCGGCGAAGAAGACCGGACGGCGCTCGACGCCGTCACCGGGTTCGGTGCGGTTCTCGAACTCGCTGATCAGGAGGAAGATCCGCTCGTTGAGCTCGTCGAGCTCCTCCTTGGACAGCCGGACCCACGTGTCGATGCTGAACGGTGCGCCGCGCCACTCCTCGGGGTAGCTCTCCCGGTTGGCGATCCACTCGCGGGCGACGGCCGTCTGGTGGTCGAGCACGAGCACCTCGGCGGCTTCGGCGACCGGGTCGCCGGGGAAGTCGGCCGCGGCCCACCGCAAGGTCCTCGCACTGCGCTTCCACCAGCGTTCCCGCTGGTCACGGGCCAGTTCCGGGGCCTCCTCGACCAGCTTGGCGGCGGCCAGGACCTTCATGTGGTGGCTGACGTTGCCGACCGCCTGCCCGGTCTTCGCGGCGAGCATCGACGCCGTCGCCGGGCCGTCCAGGTGGAGCAGTTCCAGTAGCCGGCGCCGCAGCTGGTGGGACATGGCGGCCAGCACCTTCGAATCCCGGATCTCCCGGACGTCTTCGCTCATGACGCACAAGAGTAGTTGCACAAGAGCTCTTGTGCAATGACTCTTGTGCATTGGCTGACGTAAGCTCCGGCCATGGGTTTCGTCGCATGGGTGATCTTCGGCGCGATCGTCGGCTGGGCCGCGAACCTGGTCGTCGGCGGGCGGGAACGGCGCCGGCAGGGTTGCCTGGTCAGCGTGCTCGTCGGGGTCGTCGGCGCGGCACTGGGCGGGCTGGCCCACCGGCTCGCGACGGGCCAGGCGAAGACGTTCGACTTCGACTTCCCCAGCTTCGGCGTGGCCATCCTCGGCGCGGTCGTGCTGCTGGCGATCCTGCGGGTCGCGAGCGGCCTGGCCCGGCGCCCGAGTGACCGTTGGTAACTTTTGCTCCGGCGAACGGTGATCAACGGGCGTTCGGACGCTAAACTGCCTCCTCACGCGCATCTCCCGGTGGCCGGGTGCGTGCGCCGTCGGGGGGCGGATGCACCCGGCCCCGGTCCTTCGCCTTCCGCGCGACCATCGCCTCGATGACGACGTCGACCGCGTGCCCGGGGTCGACGAGCGGCGGCACGGGCACCTCGTCGATCTCCCGACGCCACGCGCCCAAGAGCTCGCGAAGCCGGGCTTCGGCGGGATCGCGACGGTCGCTCATCGGCCCTCACAGGTCAGGCGGGGCAGCACCCCGAACGGCAGTAACTACTGAGAGTCATCGGCGAAATCGACCTTGCGTTACGACGTGACGATCATTCCCACCCGCCGCGGTGACCCCCGCCCGGAGGAGTCCGGCAGGGGCGCGCGGACACGCTCACCTGGGGCAGCGGTAGCGTGGGGGCGCCCGTACGCGGCCGCCGGACCCCGGCGCCCATCCGTTCTTCCGACACGAAACCAGGGGACCCGACCATGAGCGGCACCCGGCCGGAGCCCGCCGGCAACCCAGTCGCGCACGCCCTCCAGCTCGCTCGCGAGACGCTGCCGCCGATGCACCCCGCGGGTCGCCCGTTCGTGGCGGGCGGCATCGCCGCGACACTGCTCGCCCGCCGGTTCTCCAAGCGCCTCGGGCTCGTCGGGGCGCTGGCGACCGTGGCGACGGCCGCGTTCTTCCGTGAGCCGAAGCGGGT
Organism: Amycolatopsis sp. lyj-346; assembly: GCF_046548975.1. NCBI lineage: Bacteria > Bacillati > Actinomycetota > Actinomycetes > Pseudonocardiales > Pseudonocardiaceae > Amycolatopsis > Amycolatopsis sp. lyj-346. Next base: position 214,389 of record NZ_JAJPWT010000001.1, read on the forward strand.
CCCGCCGCCGCGTGACGGCGTCGCGCTCGCCTCGGCCGACGGCATCGTGTCGCTGATCGAGGAAGCCGTCCCGCCCGCCGAGCTCGGCCTGCCCGCCGAGCCGCGGATGCGCGTCTCGGTGTTCCTCTCGGTGTTCGACGTGCACGTCCAGCGCGTGCCGGCGAACGGCGTGATCGAGCGGGTCGCCTACCGGCCGGGCAAGTTCCTGTCCGCGGACCTGGACAAGGCGAGCGACGACAACGAGCGCAACTCCGTGCTCATGCGCACCGAAGACGGCCACGAGCTCGTCGTCGTGCAGATCGCCGGCCTGGTTGCGCGCCGCATCCTCTGCGAGATCCGCGAGGGCGACAAGGTCGGCGCCGCTTCGACGTACGGCATCATCCGGTTCGGCTCGCGGGTCGACCTCTACCTTCCGCCGGGTTCGACCGTGCTGGTCAGCAAGGGCCAGCGCACGGTCGGCGGCGAGACGGTGATCGCCGAGCTCCCTGCCGCGCCTGCGAAAGGCTGACCGATGGTCCGCGTGACCACCCCGGGCGTCCGGCTGCTGCCGAACGCCATCACCGTGCTGGCGCTGTGCGCGGGCCTGTCGGCCGTGCAGTTCGCGCTGACGAAGAACTACGCGATGGCGATCGCCTCGATCGGCATCGCGGCGGTGCTCGACAGCCTGGACGGCCGGATCGCCCGCCTCCTCGACGCGACGTCGAAGATGGGCGCGGAGCTGGACTCGCTGTCCGACGGCATCTCGTTCGGCGTCGCGCCGGCGCTGGTGATCTACGTGTGGCAGACGGGCGCGGACCGGATCGGCTGGGTGGCGTCGCTGATCTTCGCCGTCTGCATGATCCTGCGCCTGGCCCGGTTCAACACGCTGCTCGACGACACCGAGCAGCCGCCGTACGCGAGCGAGTTCTTCGTCGGCGTCCCGGCACCCGCGGGTGGCTTGCTGGGCATGCTGCCGCTGGTGGCGTACCTGCAGTGGGGCGAGGGGTGGTGGTCGTCGCAGTACGTCGTGTGGGCGTGGACGGTCGCCATCGCGGCCCTGCTGATCAGCCGCATCCCGACGCTGTCGCTGAAGACGGTCAAGGCGCCGCCGAAGGCGATCGCCCCGCTGCTGCTGGGCGTCGCCCTCCTGGCGGCGGCGATCATCCAGTTCCCGCTGGTCGCCCTGCTCGCGGCGATGGTGCTGTACCTGGCGCACATCCCGTACTCGATCTACCGGCACCGCTGGCTGGCGGCGCACCCGGAGGCCTGGATGGTCCCGCCGCGCGAGCGCCGCGCGATCCGCCGGGCCCGCTCCCCGCGCCGCCTGGGCCTGCGCCCGCCGCTGCGCCGCCGGGTCGCCGGCGCGGCCATGCGCGCGGTCCGCCTCCCCCGCACCGGCGAGACGGTCCGCACCCCCCGCGTCACCTCGGAAAACGGCAACGGCCAGCGCCGCCGCTCCTGGCGCCAGATCGGCCTCCGCCGCAAGTAGCGTGTCGACCCCCCAATCACGCGAGATCGCTCCCCAATCACGCGAGTTACGTCTCCAATCACGCGAGATCCGGCCCGGACCACACGAACCGACCCTCCAGGTACGCGAACCGACCGCCTGGGCACGCAGGTTCGCCGGTCCGGTACGGCGATCACTCGTGATCCGAGGGACATCACCCGTGATTGAGGGGTCGACTCGCGTGATTGAGGGGTCGACACGCGTGCCTGGAAGGTCGGCTTGCGTGCCTGGGGGTCGACTCGCGTGCCTGGGGGGTCGGCTTGCGTGCCTGGAGGGTCGGTTGGCTTGTGCTCCGAGCCTCCTCCGGGACGGCCGGATCGCTAGGGTGAACGGCGTGAGCCACCCGCAGATCACGCTGACCGTCCGGCACACGCCGTCCGCGCTGGACACGCGCCGCGGCGTCGTCCGGCTGCATCCCGAAGTCCTCGACGCGCTGGGCCTGCGGGCCTGGGACGCCGTCCACCTCACCGGGGCGCGGGTCAGCGCCGCGCTCGCCGCGCCCGCCGACGAGACCGGGTTGCCCGGGGTGGTGCTCACCGACGACGTCACCATGTCGAACCTGGGCGTCACCGAGGGCTCGGAGGTCGTCGTCGCGCCGGCCGACGTCTCGGCCGCCAAGACCGTGACCGTCGCCGGGTCGCGGCTGGCCAGCGTCTCGCTGAGCCCGCACATGCTGCGGCTCGCCCTGATCGGCAAGGTGCTCACCGTCGGGGACGCCGTCTCGCTGCTGCCGCAGGACCTCGCGCCGCAGCCGGGGTCGGACCCGGCCGGCCTGCGCGGCCAGCTGTCGCGGGCGATCGGCGCGACCTGGACGAACGAGCTGCTCACCGTCACCGCCACCGAGCCGTCCGGCACCGTGGCGGTCGGACCGTCCACAGTGGTCACCTGGCGCGACGGCGCCCGGCCGGGCACCGCCGAACCGGCCGCGCCCCGGACGGCGACCGCGCTGGTGCGCACTTCCGCCGTGACCGCGGCCGAGGAGTGGATCGACGCCGAGGTCGTCGAAGACGAGGTCACGGTCGAAGAGGCCGCCGTCCCGCTGGCCGACCTGATCGGCACCGAAGCCGCCGCGCGCAAGCTCGCGGAATGGTTCGACCTCGCCTTCCACCGGCCCGAGCTGCTGGCCCGGCTGGGCGCGCCCGCCCACCTGGGCGTCCTGCTGTCCGGCCCCGAAGGCGTCGGCAAGGCGACGCTCGTGCGGTCGGTGGCCCACGACGCCGACATCAAGATCATCCCGCTGGCCGCGCCGAACCTCGCGGTGCTGGACCCGAACGTCGCCGTCGCGCGCCTGCGGGAGGCCATCCGGAGCGCCGAGGGCCCCTCGGTCCTCCTGCTCACCGACGTCGACGCGCTGCTGCCCGCGACGACGCCGCCGCCGGTGGCCACGGTCGTGCTGGAGGAGCTGCGGACGGCGTTGCGGCGCGAGCGCTTCGCCGTCGTGGCGACGACGGCCCGTGCCGAATCGGCCGACCCGCGGCTGCGTGCCGCCGACCTGCTTGACCGTGAGCTCGGCCTGGCCCTCCCGGACGCGAAAACCCGCCGTGAGCTGCTGAACGTCCTGCTCCGCGACGTCCCGCTCGACACGGGTATCGACTGCGGCGTCCTCGCCGAACGGACGCCGGGCTTCGTCGCCGCCGACCTGATCGCGCTGCGCCGGGACGCCGCGCTGCGGGCGGCGCTGCGCCAGCGTGACACCGACGAGCCGCGCATCTCGCAGCAGGACCTGCTGGACGCGCTCGCCACCGTCCGGCCGGTCTCGATGTCCACTTCGGACAACCTGGCCACCGGCGGGCTGACGCTCGACGACGTCGGCAACATGATCGACGTCAAGCAGTCCCTCACCGAGGCGGTGCTCTGGCCGCTGCGGTACCCGGACTCGTTTGCCCGGCTCGGCGTCGAACCGCCGCGCGGGGTGCTGCTGTACGGGCCGCCCGGTGGTGGCAAGACGTTCCTCGTGCGGGCGCTGGCCGGCACCGGTGCGCTGAACGTCTTCGCGGTCAAGGGCGCCGAGCTGATGGACAAGTGGGTCGGCGAGTCCGAGCGCGCGGTGCGCGAGCTGTTCCGCCGGGCCGCGGAAGCCGCGCCCGCGCTGATCTTCCTGGACGAGATCGACGCGCTGGCCCCGCGCCGCGGCCAGTCGTCCGACTCGGGGGTCGCCGACCGGGTGGTCGCCGCCCTGCTCACCGAGCTCGACGGCGTCGAGCCGATGCGCGAGGTCGTCGTCCTGGGCGCGACGAACCGGCCGGAGCTGGTCGACCCCGCGCTGCTGCGGCCCGGACGGCTCGAGCGCCGCGTCTACGTGCCGCCGCCGGACGCCGAGGCCCGCACGGCGATCCTCGCGGCCAGCTCGAAGAACACCCCGCTGGCCGACGACGTCGACCTCGCCGCGGTCGCGTCCACTCTGGACGGTTACTCGGCGGCCGACTGCGCGGCGCTGATCCGCGAAGCGGCGTTGACGGCGATGCGCGAGTCGCTGGAGGCCCGCGAAGTCACGGCCGCGCACCTGGAGAGGGCGCGGAAGGCGGTCCGGCCGAGCCTCGACCCGGCCCAGCTGGCCACCCTCGAGGCGTACGCGAAGAACCAGGCCGGCGAATGAAAACGGCCGTCACCTGCGGGTGACGGCCGTTTTTCCGGAAGACTCAGCTGCCCTTCTGGCCCGCCTGGTACTCCTTCGTCACGATGACGATCACCCCGGGGCTCGCGCTCTGGATGCCTTCGAAGCGCGGCTCGGCCTTGATGCCGAACTCCTGCGCGAGCTGCTTGGCCGCGGCTTCCTCGTCGGTACCCGGACGGTAGAACGCCGTCGTCGTCGGGATGATGCCCTGTGAGTAGTTGCTGACCTCGTTGACGTTCCAGCCGCCGGCGCGGAAGTCCTCCGCCGCGCGGTCCGCCAGGCCCTTGACCGTCGAGTTGTTGAACACCCGGACGGTCACCCACTTGCTGGACGCCTGCTGGTCGCCACCCGGCCGGCCGGGCCCACCGGGGGCGGACGACGTCGGCTGCCCGGCCGTCGGCGAACCCGGCGACGGCGGGACGGGCGACGAAGGGCTCGCCGAGGTCGACGGCGGCGCCGGAGAAGAAGAGGTCGACGGCGGCGCCGACGTCCCGCCGGACGTGCCCGGCTGCGTCGACGTCCCGCTCGGCCCGGCTTCGTTGGACCCGTCGCCTCCGCCCAGCGCGGTGATCCCGCCGATGACGGCGGCGATGATGGCCACGCCGATCAACGCGACACCCGCGGCCTTCATCGGCCGGGACATTCCGGAAAACACACTCATTTCAGCTCGATCCCCAGTCGCCGGGCGCCTCGCTTGCGCTGGCGGGCGGCGCGGGTCTTGCGCAGCCGCTTCACCAGCATCGGGTCGGCTTCGATCGCCTCCGGCTTCTCCAGCAGCTTGTTGAGCAGCTGGTAGTAGCGCGTTGCGGACAAATCGAAGCGTTCGCGGATGGCGTTCTCCTTCGCCCCGGCGTGTCGCCACCACTGGCGCTCGAAGGCGAGGATCTCGACCTCGCGTTCGGTCAGGCCGGGCACGGGCTTCGGCGGCGACGGCTGCGGCTCAGCCATCGACTCCGCGGCGTCCATCCGGGTCCCTCTCAATCGGGCGTCATGGCGAATCAGACCTAGCTCTTCCGCGGGCGCCATTCAACCACGGAAGTCACCACCGACGTGGGCATCGACGTCGGCGCGTCACGGTCTGATGCAGGTGTACCAGAGGGGTCCGACTAAACTGGCTCGCCGTGACCATCCACCCCATCGTTATCGCCGGCGAGCCCGTGCTGCACCAGCCGACTCGGGAGATCACCGAGTTCGACGAGAAGCTGCGCACGCTCGTGGACGACATGTTCGAGACGATGTACGCCGCCGAGGGCGTCGGCCTCGCGGCCAACCAGATCGGCCTCGATCTGCGGGTGTTCGTCTACGACTGCCCGGACGACGAGGGCGTCCGGCACAAGGGCGTCGTGGTCAACCCGAAGCTCGAGACGTCGGAGATCCCGGAGACCATGCCGGACCCGGACGACGACTGGGAGGGCTGCCTCTCGGCGCCCGGCGAGTCGTACCCGACGGGCCGGGCCAAGTGGGCGAAGGTGACCGGCTCCGACCTCGACGGCAACCCGATCGAGGTCGAGGGCACCGGCTACTTCGCGCGGTGCCTGCAGCACGAGACCGACCACCTGGACGGGTACATCTACCTCGACCGCCTGGTCGGGCGGCACGCGCGCGCGGCGAAGAAGATGCTGAAGCACAACAAGTGGGGCGTACCGGGCAACTCGTGGCTCCCGCCGCGGACCCCCGAGGACGACGGCGCCGTCATCTGACTCACCCGCCCCCAGCGCCCCAATGTGGCCTTGGTTGCGTTGAACGCACCCAAGGTGGCCTTCGGTGCGTTCAACGCACCGAAGGCCACATTGGGGCGCTGGAGACTCAGCAGCCGAGGAAGTGGCAGCGGACCACCCGCGGCATCTCCAGCACCGAGCCCGCCTTGACGTCCCAGGCGAGCCGGACGTACTGGGCGTGGGTCCAGGCCAGCGGGGTCGCCGACGTCGTGGGCGTGCCGGCCGGGAAGCCGGTCTGCCCGGACGGCGGGTTCTCGTCCCACACCTGCTCCGGCATGGTCTCCGCCGAGCTGCTCACCCGGCCGAGGTCACGCAGCCGCCGCGCGGCCGACGAACGGTCGCCGAGGGCCAGTTCGTACTCGCCGCGTTCGCCGGCGAGCAGCGGCCACAGCCGGCCGAACGTCGTGCGGCTCTCGGCCGGGAACGTGTAGTCCCACGGCGAGCCGTCGGCCTGTTCGCCGTAGCCGTCCTTCGTGTACCGGTGCCAGAACTGCCCGGTCGGCGTGGTGAAGGCGATGTCGGAGTCCGTCACGCGCACGCTGTTGCGGATCACCGGGTCGTCGGCGCGGTAGATGCCGAGCCGGACGAGGTCGAGGAAGCCCGCGTCGGTGACCGCGCGCTGGTCCATCGTGACGCTCGAGTTGCCGAGGTTGTACGTCGTCCCGGCGTTGGCGTCGGCGTCCTTGGTCAGCCGGATGAAGTACGGGTCCTTCGACAGCGGCCCGTTCGTGGTGATCGTCTGCTTCGGCAGGTCGGCCTTCATCTTGTCGGCCGCGGCGAGGTACCGGGCCGCGTCGGCCGACGCGCCGTTGTGCGAAGCGATGTCGGCGGCGCAGACCAGCCCGGCGATCACCGAGGCGATGGTCGACGGTGACCAGCCGTCCTGCTCCTCCCAGCGCTCCTGCTGGGTGTACGGCGACGGCTGCCCGTTCGGCCCCCGGTACCCGAGGATGAAGTCGGCGGCCTTGCGGACGCCGGGCCACAGGTCGTTGCGGCCGAGCTGCTGGGCCAGCACGATCGGGAACGCGGTCTCGTCGAGCTGGATCGACGTCCAGTACGGCACGCCGTCGACCCGGCTGTTCTGCGGCATGTGCCCGTCGGCCTGCTGCTGCGTGCCGAACATGTACGTCGCGGCGCGGTTGGCGGCGGCGGTGTCGCCGCCGGCGATGAGGCCGGTCGCGATCTGGTAGAGGTCACGCGGCCAGACGAGGTGGTAGGTGCCGGACGGCGACCACTCCGGGTCGTTGTTGCCGAACCGCCACGGCATGCTCGGCGACGCGATGAAGGCGCCGGGGTGGTGCTTGTCCTCGCTGGCGGCGAGGGTGAGCATCGACGCCTTGTAGAGGTCGCGCTCGGCGCCGGTCTTCAGCGACGACGGCGGCTTGCTGATCCCGCGCAGGTACTGCTGCCAGCCGCGGTCGTAGGCGCGCGTGATGTCGCGGACACCGCGTCGCTGCGACGCTTGCGCGCTCTTCAGCGCGTCGGCGGCCTTCGCGCCCATGCCGAGGGCCAGGGTGACGTGCCGGTTCCGGACGCCGTCGGCGTTCGTCTGGCCGGTCAGCACGACGTTGCCCTTGGCCGCGGTGTCGTAGGGGTTCAGCTTGAAGGTCTTGGCGAGCTGCGTGTTCCCGTCGGACGCGCCCGCGTAGCCGACGCTGGTCTTCGTGAACGCGGGCTTCGCGGTGAGCGCGGCGGCGTTCGCGGCGTCCTGCGCGGTGACGGCGTCGCCCTGACGCGCGGCCGAGTCGTCCGAGCCGTCGTTGGTGAGATCCGGGTCGGCGACCGCGTAGAGCTGGTAGGGCCGCCCGGTGAGCGACTGGAAGTCGACGTCCACCAGCACGGTCGTGGCGGCGGGGTCGGTGACGTAGGTCTTGCGGAGGCGCCAGCGGTGCTGGTCGTCGGTGATGGTCTGCTCGTAGCTCAGACTGTCGTCGTCGGTCCGCCGCACCTGCTGCGACTTCGCCGCGTAGTCGGTGACGGCGAAGCTGCGGCCGTCCGTGACGACGAAGTTCAGCGAACGGACACTGGGTGTCGACAGGTCCGGGTAGTAGACCTCGGACATCTGCCCACCCTGGAGGGTGAACCAGACGTTGCTCGACCGGTCGTGGGCGGTGCCGAAGCCGGTCTTGTTCGCGGGTAGCCAGCTGGGATGGGCCCCGGGCGCACCGGGAGCCTGCCCCTGCGCCGCCGCGGTCGCCGGGATCAACCCGGTGACCAGCAGCCCGGCGAGGGCGCCGAACATGAGTTTGCGCATATCAACCCCACAGAAAAGTCGCTTCTGCACCGTTACAGAAGCGCCTGGCAGTCTGCCGCCGATTTCCACCGGCCGCATGCCCCAATCCGGTGAACCACCCACCGTCACTGGTCCCGGTGAACACTAGCCGGATCACCGGCAGGCCCGCGCGGGTCGAGGCGCGACGCCTTCGCCGGCATCGAGACCGGGATCGCCTTCCGGGGCCTCGCCGCTTCGCCGATCACCGTGCTGCGCAACGGTGCCGTGGCCGACGTCCACGTCACACCCGCCGAACTGGTCGGGTGAGGTGACCTGACTTGAGTATCGCGCTGCGGCGTGGCATGGTCGGGGACACAACACCAACGCGGGAGCTCGCGCCATGGCGGGCTGAGAGGGCGACTTGCACCGAGCAGGCGTCGCCGACCGCATGAACCTGACCGGGTAATGCCGGCGTAGGGAGTGAAAGTCGTTGACGACGCTTGAGAACAATGCTGCCGTGAAGGTGACCACCGGACCGATCACCGGTTCGCACAAGGCCTACCACCAGACCGAATCGGGGCTCCGCGTCCCGGTCCGGCGGATCGATTTGTCCAACGGTGAGCACTTCGACGTTTACGACACTTCGGGCCCGTACACGGATCCTGAAGCCGAAATCGACGTCCACAGTGGACTTCACCGGCTGCGGGCGGGCTGGGCCGACGGGCGGGAGCACAACACCCAGCTCGGCTGGGCCAAACAGGGCGTCATCACGCGGGAAATGGAGTACGTCGCGGCCCGTGAGCGCGTCGAACCCGAGTTCGTGCGCGACGAGGTCGCCCGCGGCCGCGCGGTGATCCCGGCCAACCGCAAGCACCCCGAGACCGAGCCGATGATCATCGGCAAGAACTTCCTCGTGAAGATCAACGCCAACATGGGCAACTCGGCCGTCTGGTCGTCGGTCGAGGAAGAGGTCGACAAGATGGTGTGGGCCACCCGCTGGGGTGCCGACACGATCATGGACCTCTCCACCGGCAAGCGGATCCACGAGACACGGGAGTGGATCGTCCGGAATTCGCCGGTGCCGGTCGGCACCGTGCCGATCTACCAGGCACTGGAAAAGGTCGACGGCGAACCGGAAAAGCTGTCGTGGGAGGTCTACCGCGACACGATCATCGAGCAGTGCGAGCAGGGCGTCGACTACGTCACCGTGCACGCCGGCGTGCTGCTGCGCTACATCCCGCTGACCGCGCGGCGCGTCACCGGGATCGTCAGCCGCGGCGGCTCGATCATGGCCGCGTGGTGCCTGGCGCACCACAAGGAATCGTTCCTGTACACGCACTTCGAGGAACTCTGCGAGATCCTCCGGCAGTACGACGTCACGTTCTCCCTCGGCGACGGCCTGCGCCCCGGCTCGATCGCCGACGCCAACGACCGCGCCCAGTTCGCCGAGCTGGAAACCCTCGGCGAGCTGACGCACATCGCGCGCTCGCACGACGTCCAGGTGATGATCGAAGGTCCCGGCCACGTGCCGATGCACAAGATCAAGGAGAACGTGGAGCTCGAGGAAAGGCTCTGCGGCGAGGCGCCATTCTACACGCTCGGTCCACTGGCGACGGACATCGCGCCGGCGTACGACCACATCACGTCGGCCATCGGCGCGGCCCAGATCGGCTGGTACGGCACGGCGATGCTGTGTTACGTCACGCCGAAGGAGCACCTCGGCCTGCCGAACCGCGACGACGTGAAGACCGGCGTCATCACGTACAAGATCGCCGCGCACGCCGCGGACCTGGCCAAGGGGCACAAGTACGCGCAGGAGTGGGACGACGAGCTGTCGAAGGCGCGGTTCGAGTTCCGCTGGAACGACCAGTTCAACCTGTCGCTCGACCCGGACACCGCGCGCTCGTTCCACGACGAAACCCTGCCCGCCGAGCCGGCCAAGACCGCGCACTTCTGCTCGATGTGCGGCCCGAAGTTCTGCTCGATGCGGATCACGCAGGACGTCCGCAAGTACGCCGAGGAGCACGGTCTGTCCACTGTGGAGGCCATCGAGGCCGGCATGGCGGAGAAGTCGGCCGAGTTCTCCGGCTCCGGCAACAAGGTTTACCTGCCCGTGGTGGGGCAATGACCCCACGGACCGCCCTCACCATCGCCGGCTCGGACTCCGGCGGTGGTGCGGGCATCCAGGCCGACCTGCGCACGTTCTTCGCCAACGGGGTGCACGGGCTCGTCGCGCTGACGGCGGTCACCGTGCAGAATTCGCTGGGCGTGCAGGGTTTCACCGAGATCCCGGCCGACGTGGTCACCGCGCAGATCAAGGCGGTGGCGTCGGACATGGGCGTCGACGCGGCGAAGACGGGCATGCTGGCTTCCGCCGAGATCATCCGTTCGGTGGCGAAGACCCTGGACGAAATCGGGGAATTCCCGTTCGTGGTCGACCCCGTGGCGGCCTCGATGACGGGGCACGCGCTGCTGCGCGAGGACGCCCTGGAGGCGATCCGCACGGAGCTGTTCCCGCGCGCGACGCTGATCACGCCGAACCTGGACGAAGTCCGGTTGCTGACCGGCATTTCGGTCGTCGGCTCCGCTTCGCAGCGCGCTGCCGCCGAGGCCCTGCTGGAGTTCGGCTCGCGGTGGGTCCTGGTCAAGGGCGGCCACCTGCAGGGCACGACCGAATGCGTCGACCTGCTGTCGGACGGCCGGGAGTACATCGAGCTGACCGGCCCCCGGTACGAGACGGAGAACACCCACGGCGGCGGCGACACCTTGGCGTCGGCGATCACGGCGTCGCTCGCGAAGGGCGCTTCGGTGCCGGACGCCGTCGCCGCGGGGAAGAAGTTCATCGAGCGCTGCGTGGCCGAGGCCTACCCGCTGGGTGCGGGCGTGGGCCCGGTCTCGCCGTTCTGGGTGCTGGCTCAGCCGCGCGCCAGCACCTGAGGCAGCACCGTCGTGAGCCCGGTCCAGTCCGCCGTGACCACCGACGCGTGCTGCCTCGCCAGGTCGGCGACGCGCTGGTTGGCCTGGTCGACCGTCGGGTTGTGGCCGTCGATGGCCGGGGCGACGTTGTGCGCGTCGGTCATCACGACGTAGTAGTGGTTGGCGTCGTACCACCACGGCCCGGTCTGGGTCACCCACGCGTTCGCGTCGCCGTCGAACACGACGAACCACGGCTTGAGGTCTGCGGTGTACTTGTCCCGCGGGTCGCCGCCGGCCGCGCCGTGCACGGTCGGGAAGATGTTCGCGTCGCCGAGCTTGCCCGCCTTCTTCAGGCCGACGAGGTAACGCGCGTACTCGACGTCGGTCTTCAGCGTGTCGGTCGGGTTCCCCTCCTCGACCGTGCCCGGGATGATCTCGGTGATCACCCGGCCCCGCAGCGCGTCCACGGACGGCCAGTTGTCCGCCTTGGCCGCGTCGTCCAGCGTCGCGTAGCCGCCGAGCAGCTCGGCCGGGCGGAAGGCGACGCTGCCGAGGTGCGCCCGCAACGTGGCGTCCAGCTCGTCCGGGCCCATGCCGGTGTTGTCCGAGAAGCCCGTCTTCATCTCGAGCTTGAGCGTGATCGGCGAGTGCCCGGGGTGGGCCGCCAGCCAGATCCGGATGTCGTCGAGGCAGTGCTCCAGGTTCTTGTTCTTCCCGCCGGAGTACAGCTGCGACGCCGAAGTCGCCGCGACGCAGTTGTTGTTGTTCCCGAACGGGTTCGAGTGGCTGACCTTCCACTCGCGGGTGAAGAAGTCCGGCCAGACGTCGAGCTCGATCAGCGACGTGCCGGCGTCGAGCGCGCGGGCCAGGTAGTCGTAGGCCGCCGGGTCGTAGGTGTTGTGCACGCCGACGGTGGTGACGTGGGAAACCTTGGGACTGTCCGCACTGGCGACGGTCGCCCCGGAGAGCGTGAGAGCGGCCGTGAGGAGTACCACCGAGAAGAGCTTCATCCAGGCTCCTTCGCCCGTGAACTGGTGAGTAGCCCACACAATGTGCCACCGTGGTGGACTGTTGATGAAGGAAAAGCGGCCGATTGGCCTAGACCAGAAGTCGGGTAGCCCCATGACGACGAGCCCCCCTTCGGCGTTGACCATCGCCGGGTCGGACTCCGGCGGTGCCGCCGGCCTCCAAGCCGACCTGCGCACGTTCCTGACCTGCGGCGTGCACGGCCTGGTCGCGGTCACCGCCGTCACCGTCCAGAACACCCTGGGCGTGCACGACCGCGCCGACCTGCCGCCGCACATCGTGGCCGGGCAGATCGAGGCCGTGGCGGCGGACATGGGCGTCGGCGCGGCCAAGACCGGCATGCTGGCGTCGGCCGAGATCATCCACGCCGTCGCCGCCGCGTGCGACCGCGCGGAGATCGGGCGCGACGAGAAGATTCCCTTCGTGGTCGACCCGGTGGCGGCGTCGATGCACGGCCACCCGCTGTTCGACGAAGCCGGGCTCGTGGCGCTGCGCGACGAACTCCTCCCACGCGCGACCGTGCTGACCCCGAACCTCGACGAGGTCCGGCTGCTGACCGGGATGACCGTGACCGACCGCGAGGGCATGCACACCGCGGCGGTGGTGCTGCACCGGATGGGCCCGCGGTACGTCCTGGTCAAGAGCGGCCACCTGCAGGCCGACCCGGAGTGCGTGGACCTGCTGTTCGACGGCTCGACGTTCGTGGAGCTGCCGGGCGAGCGGTACCCGACCCCGCACACGCACGGCGCGGGCGACACGATGGCGTCGGCGCTGACGGCGGGCTTGGCCAAGGGGATGCCGGTGGTCGAGGCCGCCCGCTACGGCAAGTGGTTCGTGTCGCACGCGGTCGAGCACGCGTACCCGATGGGCGCCAAGGTGGGCCCGGTCTCGGCCTTCTGGCGGCTGGCTCCCGAAGAGCGCTGAGCGACCACCCGGTTACGATCCCTGCGGTTACTGATCACTGACCGAAGCGGGGGCGGCCTTGGCCGGACGCGAGCGGGTGGCGAAGGTTCTCGAGGGTCGCCGCTTCCAGAACTTCATCATCGCCGTGATCGTCTTCAACGCGGTCACCCTCGGCATGGAGACGTCGACGTCGCTCATGGACGGCTACGGCGGCCTGCTGCACGTCCTCGACCACCTCGCGCTGGGTATCTTCGTCGCCGAGCTGCTGGCCAAGTTCTACGCCTACCGCGGCGGCTTCTTCCGCGACAACTGGAACATCTTCGACCTGCTGGTGGTCGGCATCGCGGTGATCCCGGCGACCGGGCCGTTCGCGGTGCTGCGGTCGCTGCGCGTGCTCCGGGTGCTGCGGCTGATCTCGGTGGTGCCGTCGATGCGCAAGGTCGTCCAAGGCCTGCTCGCCGCGATCCCCGGCATGGCGTCGATCGCCGCGCTGCTCGCGCTGATCATCTTCGTCGCCGGCGTGATGGCGACGAAGCTGTTCGGCGCCATCGACCCCGGCGACTTCGGCGACCTCGGCACGTCGCTGTTCACCCTGTTCCAGGTGATGACCGGCGAGGCGTGGCCGGACATCGCGAAGACGATCATGGAACAGGCGCCGCTGGCCTGGATCTTCTTCGTCGTCTACATCCTGGTGTCCAGCTTCGCGGTGCTGAACCTCTTCATCGCCGTCGTGGTCAGCGGCATGGAGGACGAGCTGCGCCAGGACATCCGCGAGGAGGAGGCGAAGCAGGCCGAAACGCAGGCCGCCGCCAACCAGGAAATCCTCGACGAGCTCCGCGCCCTGCGCGCGGAGCTGGCCGAACTGCGGCAGAACGCGGTTTAGTCGTCCGCGATCAGGGCCTCGAGCGCCGGCAGCGCCGCCAGCAGGGCCTCCCGGTGGTCGGGTGAGAGCCGGTCGAGCCGCCGGTTGAGCTCCTGCACCCGGGTCGAGCGGACGCCGGACACGAGCCGCTCGCCCTCTTCGGTCGCCTTCGCCAGCCAGGCCCGGCGGTCGACCGGGTCGGATTCGCGGCTCACGTACCCGGCCTCGACCAGCGACGCGATGATCCGCGACATCGTCGCCGCGGCCACGCCCTCCCTGGCCGCGAGGTCGCCGAGGCGCAGCTGGCCCGCGTGGACCAGCGTCGCCAGCGCCGAGAGGGCGCCGTGGCCCGGCCCCGGCACGCCGGCCTGCCGCAGTGACCGGGACAGCCTCCCCACGGCGAGGTACAACCTGCCCGAGACGTCCTGGACCGATGTGCTCGTCACGGCTGGCTCCTTCTGCCCTCGCCCCGCCGCGGGTGCGCCGGAAAGTGCCGTCCACCTTACGGGTCGGAAGTCACGCTCGGTGTTAAGCCACCTCGGCGTTATACCGGGGCTTCGCCACGGGCCGGGGGCTCCGCCACCCGGAGCCCCCGAAAGCAGCAGTTCACCGGGGCGGGCTCGACGCCTGCGCCCAGAAGCGCTGCGGCACGCGCCCGGCCTCGCGGGCCAGCCGTCCGGCGACGACGCCCGCCCGCATCGCCGCAGCCATCCGCTCGGGATCGGCCGCCCGGGTGACGGCGGTGGACAGCAGGACGGCGTCGCAGCCGAGCTCCATCGCCAGCGTGGCGTCCGACGCCGTGCCGATTCCGGCGTCGAGGATCACCGGGACGCCCGCCCGCGAAACGATCAGCTCGATGTTGTGCGGATTCCGGATGCCGAGGCCGGTGCCGATCGGCGCGCCGAGGGGCATCACCGCGGCGCAGCCGGCCTCCTCCAGGCGCAGCGCGAGCACCGGGTCGTCGTTCGTGTAGGCGAACACGGTGAACCCGTCGGCGGCCAGCCGTTCGGCGGCGTCGAGCGTCTCGAACGGGTCCGGCAGCAGCGTCCGGTCGTCGGCGTGCACCTCGAGCTTGATGAGGTCGGTTTCCAGCGCCTCGCGGGCGAGCTGCGCGGTGAGCACGGCTTCGGCGGCCGTCCGGCAGCCCGCCGTGTTCGGCAGCAGCTCGATGCCGAGCCGGTTGAGGAGTTCGAGGACGCCGGAGCCGCCTTCGGCGTCGGCGCGGCGCATGGCGACGGTGGTCAGCTCGGTGCCGGACGCCACCAGCGCGCGTTCCAGCACGGCGAGGTTGGCCGCGCCGCCGGTGCCGATGATCAGCCGGGACGTCAGCTTGCAGGCGCCGATGACCAGCGGTTCTTCGTCCATTTCAGCCTCCCTGGACCGCGGTGAGCACGTCGACGCCCGCGCCCTTGGGCACGGGGGTGGCCGCCCAGTCGGCGCGGCGGACGACCACGCCGTCGACCGCGACGGCGATGCCGGGCCGCTGCCCGCCGGTGGCGTCGAGGACGTCGGCGACGGTGGCGCCGTCCGGGAACGCCGTCCACTCGCCGTTGAGCTTGATCTCCATCACACGTGCTCCTTCTGGTGCAGGCGGGCGGGGGACGCCGCTTCGGTGCCTTCGGGCGGCTTCTCCCCCTCGAGCCAGGCCACCACGGCGTCCGCGGTCACGGGGGCCATCAGCAGGCCGTTGCGGTGGTGTCCGGTGGCGGCGAAGACGCCGTCGTCCAAGACGCCGAGGTACGGCAGCGCGTCCCGGCTGCCGGCCCGCAGGCCGGCGGCGGTCTCGGTCAGCTCGTACTCGGTGATCGCGGGGAAGACGCGCTCGGCGCCTTCGAGCAGCTCGCGCACGCCGCGGGCGGTGACGGCCTGGTCGAAGCCGGCCTCGTACTGGGTGGCGCCGAGGACGAGTTCCTGGTCGCCGCGCGGAACGAGGTAGATCGGGCGGCCTTCGACGACGGCCCGGACGGTGAGCTTCGGCGGCGGCAGGCAGCCGCGGCGGGGCTTGAGCCGCAGGATTTCGCCTTTGAGCGGGCGCACGGCGTCGGCGAGCCGCGGGTGCAGCCGCCCGGTCCAGGCGCCTGCGGCGAGCACGACGGCTTCGGCGTCCGGGAGTTCTTCGACGCGCTCGCGGACGAACCGGACGCCGTGGTTCACGCAGGCCCGGTACAGCGCGTCGAGCAGTTTCCGGTTGTCCACGGCCAGGTCACCGGGCACGTGCAGTCCACTTCGGACGGACCCGACACCGGGTTCGAGCCGCTTGGCCTCCCGGCCGGTGAGCCGCTCGGCCGCGCGGCCGAGCGAGTGCAGGTGGCCGGCCAGGATGTCCAGGTAGCCGGCGTCGGCGCGGTCGAAGGCGACGACGAGCGTCCCGTGCCCGGCCAGCCCGGGGTCGACGCCCTCTTTTCCGAGGTCGCGCGCGAAGCCGGGCCACCTCTTCAGCGACGCTTCACCGAGGCGGAGGACGTCCTCCTCGCCCGGCCAGGCCTCGGTGACCGGGGCGAGCATGCCGCCGGCCAGCCAGGACGCACCGCCGCGGGCCGGCTCGGGGTCGTACAGGGTGACCTGGTGTTTTCCGGCGGCCGCGCGCCACGCCGCGGACAGGCCGATCACGCCGCCGCCCACCACTGCCAGGTTCGTCATGGAATCACGCTCCCTGCGCCGGCATGACCCGGATCAGGTTCCACGGTCGGAGCGGCAGCTCCCTCTCAGCCCGTGCCTCGGGCTCCCGTGCGGACACATCCACCCTACTGTGCCGTTCGTTGATAATCCAACCGCAGTCACGGCCGGATGGCTTTCGCGGCAACGACACCTGCCGCTCGACGGCGGCCTGCTTGGGTCGGATTATCAACGGGCGCGGTACCGTCGCCGCTATGCCCGCCCTCTCCGGTGACAAGATCCGCGCCCGCCTCGACGCGGCGCGCCTGTACCTGTGCACGGACGCCCGCACGACCCGCGGCGACCTGGCTGCCTTCGCCGACGCGGCCCTCGCGGGCGGCGTCGACATCATCCAGCTGCGCGACAAGACCGGCGCACTGGAGGCGGCCGGCGAGATCGCGGCGCTGGAGGTGCTGGCGGAGGCGTGCGCCCGGCACGGGGCGTTGCTCTCGGTGAACGACCGGGCCGACGTGGCGCTGGCGGTCGGGGCGGATGTGCTCCACCTGGGGCAGGACGACATCCCGGTGCCGCTGGCCCGCCGCATCCTGGGCGACGACGTCGTGATCGGGCGGTCGACGCACTCGCTCGACCAGGCCCTCGCCGCGGCCGCGGAGCCGGGGGTCGACTACTTCTGCACCGGCCCCTGCTGGCCGACCCCGACCAAGCCGGGACGTCCGGCGCCGGGCCTGGACCTGGTGCGCGCGACGGCGGCCTGGGCCCCCGACCGGCCGTGGTTCGCCATCGGCGGCATCGACGGGCCCCGGCTCCCGGAGGTCCTCGACGCGGGCGCGTCCCGGATCGTGGTGGTCCGGGCGATCACCGAAGCCGAAGACCCCGAGGCCGCGGCGCGGGAGCTGCGAGCCCGCCTCCCCTGACTCACGGGGTCGGCGTGACCACCGCGCCCTTGCTGGTCTGCGGGGTTGCCGTCGTGGCCGGGGCCGAGGTCGACGGCTGTTCGGTCGTCGTGCTCGGGGTGGTCGCCGGGGTCTCGGACGTCGTCGTCGGCGGGGTCGAGGTGTCCGTCGGGGTCGTGGTCGTCTCCGTCGGGGACACCTGGGTGTCCTCCGTCGAGGCCGGCGGGGTCGTCGACGGCGTCCTCTCCTGGTGGCCGGGGCTGCCGGTGAAGATCTTGCCGATGCTCGTGCCGGTTCCGCCGCCGATCTGGGTGCCCGTCGCCGACTCGAAGCCGACGATCGACAGGATCGCCACCGCGAACGCCGCCACGCTGGTGCCGATGAGCAACGGCCAGCGCAGTTTCCGCAGCCGTGACGGCTCGGGCTTGGCCAGCTGGACCGTCGGCTGGTCGGTGATCGGCACCTCCGGCGTATCGGGCGCTTCCGCGGGCCCGCGGCGCCGGATTCCCGACGTCGCCAGCTGGCGCGCTTTGAGCGCCGCCTCCCGCGTGCGCTGCAGGGAGCGCAGGTACAGCTCGCTGCCGACCGTCGACACCACACTCGCCACGCCGGCGCCGACCACCGTGCCCGCCACGCCCAGCGTCGAGCCGAGCAGGGCCGCGGTCACCGCCGCGAGCGCCGCCGCCAGGACCTGCGCGATGCGCAGGCCCGACTTTTCTTCCTTCTCCTCTGAAGCCGCTACGTTCTCCTTGCTCATGATCCCGATCTAGGTAGTCCGTGTTCTCCCCTGTCCAACGTGTAAGGCGCGTGAGTGACTCCCCTCGTTGCCACAGCGTGAGGAGGACCACTCCGTCTGTCCATATTAGACACTCCGAACCGAACGTTTTCTTGACATACTCGGCACATGGAACTGGTGACGATCTCTGACATCGAGGCCGCCGCGAAGCGCGTCGAAGATGTCGCCGTGCGGACGCCCCTGCTGCTCCAGACCTGGGATCCCCGCAAGACCCTGTGGCTCAAACCCGAAAGCCTGCAGCCGGTGGGCGCGTTCAAGGTGCGCGGCGCGTTCAACGCCATCGCCGCGCTCGACGACGCGGCCCGCTCCCGCGGCGTCATCGCCTACTCGAGCGGCAACCACGCGCAGGCGGTCGCGTACGCCGCGCAGCGGTACGGCGTACCCGCGGTGATCGTCGTGCCGGACGTCGCGCCGCGGATCAAGGTCGAGGCCACCCGCGCGTACGGCGCCGAGGTCGTCGAGGTGCCGATCGGCGAACACGAGGCGAAAGCGCGTGAACTGGCCGTCGAACGCGGGCTGACCCTCGTCCCGCCCTTCGACCACGCGGCCATCATCGCCGGACAGGGCACGGCGGGCCTGGAGATCGCCGAGGACCTGCCGGACGTCGAGGTCGTGCTCGTCCCGATCAGCGGTGGCGGGCTGGCGGCCGGGGTCGGCACCGCGATCAAGGCCCGGTGCCCGCGGGCGCGCGTGATCGGCGTCGAGCCCGCGCTGGCCGCGGACGTCGCCGACAGCCTCCGGCGGGACGAGCTGGTCCGGTGGCCGCAGGCCGACCGCGCCCGCACGATCGCCGACGGCCTGCGCTCGCAACCGTCGGAACTGACCTTCGCCCATTTGCGCGAGGTCGTCGACCAGATGGTCACCGTGACCGAGGACGAGATCCGCGAGGCCGTCCGCGTCCTCGCCCGCAAGGCCCGCCTGGTGGCCGAGCCCAGCGGCGCGGTGACGACGGCGGCGTACCTGTTCCACGCCGACGAGCTCCCGGCCGGCAAGACGGTCGCGCTCGTCTCGGGCGGCAACGCCGACCCGGCGCTGTTCGCCGAGATCCTCGCCTGACCAACACTCACCTCAAGCGCCCCAAGGTGGCCTTGGGTGCGTCCAACGCACCGAAGGCCACCTTGGGTGCGCTCAACGCACCGAAGGCCACATTGGGTGCGTCCAACGCACCGAAGGCCACCTTGGGTGCGCTCAACGCACCGAAGGCCACATTGGGGCGCTGGGGGCTAGGAGCCGGCGACGGAGGAGCCTCGGCGGATGTGCGTCGGCGGGCCTTCGACGCCGCAGTGGTAGCACTCGCCGAGGTGGGGGCACTCGTCGTCGGGCTTGGCCTCCGCCGGTGGGGCGAGGACGCCGTTGTGGATGCCCAGCGCGATCAGCCCGCCGGCGATCGCCAGTGCCGCGCAGATGATCAGCGCCGTCCGCCAGCCCGCGGTCAGCGCGACCGGGTCGGCGTACGCCTCGCCGGTCAGCCCGGCCGCGGCGGGCAGCACGGCCACCGCCAGCAGGCCGCCCGAGCGGGCGATGGCGTTGTTGACGCCGGACGCGACGCCGGCGTAGCGGTCCGGGGCCGCGGCGAGCACCGTCGCGGTCACCGGGGCCACGACCGTCGCCAGGCCGAGCCCGAAGACCACGACCGCGGGCAGCACCGCGCCGAGGTAGGACGCGCCGGGCGCGATGCGCAGCATCAGCAGCATCCCGATGCCGACGACGATCGGGCCGACGACCAGCTGCACGCGCGGGCCGATGCGCTGGGCGAGCGCGCCGGAGCGGCCCGAGAGCAGCAGCATGATCACCGTCAGCGGCAGCCCGGCCAGGCCGGACGCGGTCGGCGAGTAGCCGAGCGAGACCTGCAGCTGCATGACCAGCAGCATCATCACGCCGCCGAGCGCCGCGTAGACGACGAAGGTCAAGGCGTTCGACAGCGTGAACGTGCGGTCGCGGAACAGCGACGGCGGCACGAGCGGCTTCGCCGAGCGGTGCTGGACGGCGACGAACGCGGCCAGCCCCGCGATCCCCAGCAGGCCCGCGCCGAGAACCAGCGGGTCGCCGACGCCGCGGGCGGGCGCCTCCACCAGCGCGCCGGTGATCCCGGCGAGGCCGAGCGCGCCGAGGGCGGCGGCGCCGAAGTCCGGGTGCCCGGTGGCCTCCGGGTCGCGGGATTCCGGGACGAACCGGCGCGCCATGAGCACCACGGCGACCGCGATCGGCACGTTGATGAGGAACGCCAGCCGCCACGACCACACCTGCACGAGGAAGCCGCCGAGCAACGGCCCGGCGGCGGCCGCGATGCCGCCGAGCCCGGACCAGGCGCCGATCGCGCGGGCGCGGGCGTCGTGCGCGAAGGACGCCTGGAGGATCGCGAGCGACCCGGGTGTCAGGAGGGCACCGCCGATGCCCTGCAGGATCCGCATCGCGACGAGCATCTCGGTGGACGTCGCCGCGGCGCACAGCCCGGAGGCGACCCCGAACCAGACGACGCCGACGAGGTACACGCGGCGCCTGCCGTACCGGTCGCCGAGCGAACCCGCGACGAGGATGAGCGCGGCGAGTGCCAGCAGGTAGCCGTCGAGGATCCACTGGAGCCCCGCCACGGAGGCGTTCAGCTCGGCGCCGATCCGGGGCAGGGCGACGTTGACGATGGTCCCGTCGAGCATCGCCATGCCGGAGCCGAGGATCGTGGTGGTCAGCAGGCCGCGGGCGGCGCCGGTGCCCCACCGGATCCCGGTGTCTTCAGTGGAGTTCACCGGGCAACTCCACCGTGCCCGGAGACCCCCGTCAACCGCGGGGGCGCTCCGGGTCCGGGGTTCACGGCAGCAGGGTCGTCACGAACTTGTAGCGGTCACCGCGGTAGACCGAGCGGGCGAACTCGACCGGCTTGCCGTCCGTGGCGAACGAGTGGCGGGTCAGCATCAGCACCGGCATGCCGACGTCCGCGCCGAGCATCTCCGCTTCCTGCGGTCCCGCCAGCGACGTCTCGATCGTTTCTTCCGCGCGTTCGAGTTCGACGCCGTAGTGCTCGCGCAGAACGGCGTACAACGAACCGCCGGCGGAGACGTGCTTGCGCAGCCCGCGGAATCGGCCGAGGGGAAGGTGCGTCGTCTCCAGTGCCATCGGCTGGGAGTCCGCCAGTCGAAGTCGTCGAAGGCGAAGGATTTTCGCGCCGGTCCGGATTCCGAGCAGCTTCGCGAGGTCGCCCTCGACCGGCATTTCCTCGACTTCCAGCAGCTTCGACGACGGCTTCAGGCCCTGCTTGCGCATGTCCTCGGTGTAGGAGGACAGCTGCAGCCGCTGGGCGAGCTTCGGCTCGGCCGCGAAGGTGCCTTTTCCCTGCACGCGGTGCAGGCGGCCTTCGGCGGTGAGATCGGCCAGCGCCTGGCGCACGGTGGTGCGGGAGACCGTGAACTCCCCGGCGAGCGCGCGTTCGGTCGGGATCGGCGACCCCGGCGGCAGCACGTCCAGCAGGTCGAGGAGGTGCTGTTTCAGCGCCCAGTATTTGGGCTCGCGCTGCCCGCGCATCCCGGCGACGGCGCCTGCCTCGCCCGTGGTGGTGGTCTCCAACATGCCCGGCTCCCTCTGTCTTCCCTCATCGCACGCCACGTCCCCGTAAGAAACGTACCCTTTTCCCCAAACGCGCCGCCCCTATAACATTGGTCTAGACCTGACCGACGCCGCCTGAGTCCGGTACATAATGCCGGAGGTGGAGAGGAAAATGATGACCGAACAACGGCCCGGCGCGCACATGGCCGCGGAGATCGCCCAGCAGCCGGACGTCTTGGCGGGACTGGTGCAGCGTCAGGCGGAAATCGCCGAAGTGGCGGAAAAGATCTCACAACGCCCCCCGCGGTTCGCGTTGCTCGCCGCCCGTGGATCGAGTGACCACGCAGCGTTGTACGCGAAGTACCTGATCGAGGTACTGCTCGGCCTTCCCGCCGGTCTGGTTTCCCCGTCCACGGCGACGCTGTACGGCGCGCGGCCCGACCTGCGGGACGTGCTGTTCGTCACGGTGAGCCAGAGCGGCGGCTCGCCCGACCTGATCGAGGTCACCGAAACGGCGCGGCGCCAGGGCGCGCTGACGGTGTCCGTCACCAACACCCCGGACTCGCCGCTGCGGGCGGCGTCCGAGCTCGGCGTCGACATCGGCGCGGGTGTCGAGAAGGCCGTCGCGGCCACCAAGACCTACTCCGCGACGCTGATGGCGCTGTACCTGCTGATCGACGCGGTCCGCGGCGGCAAGGCCGCTGACGCCGACAAGATCGGCGAGCTGGCGCAGCAGACCCTCGACGGCGCCGCCGAAGGCGTGGAGCGCGCGGTCGACCGGTACCGCTTCGTGGACCGCGTTCTCACCACCGGCCGCGGCTACTCCTACGCGTCCGCACTCGAAGGCGCGCTCAAGCTCGCCGAGACCAGCTACCTCGCCGCCCGCGCGTACAGCGGCGCGGACCTGCTGCACGGCCCGGTCGCGGCGGTGGACGGCGAGACCGCCGTGCTCGCGGTGACCAGCGCCGGGCACGGCGGCCGGGCGATGCACGAGGTCCTCGAGGCCGTCGGCAAGCGCGGCGCGGACGTCCTCGCGGTCGGCTCGGCCGCTGCCGAGGTGCCCGCGGCGCTGCGCATCGACGTCGCGCCGACGGTCGAAGCGCTGGCGCCGATCCTGGAGATCCTCCCGCTCCAGCGGATCGCGCTCGGCCTGTCGCTGGCCCGCGGCGGCGACCCGGACAGCCCGCGCGGCCTGCTGAAGGTGACCAAGACCCGGTGAGCTTCGCGGTGGGCGTCGACGCCGGCGGCACGTCGACCAGGGCAGCACTGGTCGACGCCGCCGGCGCGGTCCTGGGCGCGGGGCGCGGCGAAGGCGCCAACCCCAACGCGCACGCGCCGGAAACCGCCGCAGGCCGGATCGCCGACGTGATCACCGCGGCGCTCGGCGACCACGACCCCCGGGACGTGCGGGCGTGCGTCGTCGGCATGGCCGGGGTCAGCAAGCTGAGCGACCGGGGCGTGGCGGCGGTCTTCGACGCGGCGTGGGCGCGGATCGGCCTCACGTGCGCGGTCCGGACCGTCGCCGACGCCGAAGTGGCGTACGCGTCGGCGACACCGGCACCGGACGGGACGGTCGTCGTCGCCGGCACCGGCTCGATCGTGGGCCGGATCCGGAACCGGCGGCTCGCGGGCACGACCGGCGGCTACGGCTGGCTGCTCGGCGACGAAGGGTCCGCGTTCTGGCTCGGCCGCGAAGCCGTCCGTTCCACTTTGGAGGCACTGGGCCGCGGGCGGCCGCTCGACGGGCTGCCGTCGGCGGTGCTCGCCGCCGCGCTCGGACTGTCCGGTTTGGACATCCAGGGCGACGCCGGGCGGCTGGCCGCGTCCCGGGCGCTGATCACGGCGGCCAACGCCGAAGCGCCGGTCCGGCTCGCCCGGTTCGCCCCGTTGGTGAGCGCGGCGCACGACGCGGGCGAGCCCGCGGCACGGGAGATCGTCGCCCGCGCAGCCGGGCACCTGGCCGAAAACGCCCTCGCGGCGCGCGAGCCCGGCGAGTCGTCTCCGGTCGTGCTCGTCGGCTCCGTGCTCACCGGAGCCAGCCCGGTCGGCGAGCTCGTGCGACGCCGTCTGGCCGGCCTCGAGGTGCTGACCAGCTCCGATGGGGTGCTCGGGGCGGCGTGGCTGGCCGCCGTGGAGGCCTTTGGCGAGGGGACGCCGCGCCCCCGGCCGCAGGGATCTTGAGCAAAACGCGGCGCAAAGCCGCGAAAACGTCGACTGAACCCGGGTAGTCCGGGTACCGTAGGCAGTGGCCCCCGGACCCTCCCCCCTCGCCGGGGGCCGCCTTATGCCCCGGGTACCTCGTCCGAGCGGGTTTCCGGCGCCAGGCGCAGGCCGGGATGCTCCGGCGGCAACGCCCGGTAGAGCACCCAGCCACTGACCGCGACGGTGAGCGCGACGAGCGGCCACGACAGCACCGTGCGGGCCACGCCGAGGGCGAGCACCTGGCCGGCCGACCACAGCGAGCCGTAGACGACCACGCGCAGCGTGTACTGGAGCACCCACACCCAGCTCGCCCGTGAGTAGGCCTTGAGCAGCACGGTGTCGCGGCGCCACCGCGTCTTCTGGCCCAGCAGCAGGCCGACGACCACGCCGAGCAGCGGCCAGCGCACGACGATGCTGGCCGCCCACAGCAGTGCGCTGGCCACATTGGACATCAGCTGCAGCAGGAAGAAGTCCTGGGCACGGCCGGTGTGCAGGGCGATCAGCGCGGCCGCGATGACGCCGGCCAGGCTGACGACCAGCGCGCGGACCTTGCCACCGCGGGCGATCCGGTAGCCGCCGACCGCGACGGCGACCGCCACGGCGGCGCCCGCACCCCAGGCGACGGACTGACCGGCCGCGAGCCAGCCGGCGACGAAGCCGACGGGCGGGATGCTGGCGTCGAGCGCGCCCCGGCGGCCACCGAGGATCTGCGCGAGCGACTCACGGGGTTCTCCGGACACGTGTCCAGCCTGCCGGATTGCGTCCGAGACACCCCGGGCAGGGAGATTTTCGCCACATCGGGTGCCGGAATTGCCTCCCAGTGTGCTGTTTCACGGCATGCCGAAGGTGAAGACTACGTAATAGAGAGGCGGAGAGGGCCGACAAGATAAGACACTGTTACCGCAGGCTGAACGCCCGGGGGTGGAGCGGGTTTGCGGCCGATGGTTAGTTGAGGTGTACAACTGCATGTCGGGGTGTCGGTCGCAGGATGGGAAGGGGACCCACGTGTACGGATTCGACAGCTACGTAGCCCTCGGTGACAGCTTCACCGAGGGGCTCAACGACGACCTGCCGGACGGCTCCTTCCGGGGGTGGGCCGACCGGCTGGCCGAGGTCCTGGCGGCCGGCCGCAGCGACTTCCGCTACGCCAACCTCGCCCTGCGGGGCAAGATGCTCGACGAGATCCTGGACGAGCAGCTGCCGATCGCACTGGAGCTGAAGCCCGATCTGGTCACGCTCTGCGCGGGCGGCAACGACATCATCGTGCCGGGCGCGGACGTCGACGCGGTCACCGAGCGCCTGGAGGAGGGCGTCGCGAAGCTGCGCGAGGCGGGCATCCCGGTGCTGATGTTCAACGGCCCGGACACGAAGGTCCTGTCGGTGATGTCGGTGCTGCGCGGCAAGGTGGCGATCTACAACACGAACCTGTGGGCGATCGCGGAGCGCCACGGAGCCCGCATGGTCGACCTCTGGACCATGGGCCCGCTGCACGACCGCCGAGCCTGGAGCGACGACCGCCTGCACTTTTCCCCGGAGGGCCACCACAGGATCGCCCTGAAGGCGGCCGAGGTACTGGGCATCCCGGCGGACGGCGACTGGCGCGAGCCATGGCCACTGGAGGAACACCCGAGCCGCTGGATCGACTCGCGGCGGTCGGATCTGACGTGGACGAAGGTGCATCTGCTGCCCTGGATCCGACGGCAGCTGACGGGCCAGTCGATGGGCGACGGGCTGTCGCCGAAGCGGCCGCAGCTGGCGCCGTTGGTGCCGATCGAGGTACTCGAGGTGCCGGAGACGGCCCGGCAGCAGCAGGCGAGCTGAGCCTTCCCGGCTGACGGCAGGGCTTTCCGGTAGGGCTTTCGGCAGGGGCTTTCGGCGCAGCTGCGGGGTGGGCGCGCTTGGAGGCCCGTTGAGGTTTGTCGCACCACGCTTCGCGACGGGCGGCGAGAGGCACGGCCGAGCGCGGTGAAGCCGCCGGTCGCGGCGACCGGGGGGTCAAGGCTGCCCGCTGCCCGCTGCCCGCTGCCCGCTGCCCGCTGCCCGCTGCCCGCTGCCCGCTGCCCGCTGCCCGCTGCCCGCTGCCCGCTGCCCGCTGCCCGCTGCCCGCTGCCCGCTGCCCGCTGCCCGCTGCGGACGATCTTCCCCGGCCCGAAACTGCCTAAACCACCGAATTCACCGAATTCACCGAAACCGACCCAAAACCGCCCCCGGGCCTGACCCACCCTCCCTGGGGGAACCACCCCGCTTCCAGCCTATCGCCCAACTCCGACGGAAAGTGCTCGACCGCTCACGATCTTCCGAGTTGTCCACACGTAGACCCACCTGGGGACAACTTGTGGATCACCACCCGGATTCAGGTCGCCATCCCGCGACACCCGGCCTACAGTCCCCTTATGCGTCGGCGCTGGATCCTCGTGGTCCCGGTTGCGGTGCTGGTCACAGCGCTGCTCGCGGGGGCCGCCACCTGGGCCCAGTCCGGCAGCCTGGAGCGCGACCTGACCGCGCGGGCCCAAGCCGCCCTCTTCGAAGCCGGGCTGCCCACCGGGGACGTCCGCTTCGACGGGCGGGACGCCACCCTCAGCGGCTTCCTGCCCACCCAAGCGCTGAGAGCCCTCGAAGTCGTGCAACGCGTCGATGGTGTCCGGGCCGCCAAGGTCAACGGCGACGTCACCCCGGTGGCGCCGAGCACCACCACGAGCCCGCCGCCGCCGACCACGACCAGCCCGCCGCCGACCACCAGCACCACCGCTCCGCCACCCACCGACAAGGCCGGGGTGCAGGCCGAGATCGACCGGATGCTCGCCGAGGCGCCCATTGCCTTCGAGCCCGACACCGCTCGGCTCACCCCTGAAGGCGAACAGGCCGCCCGCGGCATCGCGATCGCCCTCGCCAAGGCGCCCGCCGCCTTCCGGTACCGGGTCACCGGGCACGTCGCGCGGGGGCCCGGCGGCGAAAACGCCGCCCTCAAGCTCTCCCGGGACCGCGCCCGTGCCGTCGCGCGGATCCTGACCGCCAACGGGCTGGCGGCCAAGCGCGTGACCTTCCGGGGGCTGGGCGACACCCGGCCGGCCACCGGCGGCGAAGAAGACCGGCGTGTCGAGATCACGGTCGTTTGAGGGGTGATGAGCTGATGTTCTGGCTGTTCGGGCAGATCTGGCTGTGGCTGATCGTCGCCTTCGCCCTCGGTGCGCTGACGTCGTGGCTCGTACTGCGTCCCAAGCCCCAGCCCGCGTCCGCGCCGGAAACCGGACCCGAATTCGAAGAAGAATCGCGGTACGAGCCGCCGCCGCCACTCTCCACCGAGCAAACGCAGTTCATCCCGGCCGCCTGGGCCCAGCACGCACCCGACCGGCGCGCCGACGTGCCCGACGACGAAGAAGCCGATCCCGTCGGCCACCGCGAAGGGCACTTGCCGCTGCCGCCGCAGCGCGGGGCGCAGGCCGAGGACTGGCCCACCGAAGAAGAGCCCGCCTGGCCGGAGTCCGAAGAGGCCCCGCAGTGGCCGCACCAGCCTGGGCGCGGTGGCTGACACCCATCCTGGTAAGTTCGGCTACGCACTGTGAGCGAGGCCTGAGGAGGGGGTGGAGTGGCGCTCCCCCATTGGACGCCGCAGCAGGTCCTGCCGCCGGGCCGGCACGCAGGTGACCTCGCCGACGTCTACGAACGCCTGGTGTTCGACGCCCCGCACCAGAACGACCGCGAGATCCTGTTCAGCGCGCTCAACAGCTACCTCGGCGTCGCCCGGCGGATCATCCCGTCCGGCCGCGCCTGGATCGGCGGCGAGCTCATCACCCGCACCGCCCACCCACCGCAAAGCCTCGACGTCGTCCTCATCCCGGACGAATGGGGCGCGCTCAAGCGGCTCGACGGCGCCGGCCGGTCCGCGCTCTACGGCCTGCTCACGCTGCGCGGCGTGATCGTCGGGCAGCCCGCGATGTACCTCGACCAGGTGCAGCCGGTCGGCGGCATGCTGGACGGCTTCCTGTGCCGTCCCGGCGACGAAGACGTGTGGGCCGAGGTCTGGGCCGAAGGCGGCAGGGGCTACCCGGAGATGATCTGGTGAGGAACGAGTTCCGGCGCATCGCCGACGAGATCCCCGGCGGCACGTGGCTCGACGACCTGGCCCGCGCCTCGGCGATGGCGGCCAACGCCAAGTTCGAGCGGACGTCCCGCTCGCCGCTGCTGCACGTGTCGGTGATCGGCGAGCAGACCATCGACGCCTACACCTTCTCCGACATCAGCCGCGCCCTGCAGGACGCGACCGCGAAGATCGGGCACATCATCCGGAACCCGTCCGGCGAGGTCACCCAGGTCCAGCAGACCGACCGGGACAAGGCGCCGCTGATCCAGCGCGGCCAGGCGGGCAACGCCATCTTCTTCGGCTTTCCGGAGCCGGTGGCCGAAGACGCGCTGATCGTCGACGGCATCGAGACGCTGTCCGAGCGCGCGGTCAAGGAGCTGTGCGACTTCCTGCCGGCGAACGGCTCGGACGACGGCGCGCTCGACGCCGTGCTGCTGCAGCGCGACACCGTCCGCAACGCGGTGAGCGACATCGTCAACGCCGTCGCGAAGAACGCCGGTATCGGGATGGCGCTGACGCCGACCGCGGGCGAGCAGGTCACCCGCAGCATGACCACCGAGCAGGCGCGGATCCTGCAGGGCAGCCTCCGCGAGTCCCGCGAGGAAGTCGGCTACGAAACGGTGCGCGGACGGCTCGACGGCGTCCGCACCCGGCGGCGCATCTTCTACCTCGACCGCGAGTCGGGCGGCACGATCCAGGGCGCGGTGGCCCCGGACCTGCTCGACGAGATCAAGGAGAACCTCGACCGCCCGGTGACCGCCCGGTTGCGCGTCGTGCGCACGACGACGATCGACGGCCGCCGCGGACGGCCCGTCTTCGAACTGCTCGAAATCACCCCGGAAGTGAGCCTTTTCGACTGAAAAGTCCGTTATGCGACTTTAGTCTTGAACGCGCGCCGAACAGTGGGAACTCCGATATTCTTTCCATTGATCACCGGGCCACACCCTGCCCGCGATGTCAGGAAATATCGATACCCGGCGACAAATGGTGGGACAATGACTTTTTCCACCAGGTAACAATTTCGTTCTGGGCCACACTTATGGGTTAACGTCGTCGGACTCCCACCCGAAGGGGTTCGCATGATGACCGACCCGCAGTACCCGCCGGCCACCGCGCGACACGGCCGGCCCGCACCGCCGGTGACGGCCACGGAGCGTCGTCAAGCCAATGCGAGGCCCGCGCGGAACATCCTGGCGATCGTCGGCCTGCTGCTCGGGGTGGCCGCGCTGGTCGTCACCTTCGTGCCGGACATCGAGTTCGTCGCGTGGCCGCTGGGCGGGATCGGGCTCGTCCTGGCGATCACCGGATTGGTGCAGGTCAAGAAGGGCACCGTCGGTGACCGCGGGGTGGCGATCACCGCCACCGCCGTCACGGCCGCCGCCCTGCTCACCGCGGCCGGGGTACTGCTCTACTCGACCTTCTTCGCCGGCGGCGAGTCCGGGCTGCACCTGCCCGCGGTGGCCGGCGACAAGCACACCGTGACCTTCCAGGTCACCTCCGCGGGCGGCGCGACCGTGCGCTACGGCAGCCTCAACGACCAGCGCACCGAAAACGCGCCCGCCAGCACCGACGCCTGGCAGGGTGCAGCGTCGTACAACAATGGCTCCTACCTGTTGACGCTCACCGCGGACACCCGCAATGCGACGGTCAGCAACGAAATCCGCTGCGCCATTCTCGTCGACGGCAAGAAGGTCGCGGAAAACAGCGGGACGACGATCGCGCTCTGCACGGCGAACGTCGGCTGAGCGGACACCGCGAGCCGCCTGGCGACCGGCCGGCCTACCCCCACCTCGGCCGGCCGGGCCGCCACGAGCCGCTCCTGGCGGCTCCGGGCCCCGGCGCGGTTTCCCGCACGGGGCCTGGCACCGGCTTCTCCGCCTGCCCCTCCCCTAGGGCTCTGCCGGCACCGCCGAACCTACGCGGACAGCGCCCGCGCCCACTAAGAATCCACTAAGGATTCAGCGCGCGGGCGGGGTCGTGACCCATTCGCAACGAAATTCCCGCCGTCGATCCCGGCCGCCGCGGGCCGAAAAGCGCCGGAAAGGGTTCACTGCAGATCGGCGAGTTCCGTGCGGACCTCACCGACGAGCTTCGGGTGCACGCGCTCGTAAATGCGCACGGACAACGCCAGTTGTTCACGCGCGCCGTCGATGTCGCCACGGGCCCGCAGCACCCGGCCCAGCGTCAGCCGCAGTGCGCCTTCCCGCGCGACGAACTCGCGGCTGATCGCCAGGTCGATCGCCTCCCAGACGTACCGCTCGGCCGCCTCGTGGTCCCCGGCCCGCAGGCTCAGCTCGGCCAGCTTGTCCAGCGAGACGACGACCTGGTCGTCGTCGCCCAGTTCGCGGTCGATCCGCAGGCCGGCGCGCTGGTGGGCAATCGCGTCGGACAGCCGGCCCGCCCGCTTCTCCGCCTGCGCGCAGCTGCTCAGCGCCTGCCCGCGCAGGGTGACGTCGGGCGCGTTCGCGATCGCCGCGGCCAGCCGCTCGATGGCCTGCTCGTGTTCGCCGAGCCGGCTCAGCGCACGCCCGAGGTGCAGGTCCACCGACGTCCGCAGCCGCTGGTCGGCCGAGGCGGCGGAGGCGGCGGAGACTGCGGAGGCTGCGGAGGCTGCGGAGGCTGCGGACAGCTCAGCTGCCCGTTCGGCGTCGGCGAGCCCGAACCCCGGCAGCTCGAAGGTCAACGCGATCTCGCACCGCGCCAGCAGCAGCCAGCACTGCCCCGCGACGTCGCCCGCGGCTTCGGCGGCGGCGACGCCGAGGTCGGCCATCCGCGTCCACTCGTCCAGCAGCGGGCACGCGACGCGGTAGGTGTGCGCCAGCCGGGCCAGCCGCCAGACGTCGTCGTGGCGGCCCGCGGCGTACGCGGCGTCGAGCACGGCCAAGAGGTTCGGCCACTCGGCCGCGAACCAGTCGCGGGCCTCGGCGGCGCCGGGCAGCGGCGGCATCGCGTCGTCGGCGAGCACGCGCGAGAAGTCGAGCGGGTCGGCGACCCGGCCCAGCCGGCGCCGCGCCCGGTCGGCCACCGCCTGGTAGTAGCGGATCGTCCAGCCGAGCGCTTCGTCGCGCTCCTTGTCGCCGAGTTCCTGTTCCGCGAGCTCCCGCAGGTACAGCCAGACGAGGTCGTGGGGCACGAAGACGTCGCGCTCGGTCTCGGCGATGAGGTTGTGCGCGGCCAGCGCACGCAGCCGCCGCCGGGCCTCGGCCACGGTGATGTGCGCGACCGCGGCCATCACGTGCGGCCCGGCCGGCACGCCGGGGACCGCCCCCAGCTGCAGGAACGTCTCGGCCACTTCGCCGGGCAGGCCGCGGAAGGAGACGTCGAACGCCGCGCGGACGCTGTCGTCGGCGCCGTCGACCTGCAGACCGGCGAGCCGGGTGCGTTCGTTGCCGAGCTCGTCGACGAGCTCCTCCGCCGTCCGCTGGGCGCTCGCCGAGAGCCGCGCGCCCGCGATCCGCAGCGCCAGCGGGAGGTAGCCGCAGAGCCGCGCGAGGGCGTGGTTGAGGCTCGCCGGGCCGGCCAGCTCCTCGATGAGCGCCACCGCGTCGTCGGGCGCGAGCGTGCCGAGCACGCGCTGCTTGGCCGCGTTCGACACGGCGAGCCCGTCGAGGCGCGAGCGGCTGGTCACCACCGTCATCGTCCGCGCGCTCGGCGGCAGCAGCGGGCGCACCTGCTCGGCGGTGCGGGCGTCGTCGAGCAGCACCAGCATCCGCCGTCCGGCGATGAGCGACCGGTAGAGGGCGACGCGCTCGTGCAGCAGCTCCGGGATCTTCTCGGTTTCGACGCCGAGGCCGAGCAGGAACTGGGTGAGCAGCTCGGCCGGTTCCAGCGGTGGGTGGTGCGGGTCGAAGCCGCGCAGCGACGCGAACAGGACGCCGTCCGGGAACCGCGGCGCGACGCGGTGCGCCCACCACACGACCAGCGTGCTCTTGCCGATCCCGGCGGTGCCGGTGACCACGGCGATCGTCGTCTGCCCCGCTTCGGCCCTGGTCACCAGGCCGTCGAGCCAGGCCAGGTCGTCGTCGCGCCCGGCGAGGCTGGGCACCGCCGCCGGCAGCTGCGAAGGCGCACTACCGGCACTTTCACGTGAAAGTGCCGGTCGCAGGTGGGCACTTTCACGTGAAACTGCCCGGAGGTCGTCGTTGAGGACGCGCTCGTGCAGCCAGCGCAGCTCGGCTCCGGGCTCGACGCCGAGGGTGCGCAGCGTCGCGCGGGAGACGGTCCGGTACAGCTCGAGCGCGTCGCCGCGGCGGCCCGCGTGGTACAGCGCCCGCATCAGCTGCCCCGCGGTCCGCTCGGCCAGCGGATCGGCCCGGACGATCGGGCTGAGCTCGACGATCAGTTCCGCGTGCCGGCCGAGTTCGAGGTCGGCGTCGACGCGGGCGCCGTGCACGGCGCGGCGGAGGTCGTCCAGCTCGGGGGCCCGCAG
Source organism: Amycolatopsis sp. lyj-346 (assembly GCF_046548975.1). Taxonomy (NCBI): domain Bacteria; kingdom Bacillati; phylum Actinomycetota; class Actinomycetes; order Pseudonocardiales; family Pseudonocardiaceae; genus Amycolatopsis; species Amycolatopsis sp. lyj-346. Next base: position 246,680 of record NZ_JAJPWT010000001.1, read on the forward strand.
GGAGTCGGGCACCCCGCCCAGCACCGGGCCCTGCCAGAGCGCGAGTGCCTCGGCGAGCAGCGCGGCGGCGACCTCCGGGGTGGCCACCGAGGCGCGGTCCAGCAGCGTGCGCGCCCGGTGGACGTCGATCCGGTCGGGATCGACGTCCAGCCGGTAACCCGGCGGGGTGGTGAGGATGCGCGGGCCGTCCAGGTCGCGCAGGACCCGCCGCAGGTGGGAGACGTTGCCGTGGACGATGGTCCGGGCGGTCGCCGGCGGGTCGTGGCCCCACAGGGCGTCGATGATCTCGTCGAGCCCGACGACCTTGCCGGGCTTCAGCGCCAGCAGCGCGAGCAGGCCGCGGACCGCGGGTCCGCCGATCGGGACGGGCCGGCCGTCGTGGAAGAGCTGAACGGGCCCGAGCAGCTGGAGCCGGGTCTGGGCCATGCGCGCGCCCACCTCCCCGTGGTCCACGGTGTCCCGGCGTCGCCCCCGCCGGAAAAGTCAACCTACCGTGATCGCCGGCTGCCGAATACCGCCTCACCGGGCCGGGACCAGGACGTTTCGTGACAGTGCGGATTCCGCAGCCGGGGTCCGGCGGGCCTGCGATTGACGCCGGAATGACAGAGCCCCGCACCACCGGTCCCGATCCGGTGGTGCGGGGCTCTGCTGGAACTTCCGGCCGGGCCGCCAGGGGGCCGGTCCGCCCGTCCGCCACCGTGGGCAACCGGGCAGGTGAGCTCACCCCGAGCGAAGCACCCGCCGCCGGTCGTCCGCGAAGACGTGTTGCACGGGCCACACACCCGCGCGGTGGCGACACGGTAACAGGGTGCACCGGGCCGGTCACCGGCGGGGGCCCCGCCGGTGATCAGCCCGGTGTGACTCAACTTCTTTCGGGGCTCCGGTATGTCAGCGCGTGATCGGCGTCGAGTCCCGGCCGGCGATGAAGGCGGGCCGCGGTGCGCTCGCCGCGAGCGGCTCCTGCAACGCGTTCTCCACGCTGTTGAACACCAGGAAGATGTTCGAGCGCGGGTACGGGGTGATGTTGTTGCCGGAGCCGTGCATGATGTTCGAGTCGAACCACAGCGCCGAGCCCGCCTGGCCGGTGAACTGGTCGATGCCGTACTCGGCCGCCATCTTCGTGATGTCGTCCTCGCCCGGCACGCCCACCCGCTGGGCCTTGAGCGAGCTCTTGTAGTTCTCGTCCGGCGTTTCGCCGGCGCACTGGACGAACGTCCGGTGCGAGCCCGGCATGATCATCAGGCCGCCGTTGAACGGGTAGTTGTCGGTCAGCGCGATGGAGCAGCTGACCGCGCGCGGCGACGGCATGCCGTCCTCCGCGTGCCAGGTTTCGAAGTCCGAGTGCCAGTAGAACCCGGTGCCCTTGAAGCCGGGCATGTAGTTGACGCGGCTCTGGTGGATGTACACCTCGGAGCCGAGCAGCTGCCGGGCCCGGTCCAGCACGCGCGGGTCGCGCACCAGCTCGGCGATCAGGTCCGAAATCTCGTGGACGTCGAAGATCGACCGGACTTCACCGGTCTTCGCCTCGGTGATCACGCGCTCGTCGCGGGCGAGCCCCGCGTCGGAGGACAGCCGCACCAGCTCCTGCCAGTACGTCTGGACCTCCCCGACGGAGAGCATGTCGTCGACCACGGTGTAACCCTTGGTCTCGTGGTTCGCCAGCGTGGCGGCGTCGATCGGGCCGTCGGCTTCGGTACCCCACACCGTGGGGTGCACGCGCGGCAGATGGGCCGGCGTACCGGTGATCCGGGTCGGGTAAGTGTCGTCGACCCGGGTGTCCATCAGCGTCACGGGCTTCGCCTCCTGTTTCCTCTCCGGTGTTTTACGCGTCCTCGGTGATCAGCGGGTACACGCCGTTTTCGTCGTGCACCTCCCGGCCGGTCACCGGAGGGTTGAACACGCACACGCACTTGATCTCGGTCTTCGGCCGGACCTGGTGCTTGTCGTGGTCGTTGAGCAGGTAGAGCGTGCCGGGCTTGAGTTCGTAGACCTTGCCGGTGGCCAGGTCCTCGATCTCGCCCTCACCGGAGGTGATGAACACGGCCTCGATGTGGTTGGCGTACCAGAAGTCGTTGACCGTCCCCGCGTAGAGCGTGGTCTCGTGCACCGAGAAGCCGACGCCCTCCTTCGCGAGGATGATCCGCTTGCTGCGCCAGTTCTCGGTCTTGATGTCGGCGTCGGTGTCGGTGATCTCGTCGAGGGTGCGCACGAGCACAGGCGTACTCCTTACTTGGTCAGGACGGCCTTGACGGACTCGTCGATGATCGACAGGCCCTGCGTCAGCTCGTCGTCGGTCAGCGTCAGCGGCGGCAGCAGCTTCATGACTTCGCCGTCGGGGCCGGAGGTCTCCATCAGCAGGCCGCGGGCGAACGCCTCGGCGCAGACCCGCCCGGCCAGGTCGCCGTTCGCGAACTCGATGCCGCGCGCCAGGCCGCGGCCCTTGGCGAACAGGTTCGCTTCCGGGTAGGCCTCGACGATGCCGCTGAACGCACTCGCGATGCGCTCGCCCTTCGCCTTCGTCGACTTCTCGAGCTCGTCGTCGCTCCAGTAGACGTCGATCGCTTCCTTGGCGGTGACGAACGCGGGGCTGATCCCGCGGAAGGTGCCGTTGTGCTCACCCGGCTCCCAGACGTCGAGCTCCGGCTTGATGAGCGTCAGCGCCATCGGGATGCCGTAGCCGCTGATGGACTTCGACAGGCAGACGATGTCCGGCGTGATCCCGGCGTCCTCGAAGCTGAAGAACGGGCCGGTGCGGCCGCAGCCCATCTGGACGTCGTCGAGGATCAGCAGGATGTTGTGGCGCTTGCAGAGGTCGTCGAGACCCTTCAGCCACTCCAGGCGCGCGGCGTTGATGCCGCCCTCGCCCTGCACGCCTTCGACGATCACCGCGGCCGGCTCGTTGAGCCCGCTGCCGGAGTCCTGCAGGAGCTTCTCGAAGTAGAGGAAGTCCGGCATCGCGCCGTCGAAGTACTTGTCGTACGGCATCGGGGTGGCGTGCACCAGCGGGACACCGGCGCCGCCGCGCTTCATCGAGTTGCCGGTGACCGACAACGCGCCGAGCGTCATGCCGTGGAAGGCGTTGGTGAAGTTGATGACCGACTCCCGGCCGGTCACCTTGCGCGCCAGCTTCAGCGCGGCCTCGACGGCGTTCGCGCCACCCGGCCCGGGGAACACGACCTTGTAGCCGAGCCCGCGCGGGTCGAGGACCTTGTCGCGGAAGGTCTGCAGGAAGTCGCGCTTGGCCACGGTGAACATGTCGAGGGCGTGGGTGACGCCGTCGCGCTGGATGTAGTCGATCAGCGCCTGCTTCAGCTGCGGGTTGTTGTGCCCGTAGTTCAGCGCGCCGGCCCCGGCGAAGAAGTCCAGATAGGGCTTTCCGCTTTCGTCGTGGAGCCAGCTGCCCTGCGCGCGGTCGAAGACGACCGGCCAGCCGCGGCTGTAGCTGCGTACTTCGGATTCGAGCTCTTCGAAGATGCTCATGTGTTTGTTTCTCCTAATCGCCCGGATTCGTCGGCGTGGTCAGCGGGCCGATGCGGTAAAGCTCTTCCGGCAGGTGCCCGGCGTCGGGGAAATCCTCGCCGCCGAACAGCACACTGGTTTCCATGGCGGCGTTCCACCGCTTCGCGAACGAAGTGAACAGCCGGATGGACGCCTCGTTGTCCGGGGTGATGGTGGTCTCGAGGTAACGCACCCCCTCGCCGACCAGACGCGTGTACAGCGCGTCGAGCAGGGCCCCGGCCAGGCCCTTTCCGCGTTGGGACGCGTCGACCGCGACCTGCCAGACGAGCGCTGCCTCGGGCTCGTCCGGCCTGCGGTAGGCGATGACGAATCCGACCGCTCTGCCGTCCTCGCGCGCGACCACCGATGTCTCGGCGAAATCACGGCACCACAGCATGTATGCGTACGGCGAGTTGAGATCGAGCTTGGCGGAATCACGCGCGATTCGCCAAAGCTCCGCGCCGTCCGCCTTGGTCGGGGATTCGATCAAGTGCGTTACGGACATACTCAGGAAACGTAACAGAGAATTTTCCGCCTGCCAGCGACGCAGCTCACGACCCCCGCGATGACCTGCGGGGACGCGAGGTACCCGGTGAGCAGTCACACAAACGTGTTTGGGCCGGCCGTCGCCTGGGCACAAGCGCGCCTGGGGCGCGGACTCATGGCCCGTGACCTACCCCGCACCATGAACCCAACCGGCGATGATCGCAAGGCGACGGGCCGAATCGCTCAGCGCGAACTCGGTGTCCGGGTGCCCACGGCAGTGGGCTTCGGCGTCCTCTTCCGCGGCGGACTCCCGGCCACTTCGAGCACGACGCTCTTCGCCTCCCGGTTCCGGGCGCGGCGGTGGCCGAGGCGGCGCCGGAGCGCGCTCACCGGCGTCACGACCGCGGGCAGGACGAGCAGCCCGGCGACCAGCAGCCACCACACCGCGCCCTCGCCGCGGCGCCAGCCGGCCACGACGTCACCGAGCCAGCCGAAGAACGGCCGGGCGAGCGGCGGCAGGAACGCGGCCAGCAGCAGCGCCGCCACGACCAGTGCCCCGAGCGCCGCGAACAGCCGGCGCGCGGTTCTGCCCGTCGTGAGCAGCGCCGTGACGAGGTAGACGGCCGCGCCGGCGAGGACCGGGAGGCCGATCCACTGCAGGACCGCGCCGCCGTCGTTGCCGATCACCAGCCCGGCCAGCAGCGCCAGCACGCCCGCCGCGAGCGACCGCGTCGTGCCGAGCCGTGACGCGCCCTGCGAGACCCTCGCCGTGCTCCTGGCGACTGTCCGCAGCAGGCCCGCGACCGTCTGCGGCCAGCCGCCGGGCAGCCGGAACGCGACCGTCCCGGCGTTGACCGTGGCGGCGCCGAGCGCGACGAGCGTCCGGGTCAGCCGCGCGGTGCCCTGCTCCCCGGCGAGCTTCTCGGTCGAGACGCGGCAGGCCTGGAACCGGGCCTGCGCGGCGTCGACGGCCACCTCGGGCCGGTCTTCGGCCAGTGCCTTCCCGATGCCCGGGCGGTCGTCGGCGTCGTAGCGCGACGCCAGCGTGACGACCGGGAGCTCCTCCGCGGCGATTTCGGCCTGCCGCGCCCGGGCGAGCGCCATGGCCGTCACCGGGAGGCTGACCGGGCGGCGGTCGCCGAACGCGACCGGTTCCAGGTCGGCGTCGAGCCCGAGGAACGCCAGCTCGGCCGTCAGCTGGTCGCGCAGCTGCCCGATTTCGGCCGGGGTGCACCGGTCGCGCTCGTCCGGCTTGCGCCAGGTGGTCTTGAGCGCGGCGACGAGCTCGTCGCGGAACCGCTCGGGCCCGACGACGTCACGCAGCGTCTCCAGGCGGACCGGGTCGAGCAGGCACTGGACCAGCCAGCCCGCACCGTCGACGCGTCCCCACATCCAGTCGCTGGCCCGCCACGACGCCTTGTAGAACGCGCCGAAGCAGCTCGCCTGCATCCCGGTCAGCTTGTCCCACGACCGGCGCCGCGTCATGTCCAGCAGCGTCCGCGAATCGGCGCTGACCTGCACGAGGTCGACCCGCTGGTCCACCGACGGCGCCTGCGCGAGCAGTCCGCGCGTCGCCACGTGCAGGGTGGCCAACCGCGCCTGGACGACGTCGTCGCCGCCCGCCGCGACCGGCCCGAGTGCCAGCCAGTTCAGCAGCGTCGTGACGGTGCCGGCCCGCTCGGGCGCGGCGTCGGCGAGGGCGCGCAACGTCGGCGCGGCCGCCCGCAGGCCGGCGACGACCTCCGGCCACGCCTCGGCGACGGCGGCCGAGCGGCCCAGCCCGGCCCACTCCTCGGCGAGCTCGCGGATCCACCCCTCGAGGGTGCTGCTCGCGCCGGGACCGGGGTGCGCGGCCACCCACTGCGCCAGCCGCACCCCGCGGCCGGCGGTCCGGCGCGCCGCGTGCAGCCGGGCGCGCGCGTCGTTGAGCGTCCCCGCGCGGGCGGCGTCCGGCCGGAGCCGGAACCCGGCGTTGATCAGCTGCAGGCCGGTCGCGACGGCGTCGTCGAGCGCGGTCGTCCGGTAGCCGACCAGGTCCGTCACCGCCAGGCCGGCGGCGGGCGGCCCGGTGGGGACGCCGCTGCTCAGCCCGGTCACGGCGATCGCGCGCAGCTGCCGCGACATCCCGGACGCCCAGTCGCGGTCCGGGGTGCCCGCCTCGGAGACCGCGTACCGGCGGGCGGCGGCCCGCACCAGCTCGGCGGCGTCCTCGGCGGTCCGCCGCTCGAGGTACGCGGCGGCGATCCGCGCGTCGACCAGGCATCCGGGGCCACCACGCAGGCCCATCGCGGCCAGCGAGACGCGGGTGTCGCGCGCGCGGAGCACGGCGTCGTTGTGGCGGGTCAGGTCGTCCAGCTCGGCGCTGATCGACTGGCTCATCACGGTGTTGACGACCTTGGCCATCGCGTTCGACAGCAACGGCGGGTCCGCCGGATCACAGCCGGCGGCTTCGGTTCCGCGTTCCCCGGTCGGCACGACGTAGAGCAGCAGCCGCCGGACGTCGGCGTGCGAGCTGCGCTCGAAGATTTCGCGCAGCGCGGGCCGCAGCGGCTTGTTGAGCAGCACACCGCCGTCGGTCAGCCAGTGCGAGCGGGTCAGCTCGGTGTACGGCGTCATGTCGGGGTGCAGCCGGTCGGTGCCGCCGGTGCCGATCGGCATCCGCGACAGCTCGAACGCGCCGGGGAAGGACGCGGTGGAGCGGGCCGCCAGCGCGAGCGGCCCCTCCACCCCGACCGTCCACAGTGGACCACAGAACCGGAAGAGCATCCGGTGTTCGGTGTCCCGCACCAGGTTCCCGAGCGCGTCGTCGAACCGGGTGGTCTCGCCGTCGATCATGGTCCCGGTGAGCAGCACGGTGATGTCGGGCTCGTCCTTCGGCGGGGTGCCTTCGGCGGTGATCCGCCGCAGCGCGCGCTCGACGTCCCCGAGCAGCACGCGGTCCCCGTCGAGCACCGACCGCGGCTGCGCTTCTTTCGCGTCCCGCACGAGGTTTTCCAGCGAGCCGGTGGTGATCCAGGTGTCGCGCAGGACCTGCGGCGTGGAGCCGAAGGCCTCGGCCAGGCCGAGGCAGGCGGCGTTGATCCCGCCGGCGCTGGTCCCGGTGAGGACGTCGATCGAGACGCTCGCCCGCAGGACGTCGAGCAGCTTCCGGTAGAGCCCGGCCGGGGCGTCCCGGCGCGACTCCCGCAGCAGCTGCGACGTCTCGGTGGCGACCCCGCCCATCCAGATGGCCAGGCTCGCCCCGCCGACCATGGTCATCGCGAGCCGGATTTCCTGCTGCCACGGTTCCGCGGTCTCGGCCATGGGAGTCTCCCGGCGAATCGGTCTTCCTGACGCAGATTAGAGGCGAAAGGTGACGACGGGGATACGTCCGCGGGTACGGCCGTTCGGGTGGACTTGTTCGCCCACCTGGCCCCCCGGCGAGCCGCGAACTACGCCGCCAGGTGCTCCAGGACCAGCACCTGGGCCTCCCCGACCGCGAAGCCCAGCACCGCGCCCGTCGCGATCAGGATCCACTCGTCCTGCTCGAACGCCGGCCTCAGCAGCCGCTCGAACTCCTTCGGCGGCAGCTGCTTCATCTTCGACACCAGCACGTTGCGGATGTCCATCGCGTCGGTCGCGTAGTCCTCGATGTACCGCATCGTCTCCGGGAGGCGGGACATGATCTGGGACGAGATCGCCAGCTTCATGTCCTGGTACTTGCGGCTGCCGACGGCGAACACCAGCAGCGGCTTCACCCGGCGGCCCAGCTCCAGGTCCAGCTGCCGCTGGATCAGCGCCAGCACCCGGTCCGACAGCGGCCCGTGCAGGATCGCCTCGATGACGTTGTGCGGGGTGATGATCTCCTTCGCGATCAACGACCCATACGCCTCCGCGACCTCGGCCCGCCGCTTCAGGAACAGGCCCTGCCAGGTGACGCCGAAGTACTTGCGCGGTTCGATCGGGTAGAAGATCATCCGCAGCGCCAGCCAGTCCGTGAACCAGCCGGTGAACAGGCCGAACAACGGCATGATCGGCGGGAACTTGAACAGCATCCACGCCACCATCTGGACCACGCCGATCGCGCCGCCGAACACCAGGCCCGACCGCGCGATGAACTTGAACTCCTGCGCGCCCGCCTCCTGGAAGAGCCGGTTCAGCAGCCGCTTGTCCTTGACCAGGCTGGTGACCACCATGCCCTTCAGGTCGAACACGCTGTCCACATCGGACTTGATCAGGTCGAGCACCGCCGCGACCATCCGCGGCGACTCGTGCTGGACGCGCTCGATCACCAGCCGCTGCACGCGGACCGGCAGCGACTCCCACAGCCCCGGCCGGTAGTGCCCCGCCACCTCGCGCACGATGTCCTCGACGCCCGCCAGCAGCGGTTTCTCGATCTCCTTCGCGATGCGGGACGCGTCCAGCCGCGCCACCACCTCGGCCGGCTTGATCAGCTGCTCGGTCATCGTGTCGCAGGCGATGCTCGCCATCCGCGCGGCGCGCTTCGGCACGATGCCCTGCCAGCCCAGGAACGGCTTGATGCCGATGAACTCGACCGGCTGGAACATCATCCGGATCGCGACGAGCTTCGTGCCGTAGCCGATCAGCGCCGCGACGACCGGGATCGAGACGTAGAGGGGCCAGTGCCGCGCGAAGTCGGCGACGACGCCGGCGAGGAACGGCCCCATCCGGGTCAGCCGAGGCCGGGTGGTCGAGCCGCGGGGTCGCAGGCCTGCCAGAACTGCGCGCCGAGGCGCGAGACGTGGATCGTCCGCCGGACGAACTTCGCGCGCCGGACGTGCTTCTCCGCCTCGCGCACCGTCTCGTCGGTCAGCAGGATCTCGTACTGCGTCTCCAGCGACGGCACTTCTTCGTCGAGGTCGACCAGGCCGAGCCCGATCAGCCGGGTGACGTAGCCGGGCACCTGGTCGGGCAGCGACACCCCGGCCGCCTTGCCGACCGTCGAGGCGTTGCGCAGCACGACCCGGCCGTTGCCGCCGAGGCCGGTCCGCTCGACGACGTCGACGGCGGGGAACGGCGAGCCGTCGGACAGCGCGGACAGGATGCGGGCCTCGTCCGGGGTGAGCTGGCGCAGGATGATCGCGTAGAAGTACTCGCGGGCGCGCTCGCGGCCGAAGCCGATGGAGTGGTTGAGCAGCTCGGCCATCGCCGCGCGCAGCGGCTCGGCGTTGTTGTCGCGCACCGGCACGAGGGTGACGGCGGCTTCGACGGCGGCCGGGCGGTTCATCGCCGACGCCGCGGTGAGTGCCGCGTGGTACGGGTCGTCGACCTCGTCGAGCCGGCGCCTGAGCTCGGTCAGCAGCTGGCGCTCGACTTCGCGCACGCCGCGTTCGGCGGTCTCGACGCCGGGCAGCTTGCGGCCGAGCGCGATGCCGGTGCGCGCGGCCCAGCCCGCCAGCTGACCGGCGCGGCGGGCCAGATCGGCCACGTCGTCGGCGGCACCCCGGCCGTTCGGTCGCTCTGCGTTCACAGACCTGCTCCCTCCGCTTACGCGCTGATGCTACCTGCGAGTAGGCCGAATGGAGGTGTGACGTTCCTGTTGGATGCACCCATGAGTCCGACGCGCTGGGGCCCGCCGATCGACGTCCTCCCGTACTTCTCCCAGGAAGAGCAGGCGCTGATGACGCTGCTCGGCGCGCTCACCGACGAGGACTGGACCCGGCCGACGATGTGCGCGGGCTGGACGGTCAAGGACGTCGCCGCCCACCTGCTGGGTGACAAGGTCGGCCGGCTGTCCCGCGGCCGGGACGGGCACGCGTCCGAAGGCCCCCGTCCGGGTGAGCCGTTCCCCCGGTTCATCGACCGGATCAACGAGGAGTGGGTCGTCGCGTGCCGCCGCCTCTCGACGGACGTCCTGCTCACCATGCTGTACGAGTTCATGGGCCAGACGACCGAGTACTGGGCGAAGCTGGACCTCGACGTCCTCGGCGAGCCGGTCAGCTGGGCCGGCGGCGAACCCGCGCCGCGCTGGCTCGACGCGGCCCGCGACTACTCGGAGTTCTGGGTCCACCACGTGCAGATCCGCGAGGCCCTGGAGCACACGCCGCTGGAGGCGGAGTACGCCGAGCCGATCGCGGACACGTTCATCCGGGCGCTGCCGCACACCCTGCGTGACGTCGACGCCCGCGTCGGCAAGCAGGTCGGCTACACGGTGACCGGCCAGGGCAAGTGGCACGCGCGCCGCGAACGCGACGGCTGGGTCCTGGACCGCGGCGCACCGCCGTCGCGGACGCCACTGGCCACCGTGACGACGGACCTGGACACGTTCTGGCGGCTCTGCACCCACAACGCGCCCAACCTCGACCACGTGCGCACAACCGGCGACGAAAGCGTTTGCGCGCTCGTCCTCGGAATGACGTCGATCATCGCCTGAGCCGCCACTTTCCCTATGAAAGTGTTCCGGAGACCGTAACTCCGGATGGCTTCCGCGGGAAAGCTCGGAGGGGGCACTTTCATAGGGAAAGTGCCCCGCTAGCGGTGGCGGCGGGCCTGCTTTCGCAGCTGCAGGATGCGGGCCCCGCCGATCAGCGCGACCAGCACCGCCCCGCCGATCGCCGAGAACAGCATGGCGATGGCCAGCGGCATGTTGCCTTCCGCGCCGAAGAAGCGGACCGTCGCCGGAGCGAGGTTCTGCAGGATGAAGATCAGCAGCACGACGAGGACGAGCAGGCCGGCGATGACCGCGACCCAGGTGCCGCTGATCCGCGTCGGCCGGGCCTTGCCCGCCGGTTTGGCCGGCGCCGGCTGCACCGGCGTCACCTCCTCCGCGCCCGGCCGGACGTCGCCGGCTCGCAGCTCGGCGGGTTCCAGTGCGCCGTCGGGCAGGTCGTGGTGGGTGGGACCGGTGGGGCGGTCGGCCGCGCCCCCGCGCGCGTGCGTCATGTGCCCAGTGTCCGTCCGGCACACGGGGAGCGCTGGCTCAAACCCCCTAACGGGCGAAACCGTCAACCTCCCGCAGGACGCGGAGGGTGTTCCGGCCGGCCAGTTTCGCGCAGTCGTCCTCACTCCACCCGCGCTCGAGCAGGGCGGCGAACAACACCGGGTACTTGGACGTGTCCTCCAGCCCCTCCGGCAGCGAGCCGACGCCGTCGTAGTCGCCGCCCAGGCCGATGTGGTCGATGCCGGCCACCTCGCGGGCGTGCTCGACGTGCGCGACGACGTCCTCGACGGTGGCCAGCGGCTTCGGCGGACCGTCCCACTCCTGGACGAACTTCCCGCGCAGGCTCAGGTTCCGGTACTCCAGCCCGGCGCCGGCCATCGCGGCCTCGAGCTGCTCGTTCCAGGCGGCGACCTTCGGCGATACGAAGGCGGGCACGAAGGTGATCATCGCGACGCCGCCGTTGCCGGGCAGCTTCGCCAGTACGTCGTCGGGGATGTTGCGGGGGTGGTCGTTCACCGCGATGCAGGAGGAGTGGCTGAAGATCACCGGCACCGAGCTGACCTCGATCGCCGCCCGCATCGTCGACGGCGCGACGTGCGACAGGTCGACCATCATCCCGATCTTGTTCATCTCGCGCACGACGTCGCGGCCGAACTCGGTGAGACCGCCGTGGAGCGGCTCGTCGGTGCCCGCGTCGGCCCAGCTGGTGTTGAAGTTGTGCGTCAGCGTCATGTAGCGGACGCCGAGCCGGCGCAGGATCCGCAGCACGCCGATCGACTCGGCGATGCTGTGCCCGCCTTCGGCACCGAGCAGCGACGCGATCCGGCCGTCGGCGAACGCGGCCTCGGCCTCGTCCGCGGTGGTGACCAGCCGGAGCCGGTCGGGGTAGCGCTCGACCAGCTGGTGGACGACCTCCACCTGTTCCAGAACGGCGGTCACGGCACTGTGGCCTTCGAACTCACAGGGCACGTACACCGACCAGAACTGCATGCCGAGCTTCCCGTCGGCGAGCTTCGGGAAGTCCGTGTGCAAAGCGGGCTGCCGCACGGTCAGGTCGAGGGACGCGACCGCCTCGACCGGGTTCGGGCCACCGTGCTGCCGCAGCTCCCACGGCAGGTCGTTGTGCCCATCGGCGAGGATGACGGCGTCCAGCAGTTTGGTAGCACGCTGTAGTGCCTCGTTAGTCATCGGCCGATCGTAGGGACGTGCGGTATACGCTTCGTACAAACAGGCTGACATCTTTCTCGAAAGAAATAATCCGGCGAGGTGTTGCGGTAGAGTGCGTCCCGTGGACACCGACGACGACGAGATCGTCACCTGGTGGGGCCTGGTCATCGAGGGTTACCTGGCCACCCAGGACAGGCTGATGGGCGAGATCGCCGACCGCTTCGGGCTCGCGCCCGCGTCGTTCGACATCCTGCTGCGGCTCGTGCGCTCGCCCGAGCACCGGATGCCGATGACCCGCCTGGCCACGGAGGCGGCCCTCTCCAGCGGCGGGTTCACGAAGGTGGCGGACCGCCTGGTGGCGGCCGACCTGATCTGCCGGATCCCCAGCCCCGACGACCGCCGCGTCACGTTCGCGTCCCTGACCGACCACGGCCTGGAGGTCGCGAACAACGCCCGTGCGGCGGCGGCGAACATCCTGCGCCGGATCGTGCTGACCCCGCTCGGCGAAGACGCCCCGGCACTCGCCGAAGCAATGCGGACGCTCCGCGCGTTCAACACCGACCGTTGAAAAAGTCGAGGTCACGCCCGATGCGTGTGCGGGCGAGCCCTCGAAGACCGCGGGGTGCGGTTCCAGGACTTCGAGCTGGAAGGCCTGAAGACGGTGGACCACATCGCCCAGCTGGGCAACGAGCGGGCGGCCTGGTTCACCGACTCCGAAGGCAACGTGCTCTGCCTGCACGAGGTCATGCGCTGACCCACGAAGTGCCCGTCGATCACGGGCTGGGCACCGTCCGCAGCGAGTCGCGGACCAGCTCGCGGATCACGTTGCGGCGGATCTTGCCGGTCGCCGTCTTCGGCAGCTCTGTCAGTTCGACCACGCCGCGCGGGCGCTTGAACGCCGCCAGGCCCTCACGGCAGAAGTCGATCAGCTCGGCCGGTTCCACCGCGAACCCGGGTGCGGGAACCACGCACGCGACCGGTTTGTCGAGGCCGTCGGCGTCCGGCGCGGCGACGACCGCGACCTCGGCCACCGCCGGGTGCTGCCGCAGCCGTTCCTCCACTTCGGACGGTGACACCCAGATCCCGCCCGCCTTCAGCATGTCCCCGAACCGGCCGAGACAGCTGTACGTCCCGTCCTCGTTCCGGACGTAGCTGTCGCCGGTCCGCAGCCACTCGCCCTGGAAGACGAGCTTCGTCGTGTCGTAGCGGGCCCAGTACCCGGTCGCCGTCGAGGGCCCGGCCACGAACAGCTCGCCCGGCCGGCCGGGCGTGTCGAGCACGGCCCCGGTTTCGTCGCGGATCTGCACGGAATACCCGGGCACCGGAACGCCGGTGCTGCCCGGCCGCACCGACCCCGGCTGGTTCGACAGGAAGATGTGCAGTGCTTCGGTCGACCCGATGCCGTCGAGGATCTCCAGCCCGAAGCGGGCGCGGAACCGTTCGAACAGCGACGCGGGCAGCGGCTCACCCGCCGAAACCGCGTACCGCACCGAAGAAAACGAGTCGTCCGGGACGTCGCTGGCGAGCAACGCCGCGTAGAACGTCGGGACCGCGAAGAACAGTGACGGCCGCTCCTCGCGAGCGCGTCGCGCGAACAACGCCGGCGTCGGCCGCGACGGCTCCAGCAGCGTCGTGCCGCCCGCGGCGAGCGGGAAGAAGCACGAGTTTCCCAGCCCGTAGGCGAAGAACAGCTTCGGCACGGACAGGAACCGGTCCTCGCGCGTCGTTCCCAGCACGCCGCGCGCGTAGGTCTCGCAGACCGCGCGGATGCTCGCGTGCCGGTGCATCGCGCCCTTGGGCTGCCCGGTCGTCCCCGACGTGTACAGCCACAACGCGGGCGAATCCGCCCACGTCCGGCCGCTGGGAAACGCTCCCGACAGCGACGGCCAGTCGTGCGTCCGGACGCCGAATCCGGTCCCGTCGCAGCGGTCGAGCACGACGTCGGTGACCTCGGGGGCCCGCTCCAGAGCGGTCGCCGCCTGCCCGGCGAACTCCCCGGACACGCACAGCACGCGCGCCCGCGAGTCGGCCAGCACCTGGCCCAGCTCCGGCCCGGTCACCATGGTCGACACCGGCACGGCGACCGCGCCGGCCAGCATCGCGCCGAGGATGCCGGTGAGCAGCTCGACGTCGTCGACCATGCAGAACATGACCCGCTCTTCGGGCCGCACGCCGAGCCCGGCCAGCCCGCCGGCCACGCGCCGGGACTCCTCCGCGAGTTCGGCGTAGGTGAGGGTGCGCCCGGGCGACACGACCGCGGTCGCGTCCGGGTGCCCGGCCGAGAGCAGGTACTCCGCGGCATTGAACCCTGTCGCCACCAGGCCTCCTACGTGAGGTACACGTACTCGTAGTCGATGGGTTTCCCGTTGATGCCCTGCCGCGGCGGCGCAACCCAGCTCGCGATCTTCCCCCGCTCGTACACCGGGCGCATCAGCGAACGGACGAACGTGAGGTCTTCGGTCGTGGGCAGCCACTTGCGCTTGCCTGCCTCCCAGGTCGCCTCGTCGACGATGGTGCCGTCGGGAGTGACGTGGTGGCCGGAGTTTATGCCCACCTCGCGGTTGAAGCCAGGGTGCGGCAGGCGGAACGTGAAGTCGATGCCGGCGTCGGCGAGGATCCTGTTCCAGCGCTTCACGCCGGTCTGGCAGTCGGCCACGTACTCGCTGCGCAGGTCGAGGTTGAGCAGCAGGATCGCCTGCATCTCCTCGGTGGTCCAGGTGCCGTCGCCGTTCGGCCGGTCCAGCGTGCGGGCGTCCTCGGTGAGCTTGTGGTCGTCCTTGCGGCGGGTTTCCTGCCAGCGGCCCTTGAGCCCGGCCGTGTAGTAGTTCGCCGCGTTCGTCGACGTCTCGCTGCCGAACAGGTCCAGGGACACGGTGTAGTGGAAGTTGATGTACTTCTGGATCAGGGTCAGCGGGATGCCGCCGTGCGGGCCGATGTCGTGGGTGTCGTGCGCGCGGATCAGCTCGGCGCTGCGGGTCACCACGCGGTCGACACCGGTGGTGCCGACCATCATGTGGTGCGCTTCTTCCTTCAGCATGAACTCGCAGGTGCGCGAGAGCGGGTCGAAGGAGCTCTCCTTGAGCGTGCCGAGCTGGTACTTCCCGTCCCGGTCGGTGAAGTAGGTGAACATGTAGAACGCCAGCCAGTCGGCGGTTTCCTCGTTGAACGCGCCGAGGATGCGGGGCGCGTCCGGGCTGCCGGAGTTGCGCAGCAGCAGCCCTTCGGCCTCGTCACGGCCTTCGCGGCCGAAGTAGGCGTGCAGCAGGTAGACCATCGCCCACAGGTGACGGCCTTCTTCGACGTTGACCTGGAACAGGTTCCGCAGGTCGTACAGGCTCGGCGCCGTGAGACCGAGGAGTTTCTGCTGCTCGACCGACGCCGGCTCGGTGTCACCCTGGATGACGATCAGCCGCTGCAGGTCGGCGCGGTACTCGCCGGGCACCTGCTGCCACACCGGCTCGCCCTGGTGCTCCCCGAAGGCGATCCGCCGGTCGGGGTCGCGCTCGGCGAGGAAGATGCCCCAGCGGTAGTCGGGGACGTTGACGTGGTCGAAGTGCGCCCAGCCTTCGCGGCCGACGCTGACGGCGGTGCGCAGGTAGACGCCCTGGGTCTCGAGCGTCGGCCCCATCTCGCTCCACCAGTGCATGAACTTCGGCTGCCAGCCCTCCAGGGCCCGCTGCAGCCTGCGGTCCTCGGAGAGGTTGACGTTGTTCGGGATCTTGGCGTCGTAGTCGATTTTCTCGGGCATCTGCGCTAGACCCGCTTCCTGTCGAAGACGGCCTTCTGTCCCGTACCGTAGCGGCGCAGCGCGCCTTCCGGACCGGATGCGTTCGGCCGGGTGAAAATCCAGTTCTGCCAAGCCGCCAGCCGGCCGAAGATCTTGGTCTCGATGGTCTCGGGACCGACGAACCGGTGGTTGGCTTCCATTCCGGTGAGCGCGTCCGGGGACAGCGACGCGCGGCCCTCGAGGGCGATCCGGATCTCGTCCTCCCAGTCGAGGTCGTCCGGGGCGTCGGTGACCAGACCGAGTTCGAGGGCTTCGGCCGGGCTGAGCTCGCGGTTCTTCTCGCGTGCGAGCCAGGCGAGGTGGTCGTCGTCGCCGTAGAAGCGCGCTTGGAGGCGGGTCAGGCCGTTGCCCATCGGGAAGGCACCGAAGTTGGCGTCGGTCAGCTGGATGGCCGCACGTAGGAGACTGTGCTCGTTGTCGATCGGCGGGCCGTCCAGGATGTACTGGCGGTCCGCGGCCAGCGCGAGTTCCAGCAGC
The DNA here is from genome assembly GCF_046548975.1 of Amycolatopsis sp. lyj-346. Classification (NCBI taxonomy): domain Bacteria; kingdom Bacillati; phylum Actinomycetota; class Actinomycetes; order Pseudonocardiales; family Pseudonocardiaceae; genus Amycolatopsis; species Amycolatopsis sp. lyj-346. The sequence goes on from NZ_JAJPWT010000001.1 coordinate 262,975, forward strand.
GCGCCGGTGAAGCAGCTGCCCGGTTCGATGAGCGCGATCAGGCTGCGGCTGGTGACGTCGAGCCGCTTGAGCGTGCGCTTGAAGTAGTGCGTGATCTCGTTGGCGAGCCAGTCCTTTTCGCCGAGGACGGCCTGCTCGTGCGCCCGGACCTTCGCGGGGTCGCCCTGGGTCCGCAGGATCCACGTCCCGGCTTCGACCTCGTTGGTGCGCAGCCGCAGGATGGCGTCGTCGAGCTCGCGGGTCATGGCGAGGAACCAGCCGTCCGCGCCCTCTTCGTGCAGGTCACCGGGGTCGTTCTCGGGTCCCTTGACGGTGATCGTGGCCTGGTCCTTGGTGACGTCGATGTCGACAAAGCGATGCCGGAGCGGGGTCAGCTCGATGCCGTGCTCCGCTCGCTTCTCCGACTCACGGGCGAGTTCCCGCGCCTTCTCGAGCACCTTCCCGCGAAAGTCCTGGCGGGGCACCAGTTCGTCGACCAGGCGCCAGTCGACCGCCGTCTTGCCCTTGACGCCGTCCGGGCGGGTGGCGAAGACGTCGGCGAGGTCACGGCGCACACGCCGCTTGTCGACGACCCGGGTGAGGCCGCCGGTGCCGGGCAGCACGCCGAGCAGCGGCACCTCCGGCAGCGCGACGGTCGAGGAGTTGTCGTCGATCAGGAAGATCTTTTCGCAGGCCAGCGCGATTTCGTAGCCACCGCCGGCGCAGGTGCCGTTCACCGCGGCCACGTAGGTCTGGCCGGAGTGCTCGGTGGCGTCCTCCATGCCGTTGCGGGTCTCGTTGGTGAACTTGCAGAAGTTGACCTTCCAGTGGTGCTCCGACGCGGCGAGCATGCGGATGTTCGCGCCGGCGCAGAACACCTTCTCCTTCGCGCTGGTCACGATGACCACGCGGACCTCGGGGTGCTCGAACCGCAGCCGCTGCGTGGCGTCGTAGAGCTCGATGTCGACACCCAGGTCGTAGGAGTTGAGCTTGAGCTCGTACCCCGGGACCAGCCCGCCCTGCTCGTCGACGTCCAGCTCGAGCCAGGCCACCTCCCCCTCGGTCCGCAGGCGCCAGTGGCGGTACTCGTCCGGACGACGGTCGAAGGCAACCGGTGTGGTGGTGGTCACCCCTCGAGTGTCTACATGACCCAGACGAGCGTCAATGTTGTGTAGAAACTTGCTCTCGGGTGGTCACCCGGTTGCGCGTGGCCCAGGCCCAGGTGAGGAACACCCACAGGGCCAGCCCGGCCGCGGCGTCGGTGAAGATCGTCGCGAACCAGAACGCCGGGATCTGCGGGACGCCGGTCAGGAAGTGGCCCAGGGTGACCATCCCGGCCAGGGAGTAGACCAGGAGGAACCCCAGCGCCCGGTGGTACCGCTCCTGCGTGTACGCGCGGTAGCCGAGCCAGCCGAACGTCGTGAGCAGCACCCAGGTGACGGCAACAACGATGCCCCCGACCAGCGGCGAGATCCCCGGCAGCTGCGGATAGTCCCCGTATCGGATGGCGTTGTGCGCGTAGTGGATCGTCGTGCTGAGCAGCGAAAAGCCGAGGATCACGCGAAGCGGCGTCAGTCCCTTGTCCACCACGCCCCCCTGACTTGATAGATCGCTCTAGCGACGGTACCGCGCCGAGCTTTCACGTGAAAGCTCCGCGTGGAGCTTTCACGTGAAAGCTGACGATCAGACGAAGTCGATGCGGTGCTGAGCCACCGGGTAACCCGCCTTGGCAAAGGCCTTGGCCATCGGGACGTTGCCGACGTCGGTGCCCGCGACGATCCGGTCCGCGCCGTAGCCGACGAGGTCGTGCGTGGCCTCGACCAGGAGGTCATAGGCGTAGCCGCGGCCGCGGTGCTCCGGCACCACGGCCACGTAGCCGACCACCGGGTCGTAGGCATTGCGGCTCGGCAGGACGAGGCCGACCAGCTCGCCTTCGGGCGTGTACGCCAGCCGCCACCAGTCGCGCGGCGCCGGCATCCACTTCATCAGGTCGAGGTCCTCCTGCGCAGCCGCGTCGAGGCCCTGCTCCTCGACGGTCTTCCGCGCGTGCGCGTCGAGGCTGTCGACGTGCACGCGCTTGAAGACCTCGAGGATGACGTCGTCGTCCGGCTCCGGCCGGAACTCGAGCCGTCCGGGCTTCTCCGGCAGGCCGTTTTCCGGGGTCCAGCGGAAGCGGTAGCGCTCGACGAGCTTGCGGTAGCCCGCCTGCTCGGCCGCCTCGACCCGGCCGTTGACCTCGGCCGCGACGTCCGGATCGTCCTGCCACGCCGGCGGCGTGTGCAGCGCGTACTCCGTGCGCAGCGGCGCCGTCTTCAGCAGCTCGACGGCCGCGTCGAAGTCGGTGAAGTCGAACCAGTCCAAGGCGATCGGGTCCTTGTCGCCGGCCTTGGCCCACCAGGCGGCCCGGGCCACGACGACGTCGTCGCGCAGCGCGACCCAGATCCGCTCGGGCGGGTATTCGCCCCTCTTCGCCATCTCGGCGAAGTCGTCGCCGAGCAGCTTGCGGCCGACGAGGCCGCGGTCGGGCAGGGAGGTGAACAGTGCTTCTTCGCCCGCTTCGAGCGGGCGGATGACCAGTTCGGTCATGGAAATCCTTCCGGAAGTACGCGCTCCCGGTCAGACAGCCGGCACCCTCGCTGCGAGGTGGGAGCGCGTGATCGGTTGCGTGATCATCGGTCCCACCTCCTTTCGCTGTTCGCGGTGCCTTCCCAAAACCTTAGGGGATGCGCCCGCGGTGATCAACGTATTTTCTGCAGCACCACGCGGGTGCTCAGCCGCGGCTCGGCGTAGGAGTGCGACGCCTCCACGACGTACTCGCCCGCGATGTGCTGCCAGCCGTCTCGCCAGACCTCCGCCGACCTCGAGGCGATGGCGATGTCGGCCTCGACGGCCGCACCGGGCTCGGCTTCGACGCTCGCGAACCCGGCCAGCCAGCGGTGCGGCCGGTCGCCGCGTTCGGTCGGGACGAGGTAGAGCTGGACGACTTCGCGCCCCTTGCGCGTTCCCGTGTTGCGGACCCGGACCCGGACGCGCGCGCCGCCTTCCTCGTCCGGGTAGACGTCGAGTTCCTGGTACTCCCACGTCGTGTAGCCCAGCCCCTGGCCGAACCAGTACGCGGGTTGCCGGTCGGCGCGGGCCCAGGCGCCGTAGCCGATGTACACGCCTTCGCGGTACTCGAGCACGCCTTCTTCCGGCGTCACGTTGGTGACCGGAGCGTCTTCGAGCTTCGCCGGCCAGGTCGTCGGCAGGCGGCCCCCGGGCTCTTCGCGTCCGAAGAGGACGTCGGCGAGCGCGTCGCCGCCTGCCTGGCCGGGGAACCAGGTGAGCAGCACCGCGGCGACGTCGTCGCGCCACGGCATCTCCACCGGGGAGCCGGCGTTGACGACCACGACGGTGTTCCGGTTCGCTTCGGCGACCCGCGCGACGAGTTCGTCCTGACGTCCGGGCAGGGCGAGGGAAGTCCGGTCGAACCCTTCGCTCTCGACCTCGGCGGTCGTGCCGACCACCACGACGGCGACCTCCGACTTCGCCGCCAGTGCCACGGCTTCGTCGAGGCTCGCGTCCGGGTCGAGGACCGGGCCGCGGTGGCCGAGCGCGAAGGTGACCCAGGCGAAGGTGCCCCTGGCGAACTCCGCCATCTCCGACGGGATCCAGTAGGTCAGGCTGACGTCGACCGGCTCGCCCGCGGTCAGTTCGACGTCCCGCCGCTGCTCGTGGACCTGCATGATGGAGGTGAAGATGTCCCCGCCTTCGGGCAGGTTCACGCCGTCGAAGACGGTCTGGCCGTCGACGGTGAGGCGGAGGTCGCCGGGGCCGGTGACGCCGAAGGTGTGGGTGCCGCTGCGCTCCGGGAGGAACGTGCCGGCGATCTCGACCGAGGCGAGCGTGCCGATGTCGAGCCCGGCCGGCAGTTCGCCGATCCAGTCGATCCTGGCCTTGCGCAAGGGAAATTCCGCGAGTTCGGTGCCGTCGGCGGCGCGGGCGGTCGCGCGGAGCCGGAAATTGCCGGTGACATCCGGGGCTTCGCCCCAGGTCGGGGGCTTCGCCACCCGAGGCCCCCAAGAAATGTCGGTGGCGGCCGGTAACGTCGTCCGCGGATCGGCACCGGGGGCGTAGGCGAGCTCGGTGCCCGGGGGAACGGCCGCTTTCAGGCCGTCGAGCGGGGAGGCGATGTGGTCGGGGAACACGGTGGCACTGCCACCGCCGAGGATCTTGGGGTCCGCGGCGAGCGCGCCGATGAGCGCGATACTCTGCGGCTCCCGCAGCGGAAGCACGCCGGTTTCGTTGCGGAGCAACACGAAGGACCGGTGCGCGACCTCGCGCGCGACCGCGTCACCGTCCATATCGGACACTTCGGGCGCGGGGCTCCCGCCGAGCGCGCCGGTCCGGTGGGCGAGCAGGAGCACGCGGCGGACCATGGCGTCGACGACGGCTTCGTCGACCTCGCCGCCGCGAACGGCCTCGGCGAGCCGGTCGCCGAACACCGTGCGGGGGCCGGGCATGGCGACGTCGAGGCCGCCGTTGGCGGAGGCGACGGTGTCGCGCGCGGCCAGCCAGTCGGAGACGACGAAGCCGTCGAAGCCCCATTCGTCGCGCAGCACGCCGTTGACCAGTTCGGCGTGCTGGGTCATCGTGGTGCCGTTGACGCTGTTGTAGGCGGCCATGATCCCCCACGGCTTCGCCCGCCGGACGATGAGTTCGAACGGCGCGAGGTAGAGCTCGCGCAGGGCACGTTCGCCGGCGCGCACGTCGACGGTGAAGCGCTCGGTCTCGAAGTCGTTGGCGACGAAGTGCTTGACCGTGACGGCGACCCCGCCGTCCTGCACGCCGGTGACGTAGCCGGCGCCGATCATCCCGGTGAGGAGGGGGTCTTCGGAGTAGCACTCGAAGTGCCGGCCGCCCAGCGGTGAGCGGTGGAGGTTGACCGTCGGGGCGAGCAGCACGTGCACGCCCTTGCGGCGGGCTTCCTGCGCGAGCAGGCGGCCGGCTTGGACGGCCAGCCGCGGGTCCCAGCTCGCGGCGAGCGCGGTCGGGCTGGGCAGGGTCACCGAGGGGTCGTCCGGGCTCCAGTGCGTCCCGCGGACGCCGACCGGGCCGTCGGAGAGGACCAGCGACGCGAGCCCGATCCGCGGCAGCGCGGGAAGGGACCAGACGTCCTGGCCGGCGAGCAGGCTCGCCTTGGCGTCCAGGTCGAGCTCGGCCAGCAGCGCGTCGACGTCGAAGCTCATGCGCATCCTCCGCGATCGGTCCTGCCGTCACCCTACCTGGCGGTGAGTAGTGAACGTTATGTTCTCGTGACACCCGCTGCCGTAGGCTCGGGATCATGACCCGGGCCAGGGGCGCCGACCGCCGAGCGAGCATCGTCCGCGCGGCGTTCGAGGTGATCGCCGAGCGCGGCTACCGAGGCGCGTCCCTGGCCGCGGTCGCCGAGCGCGTCGGGCTGACGCAGCAGGGGCTGATGCACTACTTCCCGACGAAGGAAGACCTGCTGACGGCGGTGCTGGAAACCCGCGACGAGTGGGACCTGCTGCACTTCGGCCACGCCCGCGCGGGCGACCCTTCGGCGATGACGGTGAACCAGCTGGCCGAACTGGTCGACTACAACGCCACGCGGCCGGGCATCGTCCAGACGTACACGGTGCTGTCGGCGGACAGCGTCACGGAGGACCACCCGGCCCGCAAGTACTTCCAGGACCGCTACGCCCGCGTCCGCGCGGGCATGACCCAGATGCTCGAGCGCCACCGCGACGAACTGCCGCCGGGAACCACCCCGGAGCAGCTGGCACCCCTGGCGATAGCCGTCCTCGACGGCCTCCAGCTGCAGTGGCTCCTCGACCCGGAGGAAGTCGACATGTCCGCCGGGTTCCGCACGTTCTTGACCATGCTGGGCGTCAAGCCGGACTGACGCTCAGGGCATCCCCACGCTCTGCCGCTCGACCTCGATCAGCCCGACAACCCGCGCCTGCTCACGCGGGTACGGACCACCGATGTACTTCGCCGCGATCCGGTCCACGATCTCCCAGGCGGCCTCACCCTCGATCCATTCGACCACGCGGCCGCGGATGACGACCGGCTCGAACGGGTTGTCCGGCGGGGTCAGGGAAAGCGCGACGCGCGGGTCGCGGCGCAGGTTGCGGGCCTTGCGCGAGTCCGGGCCGGTCAGGATGGCGATGCGGTCGCCCTCCGGGTCGACCCAGACCGGCACCGCGTGGGGCGCGCCGTCGGGCAGGACCGTGGCCAGGTGGAGCACGATTTCGTCGACCAGGCGGACGTGTGGGCCGGGATCAGCCGGTTCGAGCAGTTCCAAGCGGACCTGGGCATCTCACGCAAGGTCCTCACCGAGCGGCTGAACCACCTGGTCGACGCCGGCGTCCTCGGGCGCCGCCCGTACGACCGCCGCCCGCGCTACGAGTACGTCCTGACCGAGAAGGGCACCGAACTGGTCGACCTGCTGATGGTGATGACCCGCTGGGGCGACAAGTGGCTGGCGGGCGAGGCGGGTCCCCCGGTGCTCTACCGCCACCACGCGTGCGGCGAAATCAGCAGCGTCGACCTGCGCTGCGCCCACTGCGGCGAGCCGATGCACGCCCACGACGTCGACGCGCTGGACGGCCCCGGCTCGGCCGGCTGAGCACCACTACAGCAGCCGCGGCTGAGCCACCACCGCACGCAACCGGGACAACGTCCGCAGCGTCGTCTCCAAATCCTCCAGCGGCACTTCGGCCGCCACGTCCTCCGCCCACTCGACCTGCGCCTCCCCCAGGGCCCGCATCGCCGCGCGCGCCCGCCGGGTCAACGACAGCAACGGCGCCCGCGCGTCGGCCGGATTCGGCAGGCGGTCCAGCATTCCGTTGCGCAGCAAGCGGTTCACCGTCTCCTGCACACTCTGCCGACGCAGCCCGCGGCGCCGCGCCACCTCGGCGGCGGTCGCCGGGCCGTCCTCCAGGAAGCCGAGGACCTGCCACTGCGCCGCCGTCAGCCCGACCGGCCCGGTCAGCGCGTCGCCCGCGGCGAGGAAACCGCCGTTGCAGGCGAAGACCGCGTCGACCACGCGGGTGAACGTCTCGGCTCGATGCGACCGCATGCGTGCTAGTCTCGCACATCGACAGGCACCTGTCGAAATGGAGACGACCATGGACATGCCCCGCCTCGGTCCCGCGCACGACGCGCTGAGGGCGCTCGTCGGCGACTGGACCGGCACGGAGGACCTCGCCGCCTCGGCGTGGGCACCGGCCTCGACCGCGCACGCGGACTGCGAATACCGCATGGCCCTCAACGGTTTCGCCGTTGTCCAGCACTACCGGCAGCGCCGCGAGGACGGGTCGGAGTTCCTCGGCCACAACGTCTTCACCGCCGATCCGGCCACCGGCGAGACGCTCTGGTACGGCTTCGACAGCTACGGTTTCCCGCCGGAGTCGCCCGCCCGCGGCCGCTGGACCGGCACGACGCTGACCCTGGAGAAGCAGACCGCGCGCGGGGTGGCACGGCACCGGCTGACCCCGGAGGGCGCGACGCTGACGCACGAGATCGACGTCCGGATGGGGGAAAACGCCGTGTTCAGCCCGTTTCTGCGGGCGCGGTACACCCGGAAGGACCAGTAGCGCGCCCAAAACTGTCGGACCCCCGGAGTACAGATGAGGGCGTGTCCAGAACCACCGACCCGCCCCCGCTGATCGGGGTCGAAAACGTCAAGATGCCCGAGTGGGCCCGCGTCGACGAGCGCGTGGCCGCCGCGGGCTTCGGCCAGGCCGTGCGCACGCTGCCCACCGCGATCTCGGTCGTGCTGCGGCTGGCGTGGCGGACGTCGCCGCGGCTGACGCTGCTGGCCGCCGTCGTGCACGTCGTCTCCGGCTGCGTCACGGCGTTCGGGCTGCTCGCCACCGCGAACGTCTTCACCGCACTGCTCCAGCAAGGCCCGACCCCGGACCGCGTCCTGCAGTCGTTGCCGGCGATCGCGGTCGTCACCGGGTCGTACGCGGCGCGCGCGTTGCTGGACGCGGCCGTCGCCGCCGTCGAGGGTGCGCTGCGGCCACGGGTCACCGCGGCGGCGGACGACGCGGTGACGGCCGCGGTCGTGCGCGTCGGGCTGATCGCGTTCGAGGACGCGGACTTCCGGGAACTGGCGCGGCAAGGCGCCCGGTTCGGGGTGCGGGCCATCGAGACGAGCCTGCGGCGGCTGGCCGACCTGACGTCTTCGGTGATCTCGCTGGCCGCGGCGATGATCACGGCCGGGCTGCTCAACCCGTGGCTGGCCCCGGTGCTGCTGCTCGCCGCGGCGGCCGACGGCTGGGCCGCCGCGCGCGTCGCGAAGCTGAACTACCGGCACTTCCTGGACACCGTCGGGCGGAACATCCGCAAGTCGGTCGTCGAAGAGGTGGCCACCTGGCGCTCGATGGCCCTCGAACGGCACGCGCTGACGCTGCAGGAGCCGTTGCTCGGCGAGTACCGGCGCATCTCGCGCAGCCTCACGCGTGAGGAGATCCGGCTGGCGCACCGGAGCAACCTGGTGCGCACCAGCGGGCGGGCGGCGGCCGGGTTCGGCACGGCCGTGGCGTACCTGGTGCTCGGCTGGCTGCTCTACACCGGCGCGATGGAGCTGGCGCTGGCCGGCACGGCCGTGCTGGCGATGCGCACGGCGTCCACGGCGCTGTCCAACACCATGCGTGCGGTCAACTCGCTGTACGAAGACTCCTTCTACATCGGGTTCTACAACCAGCTGCTCGCGGAGTCGCTGAAGCGGCAACCGCCGCCGACGTCGGTGATCGCGCCCGCCGACCCGGCCGAGATCCGGCTGGACGGCGTCACGTTCACCTACCCGGGCCGGGACACCCCGGCGCTGCGGGACGTCTCGGTGACGATCCGTCGCGGCGAGGTGGTCGCGCTGGTCGGCGAGAACGGCTCGGGCAAGACCACCCTCGGCAAGCTGCTCACCGGGCTCTACCCGCCGGACGAGGGCACGGTCCGCTGGGACGACGTCGACCTCGCACGGGCCGACCCGGCGTCGGTGCACGCGAACATCGCGGTGATCGCGCAGGAGCCGGCGGAGTGGCCGATGACCGCGGCGAACAACATCACGGTCGGACGCCTCGGCCGTCCCGACCCGGATCGGCAGGCCTGGCGCGAAGCGGTCGACTATTCGGGCGCGGACGAGGTGATCAGCTCCCTGCCCGCCAAGGAGCACACGGTGCTGTCGAAGAAGTTCGACGAGGGCCACGACCTTTCGGGCGGCCAGTGGCAGCGCATGGGCATCGCCCGCGGCATCTACCGGGACGCCTCGGTCCTGGTGGCCGACGAACCGACGGCAGCGCTCGACGCCCGCGCCGAAGCCCGCGTGTTCGCCGGGCTCCAGCACGCAAGCCGCTCGGGCCGCGGCCGCCGCACGACGGTGCTGGTGACCCACCGCCTGGCCAACATCCGCTCGGCCGACCGGATCCTGGTGCTGGAGAAGGGAAGACTGATCGAGCAAGGCACCCACGACGAGCTGATCAGCGCGGGCGGCGTCTACCACGAGCTGTACGAGATCCAGGCCCGCGCCTACCGCAACGGCCCCCCATGACCGGGCCCCCACCACCCACCCGCCGACCGCCCCGGCCCCACATGGCCAACCCCGCGCACCCAGCCGGTCGGCTTCCGTACCCACACGGTCGGCTCGCGCACCCAGGCAGTCGGCCCGTGCACCCAGGCAGTCGGCTCGCGTACCCAGGCAGTCGGCCCGTGCACCAGGCGGTCGACCTCCGGCCGATCCCTCCGAACCACATGGTCGGCAGCAACCCACACGGTCGGGTCGCCGTCCGACCCTCCAGGCACGCGGACCGACCCTCCAGGCACGCGAGTTCGCCGGTCCGGTACGCGTCACTCGCGTGATTGGAGGCGGAACTCGCGTGATTGGAGGCCGAACTCGCGTGATTGGAGGCCGAACTCGCGTGATTGGGGGTATCGCGGGTCAGGTGGCGAGGGTTAGGGAGCCCAGGTGGGAGAAGTGGGCGGCGAGGCGGGCGCCTCGGCGGACCGGGACCGCGTCCGTCATGCCGCCGGTCAGGACCAGCCAGCCCGGCTCCAGGGCCAGGCCCCGCGCGGCCAGGGCGTTCGCCGCCAGGGCCAGGGCTTCCGCCGGGTGGCCCTGGACCGCCGCGCCCGTTGCCGTGTCGGCTATCTGGCCGTCGACCTCCAGCAAGGTCGCCTCGAGCGAGAGGTCCAGGGAAGCCGGCGGAAGGCCCACCGGGCCGAGGCTGAAGTACGCCGACGAACCGTTGTCCGCGACGGCGTCCGGGAGCGTGAAGCGGTAGTCCGCGTACCGGCTGTCGATGATCTCGATGCCGCCGTACACGCGGTCGACCGCGGCCAGTGCCGTCGCCGCCGTCACGCCCGGGCCCGCCAAGCGGCGGCCCAGCACGAAGACCAGTTCCGGCTCCGCGCGCGGGTGGATCAACGTCTCGTGCGGCACCGGTGCGCCCGCCGGCAGCACCATCGCGTCGGTCAGCCAGGCCAGCAACGGCGATTCGATGCCCATCCGCTGCTGCTTGGCCCGGGACGTCAGGCCCAGCTTCACCCCGATCAGCGTCTCGCCGCGCGCCCGGCGCTGCCGCAGGGCCTCGTCCTGGATCGCGTACGCCGTGTCGACGTCCAACCCCGGCCATTCCTCCGAGAGCGGCGTGCGCTCCGAGACCGTCCCCAGCAGCGCGGCGGCCGCCTCGCGCACGTTCACGATCCCTCCGAAGAAGAAGCAGGAGCGAAGACTGCGGTGACACTGCCGACGCCGGCGATCGTGGTGACGATCGTGTCGCCCGGCGACACCGGGATCGCCCGGGTCATCGAGCCCGGCAGCACGACGTGCCCGGGCTCCAGGGTGACGCCCAGCGGCCCCACCGTGTTCGCCAGCCACACCAGCGAGTTCAACGGCGACCCGAGCACCGCGCCGCCCGCGCCCGTCGCCGCCACCGCGCCGTTCTGGTAGAGGACGCAGCCGGCCAGCCTCAGATCGACCGAACCCAATGCCGTCGGGCTGCTGCCCAGCACCACCCCGCCGGACGACGCGTTGTCGGCGATCGTGTCGAACAGGGAGATCTTCCAGTCCTGGATGCGGGAATCGACGATCTCCAGTGACGGCAGCACAAATGACACAGCCCGGACTGCGTCGGCGACCGTCACACCCGGGCCGCGCAGGGCCGAGCCGAGCACGAACGCGATCTCCGGCTCGATCCGCGGCTGCAGGAACGCCGACGTCGGGATCGGCTGGTGCTCCAGGTGGAACATGCTGCCGGTGAGGTGCCCGTAGTCGGGCTGGTCGACGCCCATCTGCCGCTGCATCGCCGCCGACGCGAGGCCGACCTTGTGCCCGCGGACGGCGTCGCCGCCCTCGGCCCAGTGCCGCACCTGCTCCTGCTGGATCCGGTACGCGTCCTCGACACCCGCGTCGGGATACGTCTTGATCAGCTGCTCGATCGGCTCGCGCGTGGCATAAGCCCGCGCCAAAGCCGAAGCGGCCTCCTGCACCTCGCTGACATCCACCCCCGCGACTCTGCCGTGCGGGCCGCGCGCACACAAGCGAGGACGTTCCGCCCAACGGAACTCTCGCCAGACAATCTCTTGCGCGCGAGATAAGTTCGGCGTAGCGTGGCGGACACCACCAGGAAGGGACGTGAGGGACATGGCACCGACCCAGGCCGAGGTCGCCAAGCTCACCGAAATCCGCGACGAGCTGCGCGAGCGTCACCTGCGCCCGGCCGCGGAACGGCCGGCGACGAACGGCCGCGGCATCCACCACACCGCGCTGCTCTCCAGCGACGTCGAGCGGACCATCGAGTTCTACCAGGACATCCTCGGTTTCCCGCTCACCGAGCTGATCGAGAACCGCGACTACCCCGGCTCCAGCCACTTCTTCTTCGACGTCGGCAACGGCAACGCCGTCGCCTTCTTCGACCTGCCCGGTCTGGACCTCGGCCCGTACGCGGAAGTCCTCGGTGGACTGCACCACCTGGCCCTGTCCGTCACGCCCGAACGGTGGAGCGCGATCAAGGACAAGCTGGACGAAGCCGGCGTGCCGTACCTGCTGGAGAGCAAGACCTCCATCTACCTGTCCGATCCGGACGGTGCCCGCGTCGAGCTGATCTCCGACCCGCTCGGCGAGATGTACGGCGAGAAGATCGGCTGAAAGCGTGGTCCGGGCGGCGCACGCCAACTAGCCTGTGCGCGACGTCTGGAGGTCCGATGTCCGATTGGTCGCTCTCCCGCGCGAAGGCGCGGCTCGATCACCGCGAGCTGCTCGACGAACTGACCGCGCGCACCCGGTTCGAGGTGCGGCTGCACCTGAACGAGCCGGCCACGAACGGCGCCTACGACGAGCTCACGAGCATCTTCGCGATCGGACACGGCGAGTGCGCCGCCCTCCTCAAGCACCACCGGCTGCTGCCGTGGTGGGAACGCGTCCTGCTGTTCCGCTACGCGCGGCGGATGCACGGCAAGGCGATCACCCGCAGCGTCGGCGCCGTTCCCGCCGAGGTGGCGCCGCAGGCGGCCCGGGCGTTCGGCGCCGAGATCGCCGAACTCGCCCCCGGCTCCGGGGACACCGGCGCGAAGTACGACCTGCAGGGCCGCGGCCTGCTGACCGTGTTCCGGATCGCCGTCGGCGCCAAGGGCGCGACCTGGCCCGACCGCCACGAAGTGGCCACGACGTCCGCCCGCAACATCCTGACCTGCGCCGCGACCTTCGCCCGGCGGAAGCCGTGGCACGTGGTGTGGCCGGTCTACCGCGTGCGCGGCCTGCGGCTCTGGAAGCTTTGACACCCGCCGCGCGTTCCACCGGTATGAACACCGGTATGAACCCAGAGGAGATCCTCGCCGGCGCGAACACCATCGCCGTCGTCGGGCTGAGCCGCGATCCGGCCAAGGCCGCGCACGGCGTCCCGGCGGTCCTGCAGGCCCACGGCTTCCGGATCATCCCGGTGCACCCGACCGCGACCGAGCTGCTCGGCGAGAAGGTGTACCGGTCGCTGAAGGACATCCCGGAGCCGGTGGACCTCGTCGACGTCTTCCGGCCGTCGCCCGAGGCGCCGGGCATCGCCCGCGACGCCGTCGAAATCGGCGCCAAAGCCCTGTGGCTGCAGCAAGGCATCGTCTCCGCCGAAGCACGCCGCATCGCCGAAGAGGGCGGGCTCGCCTACGTCGAGAACCGCTGCACCGCCGTCGTCCGCGCGACCGCCGCGATCTCGAAGCGCTAGCCGGACGCTCCGAAGTGGACAATGCGGTGGTTGCCGGTCTCGGCGACCCAGACACCGCCCGCGCCGTCGTCGGCCATGTCCCTCGGTGAGCTGATCGGCTCGGTCGTGTCGGGCAGCGCGGCGCCGGTGCGGGTGTCGAACCGGGCCACGCGCCCGGTGTCGTCGACCAGCAGCCGCCCGGCGTCGTCGAGCGCGACTCCGCGGGGCCGGACCAGGCCGCCGAACTCGCGCACGAACCCGCCTTGCCACGAAAACTGCACCACACGGCGGTTGCCGGTGTCGGCGACGTAGACGTTGCCCGCCGCGTCGACCGCCACCCCTTCCGGCGCCCTGAGCCGCCCGGCCAGCACGCGCACGAGCGCGCCGTCGCGGGTGAACGCCTGGACGCGGTCGTTGCCGGTGTCGGCCACCCACACGCGGCCACGGGTGTCGACGGCGATCCCCGACGGCTCGCGGAACTGCCCCGGCCCCGCGCCGGGTCCGCCGAACGCACGCCGGAGCGCGGCGACTTCACTGCTGGTCACGGCATCAGGATCACCGGCCGCGAGCCGCGGCGGCCAGGGCCGGGACGAGTGTTCAGCGACTGTTCCGCCCCCGCTCACCAGCTCCAGCGGGAGCACGTCCGCCGGTCGAGGAAGCTGTACGCGGGCAGTGGTCCGAGCCAGTCGGCCTGGACGCCGTCGTCGCGGGCGAGCCCGGTGACGGTGTCCCGGACGACGAGCAGGTCGCCCAGCCCGACCAGGAACGCCCACCGCTCGTCGGCGCTTTCACCGGCCGGCAGCGACACGGAGTCGCGGGCCCGCTCGGCGACCCGGGAGAGCAGGACGTCCGAACGGGCCGCCCGCCACGCCGACCCGGGTTCGGTGAACCGGAGGCAGACGTGCACCTCGGCCAGGCCGTCGAGCCGGTCGAGGTCGGCGCGGTAGGTGTCGGCGGCCGGGGCGAGGACCTCGGCGCGGACGGCGTCCTCGTCCTCGGCGACGGTGCCGAACCGGACCGGCAGCACCGGTCCGCCCTCGACGAGCGCGGACACCACCGCGAGGTGCGCGGCCGGGTCGGGCTCGGGCTCGCCGACGACCATCGCGAGGTCCTCCCAGCAGACCGTGCGCGGCACCCGCGGGTGCCCGGCCCGGACGACGCCGTACAGCTGCAGCGTCACGGCTGTTCGACGGGGACGGCGGGCTCCACCGGCACCGCCACCGCGGGCGTCGGCGGCGGGGGCGGGATCAGCCCCGTCGTCTGGCCGAGGCCCTGCGAAATCTGCCCGGGCACGGTCGTGTTCTGGAGGCGCTGCATCGCTTCCAGGTACCGGATGTAGGTGTCGACGCTGGCGATGACGATCCGGGCTTCGATCGCCAGCAGCTCGATCCCGATCACCGACACGCGCACCGAGGCGTCGATCACGAGTCCCTTGTCGAGCAGGATGTCGAGCGTGTCGGCGAGGCCGCCGCCGGTCTGTCCCGGTCTGCTCACTTGGCTCCTTCGTTCGTGGGAATGTCGTCGAGGGCGGCGCGGATCTCGGCGAACCGGAGCTCCAGCGCGATCAGGGCCTGGCCGAGGGCCTCGACCTGGGCGGGGGTGAGGGTGCCGGCGTCGAGCCGCCGCAGCGCCTGCCGCTCCAGCACCTCCTTGAGGATGTCGAGCACGGTGACGACCAGGTGCCCGAGCCCGCGGCCGGCGTCGGCGGCGATGCGCTGGGTCATCCGGGTGTCCCTTCGAGCCCGAGCAGCAGCAGCCGCAGGTCAAGCCGCACGAGGTCGATGCCGGCGAGGGAGATGACGACGTCTCCGGTGACGACGGCCCCGCGGTGCACGACCCGGTCGAGCAGGTCGACGACGGCTTCGGCGGCGTTGGTGCCGGCCGGAGTGAAGACCTCGGCGAGCAGATCGCCGGGATCGGGCGCCGCCGCGTCCGGGTCAGCCATCGGCGGCCGCGCCGAGCTCGACGTCGGTGAACGAATACGGCGGCCACGGCCCCGATGTCTCCACCGTGGCCCCCGCCTCGCCCAGCTCGCGGGCGAACCACTCCACCTCCGCGTGGAACACCGCCTCCCGGCCCGTCTCCACCAGGTACGCGGTGTTCATCAGCACGCCGTGCGGCCGCGCGCGCCCCACGCTGCCGGTCGCGAGACGGCGCAACGACTGCTCGAGCCGTCCCGCCGCGCCGGTCACGTCCTCGCGGGCCCGCTGGATCGCCTTCAACCGCTCGCGCCTGCGCACCAGGTACTGCGTCCCCGTCAGGCCCGCCGCGTCGGGCCGGGTGGTCGCCGCCGGCTCCGTGTGCCGGACCCGGACACCCCATTCGCGGTGCCCGGCCACCTCGTCGAGGCAGTCGCGGGCCTGGTCGTAGCCCGCCTCCAGCAGCCGTCGGGCGGCGTCTTCGCCGTCGAGGACCGTGCCGAACCGCAGCGGCAGCACCGGCTCGCTGCGGAACACCGCCCGCACCACGGCGTCGTGCTCGCGGGCCAGTTCGGCGAGCGTGCCGTCGACCGGGTCGAGGGTGTCGATGCGGTCGAAGCGCGCCGGCGCCACCTCGGAGACGACCACGCCCAGGTCGCGGTAGCCGATCAGCCGCGGCGCCGATCCGATGTCCAATGTGGACGGCCGATTGCGGGTGATGGCGTACGCACACAGCCAGTTTCCGGTGCTCACCGGGGTTCTTCCCTCCCGCCCGGCACGGGCAGCCGGGCCTCCAGTTCGGCGACGCGCGCCGCCAGTTCGGTCGTGCCCAGTTCGGCCCGCGCGGCATTCGGGGCAAAGAACGGATCGTTCGTCCACCAGTCCATGCCCATTTCACGAGCGGTCTGCGCGGACGCGATGAACAGCCGGATCCGCAACGTCAGCAATTCGACGTCGACGACGCTGACGCCGATGTCACCGGCGATGACGACGCCCTTGTCGAGCACGCGTTCCAGAATGTCCGCCAACGAATCGGACGAAGCGGCCAATCGTGTCGACCTTCCTTTCAGGAATCGGTGGCGCCCCGGGTGAACCGGCGCAGCCGCTCGCACGCGCCGAGCTCGCCGTCGGCGTCGAGGTCCACCCGGTAGGTGGCCATCACACTGGTGGAATCCGGGATCCGGGCCAGCTCGACGACGTCGACGAGCACGGACCAGCCGCCCTCGCCGCGACTGCGGATCCCGGTCACGGCATGCGGAGTGAGCCCCGTCACCATGCCGAACTGGTCCGTCGCCGCACGAATCGCGTCGGCCGCACGGAGCCGGGAAACGGATTTCCCGGCACCTTCGGAGGTATTCTTGTTTTGAGCAGGGAACGGCAGTGGCGATTCCGTCATCGCTTTCCTCGTCACGGGTGGGTGCCCACCGTAGCAACAGGGACGATCTCGTGCAGCAGCCGCACGACACGGCAATTTTCACCGGTTCGCGGGAACGATTGGGCGATCCGCGGCAACCGGCGGAGACAAATGGCGCAACACACGGACACCCAGCGGCACCAATTTTCGGAAAACGCGTGGTTGATTACGATCGAGTAACGTCCACGAGGCGGTAGCCCACGCCGCGGACCGTCTCGATGGTGCGGGTGCCGAACGGCGCGTCGATCTTGCGGCGCAAGTAGCCGATGTACACCTCGACGACGTTCTCGTCGCCGTCGTAGTGCGCGTCCCAGACGTGGCTCAGGATCTCGTTCTTCGACAGTGCCGTCCCCGCCCGCCGCAGCAGGAACTCCAGCAACCCGAACTCGCGTGCGGTGAGCTCGATCCGCTTTTGTCCTCTGTGGACAGTACGGGCGGCGGGGTCGAGCCGCAGGTCGCCCGCCTCCAGCACGGCCGGCCGGGCCGGGGCACCGCGGCGCAGCAACGCGCGCAGCCGGGCGATGAGCACGACGAAGGAGAACGGCTTGGACAGGTAGTCGTCGGCGCCGAGGTCGAACGCGTCGGCTTCGTCGTACTCGCCGTCCTTGGCCGTCAGCATCAGCACCGGCGTCCAGTTCTCCGCCGCCCGGAGGCGTTTGAGCACCTCGTAACCGGACAGCTCGGGCAGCATGATGTCGAGCACCACGACGTCGTACTCGTGCTCGGTCGCCCGCCAGAGGCCCTCGCGGCCGGTGTGCGCGATGTCGGCGGTGAAGCCCTCGGCGACCAGCCCCCGCCGCAGCGTCTCCGCGAACTCGCGCTCGTCCTCCACGATCAGCAGCCGCACTACTCCTCCTTCGGCAGGTCGATCACCGGCAGCTCGATCACGAACCGCGCGCCCGGCTCGCCGGACTCGGCGTAGCGCGCCCGGCCACCGTGGCGCGCCGCGATGCCCGCCACGATCGGCAGGCCCAGCCCGGTGCCGCCGTGGCCGCGCTGCCGCGACGCGTCGAGCCGGACGAACCGCTCGAAGATCCGCTCCCGGTCGGCGGCCCCGACGCCGGGGCCGTCGTCGCTCACCTCGACGACGGCGAGGTCGCCGCGCACCGCGCTGCTGACGCGGATGCGCGAGCGCGCGTGCCCGCGTGCGTTGTCGACCAGGTTGCGCACCGCCCGCCGCAGCTGGGCCTCGCTGCCGTGCACCTTCGCCGGCCCGGCGCGGACCTCCACGGCCACCGTGCTCTCGCCGCGGACCCGCTCGGCCTCGGCGCGGACGATGTCGTCGAGGTCGACTTCGGTGCGCTGCGGCCGGTCGGTCGCGTCGTCGGTGCGGGCCAGCATGAGCAGATCGTCGACGAGCTCGCGCAGCCGCGCGGTTTCCCTGGCGATCACCGGCACCAGGTCGCCGGTGCTCTCCGGGTGCCGCCCGGAGACGTCGAGCGCGGTGCTGATGGTCGACAGCGGCGAGCGCAGTTCGTGGCTGGCGTCCGCGACGAACCGGCGTTGCGCGGCCTGGGCCGACGCCAGCCTGGCCAGCATTTCGTTGAGCGTCACGGCCAGGCGGTGCACCTCGTCGCCGCCCGGCGGCAGCGGCACGCGCGCGGCGAGGTCGCGCGTCGAGATCTCCGCGACGGTCCGGCGCATCCGCTCGACCGGCCGCAGCGCCGAGCCGACCGCGCGGTACACCGCGAGCCCGGCGATCGCCAGCAGCGGCACGGCGATCAGGCCGAGCAGCAGCGTCAACCGCGTCGACGCCTCCGTCACCGGTTCCAGCGAGCGCGCGGAGATGACGGTGAACGGCCCGCCCGGCCCGGTCACCCCCTGCGACACGACGCGGTAGTCGTCGTTGTCGCCGTTCAGCCCGAGTGGCAGCGTTTCGACGACCTCGTGCCCGGCGACCGGGCGGGCCGCGGTGAGGGGCGGGTGCCCGACGATCGCCGGGTCGCTGGCGATCGGCGTCCCCCGCGCGTCGAGCACCTGCGTGACGGCTTCGGTGTCGCCGGTGCTGGCGACGTCGCTCGCGCTCAGGTCACGCGCGCCTTCGCGGATGAGCTGGATGGCGACCTGCCGCCCGGTGCTGCGGGCACTCTCGGTGACGCTGCGATCGAGCGACTCCTCCAGCAGCAGCACGACGATCACCCCGGCGGCGGCGATGGCCAGCGCGAGCGCGAACACCGCCACCGCGGTGGTGCGCATCCGGACGCCGGTCGCGGCGATCACCCTGCCCAGTTTCACCAACGCAGCGTAACCACCCTCGCAGGCCCCGACCGCCCCAATGTGGCCTTGGGTGCGTTCAACGCACCCAAGGTGGCCTTCGGTGCGTCCAACGCACCGAAGGCCACATTGGGGCGCTGGCCGGTGGTCAACAGCGGCGGGCGGGGAAGGTGGCTGGACCACGGGCTCAGCGGCGGCGGCGCGGGACGACGAGCCGCTCCCCGCGCAGGCGCTCGACCTCGGTCAGGTTCAACGGGCCGAGCGGGTGCCCGACCGTCCAGGCCAGCAGCAGGTCGGCCAGCGCCGGGTTGCGGGCGAGCGCCGGGCCGTGCAGGTAGGTGCCGACGACCCGGTCGGTCACCGCACCCTCGGTGCCGTCGCCGTTGCCGGTGCCGCGCACGACCTGCCCGAGCGGGTCGCTGCCGGTGCCGAGCTTGCTGACGCCCAGGTGGTTTTCGAACCCGGTCAGGGCTTCGCCGGCCAGCAGCCGGGACGGCGTCGCGACCAGCTCGGCGACCGCGCGCTGTTCGCCGGGTTCGCTGGTGACGTCGAGCAGGCCGAGGCCGTCGTGGTCGACGCCGTCGAGGCCGCGGAAGCGGGTACCGAGCACCTGCAGCCCGGCGCACACGCCGAACACCACCGCGCCGGCCGCGACCGCCCGCCGCAGGCCGGGGAACTTCCGCAGGTGCGCGGCGGCCAGCGCCTGCGCGCCGTCCTCGCCGCCGCCGAGCAGGTAGAGGTCCAAAGTGGACGGCACCGGCTCGCCCAGCCCGACGGGGACCACCTCGGCGTCGAGGCCGCGCCACTGCAGCCGCTTGCCGAGCACCTGGGCGTTGCCCGTGTCGCCGTAGGTGCCGAGCAACTCCGGCAGCAGGAGTCCGATTTGGACGGCCGAGTCAGCCACCGGGCAACCTGCCGACCAGGTCGCGGAACGCGGTGTAGTTGGCGACCAGCTCGACGGCGCCGGGCGGCAGCGCGTCGATCGCGGTGACCGGGTCCGGCTCGGCCCAGTGCGCGACTTCGGCGTAGCAGAGCCGCACGGAGAGATCGGCGCCGCGCTCGCCGGTGACAACCACCTGGCGCCCGCGCAGCCGCTCGAAGTGCACGTCCCACAACCAGGACAGGTCCCGGCCGTCGGCCTCCTGCGCGTTGACCGCGACCACGACCGGGGTGTCCTCGTCCAGCACGCGCAGCGTTTCCACCCAGCCGGCCGGGTTCTTGGCCAGCATCAGCCGCACGGAGTGCCGCGACCGGCGGATCGTGCGGTAGCGGCCGCCGATGTCGGTGATGGTCCGCAGCCGCGCCGCGGCGGTGTGCGGCGGCACGCCGAGCCGGTGCGCCGCGGCGAGCGCGAGCGCGGCGTTGGCGCGGTTGACCTCGCCGGGCAGCCGCAGGTCGAGATCGACCTGGCGGCCGCCGGGCGTCCGAACCAGATCATCCGCCAGCGTCCAGTCGGGATCCGGCCGGGCGAACCCGCACCCGCAGCTCCAGTGCCGCCCCTGGGTTTCGACGCGGCCTTCGCAGCGCGGGCACGCCGTGGAGTCTCCGGTCCAGCGGCGGCCGGCGCTCACCCACACCGCCTTCGCGGCCGCGCTCGCCGCGGACGTCACCAGGACGTCATCGCAGTTCGCGACGACGACCGTGCCGGTCAGGTCCCCGATCGCGGCCCGCAGGTCCCGCTCGGTGGCGCGGACCTCGCCGACCCGGTCCAGCTGGTCGCGGCTCAGGTTGAGCAGCACCAGCACCGCGGGCCGGACCTGGTCGGCCACCCAGGGCAGGTAGGTCTCGTCGACCTCGAGGACCGCGTAGGGCGCGCCGGGGCGAGCGGTCAGGGCGGTGAGGACGCCGTCGGGCATGTTGGCGCCGTCGCTGTTGGCGGCGACCTCGGCCAGCGTTTCCAGCGCGCGGGTGAGCATCAGCGACGTCGTGGTCTTGCCATTGGTGCCGGTGACGAGCACGACGGTGCGGTCCCGGCCGAGGCGACGCAGGGCGAGCGGATCGAGCGCCAGCGTGACGCGGCCGCCGATCATGCCACCGCGGCCGAGGCCGGAGCTGCGGGAGAGCCAGGCGGTCAGCCGCCCGGCGGCCACGGACGCGCGGGTGCGAAGGGGGTTTCGGACGGACACGGGCCGGATGCTGCCCGCCGGGCGCTGTGATTTTCCTGAGTCCGTGGCGCGGGTCTCTCCACAGCGTGACGACGACCCTCGCCGTGGACGTGCCGCGCGCGCTGGACGAGTTGTCCTGAGGGAGCCCAGGTACTTCCTGCCGCTGTTGCCGATGAACGCCGCGCCTCGCGCGCCGAAACCAACCCGGCTGAAACTGCCCCACCCGCCGGGGGCGCCCCCCGGGTCCAGCGTATCGGCGCGGGCTGACAACAACGGCGGAACAAGACCGCCCCGAGCCGCTTTGTCCACATTGCAGCCGGCCCGTGGACAACTCGTCCGCGCATTCACGCACCTGAACAACTCGAACCCGTCGAACCCGTGGATTACCGCCGGTCGGGGCAGCGCAACCGCCGTAGGTAGGAAACCTAACCATCGGATGTTGAACCCATTAGCATCCTCAACTACTCGCATTGTTGCGAGACCCGTGCGAGATCTTCCGCCTATACATCGGAGGTGTTACCGTCCAACCCCGGCCAGCGGAAAGGCGCGCCGCTCAGCGGGAAATGGAGGGCAACGTGGGACTGGAACGCGGGCTCGAACAAAGCGGAACCCTCGAACGCGGGCTCGCCGTGCTGGAGCACGTCGGGCGGCACCAGGAGATTTCCACCAATGCGATCGCGCGGCAACTGGGGCTTTCCCGCAGCGCCACCTACCGGATCGTCGGCACCCTGAAGAACCTCGAGTACCTCGAAGCCGACCAGGTCACCGGGCGGGTGCGGCTGGGGACGCGGCTCGTCGAACTCGGGGCACGGGCGATGGCCGCCACCGATCTGCACCGGTGTGCTCCGCGGTACCTCGCGTCGCTCGCCGAACGGTCCGGGGAGACCACCTACCTCGCCGTTCCCGACAACGACACCATGGTCTACGTCGCCACCGAACGCAGTGCCAGTGCCGTCACCCTCGCGTGCCGGCTCGGGACGCGGCGGCCGCAGCACGCGACGTCGCTCGGGAAGGCGTGGCTCGCCGCGCTGCCCGAGGCCGACCGGCTCGAACGGATCCGGCGGATGAAGCTGGACTCCCTGACCCTCAAGACCATCATCGACCCGCACCGGCTGCTCGACGAGCTCGCCAAGACCAGCCGTCGCGGCTGGGCGGTCGACGAGGTCGAGACCGAGCCGGACGTCGGCTGCGTCGCCGCGGCCGTGCGGGACCACTCGGGACGGCCGATCGCCGCCATCAGCATCGCCGGGCCCGCCCCGCGCGTGCTGCGCCGCCTCGACGAACTCGGGGCCTCCGTCGCCGGGACGGCCGCCGCCCTGTCCCTGCGGCTCGGGTACGTCCGGAGCCGCCCGGCCTGACGAAGCCCGGCACTGGCGACGATCCGACGGCGATGATCCCGTCGTCCTAGGCTGGGCGGCATGAGTGAGGCACTGGCGTCCTTCGGCTACGAGCTCGGGCTCCTGAAGCGCATCAGGAGGTCGGGCTGGTGGCACGCGGGGGTCCGCGACCCGGAGTCGGTCGGCGAACACAGCCTGCGCGCGGCCCAGCTCGCGGCGTTGCTCGCGGTCGAGGAGGGCGCGTCCCCGGAGCGGGCGGCGTTCCTCGCGCTGTGGCACGACACGCAGGAGACCCGCACGGGCGACCTGCCGCTGACGGCGAACGACTACCTGCGCAAGCCCGAAGCGCGGCAGATCACCGCCGACCAGACGGCCTCGCTGCCCCCTCGGTCGCGGGACCTGGTGCGCGAGGCCGTCGACGAGTACGAGACCCGGGAGTCGGCGGAAGCCTGGTGCGCCAAGGACGCGGACAAGCTGGAGATGCTGCTGCAGGCCTTGGAGTACCGGGACGTCGGCGTCCGGCCGGTCGGCGAGTGGATCGAATCCGCGCGGAAGGGCCTCAAGACGGAGACGGCGCGGAAGGTCGCGGAGGCGGCGATGACGTTGTCGCCGCTCGCCTGGCGCGGCCGCTAGCCCCGCGGTGGCATGACCATCGGGCGGCCGGTGCCGAGACCGCCGTCCACCAGCACGGACGTGCCTGTGAGGTAGGCGAAGTCCGGTGCCGCCAAGGCCACCACGGCGGCGGCGATCTCCCGCGGTTCGGCCATCCTCGGCAGGCCGTGGACGTTCAGCGGGCCCCACGCCTGCTTGAACTGCGCCCACTGGTCGTCGGGGATGCCGGGCGGGCGGACGAACGCGGTGTCGGTGGTGCCGGGGTCGATCGAAAGCACCCGGATCCCCTTGGCGCCGTAGTCGAGCGCGGCGGCCTTCACGATGCCCTGGATCGCCCGCTTGCTGGCGGTGTACGCCGCGTGCCCGGGCCGGGTGTGCTCGGCCTGCGACGAGGCGGTGCAGATGATGACGCCGCCGCTGCCCAGCAGGTGCGGGACCTCGTGCTTGATCGCGAGGAACACCCCGCGCGCGTTCGTCCGCTGGACGTCTTCCCATTCGTCGACGCTGATTTCGTGCACCGGCTTCGAGAGGTGGATGCCCGCGTTGTTGAACGCGACGTCCAGCCGGCCCCAGCGGCGCACCACCGCGTCCACAAAGGACGCTACCTGCGCCGGTTCGCGGACGTCGGCCTGGACGTAGTAGCCGCGGCCACGCAGCTCGCGCTCGACCTCGCGGCCGAGTTCGGCGCGCCGGCCGCAGAACCCCACTCTGGCGCCCTGCGCGGCGAACGCGATCGCCGCTTCCCGCCCGATGCCCGAGGTCGCCCCGGTGATCAGCACGACCTTGCCGTCGAACCGGCCCGTTCCCGCCGCCGCAGCCGCGGTGCTCGCCGACGGCCCGGCGAGCACGGCCGCCGCCCCCGCCGCGCCGCCACCCAGGACGGCCCGCCTGGTCACAGTGTTCCCCACAGTTCCCTCCAGTTGGATAGTCAGACTATCTACAATGGAGAGTATTGCTATCCGCCTGAGAGCCGCCTCAGCGGGCGACCGCCGACGCCCGGTCCAGCAGCAGGGCGCGTTCGCGGGAGTTCTCCGTCATCTCCGCCGCCCGGCGGAACTCCTGCTCGGCTTCCTCGAACCGGCCCAGCTTCTCCAGCAGGTCGCCGCGGACGCTGGGCAGCAGGTGGTACTCCTTCAACGCCGGGTCGCCGGCCACGGCGTCGACCACTTCCAGCCCCGCCGACGGTCCGTACGCCATCGCCACCGCGACGCCGCGGTTCAGCTCGATCACCGGGGACGGCTGGAGCTTGCCGAGGCCTTCGTAGAGCGCCGAGATCCGCGCCCAGTCCGTCTCCTCGGCCGTCCGCGCCCGCGCGTGGCAGGCCGCGATCGCCGCCTGGGCGGAGTACGGGCCGTACGCACCCCCGGCGATGTGCTCGGACAACGTCAGCGCCGCGAGGCCGTGCTGGATCAGGAAGCGGTCCCAGCGGGAGCGGTCCTGGTCCAGCAGCAGCACCGGTTCGCCGTTCGGGCCGGTGCGGGCCTTCGCGCGGGACGCCTGGAGCTCCATCAGCGCGACCAGGCCGTGGACCTCCGACTCGCCCGGCATCAGCCCGGCGAGCACGCGGCCGAGCCGCATCGCCTCTTCGCAGAGCGCCGGCCGCATCCAGTCGTCGCCGCGGGTGGCCGAGTAGCCCTCGTTGAACACGAGGTAGATGACTTCGAGCACGGACGAAAGCCGTGCCACGCGCTCGTCGCCCTCCGGCACTTCGAAGGGCACCTTCGCGGCGCTGAGGGCCTTCTTCGCCCGGACGATCCGCTGGGCGATCGTCGACTCGCGGACCAGGAAGGCACGCGCGATCTCGTCGGTGGTCAGGCCGCCGAGCATGCGCAGCGTCAGCGCCACCCGCGCCTGCGTGTTCAGCACCGGGTGGCAGGCGACGAACAGCAGGCGCAGGACGTCGTCCTCGATGTGGTCGTCGAGGGCGGCGTCGAAGTCGGGCAGGACACCTTCACCGAACTGGTCGCGGCCGACTTCTTCGAGCTTCTCCGCGTACCGCTCGTTGCGGCGGAACTGGTCGACCGCGCGGCGCTTGGCGATCGTCATCAGCCACGCGCCGGGGTTGCGCGGGACGCCGGAGTCCGGCCACTGCTCCAGCGCGGCGACCAGCGCGTCCTGCGCCAGTTCTTCGGCGAGGCCGACATCGCCGCGGGCCATCCGGGCCAGGCCCGCGATGAGCCGCGGCGACTCGATGCGCCACACCGTCTCGACCGTTCTCCGGGCGTCCGCAACCGTCACCCGGCCATCAGACAGGGTGATCTTCCGCGGTGCAACCCACTACTCGCTGATCGGGCGGATCTCCACCACGCCGCCCTTGGCCTCGGGGTTGGGCGCCTGCTTCATCAGCGCGACGACCTCCTCGAGCGACTCGCCCTTCAGCACCCAGAACCCCGCGATCAGCTCCTTGGTCTCCGCGAAGGGCCCGTCGATGACCTTCGGCTCGGTGTCACCCCGGAACACGACGCGGACGCCTTCCGCGCTCGAGGTCAGGCCCTCGGCGAGCTCGATCCGGCCTTCCTGGAACAGCCGGTCGTTGAACCGCGCCATCTCGGCCAGCTCTTCGGCGCCGGGCTGGAACCCGGGCGCCTCGGACTCGGCGCTGGCCTTGACCATCACCATGAAGCGCATTACGCGTCCTTGGCGCTCTCCGCGCGCAGCCGTCCCTCCAGTGCCTCGACCTCGGGCGTCATGTTCTCGAAGTCGGACGCCTCGGCGACGCGCCGGATCTCGACCTCGCCGGCCTGGCCGTCGGGGTTGGGCATCCGCTTGATCCACTCGATGCACTCTTCGCGGTCGCGGCACTGCAGGATCCAGAAGCCGCCGACGAGCTCCTTGGTCTCGGCGAACGGGCCGTCGACGACCTTGGGCTCCTCGGTGCCGGAGAAGACGACCCGCGCGCCCTCCGAGCTCGGCGTGAGCCCTTCGCCGGCGAGCAGGACGCCGGCCTTGACCAGCTCTTCGTTGAACTTCGCCATCTCCTCGAGCAGCTCGGCGCTGGGGCCCTGAGCCGCCTCGGAGTCTTCGTTGGTCTTGACGATCACCATGAACCGCATCGCGGTCTCCTCTCGGTCGGTCCTGCCTACGCGTCGAACGGCCCCGCCCCGGATCGACAGCTCCCGCGAAAAACTTTTCGCGCGGGAAAACTAGCAGCTCAGGGCCGACGCGGGTGGACAATCCGGACAAGGGGAGAATCGTCAGCCGTGGCGGCACTCCCCGACGATCTCTCCTCCGCGCTCGACGACGAGCTGGCCCGGCACCCCGTGGCCCGGCTGACCCAGTCCGTCGACCGGCTCAGCACGCGCTACCGCCAGGGTGACGCCGCGACTTCGCCGATTCTCGGCTCCGAAGCCGACGTCGCCGCCTACGCGGGCTACCGCATGCCTGCGACCTACGCCGCTGTACACGCTGTGCTCGCCGAAGCCGCGTCACGCGCTCCCGGCTTCGAGCCGCGTACCCAGATCGACGTCGGCGGCGGCACCGGTGCCGCCGTGTGGGCCGCCGCGGGCGTGTGGCCTTCGCTGGCGAAGTGCACCGTGCTGGAGCAGGTCGCCGGGGCCATCGGGCTCGGCAAGCGGCTCGCCGCGGGCGCCCGGCTCCCGGCGGTCCGGGACGCCGAATGGCGGCGCGGGTTCGCCGACCCCGCCGCGCCTGCTCCCGAGGCCGACCTCGTCACGTTGTCCTACGTGCTCGGGGAACTGCCGGAGGCCGCCCGGGCCGACGTCGTGCGCTGGCTGGCGGCCAAGGCCACCACGGTCGCGCTCGTCGAACCCGGCACGCCGGCCGGCTACGAGCGGATCCGCGCCGCGCGGGCCGAGCTGACCGAACTCGGCCTGCACGTCGTCGCGCCGTGTCCGCACGACGCCGCCTGCCCGATCGTGCCCGGCCAGGACTGGTGCCACTTCGCCGCGCGGCTCCCGCGCTCGGGACTGCACCGGAGGCTCAAGGCGGGCACGCTCGGGTTCGAGGACGAGAAGTTCGCGTACGTCGTCGCGTCGCGGACCACGCCGGAGCGGCCGGACGCGCGGATCATCCGGCACCCGAAGAAGCACAAGGGCTGGGTCGCACTCGACCTGTGCACGGCTTCCGAAGGGCTGAACCCCGCGGTCGCCGTCTCGAAGAAGCAGGGCCCGCGGTACCGCGCGGCGCGGGACGCCGAATGGGGCGACGGCTGGC
Source organism: Amycolatopsis sp. lyj-346 (assembly GCF_046548975.1). Lineage (NCBI taxonomy): Bacteria > Bacillati > Actinomycetota > Actinomycetes > Pseudonocardiales > Pseudonocardiaceae > Amycolatopsis > Amycolatopsis sp. lyj-346. The sequence goes on from NZ_JAJPWT010000001.1 coordinate 289,924, forward strand.
CGGCGAACTGACCCCGCCGTGGCGGGGACCCGGCTACGGCATGTGAACCGTGCGGAGGAACTCCAGCAGCCGCCACGGGCGGCGTCCGCCGACGCGGACCTTGCCGGTGAGCACCGCGCGCGCCTCGGAGATCCGGCCGAACATCATCGGCACCAGCACCGCCGGGTCGAAGGTCATCCGGACGTCCGCCGTGCCGTCGGGTTCCGCCACCCGCAGGCCGCCGTTGTGCAGCACCATGACCACCGGCGCGGTGTACGCCGACCGGAACTCCACCGTGATCCGGCGGGGCGACGGCTTGGCGTAGTCGAGCAGCCGTCCGACGTCGTTGCGGACCATGCCGACGAAGAACAGCTCCAGGAACATCCCCTCGTGCGCCGGGTCGATCCGCCACGGCCTGCCGCTCGCGCGGGAGATGTCGTGGCCGTGGATGGTCAGCTCGTTGAGCAGGTGCGCGAGCAGGCCTGCCACCGGGACACGGCTGCCACCCAGCCACCAGATCGGCTTCTCCGGGTCGTAGTCGCGGCTGACCTGCAGCACCTCCGCGATGTCCGCGCGCAGCTGTTCGGCCAGCCGGTGCAGGTCGCGCTCGGGGTAGGCCGTCATGGCGACGTCGTTCATCGCCGAGACCTTCTCGATGTCCGCGGAAGCCATCGGCTCTTCCAGCTCCGGCAGCGGCAACGGACTGCCGTCGCCCTTGACCATGGCCGTGTAGACGCGCGCGATCCAGCCGACGTGCGCCGCCGTCTCGACGACCGACCAGCGGCCGACGGCCTTGGCGTGCGGGTCCGGCGCGTTCTCGACCGCGTCCGCGAACCGGCCGCCGACCTCGGAGAAGGCCGCACGTACCGCGTGCCACTGCGAAAGTTCGATCGTCACGGGGTTTACGGTAAGGCGCGCCCCGGCATTCCGAGTCTCCGATGGTGCGGGCCTCGAAGGTATCTTCGCCGCGCGGCCGGGTGCTGCGGCAGGCTAGGGCATCCGGACCGTCCGCAGGAACGCCGGGAGCAGCCACGGCCGCGGGCCGCCGATCCGGACGCCGCCGGTCAGGACCGCGTGCAGGCGGGAAATGCGGCCGAACATCATCGGCACCAGCACCGCCGGGTCGAACCGCAGGCGGACGTCCGCGGTGCCGTCCGGCTCCTCGCAGCGCAGCTTCCCGTGCTGGAGCGCCAGCACCGCCGGTCTCGTGTACGCCGACCGGAACTCCACCGCGATGCGGCGGGGCGACGGCGTCGCGTCGTCGAGGAGGTGACCCATGTCGTTGCGGACCATGCCGAACAGGAACAGCTCCAGGAACAACGCCTCCAGCCGGCCGGGTATGCGCCACGGCCGCCCGAGGGCGCGGGCGATGTCGAAGCCGTGGATCAGCATCTCGTTGACCAGGTGCGCGAGGACACCCGCGACCGGCACCTGCGAGCCACCCAGCCACCACACCGGCTTCTCCGGGTCGAGGTCCGCGCTGACCAGCAGCACCTCGGCGATGTCCGCACGCAGCCGCGCGGCCAGCCGGATCGGGTCGCGTTCCGGGTAGAGCTCCAGCGCGAGCGCGTTCATCCGGGAAATCGTGTCGACGCTCGCCGCGTCGATCGGCTCTTCGAGGCCCGGCAGCGGGAGCGGACCGCCGTCGCCGCGGATCATCGCCGTGTACATCAACGCGATCATCCCCACGTGCGACGCCGCTTCGGCGATCGACCACTCGCCGATCGCCCGCGCGTGCGGGTCTCCGACCCCGGTCAGCAAGTCCGCGAACCGGCCGCCGACCTCGGGCAAGGCCGCGCGCACCGCGTGCCACTGTTCGACCGTCACAGGTTCCGACGCTAACCCGCGGGCACGCCGGTCCGGGTCTTCGAAGGTGCGGTTATCTTCTGGGCATGGCTCGGATCCTGCCCCGGTCGACCCGGTGGCGGGTCGCCCTCTTCGCCGCCCTCGCGTCGGCGCTCGTCCTCGGCCTCGGGTCGTACTGGTTCGTGAACGTGCTGCAAAGCGGCCTCGAGAACAACGCCCGCAGCCGGACGAGTGACAAGGTCGACACGCTGCTCGCGCTGCTGAACTCGGGGGTCGCCCCCGCCGACGTACCGCAGCGGTACGCCAAGGGCGGCGGATACCTGATCGGTCCGCAGGCAGCCGACTGCTCGGTGGGCAGCACGAAGGAGTTCTCCGACAACGAGCCGGTCCGGGTCTACGCTCCGGACTGCGTCATCGTCCAGCCGTTCGGCCTCGACGACCAGCTCTACAGCACCGCGCGGACGAAGGACCGCCGCTACGCGGTCGTGTCCGCGGAAAAGCTCGACCCCATCGGCCTCGAGACCGTGGCCACCGCCCGGCAGATCCTCTGGGGCGGGGTACCGGCCGCCTCGTTGTTCATCGGCGCCGTCGCCTGGTTCGCCGTGCGGCGGTCGCTGCGCGCGGTCGGCACCATCCGCGCGGAGGTCGACGGGATCCGCGCGCGGGACCTCGGCCGCCGCGTGCCGGTGCCCGACTCCGGCGACGAGATCACCGAGCTCGCCGTGACGATGAACGAGATGCTGGCGCGGCTCGACCGGTCGGTGCAGCGCCAGAGCCAGTTCACCGCGGACGCCTCGCACGAGCTGCGCACGCCGCTGGCGTCGATGCGCACCCAGCTCGAGGTCCAGCTCGCCCACCCCGACCGGCTCGACTGGCGCCGCAGCCTCGAAAACGCCGTGCTGGACGTGTCGCGGATGGAAACGCTCACCGGGGACCTGCTGCTGCTCAGCAAGCTCGACGCCGGCCAGGCGGCCGGGACCACGCGGATCGCGCTGGCGGACCTGATCACCGGGCACGTCGCCGGGCGGCTCCCGCGTGACGGCGTCGAAGTGCGCACGGAACTCCACGCCGAGCCGGTGGTCGACGGCCACGCGGGACGGCTGGAGCGGGTGCTGCGCAACCTCGTCGACAACGCCGAGCGGCACGCCGCGACCCGCGTGACGATCACGCTCACCGAAGGCGACGGCCAGGCCGTGCTGACCGTCCGGGACGACGGCCCCGGCATCCCGGCCGAACACCGCGAGCGCGTCTTCGACCGGTTCGTCCGGCTCGACGACGACCGCGCGCGGGAAGACGACGGCGGCTCCGGGCTGGGACTGGCGATCGCCGCGGAGATCGCGCGGACGCACCGCGGCACCCTGCGCGTCGCCGAGAGCACGTCCGGTGCCTGCCTCCAGCTGCGCCTGCCGCTTGCCTGAAGACTTCTTCAGGCTGCTTAAGCTTCAGTTCAGCGTGGCCGCAAGAGCATCTCGCCATGCTGATCGACTTCGCACCGGCTCCGGCGCGCACGCGCGAACGCCGCGCGGTCCCTTACATCGTCGCCGCGGTCGCCTTCGCGGGGTACTCCGCCTGGTCGCTGCAGCGGCTGCGGACGTTCGACGCGAGCGGGTTCGACCTGGGGATCTTCGAACAGGTGGTGCGGTCCTACGCGAACGGGCACTGGCCGGTTTCGGACCTGCTCGGCGCGGGCTACCCGACGCTCGGCGACCACTTCCACCCGATCCTGGCGCTGCTGGCGCCGTGCTACCTGCTGTGGCCGTCGCCGGGAGTCCTGCTGGTCGCCCAGGCCCTGCTGTTCGCGCTGTCCGCGGTGCCCGTGACGCGGTGCGCGATCCAGCTCCTCGGCACCCGTCGGGGTGCGCTCGCCGGTGCCGGGTACGTGCTGTCCTGGGGGCTGCTGTCGGCGGTGAACTTCGACTTCCACGAGGTCTGCTTCGCCGTCCCGATGCTGGCGTTCACCGCCGAGCACCTGCTGCACGGCCGGTGGCGGCCCGCGGTCTGGTGCGCGCTGCCGCTGGTGCTGGTCAAGGAGGACCTGCCGCTGACGCTCGCCGCGGTCGGCGTGGTGCTGGTGCTCAACCGGCAGCGGCGGCTCGGCTGGACGGTGATCGTCTTCGGCGTCGTCACGTCCGCGCTGCTGTTCCTGGTCGTCCTGCCCGCGCTGAACCCGGGCGGCGCCTACGCGCACGGCAACGGCTTCAACCCCTTCGGCGGGGCGATCGTCAAGGTTTCGATGCTGCTGGCCCTGCTGGCGCCGACGGCGTTCGCGGCCCTGCGGTCGCCGCTGCTCCTCCTGGCGGTGCCGACGCTGCTGTGGCGGCTGGTTTCGGCGAACGACCGCTACTGGGGCATGGGCTACCACTACAGCGCGGTGCTGATGCCGATCGTGTTCGTCGCCGGCGTGCACGGTGCCCGCCGGTTCGGCGGGTTCAAGCGGTACCTGCCGGTGTGCGCGGTGGTCGCCGGGCTGGCTTCGCTCGGCCTGCAGGCAGCCCACCTGACCAGCGGCGTCTGGACGCCGGCGCAGCGGACCGGGATCGAGGCGGTCCTGGCGCGGATCCCGGACGGGGCGACCGTGCTGGCGTCCAACCCGCTGGCCCCGCACCTGACGTCCCGCTGCACGGTGCTCTTCTTCGACGGCGTGACGGACCAGCGACCGGAGTGGGTGGTCGTCGCCCAGCCGGAGCAGTCCTGGCCGACGACCCTCGCGACGAAGGCGGCAGCGCTGGCCGACCTGGCGGGCACGGGGTACCAGCGCGTCGACGGCACGGACTCCGTCGTGCTGCTCCACCGTGAGTAGGAAACTCGCAGCGGTAACCGGCCAGTCGGGGGGCGTGCCGGCCGGTTACCGCCGCACCGAAGAAGAGGGAACCCCGCCTCAGGAATGACGCGCGGCCCCCCGCTTCACTCGATCGAGTGACGCGGGGGGTCAGACTCAAGCGCCCCAATGTGGCCTTGGGTGCGCTCAACGCACCCAATGTGGCCTTCGGTGCGTCCAACGCACCCAATGTGGCCTTCGGTGCGTCCAACGCACCCAATGTGGCCTTCGGTGCGCCCAACGCACCCAAGGCCACATTGGGGCGGTCGGGGCCCGGGTCAGCTGCGGCCGAAGCAGACGAACGGCATCAGCGGTTCCGCCTGTGCCGCGTCCGCGAGGGCCCGTGCCGGGCGCGTGCCCGCCGCCAGTGCCTTGTGGAAGGCCAGCATCACGCCGCCCGCCGTGCGGTCGTCGACCCTGGCCACGCTCGAAACCACCGTGCGGCTGCCGCCGTAGAGCAGCGCCGCCGTGAAGCCGAGGACTTCGTCGCCCGCGCGGACCACCGCCTGGCCGACGTCGCACGAGGACAGCACCACCTGCTCCGGTGCCGTCGCCAGCTGCTGGACGTCGTAGGCCATCAACGGCCCGTCGGTCAGGTTGAGCCGGGAGAACAGCACGTTCTCCTGCTCGTGGTGGCCGTGCGCGGCGAAGTGGGCCAAGCGGCAGCCGTCGAACGCCTTGAGCGTCGCCGCGACCGTCGCGTCCGGGCCGGTCAGGACCTCGGCGTCCGGGTACAGCGGCGCCAGGCGGGCGACCTCCGCTTCGGCGTGGGTCAGGTCGGAGCCCGCGACGAGCAGCGGCGCCCCGGTCGCCCGGCCGGACCGGCGGCCCGCGTCCAACCAGGCCGACGACGACGGCGTGACCGTCACCGGGCGGCCGTGCAACGTCGGCAGCAGCCCCCACGGGATCGCCGACAGCGCACCCGTCGGCACGACCACGACGTCGAGGTCGCCGAGCCGGGACGCCAGCGGCGCCAGCAGGATCGCGTCCAGCGCGGTGACCTGCGTCCGCACCGAACGGCGGATCACCCGGTCCAGCTGTGGCGGCAGCTGGCGCCCGCACAACGCGTCGAGGTCGCTGTGCAGCCGCGCGACCGGCTCCGCCACCGCGGTCACCGGGCCGAGCTCGACCAGCGCCACCCGGTGGTGCGCGATCACCTGTGCGCACAACGCGCCGCGGTCGGCGAGGAAGCAGACCATCGCGCTGCCGGTTTCCGCGAGCTCGTCGCCGATCTCGCCCAGCTTCGCCTCGGCGTGGTCGGCGTCCACGCCCTCGGCCTGCCAGCCCTTGGCGCGGATCTCCCGTTCCAGCGCGGCACACCGCTTCACGGCCTGGGTGTCCGGCTTGCCGTCCAGCTCGCCCGCGCGGATCTGCATCGACAGGAACCGCAGCTCGGCCACGGCGTCGACGGTCTCCGGGTGCGACGGCGGGCGCACCGGCCGGAACCGGAACGCCTGGGCCCGCGAGCGTTCGAGCCAGCGGAACACCACGCCCGGCGAGCGCTGGGCGAGCGCGGCGGCGAGCCCCGCGGCGGCGAGTTCCTTGCCCAGCGACGTCGTCCCGGTCTGCAGGTCGACGCTGCCGAACCGGCTGCGGTGCCGCTGCAGCTGCGTCAGCCCGGCCCGCGCGTTCGCGAACGTGACGCGCCGGTCGCCGCTCGCGGCGCCGAGTTCGGCGAGCGCGAGCCGCCGCACCAGGCGGTTCTCCAACGGCGCGGCCCGGCGGTCACGCGGGGCGATCCCGGCGCGGGCGCCGTCGAGGTCGCCGAGCGCGATCCGGACCCGGGCCGCCAGCAGGGCGGCGATCTCCGCGTCGTTGCGCAGGCCCAGCGCGGTGAGCCGGTCGGCCAGCGCGGTCGCCGCCGCGCCGATGCGGGCGATCCGCCGCCCGGCCGCGAAGTCCGCGCGCAGCACGGTCAGCTGCGCCACCGCCGCCCAGGTTTCGTTGCCGCGGCGGCGAAACCGGCGTTCGGCCCGCCCGGCCCAGCTGCGTGCGGTGGCCGGATCGCCGCTCGCCAGCGCGGCCAATGCCCTGGTCAGCTCCGCTTCGGCGTGTTCCTGGTTCATCCGCAGCCGCGGGAACTGCTCCAGCGCCGCGTCCAGTTCGGCGGCGGCTTCGTGGGGCAGCCCGGCGGCCAGCAGCGCCCGCGCCTTGTCGACGGCCAGCACCGGCAGCATCCCGACGCTCCGCTCGGCGTAGAAGCCGCTGGCCGCGTCGAAGTCGCGCAGGGCGCCCGGGATGTCGCCGGTGAGCACCCGCGCCTGGCCGCGGCCGTGCGCGGCCTTGGCGAAGATCCTGGCCAGGCCGTCCTCTTCGGGGTGGCCCGCCCCGATCTGCTCGCACTGGTCGAGGTCGGCGAGCGCGAGCCGGACGCGCCCGGCGTACTGGTGCAGCATCGCGCGGTTGAGCAGCGTCCTGGCGAGCACGACGAACTCGCCGGCCTGCCGCAGCAACGGGATCGCCTCGTCGAAACACGCCAGTGCTTCGTCCATCCGGCCGATGAGGATGAGCACGAGACCCCGTTGCTGGCGCAGGATCCCGCGCCCGGCGTCCGACACGAGGGTGTCGGCCTCGTCGAGCAGGGCGAGCCCGCGGGCGCTGTTGCCGAGCGCCGTTTCGACGGCCGCGTAGGTGCCGAGCACGCGCGTCGCGAGGTCAGGCCAGGCGGGCCACCCGGGCGGCGGTTTCGTCGCGGGCAGGCCGAGGAGCCGTGCGGCGGAGCGGATCAGCCGCCCACCGACCACCGGCTGGCCGTTGTTCGTCGCCGCGACCGCTCGCCGGTGCAGGTCGCGGACCCGGTCTTCGACCCTCGGCGACGCGACCACGGGCTGCCCTTTCGGCCGGGGAAGGACGCCCCGGATCGTACCTCCGAGTCAGAGGTATCAGGCAGTTCTCGCGTGCGGGGTCATTACGGTGGCCACCGCCGTGTCGACCCTCCAATCACGCGTGTCGACATCCCGGACACGATCGAAGCGCTGACCGAGGCCGCCCCGGAGCCCGCGTCAGAGTTCGATCGCCGGGGTGCTCACCGTCCTCGACCGGCCGGCCGTGCGCACCAGCACCTGGACCATCCCGTGCGGTACGCCGCTGACCGCGAACCGGCCCTCGGCGTCCGAAGTCGTCGTCAGCGGGCCCGTCGCCGTGCGGACCTCGATCGGGTGCTCGGCCGGTGGGGTGAGCCAGCCGTCCAGGCGGATCGTGCCGCCCGGTTCCGGGCTCACGTTCACCATGATCGTCAGGCTTTCGCTGTCGAACGTGATGAGCCTGCCCTGTTCGGCGGCGCTGCGCGCGCCCGCGAGCTGCTCCTGGTCGCGGATGCGCATCACCTCCAGGTCGACGTCCTCCAGCCGGATCGCGAACCGGATCTGGTCCACCAGCGTGGCGGGCACCGGGTCGGCGTCTTCCCACAGCTCGCGCACGCCGGCCAGCAGCCGGAAGTCGAGCTCGTCCAAGGGCTCGTTCGCGCCTGGTGGTTCGACGGTGGTCACAGCCAATCTCCTTCGCCGTTGGCGAGTAGCTGCTCGCGCAGGCGCGCGAGACAACGTCCCCTGGTCGGGCCGATACTCCCCCTCGGCATCCCCAGCCGGGCGCCGACTTCGGCGTAGTCCGGCCGGTGCACGAACGCCACGATCCGCAGCAGGCTGCGGCAGCGTTCGGGCAGGTTGTCCACTGCGCGCCACAACCGCACGCGCTGGTCTTCGCGCAGCACCCCCTCCTCGGGTGCCGGCGAGGCCTCGGCCAGCCGCTCCGGGAGCTCCGGCAGCGGCCGTTCGACCTGGCGCTTTTCCCCCGTGCGCCAGGCCTCCCGCTTGGTGACGGTGATCAGCCAGCCGGTCAGCGCGACCGGCGAACGGATCTCCGCGAACGAGCCGAGCAGCCGCAGCCACGTCGTCTGCACGACGTCGGCCGCGTGCTCGGCGTCGAGTCCCTGGTCGCGCGCCACCTGCCAGAGCAACGGCGTGAGCAGGAGAACCAGCTCGTCCAGCGCCGCGCGGTCGCCCTCCCGCGCGGCGTCGAACAGGGTCGCCACGCGTGCGTGGTCGGTTCTGGCCACGTTCACAACGAACCCAGCGCGGTCCAGGCGCGCTTGACGACGGTCTCGCGGTCGACGGTGGCGAGGTCCCCGGACTGGAGCAGGGCCTTGCCGAGCTCGGCGGCGGCGAGCGGCGCGGCGAACGACGTCCCGTCCCAGACCGCGAAGCCGGCGCTGTAGTCGTCGGGGTCGAAGGAGCTGCGGCCGAAGCCGGGCACCTCGTGGTCGGCGGCCGCGGTGCCGCGGACGTCGGTCGGGTACGTGCTGACGATGCCGGCGCCGGTCGCCCAGCAGTGCACCCACGGGCCTTCGTTGGAGAACAGCGCCTTGCTCGTGGTGACGTCGGGGTTGAGCGCCCCGACGCTGATCACCTGCGGCCCGCTGCCGCCGCCGAGCGGCTGGTCGGCGAAGGCCGCGGGGTAGAACCGGCGCGTGGTGGCGTCGTTGCCCGCCGCGGCGACGACCAGCACGCCGAGGCCCAGCAGCTCCGCGATGACGGCGCCGAACTGGCCGGTGTAGGCGATGTCCGCCGGGTTCTCCTCGTAGTAGCCCAGTGACAGCGAGACGACGTCGACCATGTCCTCCGGCCGGTTGTCCGCCTGCGCGGCCCGGACGCGGTCGGCGAGCAGGTGCAGCGCGAGCAGGACGTCGGCTTCGTAGGCGACGCCGTCGCTGTGCACCACGCGGATGGCGAGGGTGTCGGCTTCGGGGCAGGCCTGCCGGACGATGCCGGCGATGAACAGGCCGTGCCCGGTGTCGGTGTCGACGTCGCCGATCAGCGGCTGACCGGTCGTCGGTGCGTCCCAGTAGTCCGAGAGCAGCTGGGTGGGCAGCGTGGTGCCGGAGTCGAGCTGGGCCTGCCGGATCGCCGCCTGGATGTCCGGTGCGACGCGGAGCCCGGAGCCGGCGGGCGGCGGCCCGCTCCGGTCGGCCAGCCCGAACCACGGGTGCGGGCCGATGCCGGTGTCCAGCACGGCGATCACCGGCCGCCGGTGCTCCGGCTTCTCGCTGCGGTACGGCGGGGCCGCGGCCAGCGTCACCGGGATCCGGTTGGCGCCGCGGGTGCGCCCGTAGGAGCTGCCCGCGCCGAATCCGCTGGTCTCCCAGGGCGTGCCGCCGAGGCCGCTGGTCTCCCACGGCACCCCGCCGAACACCGGCGTGCTGAACAGCAGGTGCTCCGGCGAGATCGCGGCCGCGACTTCGGGGTTGAGCTCCGGCCGTTCACCCGACGACGCGGACCGCAGCACCTGGAGTGCTTTCCAGCAGTCGACGACGACCGGGCCGGCGTCTTCGCGGACCCGCAGCAGGGCGCGGACGGGTAGTTCGCCGAGCTGCCGGACGCGGGCGGCTTCCGCGGTGCCGCCGTCGCCGCCCGCCGGAGTCGCGTACAGGCCGATGCGGGCGAGGACGTTGTTGATCCCGGTCAGCGTCTGCTGGTCGCGCAGGTACCGCTGCGGGATGAGGAACACGCCCGGCCGGTACACGGTGGTGCGCGGGGCCGGCTGCCCGGCCGCGAGCACGGCCGTCGCCGGGTCGAGCACGCGTGCGCCGTGCCGGTCCAGCAACTGCCGGGGCGGGGCCGGGAGCTCGTTGAGCGTGCTCGCGTCCTCCACGGCCGCTTCCGCGGTCTCGTCCCGTACGAACCTGACCACCATCGGGTCCACCCTCCTGCTGCCTCTGCCCCCGCCACTGATCACCAACGGCACCCGGAAAAGACCCGTGGGCCGCCCTTGGGATACGACACCGACGTCACGAAGACATAACGGCGACGGCAAACGGGTGATGACGTATCTGGCGCCCGTGCCTCACCCACTTGGCCCTCCGGACGTCACGAATTCATGCGGGGAGATGACCATGGTTGTGCTCCGGTCGAGCACGCAGGACGCCGCGTTCACTCCGGAACCGGCGACCGGCGGCGGCAGCTTCACGGTGCCGCTCGACCTGCCGCCCGGTCCGGGCGGCAGCGCACCCGCCCTCGCGCTGCGCTACACGACCGGTGCGCCGGACGGGCCGTTCGGCGGCGGGTTCACGCTCCCGCTGCCGCACGTCGGGCCGTCCGACGACCGCACGCCGTCCGGTCCGGCGGGCCGGCTCGACCGGCGCGGCGGCGGCTTCCTGCTGACCACCCGATCGGGCCTCCGGCACTTCCTCGGCCCCGGCGACGGCGCCACCTGGTACCTCGACCGGACCGAGGACCCGTTCGGCACCACCGCGACGTTCACCTGGACGCACCACAGCGGCCAGGCCTACCTCACGCGCGTCTCCTACGGCCCGTACGAAGTGGAGTTCGGTTACGAGCCGCGGCCGGACGTGCTGCGCCGGGGCCGCGGCGGCACCCTCGTCACGACGGCCCTGCGGTGCGCGCGGATCGACCTGCGGGTGCCCGCCTCGGCGCGGCCGCTCGTGCGGCGCTGGGCCCTCGGCTACGACGCCGACGACGTCACCGGCGCGTCCCTGCTGACGTCGGTGGCGCTCACCGGCTTCGACACCCAGGGCACCGAAACCGCCGCTCCCCTGCTGCGCCTGGCCTACGCCTCCCTGGACGCCCCGGCCCCGCGGCGGGTCCGGCTGGCCGCGCAGGCGGGGTCTGGCGGCGGGGTGTCCGTGCTCGACGCCGTGCCGTACCACGCCTTCGAAGACCTGCCCCGCACCGGACGGCTCTGCGAGATCGACAACGGGATGGGGCTGCGGACCGCGATCGAGTACGCGACCGCCGAATCGGTGCCGGTGGTCCGCCGGGTCTCGCGGCGCGAATCGGTCACCGGCCACGTGGGCGTGACCGAGTTCGAATACCACGACGGCTTCGGCCGCGTCGTCCAGGACGACCTCGGCGACGAATACGCGCCCACCCTGCGGACCGTGCGCTGGTTCGGCGGCGAAGGGCTCCTGGACAAGGAGGAGATCTACGGCCTCGACGGTTCCCCGGCCGCGGACCGCCCGTACCGGCGCGTCGAACACCGCCGCCGTCCACAGTGGACAAGCTCGGTGACGACGGTGTTCGAACGCCGGGAGACGCCGGTTTCGGTCACCACGAAGGAGACGGCGTTCGACGCGGCGGGGAACCCGGCCCGGCAGGTGGAGACGACCGAACGGCCCGGCCGCGACCCGGTCGTGCGCGAGACGCGGACCAGGTACGCGACCGACCCCGAACACCGGTTCGCCGCGCTCCCGGCCCGGGTCCGTGAGGTGGACGGCACGGGGAAAGTGCTGTCCGACACGATCTTCCGGTACGACGAAGAGCCCGACGGCTTCGCGGGTTCGCACGGCCTCCTCACCGCGCGGGAGGAGCTGGTGCTCACCGACGCGCTCGTCGCGGACGTCTACGGCTCGCGCCCGCCGGACCTGCGGCACCACGGCTACCACCGCCGTCCCGGCGAGGAAGGCTGGTGGGTCACGACGTTCCACGGGCGGCTCGACACCGTCTCCGGGCTGCGCACCACGACGACCGATCCGCTCGGCCACACCGGGGAGGTCCGGTATTCCGCCGACCGCTGCTTTCCCGAGGTGGCCACGGACCCGCTCGGCAACGTGACGGTCACCCGCCACGACGTCCGCACGGCGCGGGTGTCCGAGGTGATCGATCCGGCGGGCGCGGTGACCACGCTGACCCACGACCCGCTGGGCCGTCCCGAAACGGTCGTGCGGCCGGGCGACTCGGCGGCCCTGCCGACCGTCCGGTACCGCTACGACCACGGCGGGCCGGTGCGGGTGACCACCGAGCAGCGCGCGGTGTCGGGCGAGGCGGAGGTGCTCGTGACCGCCGAGCTGCGGGACGGCGCCGGGCGGCTGCTGGAGCGACGGCACGCGGAACTGCTCGGCGACGTCGTCGACGAGCACCACGAGTACTGCGCGCGGGGCCTGGTGTGCCGGACGAGCGGGGCGTTCCGGGACGGCGATCCCCTGCCACCGCCGTCGGAGTTCCGGTACGACGCACTGGGCCGCCCGCTGTCCGGGGAAGTCCGTGCGGGCCACCTCGGCGACGGCGGGGTGGCCGATCTGCTCGGGCGCGAACTGCGCGGCGAGGACGGCGCCGTGCACGTCCGGGACGCGGCCGGGAACGTCGTCGAGTCGCGGACCGCGGGCGGGCACACGGTGTTCCAGGTCCGCGACGCGGCCGGCCGGGTGGTCGCGGTGCTGGTCGACGAGGCGCGCGGTACGCCGGTCACCACGTTCACCCACCACGACGCCGGGCTCGGCGTGCCGCACGGCGCGGGCCCGTACAGCTGCGGGCGGCTGGTGCGCGTCGCCGACGAATGCGGCGTGACCCAGTTCGGCTACGACGCGCTCGGCCGGACGGCCGAGAAGCGGTGGCGCCCGGCGCACGTCGCCGTCGAGTACCGGCTGGACGTGACCCGCCGGGCCGACGGGCGGGTGTCGGCGGTGGCCTACCCCGACGCCGGCGACGGGCGGCTGACCGTGCAGCACCAGTACGACGAGGTCGGCAGGCTGGTCAGCGTGCCCGGTTTCGTCGACGCCGTCGGCTACGACCTGAGCGGCCGCCGCACCGCGGTGCACTACGCGAACGGCGTCAGCGAGCACTTCGCCGACGGGCAGCGCGTGCTCACCGGCCCGGACGGGCTGGTGCGCGACATCGGTCCCGCACCGGTTCCGGAGACGCTGTCCGGCAGCGAGATCCGGGACGCGTTCGGCCGGCTGCGCGGGGTGCACGGCGACGGCGGCGTCAACGCGCTGTACAGCTACGACCACACCGGCCGCCGCGTCCGCACGCTGATCACCAACGGCACGCACATCCACGAAGTCCTGAGCCCGGACGACCGGTACTTCGTCGAAGACGGCGAACTGGTGGCCGTGGTCGCGGGTGCGGTGCGGCGGTACGCGGACGGCCGCACCCGGTACCTGCACTTCGACGACGCCGGCGAAATCGCCCTGGTGACGGACGAAACCGGCGCCGTCGTCGACGTCAGCCGAGCACGGCCAGGTCCAGCCGGCTGAGGCGGTCCGGGTCGGCGAGGATGTCGATCTCGACGATCCGGCCGCCCGCGACCGTGAAGCCCAGCACCGAGAACGGCCGTCCGTCGCGCGTCGCCACCACGCCCGCCGCGCCGTTGACCAGCGCCCGGTGGACCACGCCGCCGCCGGCGCCGAGGCGCGAGAACGTCAGTGCCTGGTTCGCCACCGCCGCCGCGCCGCGGACCTCGGTCGAGCCGCCCTGGGCCGCGCCGCGGTCGGCACGCAGCACGACGTCGGAGTCGAGGACCGCGACCAGCGCGTCGAAGTCGCCGCCGCGGGCGGCGGCCAGGAAGGCATCGACGACGTCGCGCTGCCGCGCGAGGTCCGGGTCCGGCGCGACCGGCGCACCCTGGACCCGCCGCCGGGCGCGGCTCGCCAGCTGCCGGGTCGCCGCTTCGGACCGGCCGACGATCGAGGCGATCTCGTCGAACGGCAGCGCGAACATGTCCCGCAGCACGAACGCCAGCCGCTCGGCCGGGGTGAGCGTGTCGAGCACGACCAGCAGCGCGAGGCCGACCGAGTCCGCCATCAGCACCTCGTGCTCGGGCCCGTCGTCCTCCCGGCTGACGATCGGGTCGGGCACCAGCGCTTCCCACGGCTCCTCGCGCCGGGCCTTGCGGGACCGCAGCATGTCGAGGCAGACCCGGCCGACGACCGTCGTCAGCCAGCCGCCGAGGTTCTCGACGGCCTCCGTGTCGCTGCGGCTCAGCTTCAGCCACGCTTCCTGGACGGCGTCCTCGGCTTCGGTCAGCGAACCCAGCATCCGGTAGGCGACGGACCGCAGGTGGCCGCGGTGCGTTTCGAAGGTGCGGGCCAGGAGCTCATCATTCACGGGTTCGTCCCCTTCACGGTCGTTCACCACCTTGACGAACACGGGCGCCCGTTTGTGACAGATCAGACGATGGGGTGCCGGCGGAGGTGAAGGTCAGCGGCGCCGGGAACACCCCATGCACCACTTCGGCCCCGGTGACGCCGACCGCGGGCGCCAATACGACCCGGCTCGGCAACGACCGCGCCGGGGCTCCGGATCCGGAGCGGGTTTCACCGGGTCAGCTCCCGCCGCACCCGGGCCGCGTCGATGTCGACGGCACGGCCCGGGTCCCCGCCCGCCGCACTCCACGCGACGGACACCCACAGCTCGGCGTAGTCGCCGCGGTCGACGCGGGGCAGCCGCCAGGTGAGCCGGCCCCCGGTCCGCTCGACGGCGTCCCCGCCGACCAGCCGCGACCAGTACGGCGGCACGTGCTGCCCGGCCAGCGAGCACCGCCGCAGCAGATCGGCACCGGGGCCGCCGACGCTCACCACGGCGTCGGCGGTCTCGGCGGTGAAGGCGCTTTCCCAGACGCGGTCCTCGTGCGGCGCGCCGGCCAGCTCGGCCTGGACGACGAACTCGCCGACGTCCTCGCGAGCCAGCACCCGCAGGATCGTGGTCTCCCGGGTGACCCCGGGCAGCCCGGACGCGGTGGTCCCGCACAGCACGTCCAGCCGCACGGACCGGTGCCGCCACCGGCACAGCCGGGCCCCGGACGCGAGGCCCCAGGTCAGCTCGGGTCTCCCGGGCACGTCCCAGCCATCGGCGCGGACGGCGAACCGCACCTCGCCGAGCGGGGTGACGACGTCGAGCGCCCGCGGAGCCGTCCGCGACAGGACTTCGGTGTCCAGCATGCAGACATCCTTACCCCGCGCCGGGACCAGCGAAAACGCGCCGCGTGAACCTCACCCGTCCGTGGCTCCGAGGGCTTTCGACGCCGACATTGGTCCAGACAAGTGTTACCGAAACGTGATCAGAGCTCTGCTCAACGGGAGCTACTTTGTTGTGACTCGCAACAAATGCCTCGTGGATCCCCAACGGCGGAGGTGTCACGGCGTGAACCGGACCTTGGACAAGCTTCGACGACGCGGCCCGGGCCTCGCGCTCGTCGCTTCGGCAGTGCTGGTGGCGGCCGGGCTGAGCGCTCCGGCCGCGCTGGCCGCGGACGACTACACCCAGAGCGCCACCCAGCCCAGCGCCGGCCAGGTGCAGCTCAGCTTCACCCCGACGACCCCGGCGCGATACGTGGACGTCCACTACACCGGCGTCCCGGGCCTCGGCCAGCAGAACGTCCGGATGACCGACGGGTCCGGCACCTGGCGGACCACCGTCGGCGGCCTGAGCAGCGGGAACGTCCTCGACTACTGGTTCACCTACGAGAAGAGCGGCCCGCAGTACGACACCCCGCACTTCGGCTACACCGTCGGCGGCGGCACGTCGGCGGTCGCCGCGCCGACGTTCAGCCCACCCGGTGGCAGCTATCCGGCCGCACAGACGGTGACCATCGGCAGCGCCACCGCGGGCGCGACCATCCGGTACACAGTGGACGGATCAGCACCCACCGCGTCGTCGCCGATCTACAGTGGACCGATCAGCGTCCCGACGTCCCGCACGGTCAACGCCATCGCGACCAAAGCGGGCTCGGCGGACTCGGCGGTGTCGAGCGCGAGCTACACGATCGGCACCCAGGCCGGCTGCCCGACGCAGTCCGACACCCCGAACTTCGGGCCCAACGTGCGGATCTTCGACCCCGGCATGTCCGCGGCGACCATCCAGGCGCAGCTGGACACCGACTTCGACAACCAGAAGGACACGCTCACCGCGCAGTTCGCCGAGCGCCGGGTCGCGCACCTGTTCAAGCCGGGCAGCTACAACGTGCACGACAACGTCGGCTTCTACACCTCCGTCGCCGGCCTCGGCCAGAACCCCGGCGATGTCGTGATCAACGGCGACATCACCGTGGACGCCTTCAACGCCTCCGACAACGGCGTCGCGCTGCAGAACTTCTGGCGCTCGGCGGAGAACATGGCCGTCAACCCCTCCAGCGGCAACAACCGCTGGGCGGTGGCGCAGGCGGCGCCGTTCCGCCGGATGGACATCCGCGGCGGGCTGCAGCTGTACCCGGCGAGCTACGGCTTCGCCAGCGGCGGCTACATCGCCGACTCGAAGGTCTCCGGCCAGGCCGCGTCGGTGTCGCAGCAGCAGTGGTACACCCGCGACTCCGCGCTGGGCAGCTGGAACGGCGGCGTGTGGAACATGGTCTTCTCCGGCACCAGCGGCGCGCCGGCGACGACGTTCCCGAACCCGCCGGAAACCACGCTGGCGACCACCCCGGTCTCCCGTGACGTCCCCTACCTCTACGTCGACGGCACCGGCAAGTACCGCGTGTTCCTGCCGTCCCTGCGCACGAACGCGTCCGGCCCGAGCTGGGCGAACGGCAGCACCCCCGGCACTTCGGCGCCGATGAGCCAGTTCTACGTCGTCAAGTCCGGCGACACGGCCGCGTCGATCAACAACGCGCTCGCGGCGGGCTGCAACCTGTTCTTCACGCCGGGCATCTACCACCTGAACCAGACGCTCAACGTGACCCGCGCGAACACGACGATCCTCGGCATCGGCTACCCGACGCTGGTGCCCGACAACGGCGTCAACGCGATGCAGGTGTCCGATGTGGACGGCGTCCGGATCAAGGGCCTGCTCTTCGACGCCGGCACGACGAACTCGCAGGCACTGCTCACGGTCGGCCAATCGGGCTCGTCGGCTTCGCACGCTTCGAACCCGACGACGCTCCAGGACGTCTTCTTCCGGATCGGCGGCCAGATCGCGGGCAAGGCGACGAACAGCCTGATCGTCAACAGCGCGAACACGATCATCGACCACATCTGGGCGTGGCGCGCCGACCACGGCAACGCGGGCACGTACGGCTGGAACACCAACACGGCCGACACCGGGCTCGTGGTGAACGGCGCGAACGTGCTCGCCACCGGCCTGTTCGTCGAGCACTACCAGAAGTACCAGGTGATCTGGAACGGCCAGGGCGGCCGGACGATCTTCTTCCAGAACGAGATGCCCTACGACGTGCCGAACCAGGCGTCGTGGAACGCGCCATCGGGTGTCGCCGGGTATGCCGCGTACAAGGTCGGGGCGAACGTGACGTCCCATGAGGCCTGGGGTCTCGGGAGTTACTGCTTCTTCGACACGAACCCGGCGGTGTCCAGCTACCACGCGTTCGAGGTGCCGGACAACAGCGGCGTCCGGTTCCACAGCCTGCTGACGGTTTCGCTCAACTACCGCGGCACGATCACGCACGTCATCAACGACACCGGCGGCGTCACGCCTTCGGGCACGGTGCCGGTCAACGTGGTCAGCTACCCGTAGCCACCAAGCGCCCCAAGGCGGCCTTGGGTGCGTTCAACGCACCGAAGGCCGCCTTGGGTGCGTTGAACGCACCGAAGGCCACATTGGGGCGCTTGGGCCGGCGCGAGGTGGGTTCAGGCGATGTGCCAGACCGCGGTGGCGCCGTCGAGCACGTTGGCGTCGAGGCCGAAGTAGCCTCGTTCGGGTTTGGTGTCGGTGCGCTTGCGGCCGGTGGGAACGGGGGCCGGCTTCCAGGTCTTCGTGCCCTGCTGCAGCCGGCCCTCGTAGGTGTCCGGGTCCGGCTCGCCGAGGCCGATGGCTTCGCTGTGGCCGAGGCTGCCGGCGACGAAGGCGTACCGGTCGCCGAGCAGCGCCCCGACGATCGCGCCGGCGCCGGATCCCGAGCGTTGCAGGTGGCTGTTGTGCGAGAAGACCAGCGTCGGGCCGCGGTGGGCCTCGATGGCGCGGATGTCCAGCAGGTTCTCGGCCATGAGCACCGCACGCATGCCCGCGAGGCGCGAAATCCTCGTGTCCCGGTCGCCGGGCCGGGCCGACGCCGCGTGGTAGCGGAGCAGGCCGCGTCCGGCGGTGGCGTGCACCTTGGCCCGCCACCAGGCGGCGTCCAGCCGCGGCGTTCGGGCGTGGAGGGCGACGAGCAGGTCGTCGGCGAGCACCCGCAGCTCGCGGGCCTCGGCGGTGGCGCCGGGCGACTGAGCCGGGTCGAGGATCGCCTCGGACCGGCTCCACCGCTCGTCGTCGCCGGCCAGTGCCGCGATGTCGACGTCGAGCCCGAGGTAGTCGCGGGCGTGTTCGAGGTAGGTGCGCGGGCTGGGCGCGCTGAACGTCTCGGTCGGGGGGTCGAACCCGTGGAAGGCCAGCGGTTCCTCGGCGTCCTCGTTGTATTCGCGCAGCCACGCGAGCAACTGCCGGTTGGCGTCCACCTCGCCCAAGCCGTGTGAGAAGCCGCCGTCGAGCGCGGCGACGCGGTCGGTCTCCAGCGCGATCGACCGGAAGCCGTGCTCGGCCAGCTGGGCGAAGAGGTCGTTGCGCAGGTGCGCGCACGCGGGCTCGAAATGGGTCGGCTCGCCCAGCGCGAGCAGTTCGGCGGTGAAGTCGGTCAGGTTCATGTGGTTGAATCGTATCCTTGAAGACCCGGTTGAGACCTGCGGACCTCGCCCGCGAGCACGGCATCTCCACGCAGGCCGTCCGCAACTACGAGCGCGACGGCTTCCTCCCGCCTGCCACGCGCACCCCGAGCGGTTACCGCGTCTACACGGAGGCGCACGCATCAGCACTGCGGGCGTTCCTCGCGCTGGTCCCGGCCTACGGGCACGCAACGGCAGGCGGGATCATGCACGCCGTCAACGAAGGCGATCTCGACCGCGCGCTGACGCTGGTCGGCCGCGGGCACGAGCAGCTGCTCCGTGACCGAGAAACTCTCAACACGGTCCGCAAGGCGATCGGGTCCCTGACGAGCGGTCCGGCACCCGGGACGGCCGCGGCCGGCTGGTCGATCGGCGAACTCGCGCATCGTCTCGGCGTCACCGCGGCGACCGTCCGCGCGTGGGAGCGAGCCGGCATCCTGGTGCCTCCGCGGAACCGGGCGACCGGCTACCGGGTCTTCCGCGCGGCCGACATCCGCGACGCCGAGCTGGCCCACCTGCTGCGTCGCGGCGGCTACTCCCTGGAGCACATCGCGACGGTGGTCGAGCAGGTCCGCACCGCGGGCGGCACGGAGTCACTGGCCGAAGCGCTCGAAACCTGGCAGCGGCGGCTCACCGGCCGCGGGCTGGCCATGCTCGACGCGGCCGCCCGGCTCAGCGCGTACCTGGCGTCAGGGCCGTGAGCCCGGGTGCAGCCGGTCGTACTCGTGCGCGGCCGCGCGCTGGGTGCGCACCGGCAGCACCTTCTCCTCGTCCTCGTCGTCGACCTCGTTGAGCCCGAGCTGCACGGCCAGCCGGATCTGCTCGCGGTTCTCCCGGACCACGGCGGAGAAGAAGTCGTCGATCCGCGGGTCGAGGAGGACTTCGAGCAGCACGCGGAACGAGGTGTCGACGCAGGCACGCACGATCTCGTCGTGGAACGGCAGCCGCTTGAGCTTCCCCAGCTGCGGGTCCGCGGCGATCTTCTCGGCGATGATCGAGCGCAGCTCGTCCTTGTGCGCCCCGAGCGACTTGGCCAGGTTTTCCGGGTAGTTGCCCGTTTCCAGCACCTTGACGACCTCGTCGAGCACCGCGACGGTGATCGGCTTCTTGATCGCCTTCACGATCGGTTCGGAGAGCTTGTCCACGAGCCGGTAGGTGAACTGCTCGCCGACGGCCCGGTCCGCGGCCCGCCCGATCCGCACCAGCAGCAGCACGACGCTGACGAACTTGTGCGCGGCCATGGCGGGGTGCGCGACCGGGATCATGGCGAACAGCTCGTACCAGTTGCGCACGAGGAACTTCCGCGACCACCGCCGTTTCCGCCACCGCCACAGGAACTCGATGAGGAAGATCGAGCAGATGCCGCAGTCGACGTAGAAGATGACGAGCCCGGCGTCCCGAGCGGGCGGGCTGAGCAGCATGAACCCCAGCAACCCGGCCGATCCGACGGCGAGCACGAACATGACCCAGTCGTCGGCGCGCACGTTCCCGGGCAGCACCCCGCTGTTGAGCTCGGGTTCACGGGTGACCATGCCCGATGATGGCACGGACACCGCTGATCAGCCGGTCCGGACCCGCGCCCGCGAACGCTTTCGGGGCCCCGGGCGGCGGCGTCTCCGGAAGGAGACCGTGTCACGTTTTGTCCGGCTTCCGTCGTGTTCCGCCCTCGCCCGATGCCGCGGCCGGCGGCTCAAGAAGCGGGCTGCCAGCCCACGCCGTAGGACCGCGCGGGCCGCAGGTCGCGGAAACCGGTGTGCACCTCGCCCGAGTTGTCGAGGCAAAGCGGCTCGCGCGCGGTCAGCGGGTCCTGGGCGTCCTTGGAGAACTCCCCGTCGATGCGCCAGACCCGCTGGGGTGGCTTCCGCCGGTCGAACCGGACATTGAGGTCGAAGCTCTCGCACGGGAATTCCGGCGTGCAGCAGTAGAACGGCGACGGCAGCTCGTCCACCCGGATGCGGAAGAAGAACTCGTGCTCGTCACCGGCGTCCAGCGGCCGCGGCGGCCGCAGGCTGAAGGCGACCCGGGACGAGCCGGCCATCCGCACGGAATGCACCTCACCACCCGCGACGACGTCGATGCCGAGGCCCGAGAGGTCCGGCGGGCCGGTGGTGCTGGCCGGCCGGGCGAGGGAGATCGCGTGCTCGACGTCGGCGAGCCCGGCGACGTGGCTGACCACCCGGCGGGTCTCGAAGACCTCGGCTTCGCCGACCCCCGTCAAGGTCAGCCGGACCGCCAGCGCCGACGTGTGCCACGGGCCGTCGTCGCTGATGGCCGGAACACCCGCGTCCGGCCACGGAGCGCCGTACGCGGCCTCGGCGATCAGGTAGATGACGTCGTCGGCGCGGCGCTGCATCGTGCGCACGTTCCGGTCGGCGTCCGTGCCCAGCAGTGCCAGGCGCTGGGTGTAGCGCTCGTTCGCGCCGGTGCCGAAACCCAGGACGATCCGCGCCGTCGGGCGGTGCGATTCGGGCAGCTTTTCGATCAACCGGCGAAGCGTTTCGACCACCTTGCCGCGAACCGTTCCCGGGGCGTCCTCTTCGTGCACACCGCACACTTCGCGCAACTGCTCCCCGACGTGCGCAGGCAGGGTCTTCGCTTGGATGCCGAGCCCCTTGCGAAGCAGTTTCAGCTCCGTTGAGAGAGCGTTGATCTTCGCTTCGGCCGCCTCCTGAGCCAAGCCGCCACCTCCGTCTTGGTCGCTGCGGCGAAGTCTACCCACCTGCTCGTCACCTCACGACGGCGTCACCCGTTTCCGCCTGTTTCCGGGGCAGGGAAACCACCCAGGTCCGCGCTTTCTCCTGACGGGCAACGGGAAACGTCTTTCGCCGGGCAATTCGCCGGGTCAAGCTGGGGTTGCCGAAATCCTTCGGCAACCTGAGAAGCCGCTGCGGGAAACCGCGGTGGCGGTGATCCGGAAAGGGGAACGCGATGCACACGCACTTCGTCATCGTGCTCGGCCAGCTGGTCTCCCTGCTGGGCTGACCAGTACGTCGCCGGCGGGCCCGGGCCGCCGGCGGACCTTCCCCCCGTTCGCCGATTACAGGATGATCGAGCCATGCCGGACTTTGGAGCGGAATTGAAACGTCGACGGATGTCGGTCGGCATGTCACTGACCGGACTTGCTGCGTCCGTCCATTTCACCAAGGGCTACCTCAGCAAGGTGGAGAACGGCAAGGCCCGCGCGAACCGGGAGCTCGCCAAGGCGTGCGACCAGGCACTGGGGGCCGGCGGAGAACTGCTCGCCCTCGTCGCGGAATCGGCTTTTCCCGCGCGCCACAGCGCCGGCGGCATCGTCGGGCTGCCGGACAACGGCCGGTACTTCGTCGGCCGGGAAACGGAACTCGAAGCGCTTTCCGCCCTGCTGCTGGGCCCGGACGACGCCCGGGTCGGGGTGGTGCACGGGATGGCGGGCGCCGGCAAAACGGCGCTGGCCGTTGCCGCCGCCCGGCAGGTCGCGGACACCTTTCCGGACGGCTGCCTGTTCTTCGACCTCCGCGGCCACACGCCGGGGGCCGTCGAGCTTTCGCCCGGTGAGGCCCTGCACCGGCTGCTGCGGCTGCTGGACGTCTCGGCCGACCAGCTTCCCGCCGACGAAGACGGCCTGGCCAACCTGGTCCGCGACCAGCTGCGCGGACGGCGGATGATCCTCGTGCTCGACAACGTCCGGTCCGCCGAACAGATCCGGGCCATCGTCGACGGCGAGACGTCGTCGCGGATCCTGGTGACCAGCCGGGGACGGCTGCCCGCCCTCGACGACGCCTGGCACTTCCCGGTCGAGGTGCTGCCGGCGGCCGACGCCGTGCGGCTGCTGCGGTCCGTCGCCGGCGACCACGCGCCGGACGACGAAGCGGTGGCGACCGAGATCGTCCGGCACTGCGGGCGGTTGCCGCTCGCGGTGCGGATCGTGGCCGCCCGGTTCATCGCCGGCGGCTGGACGGCGGCGAAGCTGCGCGACCGGCTGGCCGACGAAACCACCCGGCTCGGCGCGCTGGAGGACGGCGAGCGGAGTGTCGCGACCGCGTTCGCCGTCTCGTACGAGGCACTGCCCGGCGACCAGCGGCGGTTGCTGGGGTTGCTCGCCCTGCACCCCGCGACCGCCGCGGAAACCGGCTCCGTCGAAGCGCTCGCGGGTCTCGCCCCGGGCGAAGCGGACCGGCTGGTGGACCGGCTGCACGACGCGCACCTGGTCGTCCGCGACGAACGGGGGTACCTCGAGCTCCACGACCTGATGCGGACCTTCGCGGCGAAGCACGCGCTTCCCCAGGTCGAGCCGGGCGACCGGGAAGCCGCCGGGCACCGGCTGGTCGAGTACCTCGTCGCGCTGACCGTGGCGGCCGACGAACTCGCCGAGCCCTACCGGTTCCGCCCGGCCACCGGCCTGCCGGCCCCGGCAGGCGCGCCCTTCTCGGACGCCGACGGCGCACTCGCCTGGCTGGGCGCGCAGTGGCCGACGCTCGCGGACATCGTCGATTCCGCGGCCCGGCAGCGGCGGTACGACCGCTGCTGGCAGCTGGCGTTCGTGCTCCGCGCGTTCTTCTTCCGCGAGAAGCTGTTCGAGCCCTGGATCCGGACGCACGAGCGCGCGCTCGAGGCGGCGCGCGCGGCCGGCGACCCGAGCGCGGCGGGCATGATCCTCAACAACCTGGGCATGGCGCACCTCGAATCGGGCCGCCCCGACGCCGCGGTCCGGTTCCACCAGCAGGCCCAGGCCCAGTTCGAGCTGGCCCGCGACGACCGCGGCACGATCGACGCGCTGTCCAGCCTGGCGTGGGCCCGCCTGTACCGCGGCGAGGCCGAGCCTGCCCTGGCCGAGCTGACGACGGTGCTGGCCGTCTACCGCCGGACCGGCCGCACCCGCAACGTGGTCATCGCGCTGCGCGGTATCGCGCTTGCCTCGGCGGCCCTGGACCGGTTTCCCGAGGCGCTGGCCGCCGCGGAAGAGGCGAGCGGGCTCGCCCAGCTGCCGGTCGACCGGGC
This sequence comes from Amycolatopsis sp. lyj-346, assembly GCF_046548975.1. Taxonomy (NCBI): domain Bacteria; kingdom Bacillati; phylum Actinomycetota; class Actinomycetes; order Pseudonocardiales; family Pseudonocardiaceae; genus Amycolatopsis; species Amycolatopsis sp. lyj-346. The sequence goes on from NZ_JAJPWT010000001.1 coordinate 313,821, forward strand.
GATGTCGGCCGGCTGCGAGGCCTGGGTGCACTTCCGCGCGGGCCACTGGGAGGAGGCGTCCCGCGGTTACCGGCGCGCGGCCGAAGTGGCCGACGACGCGGGCAGCGAGTACGAGCGTGCGAGGGCGTTGACCGGCTTGGGCAACACGGCGGCCGCCCGCGGGGACCGGCCGGGGGCGGAGCGTTGGTGGGCGGAGGCCGACGCGTACCGGGTGACGCTCAACCCTGCCGTGCTCGGCGAGGCCGCGTACCGGAATCGGCCGGCGTTCGCGGAGTGATCCCTTGTTCACCCGGGAAAGCCCTGCCAGGCAACAGGAAACGGCTTGTCGCTCCCCACCGCCGTCACACACCGTCGAAGCAGACCGAAATCCGTCGATCCGGTATCGATCGGGCAATTCCGAGGAGCTTGCCATGATGGTCGTCTGTTCCGTTTCCGCACTCGTCCGCACGGCCCTGTGCGTCGTCCTGCTCGCGCTGGTCGCCGGGCTGGCCCTCGCCGGTCCCGACACGCCGGCGAACACGCCCGGCCCGGCCGGACCCACCGCCACCGCCGAACCCGGCACGCACTAGGGACCGTCGCCGTCAGGCGCTGCGCGCGCGGCAGCCGTCGACCGGAGGTCAGCCCTCGAGCACCTCCCGGAGTTTCTTGGCGAAGGCTTCCGGCTGGCCGGTGTAGCCGAACTCGCCGCCGAGGAAACCGCCGTGGTGGCTCGGGAAGACGGTCGCTTCCTGCCCCAGCAGTTCGGCCGTCGCGATCGCGGCACGTCCGGTGAAGACCTCCCGGGACTCCTCGCCGACGGCGACGACGATCCGCGTCGGCGCCGCGGCCAGCGCCTCGACGTCGAGCCGGTAGCCGGGCACCGCGACCGAGCGATCGCTCAGCAGCGGGTCGTCGCGGCGGCCGTCGTCTTCGGTGGGCAGGCCGAACTGGGCCGGGTCCGCCGGTGGCAGCGCGAAGTAGGCGTCGGTGAACTCGCCCGGCCACGACGTCATCGCGATGAACGCCGCCATCCCGGCCCCGAAGCCCTTGGCCTGGTAGGCCTCCCGCATCGCCCGGCTGGCGCGCTCGGCCGCGTCCGCGTCCGGCAACGGCCTGACGAGCGGCGGCTCGTGGGCGACCAGCGTGCTGACGTCACCGGGGTGGGCGGTGACGAGCGCGAGCGCGGCAACCGCGCCGCCGCTGCTCCCGAACACCTCGACGGCGCCGGCCCCCAGTGCCTCGATGACGGCGTGGATGTCCTCGGCCTGCACCGAGGGCACGTGGTCGACCCGCCCGTCCTTGCGGACGCTGCGCCCGAGCCCGCGCGGGTCGTAGGTGACCACGGTGCGGTCGGCGAAGTGCGACGCCAGCGCACCGAACCCCTCGGCGGTCATCGGCTGCCCGATCATGAGCAACGGCGGCCGCGGGCTGTCGGCGGGCGACGGGCCGTGGACGTCGTAGACGATGTCGGCTTCGGGTGTTGCCAGTGTGTGCGTGGTGGTCATGGTTCCTCCCCGGTCGGGTCTTCCAGGGGAGACTAGCCCGGGGCACCGACAGTTTCGGCGCCCCGGGAACGGTCGCGCGCCGTGGTGTCGATCCCCGTTGGCAGGGCTCAAGGACGTGTGCGACGTCGTGTACGTCCACAGCCCTGAAGGACCCGGCAGTCCTTTACACGGACCTTGTCCTCGGTGATCCGGTTCGGCCGCGGTCAGTCGAGCGCCTGATAGGCGCTGGTCCAGAAGTCCCGGTGCAGGCGCGCGGTCGCGGGGGAGTCCAGCGCGGTCTGGGTGAGCAGGATGCCGGTCAGCCCTTCCGCCGGATCGGCGTACGCAGTGGTGCCCAGGCCGCCGTCCCAGCCGAACTGCCCGACCGATGCCAGGTCGCGCCGGTGGGTGCGCACCGCCATGCCGAAGCCGTAGCCGCCGTGCCTGCCGAAGTGGTCGCCGAACAAGTCCTTCTCCACCTTCTGCTCCGGCGTGAGGTGGTCCATGGTCATCAGCTCGACCGAGGCACGGGACAGCACGCGCACACCCCGGTGGACACCCATGCCCAGCAGCATCCGAAGGAACGCCAGGTAGTCGTCCACGGTGGACACCAGCCCATCGCCACCCGCCTCGAACACCGGGGGACGGCTGTACTTGCCGCCAGGCGAGTCCCACACGGTGAGGTCGCCGGTCACGGGGTCGTGGGCGTAGCTGGTGGGCAGCCGGTCCTCTGTGGTGTGGAACCCGGTGTCCACCATGCCCAGCGGCTCGAACAGGCGCTCCCGCAGGAACTGCCCGAACGGCCGGCCCGACGCCCGCGAGACCAAGACCCCCAGCACGTCGGAACCGATGTGGTACTGCCAGCGGTCGCCCGGCTGGCACATCAGCGGCAACGTGCCGAGCCGCCGCAGCCACTCGTCCTGGCCGATGGTGGGCCACGCCGCCGTGCCGTCGCCGGTGATGCCCAGCTCGGCGACGGCCCGCTGGATCGGGTAGGTGTCCGGCGGTGCGAGGACCAGCCCGAAGCCGGGTGTGAGGGTCAGCAAGTCGCGGACGGTGATGGACCGCCGGACCGGCACGGTGTCGTCCAGTTCGGCGTCGATGCCTGTCAGCACTCGGCGATCGGCCAGTTCGGGCAGCCACGTCTCGACGGGGTCGTCCAGGCCGAGCACGCACTCCTCGACCAGCGCCATCGCCGCAGCCGCGGTGACCGGCTTGGTCAGCGACGCCATGCGGAAGGCCGTGTCGCGGCGCATCGGAGCGTCGCCATCGGCGTGGAGCCTGCCCATCACCTCGACGTGCGGCTGGTTGCCCAGGTCCACCAAGGCGACCAGACCGGGCACGGTGCCCATCTCGACGTGCCGGGCCAGCACGTCGCGCATCCGGCGCGGGTTCGGAGCCCGCTGGGGGCCTGCCATCGTCCAGTTGCCCGTCTCGTCCCAGTTCACGGTGTTCGTCATGATCCCTCTCGATGCCGCCGACCAAGCTGTCCCCACTAGGGTTGATCACCGGGGGCGGCGGAACAACGGCCCTTCCCGCAACGTCGGTTAACACAGCGGTTATGGGTCGGGTGGGCAGTGTGGAACTCAGGGACATCGAGATCTTCCTGACGCTGGCGGAGGAGCTCCACTTCGGACGGACCGCCCAACGCCTGCACGTGTCCCAGGCACGGGTCAGCCAGGCGATCAGGAAACAGGAGCGCGATGTCGGTGCGGCGCTGTTCGAGCGCACCAGCCGCAGCGTCCGGCTGACCCCGGTCGGCGAGCAGTTGCGCGCCGACCTGTTGCCTGTGCAGCGCGGACTGCGCGCGGGGCTGGAACGGGCCAGGATGGCGGCCCGCGGCACGACCGCGGTACTGCGGGTGGGGATGTTGCCGGGCAACGCGTACGACCTGCGCCGTACTGGGAGGCGTTCCGGTCCCGCAACCCGCAGTGGGGCCTGCGGATCAGGCACAGCCCGTTCGTCGACGCGTTCGGCCCGCTGCGCCGCGGTGACGTCGACGTGCTGGTGGCGTGGCTGCCGGTGGAGGAAGCGGATCTCACGGTGGGACCGGTCATCTGCACCGAGCCGGCTGTGGCGCTGGTGTCCCCGGACCACGAACTGGCCGAGGAGGACTCGGTGTCGATCGAGATTTTCGGCGACTACGGCGTCCCGCGCGCCCCGCTGAGCCCGGACTACTGGGTGGACGCCTTCACCCCCTTCCACACGCCGAGCGGGCGGACCGTGGAGCGCCACGACCCGACGTTCGGGAGCCTGGACGATATCTTCACCAACGTGTCGGCCGGCGGTCTCGTGCACAACCTCGGCGCCCACGTGGCCCGGTACAGCGCGCGGCCGGACGTGGTGTACCTGGCGATCCGCGACTGGGGTCTGCGCTGGGCGCTGGTGTGGCGCGACGGCGGCGAGACCGGCCTGATCCGCGCTCTGGCCGACGTGGTCCGCGACCTGGGCACCGCGGCGCTCCACTGAGCACGGCGGACCAGCTCCGGTTGTTGCCGACTCCACGAGCCCCGGACACCGGGGCGGGCCGTAAGGCCGGAGCGGGCTTCCGGCCGCCGCTGTCGCAGCAGGTGCTCCTGCTCGTGGACCCCCGAGGCGCGTCCGCCACCGGGTAGCGCCCGGATCGACCTGGCCCCAGTCTCGGAAACTCCCACCGGTACCGTCCTGCACGAGAATCGGTTCGGACCTGGGGGCGGAATGTCGGACGAGCAGTTCACCAAAGGGCATCTGGTCACACTCGCGATCAGCGCGTCGATCGGCATCGGCTTCGGTGCGGGATGGTGGTTCTCCGCCGTTGCAGCGGTACCCGACGCGGCAACCGCGCTCCGGCTCCTGGGTGCGGTCGTCCTGGTGCTGCTGTTCGGCTGGGTCTTCCTGACCGCCCGCCGAGGCAAGACCCTTCCGTCCGGCGGTGATCGCGGGAGCAGTCCGTTCGGCAAGCGGTACGGCATCGCGGTGACGGTCATGGTGGTAGCGATCTTCGGGGGCTCTCGGCTGCTCTCCGCCGTCCTCGACCTCCCGGAAGCCGTCCCGGCCTGGATCCTGCTGGCCGTCGGTCTGCACTTCATCCCGTTCGCCCGCCTCTTCGGTTCCAACCGCTTCCTCCTGCTGTCGGCCCTTCTCTGCGCTGTGGCGATCCTGGCCGTCGTGCTCGGAGCCGCGGGCGTCACGTGGGCGTGGCGGCTGGTGCCCGGATTCGGCGGCGCACTGGTGCTGTGGGCCATCGCCGCCGGTTCGCTGCTCAGTGGGACCACAGCGATCGATCGACAGCGAAACCTGGCTCTGGCAGGCGCGAAACACGACGGTTGAGTCCACATTGGACCAGCTCCTCGTGGTGGTCGGCAGCCCAGTCGATCGGGTGTAGATCCTCGGCAAGTGGGATTGCGCACCCGGCAGGCGCACAGCATGGTGGCGTGAGATGTCGGCTGGGGTGCCGGTCCGCCCGCATCGGCCGACATGAATGAGTCGACCGGGCGGTCTTGGCGCCGAGACGTGCCGATCACGACTACGTCCAAGGAATTCATTCCTCACCGAACGGAGAAGTGCGAGAAATATGGCAGCAAAAGCAGGAGCCATCGAAGTCGAGGGCACTGTCGTCGAGTGCCTGCGCAACGCCACCTTCAGGGTGGAGCTCGAGAACGGGCACAAGGTGCTGGCACACATCAGCGGGAAGATCCGGAAGAACTACATCAAGATCTTGCCGTACGACCGAGTGCTTGTGGAGCTGAGCCCGTACGACCTTACCCGCGGCCGGATCCGCTTCCGTTACCGCACGTAGAAATCGGTGACACGCTCGCGGCTTCCACACAGGCAACAACCGGTGCAGGAAGGCCGTCGTCAGGTTCCACGTGATCGGTGTGCGGGCACAGGCCGACGTGGAGTCCGTTGTGAGTGCGGGGCCTTCGCCGGCCCCGCACTCAAGGCGTCCAAAAGCTGGCACCGACACGGACGACCGGCCGGACCTCGGCGCCCCGGACGCAGTCCGGACGTTCGGCCTGCTCCACGACCGGCACGCGCCCGCGCTGCACCGCTACCTCAGCAGGCGGGTCGGCGGTGCTGGCCGGTAGCTCGCCCACGAGCATGAGAGTGCGTTCCATTGTTGAGCGCAGGTGCAGGTTCTGCGCAGTGCGCCTCTCGTTGCATTGGTACGTGGCCGGCCGGAAGCGCAGTCGATGCCGGGTGTCGCTCGAGACTCGATCAGGCTGGCCGTGGCGATCACGGTCGGGCGGGGAAGGACACCCTTTCCGCGGCCACGAACGGCAGCAGGCGGTGAGCCTCGTCCTCGAGCGCGGCCCGGTTGTCCACCGTCAGCGGCCGGAACGGCGTCAGCCGCAGCTCCCCGCCGGATAGCGACCAGCTGCCGTGCACGCGGCCGTCGACCAGGAACGCAGGCAGGACCAGCGCCCGGCCGGGCATGATCCGCTTCCGATCCTCGTCGGCAATGATCCGGGTCCGGTCGGCGTGTCCGAGCAGGGCGTTGTCGAATGCGGGCAGCAACCGCACAGGAGCCGGGGTGTCGGCGTCAGGCAGCTGGGCATCGGCCAGGTCGACCAGTTCCTTACCGTGCGGATCCCGGTAGCGGCGCAGCTCGCCGCTCATGCTTGCGACGATCTCGCTCAACCGGGTCAACCCGCTCCACGCCTGCACGTCCTTGACACTGGCCGGTCCGAATGCCGCGAGATACCGGCGGATCAGCTCCATGGCGTTCGCCGGCTCTCCCACCTCGACGGCCGTGACCGACACGGACGACCGGGTCCCCCAGGCACCCCATCCGGCGGTGGCCGGATCGTGGATCAACGCGGACCGCATTTCCACCTCGCCGGCCAGGATCCGTCCGTCACGATCGTGGTAGCTCTCCGCCAGCCGCCGGGCCAGCTCCCTGCGGGGCATCGCCTGATCGCCGAGGAACTCCAAGCCGGCTGCCACCAGCTCGCCGGTGTCCAGGCCCGCGCTGTTGCGGCTGAAGTGGGCCGCGCTCGCGGTGCGGTCGAGCACCGGTTGCAGCAGCGGCCGGAACCGGCGGAAGTCGTCGGCCCGGGTGAGGTGCTGAGTACTGCGCAACAGACCCGATCGCACGACTCGCCGATCGTCCAGCAGGGTGGTGAGCCCGGCGTGCTCGAATTCCCGGATTCGGCTCCACAGCCCGACAAACGGCCAGTTCGGCTCCTGAGCCTGCATCGCGACCAGCCGCCTGATCACCTCCAGCGGGGTGTGCTCGGTTCGCGCCAGCAGGAACTGTCGCTGCAGCAGGGCGCGGTTCAGGACACGAAGCGACAGCGTGCTCACGTCAAACGCACCGAGACATTGCCGCGGTAGGCGCCCTGGAGCAAGGCCAGAAACGCCTGTGGCACATCGGTGATCGCGCCCTCGACCACAGTCTGCGGATAAACGAACCGTCCCTGGTCCAGCCACGCGCGGAAGTGCTTGTGCCAGGCCGAGATCTGCTCTGGAGTGTGGTAGCAGGAGAACGGCGACAGCACGACGCCCCTGCGTTCCGCTTCGGTGCGGTCTGGTTGCGGGAATCGCTCGGCGGCGTCGCCGAGCTGGCTGGACAGCGAGCCGCACAGCGCGAACCGCGCGCCCGGCCGTGCCGCCTGGAGCGCGGCGTCGTACTGCGCGCCGCTGACGACGTCGAAGAACACGCTGATGCCCTCGGGTGCCAGTTCCTTCAGCCGTGCGGCGGGATCGTCGTGGTAGTCGAACGCGGCGTCGAAGCCCAGTTCGTTGACCAGGTAGTCGACCTTCGCCGCGCTGCCCGCGCTGCCGATCACCCGCGCGGCGCCGAGCTGCTTGGCGATCTGGCCGGCCAGCGAACCGACACCGCCCGCCGCGCCGGACACGAACACGACATCTCCCACACCCACCTCCGCGATGTCGGCCATGCCGTAGAAGGCGGTCGGGCCCTGACCGAGGTGGAAGCCGGGATCGGGGAACGCGTCGCGGTCGAGTTTGACGTAGGACCGGGCGGGACCGGCGGAGTACTCGCTCCAGCCCGTCATCGACTGGACCAGATCGCCCACCTGGAGCGCGTCACTGGCTGAGCGGACGACGGTGCCGATCGCGGCCACGCCCACCCGCTGACCCGGCTGCCACGCCGGCACAGGGAGGTGGCAGTCGGCGCGCATCAGCTCCAGGTAGGTGGCGGCCAGCCCCACCTGCTCTGTGCGCACCAGCACCTCGCCGTCGATGTCGGCCTCGGCGACGGTGAAGTGCTCCAGGCCGGGAACGCCGGTGACGTGGCTGGCCAGCTGGATCTCGCGGGTGATCATCGTTGTGTCTCCATCGGTCGGTTTCGGCCTTCGGGGAGGACACTAGACAGGCTTCCGGTCACTTTTTGTCCTGAAGTCCTGTCAGGATGGAAACATGGCGAACACCAGCTCCCGGGCCCTGCGATTGCTGTCGCTCCTGCAGACCCATCGGCACTGGACCGGACCCGACCTGGCCGACCGGCTCGACGTTTCCGAGCGCACCCTGCGCCGCGACATCGACCGGCTGCGCGAGCTGGGGTACCCCGTCCAAGCCTCCCGGGGCACCGACGGCGGCTACCAGCTGGCGCCAGGCGCCGTCCTGCCGCCGCTGCTGCTGGACGATGAGGAGGCGGTCGCCCTCGCGGTCGGCATGGGCGATGCCGCGCAGAGCGGGATCGGCGGCATCGAGGAAGCCGCCGTCAGGGCGCTCACCAAGGTCGTGCAGGTCCTGCCGCCCAGGTTGCGCGCACGAGTGGACGCGTTGCGCGCCATGACTGTCTCGCCGGCCTCGGCCGGACCGATCGTCGCGGCCGGCGTCCTCACCGCAGTCGCCCAGGCATGCCGGGACGAGGAACGTCTCCGGTTCGGTTACGCGGCACGAGGTGCCGCGCCGACCGAACGCGAAGTCGAGCCGCACCGGCTGGTCGCGCAGGGCGGACGCTGGTACCTGGTCGCCTACGACCTGACCCGGCACGACTGGCGCAGCTTCCGCCTGGACCGGCTGACCGACCCCCGCCCGACCGGGGCACGGTTCTTGCCGCGCAAGCTGCCCGCCGAGGACGCGGCGGCCTTCGTGCACACCAGCGTCGGCGCTCCCGCTGCTCACACGGTCCGGGTCCTGGTCCATGCACCCGAGGCGCGGGTACGGCAGATGGTCGGCCAGTGGGGAACGGTCGAGCCCGCCGGAGAGGACCGCTGCCACCTCACCATGATCTCGACCAGTCTGGACTGGCCAACACAGGCGCTGGGCAACGTCGGCGCAGACTTCGAGGTGCTCGGGCCACCTGAATTCACCGCGCACCTGCTCGAATGGGGCACCCGGTTCATGCGGGCCAGCGGCCCGACCGCAGAGGGAAGATGACGGAGTTCTCGGTTGCCCGGCAGTCCGGCAGTCCGGAAAGGCTTGCGTCTACGTCTTCGCCCTTGTGGTGGTCCCTTCACACTGGCAGCCGACACCCTGGTCGGCGTTCGTTCGCCAGTTCGAGTTGATCAACGCAAACCTGCTGCCGAACAGCGATCAGTAAGTACTTGGTCCCTGGAATCGGCGCCCACAAGCGACGTTCCTGGGTCGGTGAGCGAGCCGTCATGGACGTGATGGGCTGGTCGAAGATCACGATGGCTCAGCGGTTTCAGCACGTGCCCGACGAGGTCCGGCGCGGCATCGCCACGCAACTCGGTGGGCTGCTCTGGCAGGCGCCGGGAGACGACGAAGGGAGCCGCCGGCGGCCGCGCTCGTACCCGCGTAGATCACCGAATGAGACTGGACCTGAGGCGGAACACGACCAGGGAGTTTCCGACCGTCGGAGACTCCCTGGTCAGGGATGAGCCGGCAAGGGGGCTCGAACCCCTGACCTTCTGTTTACAAGACAGATGCTCTACCAGCTGAGCTATACCGGCCTGGCGCCAGGACGCCGCGCTCAGTGTATCGGGCCGCCTTCCATGATCGGTTCGGGAGGCAGGATCCGCAGGTCCCGGCCACCATGGAGCAACGTGGTGGACGCCACTGGATGATCCGTGCAACGGTCGGCTGGCGGGCGTCGATGGTCATCGGGAACGAGCGAGGAGGTGGATGGATCATGAAGATCAGCGAGCGCACCAACGGGGGCCAGGCAACCAGATGGCCGCTGCTCGAGCCACCTCGGCAACGGCCACGGGCACACCGCCCCAACCTGCTCAAGAGAAGGCCGTGGCACGTCCTCGAAGCGCCCACCGGTGAGCTGCCCGCCGTGGAGGCCGAAGAGGCCATGGGGCCGCAGCTGCCCGACGAGGCCACCGTCAACTTCGTCCTCGACCTGAGCGTGCGCATCGGCGAGGTCCAGATGGCCAGCGGGGCCGGCGCGTCGGACGTCACCGCCACCATCATCGCCATCGCCGGCGCGCTCGGGCTGCCGCACTGCGAGGTCGACGTCATCTTCACGTCGATCACCGTGACCTGCCACCGCGGCACCGACCTGACGCCCATCACCGCGCTGCGCGTCGTGCGGAGCCGGAGCCTCGACTACACCCGGCTGACCGAGACCGAGAAGCTCGTCCGCAAGATCGTCCGCGGGCACATGGGCGCCGAGCAGGCCCAGACCGAGCTGGAGCGGATCACCTCCGCACCGCACCCGTACCCGCGCTGGGTCGCGACGCTGTCCTGGGGCGGCGTCGCCGCGTTCGTCACCATCCTGCTCGGTGGCGGCTTCGACATCGCGCTCGTGGCGTTCGTCATCAGCGGCGTCATCGACCGGGTCGGCCGGGTCGTGAACCGCTACGGGCTGCCGTTCTTCTTCCAGCAGGTGGTCGGCGGCCTGATCGCGACGCTGTCGGCCATGGTCATCGTCAGCAGCAACGTCCTGACCACCGACAAGCCGACGCTGGTCGTCGCGGCCGCGGTCACCGTGCTGCTGTCCGGGCTGTCCACCGTCTCGGCCGTGCAGGACGCCATCACCGGCTACAACGTCACCGCCGCCGGCCGCACCATGGAGACCGCGCTGATGTCGGCGGGCCTGATCGCCGGGGTCGTGCTCGCCCTGCGGATCGCCGTCATGCTCGGCCTGCCGCGCACCCCGCTGCCCGAAGTGACCGGGTCGACGCCGCAGCAGCTGCCGCTCGTCGTGCTCGGCGGGGCCGGCGCGGCCGCCTGCTTCGCGCTCGCGAGCTACTCCAAGGTGCGCGCCATGCTGGTCGCGGCGGCCGCGGGCGGCATCGGCGCCGCCGTCTACGGCTCGCTGATGCTGGCCAAGCTGGACGGCGTCAGCTCGTCCGCGGTGGCCGCGACGCTGGTCGGGTTCTGCGGTGGCGTGCTCGCGCGGCGGCTCGGGGTCACGCCGCTGGTGGTCGCCGTGTCCGGGATCACTCCGCTGCTTCCGGGCCTGTCGACCTACCGTGGTCTGTACCAGATCGGGGTCGAGCCGAGCGGCAACATCTCGACGCTCATGACGGCCGTCGCAATCGGGCTTGCCCTGGCAGCGGGCGTGGTACTCGGGGAATGGCTCGCCCAGCCGGTGCGCACCGGCCTGGGCAGGCTGGAGCGCCGGTTCGCCGGACCGCGGATGGCTGGTCCGCTCGAACCGACGGAACGGAGCTTGGAGTAACCCAGAGGTCACGGACTGTTCATCGCTCACGCGATAGGGTTTCACTCTGGGGCCGCGACCCAGGACGCGAGGAGCAGCAACTGTGAGTGACCAAAAGGAGAACTCGAACCAGGCCGATTTCGTCGTGGTGGCGAACCGGCTACCGGTGGACCTCGAACGCACGTCCGAGGGCGAGCGCCGGTGGACGGCCAGCCCGGGCGGGCTGGTGTCGGCACTGGAGCCGTTCCTGCGATCGAGGAAGGGCGCCTGGGTGGGCTGGCCCGGCGTGCCCGACGTCGACGTCGAGGAATTCGACGACGACGGCCTCGTCCTGCACCCGGTTTCGTTGAGCGCCGACGAAGTCCGCGACTACTACGAAGGCTTCTCCAACGCGACGCTCTGGCCGCTCTACCACGACGTCGTCGAGCGCCCCGTGTTCGACCGCGCGTGGTGGAACAGCTACGTCAAGGTGAACCGCCGGTTCGCGCAGGCCAGCGCCGAGGTCGCCGCCCCGGGCGCGACCGTGTGGATCCAGGACTACCAGCTCCAGCTGGTGCCGGCGATGCTGCGCGAGCTCAGACCCGACCTGCGCATCGGCTTCTTCCTGCACATCCCGTTCCCGCCGGTCGAGCTGTTCATGCAGATGCCGTGGCGCGCCGCGATCATCCGCGGGCTGACCGGCGCCGACCTCGTCGGCTTCCACCGCCCCGGCGGGGCGCAGAACTTCCTCTGGCTGTGCCGCCAGCTGATCGGCCTCGAGTCGACGCGCGGCGCGGTCGGCGTCCGGTCGCGCCCGGGCACCATGCAGGTCGGCGACCGGACCGTCCGCGTCGGCGCCTTCCCCATCTCCATCGACGCCGCCGGGCTCGACAGCCTCGCGCGCACCAAGGGCGTCCAGGAGCGGGCCGCCCAGCTGCGGCGCGACCTCGGCAACCCCAAGACGGTCCTGCTCGGCGTCGACCGGCTCGACTACACCAAGGGCATCGACCTGCGGCTCCAGGCACTGCACGAGCTGCTGCACGAGGGCAGGCTGCAGCCGGACGACGTCACGTTCGTGCAGCTCGCCACCCCGAGCCGCGAGCGCGTCGAGCACTACCAGCGGATGCGCGGCGAGATCGAGCAGATGGTCGGGCGGATCAACGGCGAGTTCTCCCGCGTCGGCCACCCGGTCGTGCACTACCTGCACCAGTCCGTGGACCGCACCGAGCTGGCCGGCTTCTTCTCCGCTGCGGATGTCATGGTGGTGACGCCGCTGCGCGACGGCATGAACCTGGTGTGCAAGGAGTACGTCGCCACGCGGCACGATCTGGGCGGTGCGCTGGTGCTTTCCGAGTTCGCGGGTGCGGCCGCGGAGCTCTCTAGCGCATTCCTCGTCAACCCCCACGACCTGGACGGGGTGAAGGACGCACTAGTGGCTGCCATTACGCTCGACCCGGCTGAGGGCCGTCGCCGGATGCGCGCCATGCGTCGCCAGGTCCTCACTCATGACGTTGACCGATGGGCGCGCTCTTTCCTCCAGGCCTTGGGTGCGGAGGCGGTCGACTGACATAGTCCCGACCATGCACGAGCTCCTGAGGAGGAGTGTTGACTGCCGAGGCCCTGCCTGCCGAGCTACGGCGCGCGATCGTCCAGATCGCCCGTTCTCCGCGTCTGCTGGTCGCCTGCGACTACGACGGCACGCTGGCACCCATCACGCTCAACCCGGATGAGGCACGTCCGCTGCCGGAGTCCGTCGGGGCCCTCCGATCGCTCGCCGGTCTGCACGAGACCACCACGGCGGTCATCTCCGGCCGCGCCCTGCGCGACCTGGCCACGCTCTCCCGGCTGCCGTCCGAGGTGAACCTCGTCGGCAGCCACGGCTCGGAGTTCGACATCGGCTTCATCCACGCCCTCGACGAGAAGGCGCGGGAGCTGCACCGGCGGCTGGAGTCCGAGCTCGAACAACTCGTGCTGGACGTCCCGGGCGTGTCGCTGGAGGTCAAACCGGCCAGCATCGCGGTGCACGTGCGCCGCGCCGAGCACGAGGCGGGCCGCCGCGTGCTCGCGGCCGTCCACTCCGGACCGTCCACGTGGGATGGCGTGTCGACCACCGACGGCAAGGAGGTGGTCGAGCTGGCGGTCGTCCAAACGGACAAAGGCCGCGCACTGGACATCCTGCGCCACCAGGTGGGCGCCACGGCGGCGATCTTCCTCGGTGACGACGTCACCGACGAGAAGGCCTTCGCGCGGCTGTCCGGCCCCGACCTGGGCATCAAGGTCGGCGACGGCGAGACCCTCGCCGCGTTCCGCGTGCCCGACACCGTGGACGTCGCGCTGGTGCTCGGCTTCCTCCTCGAGGAACGCCGCAACTGGCTCTACGGCGAGTCCGCCCCGCCGATCGAGCGGCTGTCGATGCTGGCCAACGAGCGTTCGGTCGCGCTGCTGACCCCGGACGCCAAGCTGACCTGGCTCTGCCACCCCGGGCCGGACGCGCCCGCGGTGTTCGCCGACCTGCTCGGCGGCGAAGCGGCCGGCCACTTCTCCATCAAGCCGCACCGCAACGGCCTCCCGCTCGGCCAGCGCTACCTGCCGAACACGATGACGGTCGAGACGCGCTGGTCGCGCCTGCTCGTCACCGACTACCTCGAGCCGGAGAGCGCGCCGCACCGCACGGACCTCGTGCGCGTGATCTCGGGCGAGGCGGCGGCGAGCGTCCGGTTCGCGCCGCGGCCCGAGTTCGGCGGCGTGCCGGTGAAGCTGGAGGTCACCGAGGGCGGCGTGCGGGTGCTCGGCACGTCGGAGCCGTTCGTGCTGTACTCGCCGGGGGTGGAGTGGACCATCACCTCCGACGGCCTGCACGACACCGCGGCCGCGCTGGTGCAGCCGACGCCGACCCAGCCGGTCGTGCTGGAGCTGCGCTGCGGCACCACGGACCTCGGCCCGCACGAACTGTCCGAAGTGGAACGCCGGGACCGCGCGGGCCGCTACTGGAGCGAGTGGACGTCGAAGCTGCAGCTCCCGACCGTGCAGACCGACCTGGTGCTGCGCTCGGCGCTGACGCTGCGCGGGCTGGTCAACACCGACACCGGCGGCGTGCTGGCGGCGGCGACGTCGTCGCTGCCCGAGGAGATCGGCGGCGTCCGCAACTGGGACTACCGCTACTGCTGGATCCGCGACGCCGCGATGACCGTGCGGGAGCTCGTGCACCTCGGCTCGATCGAGGAGGCCGAGGGTTACCTGCGGTGGCTGCACGGCGTGCTGGCCACGCTGGCGGGCCCGGAGCGGCTGCACCCGCTGTACACCCTCGCCGGCAGCGTCATCGGCGCCGAAGCGGTCATCGAGTCGCTGCCCGGTTATGCCGGTTCCCGCCCGGTTCGCGTCGGCAACCTGGCGAACCACCAGGTGCAGCTGGACGTCTTCGGCCCGGTCGTCGAGCTCGTGCAGACGCTCGCGTCGGCACGGCACGAGCTGCGCGACGAGGACTGGCAGATGGTGCGCGCCATGGCGGAAGCCGTGACTCGGCGCTGGAACGAGCCGGACCACGGGATCTGGGAGGAACGGCACGTGCCGCGCCACCGGGTCTACTCGCGGGTCATGTGCTGGGTGACCATCGACCGCGCGATCAAGCTGGGCGAGCAGTACGGCCGGGAGATCCCGGGCAACTGGCACGGCCTGCGCGAGGAGATCAAGCACGACGTCCTCACGCACGGCTGGAACGACGAGGTCCAGGCGTTCACCACGGCCTACGACGGCACGGACCTCGACGCGGCCTCGCTGTTCGTCGGGCTCACCGGGCTGATCGACCCGGCCGACGAGCGCTTCCAGCACACGGTGACCGCGATCGAGGCGGAGCTGCGCAGTGGGTCCACTGTGTACCGCTACCGCCGCGACGACGGCCTGCCGGGCGGCGAGGGCGGCTTCCACATCTGCGCGGCGTGGCTGATCGAGGCGTACCTGCTCACCGGGCGGCGCACCGAGGCGCAAGAGCTGTTCGACCAGATCGTCGCGGCGGCCGGCCCGACCGGCCTGCTGCCGGAGCAGTACGACCCGATCGCGGAACGCTCGCTCGGCAACCACCCGCAGGCGTATTCCCACATCGGGCTCATCCGGTGCGCCAACTTGCTGGCGGCGAGTTAGCCCTTTCGGTCCGAAAGCCCCCCGAAGGCCACCATGACGGCACCCAGTGCCCTTATGGTGGCCTTCGGAGCGTTCTGGAGGTGAGCCGGGTGCAGGGAACCTTCGGGCAGGTCGAGTTCGTACCGTTGCCGCCCCGCTTCGCCGACCGGGTGCGCTGGGGTTCGGTGGTGGTCGGCTGCTCGATGATCGCCGGGATGGTGCTGCTCTTCGGCCTCACGACGTACCTGCAGGGCATCGTGCACGGCCACGCCTTCCCGGACACGCTCCTCGGCAAGGCGGCCGCGGTGCTGCCGCCGGTGGGCGTGGTGGCGCTCGCGGTACTGGTGCTGACGTGCCGCCGCTGCCTCCGCGGCAACTACCTGGTGGTGGCCAGCGCCGCGGCGACCCGCAGTGCGCTGCTGTTCACGTACGTCCTGACGCTGGCGCTGATCCTCGGCTCGTTCGCGGTGCCGATCGTGTTCCGGGTCTGGAACGACACCCGCGACCTGCAGGCACCCGACCTGCTGACGACGTTCGCGACGCTCGCCTTCGCCACCACGGGGCTGCTGGCCGGGCTGTGCTACGTGCGGCCGTCCGTGCAGACGCTCAGGAAGTACAGCGACCACCCCATCTGGTGAGTCCGGATCCATTTTAGACAGGTGACGGCCGGGCACCGGCCTGCCCCGAGTTGCAAAGATTTCTTTGCACAATCTTCTTTGCACGGCTACGGTGGGGCCATGACCAGCGCTCCACCACCGGAAGAGCTCGATCCGGACGCCCTCAAGGCCGTCACGCACCCGCTGCGCCGCCGGATACTCGGCGTCTTGTCGGCCGGCCCGGCGACAGCCACGAAGCTCGCCCAAGCGCTGGGCGAGAACACCGGCGCGACCAGTTACCACCTGCGGGAACTGGCCCGGTTCGGGTTCGTCGAGGACGTCCCGGAGCTCGCGCGGGGCAAGGAACGGTGGTGGCGGACGCGGCCGCGGGACATCCGCTGGCCGCGCCGCAGTGAGCAGAGCGCCGAATCCCGGGTGCTGTTCGACGACATGCAGCGGCAGGGGTTCGAGGACGACCTCGAAAAGCTCAACCGGTTCGCGGAACAGCGCGAACAGCTGCCCGGCGGCTGGCCGGACGCGCTGCTCTTCGCGCGTGGCGCCACGTGGCTCACCGAAGAGGAGCTGCAGCAGCTCTGGCAGGAATACATGGAGCTGTTCCGCCGGTACTGGCGAACCGAAGGCGACCGGTCACCGGAAGCGCGGCGCGTGCTCGTGCGCTGGCTCGCGTTCCCGGATCCAGGGGAATGACATGACACCAGGGGGTTTTCCATGCGAAGAGGGGTTCTGCTGGCCGGGGTGATCCTGGCGGTCACGGCGCTGGCGCCACCGGCGTCGGCGGCTTCCGTGACCAACGACGACGTGACGTTCCAGAACGGCGGGGTGACCTTGCACGGCACCGTCGTCGCGCCACCCGGTGGCACGAAACTGCCGGGCTTGGTGATGGTCCACGGCTCGGGGGAACACGGCCGGGACGACTACCGCGATCAGGCGGAAGCCTTTGCGCGGCAAGGTATCGCGACGCTCATCTACGACAAGCGCACCGAGGGCTATTCCCAGTTCGAACGGTCCTACTCGACGCTGGCGGACGACGCGCTGGCGGCGGTTTCGGTGCTGCGCAAGCGAGCCGAGGTCGATCCGGCACGGGTCGGCGTCTGGGGGCTGAGCGAAGGCGGCTGGGTGGCGCCGCTGGCGGCTTCGCGTTCGTCGGACGTCGCTTTCGTCGTGACGCTGGGCGCGAACGGCGTCGAGCCGTCGCGGCAGCAGGCGTGGGCGATCGAAAACCAGTTGCGGCGCCTGAAAATGGACGGCTCGATCGTGCGGATGGCGTCGTCGACGATGATGCGCCAGCTCGTCGGCGGCGGGGTCTTCCCGGAGGCGTACTACGACCCGGTGCCGGTGCTGAAGAGCCTGCGTCAGCCGGTGCTCGGGGTCTGGGGCGCGAAGGACATCCTGACGCCGCCGGGAGAAGCGGTGCGGATCTTCCGGGAATCGGTGGCGCACCACACGTTGCGCGTCTTCCCGGACGCGCAGCACCAGCTGCGGCGGACCACGGACGGCTTCGACAAGCTGCCCGGGTACGCACCCGGCTACCTCGAACTGGTGGGCGCCTGGGTGAACAACCCGCCCACCACGTCGACGGCCGACGCGCCGCCGGCGCAGGACCGGCCGAGCACGGCCGTGCCGCCGCTCGCCTGGTACGAATCGACGTGGCTGCAGCTCGCCGTGCTGGCGTTCCTGCTGGTGGCGTTCGCCTGGTACCCGCTGTTCCGGCGCGGTCCCGCGGCCCGGCAGGCCCGCTGGCTGACGGCGACCGGGCTGCTCGCCGTGCTCGGGTTCCTGGTCGTCGACGTGGTGATCCAGACGAGCATGGGCAAGGGGCTGGGGCCGGTCGTCGCCGGCCGTCCGCTGCCGTGGCCGGCGCTGCAGCTGCTGTCGCTGGGCGCGGTGGCCGCCACCATCGCCACGGCGGTGGCGTGGTGGCGGCACCGCAGCCTCCGGATCGGCGTCCCGCTGGCCGGTGGCGTGGTGTTCGTCCCGTGGGCGGTCTACTGGGGACTGCTGGGCGTCTAGGCGGAGTAGCCCTTCGGCGGGATCAGCGTCGCGAGCTGGTTGAAGGTCAGCCAGTAGATCTGGTTCCCGCCGAAGTTCGCCGGGTCGGCGATCTTGACGGTCATGTCGGAGCTGTCGTAGCCGATGACGGTGAAGTAGTGGTAGATCGTGTAGTTCGGGTAGCCCGGCGGGTGGTTGTTCGCGGGCGCGACGATGTTGGCGACGATCGGGTAGCCGTTGTTGATGTCCAGCACGATGTCGCGCCACAGGAGGTCGCGCTGGGCCTGCGTCGGCGGGTCGTTCGGCATCTCCTTGGTCTCGTACCAGGAGGTGCCGAGATCCCGGTTGAGAACGCCGGTGACCTGCCCGATCCAGTCGGTGCCGTTGGTGGTGGTGCCGAGCTGGGCGGCCAGGGTGGCCTGGCTCGGCAGGTTCGAGGTGCGCGCGGACATGGCGATCCGCGTGGCGGCGGGCCCGCACCAGTACCCGGTTTCCTGAACCTGGTACTGGATGGTGAGAACGGCTTCGGTGGTGGCCTGGGCCACGGCGGGCAGGGCGACGAGCCCCATGGCGGCCACGAGCGTGACGAAGCCAAGGCGGAATCTGCGCATGACGATCCTTCCCCAGTTGCGGCGCCGGTTGGCCAGCACCTCACCCGAGGATGATCTCGGCAGAATCCGGCAGTTGTCCCTCACCCGCCCCCGGACGGACCACGACGAAGGTAGGTTCACCCCGTGAACGCTCGCGAAGGCTGCGGGCAACTGGGGGCATGCAGGTGATCCACGAGGGTTCGGAGCTCTGGGAGCACGACCGCCCGGACCTGGGCGGACCCGAGCCCGGGCCGGCGTTCGGGCGGCTCTTCGACGCCCACGCCGCGCAGCTGCGGCGCTACCTGGCCCGCCGCGTCGGGGCCGAACCGGCGAACGACCTCGTCGCCGAGACCTTCCTGGTCGCGTTGCGGCGGCGGGAGAGCTACCGGCCCGAGCTGGGCACCGCCCGGTCGTGGCTCTACGGCATCGCCACCAACCTGCTGCGCCACCACGTGCGGTCCGAACTGCGCGGGCTGCAGGCCACCGCCCGGCTCGCGCGGACCGGGGAAGCCAGCCACGCCGGCCACGACGGCCGCGTCGCCGAGCAGGTCGACGCCCAGGTGCGCGCCGCGCAGCTGGCCGGCGCGCTGGCCCGGCTCAACCCCGCCGATCGCGACACGCTGCTGCTCGTCTCGTGGGCCGGGCTCGAACCGGCCGAGGTCGCCGAGGCCCTCGGTATCCCGCCCGGTACCGTCCGGTCGCGGTTGCACCGGATCAGACGCTGGCTCAGGACGAACGCCCCGGCTCCCGAGGAGGTGCAGGACCTTGCGTGAAGACAACGTCCGGAAGATCTGGTCCGAAGCCGAACTCGACGCGGCACTGGCGGACCTGCACGACGACGTCGGCGAAGACGACGGACTCGCCTTCGCCCGCGCTTCCCTGCTCGCGGCGGCCGGCGTCGAAGAGGCGCCGCCCGCCGAGCCTCGGCGGGCCGGGGCGTGGCGGTGGCTGGCCGCGGCCGCGGCCGTGGTGACGCTCGTCGGCGGGCTCGGCGTCGTCGCGGCCCGGTGGACACCGGGCCCGCCGGAGACGTCCCGGCCCGCCGCGCTCGCCGACCTCGACCGCCCGCTCGCGCCCGGCGAGTTCCGCTACGCGCAGAAGCTCGCTTGGGTGCCCCAGATCATGTACGGGCAGGCGGTCTGGGTGCAGGAGAAGGTGGAGCTGTGGATCCCGGCCGACCCCACCGGGCTCTGGCACCGGCGGACGATGTGGACGGGCGTCGTGCAGGGCCTCGGCCCGGACCGGACCAAGGACGTCCAGGTGAACCTGACGCCCAAGGACGAGTTCGGCCCGGGCGGCGCGTTCATCGGCGACCCGCCGGCGGGCGGCACCGCCAAACCGCACTGGAAAACACCGCTGCAGAAGTGGTTGAAGCCCGACGCCGCCTTCATCGCCTCGCTGACCCCGGACCGGGACAAGCTGATCAAACGGCTGAGGTTCGACACCGTCGACTCCGGCGACTCCGGCGACGACGGCCGGATGCGCACCGCCACCGAATCGCTCACCATGGTGCGCAGCGTCCTGGAGCTGGGAGGGCTGGTCCCCAAGGACGTCCGGTTCGCGCTGTCCGACGCCTTCAGCGACGTCATCGGCGGGTTCGCGCTGCCGGGGCTCACCCCGGACGGCAGGCCCGCCACGGTCCTCGGCACCAAGGACTCCGGCCAGCGGCTGTACCTCGACCCGGCGACGGCTCAGCTGCTCGCCTGGGACGCGGCGCAGCCCGCCCCCATGATCACCCGATCCAACGAGGTGCCGCTGACCACCACCTCCCAGGCATCGCCGAGCAGCACGACGACCACGCGGCAGGCGAAGCCGCCGTTGCCGGAGAACCTCGGTGAGCCCGCCGCGGTGTACTCGTTCGCCATCACGCAGACATCGGGCTGATCAGCGCGCGTGGCCGGCCGCGTTCAGCGCGTCCGCGACGTTGGCCACCTCCAGCACCCTGATCCCGGCGGGTGGCTTGCCCGAGTCGGGTGGGACCAGCGCGTGCGTGAACCCGAGCCGGGCCGCCTCCGCCAGGCGGCGGCCCACGCTCGGCACCCGCCGGATTTCGCCCGCCAGCCCGACCTCGCCCACCGACACGAGCCGCGGCGAAAGGGCGACGTCCTCGAAACTCGACGTCAGCGCCAGCACCAGCGCCAGGTCGATGCCCGGTTCGGTGATCTTCATGCCGCCGACCGTGGCCGCGTAGACGTCCTTGTCGCCGAGTTTCAGCCCGCCGCGCTTCTCCAGCACCGCCAGCACCATCGCCACCCGCGCGGAGTCGAGGCCGCTGACCGCGCGCCGCGGCTGGGGTGCCGCCGTCGCCGACACCAGCGCCTGGACCTCGCCCAGCAGCGGCCGCTTGCCCTCCATCGAGACGGTGATCGCGGTGCCGGACACCGGCTCGGCCGTGTGGCTCATGAACAGCCCCGACGGGTCCGGCACCCCGACGATGCCTTCTTCCTGCAGCTCGAAGCAGCCGATTTCGTCGGAGGCGCCGAACCGGTTCTTGATGCCGCGGAGCATCCGGAGTGTCGAGTGCTTGTCGCCTTCGAACTGCAGCACCACGTCCACCAGGTGCTCCAGCACGCGCGGGCCGGCCACCGAGCCGTCCTTCGTGACGTGCCCCACCAGCACCACCGGCAGCCCGCGCTCCTTGGCCAGCGCGACCAGCCCGGACGTCACCGCGCGGACCTGCGTCACCCCGCCGGGTGAGCCGTCGACCTGCGGGGACGCCATGGTCTGCACCGAGTCGACGATCAGCATCCCCGGCTTGACGTCGTCGACGTGCCCGAGGATGGCCGAAAGGTCGCTCTCGGCGGCCAGGTACATCCGGTCGTCGACGTTGCCCGTGCGCTCGGCGCGCAACCGGACCTGGCCCGCGGACTCCTCGCCGGTGACGTAGAGGGACCGGTCGACCGTCTTGGCCCACTGGTAGGCGACCTCGAGCAGCAGGGTCGACTTGCCGACCCCCGGTTCACCCGCGAGCAGCACCACCGCGCCCGGCACCAAACCGCCGCCGAGCACCCGGTCGAGCTCCGGGACGCCGGTGCGGCGGGCGCGCGCCGCTTCGACGTCGACCTCGCCGATCGGCCGGGCAGGCGCGCTCGGCGCCCCGGCCGCGACGCGCTGGATCGCCGGCTTGACCGGCGCTCCGCGCTCCTCGAACGAGCCCCATTCCTGGCACTCCGGACACCGGCCCAGCCACTTGGCCGCTTCGTACCCGCAGCTCGCGCAGCGGTAGGTGGTCCCCTTCTTCACCCCGTGAGGCTATCGGCGACCACCGACAAAACCGGGGACCTACTCCTTGACGTGCGCCGGCGCCGCGATCGGCAGGTCGACCGTGACCGGTCCGGCGTTCTGGAAGACGAACGTGACCTTGATGACCTGGCCGGGCCAGAACGGCTGCTTCAGCGCGGGCAGCGTCACGGTGGCCTGGCCGACCTTCTCCGGCGCGGTCGGCGTCGCGGCGGGGCCGGACGACGGGACCTCGGAGGTGGCCGTGGCGGTCAGGTTGTTGCCCGGGCTGTTGGTGGCCGAGCTGCTGCCGGTCGGCGTCCCCGAAGACGTCGGAGCGGACGGCGACGAGGACGGCGCGCCGGAGGACGTGGGCTGCGCCTCGTTCGTCGACTCGACGGCGTGGTCCGGGCCGATCACCAGCGAGTGCGTGGCGACGACGGTCTTGGACCCCTCGATGGTCGCTTGGCCGCCGTCTTCGGTCGTCACCGAGACGAGCGAGTCGTCCTGCGCGCCGCGGTTGACGATCGTCAGGGTCAGCGCCGGGGTCGCGCCGGCCGCGTAGCCCGGGCCCGACGTCGGGTACTGGACGGCGGCGTTGCGCAGGTCGATGGTCTTGACCTGGGCGTGCGTGCCGTTGACCGCGGGCTGCTGCGAGTCGGTCTGGGTGATCTGGCCGGCCCCGCACCCGGCGAGCGCGAGCGCGGCACCGAGCGCCAGCACGCCCGCGCCGAGCACGCGACGATTCTGCAGCCTCACGTCGCAGTCCTTCCCTTTTCACGGCCTCGTCGCCCCGAAGACTAGCCGGGGTCGATCTCCGCCGCGGAACGGGTGTGGGTTGCCGGGGCCCGGTGACCAAGATCAACCGTCCACAAAGGAATTCCCGGCCTGTGACGAAACGCTTCGCCGCTACCTGCGTGAGCACGGGGGTCCGACGTTTGTCAACCCCCGACCAGGCCGCTGACCTGCGAGGACGAGTCCGGCCCGCTAGGTGGGCACCGGCGGCCCGTGCTAGGATGGAGTCAGCGAAAGGGGCAGAGGACACATGGTTTTCAAGGTCGGAGAGACCGTCGTCTACCCGCACCACGGTGCCGCACTCATCGAAGCCATCGAGACCCGCGTGATCAAGGGCGAGGAAAAGAAGTACCTCGTCCTCAAGGTCGCGCAAGGGGATCTCACGGTTCGCGTGCCCGCTGACAACGCCGAAATCGTCGGCGTCCGCGATGTCGTCGGGCAAGAAGGACTGGACAAGGTCTTCGACGTTCTGCGTGCTCCGCACACCGAAGAGCCCACCAACTGGTCTCGTCGGTACAAGGCCAACCTCGAGAAGCTCGCCTCCGGCGATGTGAACAAGGTGGCCGAAGTGGTGCGCGACCTCTGGCGGCGAGAGAAGGACCGCGGACTTTCAGCCGGTGAGAAGCGCATGCTGGCGAAGGCGCGGCAAATTCTGGTCAGCGAGCTCGCGCTCGCGGAGGGCACCGACGAGGACAAGGCTGAGGTCCTCCTCGACGAAGTTCTGGAAACCGCGACGGTCTGAGCCCGGAGGCATCCTGCTCGACGGGCGGGCGGGTGCCTCTACGATCGCGTACCGATGAACGTCGTCGCGATCGTGACCGTCGCACATCATGCCTCCGACGGAGAGTCAGCTCTCACGCCGGTCCATGGTGAGGCGCTACTCACGCACACCGTGCGGGGGCTGCTCGACGTACCGGAGATCGATCTGGTGCTCGTGGCGGCCCCCCAGCGGTGTGCGCTGTCGTTTTCCGAGGCCGTCCGCGGCCTCGCCTGCCGGGTCGTACCCGGCTCGCTCCGGGAGGCCTTCGCCGCCGTCGAGCCCGAACTCACCCGTGATTCAGTTGTACTCCTCCACGACGCGCTGCGGGCCTTCATTCCTGCGCAAACGGTGCGTGACGTGATCAGCGCGGTCCGCGACGGCGCGCCGGTGGTGGTCCCGGTGCTGCCGATGGCCGACACGGTGAAGGTGACCGACGCGGCGTCGCTGATCGTCGGCACGGAGGACCGGACGCGGCTGCGCACGGTCCAGACGCCGGTGGGCTACGCGTTCGCGGCGTTCCGGCCGGAGCTCGCCCCCGCCGGCGCGGCGACGGTCCCCGGCCACCCCGACGCGATGCGCGTCACCACCGATTTCGAACTGTCACTGGCCGAGGCGATCGCGGCGGCACCGAAGAACGAGGAGACGCTGTGAGGGTCGGCAACGGGGTGGACGTCCACCCGATCGAAGCGGGCCGCGAGTGCTGGATGGCGGGGCTGCGCTGGCCGGACGCGGACGGCTGCGCCGGCCACTCGGACGGCGACGTCGCAGCTCACGCCCTGTGCGACGCGCTGCTGTCGGCCGCGGGCCTCGGCGACCTCGGCGCGGTGTTCGGCACCGGCGACCCCCGGATGGACGGCGCGCACGGCACCGACATGCTGGCCGAGGTCCGGGTCCTGATCGAGGCGGCGGGCTGGCGGGTGGCGAACGCCACGGTCCAGATCGTGGGCAACGCCCCGCGGGTGGGCAAGCGGCGCGACGAGGCGCAGAAGGTGCTGTCGGCGGCGGTGGGCGGCCCGGTGAGCGTGTCCGGCACCACGTCGGACGGCTTGGGCCTGACCGGCCGCGGCGAGGGCATCGCGGCCTTCGCCACAGCCCTGCTCCTCACGGCGGAGTAGCGGTCCGTCACCTCCAGCGAAGGGGAGCGGAATAGGGGCCGGCCCGCTCCGGTTCGGCGTGATATGCCCCTCACTCTCCCAGACGCCGTCCGCGCGCTGGTCGACGGCAGGAACTTCGCCACGGTCGCCACCCTCGATCCGGACGGCGGGCCGCAGACGTCCGTCGTCTGGGTCGGCCTCGACGACGGCGAGCTCGTCTTCAGCGCGACCGAGGACCGCCGGAAGGTCCGCAACCTTCGGCGTGATCCCCGCATCAGCGTCTCGATCACCGACGCGGAGAACCCCTACCGGCACACGCAGCTGCGCGGCACCGTGACGCTCACGCCCGACCCGGGCAAGGCGCTCCCGCGGGCACTGAGCCACAAGTACCTCGCCCAGGACCCGCCGCACGAGAGCGCCGACGTCCAGCGGGTGATCGTGCGCCTGAAAGCGGAAAAAATCGCCGGCAACGTGAAATAGGGTCCAGACCATGGGTGTGACTTTCAACGAGGCCACGAAGGCGCTCTTCGACGGCAAGAACTTCCCGGTGCTCGCCACCATCAACGCCGACGGCTCGGTGCAGACCTCCGTCGTCTGGGCCAAGCGGGACGGCGACACCGTCCTCTTCGCGACCGTCCGCGGGCGGCTCAAGGAGCGGAACATGCGGCGCGATCCGCGGGTCTCGCTGTCCGTCTTCGACCTCGACGACCCGCTCAAGTACGTCGAGGTCCGCGGCCGCGCCGAAATCACCGAGGAAGGCGGCCGCGAGCTGATCAACGAGCTCTCCCACAAGTACGACGGCAAGGACTTCCGCACCGAACCGCCGGAGGTCGTCCGCGTGGTCGTGCGCGTGGTCCCGGACAAGGTCACCGGCTACGCCGCGTGACGTGACGCGGGTCGCGGGCGCCGCTGCGGTGCCCGCGTCCTCGCTAGGCTGAACGCCATGACGATCAGGGCGGTGTTGTTCGACTTCTCCGGCACGCTCTTCCGGCTCGAGCAGGACGAGTCGTGGCTCACCGAACTGACCAACCACGACGGCGAGCCGCTCGACATCGAGGCGCAGGCCGAGCTGATGCGCCGGATGACCGCCCCGGTCGGGCAGGTCGTCGAGCTGGACGCCGAGCACGCGCACGCCTGGCACCACCGGGACCGCGACCCCGCCCTGCACCGGAAGGTGTACCTCGAGGTGCTCAAGAAGTCCGGTGTCTCGCACGTCGACCAAGCGAAAGCGCTGTACGACCGGCTCATCGATCCCAGCCAGTGGACGCCGTACCCGGACACCGAAGCCGCGCTGAAAGCCGCCGCCGAGCGGGGGCTGAAGGTCGGCGTGCTGAGCAACATCGCCTTCGACATCCGGCCCGCCTTCACCGCCCGCGGCTGGGACGCCCACGTCGACGAGTTCGTGCTGTCCTTCGAGGTCGGCGCGGTCAAGCCGGAGCTGGAGATCTTCCGCAAGGCCGTCGCGGCCCTCGGCGTCCCGGCCACCGAGACGCTGATGGTCGGCGACAGCGAGGAGGCCGACGGCGGCGCCCGCGCACTGGGCTGCGAGTTCGCGCTGGTCGACCCGCTGCCCACGGCCGACCGGCCGGACGCCCTGCTCACGGCGTTGCGCGGGTTCGGCGTCGCCTGACCGCCTGCGACGCGGCTCACGCCGACCCGTACCCTTTGAGGGTGGCCCTTCACCTTTTCGACACAGCGACCCGGAGCGTACGGGAGTTCCACCCCGTCCGTAGCGGAACGGCGTCGATCTACGTGTGTGGGGCCACCGTGCAGGGCGTGCCGCACATCGGGCACGTCCGCGGCGTCCTGAACTACGACGTCCTGCGCCGCTGGCTCGTCCACAGTGGACTGGACGTGC
Organism: Amycolatopsis sp. lyj-346; assembly: GCF_046548975.1. NCBI lineage: Bacteria > Bacillati > Actinomycetota > Actinomycetes > Pseudonocardiales > Pseudonocardiaceae > Amycolatopsis > Amycolatopsis sp. lyj-346. The sequence continues at coordinate 339,824 of NZ_JAJPWT010000001.1, forward strand.
TGCTGGTCCGCAACGTCACGGACATCGACGACAAGATCCTGACCAAGGCCGCCGAGCACGAGCGGCCCTGGTGGGAGTGGGGCGCGACGCACGAGCGCGCCTTCGAGACCGCGTATGAGCAGCTCGGCTGCCTGCCGCCGTCGATCAACCCGCGCGCGACCGGGCACGTCACCCAGATGGTCGAGCTGATGGAGCGCCTCATCGAGGCGGGCCACGGCTACGTCGCGGACGGCGACGTCTACTTCTCGGTGAAGTCGTTCGACGACTACGGCAAGCTCTCCGGCCAGGTCCTCGAGGACGTCCAGCAGGGCGAGACGCCGACCCGCGGCAAGCGCGACCCGCGCGACTTCACCATGTGGAAGAGCGCGAAGCCGGGCGAGCCGTCGTGGCCGACGCCGTGGGGGAACGGCCGGCCGGGCTGGCACCTGGAGTGCTCGGCGATGGCGACGGCGTACCTCGGCGCGGAGTTCGACATCCACGGCGGCGGCATCGACCTGGTCTTCCCGCACCACGAGAACGAGCGCGCCCAGTCCAACGCGGCGGGCGACGCGTTCGCGCGGTTCTGGCTGCACAACGCGTGGGTGACCATGTCGGGCGAGAAGATGTCGAAGTCGCTCGGCAACACCGTGTCGATCCCCGCCATGCTGGAGCGCTACCGGGCCCCGGAGCTGCGGTACTACCTGGTCCAGCCGCACTACCGGTCGACCATCGAGTACTCCGACACCGCGGTCTCCGAAGCCGCGCAGGGCTACCGGCGGATCGAGACGTTCCTGCGCCGCGCCGCGCAGTCGGGCGACGTGCCGGTCGGCACGGTCCCGGAAGCGTTCGCGAACGCGCTCGACGACGACCTCGCCACCCCGCAGGCGTTCGCCGTGGTCCACACCACGGTGCGAGACGGTAACGCCGCCCTCGACGCGGGCGACACCTCCAAGGCACTCGAATTCGCCGCGGCCGTCCGCGCGATGACCGACGTGCTCGGCCTCGACCCGCTGTCCGCGCGCTGGTCCGAGGCGGGCGGTTCCGACACGCCCACCAAGGAAGCCCTGTCCCGGATCGTCGAGGGGCTGCTGGCCGAGCGCCAGCAGGCCCGGGCCGAGAAGGACTTCGCCCGCGCGGACGCCGCCCGTGACCGCCTCCAGCAGGCGGGCATCGTGGTGGAGGACACCCCCAACGGTCCTCAGTGGACTGTCAAGTCCGACTGAACCGCTTTTCTACGCAAGGAACTTTCACCATGGCAGGCAATTCGCGGCGCCAGGGCGCGATCCGCAAGACGGGCACCAAGAAGGGTGCCGTCGTCGGCTCGGGCGGTCAGCGCCGCAAGGCCCTCGAAGGCAAGGGCCCGACCCCGAAGGCGGAGGACCGTCCCGGGCACAAGGCCTACCGGTCGTCCAACGCGGCGACCAAGCGCGACCAGGCGCGGCAGAAGAAGGCCGACAAGCCGGAGCTGATCGCCGGGCGCAACCCGGTGGTCGAGGCGTTGCGCGCGGATGTTCCCGCGACCGCGCTGTACGTCGCGCTGAACATCGAGATCGACGACCGCGTGAACGACGCCGTCCGGCTCGCGGGCGACAAGGGCATCTCGATCCTGGAGATCCCGCGCGAGGAGCTGGACCGCAAGACGAACCGGGCCGTGCACCAGGGCCTGGGCCTGCAGGTCCCGCCGTTCGAGTACGCCCACCCGGACGACCTGATGGCGGCGGCCCGCAACTCGGGCGAGGTACCGCTGTTCGTCGCGCTCGACGGCGTCACCGACCCGCGGAACCTGGGCGCGGTGATCCGCTCGGCGGCCGCGTTCGGCGCGCACGGCGTCCTGCTCCCGGAGCGGCGCAGCGCGGGCATGACGGCGGTGGCGTGGCGGACGAGCGCCGGCACGGCGGCGAAGCTGCCGATCGCGGTGGCGACCAACCTGACGCGCCAGCTCAAGGCGTGGGCGAACGACGGCCTGATGCTGGTCGGCCTGGACGCCGACGGGTCGGTGGACATCGACGAGCTCGAGCTGGCGGCGGACCCGCTGGTCATCGTGCTGGGCTCGGAGGGCCGCGGCCTGTCCCGCCTGGTGCGCGAGTCGTGCGACGCGACGGTGTCGATCCCGATGGCGGCGGGCGTGGAGTCCCTCAACGCCTCCGTGGCGGCGGGCGTCCTGCTCGCCGAGGTGGCGCGGCGCCGCCGTGCCGCCGGCCGGGTCTGAGGACGCTCCGCGGCCGTCAGGCCGGGCACCTTCGCGACCAGGCACCACCCACTCGGGTTAAGGTCACCCTCGGATAAACCCGAGGGGACCTGACCACCGATGTCGTTCGTTTCGCCACTCTTCCTGTGGTACTTCATGCCGGCGGTGCTCATCGCCGTGCTGGTGTGCCCGCGGAGCTGGCGAAACGGCATCATCGCGGTCGCCAGCCTGCTGTTCTACACGATCGGCGCCGGCGGCTTCGTGCTCCTGCTGCTCGGCTGCATGGTGGTCAACTTCCTGGCCGGGCCGCTGCTGGCCCCGAGCCCGTGGGACGTCAACGGCGTCCGGCGGCGGCGCATCCTCATCGCGGTGGTGTCGCTGGACGTCGCGGTGCTGCTGATCTGGAAGTACGCGGGGTTCGCGACGCAGCAGATCGCGGCGGTGGCGCACTGGTTCGGCGGCAGCGTGCCGGTGGCGAGCCTGGTGGTCCCGATCGGGATCTCCTTCTACACGTTCCACCACATCTCGTACGTGGTCGACATCTACCGGGGCGAGCGCCAGGCCCTGCGCGACCCGGTGGCGTTCACGGCGTACATCGCGATGTTCCCGCAGCTGGTGGCCGGCCCGATCGTCCGGTACCGCGAGATCGCCGACCAGCTCCCCCAGCAGCGGTCACACCGCCTGGACGACATCGCGGCGGGCTTCCCCCGGTTCGCGCTCGGGCTGTGCAAGAAGGCGATCATCGCGGATTCGCTGGGCCCACTGGTCGACGCGTGTTTCAAGGTCCCCCCGGACCAGATGACGTTCGCCACGGCCTGGCTCGGCGCGATCGCCTACACCCTCCAGCTGTTCTTCGACTTCTCGGGCTATTCGGACATGGCCATCGGCCTCGGCCGCATGCTGGGCTTCCGCCTCCCGGAGAACTTCGCGAGACCGTATTCCGCGGTGACGATCACGGAGTTCTGGCGCCGCTGGCACATGAGCTTGAGCCGCTGGTTCCGCGACTACGTGTACATCCCCCTGGGCGGCAACCGCCAAGGAGCGGCGCGCACGTACCGGAACCTGTGCATAGTGTTCGTCCTGACGGGCTTCTGGCACGGAGCCCAGTGGACGTTCCTGGTGTGGGGCTGTTACCACGGAGCCCTCCTGGTGATCGAGCGCCGGTTCGGCTTGGACCTGGACCCACCCCAGCGCTGGAAGCGTTACCTCCGCAGGACCCTGACCATGCTGCTGGTGGTGATCGGCTGGGTGTTCTTCCGCTCCCCGGACATCGGCCACGCCCTGTCCATGCTCGGCCACATGCTGATCCCCGACTTCGAAGGACTGGGAGCAAGCGTGGAGCAGGCCTTCACGAACCAGCGCCTGGTCCTCCTCCTGGCGGCACTGGCCGTGTTCCTGCTCCCGGCCCACCCGGTGACGGGCCCCTTGCTGGAGTCCTCCCGCAGCCGCCCGGCAACGGCCCTGCGCATCGGAGTGATGACGGTAGGCCTCCTGTACGCGGCAATCCTGATCGCAACAGGAACGTTCAGCCCCTTCCTGTACTACCAGTTCTGACGCCGCTCCCTGGACGGGTGGCGCCTTGATGGCTTGAATCGCCTTCTTCTACCTGCGGTTCTCCGGACTTCTCGCCGGTGCCTGTCGTCGGACGGCCTAGAGACGGCCTGAGCGGCCTCGACCACTCCTCCCCCATCGTCCCGATACGCAGCCATCCTCAGCGGCCGTCGTTCGGGTCGGGTGGGGTTGGTGACAGAACGTCGAGTAGCCGGCCAACTGCCCCGCGCTGGCCTTCTGGAGCCGAGGGGTCTCTCGGCGGCGCGCTGTACTCGGCTGCGCTCGGCGGGCTCGGCCCGCGACCGGCGGCCGGAGCGGCGTGGCAGGCCGTCCGTGTCGGACGGGCCGGAGCCCGCCAACGCAAGGTGACCGGTGTGCCGCCTCCGGCGGTGCGCCTTGAGAAGTCCGGATGTACTGCATCGGGACGCGCTGCCGATGCAGTACAAGGATCCAACTGGTGCGAAGCGGAGCACGTCATTCGCGGACAAGCTGCTGCGCACGCATATCTTCGAGGAGTCCACGCGTGAGTCAGTAGACGTCCGACTCAGGGAACCATCTCTCCGCATCTCAGAGACAATTACCTGGACATGATTGGAGTCGTCGAGCATCCGGACGCAGATCGGAAGCTACAGAACGGTATACCCCTACCCCGTTCGATAGATCCTAAATTTCGAACGGGCGTACATTAAATGGCGCTCCCCGGGAGTCTCACCGGCAAGCCACCTACAACACTGAAGGTCAAGTGGTTGCCACCAGTTTAGCGAATTGGGTAAATTGTGCCCTGTTTGCTTCAACTGTCGATTCTACCATAGATTGAAATAGACCAAGGGCTCCAGTCACGCGATCCTGTCTCTGCAGGTTGTTGTCGACCGCGCCGCTAAGTTGATTAACAAACGGAAAGAGTGAGTTCAAAAGCTTTCGCCAGTGCAACATCCCTTCAGCAGGACTAAGATTTGCCCGGAAGCGCAGCTGATATCGATTCGGCAGCGGAGCATCGAGGATAGTTTCAAGGCACTCGGCTACAGCCGAAACAAACAAGGTAATAGAACCGCGGCGCCTGAGGTACTCCAGTTGTCGATCTTGGTGCTGAGTACGACCCTCTGCCGGAAGCAGGACTAGCTCTTTTTTCTTATCCTCGATTGCCCGCATTAGCGAGTATGCGAATACTATATGCCTGGCTGACACCTGGTCACTAAACGTTTCAGCGTATACCTTGTTTTCTTCCCAGATTCTTCTAGTTTGATTGTAGGCAAGATTTGGTTTTCCGTGAAATGCTGCCAAGCATTGGGCGACCGCACGGTCAGGCAACAAGAACTTTCTGCGAGATATGGCGTCACGAACTCCACCTCGTCGACCACCTCGATAGTCCGCATCCGGGATCTCGTCAAATTCTGCACGTAGACGATCTTGAGTTTGATCCTTACTTCTGAAGTCAGCAGCCTCAACTTTGTTTTGAGTATTGTTGTACTTGACAATATCCGATAGAACTTGAGCATTTTGACAGCGAACAAATCGAGCCATAATTTGCAAATCATCAAGCCGCTCTGACTGCCCCTCCAGCAGAGTGCCTATTGACCCAGTCGTCTGTGCACCATTTACGATCCCAATACCCGAAATCTTCAGCTTCCAGCCATTCTTTCTGCGATTAACTTGATAGTCATTAACAAGAATAGTGAGACCATTGTTGTAAATCCAAAAGCGATCAGGTTCTCGCGTGGCGGTACTTTTCATTCCATTGTTGATATTTGCCTCAGTTCTCACGATACCGAGGTATTCTCGAACATTCGGAGATGTCAAATCAGCCTGATGATCCCGCCAAAGTTGCTGAAGCCATCGACCATTTACTGAAGTGCAGAATGCGGACCAGTCGGATCCATTCGCCTCGAAACCGCCGTCGACATCGAGGACGAATTCATCTGTCACCAGGATCGTACTGCCAGAGCGAGAATATATGTCTTCGAGCTTGCTTTTTCCGATCTCTTCGGCCGACACCGCCAGATTTGCCGCCGGAAAATAGCGTTTTAGCAAACTGTCGGCAGCGGCGACCACTTGATTTAGCTCGGCAGCAACATTCTTCGACTCTTTCATATTGTGGCAGTACCAAATCTGAAAATCCGATATTTCCCCCGCCTGAAGCGCAGAGCGAACCTCGATCGCCGCTGATTGAAGTTGTTCGGGCAGAGTATCGAGATCGGCCGCCAGGAGCCAGTTCACTCCTGTATTCAGGTCAGACGCCTTATTTGCGGGCGCCTCTTGACCAGAAGACCTATTCGTAGCGTACCCCTGCGCAACTACCACACGACCTTCGCCCCGATCGACGTAAACAACGTCGCACTTCTTGTCGTTTGACCCGTCGGTTACCGACGCCGCAGCCACAGCGTCGATATCATCGATACTGAATCGCAATTGTAGAGCGAACAGTATAATCGCGTTTCCCCGACCATAAGATAGCAAATCATCGCGCGTTTCTAATGCGGCTGCAGCTGGGGAGCCCATACTCGACACCTGACGTTCGACGACACTCGACTCTTGAAGGTCGCATCCGATCGATACGGCGTTACTGGTTGGCCGTGGACGGTAACAACCCACCGCTTGGGTGACATCGATAGGATGCCCGCTCCACCGGCTCAGCGACTCGTTAGTACTCCAGCCGCAGATCGTGATCTTCATGGTTGAAGGGCTGCTTGGCGACGGTAGCGGCTGCGGTGGGAGCACCTCCTCGACAAGGACCACACGCTGAACAGCCTCCGGCACCGCGCCAGTGATCACGACCGCAACCTAGCGCCTGGCCAGCCACAGACAAAGCCCCGTCAGAGAGCCCCGTCGCAGCCGCAGCAAGATCACGATCTACAACTGGAGTCTTAGGCAAGTGATTTCAGTGCTGCGGCCAACGACTGCAGTCGTTGGGGAGTGGCCTAGGGTCACGAGGATCTGCCGGACGCCTGGAGTCACGACCCAGGTGCTTCGGACGTACACGCACCTCGTGCCGTCGAGCAAGGATCGGACCCGTCGGGCCGTCGACAACGTGCTCGGCGTCCGGCGGAGCCCCCTGCACGGCCTGATGACGGCCTGGCAGCATGATCTAGGCAACGAACCGCAGGTCGAGGGCCGTTCCGTACCTTGTACTACCAGTTCTAACCACACACGAACGACCACACGAAACAACCCACCACCCCCCTGCGGACCCGATAGACAGCCGCATCAGCGGCCGCTGAACAATCCGGTGTCCGGGCCGGCGGGGGAACCGCACCGTCCGAACAAGGAACCCCAGAGAATGACCGACCTGTCCAAGGTCCCCGGCGTAATCCCCTACGTGGACAACCACGACGGCCCCCGCCGCCTGCTCACCGTCGAGATCCCCCACCTCGGCCACACGGTCCGCGCCTACGCGCCGATAGCCAGCATCGACGGCCGCCAGTACATCGTTTCCTGGGGCTCGGTGTCCTTCGAAATCCCGGCCGACCGCAACGTCCACGTCAGCGTCCACCTCCAGACGAACAGCGGCCGCGAGCACACGATCACCCCGTTCGCCTCGCTGGTCCTGTCACCGCATCCCGCACCGATCCGGCTGGTCGCCCAGTTCGCCCCGGGCCAGCGCCCCGAAGGCACCCTCGTGCCCGTCGGCTGAGCCAGGCCCGGACGGATTCGCTCAACCCGCTCACCCGAACGGCCCAAGCGTGAAAGCCTGGCCCCGTGCTGACCACGCGGTACCTCTTCCTCACCCGCCACGCCGAGGCGGGACCGGACGGAAGACTCACCGAAGCCGGCCAACGACAAGCCGTCCTCCTCGGACGCCGCCTCCGCGACGTCCCGGTCACGTCGATCCACCACGGCCCCCTCCCGCGCGCCACCCGGACCGCCCACCTCATCGCCGATCAGCTCCCAAGCGTCCCCGTCCAGGTCGACAAAGCGGCCGACGACTTCGTCCCGTACACGCCGAAGCGCGAGGAGCTCCCGGAGACCTCCGGCGACCTCCTGCTGGCCTTCGCCCGCCAGTTCCCGCCGTCCGACGAAGACCTGGCCGCCGAAGCCGAACGGCGGTTCAGCGGGCCCGTGCCGGGCAGCGAGCCGCGGTACGAAGTGCTCGTCACGCACAACTTCCTCGTCGGCTGGCTCGTTCGCGCGTCGCAGGACGCGCCGCCGTGGCGGTGGCTCACCCTCACCCACGCCCACGCCGGCCTGACCGTCATCCGCTACTCGCCGGGACGCCCCGCGGCGCTGCTGACCTTCAACGACCTGAGTCACCTCCCCGCCGAGCTGCGCTGGACCGGCTTCCCACCCGACTTTTACGTTCCGTGATTGACGAACGCGAAGCGTCACCACCCCCGAAAACCGGTCTCGCCTGAATGGCCCAGCCTGTCAGGATGCGTGGATGAGTTGCGCGCCAACGCCCACGTCCGATCGGCCGAGCGACTACCTCGCCGCCGACACCGTCGTCGATCACGAGCACCCGTCGATCCGGGCACTGGCCGACAGTTGGCGGCTCGCCGGCGATGATCCCGTGGAAGCCGCGAAAACCGCCTTCCTCTTCGTCCGGGACGAGGTCGAGCACGTCATGGACGCCGGTGACCCGAGGGTCACCTGGCGGGCGTCGGACGTCCTTCGCGAGCGCGTCGGGATCTGCCACGCCAAAGCCCACCTGCTCGCCGCTTTGCTGCGGGCACAAGGGATTCCGGCCGGATTCTGCTACCAGGAACTCTCCGCGCTGCACGGGCTGAATGCCGTGTACCTGCACGGCAAGTGGTCCCGGCTCGACGCCCGCGGCAACCGCACCGGCGCCGGTGGCGAGTTTTCGCTCGATGCGGAAAAACTGGCCTGGCCGGTCGACCCCGCCCGCGGCGAGCGCGATCACCCGGAGATCCACCCGGCACCCGCGCCGGTCGTGGTGGATTTCCTGATGACCGCCGAGCCGGGCCCCGGTTGGTACGAAAAGGACCTGCCACGCACGCTTTGATCATGGTTTTCCCACATTTTCGGGAAACTGATCGACTCGGTGAATTATTGCCGAGAGTGACGCCTGTCCGTCAGTCCTGTCCCCCGAACTTCTTATTTCGCGCGCCCCAGTAGGCGCGTAAAGTGACTCCCCGCGCTCGAACAGACACTTTACGCATACGTCCGTTCGGGTGGCTCGAGGGAGGTGAAGCACGTGGCCGCGGCTGGCGGACGCCTCCGCCGTACCCCACTGCAAGAGATCTTCTGGACCAGGACGAGCCTGCTCCTCACGGTGCTCGTCGTGGTCGCCGGCCTGAGCCTGTGGATCGCCGGCCTGATGGACCCCGGCACCGGGAAGAACCTGGTGACGTCGCTCGGCACCGGCACCCTGATCTCCGCGATCGTCGGTTTCGGGCAGACACTGATCACCGCCAGCGCGTCGCAGAAGGCGCTCGTGACACCGGTGATCGAGGAAAGCCGGCGCGCGCTGGAGGACCTGAGCGCCGAATACCGCGCGCTGAACAAGGAGTTCTTCCCCACCGACGTGTTCGAGGCGACGACCGATCCCGACCCCGCGTTCAACCGCGCGCTGATGGCCGACCTCGACGCGACTCGGCAGTACTTCTTCCGCGGCTTTTCCGGGCGGCACGCGGCCGCTCGGCTGCTGCTTTCCCGCACCGAGCGGGAACTGCGCGCGGTCATCGCCGACCCGCGCGACGCGAGTTCGATCAGCGGGCGCGCCCGCTACCTGCTGCGCCGCGAGGCGGCCGACGTCGACTACGAACGCATCCAGACCCGGCTCGACGAAGAGATCCGGATCGGGCTCGTCGGCCTCTTCCTGGCGCGCAGCCGCTGCGCGTCGGTCGACATCACCGTGGTCGCCGACCCGCCGCTGGACCGGCTCGAAATGTTCGACGACAGCGTGTGGGTGTCGCTCTACAGCGACGTCCGCGGCGCCACGAAGCTGTACCCGCGGTCCCTGCGATTCACCGAAGGTTCCTTCCTCTACAACATGGAACGCGCAGAATTCGTGCGCGTCTCGCAGTCCCGGACCGGCCGCCACTTCCGCATCACGTCCGCGACGACGCGGACGGATTTCCTGGCGCTGTTCGAAAAGATCACCGGATCCCCGTTGTCCGAGGAGCAGTTCCGCGAACTGGAGGCCAAGTTCCACGCCTTCCGCGCGGAGTTCTCCGCAGTCGCCGAGCTAGGGAGCTGACCTTGCTCACCCGCCTGTCCCCCCTTTCCGAACTGGCCACGCGCCTGCGCACGGCCAGGTTCCCGCTCGCCTCGGAGTGGCGCACGATCGACGGCTGGTTCCGGCCGTGGGCCGCCCAGCCCGGGTTGCGGGAAGAGCTGCGCACGCAGCTCCGCGCGCTCTCCGCGGCGCAGGCCACCAAGGTCCTGCGCTCGTCACGCGAAACGACCACCCACTTCGCCTGGTGCCTGCTCGATTCGCCGGCCGACCCGTTTTCCTTCTGGCTGCACGAATACAAGGCGCAGCAGGACTGGCGGGAGGGGTACGCGGATTCCGTGCACAACCACAGGTACCACTTCTGCACCACGCTCCTCCGTGGTGACTACCTGCACGAAAGGTACGAAACGACGATCGACGCCGGGACCGGGCTGATCGCGTCCGCGCGGTTGCGCCGCCGGACGCGCTGCGCGGCCGGTGCGTGCGCCACCATGCTGGCCGACGAATTCCACCGGATCCCCGAAGCCGCCGACGGAACGATGACTTTCCTCGTGAAATCACGCCCCGTGAGCAGTTTCAGCCTGTCTTTCGACCCGGCCAGCGGAATCGGTCATCGTCACGTTCCGGTCGAGGTCCGATTGGGGGAATTGGCCGACCGCATCTAGCTACACACCGGCGTCAGCGGCGCTTACCATTACTCCACCCGTCTGAACACCACGGCCGGGATGGGAGAGGTGTATGCGCACGCAGGAAAGTTCGATCGACCACGCCGTCGTCGGTGCCGTTGAAGAAAGGGTCCACCGGCTCTGCCGGCAGTACGCCGACCGGTTGCAGTTCCACGGCTGGCACCACGTGAGTTTCGTCCGCGCGAAGGCGGCCGGCTTCGCCCGGCACAACGGGGCCGACGAAGCGGTGGTGGAAGTGGCCGCCCTGGTGCACGACGTGAACTACCTGGTGCTCCGGAACTCGCCCGCCGCGGCGGGCCGGAGCCTGCGGCTGGAAATCCTCGCCGAATGCGGCGTCCCGCCGCGGATCGCGCGGTGGGTCGACGAGATCGTCGACGAAGCGGAAATGGCCACCCGCGGCCGGGAAATTTCCCTGGAAGCACAGGCCTTGAGCGACGCGGACACGTTGTTCAAGGCGCTGCCGGTGACACCGGTGGTGCTGGCGCACCGGTACCTGCGCGAGAACGGCCTGAGCCTGCGCGAGCTCGCGCACAAGATCGTCGGCGAGCAGTGCGACGTCCACGACGAGGGCTATTACTTCTACAACCCGGAGGCGGCCGCGACGTACTCGCGCTGGGCGACGGCGAACCTGCAGCTGTGGCAGTGCATCAAGGAGGCGGTCGACGACCCGACGGTGGCCGAGCTGCTGGACGCGGTCGCTTCTTAGCCCTGCCCGTAGCTCCGCAGCCGTTCGACGACGTTGGCGACCTCGGGCGGCGGCAGCAGGCTGGGGCGGCCGGCGCTCTGCGCGAGCAGCCACACGCGGCAGGCCCATTCGAGCTGCTGGGCGCGGTGGTAGGCGGCCTCGAGGCCGTCGCCGTAGGTGAGGGTGCCGTGGTTGGCCATCAGACAGCCACGGCGCCCTTCGAGCGCCTCCAGCACGGCGGAAGCGAGCTCCGGCGTGCCGTAGGTGGCGTAGCGCGCGACGCGCACCGAAGGCCCGATGGTGGCGACGATGTAGTGGACGGGCGGAACCTCCCGCACGAGCGTCGAGACAGCGGTGGCGTGCGGCGAGTGCGTGTGCACGACGGCGGTCACGGGCTCCCCGTCCGGGTCACGAACGTCCCAGTACACGGACAGGTGCATCGGCAGTTCACTGGTCGGCCGGAGCGAGCCGTCAACGACCTGCCCCCCGAGATCGACGACGGCGATGTCGGCGGGGGTGAGGCTCGAGTAGGCCACCCCGGTGGGCGTGACGGCGACCAGGTCCCCGGCCCGCAGGGAGACGTTGCCGGAGGTGCCGACGACCAGGCCATCACCGACCATCCGGCGCGCATAGGCACACACGGCGGCCCGCTCGGTCTCGAGGATCATGCACAGGTCCCGTCTCGTGGGTGATCGGCAACTGCTGTGCAGCCTGCCAGCCACCCCCGAGTGCCGGCCACCTCCCCGTCCGGGAGAGGCCCACGGTTGCCGGGGCGTCGGGTCATGCAGCCGGATCGCGCCGGCTTCGGCGGTGTGCCGGCCCCGCCCCACACAGGCCCCCACCCTCCCGGGGGGCGTCCCAAGTCCAGTCTACCGGCCCTGGCCTGCAAAAACGGTCGCTTCCGAAATCTGTGGACAACCGGAGCCGATGTGGATAACCAAGCCCTCGCTGGAGCCGCCGGAGCAGCCGAAGATTTCGCCGAGGGAGCCGGCTTCTAAGCCTTCGCCGGAGCAGCCTTCGCCGGAGCAGCGGAAGCACCCGGGGCAGCAGAAGCCGCCGGTGACTTCGCCGAAGGAGCGGGCGCCGGCTTGCGGTCCCCGACCGTGGCGGTCTTCTCCGCCGGGACAGGCTCCTCCACCGGCGCCAGCAGCCGCATGGCTTCCTTCACTGCCACGTCCGTCGCCGCGATTCGCTCGGCCACCTTTGCCCGCAGGTCCAGGGCCAGTTTCCGGTTCTGCTCCGCCGAAGCCTGCGACGCCCGAGCCGAATCCAGCGCTGCCTCCGTCTCCTGCTTCTTGCGCGCGAACTCCTCCTCGAAGGCCTTCTTCCGGGCCGCCAGCTCGTCCGCCGCCTTGCGGTCCGCTTCCTCGCGGGCCGCCGCCGCTGCCGCCTCCGCCGCCGCGTCCGCTTCCTTGCGGGTGCGCTCGGCCGCCGCCGCCAGCTCGACCCGCCTCGCTCCCGCCGCCGCGTTCAGCTTCTCGATCTCGGCCCTGGCCTCCGACTGCAACCGGGCGCGCTCTTCCTCCGCGTCCTTGGCCAGCTTGTCGGCCGTGCGGCGGGTCTCGTGCGCGTACTTGTCCGCCTGGTCGCGGGTCGAAGCCGCGTCGGCCTCGGCGGCCGACTTCAGGTCCGCGATCTCCTCCTCGGCGAGCTGCATCATCATCCGGACGCGCTCGGCCATCGCGCCGGCGCCGGACGGGCTCGAGCTCATCCTGGCCAGGGCGGCCTTCGTCTCGGCCAGCTCCTTCTGCGCGTACGCGAGGGCCTTCGTCAGGTCCGAGGTCGTCGCGACGGCGTCGTCGCGGTTGCGGGACGTCTCGCGCAGCTCCTTGGTCAGCTCGGCGAGACGCTCGTCGACCTGACGCTGGTTGTAGCCGCGGACACTCACGGCGAACTGGGCGGTCTTCGGGGCGGACTGGGGCTTCTCAGGCGCGGCCATCGGGCCACCTTAATGAGCAAGGGACCTTCGACGCGTACCGCCAAAAGGATGCATCACGGATATTGGAACCCCCGGTAACGCATGGCATTCTGAGCCGCGACGTGAGGGGTTCACTTTGGACACACAGGCGGTCCTCGCGGACATCGGGGCGCACTGGCACGTCTACGCCACCATGCCGCTCATCGCCGCCCTGATCGGCTACGTCACCAAGCGCGTCGCCATCGAGATGATGTTCCGGCCCCTGGAGTTCGCCGGCATCAAGCCCTTCGGCTGGCAGGGCGTCATCCCGGCGAACGCGCGGCGCATGGCCACCACCGCCGTCGACCTGCTGACCCGCAACCTCGTCGACCCGAAAGAGATCTTCGCCAGGCTCGATCCGGAAGAAATGGTCAAAGAGCTCGGGCCTCCCCTGCTGAAGGCCGTCGAGGAGGTCACGCGCGAGGTGATGGAGACCCACCAGCCGCGGCTCTGGGAAATGCTGCCGGCGCGGGCGCAACGGCTGCTCGTCGACCAGGTCCGGGCGCAGGCGCCGGCCGTCGTCAAGCGGCTGCTGCGGGAGGTCTCGGCCAACATCGACGACGTCCTCGACGTCGACGACATGCTGATCAACGCCATGGTCCGGGACAAGTCGCTCACCTGCCGGCTGATCCGCGAGGTCGCCGCGCCCGAATTCCGGTTCATCGCGCGCTCGGGGATCTGTTTCGGGTTCGTGATCGGGCTCGTCCAGTTCGTCGCCTGGGCGCTGACGAAAGAGCCGCTGATCATGCCGGCCTTCGGTTTCGTCACGGGCTTCGTCACAGACTGGCTCGCCCTCAAGATGATCTTCTACCCGCGCGAGCCCCGTGGGTTCGGTGTCTTCCGCTGGCAGGGCATGTTCCAGAAGCGCCGCCAGGAGGTCGCCGCCGATTACGGCGCGCTCATCGCCGAAGAGGTGCTCACCGTGCGGAACGTGATGGAGGCCGTGCTCACCGGGCCGCGCGCCGACAAGCTGTTCGCCATGGTCACCCGCGAGGTCCAGCGCACGATCGACGCGCAGGCGAGCATCGCCAAGCCGCTGGTCGCCCTGACCATCGGCGGCCGGCAGTACCAGGAGATGAAGCGCGCGGCAGCCGCCAAAGCGATCGAATTCCTCCCCGAAACGGTGAAGCACGTCGAGAGCTACGCCACCGGCGCGCTCGACGTCCGGAACACGATCGTCACGAAGATGCGGCAGCTGACCCCGCTCGAGTTCGAAGGCATCCTCCGGCCTGCCTTCAAGCAGGACGAGTGGAAGCTCATCGCCGTCGGCGCGGTCATCGGTGGCCTGGTGGGTGAACTGCAGGTGCTCCTCCTGCTGCACTGATCCGGTGCCGATACCGTGCGCGCGTGGACTTCGGCACGCACTGGCAGGTGTACGTCACCATGCCGGTCATCGCGGCGCTGATCGGCTACGTCACCAAGCGCGTCGCCATCGAGATGATGTTCCGGCCGGTCGAATTCGTCGGCATCCGGCCGTTCCTCGGCTGGCAGGGCGTGCTGCCGGCGAACGCCGAGCGCATGGCCGCCACCGCCACCGAGATGCTGACGACCAACCTCGTCGACCCGAAGGAGATCTTCGCCCGGCTCGACCCGGCGGAGGTGGCGAAGGAGATCGAGCAGCCGCTGCTGCGGGTCGTCGAAGACGTCACCCGCGAGGTGATGGAGACCTACCAGCCGCGGCTGTGGGAAGTCCTGCCCAACAGCGCGCAGCAGCTGCTGCTCAAGCGCGTCCAGGCCGAGGCGCCGAAGGCGATCACCAAGATCATGCGGGAGATCGCGGACAACATCGAGGACGTCCTCGACCTCAAGCACATGGTCGTGACGAACCTGGTCCGCGACAAGGCGCTGCTGAACCGGCTGATCCGGGACATCTCGCGGCCCGAGATGCGGTTCATCGCCCGCTCCGGCATCTGGTTCGGGTTCGCGCTCGGCTGCGTCCAGCTCGTGGTGTGGGCGCTGACGAAGTCGCCGATCGTGCTGCCGCTGTTCGGCATCGGCATCGGCTGGCTCACCGACTGGCTGGCCCTCAAGATGATCTTCCTGCCGCGCGAGCCGCGCCGGTTCTTCGGCATCGACACCTGGCAGGGCGTCTTCCAGAAGCGCCGCGACCAGGTGGCTGCCGACTACGGCGACATGATCGCGCGCGAGATCATCACCATCCCGAACCTCCTGGAAGCGGTGCTGCGCGGCCCGAAGTCCGACCGGCTGTTCGCGATGATCACCCGCGAGGTGCAGAAGACGATCGACGCGCAGGCCAGTGTCGTCAAGCCGTTCGTCGCCATGGCCGTCGGCACGAAACGGTTCCAGGAGATGAAGCAGACGGCGGCCGCGAAGGCCGCGGAACGCGTCCCGGAGACGATCCGGCACGCCGAGGACTACGCGATCAACGCCCTGGACGTGCGCAACACGATCGTCGACCGGATGAAGAAGCTGAGCGCGCTCGAGTTCGAGCAGCTGCTGCGGCCGGCGTTCCGCCAGGACGAGTGGAAGCTCATCGCCGTCGGCGCGGTCATCGGCGGGCTCGTCGGGGAACTGCAGGTGCTCGCCCTGCTCGGGTAGCCGGTACGGTTTCGATCTCGGGATCGCGAGGGGAGGCCGGAATGGACGCTGTCCTGGACGACCTCGCCCGGCATTGGCCGCTCTACGCGGCAATGCCGTTCGTCGCGGCACTGATCGGGTACGTCACCAAGCGCGTCGCCATCGAGATGATGTTCAAGCCGCTGGAGTTCATCGGGATCCCGCCGCTGCTCGGCTGGCAGGGCGTCGTCCCGAAGCACGGCGGCCGGATGGCCGCGGTCGCGACCGAGCTGCTGACGGCGAACCTGCTGGACCTGCGCGAAGTCCTGGGCCGGATCGACCCGGTGATCATCACGAGCGAGCTGGAGCAGCCGCTGCTGCGCGCGGTCGACCACATCGCGCGCGAGGTGCTGGCCGAGCACCACCCGCGGCTGTGGGAGGTCATGCCGACGCTCGCGCAGGAGATGCTGATCAAGCAGGTCCAGGCGTCGGCGCCGCGGCTGGTGCGGGAGTTCCTCGACGACGTCCGCGAAAACCTCGACGAGGTGCTCGACGTCCAGCACATGACGGTCCAGCGGCTGACGCGGGACAAGAAGCTGCTGGTCCGGCTGATCCGCGAAACGTCCCGCCCGGAGATGGCGTTCATCGCGCGGATGGGCGTCTACTTCGGGTTCGGGCTGGGTCTCGTGCAGACGATCGTGTGGGCGTTCACGCGCGAGCCGTGGGTGCTGCCGATCTTCGGTGGCGTCATCGGGCTGTGCACCGACTGGCTGGCGATCAAGCTGATCTTCGTCCCACGCGAGCCGGTGCGCGTGGGACGGGTGATCTTCCAGGGCAAGTTCCAGCGCCGCCGGGCCGAGGTGGCGCGGCAGTACGGCGAGCTGATCGCGAACGAGGTCCTGACGGTCCGGAACCTGCTGGACGCGATCCTGCGGGGCCCCCGCGCGGACCGGCTGGCCGCCCGGGTGGAGCACCTGGTGTCGGAGACGGTCGACGCGCAGATGCCGCTGGCCTGGACGGTGGGCGGCACGCGCCTGCGCGAGATGAAGCACGCGGCGGCCCGCAAGGCACTGGAGCAGCTGCCGGACACGGCCCGGTACGCGGAGGGGTACCTCACCGAAGCGATGGACGTCGCGAAGGTGATCGAGCAGCGGATGCTGGCACTGACGCCGCTGGAGTTCGAGGGCCTGCTGCGGCCGGCGTTCCGCCAGGACGAGTGGAAGCTGATCGCCGTCGGCGGCGTGATCGGCTTCGTCGTCGGCGAACTCCAAGTCCTGCTGATGCTCGGCTAGCTTTGCACTCGCACAGTCACTTTCCCTAGGAAAGATGCGTCTGAAGCACCTCTGGATGCATCTTTCCTAGGGAAAGTGGCGGGTCTAGGCCGCTGCGATGAGGTCTGGGGCCGGGTCTACCGCGCGGACTCGGGTGCGGCGGTCGCGCTGCCAGGCGATCACCCGGCAGACCACGTAGATCAGGAAGGAAATCGCCGTCACGAAGGCGCTCACCGGCAGACCGGGCGCCAGGGACAGCACGATCCCGCCGATCGCCGACACCTCGGCGAAGACCACCGCCAGCACCGTCGCCTTCCACGGGGACGCCGTCACGCGGGCCGCGGCGGCCGCGGGCGTCACCATCAGGGCCACCACCAGCAGCGAGCCGACGACCTTCACGCTCAACGCGGTCGAAATACCCACCAAAAGGGCGAAAACCACGGTCAGGGTCTTGACGGGCACTCCGCGCGCCACGGCGACGTTCCGGTCCACCGACGCAAACAGCAACGGCCGGTACACCACCGCCAACACCGCCAGCACCACCGCCGACGACACCACGAACAACGTCAGGTTCGTCGAGTCGATCGTGATGATCTGTCCCGTGAGGATCCCGAACTTGTTCCCGGACCGTCCTTTGTAGAACGACAGGAACAGCACGCCCATGCCCAGCCCGAAGGACAGGATCACGCCGATCACCGAGTCGCGGTCGGCGTCGCGGGCGCCCAGGATGCCCAGCAGCAGCGCCGCCACCACCGCGCCGATCAGGGCGCCGTACTCGACGCCGATCCCGAGCAACAGGGCCGCCGCGCCGCCGGTGAACGCCAGCTCGGACGTCCCGTGCACCGCGAACGACATCCGCCGCATCACGATCAGCGGGCCGAGCACGCCGGCCACCAGGCCGAGGATCGCCGCCGCCAGCAACGCCGTCTGGACGCCGTCGAGCTCGGTGATCAGCTCCCAGGTCTTGCCGAAGTCGAACAGATCCAAGACTCAGCCCACTTGCTCTTCGACGTCGTGTTCGTGGTGGTGCGGCTCCGCCTCGCACAACGCGCTCTGCGCGCCCGCGATGTGGATCTGGCCGCCGACCTTGAGCACCTCGACCCGGGTGCCGTACAGCTGCGACAGGGTTTCGGTCGTCATGACCTCGTCCGGTTTGCCGATCCGGAACTGGCCGTTGACCAGGTACAGCACGCGGTCGACGAAGGGCAGCACCGGGTTGATCTCGTGGGTCACGAACAGCACCGCCGTGCCGTCACCGCGCCGCCGGGAATCGATCAGCTCGCTGATCGCGCGCTGGTGCGCCAGGTCGAGCGACAGCAGTGGCTCGTCGCACAGCAGCACCTCGGGGTCGCCGACCAGTGCCTGCGCCACCCGCAGCCGCTGCTGCTCGCCACCGGACAACCGGCCGACCGGCTGCTTCGCGTAGCGAGCCGCCCCCACCGCGTCGATCGCC
Source organism: Amycolatopsis sp. lyj-346 (assembly GCF_046548975.1). Classification (NCBI taxonomy): domain Bacteria; kingdom Bacillati; phylum Actinomycetota; class Actinomycetes; order Pseudonocardiales; family Pseudonocardiaceae; genus Amycolatopsis; species Amycolatopsis sp. lyj-346. Next base: position 358,238 of record NZ_JAJPWT010000001.1, read on the forward strand.
GATGCGACCTGACGACGGCGTGCCGCCATGCCGGCCAGCCCGAAACCCCAGCGGTGCCCGTCGAGGCCCAGCCCCACCAGGTCGACGCCGCGCAGCGTCAGCGACTCGTCGATCGCGCGCTGCTGCGGGATGTAGCCGACCTTGCGGTTCGCGCCACCGGGACGGCCTCCCGCGATCTCGACCGTGCCCGCGGACAGGTCCTGCATGCCGAGCAGCGCCTTGAGGAAGCTGCTCTTGCCGGAGCCGTTCGGGCCGAGCACGGCGAGGAACTCACCCGGCTCGACGACGAGGTCCAGCCCCGACCAGAGGGTGCGGGGGCCGAACGCGAGCCCCGCCCCGCGGACCCGGACCGCGGGGCGTACGTCGTCGGATGCGGGCGACATGGTTACTTCAACGCCCCAGCCAGCTCGTCGACTTCCCCGGTCATCCAGCCAATGTAGTCCGCCACACCCGCCGGGAGCGTTTCGGTCACGCCGACCACGCCGATCCCGGTCTCCTTCGCCTGCTTGACGACGTCCTGGGTCAGCGGCGTCACCGTCTGCTCGTTGTTGATCAGCGCCTTGACCTGCTTGGTCGCGATGAGCTGCTTGTACGCGCTGACGGCGTCGGCCGGGACGTCGGTGTCGTTCTCCACCGCGTCCGAGAACGCCTTGGGCGTCGCGTCGGTGATCTTCGCGCTCGCCAGCAGGTAGTGCGCGACCGGCTCGGTGACGACGACCTTCGTGCCCGGGTGGGCGGCCCCCAGCTCTTCGAGCCGCTTCTCGAGCGCGTCGACCTTCGCCTTGAACGCGGTCGCGTTGTCGCTGAACTGCTGCTTCGCCGCCGGCTGGAGTTCGCCGAGCTGCGCCGCGACCTGGTCGGCCACCTTGTCGACGCCCGGCAGGTCGTACCAGACGTGCTCGTTCTCGTCGCCGGTCGCGGCGATGTCGTAGGCGACGAGCTTCTTCGCGCTGCTCGCCTGCTCGGTGAGCTTGCCGAAGAACTCGTCGTACCCGCCGCCATTGGACAGCAGCAGCTGCGCGCCCTTCGCGGCGAGGGCGTCGTCCGCGGTCGTCTCGTACGAGTGCGGGTCGGCCGACGGGTCGTGGATGATCGACTTGACCTCGACCTTGTCGCCGCCGACGGCGCTGACGACGCTGCCCCAGACGTCGGTCGAGGCGACGACCTTGATCTTGCCCGCCGAGGCGGGCTGCGCGGCGGCGTTGCTGGCGCTCCCGGACCCGGTCGAGGGCTGGTCGCTGCTGGAGCACGCGGCAACGGCCAGCACGGTCAGGGCCGAAGCGGCGGCGAGCGCGCTCCTCGTAAGACGGGAACTCATCGAGAACACTCCTGGACATGCATGATTGCTAATGGAAACCGTTGTCAGATTCACCTTACCCCATCCGGATGACTTCCTGGCCATCCAATCCCCGGTTGGTGTACGCGCCGAAGGGCGCGTGCGGATCGAGACATCGACCACGCGGGGTGTCTCTTCATGAATTCGATCTGAACCGTTACGGTTTGCTGATGGGACGTCCTATTCGCACCCGGAGGCAGGCGACGCTGGCGTCGCTCGCGGCGGAGCTCGGTGTGTCCAGGACCACAGTGTCCAACGCCTACAACCGGCCGGACCAGCTGTCCCCGGAACTGCGCCGCCGCGTCCTCGAGACCGCGCGCCGCCTCGGCTACCCCGGTCCCGACCCGGTCGCCCGCTCCCTGCGCACGCGCAAGGCGGGCGCGGTCGGACTGCTGCTCACCGAAAACCTCTCGTACGCCTTCCGCGACCCCGCCGCCGTCGGCGTCCTCGAAGGACTGGCGCTGGCCTGCGAAGACGCCAGCGTCGGGCTGCACCTGGTGCCGGCCAGCCCGGGCCGCGAAGACGTCGCCGCGGTGCACCGCGCGGGTGTCGACGGCTTCGTCGTCTACTCCGTGCCGGACGACGACCCGCACCTGGCCGCCGTGCTGGAGCGGCCGGTGCCGACGGTGATCATCGACCAGCCGACCCTCGAGAGCGTCGACCGCGTCGGCCCGGATGACGCGGCGGCCGTCGGCAAGATCGCCGAGCACCTGGTTTCCCTGGGCCACCGGCAGGTCGGCGTGATCTGCATGCGGCTGGCCCGCGAGCGCAACGACGACTTCGTCTCCGCGACGCGGCAGAGCGGCGCGCACTTCCACGTCCAGCGCACCCGGCTGGAGGCGCTCGCGGTGGCGTTCTCGGCGGCAGGCGTCGACTGGGCGGGCGTCCCGGTGGTCGAGCGGTTCGACCACACGGTGGACGACGGCGCGTCCGCGGCCCGCCAGCTGCTGGACGCGTACCCGCAGATCACGGCCGTGATCTGCACCTCGGACATCCTCGCGCTCGGCGCCATGGCCGAGGCCGAGCGACGCGGGCTGCGGGTGCCGCAGGACCTCACCGTCACCGGCTTCGACGGCATCGCCGAAGCCGAGCGGATCGGGCTCACCACGGTCCACCAGCCGGTGCTCGAGAAGGGCAAGATGGCCGGGCGGCTGCTGCTCAGCTCGGGCGAGCGGAGCGCGCCCAAGACGATCACCCTGCCGACCGAGCTGCGCATCGGACGGACGTCGGCGCCGCCGCGGACCGTCGAGGAGCCCTGGTTCGGCGGCTGAGCCCGTGACATTGCCCGAAGTGCATTGCTCGATCGCGCACCGGCCGGGGAAAATGGTGGGGTACGCCCGCACCGCGGGGCCACTGGCCGGAAGGTGACCGATGACCTCGATCGACGTACTGCTCAAGCGCAACCAGCAACTGGGGGAAGTGACACCCACCGAGCGGCCGGCGCCGCCGTCGCTGCAGGTGGCCGTGCTGACCTGCATGGACGCCCGCATCCGGGCGGCCGACCTCTTCGGCCTCGACCTGGGCGAGGCCCACGTCCTGCGCAACGCGGGCGGCGTGGTGACCGACGACGTGATCCGCTCGCTCGCGCTTTCCCAACGCAAGCTCGGCACCACCGGGGTGATCATCGTCCAGCACACCGGCTGTGGCGTTGCGACGATCACCGAGGACGACTTCAAGGACGAGCTGGAGAGCGAGACGGGACTGCGGCCGACGTGGTCGGTCGAGGCGTTCCGCGACGTCGAGTCCAGCGTCCGGCGGTCGATGCAACGGGTGCGGCGGAGTCCTTACCTGCCGCACGCCGAGAACGTCCGCGGGTTCGTCTACGACGTGAAGACCGGGAAGCTCACCGAGGTCGAGTAGCAGCCGCTATCGTTCCCATTCAGATGATGCCGACATCCGGATGGGAACAGCATGCGCATTCTCTTCGCCGGGCTCGCGTCCGCCGGCCACACGTACCCGATGATCCCGCTCGCGACCGCGGCGCGGGACATCGGGCACGAGGTGCACTTCGCCGCCGGTGAGCACGTCCACGCGCCGCTGCGCCGGCTCGGGCTGAACCCGTTCCGGCCCGCGGACTCGTTCTACGAGATCTACGCCGAAGACCTCGAACCGGACCTGGCCCGGTTGCGGCCGGACCTGGTCGTGCACGGGTGGGGCCTCCCGGAGGTGGCGGTGGCCGCGCGGCGCGCGGGGATCCCGTCGCTCTGGCACGGGTTCGGCCGGATGTTCCCGGACGACATCGGGTTCGCGCGCCCCGCCGGCGGCGTGCACCTCGACATCTGCCCGCCATCCCTGCAGGAGGCGGGCTTCCTCGCGACCGCGGACCGGATCCCCCTGCGTCCCGTGCCCTTCGCCGAGCCGGGCGAGTTCCGGCGGCCGCTGGTCTACCTGACGCTCGGCACCGCCTTCGGCACGCCGGAGGTGCTCCAGACCGCGATCCGGGGACTGGCAGCACTCGGCGTGCCCGTCGTGGTGGCCACCGGGCGAGTGCGTCCCGAGGAGCTCGGCGGCGTGCCGGACCACGTCACGCTGTCCGCCTGGGTGCCGCAGGCGGCCGTGGTACCGCACGCCGACCTGGTCGTCCACCACGGCGGCAGCGACACGACGCTGGGCGCGCTCGCCGCGGGCGTGCCGCAACTGGTCCTGCCGCAGGGTGCGGACCAGTTCGCCAACGCCGAGGCGCTCCTCGCCGCGGGTGCCGCACTGCGTCTGCTGCCCGGCGAGCTGAGCGCCGACGCCGTCACCGAACAGGCCGGGAAGGCCGCCTCCTGCCGCGACGCGGCCCGCGCGCTCGCCGTGGAAATCGCCGCCATGCCGTCGCCGGGCGAAGTGGCCCGCGAGCGCCTCTCCGCGGTGAAGTAGCCTCCCGGCGTGGCTGTGGACGCTGACGTACTGCTCGACTGGTTCTCCGCGCACGGCCGGGATCTCCCGTGGCGCGAGCCCACCTGCTCGGCCTGGGGCGTCCTGGTCAGCGAAATCATGCTCCAGCAGACCCCCGTCGTCCGGGTGCAGCCGATCTGGCAGGAATGGATGGCGCGCTGGCCGCTGCCCTCGGCGCTGGCCGCGTCGAGTCAGGGCGAGGTCGTGCGGGCCTGGGGCAAGCTCGGCTACCCGCGCCGGGCGCTGCGGCTGCACGAGGCCGCGCGCGTGATCGCGGCCGAGCACGGCGACGTCGTTCCGTCCGATGTGGACACCCTGCTCGCGTTGCCCGGGATCGGCGCCTACACCGCGCGTGCCGTCGCCGCGTTCGCCTACGGGCAGCGGGCGCCGGTCGTCGACACGAACGTCCGGCGGGTCGTCGCGCGGGCGGTGCACGGGGCCGGGGACGCCGGGCCCGCGTCCAACACCCGGGACATGGCCGACGTCGAGGCCCTGCTCCCCGCCGAAGACGCGCCCGCGGCGAAGTTTTCCGCCGCGATCATGGAACTCGGCGCGTTGGTCTGCACCGCGCGGGCCCCGAAGTGCGCGGACTGCCCGATCTACGACGAATGCGCGTGGCAGCTCGCCGGCCGGCCCGAGTACACCGGCCCGGCCAAGCCGGTGCAGCGGTACGCCGGCACCGACCGGTACGTCCGCGGGCGGCTGCTCGACGTGCTGCGCGGCAGCGAAGGCCCGGTCGAGAAGGCCCGCCTCGACCTCGTCTGGCACGACGGCGGCCAGCGCGACCGCTGCCTGGACTCCCTGCTGGTCGACGGCCTGCTGGAGCAGACCCGCGACGGCCTCTTCGCCCTGCCAGGTGAACACTAACGCGCTACGACCAAAGTTGGTCAATAGTTGTCATCGGCGCGATGCGGGGTTACCTTTTCCCCATGGTCCACGTTGACCGCCGGACCCTGCTCAAGGCGGGGGTGACCGCAACCGCGGCCGGCGCACTGGGGATGACGACCACGGGGACGGCCGGCGCGGCCGTTCCGGTACCGGCGATCCACCCGGCGTCCGACTGGGGCGCCCGGCCCGCCACCGGCACGATCGTGGTGGAGAACCACAAACCGACCTACATCGTCGTGCACCACGCGGTCGACCCGCCGATGAACAACGACTTCTCGCTGGCGCGCGCGTACTACGTCTCGCGGTTCATCCAGAACCTGCACATGGACAAGAACGGCTGGATCGACAGCGGCCAGCAGTTCACGAACAGCCGCGGCGGGTACCTCACCGAAGGACGGCACCGCAGCCTGGAGATCCTGCGCGGCGGCACCCGGCACGTGCAGGGCGCGAACGTCGGCAACCACAACAGCGAGGTCATCGGCATCGAGAACGAGGGCCTCTACAGCACGGTGGACGTACCACCGGCGCAGTGGAATTCGCTGGTCTCGCTCGTCGCCTACATCGCGAGCCAGTACGGCATCGCGCCGGAGTTCATCAAAGGCCACCGAGACTTCAACTCGACCGAGTGCCCCGGCCAGGTGCTCTACAACCGGCTGCCGGAGCTGAGGACCGCCGTCGGCCGCGTCCTCGGCGTCGCGGTGACGCGCGCCGAAGCCGGGTGGCCGCTGCTCAAGCCGGGCGACACGGGCAAGAAGGTCCAGCTGGCCCAGCAGTTCCTGCGGAAGTCCGGGTTCGGCGTGCCGGCCGACGGCGTCTTCGGGAAGTCCACAAAGGACGCCGTGGCCGCGCTGGCCGTTCAGGCCGGCCTGCCTCGCGACACGTGCACCGCGGCGAAGGTGTCCGACGAAACGGGCTTCCTCGGCGCGGACGTCTGGCCCCTGATCGTCCCGGCCGGCCGGTCCACGGCGGCCTGGCGAGCGGACCTGGCCCGGGCCTGAAAGACGCAGCTTTCACGTGAAAGCTACCGGTATAGAAATACACGCAGCTTTCCCTATGAAAGTTGCGGCAAGGCGGTCGGTGCGCCGAGCTCAACGGCGCGCACGGTGCACCGTCCCCCTTGCCGCTGCTCAGCGGGACAGGACCCGGGACAGGAAGGCTTCGACGGCGCCGCGGTAGGTCTCCGGGGCCTCGTCGTGGGGCAGGTGGGCCGAGCCCGGGACCACGAGGTGGTGCGCGCCCGGGACGCGGACGGCGACGAGCGCCTGCTGGCCCGGCGGCATCGCCGTGTGCTCGCCCTCGACCAGCAGCAGCGGGCAGCGGATCGCCTCGACGACGTCCCAGTAGTCCCGGCGGCCCCATTCGGCGGCGATGACGTACAGGTCTTCGAGGTCCGCGACCAGGTGGAAGCCGTCCTCGCGCTCCTCGACGCAGTCCGCGAAGTAGCGGCCCGCGTCGCCGAAGAACTCCCGGACGTGGTCGAGCGAGGAGAACGGGACCGGCCAGCTCTCGAAGTACCCCCGCCAGGTCTCCACGGTCCGGCCCCGCTGGTCCGGCGCGAAGTCCTCGGACACGACCGCGCGCACCAGCTCCGGGTGCCGCGCGGCAGTTGCCCAGGCGTGCAGGCCACCCATGGAGTGCCCGATCAGCACGGCCGGGCCGGCGTCGAGGGTCCGCAGCGCGTCGGCGACGTCGTCGGCGAAACGCTCGGTCGTCCACGGGCCGACACGCGGGGCGTTGCCGTGGCCGCGCGCGTCCAGGCCGTACACCACGCCGTAGGGCCGGAGCCACTCCGCGACCCGCCACCACGTCCGCGCCCGGCCCATCAGGCCGTGGAGCAGAACGATCGGCACGCCGCTGCCGCCGAAACAGAGCACGAGGCCACCTAACCACAAAACCGCTGGTACAGAACGTGACCGGATGATCGCTTTCCATGACCTATGGTGGTCGTATGCGTCGCCGACTCACCGCACTGGCCGTCTGCGCCGCGGTCGTCATCGCCGTGGCGTGCGGCGGTGACGCCGTCACCGCGGCACCCCCGCCGCCGCCCATGCACCCGGTGCCGGGTGCGGCCGGCGCCGGCGATCCCTACTACCCCGACGACGGCAACGGCGGTTACGACGCCCTCGGCTACCAGGTCGACGTCAGGTACGACCCGCCGAGCGGCCGCCTCGACGGCGACACCACGGTGACCGCGAAGGCCACCCAGGATCTGAGCCGGTTCGACTTCGACCTGCGCGGGCTGACCGTGCACAGCGTCGAGGTCGACGGCAAGCCGGCCACGTTCACCCGCGAGAAGGCCTTCGAGCTGGTCATCACGCCGCCGGCCCCGATCCGGGCCGGGACGACCTTCCGCACGCGGGTGCGGTACGGCGGCGACCCGGCCAAGACACCGCACGGCGGCGGCAGCGAGAACGGCTGGAAGCACTCGGCCGACGGCGGCGCGTACATGATCGGCCAGCCGCACTCGGCGGCGTTCTGGTACCCGGTGAACGAAACCCCGCGCGACAAGGCCACCTTCACGCTCACCGCGCACGTCCCGGCGGGCTGGACGGTGCTTTCGAACGGCCGAGAGGGCCCACCGGGCACCTGGACCGACCCCAATCCGGTGGCGAGCTACCTGACGACGATCGCGATCGGCAAGTTCGGTGTCGACAAGTCAATGTTGCCGGACGGCACTCCGGTGGTGTCGGCGTACGCGCCGGGCGCCGAAGCCCGCCGCGCGATCGGCGACCGCCTGCCGGAGGTGCTCGGTTTCCTGACCGGCAAGTTCGGCCCGTACCCGCAGTCGGCGGCGGGCGGGATCTTCCTGAACGAAAACGTCCCGTTCTCGCTCGAGACGCAGACGCGCCCGACGTACGCGAAGTGGGCCGACCTGCCGACGCTGGTGCACGAAACCGCCCACCAGTGGTTCGGCGACTCCGTGTCGCTCGAAAACTGGTCCGACATCTGCCTGAACGAGTGCTTCGCGTCGTACTCGCAGTGGCTGTGGGCCGAGCGCGAGGGCCAGAACCTGGACGACCGCTACCGCGCGGCCATCGAGATCACCCACGGCAGCACGGACTTCTGGGCGCAGAAGCTGGTCGGCATGGGACCGGGCCACGAGTTCGAAGGCGTCTACAACAAGGGCATCCTCGCGATGCACGCCCTGCGCCGCGAGATCGGCGACCCGGCTTTCGCCCGGCTGCTGCACGAGTGGCCGTCCCGCTTCCGCCACGGCAACGCGACCTGGCCCGGCTTCGAGGCGGTGGTGACGCAGATCAGCGGCAAGAACCTGCGCGCGTTCTTCGACAGCTGGTTCCACGGCACGAAGCTCCCGGCCGACGCCGACCTGTTCCCCGGTTCACTGCGTGGCTGAGCTGCCCAGCAGCGACCGCGTCAACGCACTCCGCGCGTCCTGCATCTCCCGCAACGCCGTCGTCAGCTCCTCGTCGCCGACCACGACGGCCTCGTCCGGGCGCGCGCCCAGCGCCCGCAGCGACGCCCGCCGCAGCAGCTCCTTCGCGAACGACGCCGTCATCCCGGCCGTCGCCTCGACGACCGGGCCGAGGTCCGCCGTCAGCTCCAGGCCGCGCGCGTACAGGCGCAGCAGCGCTTCACGCCCCGCCGCGTCCGGCAGCGGGATCTCCACCGCGAGGTCGACGCGGCCCGGCCGGTCCGCGAGGGCCTTCTCCAGCTCGCCGGCCCGGTTGGTGGTGAGCAGGAACGTCACGTCGGCGTCACCGCCCACCCCGTCCATGGCGTCGAGCAGGGTGAACAGCAGTGGCTGGACCATCGGCCCGTAGCTGCGGTCCTGCGCGATCAGGTCGACGTCTTCGAGCACCACCACGCTCGGCTGCAGCCGCCGCGCCAGCTCGGCGGCCTTGGCCACGAACCGCATCGCCGTGCCGGTCAGGACCACCACCGTCGTGTCCGGCAGGCGGCCCATCAGGTAGCGGACCGTGTGCGTCTTGCCGGTGCCGGGCGCGCCGTGCAGCAGCAGGCCGCGCTTGAGGTGCTGGCCCGCCGCCAGCAGCCGCTCGCCGTGCTCGGCGATCCCCACCGTGTGCCGCTCGATCGCTTCGAGCACGCCGTCCGGCAGCACGACCTCGTCGCCGCTCAGCCGGGGCCGCGGGAGGAACGTGAGCAGCTCGTTGCCGCGGTTTTCGCTGGTGCCGAAGGCCAGCACCTGGCCGCGCAGGACGTCGTGCTCGGTCATCAGGCGCTCGACGCGGTCCCGGACGCCGGTGGCGATCGCCCGCGATGTCGCCAGCACCTCCAGCCGGCACTGTTCCAGCCCCCACTGCGGGTTGGCCCCGCGGACCGCGAGCAGCACCGGCTCCCCGCCCGGGGCGTGCGTGCCGACCAGGCCGAGCTGCACCGCTTCGGTCGCTTCGTCGGGGCCGATCGCCGTGGTCGTGTAGTCGACCGAGCCGAGCTCGTACAACCCCTGCTTGCGCGCCGTGGCGAGCATCCCGATCACGTCTTCGTGCGTGCGCTGGCCGCCCGCGATGCCGAACCAGCCGACGGCCGTGCCGTGCCCGGCGAGGTAGGCGTCCACGGCGCACTGGATGTTCGCGTGCTCCCACATCGGCCAGTTGCGGGTCACCACCACCACTTCCGGCAGCGCCGCCCCCAGGTGGCCGGTCACGCGCTCGATCAGTTCGCTGCCCCGGCCGTCCGCCACCTCGTCGGCCGTGGCGCGGATGATGCGGGCGAGGTCGGTGGCGAGGTCGCGCTCGGTGCTCCCCATGCCTTCACAGTGGCACGGACCACACTGCGCGGCCAACTAGGGTGGGAGGCATGAGTGTCGTGAAGATCAACGCGATCGAGGTCCCCGAGGGCGCCGGCCCCGAACTGGAGAAGCGGTTCGCCGCACGCATGCACGCGGTCGACGAGCAGCCGGGCTTCCTCGGCTTCGAGCTGCTGCGGCCGGTTTCCGGCGAGACGCGCTACTTCGTGTACACGAAGTGGGAGTCCGAGGAGCACTACCAGGCGTGGGCGAAGGGCGGCCCGGCCGCGGCGGCGCACTCGGGCGAGCGCGCCAAGCCCGTGTCCACCGGGGCGAACCTGCTGGAGTTCGAGGTCGTCCTCGGTTCGCAGCCGGGTGAGTGACCTCGCTCGTGCCGCGGAGCTCCTGGACGGCGCCGGCGCGCTCCTGATCTGCGCCGGCGCCGGCATGGGCGTCGACTCCGGGCTGCCGGACTTCCGCGGCGGCGAAGGTTTCTGGCGCGCGTATCCGCCGTACGCCCGGCTCGGGCTGCGGTTCGAGGAGCTCGCCGACCCGCGGCACTTCGCCGAAGACCCCGAGCTGGCCTGGGGTTTCTACGGGCACCGGCTGGAGCTCTACCGCAAGACCGTGCCGCACGACGGGTTCCGGCTGCTGCGCGAGTTCGGCGCGAACCTGCCCCACGGCGTCCGGGTGTTCACGTCCAATGTGGACGGTCAGTTCCAGGCGGCGGGCTTCGCGTCCGTCGCCGAGGCGCACGGCTCGATCCACCACCTGCAGTGCCTGGCCGGGTGCACGGACGACATCCGGCCGGCCACCGACGTCACCGTGCCGATCGACCCGGACACGATGCGAGCGGTGCCGCCGCTGCCGTCGTGCCCCCGTTGCGGCGGCCTCGCGCGGCCCAACATCCTGATGTTCGGCGACTTCTCGTGGGTCCCGGACCGCAGCCAGGCCCAGCTGGACGAGCTGACGGCGTGGCGCCGGACGGCCCGGAACCTCGTGGTGGTGGAACTGGGTGCGGGCCAGGCCGTCCCGACCGTCCGCCGCTACGCCGAACTGGCCAGCGCGGCGACCGGCGCGTTGATCCGCATCAACCCGCGGGAACCCGAGATCCGCCACGGCCGGGGCGTGTCGATCGCGGCCGGCGCGCTGGAGACGCTGGAGCAGCTCCTGCCGCGCTGACCCCTCAGGGCAGGCGGACTTCGGCGAACACCGCCCGGTGGTCACTGCCGTCGACGTCGAACACGCGGTAGTCCAGCACCGCCGCGCGGTTGTCCACCGCCACGTGGTCGATCGTCACCACGGGCAGCGACGACGGCCACGTCGGGGCCAGCCCCTCGCCGCGTTCCTCCGCCGCGTCCCGGTAGCCGCGGGCGAGGATCGTGCGGTAGGCCGCGTGGTCGAGCGTCGCGTTGAAGTCGCCGGCCAGGATGCGCAGGCCGTGCTCGCCCGTCGGGCGGGAGAGGTCCTTGAGCTCGCGCTCCCACTGCGGGGTGTCGACGTCCGGCGAGATCGGGTGGACGGCGACGATCTCGGCCACCACGCCCTCGCCGAGGTAGACCTCCGCGCCCGGCTGCTTGGCCGCCGAGTCACCGGTCAGGTTGACCTCCTTCAGCGGGAAGCGCGACGCGATCCCCGAGCCGAACGCGCCGGGGGCCGGGTGCAGCACCCGGTGCGGCAGCACGTCGAACAGCCCGGCCGCGGTCAGCCGGTCGACCGCGGACGGCGTCATTTCGACCAGGTTCAGCACGTCGATCCGCTGCTCGCGCACCAGGTCGACGACAGCCTTCGGGTCCGCCTGCCCGTAGAGCAGGTTCGAGGCGAGGACGCGCAGGGTCTTGCCCTGCACGCTCCGCTGTTCGCCGGCCGACACCCGCGGGAGGACGAGGAAGGCCAGCGCGATCGCCAGCACCAGCGCGACCCCGCCGGTCCACCACCGCCGCAACCCGAGCGCGACGCCGCCGAGGACCACGCCGGCGGCCGCCGCGTACGGCGTCAGCGACAACGCCACCAGCGTGTACCAGCCGCCGTCGAAGCCGACCAGGCGCAGCCCCGCCAGCACCGCCAGCGGCACCACCGGAACCGCCAGCAGGGCTGTGACCAGCGGGTTCTTCCGCTTCGACCGCGTCTCTTCCGCAACCACCATGCTGCCGAGTATGCCCAGATCGGCGTCGCGCGGCCCTGCCCCCGACAACTCCTCCACAAGATCTCCACCAGCGTCTGCCAGCCGCTGACAGCGCGCTGTGCGCGAGCTATCAGCGCGGCCGTCCACAGTGATCGCAGAAGCGGCAAGCGAAGGAGGAACGCCCATGTCGCACGCAATCCAGGCCGAGGGCCTGGTCAAGCGGTTCGGGGACACGAAGGCGCTGGACGGGGTGGACCTCGAGGTCCCGTTCGGTCAGGTCGTGGGGGTGCTCGGGCCGAACGGAGCCGGCAAGACCACCGCCGTCCGGATCCTGGCCACCCTGATGAAACCGGACGCCGGCCGAGCCACGGTGGGTGGCTACGACGTCGTCGCCGACCCGGTCCGGGTCCGCAGCCTGATCGGGCTGACCGGGCAGTACGCCTCGGTCGACGAGGACCTGAACGCCATCGAGAACCTCGTCCTGATCGGACGGTTGTACGGCCACTCCCGCGCGCAGGCCAAGGCCCGCGCCATCGAGCTGATCGAGCGGTTCGAGCTGACCAAGGCGGCCAAGCGGCCGATCCGGACGTTCTCGGGCGGCATGCGGCGGCGGCTGGACCTGGCCGCCAGCCTCGTCGGCCGGCCCGAGGTGCTCTACCTCGACGAGCCGACCACCGGGCTCGACCCGCACGCCCGCAACGAGGTCTGGGAGGTCGTCCGCGGCCTCGTCGCCGAGGGCGCGACGGTGCTGCTGACCACGCAGTACCTCGAGGAAGCCGACCAGCTGGCCGACAAGATCACCGTGTTCGACCACGGCCGGGTCGTCGCCGACGGCCGCGCCGACGAGCTGAAGCGCCGCGTCGGCGGGCAGACGCTGCAGGTCCGGCCGACCCAGCCGGCCGACATGGACGCCGTCAACCGGATCCTCGGCGACCTCTCCGGCGTCCGGCCGGTCCGCGACGACGCGAACGGCCTGCTCACCGCGCCGGTCAACGACCCGGTGCTGCTGTCCACCCTGGTCCGCAAGCTGGACGAGGCCGGGATCACCGCCGACGAGCTGGCGCTGCGGCTGCCCAGCCTCGACGAAGTGTTCCTCGCCCTCACCGGGCACGCCGCCGCCGAAGACACCACCCGCGACCTCGAAGGGAGCCTGGCATGACGACGCTGGCCCTCGACCGCCCGGCCCCGCCGCGGCACATCAGCCCCGGCAAGGGGTTCCAGCACGCGCTTTCGCTGGCGTGGCGCGGCATCCTGAAGATCCGCAAGAACCCCGAACAGCTCGCCGACGTCACCCTGATGCCGATCATCTTCCTGGTGATGTTCGTCTACCTGTTCGGCGGCGCGCTGTCCGGCTCGACCGGCGCCTACCTGCAGCTGGTCGTGCCCGGCATCATCGTGATGAACATCCTGCAGGCGTGCCTCACCGTCGGGACGAACCTCAACACCGACGTCACCAAGGGCGTGTTCGACCGGTTCCGCAGCATGCCGATCGCCCGCTCGGCCCCGCTGATCGGCGCGGTGCTCGCCGACGTCGTGCGGTACGTGGTCTGCCTGACGGTGCTGATGGTCGTGGCCACGATCATGGGCTACCGGATCGCGACCAGCCCCGGCGAGTTCGCCGTGGCGATCCTGCTCGCGCTGGCGTTCGGGCTCTGCTTCTGCTGGGCCTCGGTGTTCGTCGGCATGGTGATGAAGTCGCCGGGTTCGGCGCAGGCGCTGATGTTCGTCTTCATCATGCCGCTGACGTTCGGCAGCAACGTGTTCGTGCAGACGTCCACCATGCCGGGCTGGCTGCGGGCGTGGGCGGACATCAGCCCGGTCAGCCTGATGGCGAACGCGCTGCGCGGCCTGATGAACGGCGGCCCGGTGGCCGGCCCGCTGGCCGGGGCACTGGCCTGGATGGCCGGTGCCGTGATCGTGTTCTTCCCGCTGGCCACCTGGGCCTACCGCCGGCGGGTCTGAGAAGGCGCACACACGGGGGTGAGTCGCGCCACCGGTCGTGGGTGGTGAGGCGGGTTCCCACCGCCTCACCACCCACGACGGCGTCAGCCGAGGTCGTCCAGCAGCCAGGCGACAGCGTCCTTTTTGGACATGCCGAGCGCGGCTCCGTAGCGTGCGTCGTAGTCCGGGAGCGCCGCGCGGAGGGTGTCGATGAGCGCCCGCACCTCGGGACTGCCGAGGTCGAGCCGTCCGCGGAGGACGGCGGACGCGGCGAGCGTCCTGGCCGCCGTTTCGGGACGGCCCTGCCGCTCGCGGATCATCGCCAGCAGCTCCACCGCGCCGGCCATGTCCGGCATGTCGCCGCGTCCGCTGGTCGCCCGGATCGCGATGGCCACGTGCGGCTCCGCCTCGTCGGCGCGGCCCTGTGCCAGCAGGAGCCGCGCCTCGAACGCGTGGATGAACTCGTCGCCGATGCCGCCGGGGAACCAGTCGTCACCGCTCATCGCGGCGACGCGGTCGAGCAGCGCCCGCGCTTCGGCCAGCCGGCCCGAGCGCAGCAGGAGCTCGAGCCTGCCGAACATCAGGATGGCCCGGTGCTGCAGGTTCGTGATGCCTTCGCCGTAGCGCTCCGCCGCCTCCTGATCGCGCCAGGCACCCTCGAAGTCCCCGGTGCGCGCCCGCTCGACGGCCAGCCGCCACCAGTGCTGCACGGCGTCCTCGTACGACCGCAGCTCCATCGACAGCGCCAGACCCTGCTGGTAGATCTCGATGGCCTTCGCGCTGTCGCCGTTCTGCGACAGCGCGTACGCCTTGAAGCTCAACGTCATCGCGATGCCCCAGCGGTCGCCGACCGCTTCGAACCCGGCGTGGGCCAGATCGCGTGCCCGGTCGGCCCCCTCGACGTCGCCTTCGTCGTCGAGCAGGAAGCTGTCCACCCAGTGCGCGCCGGCGCGGGTCCACGCGTCCGCGTGCCGCTCGGCCCGGCGCACCTCGCGGACGGCGATCTCGCGATCGCCGCCGAGGAAGGCCAGCATCGGCAGGGCCACCGCGAGCGCCGGGTACCGGTCCACCGCGTCGCTGCGCACGCAGTCGTCGACCAGCCGGAGGATCTCGGGCTGGTCCGCGCGGACCGGGATCGCGTCCATCAGGTAAGCGAGCGCCCGGTAGGCGGACGAGGCCGCCGGGGGCAGCCGGTCGCCGAACTCGAGGGTCTCGCGGATCAGCGAGCCGATCCGACCGCCCTGGCCGAGGATGGTGAGGTACCAGACCATCCCGTCCAGCAACGCGACCGCGTTGTCCACATCGGACATCTCGATCGCGCCGCGCAGGGCGGCGATCATGTTGGCGCTCTCGGCTTCGTACCGGTCGATCGCCCGCAGCTGGTCGGCCGTGCGCAGCGTCGGTTCCAGCCGCTGGGCGAGTTCCGCGTAGTGGCTCGCCATAGCTCGGCGGATCCGGTCGTGCTCGCCCGACTCCGCGAGCCGTTCGGTGGCGTAGGCCCGCAGGGTTTCGAGCATCCGGTACCGCGGTTCGCCGCCGGCGTCAACGGTCTCCACTATGGACTTCTCGACCAGGCTGCCGAGCACGTACGGCACGTCGGCGGCGGGCAGCAGCTCGTCCGCGCACACGGCCTCGATCGGCGCCGCTTCCGCGCCGCCCGCGAACACCGCGAGCCGCCGGGCCAGCACCAGCTCGGGCTCGGCCAGCAGGTCCCAGCTCCACTCGACGACCGCGCGCAGCGTCCGCTGCCGCGGCAGCGCCGTCCGGCTGCCCGAGGTGAGCAGCCGGAACCGGTCGCCGAGGCGGCCGGCGATCTGGGCCACGGTCATCGACCGCAACCGCGCCGCGGCCAGCTCCAGCGCCAGCGGCATCCCGTCGAGGCGGCGGCAGATCTCCCCGACGTGGTCCACAGTGGACTCGTCGAGGACGAAGTCGGGGCGGACCGCGGCCGCCCGGTCGAGGAACAGCCGGGTCGAGCCGAGCTCGGCGGCCTCCGCGGGCGCGGCGCGTTCCGCGGGCACCGGCAGCGGGCCGAGCGGGCACAGCGCCTCCCCGGTGATGGCCAGCGGCTCGCGGCTGGTGGCCAGGATCCGCAGCCGCGGCGCCCGGTGCAGCAGTTCGTCGGCCAGCCGCGCGGCGGCGTCGACGACGTGCTCGCAGTTGTCCAGCACCAGCAGCCCTTCGTCGCCGCCGAGCACCTCGACGGCCTGGGCCACCGGGTCCGGCGGCCGCCGGTGGACCTCGGCCTCGGCGCGGATCTCGCGGACCTCGAGCGCGCCCAGCAGCGCACCGGCGACGTCGTCGGGGTCGCGGACGCCGGCCAGTGCGGCGAACCAGACCCGGCCCCGCTGGTGGGTGGGGTGCCGCGACGCCGCCTCGGTGGCCAGCCGGGTCTTGCCCGCCCCGCCCGGCCCGGTCAAGGTGACCAGCCGGGCCCCGGCGAGCAGCTCGGCCAGCAGCTTGAGCTCGTCGTCCCGGCCGACGAACGTGGTCAGCCGGGTCGGCAGCCGGTCGGCCACCGGCGGCGGCGGCGCGAACTCGCCGCGCAGCGCGGCGACGTGGATCTCCTGCAGCTCGGCCGAGGGGTCGACGCCGAGCTGGTCGGCCAGGGTGCGGCGGATCCCGGCGTAGACGGCGAGCGCTTCCGACTGCCGCCCGGCAGCGCACAGCGCGCGGATCCGCAGGCCGGCGAGCCGTTCGCGCAGCGGGTCGGCCTCGGCCGCCGCGGTCAGGTCGGCCAGCACCCCGGCGTGCCCGCCCAGCCGGATCAGGGCGTCGAACCGGTCCTCGGCCGCTTCGGCCCGCAGCTCGGTGAGCCGCCGCGCCGGCGCGGGCGCGAAGGGTGCGTCGAGGACGTCGGCGAGCGCGGCGCCCTGCCACAGCGCGAGAGCCTCGGTGAGCAGCTCGGCGGCGTGGGCGTCGCGGCCCGCGGCCAGCTCGCGGCGGCCTTGCGCGGCGAGCCGTTCGAACCGCTCGGCGTCGACGTCGGCGGCCGCCACCGCGAGCCGGTACCCGCCCGGCCCGGATTCGACGGCCACCGGCAGCGCCTTCCGCAGCCGCGAGACCAGCGACTGCAGGGCGTTGGCCGCGTCGGCCGGCGGTTCGGCACCCCAGAGCCCGTCGACCAGCACGTCGGCCGGGACCGCGCGCCCGGCGTCGAGCGCGAGCCTGGCCAGGAGCATGCGGAGGCGGGCGCCGCCGATGTCGATCGGCGTGCCGTCGTCTTCCGCCGCCCGCAGCGGGCCCAGCAGCGCAACGCGCATGCGCCCAGCTTTCCAGACGACGGGCCACCACCGGGCCGGGCCGACGGAAGTGCCGGTTGCCCGAACGCCACCAGTGGTGCGGCGACGTAAGGTGGCCCCGACGCCTTCGCAACGGGAGGACGGCATGGCCAGGGTGCTGATGACGGGGTTCGCGCCGTTCGGCGGCGAGCTGGTCAACCCGTCGTGGCAAGCGGTTTCGCTGCTGGCCGCGCGCCGGGACGACGTCGCCGCGGTGGAGCTGCCCTGCGAATTCGCGACGTCGCTGCCGGCGCTGCGGCGGGCACTGGAGGAGCACCGGCCGTCGCTCGTGGTCTGCACCGGCCAGGCAGGCGGCCGGGCCGAGGTGACCCCGGAGCGGGTGGCGATCAACCTGGTCGATGCCCGCATCCCGGACAACGCGGGCGCCCGGCCGGTGGACACCCCGGTGGTCCCGGACGGCCCGGCGGCCTACTTCACGACGTTGCCGGTGAAGGCGTGCGTGGCGGCGATCCGCGCGGCGGGCGTCCCGGCATCGGTGTCCCACACGGCGGGGACGTACGTGTGCAACCAGGTGTTCTACGGGTTGATGCACCTGCTGGCGACGGAGTTCCCGGGGGTCCGCGGCGGTTTCGTGCACGTCCCGTTCAGCCCGGAGCAGGTCGCGGCGGCGGGCAAACCCGAGGCGTCGCTGAGCGTGGACCGGATCGCCGTCGCCCTGGCCGCGCTGACGGACACGGCGGTGCGGGTGACCGAGGACCTGGCGGTCAGCGCGGGTGCGGAGCACTAACCGCCACGGCCGGTGAGCTCGACGAACGCCGCCGGGCCCGGGACGTTGTGGTGGACCGTCAGGTCCGCGACCCGGTCGCCGCTCCAGGCCGGCGTGAAGCTCACCACCAGCGTGCACCGACGGCCCGGCGCGACCTCCTGGCCGACGCAGCCGCTCGCGTCCACCGCGAAGTCCGGGCCGTCCAGCTCGACGCCGCTCACCCGCAGCACGCTCGCGCCGACGCTGCGGACCGCCACCACGCAGGTCGTCGTCGTGTGCACGGGTGCCGTGCCGCAGGTGACCGACTCCGGGACGATCACGCGCGGTTCCGCGGCCACTTCCGGCACCCCCGGGAACGTCGCCGAGCGGCCGCGCACCAGGTCGAGCACGGTCACCCCGGTCACCGTCAGCACCAGCGCGCCCGTCGCCAGCAGCACGATCGCGATCGCCTTGATGCCGCGGGCGCTGCCGTCCCTGGCGGTGAACCCACCGGCCGCCAGTACCGTGACCACCAGCGTGGAGATCAGCGTCGCGTCCGGACCGGCCCCGATCGCGGCCGGGACGAGCGTGCCGAGCAGCGACGCCCCGACCGTGACCGCGAACCCCGTCCAGGAGAAGCGTTTCGCCTCGCGCAACCGGCTCCGCACGGTCGGTGCCCGGGGTCTCGTGATGGTGCTCATGCAGGTAGGAGCGCCCACCACCACCGGCACGGACGACATTCGCCCGTTCGGCGGTACGGCGAGCGGGTCGTGATCTGAGGCACACCACCGGCAAACCAGCCTGTCAGGTGATCGAACGGTGTTTACATGTCCGGAATGCGCTGCCCGAAGAAGAGGTGAGTGATGATCGGATTCGAGACCGACCTGCAGGACCTGCGGGATTCGGCCGGAGCCCTCCAGGGAGCGGCCGATGCCGCGGAAGCCGCGTCGAACGGCCTGCGCGGTACCGACGTCCCGGTCAACTCCGGTGGCGGCGGCGGGTTCCTCGACGGCCTGACCGGCATGTTCCCGGCGGACAACGCCTTCGGCCGCACGCTCGGCATGCCGGCCGTCGCGGCGGCCTACAACGACCACCTGGCGAAGATCCAGAAGCTGGTCGCGCAGCTGCACCAGACCACCGCGGACACCAGCCACGCGCTGAAGCGGGTCGCGGAGCTGTACGAGAAGGCCGACGCGGACTCGAAGCAGCGCGTCAACCGCGCGGCCGCGGGCCTGGAAGGGAACTGAGAGCGTGGACGGCTACTTCGACTCCGGGCTCGACGCCCAGCCGATGTCCAGCGGCGACGACCGCCGCGCGGAGCTGCTCGAAGGCGTCTCGGAGGACCTGAAGGAGGGCGCCGCCGACGCCCTCGACGCGCTGGAGATCCTGCGGATGACCGACTGGGTCTTCGGCATGGGCCCCGGCGACGACGGCTTCCAGCAGATGCAGGACGACATCGCCGGCGTCTACCGCGAATTCTCCGACGCCGACATCGACCACGATTCGGCCGAGGGCCTGCAGAGCCTGATCATGAAGCACGACGCCGTCTGGAAGGCGCTGCAGCGCGACTCGGGGCCGAAGCTGGACGACGCCCGGCAGTTCCTCGACGTCTGGCGCGGCTCCGCGGCGAACGCCGTCAAGGCGTACCTGAACCAGCTCGCGGACGCCTTCACCGAGGTCGAAACCAAGATCACCGTGCTGGAGAGCGACCTCGTCGCCGCGCGCGAGGCCATCGCGGCGGCCCGGCAGGACCTGAACAACCTCGGCTCGACGTTCAAGTCGACGGCCGAGGACTACCAGAAGTCGCAGGAGCGCAAGCGCGAAGCGGCCATGTCGAAGGTGCTGGCGGCGACGTTCGCGGGCGCGGTCACCGGGCTGCTCACCGTGGCGACGGCCGGCGCGGGTGCCGCGGCGGGCGCGACGATCTTCACCGCGGCCAACGGCGCCCTGATCGCCGGAAACGCCGCCGGCGGCGCGATCACCGCGGTGGTGGCCAACCAGGCGGAGATCACCGGCGACAACTCGTTCGACCTGTACCAGAGCTTCATGGACAGCGCGGGCAAGATCCGCGAGGGCGCTGGCGAAGCGGCGCAGACGCTGGCGAACCGCATCGGCGACGAAGCCGTCGACCTGCCGAAGATCCCCGACGCGCCGGACGTCAGCCCGGGCTCGAGCTTCGACCCGGACAACTTCGAGACCGACCACACGTCGCGGGAGACCGAAAAGAACGTCCGCGACGCCAACGTGGACATCGCGCCCGACGGCCAGGTGTCGAGCGGCGCTTCGCACGCCGGGAGGCTGGATGGCTGACCGGCCGGCCAAACCCGACCGCGAAGCCCTGCTCGCCGAGCTGGACGCGCTGTCGGCGACGGCGACGTCCGGCGACGGCGCGGTTTCGCTGTCGGTCAACACCGACGGCGTGCTGACCCGGCTTCGGCTCACCGACGCCGTCTCGGGGATGTCGCCGTCGGAGATCGCGGACGCCGTCCTGCGCACGTACGTCGAGGCCCAGCGCGAGTCGGCGAAGCGGACCGGGCAGTTGCTGGCGCCGTTGGGCACCGGCGGCTACCTGATGGACCGCCTGCGCTGGCGGGTGCAGTTCGAGCCGGCTCCGGTGCCGGTGGCCGCGCCCGCGCCGACGGCATCGTCCGCTTCCGCGGAAGCGGACGGCAAGGTGCTCAAGGACCGGTCTTCGGACGCTGCGGCAGCCGGCGCAGCGCCGTCCGGGCCGGTGCCGGACGACGACTGGTACGCGGGCGGGATGCGGTTCGACAAGGCCTGGTGAGCCGTCAGGACGGCTTGACCTGGCTGGTGAAGAACGCGATCAGGTCGGCCGTCCGGCGCGTGTCGAGCGAGGTGTAGAGCCCGGCCGCCCGCCGGTCGTCCGAGCCGAAGAGCACGATCCCGGAGAAGCTGCCGGCCCCGGCGATGTACCGGCCGCGCAGGCCGCCGCCCGTCCAGCTGCCCTGCTCGATGTTGCCGGCGCCCACCTGCAGCTTCGTGCTCGCCTCGATCTCCTCGACGGTGACGCCCTGGTAGTAGCTCACGACGTTGCCCTTGCCGAACCCGCAGGTAACCGTCGCCTGTGCGTGCACCGGCTTGCCGACGGAATCGGCGGGACGGCAGGTCGTCCGGTCCGGGACGGTGCCCGCCAACGGACGGGTGCAGGGGGTGAACCCGGCCCGATCACGCTGCGCGGTGGTGGTGCAATCCACTGTGGACTGGGCGGATTCGCTCTCGGTCGCGAGGAGGACGACCGTCACCGTGATCGCGACGACGACGAGCACCGCGAGGCCGATGAGCAGGGCCTTGTTCTTCTTGCGTGGCTCGGGTTGTGGGTCGGGTCGTGACTGTGGCTGTGACTGTGGCGGCGGCGCGTACGGCCTGGCCGGTTGCTGCCACGGCTGCGGCCGCGGCGGCGTCACCGGCGGCCGGACGGGCGCGAACGCGGGCACGGTGAGGTCGGTGGCGCCGCCGAGCGGAACGTGGTGGAGCCCGAACGCGACGGCCGTCTCGGGCTGGTCCTGCGTGGTCGGCGCGACGCCGAGCTGGCGTCCCAGCAGGGTGGCCAGCAGCGGCATCCGGCTCGGCCCGCCGACGAGGTAGACACCGGACAGCTGCGCGGGCGTGAGGCCGGCCCGGCGGATCGTGGCGGCGAGCAGCTCGGCGCTGCGCAGCAGGCTGGGCCGCACGAGTGCTTCGAGCTCGTCCCGGCTGACGAGGACGTCCCCGAACGGCTCGGCCATCGGCACGTGGGTCTGCGCGTGCCGGGAGAGGCTTTCCTTGGCGTCGCGGACATCCTGCAGCAACGCCCGGCGCGTGCGGCGGTCGGCGGTGGTCTGCGGCCGCAGGAGGCGTTGCCACTGCGCCGGATCGGCGTGCGACACCGCGCGTCCGATGTGGACGAGCAGGGCCTGGTCGATGTCGAGGCTGCCGAGGTCGGGCAGGCCGTCCTCGGCGAGCACGGTGAAGCCCTGCCGGGTGATCCCGACGACGGCGCAGTCGAAGGTGCCTGCCCCGAGGTCGTAGACGCCGATGGGCCCGCCGGTCCGGCTCCCGAGGCTGGCGTAGTGCGCGGCGGCGGCCACCGGTTCGGGGATCAGCCGGACATCGGCGAACCGGGCCGCCGCGGCGGCGGCCCGGAGGACGTCCTGCCGGTCGGCGCCCCAGCCGGCGGGGTGCGAAACCCGGATCTGCGCCGGCGGGCGGCCGAGCTGCCGTTCGGCCTCTTCGCCCATGCGGCGCAGGATGGCGGCGAAGGCGTCGACGACCGGGACCTCGGCGTCCCCGAGCTTGAGCGCGCCCTCGTCGATGCGGCGCTTCGGGTTGGGTTCGAACCGGCTGGGATCCAGCCGCGCCCGCCGCTCGGCATCCTGACCGACGACGAGCAGGCCGTCGTCGCCGCGGAAGACGGCGGAGGACATGGTGACCGAGCCGTCGACCTCGATGGCCCGTGGCCCGCGCCCGAAGGCGGAGAGGACGCCGACGGTGCTGGAGGTCCCGAAGTCGATCGCCAGCACGTCCACGCGGATTCCCCTCCCAAGGCCCGCGGGCATCGTCTCACGGGCGAGAGGGGCCGCTCCGGTCAGGCAGAGTCCCGTTCCCCGGCCCCGAGCGCCCCAATGTGGCCTTGGTTGCGTTGAACGCACCCAAGGTGGCCTTCGGTGCGTTCAACGCACCGAAGGCCACATTGGGGCGCTTGGGCCCGGACGCGAGAAGGGCGGCTCCCGCAGTGGGAACCGCCCTTCTGGCGTACTACGCGACGATCACTCGCCTTCGGCTTCGCCGCCCTGCTCTTCGTGGCCGGCGCCGATGCTGACCGGCGGGGCGTCCGGGATCGAAGACGGCCGGCGCTCACCGCGGAAGGTGAACTTGGCCTGGTCGTCCTTGTCCTCCGGGTTGCCGCTCCAGCCCTCGACGTCGACCAGGATGATCTGGCCGGGCTCGACCTCGCCGAAGAGGATCTTCTCCGACAGCTGGTCCTCGATCTCGCGCTGGATCGTGCGGCGCAGCGGCCGCGCGCCGAGCACGGGGTCGAAGCCGCGCTTGGCCAGCAGGGACTTGGCCTTCGCCGTGAGCTCCAGCTCCATGTCCTTGGCCTTGAGCTGCGTCTCGACCCGGCCGATCATCAGGTCGACCATCATGATGATCTGGTCCTGCGTCAGCTGGTGGAACACGATGATGTCATCGATCCGGTTCAGGAACTCCGGGCGGAAATGCTTCTTCATTTCCTCGTTGACCTTCTGCTTCATCTTCTCGTACCGGGTGCCGGTGTCGTTGGACCCGGCGAACCCGAGCGAGACGGACTTCGAGATGTCCGACGTGCCCAGGTTGGACGTGAAGATGAGGACCGTGTTCTTGAAGTCGACCGTGCGACCCTGACCGTCGGTCAGGCGGCCGTCCTCCAGCACCTGCAGGAGCGTGTTGTAGATCTCCTGGTGCGCCTTCTCGATCTCGTCGAACAGGACCACCGAGAACGGCTTGCGCCGCACCTTCTCGGTCAGCTGGCCGCCCTCTTCGTAGCCGACGTAGCCCGGAGGGGCACCGAAGAGCCGCGAAGCGGTGTAGCGGTCGTGGAACTCGCCCATGTCGATCTGGATGAGCGCGTCGTCCTCGCCGAACAGGAACGCCGCCAGCGCCTTGGAGAGCTCGGTCTTACCGACACCGGACGGGCCGGCGAAGATGAACGAGCCCGACGGGCGCTTCGGGTCCTTCAGACCGGCACGCGTACGGCGGATCGCCTGCGAGACGGCCTTGACCGCGTCCTCCTGGCCGATGATGCGCTTGTGGAGCTCGTCCTCCATGCGCAGCAGCCGGGTGGTCTCCTCCTCGGTCAGCTTGAACACCGGGATGCCGGTCCAGTTGGCCAGCACCTCCGCGATCTGCTCGTCGTCGACCTCGGCGACGACGTCGAGGTCGCCGTCCTTCCACTGCTTCTCCCGCTCGCCCTTCTGGCCGAGGAGGGTCTTCTCCTCGTCACGCAGGCGGGCGGCCCGCTCGAAGTCCTGCGCGTCGATCGCGGACTCCTTGTCGCGGCGGACGTTCGCGATCTTCTCGTCGAACTCGCGCAGGTCCGGCGGCGCGGTCATCCGGCGGATGCGCATCCGGGCGCCGGCCTCGTCGATCAGGTCGATCGCCTTGTCCGGGAGGAACCGGTCGTTGATGTACCGGTCCGCCAGGGTCGCGGCGGCGACCAGCGCCGAGTCGGTGATCGAGACGCGGTGGTGCGCCTCGTACCGGTCACGCAGGCCCTTGAGGATCTCGATCGTGTGCTCCAGCGACGGCTCGCCGACCTGGATCGGCTGGAACCGGCGCTCGAGGGCGGCGTCCTTCTCGATGTACTTGCGGTACTCCTCGAGGGTGGTCGCACCGATCGTCTGCAGCTCACCGCGGGCGAGCATCGGCTTCAGGATCGAAGCCGCGTCGATCGCGCCCTCGGCGGCACCCGCCCCGACCAGCGTGTGCAGCTCGTCGATGAACAGGATGATGTCGCCGCGGGTCTTGATCTCCTTGAGCACCTTCTTCAGGCGCTCTTCGAAGTCACCGCGGTAACGCGAGCCGGCGACCAGGGAGCCCAGGTCCAGCGTGTAGAGCTGCTTGTCCTTGAGCGTCTCGGGCACCTCGCCCTTGACGATGCTCTGCGCGAGGCCCTCGACGACGGCGGTCTTGCCGACGCCGGGCTCGCCGATGAGCACCGGGTTGTTCTTGGTGCGGCGGGACAGCACCTGCATGACCCGCTCGATCTCCTTGCCGCGCCCGATGACCGGGTCGAGCTTGCCCTCGCGGGCGAGCACGGTCATGTTGCGGCCGAACTGGTCGAGGACCAGCGACGACGACGGGGTGCCCTCACCGCGGCCGGAACCGGTTTCGGTGGACTCCTTGCCGCCCTGGTAGCCCGAGAGCAGCTGCAGCACCTGCTGGCGGACCCGGTTGAGGTCCGCTCCCAGCTTGACCAGGACCTGCGCGGCGACGCCCTCGCCCTCGCGGATCAGGCCGAGCAGGATGTGCTCGGTGCCGATGTAGTTGTGGCCGAGCTGCAGCGCTTCGCGCAGCGACAGCTCCAGCACCTTCTTGGCGCGCGGCGTGAACGGGATGTGCCCGCTCGGCGCCTGCTGGCCCTGGCCGATGATCTCTTCGACCTGCTGGCGCACGCCCTCCAGGGCGATGCCCAGCGACTCAAGCGCCTTGGCGGCGACACCCTCACCCTCGTGGATCAGACCCAGGAGGATGTGCTCGGTGCCGATGTAGTTGTGGTTGAGCATCCTGGCCTCTTCTTGAGCCAGGACGACCACCCGCCTCGCGCGGTCGGTGAACCTCTCAAACATGTGCACTCCCTCGACTGCTGCGCCGGCGGCCCGTTTCCTTCGCGTGCTTTCACCCGCGATGGATTCAGCACCGTAAGACCACTCTAGTAGCCAAGTCGTCGCGCTGGCGTACCACTACGGCTGTCGGCGGTCATTTCCGCACCCGGACGTGGCATCTTCCGGGTGCTCCCATCATCAGGTTGCCCTGCACCTTTACGTCAAGCCCAACGTGCGAGCGGCCACCCGGATTCCGCCATCCGCGCCCTGTCCGCTCACCGCGAACAGTCCGCAAGCTGGGAGTGCCCCACCCGATTGGCGCAACTCCCCGAAGTCTGTAAGGTTAGGCACGCCTAATCACCAACGATCCACTACGGCGCTTCGAGGAGGGCCGCGGTTGAACCAGCAGCGGTCCTTCCGTGACGCACGCGAGGTCGGCGACGGCCTCGCGTCGTCGTTGCGGCGGGTCTCCGGCCGTCAGGACCGCAGTGAGCTGCGCCGGGACGTGCCGGCGGGCTGGATCCGCTGTTCGGAGCTGCTGGAGACGCCCGGGTACTTCGACGAGTGGCGCGGCCTGCTCGGTGACTGGCTGTTGCGCGAGCACGACGCAACGCCGCCGCGGACCACGGCCAGCTGGGTGATGACGTGGTACCTGCAGGTCCCGGCGTACGTCGGCGCCCTGCTGTGGCACCACGAGCGCCGGGTGCCGTCGCTGAAGCCGTCGGAGCTGGCGTTCCGCCTGGCCGACGACCGCCCCCACCCGGACGGCATGGCCGTCTTGGGTGACGCGTTCCACTGCCTCCCGACGGACCCGGGCTCGGCCCGCCCGGAGGCGACGGTGGTCCGCGACGAGCGGGCACTGGCGGCAGTCCTGCGGGCGCGTTACCTGGCTCACGCGACCCAGTTCGTCCGCGCGTACACCCCGCTGAGCAGGCTCGGCCGCCGCACCCTGTGGGCAGCGGCGACGGACGCGCTGGAGAACTCGCTGTGGTGGGCCGGCCGCCAGGGTGGCACGCCGGAGGCGGAGGGCGCGGGCGTGGCGGACGCGGCACTGGTGCTCGACGAGCGGTACCCCCCGCTGACGTCGGCATCGACGTTGCGCCTGGCGGAGGGCCCGGACGGCCACCGCGAGTGGACGCGGCGGCGGGAGAGCTGCTGTTTCTCGTACCTGCTGCCATCGGCCACGGAGTGCGACGGCTGCCCGCGCACCTGCTCGCGGTAGCCCGCCGGCCCGGATCCCGCCCGGGCGGCACCCAGCGCCTGCTCCAGCGGCGCCGCATCCGCAGCCACGGCCGGCCACCCCTCAACGGAGACGCTGCGCGCCGCAGCGCTGGCTCAACGCACCCAATGTGGCCTTCGGTGCGCCCAACGCACCCAAGGTGGCCTTCGGTGCGTTCAACGCACCGAAGGCCACATTGGGGCGCATGGGGCGAGCTAGGAGATCAGGGCAGGGTTCCAGCGAAGGCGGCCGAGCAAGCCGTGCCGATCGCCGCCGGCGGAGGGGAGTTGTCCACACCTCAGCCCACTTGGGGACAACTCCAGGCTGGGTCCCGTCCGGCGGCACCCAGCGCCCGCTCCAGCGGCGACGCATCCGCGGCCACCGCCACGACCGGCCCGTACACCCCCATCGACCGGGCCTGGTCGCCCATCGCCACCGCGAACTCGTACACCGCGGTCGCCGCTTCGGGGGCGTAGGCGCACTGCTGGCCGCTCGCCCGGGCCAGGTCCCAGCCGTGCAGCACGAACTCGTCGAGGACCATCGCGCCCACCGTCGCCGACGGCATCGGTGCCGACCCCAGCGCCGTCGTGCCCGTCCACGCCGCCGGTGTCCCGAACACCTCCACCAGCGTCTCCGTCTGCTTCTCCAGGTCCGCGCGCCAGTCGCCGGTCACCAGCGCCGCCTCCGCCTCGCCCCCGCCCGGTGACGGCGGGTCCTCGCGCCGACCCGCGGCGACGAGCCGCGGACCCCAGTACAGGAGGTGGTTGAGCAGCGCGCGGACGTCGTACTCCGCGCACGGGGTGGGTGCCGCCAGGTCGGACACCGCACCCGCGATCCGGAGGAATTCGGCCGCGGCGGGGCGCAGCAGGGAAGCAGTCATGCCGTCGATCCAAGCTTCCCGCGACCGAGGCGTCTTGAACGAACGCGACAGCTAGCGTGAACCCGTGACGCACCGGATCCCCCGCGGCATCGTGGCCGAGGCCACCGCGCGCACGATGTTCACGCTGACCCGGCACCCACCCGCGCCGGAACTCGCCGAATTCGTCGAATACCACTGGATCCTGCGCTGGGACCTGCGCGGCAAACCACCACACGAGCAGCGGGTGCTGCCGAACCTCTCGGTCCACGTCACGTTCTTCCCCGGCGCCTCCGGCGTGTACGGCCCGGCCCGCGACGTCTTTTCGCACCGGCTGGCGGGGCACGTCCAGGGCTTGGGCGTGCGTTTCCGGCCGGGCACCTTCCGAGCGTTCCTCGACGGCCCGGTGCGTGACATCGCCGACCGGGCCGTCCCACTCACCGACGTTTTCGGACCGGCGGCGGTGACGGCCACCGAATCGGTGCAGACAGCGGGCGATGATGCGCAAATGACCGGTGCGATCGACAAGTTGCTGATCGCAAATCACGGGCGGCTGCCCCCGGCCGCACGGGCGGCCGCCGAGGCAGTGGAATCAATCGCGCGGGATCCGGGAATTACCCGGGTGGCGCAACTGTGTGCGGATACTGGACTAACCACCCGGTCCATCCAGCGGGTGTTCGCCGAACACGTCGGCTGCCCGCCCAAGTGGGCGATCCGGATATACCGCCTCAATGACGCAGCGCAGCGGCTCGTCACCGAAGGAGATCCGGATTACGCCGGTCTGGCGGTTCGACTGGGCTATAGCGACCAGTCTCACTTCATCCGCGATTTCCGGACCGTGACCGGTCAGTCCCCCGCCGAGTACGCCCGAACCGCCGGCGCCACCCCCGAACGGGAACCGGACAGCGATCGGACATGAAGAAAGCCGCCGGGCGAAAATCGCCCGGCGGCCACTGCCGGAAACCCCGCTTCAACGAGATTAGCCACCCGCCCCTGCACGGCCAGCTGCTGGTCAGCGCCCCGCGGCCG
This sequence comes from Amycolatopsis sp. lyj-346, assembly GCF_046548975.1. Classification (NCBI taxonomy): domain Bacteria; kingdom Bacillati; phylum Actinomycetota; class Actinomycetes; order Pseudonocardiales; family Pseudonocardiaceae; genus Amycolatopsis; species Amycolatopsis sp. lyj-346. The sequence goes on from NZ_JAJPWT010000001.1 coordinate 386,508, forward strand.
GCCTGCGCAGCGGCGACGTGAACAATCGTCAGTTCTTCTTGTGGTAGGCCTCGACGACCTCGGAGGGGATGCGGCCGCGGTCGGAAACCGCGTAACCGTTCTTGCGCGCCCACGACCGGATGGCCTGGTTCTGCTCGCGGTCGACGGCGGCCGGACGAGCCGAACCCTTACCCGCGACGGGACGGACCGAAGCGCGCTTGCGACCACCCGCACGACGCGCGTGCTCGACATACTGAGCGAGTGCGTCCCGCAGCTCCTCGGCGTTTTCCGAGGAGAGATCGATCTGGTAGCTGACTCCGTCCAAACCGAACTCGACGGTCTCTTCCGCCTCACTGCCGTCGAGGTCGTCGACCAGCGAGACGAGCACCTTCTGTGCCATCCGATTCCTCCTGCGGGGCTTACTCAATGATCTGGTACGGGGCAAGCCCCGGGACAGAAGACTTTGTCTAGAACATTAGTACCCGCTTCTGCAGTGCAGCGCAAATCTCATTGCCATAACCGGCAGCTATCCTCACACGGCCGGGTTATTCCGGCCGCACCAGCGGGAAGAGGATCGTCTCCCGGATACCGAGGCCGGTCAGCGCCATCAGGAGCCGGTCGATACCCATTCCGACGCCACCGCTCGGCGGCATTCCGTACTCCAGGGCACGCAGGAAATCCTCGTCGAGCCGCATGGCTTCGCTATCGCCCTGCGCGGCCAGCAGCGACTGTTCGGTGAGGCGTTCCCGTTCGACGACCGGATCGACCAGCTCGGAGTATCCGGTGGCGAGTTCGAATCCGCGCACGTAGAGGTCCCACTTCTCGGCCACCCCCGGCCGCGAGCGGTGCTGCCTCGTCAATGGCGACGTCTCCAGCGGAAAATCACGGACAAACGTCGGGGCGTGCAGGTGATCTCCGACGAGGTGTTCCCACAGTTCCTCGACGAGCTTCCCGTGCCCGAGCTTCGGATCCACTTCCAGGCCCCTGGCCTGCGCGAATCCGAGGAGTTTGGCGGCGGGAGTCTCCGGCGTCACCTCTTCGCCGAGGGAATCGGACAACGACTCGTACATTCCGAGCGTGGTCCATTCGCCGGACAGGTCGTACTCCGAACCGTCCGGCAGGGTGACGACCTGGGTGTCCAGCACCGCCTGCGCGGCCTCCTGGATCAGCTGGCGGGTCATCACCGCGTTCGTGTCGTAGGTGGCGTAGGCCTCGTAGTACTCGAGCATGGCGAACTCCGGCGAGTGCGAAGAGTCGCTGCCCTCGTTCCGGAAGTTGCGGTTGATCTCGAAGACCTTCTCGATGCCGCCGACAACGCAGCGCTTGAGGTAGAGCTCCGGCGCGATCCGCAGGAAGAGTTCCATGTCGAACGCGTTGGAATGCGTGACGAAGGGGCGGGCCGCGGCGCCGCCGTGCAGCGTCTGCAGCATCGGCGTCTCGACCTCGGTGAACCCGCGGCGGTGGAACGACTCCCGCAGCGACCGGACCACGCCGGCGCGCGTGCGCACGACGTCCCGCGCGCGCGGGCGCATGATGAGGTCGACGTAGCGCTGGCGGATCCGCGTTTCCTCGGCCAGCTCCTTGTGCGCGGTCGGCAGCGGGCGCAGCGCCTTCGACGTGATGCGCCAGGCGTCGGCCATCACCGAAAGCTCGCCGCGCTTGGACGTGATGACCTCCCCCTGCACGAACACGTGGTCGCCGAGGTCGACGTCGGACTTCCACGCCGCCAGCGCGTCCTCGCCGACCTTCGCCAGGCTGATCATCGCCTGCAGTTCGGTGTCGCCCTCACGGAGGCTCGCGAAGCACAGTTTGCCCGTATTGCGCAGGAACATCACCCGGCCGGTGACGCCGACCTGCTCGCCCGTGGCGGTGTCGGCGGGCAGCCCGGAATGTGCGGCGCGCACATCGGCGAGCGAGTGCGTCCGAGGTACCTCCACCGGGTAAGGATCGATACCCTCCGCAAGGATCCGGTCGCGCTTCTCCCGGCGCACCCGCATCTGCTCGGGCAGTTCGTCTTCGGCGGGCTCGCTGGTGGAAGCGGGGTTTTCGGTCATGGCCATAGGGTACGAACCCCGCCGACCGCTACGCCAACCGGATTACCTTTACCTTTCCGTCCATTAGCCTGGGCCGGGTGAGCGATCCCTCCGGCATCAGCGCGCTTCTTCCTTCGGCAGCCGCGCCGGGATCTGTTCCGCCTGCCCCGGCGTTCGAGCCGTGCGAAGGCGACCGGTTTCGCCATGTGCAACGGCGCACCGCGGAGAGCCTCCTGTTTGCGCGGCGGCGCTGAGGAATTCGGCTCGGAGGAATTTCGCTCAGCCGCGGATGTTGCGCTCGTACGCCAGCCGCAAGCCGAGCAGCGTCAGCTCCGGCACGTGGTCGGTGATCGTCTCCGACTCGCCGAGCACCAGCGGCGCCAGGCCGCCCGTCGCCAGCACCGCCACCGGTTCCGCGCCACCGGGGGAAAGCTCCCGGACGATCCGGCGCACCAGGCCGTCCACCTGGCCCGCGAAGCCGTACAGGATCCCGGACTGCAGGCACTCCACCGTGTTCTTGCCGATCACCGAGCGCGGCGGGACCAGCTCGACCTTCCGCAACGCCGCCGCGCGCAACGCCAGCGCGTCCACCGAAATCTCGATCCCGGGGGCGAACGCGCCGCCCAGGAACTCGCCGCGGGCCGAGATCGCGTCCACGTTGGTCGACGTGCCGAAGTCGACCACCACGCACGCCGTGCGGTGGAGGTGGTGCGCGGCCAGCGTGTTCACCAGCCGGTCCGCGCCCACCTCCTTCGGGTTGTCCACCAGCAGCGCCACCCCCGTGCGCACACCCGGCTCGACCACGATCTTCGGGACCCGGGCGTAGTACCGGCCGAGCATCACGCGCAGCTCGCGCAGCACCGCCGGCACCGTCGACAACGCGCTGATCCCGGACACCGCGTCCGCGTGCGGGCCGAGCAGCCCGCGGACCGTCAACGCCAGCTCGTCGGCGGTGATGCGCGCGTCCGTGCGCATGCGCCAGTCACCCACGAGCTCCTGGCCGGACCACAGTCCCAGGACGATGTTCGTGTTGCCGACGTCGACGGTGAGCAGCAAGCGGGTCAGCTTTCCGCGTGCAGCAACGCGTCGAGGCGGCGGGCGTCCGCCGTCTCGGCGACCGGGAAGACGGCCGTCTCCTCGTCCGGCGGCAGCGTCACCGTGCCGGACAGCAGCCCGGAGCCCTCCGGCGCGTGGCCGGGGTCGGTGTGCCGGTGGACGATCCGGTTGTCCGCGTCGACGAACACCACGCGCGGCTGGTACGTCGCCGCTTCGGCGTCGTCCATCTGGCCGTACGAGATGAGGATCACCAGGTCACCCGGGTGCACCAGGTGCGCCGCGGCGCCGTTGATGCCGAGCACCCCGCTGCCGCGTTCGCCCTTGATGACGTAGGTCTCCAGCCGCGCCCCGTTGGTGACGTCCACAATGGACACCTGTTCCCCCGGCAGCAGGTCCGCGGCCTCCATCAGGTCCTCGTCGACCGTCACCGAACCGACGTAGTGCAGGTCGGCCTGGGTCACGGTGACCCGGTGGATCTTCGACTTGAGCATCGTGCGGTACATCGTGGACTCCTATTCCCCTGCGTCCCGCTCCGGGTGCGCCGGGTGATCTACCGAAGCACCGAGCAACACCGGAACGTTGTCGATCAGCCGGGTACTCCCCACCCGGGCCGCGATCAACAGTCGTGCCTCACCGTCGACGGGCGCGGGCCCGAGGTCGGTTCCCCTCAACTCGAGGTAATCCACCTCGACCGCGGGCCGCGCGGCGAGGGTCTTCCACGCGGTCTCGAGGACCGCGGCCGCACCGTCCCGGCCGACGAACGCCCCCGCGGTGAGGGCGGCCGACAGGACGATGGCGTCTTCGCGCTGTTCAGGCGTCAGGTAGACGTTGCGCGACGACAACGCGAGCCCGTCACGCTCCCGCACGGTCGGCACGCCGATGACGCGCGTGTCGATGTTCAGGTCGCGCACCATCCGCTTGATCAGCACCAGCTGCTGGTAGTCCTTTTCGCCGAAGAAGGCGTAGTCCGGGCGGAGCAGGTTGAACAGCTTCGCCACGACGGTGAGCACGCCGGCGAAGTGGCCGGGCCGGACGGCGCCTTCCAGCTCGTCGCCGAGCGGGCCCGGGTGCACGGTCACCGCGGCACCCTCGGCGTAGAGGGCGTCCGCGCCGGGCGTGAACGCGATTTCGATGCCGTCCTCGCGCAGGATGTCGAGGTCGGCCTCCAACGGCCGCGGGTAGGCCTCGAAGTCTTCGCCCGCGCCGAACTGCAGCGGGTTCACGAAGATCGAGGTGGCCACGACGGTGTTCGGGAGCCGCTTCGCGCGGCGGATCAGCTCGCGGTGCCCGGCGTGCAGCGCGCCCATGGTCGGCACGAGCGCCAGCTTGCGGCCGACGCCGTGCAACGCCCGGCTGACCTGGCTCACGTGCTCGGGCGAGGAGAACGCGTTGAGGGTGCCGCGGCTGAATTTCGGTGTGGTCACTGGTCTTGGTGCCCTTCGGCGGGATCGTCGAGGAGTTCGGTGAGGTCTTTGGCGGCCGCGGTGTCCTGCAGCACTCCTGCTGCGAGCGAACGCGCCACCGTGCGCTTGGCCAGCGCGCGGTAGGCCGGCGCCACGTCCGGCGCCCGGTCCGCCAGCACCGCGAGGTGCTTGCGGACGGTGCCGAGGTCGCCACGCGCGACCGGGCCGGTGAGGGCGCGGTCGCCGTGTCGCAGCACATTATCCAATGCCGCCGACAGCAGCGGTGCGACCAGGCGTTCGGATTGCCCGATTCCGGCTTGGCGCAACAGGTCCGCGCAGTCGGCGACCAGCGCCATCAGGTGGTTTGCGCCGTGGGCCAACGCAGCGTGGTAGAGCGCTCGCGCGGAGTCGGGGATCCGCACCGGCTCGGCACCCATCTCGACGGTCAGCGCTTCGCCGACGTTCCACGCCGCTTCGTCGTCCTCGGCCGCCGTGACGCCGATGCTGCACGCCGCCAGCCGCTCGAGGTCCTCCTCGCGGCCGGTGAACGTCATCACCGGGTGCAGGGCGAGCGGCAGGGCCCCGGCCTCGGCCGCGGGGGCCAGGACGCCGATGCCGTGCGCGCCGGAGGTGTGCACGACGATCTGGCCGGGCCGCAGCGACCCGGTGGCGACGAGCCCGCGGACCATCCCGGCGAGCGCGTCGTCGGGGAGGGCGAGCAGCACGAGGTCCGCCCGGCGGACGGTTTCGTCGGGCGGCAGGAGGGGCACGTCGGGGAGGAGGCGTTCGGCACGGGCCAGCGACGAAGCGGACAGTCCGGACGCGGCGACCACCGTGTGTCCCGCCCGGGCCAGCGCGGCGCCGAGCACGCTGCCCACCCGGCCGGCGGAAACGACGCCGACCGCGAGGCGAGCGGGCCTCGTCATGGCGTGCGCCTGTGGACGCTCATGGTTGGCAGACTCCCTCTGCTCTCGTTCCAGTCCCGTTACGGGTACCGGACGACGGCGCGAGACTAACTCGATTGAGCGCGAACCGTTGAGCCCGGGTGACGAGCTTCACCCGGACCGGTTCACCCGCGGGCGGCCTCGTCGGCGAGGCGCGTCGCCTCCGCGCGGGCGGCCTTCAGGGTGCGCAGCAGCTCCTGCTGCCGCCGCTTGTCGGTGTCGCTGGTGAGCCGGTGCCGGTCGAGGAACGCGAGCTCCGTCACGCTCGCCTGGTAGACGGCGACGGCTTTCGCGGCCTGCTTTCCGGACTGCCGTTTCGCCTGGCGGCGCCACGCGCGGCGGCCGGGCAGGCTGGCCAGCAGGTCGACCTCCGACGGCGCGATCCACCGCGCCGCGGCCATGTGCGGCAGCGCGGCGGCGATGATCCGCTGCTCCCGCCTCCGCTGCAGGACGACCATGTAGACGACGCCGAGGAACAGCGGCAGCATGATCAGGAAGTAGACGGTGAGGAACTTCGACCCGCCGAGCAGCGCGGCGCTGTTCCACAGCGCGTGCAGGCACACGGCGGCGAGGTACCCGGCGACCGGCGCGACGATCTTCAGCGCCTTGACGGTCGTCCGCGCGGCGATGCCGATCCCGATGCCGGTGAGCACGGCGAACAGCGGGTGCGTGAAGGGCGCGAGAACGCCACGCAGGAAGAAGGCGGTGATGACGCCCTGGCTGTGCCCGTCACCGAAGCCGTAGTCGGCGAACGCCCGCCCGAAGTAGTAGATGTTCTCGGTGAAGGCGAACCCGGCGGCGCTGAACCCGGCGTAGACGACCCCGTCCACGACGCCGTCGAACTCGCTGGAGCTCCGCCAGAGGATGAGCACGACGAAGAGGGCCTTCGCGGCCTCCTCGACAACGGGAGCCGAGACGAGCGCGGCGACGGTGTTGCCGTGGCCGCTGCCGAGCAGCTCGTCCCCGACGGCCTCGGCGGTGGTGTTGATGAGCAGCGCGGTGATGGTCGCGATGCAGGCACCCCAGGCGAAGGCGAGCAGCAGGAATTTGGCGGGCTCGGGCTCCCACCGGTCGACCCAGAGGAACCCGGCGACCACGCCGGCCACGGGCACGAGCGCGGCGAGAACGCCGATGGTGACGGCAAGGGGCCCGACCCGCGCGGTGGCGAGCCCGAACAGGAACAGGCCGCACAGGGCCACCACGATCAGCCCGAACACCGGCAGCAGCACGGTGACCCGGCGAGGCCGCCGTCCGCGATCAAGTCCCGTCGCGGGCGAGAGGGTTCCGCTCACAGCGGGTCACCCTACGCAGAGGCCGGAAAGACCGGAATGCCGCCTTGCCTCTCGCGCACCGCCCACGCCGAGCATCAGGCCCATGCAAGCGCCCCAATGTGGCCTTCGGTGCGTCCAACGCACCCAATGTGGCCTTCGGTGCGTCCAACGCACCCAAGGTGGCCTTCGGTGCGTTGAACGCAACCAAGGCCACATTGGGGCGCCTGGGACGTGGGGTCGGGGCTGGTCAGTCCTCCGCGCGCCGGCGGCGGCGGGGGGTTGCGGCTGTGCCGCCGTTGGCGGCCAGGAGCTCGCTCACCGAACGGCCCGCCGCGTGGGAACCGCTGCCCGGGGCCGGCTCGGGGGCTGCTCGGTGGCCGTTGTGGGCTCCGTTGTGGGCTCCGTTGTGGGCGTTGCCGTTGTGGGCGTTGCCGTTGTGGGCGTTGCCGTTGTGGGCGTTCTGCTGCTGCTCGACCTCCGCCGGGTCGACCGGGGCCATGCCGCGGCGGGACATCGACGCCCGTTCGGCGACCATGCCCTCCCAGGCCGGGGGCTCGCCGTCCGGGCGGCGGCGACGGCCTCCGCCCGGTGGCTCCGGTGCCGCCGGGACCGCCGGCATCTGCTGCGAGTCCTCCGGCTTGCGGCGGCGGCCGCCGGAGCGGCCCTGGAAGTTGCGGACCGATTCCGGCAACGTCGGGTTCGCCGGCGGCATCTCGGCCTCCGCCGGCGCGCGGTGCGAACCACCGTGGCGGGACGGCGGCTCCTCGAGGATCGGCGACATGTCGGCCCGCGAGAACTGCTCCAGCCGCGACGGGCGGCGACCGTCGGCGGCCGGGACCGGCGTGGTCGGCGGCACCACCGGGGGCAGGTCCGTGCGCGACGGCTGCTGCCGCGGCTTGCTCGGCACCGGCGTCGTCGGGGGTGCGACCGGCGGCAGGTCGGTGCGGGACGCCGCGGCGTCCCGCGGCATCGGCGGCCGCGCCGGCTTCGGCTCGGGCGGCTGCGGGCGGTTCGGCCGCTGACGCTCGGCGAAGTCGTCGCGGTTCTGGAAGGCCGCGCTCAGGTCCTTGACCGGCCGGATGTCCGAACGCGACATCTCCGACGGCTTCGGCGGCGGCACGTTGCCCGCCGGACGCCCCGGCGCCGGCCGCGGCGGCTCGGGAGCCTTGCGGGGGTCGGGCCGCACGCCGTTCGGCTGGCCACCGTTCGGCTGGCCACCGACCCGCGGAATGTCCGGCCTGGACATTTCGACCCGCGGGATGTCCGAACGCGACATCTCCACCCGGGGAATGTCCGGCCTGGACATTTCGACCCGGGGAATGTCCGGACGCGACATCTCCACCCGCGGGATGTCGGGCCTCGACATCTCCACGCGCGGGATGTCCGGCCGGGACATCTCGACCCGCGGAATATCCGGACGCGACATCTCCACCCGCGGGATATCCGTACGCGACGCTTCGCCGCGCGGGACGTTCGGCCGCGGCGCTTCGGGCCGCGGCCGGTCCGGCCGTGGCGCCTCGACGCGCGGGATGTCCGGACGCGACATCTCGACGCGAGGGATGTCGGGCCTCGACATCTCCACCCGCGGGATGTCCGAACGCGACACCTCGACGGGCCGGATGTCCGACCGCGACATCTCGGCCCGGCGCGCGGGCGGCGGCTCGGGACGGCGGATCTCCGTCTTCGGCTCCTGCGGGTGCCGGATCTCGGTCTTCGGCTCCGCCGGGCGGCGGATCTCGGTCTTGGGGTCCGGCCGCGGCACGTCCCGGCGCGTCGGCTCGGCGGCGGCCTCCGGACGGCGCTCGGGCTGCTTCGCGACTTCGTCCTGCTTCGGCAGCCGCATCGGCTGCGACTCGGCCTGGCGGCGGGCCGCCTCGGCCCGCAGCTCCGCGGCCTTCAGCTCGCGCTGCGCCGCGTTCAGCGCCGGGTCGACCGGCGGCACCGGCGGACGGCGCTCGCTCAGCGGCTTCGGCCGGGCCATCTGCTGGGTGCTCTGCACGGAGACGTTCGCGGGGGTCTTCGGGACCGGCTTGCCGCCGAAACCCTTGCCCTTGCCGAGGCCCTTGCCGTTCGCGGGCTTCCCGTTCGACGCCTTGCGGCGGCGCTCGTCGAGGACGCGGTCGATCAGCTCGGTCGGCCGCTCGCCGCTGTCGACCACCGGTTTCTTCCCGGCCATCAGCTGGGCGGGCTTCTTCTTCGGCGCGTTGTCGGGGATCATGCGGTTCTCGTCGGACACCTTGCGCATCCGGGTCGCCTGCGCGGTCAGCGCGACGCGCTCGAGCAGCACCTCGCCGCCGAACAGCGACTGGAGGCTGTCGCGCAGCGCGGAAACCTCGGCGCGCAGCGCCTCCAGTTCCTCGCGGCCGCGCGAATCAGCGACCGTCCGGTTCTCCGCTTCCATCTCCAGTTCGTACTCGCGCCGGGCCGCGATCTCGCGTTCCAGCTCCAGCTCGTACACAGCCTGTGCCTCGGCGACCGCGTCCTCGCTCTGTGCCGCGTGCTTGCGGTACCTCACGGCGAGGAATGCGCCGATCAGGGCGGCCCAGAGGGCCGCGACGATCCCGAGCCGGAGATAGCGGAGGTCCTCGCTGAGCACGAGTGCGAGGGTGGCTCCGATGGCGAGAACGAAGCCGACAACGAGCCACGGCCTGCCCAAGAGGCGGCCGCGCGAGTCGTCACCCACGCCAGTCATGACTGACACCGTACCTGCTCGTAATCCGAACGAGACCTACTCGGTCCAACGAGCGGCAGGATTCCAGCGCTAACCGGTCGTCCCGCGGGTGCGCTCCCGATCGTGGTCCTGCGGGGTCCGGCAGCAGTGTTCCAGCCACAAAGCCGCTGCTACCAGGGCCGCGGCGGACACCGTGCCGACGGCCGCCGCGCGCGTGTCGAGCACCGCGGCGACGAGTTCGTCACGTCGGGGGAAAAGATAGGCGAGCGCCGCGAGCCAGGCACCCGCCATGAACGCGCCAGCGAGTGACGAAGCCTTGGCGAGGGCCACCGATCGGGCTACCCCGATCGGGCCGACCACCCGGCCGTTCTTGATGCGCGAGCGGATCGAGAAGGCGAGCCCGGCCTCGATCACGGCCAGCACGGCGAACGTGACGCCGGCGAGCAGCGGCAGCTGCGGCAGCGAGCCGTAGGCCGTCTGGAAGAGCAGGTAGCCGAGGCCCAGGCCGAGCAGCCCGGCGACAGCAAGATCACGTGGCCGGGTGAAGTGCATGCCTCAACCGTACCGTGGAAGAGTTGACTCTCCACCGACTGGAGAGTTCATCATGCGTTTTGTGGGAACCACCGCGACCTTCACCATCGGCGAGCTGGCCCGGCGGACCGGCCTCCCGGTCAAGACCATCCGCTTCTACTCGGACGAAGGCCTGCTGCCCCCGACCGAGCGGACGGACGCCGGCTACCGGCTCTACGACGCGGCGGCGATGGCCCGGCTGGAGCTGGTCCGCACGCTGCGGGAGCTGGGGCTCGGCCTCGCCGACGTCTCGGCCGCCTTGACGAGGTCGACGACCGTCGGCGAGCTGGCGACCCGGCACGTCGAGGCGCTCGACGAGCAGATCCGGCGGCTGCGGCTGCGCCGGGCGGTGCTGCGCGCGGTGGCCAAACGTGATTCCGAACTGGAGGAAGTGAAGCTGATGAACCGTCTCGCGTCGATGTCCGACGAGGAGCGCAAGCGGCTGGTCGACGAATTCTGGGACGAAATGGTCGCGGGACTCGACGTGGACCAGGAGTTCTACCAGCGGATGCGCTCGGGCAAGCCCGAGCTGCCCGACGACCCGTCGCCCGAGCAGCTGGAGGCCTGGATCGAGTTCGCCGAGCTGGTGCAGGACCCGGAGTTCCGGGCCTTGATCCGCCAGATGAGCGAAACGCAGGCCCGGCAGATCCAAGAAGGCGAGTTCCAGCAGCCCTCGGAGGCTTGGCAGCAGAACTGGCCCAGCTGGATGTCACGCGCCGAAGCGGCCGCGGCAGCCGGCGATTCGCCCACGTCGGAGGTGGGGCAAACGCTTGCGACGGAGATCGCTGCGGCGACCGCCCGCCCCGACCAGGACCCGTCGTCGGCGGAGTTCCGCGCGGAGATGGCGGACCGGTTCGAGACGAGCGGCGACCCGCGGGCCGAGCGTTACTGGCAGTTGCTGGCGACCATCAACGGCTGGCCCCCGGTGCCGACGGCCCAGCCCGCGGTCCGATTCATGGTCGCGGCCCTGCGCGGCTGACCCTCCCTGTCGCCGAGCCGGGACGGCAGTTCGGCGATACGTGGCGGCCGGGGGTTGACTGAGTCAGCCGAGTGCGATCAGCCGAGTGCGAAATCGGTGCGGCGGACCGTGGCGACCTCGTCCGCCGGCCGGGCGGCGAGCAGCGCGGCGATCGGGCCGTGCCCGGGCAGCACCGCGTCCGGGTCGATCTCCGCCCACGGCACCAGCACGCTCGCGCGGTCCGGCGTCCCGGGGTGCGGCAGCAGCAGCTCCGGGTCGTCGGACGTCACGCCGTCCACCGTCACCACGTCGACGTCCAGGGTCCGCGGGCCCCAGCGCAGCTCGCGGACCCGGCCGGCGGCCTGCTCGGCCGCCTGACCGGTGCGCAGCCACGCCCAGTGGTCCCGCGCCGGGTCGTCGACGACGCACACGGCGTTGAGGAAGTCCGGCTGGTCCTCGACGCCCCACGCCTTGGTCTCGTAGACGCCCGACACGGCGACCAGCGCGGGCCGCACGGCGTCGAGCGCCAGCTTCAAGAAGCCGAGCCGGTCGCCCAGGTTCGAACCGAGGGAGAGAACGGCCCGGCTCACCGGTCGCGCCGGACCGTCACGGCGACGTCGTCGAAGGTCAGCGGGATCGGCGCCGACGGCTTGTGCACCGTCACCTCGACCGCGCTCAGCCGCTCGTCGCGCAGCACCTCGTCGGCGATCTTGCCCGCGACACTCTCGATCAGGTCGTACGGCTCGCCCGCGACGATCCCCGCCGCCAGCTCGGCCAGCTCGCCGTAGTGCAGGGTCTTGGTCAGGTCGTCGGACGCGGCGGCCGGTCCGAGGTCCAGCCACACCGTGACGTCGACGACGAACTCCTGGCCGTCCCGCTTCTCGTGCTCGAACACGCCGTGGCGCCCGAACACACGCAAGCCGGTCAGCGTGATCCGGTCAGCCATCCGTCCTCCAAGCGGCGGCCACCGCGACCGCGTCCAGTGAAGCCCCGACCTCGTGCACCCGCACACCCCAGGCCCCGGCCGCCGCGGCGAGCGCGGAGACCGCGGCGGTGGCGTCCTCCCGGCCGTCCGGCGGCCGCGGCGTCCCGTCCTTTTCGGACAGCAGACGGCCGAGGAACCTCTTGCGCGAAGCACCGACGAGCACCGGGAAACCGAGCGAGAGCAACGAGTCCAGCCCGCGCAGCAACGCCCAGTCGTGCTCGGCGTTCTTCGCGAAACCAAGCCCGGGGTCCAGCACGATGGCGCTCTCGGCCACGCCGGCCGCGAGCGCCGCGTCCACCCTGGACATCAGTTCGGCCCGCACGTCGGCCACGACGTCCCCGTACTCGGCGAGCGCCTGCATGTCCTTGCTGTGTCCCCGCCAGTGCATCAGCACCCACGGCACACCGGCCTCGGCGGCGACGCGTGCCATGTCCGGATCGGCCAGCCCGCCGGAGACGTCGTTGATGACGTGCACCCCCGCCTCGACCGCCGCGGCGGCGATGCCGGCCCGCGTGGTGTCGACCGACAGCGCCATCCCTTCGGCGGCCAGCGTCTTGATCACCGGCAGGACACGCTGCAGTTCGGTGGCGGCGTCCACCCGGGACGCCCCCGGCCGCGTCGACTCGCCCCCGACGTCGATCAGATCGGCCCCACGCGCCCACATTTCACGCGCGTGCTCCAGCGCCTGGTCGGGCCCGAGGTAGCGGCCACCGTCCGAAAAGGAATCCGGCGTCACGTTCAGCACGCCCATCACCACGCACCGGCCGGGCGCGGGAAGCCCCACGCTCACCGGCGCGCCTTGATGAGATCGAGCGCCTCCGCCCGCGACGACGGCGAGGTCTTCAGCTGCCCGCGCACGGCGGAGGTGGTGGTGCGGGCGCCGGGCTTGCGGATCCCGCGCATGGCCATGCAGAGGTGCTCGGCCTCGATGACGACGATGACGCCACGAGGGTCGAGCTTCCGCACGAGCGCATCGGCGACCTGGGAGGTCAGCCGCTCCTGAACCTGGGGGCGCTTGGCGTAGAGATCGACGAGCCGGGCGAGCTTGGACAGCCCGGTGACCTTCCCGGCGGCGTTCGGGATGTACCCGACGTGCGCGACGCCGTGGAATGGCACTAAATGGTGTTCACATTGGCTGTACATCGGGATGTCCGTGACCAGCACGAGCTCTTCGTGGGACTCGTCGAAGGTGCGGTCCAGCACCGAGTCCGGCTCGGTGTACAGGCCCGCGAACATCTCGCGGTACGCACGGGCGACCCGGGCGGGAGTGTCCTTGAGACCCTCCCGCTCCGGGTCTTCGCCGCACGCCAAGAGGAGCTCGCGGATCGCCTTTTCCGCCCGGTCGTGGTCGAAGACCGGGCGGTCGGCGTCACTTGGGCTTGTCTGGTCCATCCACGTCACGACGCTCCCCCTCGCTCTGCTGGTTGCCGGCTTGGTCGGCGAACCAGCCGTGCTCACGAGGGCGTTCTTCACCACCGGGCCGCCACGACTGGCCCGGCTGACCGCCCGGCGAGGTCGCGGGCGTCCAGCCCGGAGGGGCACCGTAGTTCGGCGGGCCGCTCTGGCCTGCCGGACCGCCCGGCTGGCCGCCGTAGGCCTGCGGCCAGTGCGCCGTGCCGTTGGGGCCGCCGTTCGGGCCGCCGTAGGGACGGCCGCCGTTCGGGTAGGCACCCGGCTGCGGCGGGGCGTACGGGTTCGCGTTCGGGTCGACCGGCGATGGCGACGGGTACGGCGGACCGCCCGGCAGGTCGCCCGCGCCTTGGGCGGTGCCGACCGGGGTCGGCTCCGGCTTCAGGACCGGCTTCTCCTTCTCCGGCGGCGGCCACGGCTCCCCGCGCTCCATCGCCAGCTCGCCCGGGGTCTTGATCGGCGGCTTGTCCGACGGGGTCCGCTCACCGAACTCGTTGAACACGGTGATGTGCGGGCGCTTCTCGACCGTCGCGAAGATCCGCTCCAGGTCCTTGCGGGTCAGCGTCTCCTTCTCCAGGAGCTCGATGACCAGCTCGTCGAGCACGTCGCGGTAGGTGTTGAGCACGTGCCACGCCTCGGTGTGCGCCGTCTCGATGAGCTTGCGCACCTCCTCGTCGATCTCGTGCGCCACTTCCAGCGAGTAGTCCGCCTGCCGCCCGGCCGAGCGGCCGAGGAACGGGTCGCCCTGCTCCTGGCCGTACTTGACCGCGCCGAGCCGGGCGCTCATGCCGTACTCGGTGACCATCGCGCGGGCGATCTTCGTCGCCTGCTCGATGTCCGACGACGCGCCGGTGGTGGGCTCGTGGAAGACGAGCTCCTCCGCCGTGCGGCCACCCATCGCGAAGACCAGCCGCCCGATCATCTCGGAGCGGGTCATCAGGTCCTTGTCGTCCTCGGGGACGAGCAGCGCGTGCCCGCCCGTGCGGCCGCGCGGCAGGATCGTCAGCTTGTAGACCGGTTCGATGTCCGGCATCGCCCACGCGGCGAGCGCGTGCCCGCCCTCGTGGTAGGCCGTGATCTTCTTCTCCTTCTCGGAGATGATCCGGCTCTTGCGGGCCGGGCCGCCGACGACGCGGTCGACCGACTCCTCGAGTTCGACGTCCCCGATCACGTGCCCGTTCTTGCGGGCGGTGAGCAGCGCGGCCTCGTTGAGCACGTTCGCCAGGTCGGCGCCGGACATGCCGACGGTCCGCTTGGCCAGGCTCGTCAGGTCGGTGCCCTGGGCGATCGGCTTGCCCTTGGCGTGCACCTCGAGGATCGCCTTGCGGCCGCGCAGGTCGGGTGCGGACACCGGGATCTGCCGGTCGAACCGGCCGGGGCGCAGCAGCGCCGGGTCGAGGATGTCCGGCCGGTTCGTCGCCGCGATCAGGATGATCCCGCCGCGGGCGTCGAAGCCGTCCATCTCGACGAGCAGCTGGTTCAGGGTCTGCTCGCGCTCGTCGTGCCCGCCGCCGAGGCCGGCGCCGCGCTGGCGGCCGACCGCGTCGATCTCGTCGACGAAGATGATGCACGGCGCGTTCTGCTTGGCCTGCTCGAACAGGTCACGCACCCGCGACGCACCGACACCGACGAACATTTCGACGAAGTCCGAGCCGGAGATCGTGTAGAACGGCACGCCGGCCTCGCCGGCGACGGCCCGCGCGAGCAGCGTCTTACCGGTACCCGGCGGCCCGTAGAGCAGCACACCCTTCGGGATCTTCGCGCCGAGCGCCTGGTAGCGCGCCGGGTTCTGCAGGAAGTCCTTGATCTCGTACAGCTCTTCGACGGCCTCGTCGGCACCCGCGACGTCCCCGAAGGTCGTCTTGGGCATGTCCTTGTTCAGCTGCTTCGCCTTGGACTTGCCGAAGTTGAGGACGCGGTTGCCGCCGCCCTGCGCGTTGTTCATCATCCACATCAGCAGGCCCAGGACGAGGGCGAGCGGGATGGCGAAGATGAGGATCTGCGTCAGCACGCCCTGCTGGGTCACCTTGGTGGTGAACTTGATCGGCTGGCCGCCTGCCTTCGCCGCGATCAACGAGTCGTAGATCGGGCGGGTGGCGTCCGCCGGGTACTGCGAAATGATCTGGGTGACCTGCTGGCCGTCGACGTCGATCGGCTTGGCCAGCAGGAGCTTGAGCTGCTGTTCCTTGTCCTCGAGACTGGCTTCCTTGACGTTGTTCGAGGTGATCTGGGAGTTCGCCACCGAGATGGGTGCCTGGGTGTACCCACGATCACTGTCGAAGATCGTGTTGTACGCGAACAACGCCAGCAACCCCGCGACGATCCACAGCAGTGGGTTCCTGAGCAGGCTCTTCCGGTTCATACGACTCGGCCCTGGTGGCCTCGACCCTCCCTGGTTGGGCGGCTCCTGTGATACCCGCCATCACGATCTTGACAACCCGTGGTGCCTGGACACCTGCTCATCAGGGTACCGTCCGCTGCCGCGTTCATCGCCTGTGAGCCTCTCGCAGGTCAACGGGCGATACCGCGCCTGGGTTCCCGGCCCGCATCCGTGCCGGTCACGCTAGCGCGTGCCGTCCGACACACTGCTCACCATCTCGCCCAGCCGGGTCCGCAGCGTCGCCGGGTCGGCGGGGGCCACGGTGACCCACTCACGGCCGTCCGTACCTGCGCGGGAGAGGCTCAGGTAGCGCCCGGTCGCGGTGTCGAACCAGGCCAGCACGCGGGACCGTTGCTTGGCTCCGACCTGCGAACGGCTGTTCGCGGCCAGCTGACCGCCGCGCAGCCGGGGCTGCCCGGAGATGCGGCCGTACGCCTCGCGCGGGTCGGCCGTGAGGCGTTCGCTCAGCGGGGCACGGCGCGGCTTGCCCCGGCGCTTGTCTTCTTCCTCACCCGGCGAGGACGGCAGCGACACCGGCACCCGGATCGGCGCGGTGCGCAGGGCGTCGTCCAGCGGGAGTGTGACCGACGCCTCGCTGCCGCGCGGGCCGGCGGGCAGCACCCCGACGACGGCGGAGACCAGGCCGTCCGGCGGGACGTCCCGCAGCCAGATCCCGCGGGCGTCCTGGACCGCGAGCACGCCCTTGGTCTCGTCGGCCGCCGCGAGGACGCCGACCGTCGGGGCTTCGAACTGCGGGATGTGCAGCGCGTCGATGGTCAGCGGGGCGAAGGCCAGCAGGTGCAGCGCGTCCTCGATCGGCGGCGCGAGCCTGCCGCGTGGTTCGCGGATGCCGCGCGCCTTCAGCTCGACGTCGATGCGGTGACGCAGCGACACGCGCTCGTTCTCGGTCGCGCCGTGCGACCGGACGATCAGCGGGTACGGCAGCTCCCCGACCCGCGCCGACTCCCAGAGGAAGTCGAACGCCAGTGGCGAGAAGAACTCTTGCATCATTACTCTCCCGGATCGGACTCTTGCCCAGCGTAGCCCGCGGCACCGACAAAACCGGATCGTTCCGGTGGCGAGCTGGGCACGTCCGGAGAACCGGGCTCAGACCGCGCTGGTCGTCGCGGCGCCCGCGAGCATCTCGCCGAGGCGGTGACGCAGTGTGGCGGCGTCGGCGGGGGCGATGGTGATCCAGTCCCGGCCGTCGCGGCCGCGGCTGGCCTGGGTGAAGTAGCGGCCGGTCTCGGTGTCGAACCAGCTCAGGACCGGTGTGCGGGTGCGCCCGCCCAGCCTGCTGCGGGCGTTGGCGCCGATCTGGCCGCCGCGCAGCCGCGGCTGGGCCTGCAGCCGGGCCAGCGCCTTGCGGTCCTCGTCGGCCGACGCGCGCTCGTCGCCGTTGCCGCGGCGCTGCAGGAAGTCGCCGCCGGTCAGCTGCTCCAGCGGGACCGTGACCGACTTCTCGGTGCCGCGCGGGCCACCCGGCAGCAGCGACACGATCGCACTGGCGAGCCCGTCCGCCGGGCACGGCTGCAGGTGCAGGCCGCGGGTGTCCTGCACGGCCAGCAGGCCCTGGCCGCCCAGCACGCCGGCGATCGCGAGCAGCGGCTCGGCCTCCGGGGCGATCAGCTGGACCGCGTCCAGGCTCAGTTCGGGGCTCGCCAGCACGCCGAAGTAGTCCTCGACGTGCGGCTCCGGCCGGCCGCGGCCGTCGGCGAGCCCGCGCGCGGTGAGCCCCTCCAGCGTGCGGCGGCGCAGCATCGCCCGCTCGTCGACGGTCGCGCCGTGCGAACGGATGCGCAGCGGGTACGGCAGCTCGCCCAGCCCGGCCGACTCCCACAGGAAGTCCACCTCGACCGGGGTGAGCAGCTCAGCGTTCGGCATCGAGCCACCCCCAAGAGAAACCGGGCCGGGCACGCCGTGAGCGTGCCCGGCCCGAAAAGGATCAGCGGTCGTCGTCGTCCCCGGACCACGCGCCGATGACCGGCGGCGGGGTCGCCTGGTTCGCGCCGAAGGCCTCGTCCGGGTCCGCCTCGATGAGGAAGGACGCGTGCGTGTGCTCCTCGTCCGGCTCGCCCTGGGCACCCTGCGGGGCCATGCCGCCCATGCCCGGGCTCATCGGCGGCGGGGTCTGCCCGCCGATGGTGCCCGCGGACGAGACGACGCCCTGCTGCGGCGCCTGGGCCGACGCGGCGCTCTGGCCCTGGCCTTCGGCCGCCGCGAGGCTCGTGTCGTTCTCCGATTTCGCGCCGGACTTGCTGCCCGAGCCCAGCGCCCGCGACGCCAGCGCGCCGAGGCCGCCCGCCACGCCGCCGAGGCCGAGGCCCATGCCGATCTTGCCGAGCGGGTTGCTGCCGCCGGGCTGCCCGCCGCCCGGGGCGACGTGGCCCGCGCCGGTGCCCGCACCCGCGACCGAGCCGCCGCCGGCGCCGTCACTGCCGAGCGTCGCCGCGTCCGGGCCGAAGCCGGCCCCCGGGACGCCGCCGTGGACGCCGTTCGGCCCGACGCCGGCGTGGTGCGCGCCCAACGCGCCGTGGCCGCCGAAGCCCGAGCCGCCGGAGGCGAAGACCGCGCCACCGGCACCGGAGAGCCCCTCGACCGGGCCGGTGCTGCCGACGCTGTGCACCGCGTTGAACGAGATGGCGTTGTGCGACGCCGTCGGCTTCATGCCGAGCGACTCCGGGCCGAAGCTCGGGGTCGAGCTGTCGACCTCGCTCATCGCCTCGGTGTAGGCGTTGAAGAACGCGACCTGCTGCGCCTTGACGTCGTTGGCCGCGTCGAACTGCGCCTTCTGGTCGGCGGCCAGCGCCGCCGGGCCGCCCGCCAGCGCGGCCGCCATGGCCTGCTTCGGGTCGTAGTTCTGGGGCGGCGGCATCTTCTTGACCTGCTCGGCCGCGGTGGCCTGCCGGGCGAGCCGGTCGGACATCGTGTGCGCGGCTTCGGAGGCCTGCGAACCGGAGTTGGCGATGGCCACCAGCGCGCCCTGCGCACCCGCGGCACCCTTGCCGACCCACGCGTTGCCCAGCTCGGCGATCGCGTTGTACAGGTGGTCGGACGCCTGCTTCAGCTCGTTGCCGTGGCGCGCCCAGACGTGCCCGGTGGCGGTGGCCGTGCCGGGGTCGTTGTTCTGGGTCGCACCGTCGAACAGCTGCTGGCTGTCCTGGTTGTTCCAGTTCGGCGGGTCGGCGATCGCGCGGTCGCTGCCCATGTCGAAGCCGTCGGAACGGCCGCGGGCGCTCTCGACGATGTTCTGCGACGCCGCGTTGTCGCCGAGCGGGACCAGCGAGCCCGGGTCGGTCGCGGCCGGCTGGTCGGTGTGGTTCGGAGCCATGACTACGAAATCCCCCTCTGGACTCAGGCGTTGCGGAACGGGTCGGCCGCGGCCTGGTCGATCTCGTGGTACCGGGACATCGCCGTGACGATGCCCTCTTCGGCGGCGGAGTACTGGTCGAGCAGGTTCTGCAGCGCGGCGGCGTAGGAGTCGCCCCCGCCGTCCGCGCGCTGCACGAACTTCGCGGCCATCGCGTTGCCGACCGGGTTGTCGCCGAGCTTCGGCGGCTGGGCGAGCGTGCCCGCGCCGTTGAGCAGGGCCTCGACCGCGTCCTTGCCGGTGCGGATCTTGTTCAGCACGGCCTGCGCGGCGTCAGGGTCGATCCCGACCTGACCCGCCGCGGCCGCGGCCTTGAAGGCGTTCGCGTCGGCAGTGCTGCTGTTCGCCATCTGCACTCTCTCCCGTTCCCCCGACCCGGTTCACCGCGGGCACGATTGGTCTTCGCATAGGTTAACGCACGTGATCAGAGCCTATGACGCAAACGGCGAAGCCGGGGTTCCGCGAATCCGGTAGTTGCGGTGAACGGTCGGTGACAACCCCGGGGGCTCCGCCACCCGGAGCCCCCGCGCGACGGACTACGCCGTGTAGACCTTCGGGTCCAGGGTGCCGATGTAGGGCAGGTCCCGGTACCGCTCGGCGTAGTCGAGGCCGTAGCCGACGACGAACTCGTTGGGGATGTCGAAGCCGATGTACTTCACCGGCACGTCCACCTTCACCGCTTCCGGCTTGCGCAGCAGCGAAACGACCTCGAGCGACGCGGGGTTGCGGCTCGCGAGGTTCTTCAGCAGCCAGGACAGCGTCAGGCCGGAGTCGACGATGTCCTCGACGATCAGGACGTCCCGGCCCGCGATGTCGCGGTCGAGGTCCTTGAGGATCCGCACGACGCCGGACGACGACGTCGCCGACCCGTAGGAGGAGACGGCCATGAATTCCAGCTGCGTCGGCAGCGGCAGCGCACGGGCGAAGTCGGTCATGAACATGACCGCACCCTTCAGGACGCCCACCAGCAGGAGTTCGCCCTGCCCGTTGGCCGGGTAGTCGGCGGCGATCTGCTCCGCCAACTCCGCGATCTTGTCCTTGATCTGCTGCTCGGTGACGAGCACGGAGGCGATTTCGCCCTCGTACACGGGTCATTCCCCTCGGGTGGTGGGTTGGGAGATGACGCAGAGCCTGCCACGGCCCCGGCGCGCTTCCAAGTTGCCCGGCAACCACACGCCACCCTGACCACGCCACCGGGCGACCAGTTCGTCGACCGCGCGCAGGTGCGCATCGGTGAGTTCGCGCACGCCCGAGGCCAGCAGCCACCTGCGGAGAACCCGCCGCCGGACGGCCGGGGGCTCCGCCGCGAGGACACCCACATCCAGCCCATCGGGGCCGCCCGCACGGGTGAAGATCACGTCCGCCACTGTGTCCAACGCCTCGTTGTCCTCCCGCAGCTGCGCGGCCGTGCGGGCGAGCGCGGCGGCCACCCCGCCGTTGAGGACGTCTTCCAGCAGCGGCAGGACTTCGGTGCGCAGCCGGACCCGGGTGAAGCGCGGTTCGGCGTTGTGCGGGTCGTCCCACGGCTCGACGCCGAGCTCGGCGCACGCGGCCCGGGTGGTGGCCCGGGTGGTGGCGAGCAGCGGGCGGCCCCACGGCGGGTCGTGCGGCCGCATCCCGGCGAGGCTGCGCGGGCCGGACCCGCGGCCGAGCCCGAGCAGGACCGTTTCGGCCTGGTCGTCGAGGGTGTGGCCGAGCAGGACGAGGTCGTGGCCGGCGAGCGCCCGGTAGCGGGCCTTGCGGGCGGCGGCTTCCGGGCCGCCCGTGCCGGTGACGTCGGCGCGGCGCACCTCGGCTTCGTCGACGCCCAAGGCCGTGGCCGCGGCGGCCGCGTCGGCCGCGACCTTCGCCGAGCCCTCCTGCAGGCCGTGGTCGACGACCAGAGCGCGGACGACGTGCCCGCGGTGGTGCCCGACGTGCGCGGCGGCCTCGGCCAGCGCGAGCGAGTCGGCACCGCCGGAAACCGCCACGCACAGCTCGCGCGGCGCCGGGACGGTCTCCAGGAAGGCCCGGACGGCCCGGCGGACGGCCGCAACCGCCGGCCCGGTCATCCGTGCAGGCGCCGGACCCACGCCGCCGGGTCGGCGATCTCGGCCCGCGACGGCAGGGTGTTCGGTGACCGCCAGACGGCGTTGAAGCCGTCCATGCCGACGGCGTTCACGACGTGCTTCGTGAACTTCGCGCCTTCTTCGTACTGACGGATCTTCGCGTCGACGCCGAGCAGCGCGCGCAGCAGCCGGTCGAAGACGCCGCCGCCCTTGCGCCGGGCGGTGAACCGCGCGCGGATCCGGTCGACGCTCGGCACGACCTGCGGGCCGACGGCGTCCATCACGTAGTCGGCGTGCCCCTCCAGAAGCGTCGAGAGCGCCAGCAGCCGGTCGAAGACCGCGCGCTCCTTCGGCGACTGGAGCAGCTCGGCCAGGTTCAGCCTCGGGCCCTGCTTGATCGCCTCCGGCAGCCGGCCGACCAGGTCGGACAGGCTGTCGGTGCCGCCACCCGCCAGCCCCGAGACGAGCCGCTCGACCTCGTCGGCGAAGTAGTCGCGCAGCCACTTGACCGCGGTGAACTGGAGCCGGTGGGTGCATTCGTGCAGGCAGACCCAGAGCCGGAAGTCGTGGCCGGGCACGTCCATCGCCTGCTCGGCGGCGACGACGTTCGGCGCCACCAGCAGCAGCGTGCCTTCCTTCTCCGGGCCGCCGAAGGGGTCGTACTGACCGAGCACGCGGCTGGCGAGGAAGGCGAGCACCAGCCCGGTCTGCACCCCGGCACCGCCGGCCAGGATCGGCCCGAGCGGCCCGCCCTGCTGCGGCAGTGCCCGCCCGGTGAGCGCGTCCAGCCCGGCCGCGGCCGACCGGACCCAGCCGGGGCGGTCGACGACTTCGCCGGGCAGCAGCGGCAGGTCGAGCCCCAGGTTCGTCAGCTGCCGCACGTGCCCCTCGGCCTCGACGGTCAGCTCGCGCAGGTCGGTGACGGCTGCTTCGGCCTGTTCCCGCGGCACCTGCGGGCCGCCGCGCACCAGCAACGCGCCGGTCTGCGCGGCGATCGCCCAGTCGACCATGGGCCGGGTCTGCGTTTCCTGACTCACCCTTCCGACGCTACCTGCCCGGTGCCGGTTTCCGGCCACGATCTTCGTACGGTTCGGCGTCCGCTAGGCACAACCGCACTTGCGGAGGCTGGTCGCGAGGGCGTCGATGGCGTCGCGGCCCGGTTCGGTGTCGGAGCCGTTGGACATGAACGCGAACACCAGCACCCGGCCGTCCTGGTCGAGTACCAGGCCGGCGAGGGTGTTCACCGCGGTCAGCGTGCCCGTCTTGGCCCGCACCCAGCCGCGGCCCGCCTGCGACGCCGCCGTGTCGAAGCGCTTGTCGGCGAGGGTCCCCGTGCCGCCGGCCACCGGGAGGCCGGCCAGCACCGGCCGCAGCTTCGCGGTGGCCGGGTTCTTGCCGTCCTGCGCCGCCGCGGCCGCCAGGAGCTGCGTCAGCAGCCGGGCCGGGATGCGGTTCAGGGACGAGATGCCGCTGCCGTCGGACAGCTCGACGCCCGAGACGTCGAATCCGTGGTCCTTGATGACCTTGATGGTCGCCTTGGCACCACCGGCGTAGCTGGCTTCCTCGCCGTTGGCGAGCGCGACCTGCCGGGCGACCGCCTCGGCGAGGAGGTCGTCGGACAGTTCCATCAGGTCGGACACCAGCTGGGTCAGCGGGGCCGACTTCACCTCGGCGACGACCTTCGCGTCCTTGGGCGCGGTCGCCTGGCCGCCCGCCGAAGCCCCCAGTTTCGAAGCGATCGACGAGGCGAGCGCGCTGCCCGGGTTCGCCGTGCGCTGCGAATTGTTGTCCTTGGGGTTGATGCGGCCGCCGTCGGCCATCACGGGCGACATCTGCGTCGCGTAGGTCGACGGCGCGTCACCCGGCTCCCAGCCGGGGGCGGTCGTCGGCCCCTTGAACAGCGTCAGGTCGACCTGCACCTTCTTGACGCCCGGCGCCGCCTTCTTGACCTGCGCGACGAGGTCGTCGACGTGCGCGGCCCCCGGGTACAGCGGGGATTCGGTGCCCAGCGGCAGGTTGGTGAGCGTCGTGTCGCCGCCGCCGACCAGGATCACCGTGCCCGGGTCCGCGCCCTGCACGATCTTGGTCGACAGGCGCAGGTTGTGGTCCAGCGACAACAGCGCGGCCGCGGACGTGAGCACCTTCGTCGTCGAGGCGGGCGTCACCGGTGTCGACGAGCTGCGCTCCCACAGCACGGTCCCGGTCACGGGGTCGACCACGCTGCCGGTGAGCTGCCCGAGCGCGCTGTTGCCCGCCGCCGACGCGAGCGCGGCCTTGACGCCGTTCGCGGTCGGCGCCGTCCCGGAAGTGGCCGGGCCCTGCAGCTGACGCGTGGCCGCGGACGGCGACGGCGGGTCGCCCTTGGGCGCGTTCGGGGCCCACGGCAGGCCCAGCCGGTTCGCCACCTTCGGCGTCGCCGCGGCGATCCCGCCGCCGGCCAGCACCAGGAGGACGACCACGACGAGCGCGATCAGCTTGCCCTTGCGCCGCTTCTTCGGCGGCTCGTCGCCGGACGGCGCCTCGGCCGCCGACGGCGACGGCGGCTCGGCGGGCGGCTGGTCGTTCCGGGGCGGCTCGGTGCGTGGCTGCGGCTGCTGCTGGAAGACGCCGGGGAACTGGGTGGGCCGTTCGATCCCGACGGTCGCCTCGGCGTCGAACCGCTGCCCGTCCGGCTCGATCCGCTGCGGCCGGGCCAGCGAGCCGGCGGACGCCGACGGCACCACCCCGCGCGGCGGCTCCGGCGGCAGTGCGGGACGGCGGTCGCCCGGTTCGGCGGGCCGGTCGCCGGCACGGTCCTCCGGCACCTCGATGCGCTGGCTCCAGGGCGCGGCGGGCTCTTCGCGTCCCTGGGCGCCCCCGCGGTTCACCTGCTCTTCACGGCGCTGCTGTTCGGCGCGCCAGTGCTGCAGCTCTTCACGCCACTGCTGCTGCGGCTCCTCCGGTTTCGGCTCCTCCCGGGGCGGGGTGTGCCGCTCGATCGGCACCACCGGCACCGGCCCGGACGGCTGCGCCTCGAGGTACTGGGTGCTCTCCGCGGCCGACGACGGCGCGGCGGGCTTCGGCGGCTCGGCCTGGATGTACCGGGTGCCCTCTTCAGCAGGTTCCGCGGCGGGCTTCGGCGGCTCGACTTCGATGTACCGAGTGCCCTCTTCGGCGGGGTTCGGTGGCTCGACCTCGATGTACCGGGTGCCCTCTTCAGCGGACTTCGGCTGCTCGGCCGCCGGGGGCTGCTTCGGCTCGCGGCTGCCGAGGCGGTCGGCGAGGTCCTGCCTGCCCGGGGGCGGCGGGGGCGGCGGCTCCTCCGCCGGGGCGTTGAGCCCGGGGATCGGCTCGGGCGCGACGTTCGGCGCGAACCACGATCCCTTCGGGGCCGCACTGCCTGTGACCTTGGGCACGCCCTGGCTGTCCCCGGCGGCCTTCGGCGGGTCCGGCAGCGCCATCGGAGTGGTCTCCCGCGCGCCGGACGACGAGCGGTCTTCGTCCGAGGAAGGCCACATCGGCTGGTCGTTTTCCGGCACCCACCACTCCTTTTCACCTGCCCCGGGAGGGGCCAAGCTCACATGCCGCGTGGCCGACATCGATGCGGCCCCCCGGCAGGGCGTAGTCCACACTAGGAGACGTCAAGACAGTCATGAAGGTTGCCGCCCGCGACGTGCGGGCACGCCCGGATCTATAAAGAAGCAGCGAGGACGGCGTGGAGTTCGACGTCACGATCGAAATCCCCAAAGGGGAGCGCAACAAGTACGAGGTCGACCACAAGACCGGCCGCATCAAGCTGGACCGGACCCTGTTCACGGCCACGCAGTACCCGGCCGACTACGGGTTCATCGACGACACCCTCGGCCAGGACGGCGACCCGCTCGACGTGCTCGTCCTCGTGCAGGAGCCGACGTTCCCCGGCTGCCTGATCCGTTGCCGCGCGATCGGCATGTTCCGGATGACCGACGAGAAGGGCCCGGACGACAAGGTCCTCGCGGTCCCGACCAACGACCCGCGCCTGGAGCACCTGCGGGACATCCATCACCTGAACGAGTTCCACAAGCTGGAGATCCAGCACTTCTTCGAGGTCTACAAGGACCTCGAACCCGGCAAGAGCGTCGAAGGCTCGTCCTGGGTCGGCCGCGCCGAGGCCGAGGCTGAGATCGCCCGCTCGTACGAGCGAGAGACCGACCGCTTGGCGAAAGCAGAAGCCAACGGCGGCCACTGAGCTGCGGAAAAGGCCCTCTCGGAGGTTTCCGAGGGGGCCTTTTTCACGCGGTCAGTGCGCCAGGGCCAGCGCCGGGGCGGCGTCCTCGGCCTCCGCGCGCTGCTCCATCGCCGACTTGTCCGACAGCGGCGTCTCCTTGAGGAACCACACCAGCGCGAAGCCGACGGTCAGCACGATCCCGCCGACCAGGAACACCGTGCTCATCGACTCGGCGAAGCCCTGCAGGATCGGCCGGGCCAGCGTCGGGTCGAGCGTCGACAGGAACGACGTGTCGTTGACGTCGAGGCCGCTCTGCAGCTGCTTCGCGAACTCCGAGTGCTGGGCCAGCGCCGCCGTGTAGGACGGCGTCGTCAGCGCCGAGCGGACGGCGTTCGCGATCCGGTCGCCGACCGTGCCGAACAGGATCGACAGGAACACCGCGGTGCCCGCCGTGCCGCCGATCTGCCGGAAGAACGTCGCCGCCGAGGTGGCGACGCCGATGTCCTGCGGCCGGACGTCGTTGGTCGCGGCCAGCACCAGCGTCTGCATCGAGGCACCGAGGCCGAGGCCGATCACGAAGGCGATCACCATGACCATGGCCAGCGAGCTGTCGACGGTGATCGTGGACAGCGCGAACAGCGCCGCCGCCATCAGGCCGATCCCGGCCACCGCGAACATCTTGTACCGGCCGGTGCGCGAGATCACCACGCCGCTGCCGAGGCTGGCGAGCATGATGCCGAGCGTCAGCGGGAGCATCTGCAGGCCGGCCTGGGTCGGCGTCGCGCCCTTGACGATCTGCAGGTAGAGCGGCAGCGACATCATCGCGCCGAACATCCCGGCGCCCTGCACGACCGTGACGATCGTCGACATCCGGAACACGGACCGCTTGAACAGCCGCAGCGGCAGCAGGGCGGCGTCGCCCATCCGGCGTTCGATCCAGACGAAGGCGGCCACCCCCAGCCCGCCGACGACGTACATGGCGACCGAAGCGGCGGAGCCCCAGCCCCACTCGCGGCCCTGCTCGGCGACGATCAGCAGCGGCACCAGGCCGGTGGCCAGCGCCACGGCACCCCAGTAGTCGACCTTCTGGTCCACGCGGGTGTGCGGCAGGTTCAGCACCTTGGTGACGACGACCAGCGCGGCGAGCGCGATCGGGACGTTGACCAGGAAGACCCAGCGCCAGCCGGTGATGCCGGCGAAGGTGTCGATGCCGGCGAAGAAGCCGCCGACGACCGGGCCCGCGACGCTCGAGATGCCGAACACGGCCATGAAGTAGCCCTGGTACTTGCTGCGCTCCCGCGGCGCGGTGATGTCGGTGATGATCGCCAGCGCGAGGGACATCAGGCCACCGGCACCGAGGCCCTGGAAGGCGCGGAACGCGGCGAGTTCGTACATCGACGTGGCCATGCCGCTGGCCAGCGAGCCGATGAGGAACAGCGAGATCGCCGTCAGGTACATGGGCTTGCGGCCGTAGAGGTCGGACAGCTTGCCGTACAGCGGCGTCGAGAGCGTGGCGGTGATGAGGTAGGCAGTGGTGGCCCAGGCCTGCAGGGACAGGCCGTGGAGCTCGTCGGCGATGGTCCGCATCGAGCTCGACACGATCGTCTGGTCGAGCGCGGCGAGGAACATGCCGAGCATCAGGCCGGACAGGACGGTGAGGATCTGGCGGTGAGTCAGTTTGCCGTTCGTAGCGGCTGCTCCTTCCGCCGTGGTGGTGTCGCTCATGGTGGTCTCCCTCGGAAAGCCTTGGCGCAGTTGCTTGTACCTCTCAACTACTTGTCTGAGCCAAGTATTCCGTGGAAGCTTGTACCGTGCAATCAAATATTGTGTGACCCACGTCTCCGGACGCGCCGAGGGGGCACTTTCACGTGAAAGTGCCCCCTCGGGACGGAGTCAGGCGGAGTAGCCCGGGATCGGGAACGGCGTCAGGAACTCGCGGATCTCCGCGGCGATCACGTCCAGGGCGGGCTCGTCCTGCGCGGCGGCCGCCGTCACCGTGCGGTCGATCCACTCCGCGACCTGCGGCTGGTGCTCCGGCTTCAGGCCGCGGGTGGTGATCGCGGACGTGCCGAGCCGGATGCCGGACGGGTCGAACGGCTTGCGCGGGTCGAACGGCACCGTGTTGTAGTTCAGCTCGATGCCCGCGCGGTCCAGCGCCTGCGCGGCCGGCTTGCCCGCGACCGCCTTGTTCGTCAGGTCGATCAGGAGCAGGTGGTTGTCCGTGCCGCCGGACACCAGGTCGTAACCGCGGGCGAGCAGTGCGTCGGCCAGCGCGCGGGCGTTCGCGACGATCGTGTGCGCGTAGTCGCCGAACGACGGCTGCTGCGCCTCCCCGAGCGCCACGGCGATCGCGGCGGTGGTGTGGTTGTGCGGCCCGCCCTGCAGGCCGGGGAACACCGCCTTGTCGACGGCCTTCGCGTGCTCGGCGTCCGAAAGGATCATCGCGCCGCGCGGGCCGCGCAGGGTCTTGTGCGTCGTCGTCGTGATCACCTGCGCGTGCCCGACCGGCGACGGGTGCGCGCCACCCGCCACCAGGCCGGCGATGTGCGCGATGTCGGCGACGAGCACCGCGTCCACCTCGGCGGCGATCTCGGCGAACGCCGGGAAGTCGATCGTGCGCGGGATCGCCGTGCCACCGGCGAAGATCAGCTTCGGCCGGTGCTGCCGCGCCAGGTCGCGCACCTGGTCGAGGTCGACGCGGCCGGTCTCCTTCGCGACGCCGTAACGCACCGGCGTGAACCACTTGCCGGTGGCGGACACGCCCCAGCCGTGCGTGAGGTGACCGCCGTCCGGCAGCGCCATGCCGAGCACGGTGTCGCCCGGCTGCGCGAAAGCGAGGTACACGGCCAAGTTCGCCGGCGACCCGGAGTACGGCTGGACGTTCGCGTGGTCCGCACCGAAGACGGCCTTGGCCCGCTCGATGGCGAGCTGTTCGACCTGGTCGATGAACTGCTGGCCCTCGTAGTACCGCTTGCCCGCGTAGCCTTCGGAGTACTTGTTGGTGAGCACGGTCCCGGTGGCTTCGAGCACGGCCTGCGAGACGTAGTTCTCCGACGCGATCAGGCGGATCTTGTCGTGCTGCCGCTTGGCTTCGTCCTCGACGAGCCCGGCGATGGCGGGATCGGCGGCGGCGAGAGCGGTCAGTTTCGGCTGGTGTGTCATGGCGTACTCCGGCTCTGGAGTGGCCTTCACCCAGGCGCGCGGTGCCGGCCTCGTCGTCGCTTCCCGGTGGTGCTCCACCTCGATGGCGCCAGTCGCTGCTGCGCGGTAGAGCCTAGTCCACGCCGCTAGGGGCCCGACGGTGTTCGGAGCACCACCAAGTGCTTGCGCACCTCAGTCCACGACCGCGACGCCCATCGAACGGGCCGTGCCCGCGATCGTGCGCATGGCCGCCTCGACGTCGGAGGTGTTCAGGTCCGGCAGCTTGCGCTCGGCGATCTCACGCAGCTGCGCTGCCGTCAGCTTGCCGGCGACCTCGTGCCCCGGCCGCGAAGAACCCTTGTCCCCCAACGCCTTCTTGATGAGGAACGACGTCGGGGGCGTCTTGAGCCGGAGCGCGAACGAGCGGTCCTCGAACACCGAGACGACCACCGGCACGATGTCGCCGCGCTGGGCCGCCGTCGCCGCGTCGTAGGCCTTCTTGACCTCGACGAGGTTGATCCCGGTCTGCCCCAGCATCTTGCCGAGGTCGACGACCGGGGCGTTGCCCGCGGCGAGTTCGAGGGTGACCTGGTGCGTGAGTTTCTTCGGAGCCATGCCCCGAAGCTAGAGTCTCCAGTTACTGGAGGGTCAAACCGGTTTTGTCCCCGCGCGGTGCCGGCGGGCCAGCTCCTGGTAGATCGCCGCGTTGTGCTCGACCCACATGCGGGCGGAGTCGGTCAGCGGCACGAACTTCTTCGCCGGACTGCCCATCGCGATCATCTCCGGCGGCACCTCCGTCGACGGCGTGACCGTCGCCCCGGCCGCGACCAGCGCCCGTGCCCCGATCTTCGCCTTGTCGAGCACCGTCGAGCCGTTGCCGATCAGCGCCTGCTCCTCGATCGTGCAGTCGTGCACCAGGCACTGGTGGCCCACGGTGACGTTCTTGCCGACCTCGCAGACGCCGTCGTTGACGTGGATCACCGAGTTGTCCTGGATGTTGGCGCCCTCGCGGATGACGATCCGGCCGAAGTCGGCCCGGATCACCGCGCCGAACCAGACCGAGGCGTCCTTCTCGACGACGACGTCGCCGATGAGGGTGGCGGTGGGCGCGATCCAGGCGTCCGGGTGGACCTGCGGGCTGAGCCCTTCGAACGAGAACAGAGGCATGCCCCGCACCCTAAACCGCGAGGGCCTCCTTCCCCCGGTCCAGCGGGGAAGGAGGCCATCCGCGGGCCGCGCCCGGACTGCTGGGGGTCAGCCGGTGATCGCGGCGTTGATCAGGATGTCGACGGCCTGGTCGTTGCGGGCCGTCTGCGGGGCGATCTGGGTGTCGCGCGGGTAGAAGCCCGGGTTGCTGCCCCTCGGGTACATCTCGAACGTGAAGCTCCAGATCTTGTGCTGCGCCCACATCCAGTCGTTGACGCTGCCGTCGGTGATGTAGAGGTCGCTGGACTGCTGCGGCGTGTAGCCGTTGGTCGCGGCCATCTGCCTGCCGAGCGACTGGAACTTCTGGGCCTCGGCCGCGGTCAGGCCCGGCGCGGTGTCGGCGTAGGTGTAGCCGAACGGCCAGAGCACCAGCTCGGAGTAGGTGTGGAAGTCGATGTGCGTCTTGATCTGCTGGACGCCGCCGACGGCCCGCGAGTTCACCCAGTTCGAGACGGCCCGGGTCTCGGGCGCGGAGAACGCCGCCGTGCCGCGGTAGGTGTCGCTGGACGGCGAGCCCGAGGAACCACCGCAGCAGCCCCACCGGTAACCCCAGTTGCGGTTGGGGTCGGTGCCGCTGCCCTGGCGGTTCTTGCGCCAGCTGTGGAACGTGCCGCCGGAGATGTCGTACTCGGAGCCGTCCGGGTTGACGCTGGGGATCACCCAGATCTCGGTGCTGTCGACCAGCCGCTTGATCGCGCTGTTGGTCGCGTAACCGCTGGTCAGCCGCTGGACGATGTGCAGGCACATCTCGGTGGTGAGGTGTTCGCGCGCGTGCTGGTTGCAGGTGAAGAGGACCTCGGGCTCGTTCTCGTCGGTGGCGGCGTTGTCGCTGATCTTGATCAGGGAAAGCGCCCGGCCTTCGTACGAGTTGCCGGCACTGCCGAGCTTCGTGAGCGCCGGGAAGTTCGCGACCGCCTTCTGCAGCTCGGTCTGCGTCTCCGCGTACGTGTGGTAGCCCGTGTAGCCGGCCGGGAAGTCCAAGACCGCTTCGGTGCCCTGCGGCCGGTCGACCTTGCCGAGCGCCTTGACGCCGAAGCCCTGCGCGCGCAGCTGGGCCGCTTCGCCGGGGTTGGCGATGACCGTGGTCGTCGCGCCTTCGGCGTCGAGGATGTCCGCGCCGGTCCGCGCGATCTCGGTGCGCTGCTGGGCCGTCGCGGCACCCGTCACCTCGTAGACCTGTGGGCCGTCGGGCTGGGCGGCACCGGCCTGGCCGCCGGTGGTGAGCACCAAGAGGGCGGCCGCGGCCGCTGCCATGCACGTTCGTGTGCGCATCACGTCTCCTGCTCTCGGGGGTTCTTCGACCTTGGCGGGAGCCGGACGTACGGCGCAATCCGGAGCAGTACGGATCTATTGGCGGTTTCTACCCGTAGTTCGCGAAGCAGAGCGCCTCGATGTCGGCACGCAGCGTGGCGAACGGCCGAGGGCGCACGCGCTGCTGGACGACCGTGCCCAGCAGGTAGGACAGGAGCGCGCGGGCCCTGGCCCGCGGGTCGTCGACGTCGAGCGGGGCGAGGAGCTCGGCGAGCAGCTCGGTGAGCGAGGTGAGCATGACGTCGATGGCCTGCGGGTGCTGCGCGCGTCCGGCGGCGATCCAGTACTCGAACCAGAGGAAGGCGGCGTTCGGGTTCGCGGCGAAGACGCTCAGGTACTCCTCGAGGACGGCGAAGAGCCGTTCACCGGGTTCGTCGTGCTTCGCGGCGACTTCGCGCAGGCCCGCGGCGAAGGCGGTGATGTGCGCGGCCATCGCCCGGTCGATGAGGACGTCGATGTCGGCGAAGTAGTAGTGGATCGCGCTCTTGGTGAGCGGGCCGGCGTCGGCGATGGCCCGGACGGTGCACCCCGCGAGCCCGTCGCGGGCGAGGACGACCCGGGCGGCTTCGACGATCTGGTCCTGCTTGGCCAGCTGGTTCGGCGAGAGCCGCTCGCTGCGGCCGGGGACTGCGCTCACGGTGATTCTCGTTACCTTCTTCCTGGACGCCGAACCCGAAATCCTAGGGCAGACGTCCTGCGGGCGGCTTTCGGGTGAAAAACCGGATTGGCCACCCCGGTCTGCGCAGCGGACAATGCCCGGCATGGTGATCTCAGGGGACAAGGGGCTCAGCCCGGCTGCGCGCAGCCAGCTGGAGAAGGAAATCGCGAACTTGCGCACGCAACGGGCAGCCCTCGCGCCGCAACCCGGCGAGCAGGAACGCACTGGGGACGCGGCGGACCAGGCGGACGTGATCGACCGGGCGGAATCGGCCGCCCGGCTGGACCGCCAGATCGCCGAACTGGCGGCCAAGATGGAACACGGCGGCTACGGCAACAGCCAGCTCCCGGACGGCACGGTCGTCACCCTCCGCTTCTCCGACGGAGACGAAGAGACGTTCCAGGTGGTGACGGTCCCGGGCGAGGACGCGGACGCGATCACCTCGGACAGCCCGCTGGGCCTGGCCCTGGTCGGCCGGAAGGCCGGCGACGAGATCACCTACCGAACGCCCCGCGGCGACGCCAAGGCCACGGTGGTGAAGCTGACCCCGCCGAAGTAGCCCCTGTTCGAGCCGGAGGCTCCTTCCCCGCGGGGAAGGAGCCTCCGGCTGTATCCGGCGAGTCCCCCGACCAGGTGATCTCACTTGTTGAGGATCCGGGAAAGGAGCTCGAGCGTGCGATCGAACAACGTCCTCCCGGTGCCCAGTTCGCCCAGCGCGCTGAGCAGGGCAACCACGAGCCAGACCCACAGGACGACCCGCACGGGTTCGGCGATGCCTGCCGGCGGGAGGACGCCTGACAGGGCGAGACCGTAGAAGACGCCGAGCGGGACGGCGCCGATGACGATCGTCCGCAGGAAGCCGAGCAGCAAGGTGAGCCGGCTCTGGAGGCTGATGGCGTCCCGTCGTGGTTCGACGGGGAGTTCGTCCAGTCTGCCGGACATCATCGTCTCGGCGACAGCACACATCCGTTCCTGGTAGTCCACGCGGGTCGTCTTCGCCGGCAGCGTTACCCAGACACTCATGACCTCGACTGTCTGCGCGGCGAGATCACACCGGTACCTCAGCACCGAGCGCGCCAGCCCGCTCGACGGTCGCACGGTTTTCCACAACCCCGCTCTGATGATCACCGCGAGCTGTTCCATCTGATCGACGAGCTGACGCCTGGTGTCCGTGCGGAGGAATACCTCGTCCGTCGCGGACATCGCGATGGCGTGGAACAAGACGCGCAAGGCTTGGGAGTGGGGCTGAACCAGCAGCCGACAACGCTCCACGTACAGGGCGACGGGCCAGCCGAGGATAAACGTGGCCACCAGGATTCCCGTGGTGAGGATCCCCTCGACCAGCACGAAGGCCAACGGAATCTGAGCCTGGACAGCCCCGATCAGCGGACGCGCCGGCCCCGCTCCGGCGAGCGCGCCGTACACGATCAGGCCGGCCGCGATCGACACCAGGACCAAGTAGAGGTTCACCACGGCCAACCCGAAAGACGGCAGGCGCCGGAAGATCAAGGGGATCAGCAGCACGGGCAGACCAACGATCAGGACGCCGCCGTAAGCGGCCAGGATCGTCAAGACCACGCCGAAGGGAATGCCGAAGTAGCTCCCGATGCCCAGCCACAGCCCGAGCACCACCACGATGGCGACGAAAATGCCGACGTACCCCAAACGGGTGTTCGTCACTTCTTGCCGTGCCAGGTTCCGGTACACCGCCCTGTGTTGCCCCGCGATGACGTCCGGGTCGTGACCGCGCCGCGCGAAGGACGCCACGACGGCATCCCGGTTGCGGACCTGTTCCTCGGTGATCGACCTCGTGGCGATGGCGACGGACCTGAGCCTGGACGCGCGCCACGATTCTCGCGCCGAAGCCACCGACTCGGCGAGCCTGTCGGCGACCAGCTCGGCCACCCCTTTGACGCTCGGCATCCGCATAGGCCCGAGTCGACCATCGGCCACCAGGCCTGCTGTTCCACTCAACGGATGAACCTGTGGAACTTTCTCGCCGCTGAAGTCACCCACTTAGTCACTCACGAGACGAGTCAGGCCCCACCCGAGTGTCTCGGATGGGGCCTGACCTGCGGAGCCGCCTAGGGGAATCGAACCCCTGACCTATTCATTACGAGTGAATCGCTCTGGCCGACTGAGCTAAGGCGGCGTGTCTCCGGCTTGCGCTGGCGACGATAGCAAGTGTAGCGGAAGCTGTGCGCGTTACTTTCCCGGGGGACCGTCGTTAAGGCCCTATGACGCCGGTCTCACTCCCGGCTGATCCGTCTTCTGGAGGCTCTGGCACATGCGGCGAAGACTGCCCCGTTCGGTGGCCCTGCCGGCGGCTGCGGCGTTGGTCCTGTTCAGCGCGGCGCCGGCGTACGCGGACTCGACCTATCCGACGACGCCGATTCCGCAGCCGGCGAATCCGGGGCAGGCGCCGATCTCGGCGCCGATCGGGCCGCAGCCGTTGGGGCAGGCCGTGGGGGATGCCGGGACCGCGCTCGGGATCATCCGGTTGCTGCCCAACGCCGTGCCGACGAACACGATCCTGCCGGGGTTCGGGCAGACGTTGCCGAAGCAGTCGGCACTCGAAGCCGGGATGGGCCTGTCGAGTGCGTCGGCGAACTCGGACGCCTACCTGAACTACGAGAAGGCGGTCGCGCAGGCGTCGCCGTTCGGGTTGTCGGTGGGTGGGAACGCGCCGCAGACGCCGGGCAGTGTCGTGCAGACGGCGTTGCCGGACAACCCGCAGCCGATCAGCGGTGGGCTGAACGCGCCGTCGAATCCGCTGCTCAACGTGGGGCTGCTCAACGGGAGCGCGCACGCGCGGTGGAGTCAGACGCTGGGGCCGTGCGTCGACACCATTGCCGATGCCAGCACGTCGGTGGCCAGCCTGTCGCTGCTGAACGTCGTGCCGTCGATGCCGAACCTGGGGCTGGACGCGCTGAAGCCGAAGCTCGACCCGAACTCGCTGGCGAGCGGGTTCGACCTGACGAAGGGCCTGCAGAGCCTGGGCGGCCTGCTGCAGGGTGGCGGGCAGACCGCCGCGAACGGCAACGGCTCGCTGCTGAGCCTGCCGAACACGCTGTCGTCGCGCTCGCAGGTGAAACTGGTCGACATTCCGGGGTCGAAGAACAAGGCCGTGCAGTCGACGTCGACGCTGCAGGCCGCGGACATCGAGATCCTCAAGGGCACGCCGCTGGCGCTGAGCGTCAAGGTCGTCAGCCAGCCGACGCTCAAGGTGACCTCCACCGGCGACGCGAAGACGTCCAAGGTCGAGTACACCGCGCCGGTGCTGACCATCGCGGCGGGCGGGAAGACGCTCTACACGCTGGATGCCGCGCACCCGGCCAAGGACATCCCGATCGGGTTGCCGCTGAAGCCGCTGAGCGACCAGTTCGGCAAGCTGAAGGACCTTCCCGTTGTCGGCGGTCTGTTGGCGACGGCAGCGGGGCCCGTCGAGCAGGTCGGGACCACCGCGGGCACCGTGCTCGACCTCGGCGTGCTGCGGCTGAGCATCGCCGGGCTCGACCAGAAGTCCGCGAACATGACCACGCCGTTCAAGGGCTTCCAGCTGGGCGCGTCGGCGCGGATGTTCGACCTGCAGCTGCTGCCCACGACCAAGCTCAAGAGCCTGCTGCCGGACGACCAGGCGAAGAACCTGCCGTCGTCGCTGGCCCAGCTGTCGCTCGGCGAGCAGATCGCCCGCGCGTACGCGCCGACCGGCGGTGTGGTCTGCGGGACCACGTCGACGCCGCCGCCCGCGGGTGGCGAAGCGCCGAAGGGGCCGGTGAAGAACCTGGCCTACACCAGCGGCGCGTACGAGACGGTGCCGCTGTTCTGGACGGGTACCGCGATGCTGCTGCTCGGCGTGGTCATGGTGGCCGCGATGCCGGGCGGACGCCGGCGTCCGCTGACCGTGACCGTCGAGGAAAAGCCGTTCAAGCCCTCACCGCGTCCACGCGAGTGATCCGAGGGGCGTGAAGGAACCCGCCAGGTGCGCCTGGCGGGTTCCTTTGCGTTTCAGCCTTGCCGAAGCGTCATGACCATCGCCTCGACGGCGATGCGTGGCTTCACGTTCAGCCCGATCGCCTCACGGCACTCCAGCACCGCTTCGAGACGGCGGAGCGTCGACTCCGGCGTCCACGACGATGCCGCTTCGCGGATCTGGTCGGCGTGGTCCGGGTGGTTGAGCCTCGCGCCGGAGCCGGTGGCCGTCACCAGGACGTCGCGGTAGAAGCCGACGAGGTCGACCAGCGCCAGGTCGAGCGTGTCGCGCTGGGTGCGGGTGGCCCGGGACTTCTGCTTCTTCTCGAGCTGCTTGACCGCGGCTTCGGCGGCTCGCTTGGCGCCCGCGACGCCCTTGCCGATGCCGTCGCCGCCCATCGCCGTGCGCAGCTCGTTGCGCTCGTCTTCGTCGCGGCCCTTGCTGGCCTCGCCCGCGTCCGCCTCGGCCGCGCTGATCAGCTGGTCGGCGCAGGTGAAGACGTCGCCGATCCGGCGGAGGCCGAGCGGAATCCGCAGCACGGTGGCCCGGCGCTGCCGCGCGGCCTCGTCGGTGGCGAGCCGGCGGGCGCGGCCGACGTGGCCGCCGCACACGGAAGCGGCCCACTGCGCGCGTTCGGCGTCGACGTGGTCGCGGCGCACCAGCACGTCGGCGATCGCCTCCGGCGGCGGCGTCCGCAACGTCACCAGACGGCAGCGCGAGCGGATCGTCACCGAGACGTCTTCAGGGTGGTCCGACGGCGCGCACAGCAGGAACACCGTGCGGTCCGGCGGCTCCTCGACGGCCTTCAGCAGGGCGTTCGACGCGCCTTCGGTGAGCCTGTCCGCGTCCTCGATGACGACGACCTGCCAGTTGCCGGTCGTCGGGCGCCGCGCGGCGGCCTGCACCAGCGCGCGCATCTCGGCGACCGAGATCGACAGGCCTTCCGGCACCACGAGCCGGACGTCGGCGTGCGTGCCCGCCATCGTCGTGTGGCAGCCGGGGCAGGCGTCGCAGCCGGTTCCGGTGCTGCACTGCAGGGCCGCGGCGAACGTCCTCGCGGCGACCGAGCGGCCGGATCCGGGCGGGCCGGTGAGCAGCCAGGCGTGCGTCATCGCGCCGGGTGGCGCCGGCTCGCCGGCGACGATCTTGGCCGCGGCCGAAGCGGCCGCGCTCAGCGTTTCGACCGCGGGTTCCTGGCCGACCAGCTGGTTCCAGACACCGATGCGTTCGGTCGTCGTCACTTCGCCTCCACGCGAGGCTCTTCCGGGGTCTCGACGGGCAGCGTTTCCAGCGGGAGCGTCCCCGGCTTCTCCGTCGTCGGCGCCAGCGCGGCCAGCCGGCCGACGAACACGGCGCGCACCGCGGTGCGGATGCGCTCGGCGACCTCGTCGTCCGTGCCGTCGGCGTCGACCACGACGTAGCGATCCGGGTCGGCCGCGGCCATCTCGGTGAGCAGGTGCTGGACGCGCCACTGGTCGTTCATCGCGGCCGACTTGTCGCGCGGCGCCCCGTTCGGGGCGGCGTCCAGCAGGATGGTCAGGTCCGGGCGCAGGCGGCCGGTCGCCCAGTCGGCGAGGCCTTCGAGTTCGTCGCTGTCGAGCCCGGCGACGGCGGACAGGTGCGCCAGCGGCGAGTCGACGAACCGCTCCATCACGACCACCGAACCGGCGTCCAGCGCCGGCTGGACGTGCCGCTCCACGATGTCGGCCCGCACCGCCGCGGCGGCGAGTGCCTGGGCCCGCGCGCCGGTGAGCGAGGCGCCGGAGACGAGCGCGGTGAGCCGGTGGTCGTCGAGCGCGGGGTCCGCGGCGACGACGACCGGCCGGGTGCCGCCCCGCAGCCAGCCGGCGAGGTTGACGGCCTGGATGGCGGTGTTGATCGCGGTGGTGCCCTCGACGGCGATGAGGTAGCCGTTGACGCGCCGCGGCGTGCGGCGCAGCGCGTTGCGCAGGTCGGCCAGGATCGGCTCGGTGCGCTTGTCGTCCATCTGCCGGTAGGCGAAGAGCCCGGCGACCAGCGCGATCGCGGCGCCGCCGAGCATCACCGGCCGGGTGCCGTCGATGGTGAGCGGGTTGCCCCAGACGGTGATCGTGTGCCGGTGCACCGCGCCGACAAGCAGCGGCACGGTGACCGTGGTGCCGAACAGCACCAGCTTCATCATCAGCTGGTAGATCGCGTTGATCCGGCCGCGGATGGCGTCCTCGACGCGTGAGCCGATGATCGTCACGCCGGTGAGGAAGGCGGTGCCGGCGCAGACGCCGACCAGCACCACGGCGATCAGCGAGATGGCCAGGTGCGGGGACAGCGCCACCAGGCCGAGCGAGACCGCGGCCGCGACGATCGAGAGGCCGAACAGCCGGTCGTGCGGGAGCCGGCGGGCGAACTTGGGCGCGAAAGCCATGCCGGTGGCGAGGCCGAGGAAGACGGCGAGGACGAGCAGGCTGAACGCGGAGTCACCGGCCAGCAGGCTCGAGGAGTACGGCTTGGCCGAGCCGATCACGGCGCCGCCGGCGACGAACGCACCGAACGCGCCGATCAGCAGCCCGCGCACGAGTGGCGTGCTGCGGATGAACCGGAAGCCGTCGGCGATCATCGTGCCCATGCCGAGCTTTTCCTCGTCGGCCTGCTTGACCTTCTGCTCCGGCAGCGCGTGGACGTTGCGCAGCGAGAGTTCGGGGATCCGCGTGGCGATGAGGATCGCGCTGGCCAGGTAGAGCAGGCCGGTGATGATGACGACCAGCTTCGCGATGTTGAGGCTCGGGTCGCCGGGGAACAGGTGGAACGTCGTGTTGATGCCGGTGATGACCGCGTTCGCGCCGGCCGCGGTGATGACGGCGAGGCCGTAGGTCATCACCATGCCGAGCTGGTTGGCCGTCTCGACCTGGTCGGGACGGCGGAGCAGGTTGGGGACCGCCGCCTCTTTCGAGGGGATCCACATGCTCGACGCGCAGCCGACGAGGAAGTTGCCGGCGAGCAGCCACCAAGGCGCACCGACGATCGCGATGGACAGCAGGAACCCGCACCGCAGCAGGTCGGCGACCACCATGACCTTGCGGCGGTCGAACCGGTCCGCGAGCAGCCCGCCGATCGGGGCGAACAGCAGCCCCGGGGCCAGACCGGTCAGGACGACGCCGACGAAAGCGAAGTTCTGCGCGAAGTAGTTGTCCGTCAGCTTCGTGGCCAGGCCGGTGAGGGCCAGGATGTTCAGCCAGTCGGCCACACTGCACAGGTATGTGACGCCCCAGAGCCGCCGGAAAGGTTTGATCGCCAGTACCCGCCGGACCCGGTTGATCGTGGACGCCTCGGCGCCCGACGACGCACCCGGGCCGGCCCCGGGTACCGACCGCACGCCCTCGCTG
The DNA here is from genome assembly GCF_046548975.1 of Amycolatopsis sp. lyj-346. Taxonomy (NCBI): domain Bacteria; kingdom Bacillati; phylum Actinomycetota; class Actinomycetes; order Pseudonocardiales; family Pseudonocardiaceae; genus Amycolatopsis; species Amycolatopsis sp. lyj-346. Next base: position 425,420 of record NZ_JAJPWT010000001.1, read on the forward strand.
ATACGCCCACCCCACTAGTCACCGCGGTGCCGGACGCCCTCGTGAGGGACCCGACCGTGAAGCCAGGGTAGCCCGATCGGCCCCTGGCGCGCGGGACGGCCCCGTGGTCCGGGGCGGGTGGCAATCGGCGAAGGAACGCTAGTCGAACAGTCCGGTCACGCTGCTGACCAGGCTCGAAACCATCTCGATGGCGACGAACCCGAACACGATCAGCAGAACGACGGCGAGCATGACCCCCGCCGCGCTCGACGACGGCCGGTTGAACGCCGGCATCGTCACCGACGGCATCCGCGGCAGCCTGCGCCGCTTGACGGGCACGAGATCGACGTCATCGACCTCGTCCTCGGCGAGCGGATCCCGCCGAACGGGCCGCATCAGCTGCGGCGGCCGGGTCGGCCAGGTGCGCCGCCGGTTCCGCTGCCGGGGAAGCAGGCCCAACGGCTGTTCTCCGCCCAAGGTGCCCGCCGGCGGAACGGCTCCCGGCGCCTTCACGCCGGCTTCCGAGTCCTCGCGGAGCGTCTCCTCGACCATCCGGCGCACGGCCTCTTCGTCGGGCTTGACCGGTCCGGCCACCGGAATGGCGGACTCGTGGCCATTCGGAACCGCGGAGCGTGGCTCGGGCGACGCGGTGACCAGCCCGGAGACCGGATCCGCGAACATCTCGCCGGGGACTTCGGACAGCGTGCCGTCGCGCTGAGTGAGCTCGGGGGCATTGAAGAAGGGAGCCTCACCGTTCGCGCTCATGGTGACCACCTCACTACTGAATGTCCTCGCCTTTCCAGGGTAGCGACGCTGGCGGATAACGCATCCGCCCAATGGCTCTGTCTCCAGTGGATGGTCGGTCACGCAGCGCAAGCCCGCACCCGAACCTCCTGAAGTGTCCAGCCCACCGGTGACCAGGTCGACCGCCGACGGTGACAGATCGTAGTGAAACGAGTCACACCGGACGGCGGTGGGCGGCTGGCCAGGGGCTGGCCTCTGGTGGCCAGTTTGGGGTGGGTCTTGCAGCTGGCGGGGTAGCGGTGTGGGGCGGGATGGGCGGGGCTGGTCCGCGGCGGGGGTGGTCCCAGGCAGGGCTGGTCGGTGGCGGGGCTGGTCCGCGGCGGGGCGGGCCGGTCGGCGGCAGGGTTGGTCGGCGGCAGGGCTGGTCGGTGGCAGGCCGGTCAGTGGCGAAGCCCGGGCGGAGCTTGGGCGGGCGGCAGCCACTCGCCCACCTGCCACGAGATGCCTCGCGCCTGCGAGCGGGGCCAGCAAGCCAGGCCAGGCAACTCCGGGCCAGCCGAGACTGGGCCGGGAATGCCGGGTCCGGTGGGGCCGCCATGCCAAGCGAGGCCCATCCAAACCAGCCGGGCCGGACGTGGCCGGGCCGGGCCGAGCCGGGCGTGGCCGAGCCGGGCGTGGCCGAGCCGGGCATGCCGCGTCCGGCGGGGCCGCCAAAACCCAAGCGAGGCACACCCAAACCAGCCGAGCCGAGCCGAACCTGGCCCGGCCAGCCGCGGCCGCGAGCTCCTGCCCCAGGCAGCGCGTCCTTCTCTCTCCCCCGCCCCCGCCCCCCGCCCCTCCCCTCCGCCTCCGCCGCCTTGTTTTGGGTCTTTCAGCTCAGGGCGTCTCCTCCTGTCCGAGGTCGATCATCTTTCGGCACCAGTCGCGGAGCATGCCGCGGCTGAAGGGGCTGAGGACCAGCTGGCGGCGGCCGTCGCCTCGGTCCAGGGCTGCCAGGGCGAAGCGGCCCAGGTCCGTGTCGACCAGGACGAAACCGTGGTCCGGGAACTCTGCGCAGAGGCCTCCGAAGGCCAGCATGTCCAGGACCGCCGTTCCCGACCGGGGGCGGGCCAGGAGCTCTCGCATTGCCCCTACGTCGTCGTCCTGGCCGTCGTGGACCAGGCCGTCTTCGTCCACCGAGACCCAGATTGCCCTTGCCGAATCGCCGAACGGGACGTCGGGGAGCTCCGCCACCAGCATCTCCGGCAGCTCCTCGAAGTCGGCCAGGTGGATCGCCGTCCGGCCCGGGAGCGAGCCCATCATGAAGGCGCGCTCGCCGTCGGCGTAGCAGCGGATGTCCGCCTTCTCCGGCCCGCCGTCGAACACGCCGCACAACGCTGCCCGGACCGAGCCGCGCAGCATCAGCGAGACCACTTCGAAGCCGATCTCGTTGAGCTCGCCCTTCTCGCCGAACGGTGTGCCGTCGATCCAGGCGGCCCACGACATGTGCCGCTCGACCTCGGCCACCAGGTCCGCCGGGTCGTCCGACACCGGGCCGTGGACCAGGATGTCGTGGTCGCTGACGTCCGGGTTGTACAGCCGGTCGACCGGCTCGCGGTCCGGCATCGCCGCCAGCACCGGGCCGGCGGCCAGCTCGAGCAGCTCCCGCGCCGCCGTGCGCTCAGCCATGCCGCCGCCTCTCCTCCGGGCCCGCCGGTGGCGCGGCCGCCTGCCGCGGCTGGAGGACACCGCTGTTCAGCTCGGCGGCCGCGAGGATCGCCTCGCGGACGGTCAGGTCCTTCGAGGCCGCCGCGACCACCCTGTCCACGCCTTCCCCGGCCGTCGTTCGCACCGCCGCCTGCTCAGGCATGACTCTGCACCGCCTCGACGATCCACTGCTCGGCCGTGCTGCGCGAGGCCGGTCCCCAGGTGACCGTCCAGCGCCCGGTCCGGGCCACCGCGGCGCTGAACTGGTACCGGCCGAGGTCGTTGTCCACCAGCCCGAACGCGCCGTGCGGGTACTCGGCCAGGATCGCGTTGCGCACCGCGAGGTCGACCAGCACCGTGCCCAGCCGCGGCCGGGCCGCGCACTCCCGGATCTGCTCGACCGCCCGCTCGCACCGGCGCGGGATCAGCCCGCGCTCGTCGGTCTCGATGCGCAGGTGCTCGCCCGGCCCCGGCGGCCGGTCCGGCAGCCCGTCGAACACCCAGCCCGGCAGCTCGCTGAGGAAGCCCGACCGCAGCCGCGCGCGGTTGCCCAGCTTGTGCAGGACCGTGGTGTAGTCCTCGTCGCCGAAGAACCGCACCTCCCACGGCTTGGCCCGGGCCGGGAAGACGCCGGTGACGACACCGCGGATGAAGCCCCCGCGCAGCGCCCGGTACAGCCCGACGGCTTCCGCGGTGACCTCGCCACCCGGCGCGAGGCCGATCGCGGCCATCCCGGCCACGAACCGCGTGTACTGCTCCACCTCGTCCGCGAGGCTCCACCCGGACGGCGAGGGGCGGCGACCCGGCAGCGGGCCGGTGTCGGCCAGCACCGGCGGGATCTCGAACTCGGGGTCGTAGAACTCCATCACCGAGGGCCGCTCCGGCACCTCGGCCGACAGCGGGGCGATAACCTCGTCGATGACGTCGAAGACGGCGACTGCGTTGCTCACCCCTCGATTGAACACCCTGGCACCGACAATTTCTCGCACATGTGTTCGAGAGGGTGAGATCGTTCGCCGAGCGGTCGCCGAGCGGCTCAGCCATGGTCCGGCACCCGCCCTTCGACGAACTCCGCGAGCCGCTCCACCGTGCCGGGCAGCCACCAGAACCGGCGGTGGCCGCCCCGCGGTCTGCTCAGGGCCGCCAGGTGCCGGCCGCGGTCGTCGTCGACCAACGCGAGCATCTCCCACCGCGGCGGCGAACCGTCGCAGACGATGTCGAGCTGGACGGTGCCCCGCCGGGTCAGCCGCAGATCGTCCATCAGGTCGAGGAGGAGGCACTCCTGCTCGGGCTCGAGCACCCCGCGCTCGTCGGCGTCGAGGTACAGCCCCTCGCCCGGCACCGGCGGCAGCGGAGGCAGGCGCGTCAACCCCAGCCGGAGCAGCTCCGCGACACCGCCCGGCGAAGGCCCGGACAAGCGCAGGCCGTCCCCGGCGATCCCGAACCTGGTCCGGTCGTCGAAGAACGCCGCGGTCCACGGCTCGTCGGACATCGCGACGGCCACGCCGCAGACGCCGCCGCTGCCGGGGAAGCCGGGCAGCGACTCCATCAGGTCCATGGCGGTGGAACTGCCGGCGGCCGCCGCCCGGACCGGCTTCAGGATCTTGGTGGTCACCGTGTGCACGGTGCGCGGTGTTCTGGTCACGCGTTCATGAAACCCGGGACCACCGACAATTTCCCGAACATCCGTTCGAGGTGTCACCTGAAGGTGTGACGCCGAAGGCCTCCCCACCCAGCGGGCGGGGAGGCCTTCGAGCCGGAACCTACTTGGCCTTCGTCGCGGTCGAGCTCGAGCGCTTGGCCGTGGTCGACTTCGCGGCCGCGGCCTTCTTCGTCGTGCCCGCCTTGACCGTCTTCGCCGTCGTCGACGCCGGCTTGCGCGCCGGCGCCTTCCGCTTCGGCGCCGGGCCCTTGGCCCGCTTCTCCGCCAGCAGCTCGGACGCCCGTTCCGCGGTCAGCGACTCGATTTCGTCGCCCTTCCGCAGCGTCGCGTTGTACTCGCCGTCGGTCACGTACGGGCCGAACCGGCCGTCCTTGACCACCATCGGCTTCTTCGACACCGGGTCCTCGCCGAGCTCCTTGAGCGGCGGCTTCGCCGTGGCGGACCGGCCACGCTGCTTCGGCTCCGCGTAGATCTTCAGCGCTTCGTCGAGGGTGATCGAGAAGAGCTGGTCCTCGGTCGAGAGCGAGCGCGAGTCCGTGCCCTTCTTCAGGTACGGCCCGTAGCGCCCGTTCTGCGCCGTGATCTCGTCGCCGGACTCCGGGTCCTTGCCGACCACGCGCGGCAGCGAAAGCAGCTTCAGCGCGTCGTCCAGCGTGATCGTCTCGATGTCCATCGATTTGAACAGCGAGCCCGTCCGCGGCTTCGGCGCCTTCGCCTTCGCGGACTTCTTCTGCGCGGCCGTCGCGTCCTCGGGGATCTCGATCTCCGGCAGCACCTCGGTCACGTACGGCCCGAAGCGGCCTTCCTTCGCGACGATCTCGTGCCCGCTCACCGGATCGTTGCCCAGCGAACGCCCTTCCTGCGGGGTCGCGAACAGCTTCTCCGCGATCTCCCGCGAGAGCTCGTCCGGCGGCAGGTCCTCCGGCAGGTTCGCGCGCTGCGAGTTCCCGTCGACCTCGCGCTCCAGGTACGGCCCGTAGCGGCCGACGCGGACCACGACGGTGTGCCCGTTCTCGTCGCTGAACAGCGGGATCGAGTTGATCTCGCGCGCGTCGATGTCCTCGACGCTGCCTTCGACCAGCTTCTTCAACCCGCCCAGGCGGCCGATCGAGCCGTCGACGCCCATGTCACCGCCGAAGTAGAACTTCGACAGCCACTGCCCGCGCTGCTCGTCGCCATTGGCGATGCGGTCGAGCTCGTCCTCCATGCCGGCGGTGAAGTCGTAGTCGACCAGCCGCTCGAAGTGCCGTTCCATCAGGCCGATCACGGCGAACGCGACCCACGACGGAACGAGCGCGGAGCCCTTCTTCCAGACGTAGCCGCGGTCCTGGATGGTCTTGATGATCGACGCGTACGTCGACGGGCGGCCGATGCCCAGCTCTTCCAGCTTGCTGACCAGGCTCGGCTCCGAGTACCGGGCCGGCGGCGACGTGGTGTGGCCGTCCGGGTTCAGCTCGGCCGCCGTCAGGGCCTGGTCCTTCTCCAGCACCGGCAGGCGGCTCTGCTTGTCGTCGGCCTCGCCACCGGTCTCGGTGTCGACCGCCTCGACGTACGCCTTGAGGAAGCCCGCGAACGTGATCGTGCGGCCCGAAGCGGCGAACGTGCACTCCTCGCCCGAGGTCGCGTTGCCGACGATGCGCACGGACATCGTGGTGCCCTTGGCGTCCGCCATCTGCGACGCGATCGTGCGCTGCCAGATCATCTCGTAGAGCCGGAACTCGTCGGTGTCCAGCTCGCCCGCGACCTGCCCCGGCGTGCGGAAGACCTCACCCGACGGCCGGATCGCCTCGTGGGCCTCCTGCGCGTTCTTGACCTTGCGCGTGTACTGGCGCGGCGTCGGCGAGACGTACTCCTTGCCGTACAGCTGCGTGGCCTGGCTGCGCGCCGCCGAGATCGCCGACTCCGACAGCGTCGTGGAGTCGGTACGCATATAAGTGATGTAGCCGTTTTCGTACAGCTTCTGCGCGATCCGCATGGTGCGCTCCGAGGTGAACCGCATCTTGCGGCCCGCCTCCTGCTGCAGCGTCGAGGTCATGAAGGGCGCGTACGGCTTCCGCGTGTACGGCTTCTCCTCGACGCTCGCGACCTTGAAGTCACGCTGCTTCAGCGCGCCGGCCAGGCGCCGCGCGTCGGCCTCGGCCAGCACGCGGACTTCGTTGTTCGACGCCTTGAGCTGCCCGTCCGGGCCGAAGTCGCGGCCGGTGGCCAGGCGCGCGCCGTCGACGGCGACGAGCCGCGCCGGGAAGTTCCGCGGCGAAGCCTCTTCACCGGCATCCATCGTCGCCGAGATGTCCCAGTAGGACGCCGAGGTGAACCGCATCCGCTCGCGTTCGCGCTCGACCACGATCCGGGTCGCCACCGACTGCACGCGGCCCGCCGAAAGCTTCGGCATGACCTTCTTCCACAGCACCGGCGAGACCTCGTAGCCGTACAGGCGGTCGAGGATGCGGCGGGTCTCCTGGGCGTCGACGAGGTCAACGTCGAGTTCACGGGTCGAGTCGGCGGCCGCGCGGATGGCCTGCTCGGTGACCTCGTGGAAGACCATCCGGCGGACCGGGACCTTCGGCTTGAGCGTCTCGAGGAGGTGCCAGGCGATGGCTTCGCCCTCGCGGTCGGGGTCCGTGGCGAGGTAGAGCTCGTCGACGTCCTTCAGCAGGTTCTTGAGCTCGGTCACCTTGGACTTCTTGTCCGGGGTGACCACGTAGAGGGCCTTGAAGCCGTTGTCGACGTCGACGCCGAGCCGCGCCCACGCCTCGCCCTTGTACTGGGCGGGCACGTCGGCGGCACCACGCGGCAGGTCGCGGATGTGCCCGACGGAGGACTCGACGACGTAACCGCCGCCCAGGTAGGGGGCGATCTTGCGGGCCTTCGTCGGCGACTCGACGATGACGAGCCGCCGGTGCCCGGCGCCGTTGTCCGCCGAGGCGCCGTTCTTCTTGGTCCGTGCTCCTGCCACGCTGTCCTGCTCTCCGCTCATCTCGCCCCGCCGCCGCGGGACTGCACCACGTCCCTGCCGGGGCCCGTGTCTCGACCTGCCAGTGTGCACGCTGTTCCCGGCCGGACGGCGCGGAGGTGGCCCAACACGCCGCCGGTCCTGTGCCCAGCGCATCGCCGCTGACCTCGACGATGTTTCCCCAACGTACCTGCCACGTGATTTCGGCCACGTCCGGCGCAGCCTAGCGCGTGACCGTTCGGATACCCTCCGTTCGACGGTGGTGGGCGCGGGGATGTCACCGCTTCACTGGTTTCCCTGTCCAGCCGAAAGGACCCGCCATGACCCGACGCCTGCTCGGCGCCCTGTTCACCGCCGTGACCGCCACAGTATTGCTGGGGGTCACTCCGGCGAACGCGGCCGCGGCGAATTTCGCCGGCACCGTGGCCCTCTCCAACTGCTCGGGGTCGGTGGTCAAGCCGGCCGCGACGCCCGACACCGCACCCGCGCTCGTCATGTCCAACGGGCACTGCCTCGAAACCGGCTTCCCGGCGCCGGGGCAGGTGGTCACCAACCGTGCCTCCAGCCGGACGTTCACGCTGCTCACCGCCAGTGGCAGCAACCGGGCCACGCTCCGCGCCAAGAAGATCGTCTACGGCACGATGACCGACACCGACGTGTCGCTCTACCAGCTCACAACCACCTACGCGCAGATCAAGGCGAGCTACGGGATCTCGCCGCTGGAACTGTCGAACGCCCACCCGTCGGCCGGTGCGGCGATCGACGTCGTCTCGGGCTACTGGAAGCGCATCTACTCCTGCAACATCGACGGTTTCGTCTACCGGCTCAAGGAAGGCAGCTGGACCTGGAAGGACTCGATCCGCTACACGTCCGCCTGCCAGACCATCGGCGGCACGTCCGGCTCGCCGATCATCTCCGGCGGCAAGGTCGTCGGCGTGAACAACACCGGCAACGAGGACGGCGGCCGCTGCACGGACAACAACCCGTGTGAAGTCGACCAGGCCGGCAACGTCACCGTCCGTGAAGGCACCAACTACGGCCAGGAGACCTACGGCATCCCGGCCTGCCTCACCGCGGCCAACGAGATCGCCCTCACCCAGGCCGGCTGCACGCTGCCCCGGCCCTGACGCGGCTCTCGCACCCGGTCAGGCCGTGCTCGTCACGGCCTCCGGGTGCGGGACCGGTTGCGGGGCCGCACCCGGCCAGGCCGCTTCGGCGCCGGGCGGCGGCTCCCCGATCAGCTCCAGCAGCGCCTCCAACCGGCGTTTTCCGGTGACTTTGACGGCAGGCACCTCGGCCTTCGGACCGGTCAGCTTCGCGGCGACCCCCAACGGCGTCAGCGCTTCGACGAGCCGCTCGTGCATGCCGGGGGCGAGCGGATCGACACCCAGCAGGTAACCCTGCGTGCCGGGGCGGCCGCCGGCCAGCGCCCACATCCGCAGCATCGCGCCGCTCAGCCGGAACCCGTCCGGCACTGCCTTGCCCGAGTCGTCCTCGACCGGGCCGGCGCAGCCCTCACGCAGCCACCGCACGGCCAGCGGCAGCAGGTCGACCCGGAACGACGTGCGCACCTGCGGACGGCCGCAGTCGGCCTTCGACACCTGGGCGTCCGTGCCGCGGCAGCGGAACTCGCCGGCCAGGACGTGGGCCCGCCACGGCTCTTCGACGACCACCGACAGCCGGGCGGCGGTACGCCCGAAGCCGGTGATCTGGCCGTGGCAGCACAACAGGCCGGCCAGGTCGCCCAGGCCCGGCCCGCTGGCCTCGGCGGAGAAGAGCGAGATCGTCCGATCCACCGCGCCATACTAGAACACAAGTTCGAATCGCGGCAGGTCTCGCGGGGATCTTCAGCCGGCAGGCTGATCCAGCTGGCGGCAGGCGGGCGCGCGCTGTTCCGCCGAGGCCAGTGCCGGGACGTCCTTGAGGCCCTTGAGGTAGTCGAGCGCGTCGATGCGGTCGAGCGTCGCCCTGGCCTGGCCGAGAGCCGCCTTCGTCGCCGACGCGTTGCCGTGGGCCGCCTCGATGCGCCGGCGCGCGTTTTCGGCCTCGGCACGGATTTCGGCGAACTGCCCGATGACGGCTTCGCGCCCGCTGTCCGCCGACGGCAGCGGCGGCGCACCGAGCGCGTTCAGCCCGGCCAGGCTCCGGTCGAGCCCGTCGACCACCGAAGAAAGGAGGTCACTGGACGTCCGGGACGCCTTCTGCGGGGTACTGGGATCGACGACGGGCAGCGCCGCGAGCGCGCGGACCAGGTGCGTCACCGCGGTGCAGTAGCCGCTCGCCCAGCTCGCCGCGGGATCGGCCTGGGGAACGACGGTCGTCACCGGAAGGTCCTGGTCCCGCGGCGGCGACTGCACCGTGGCAGGCTGCCCGCACCCGGCGAGGCCGATGGCGATCGTCGTGGTCAGAGCGGCGAAAACGGTGGACCGCTGCCGCACCCGCGTACCTCCTGCTCGACGGCGTCCCGGAAGGGCCGACGGTACCGGCTCGATGCTGCTTCGCAAGTCGCCATGCCAGTGTGGGATGACCCGACACGCCCGGGCCCGGCACGCGACGTCGCGTGCCGGGCCCGGGAACGGGTTTCTTCGTCAGGCCGTGATCTCGGTCGGGGTGTCCGTCAGGACCGTTCCCCGGCGCTTCGACACCACGATCGCCGCCACGATCACGGCGACCGCGACGAGCGAGATGATGATGCGGACCGCGGTGTTGGCGCTGTCGCCGACCGTGAGCTGCACGATGGCGGGCGCGATCAGCACCGAAACCAGGTTCATCACCTTGATCAGCGGGTTGATCGCCGGGCCGGCGGTGTCCTTGAACGGGTCACCCACGGTGTCACCGATGATGGTGGCCTCGTGCGCGGACGAACCCTTGCCGCCGTGGTTGCCGTCCTCGACCAGCTTCTTCGCGTTGTCCCACGCGCCACCGGAGTTGGCGAGGAAGATCGCCATCAGGGTGCCGCAGGCGATCGCGCCGGCGAGGTAACCGGCGAGGGCGCTCGTGCCCAGGCCGAAACCGACGGCGATCGGGGCGAAGACCGCCAGCAGACCCGGCGTCGTCAGCTCACGCAGCGAGTCGCGCGTGACGATGTCGACGACCTTGCCGTACTCGGGACGGGTGGTGCCCTCCATGATCCCCGGGATGTCGCGGAACTGGCGGCGCACTTCGTAGACGACCGCGCCGGCGGCCCGGGACACCGCGTTGACCGCGAGGCCGGAGAACATGAAGACGACAGCCGCGCCGATGATCACGCCGACCAGGGTCGCCGGGCCCACGATGTTGGCGACGAATTCGCCGCCGACCCCGACCGCCTTCGTGATCGCGTCCGAATAGGACCCGAACAGCGCCGTCGCGGCGAGGACCGCCGTGGCGATCGCGATGCCCTTGGTGATCGCCTTCGTGGTGTTGCCGACCGCGTCGAGCTCGGTGAGGATCTGCGCGGCCTTTTCGTCGACGTCGCCCGACATCTCGGCGATGCCCTGCGCGTTGTCCGAGACCGGGCCGAAGGTGTCCATCGCGACGATGACGCCGACGGTGGTCAGCAGACCGGTACCGGCCAGCGCCACGGCGAACAGCGCAACGCCGCCGCCCAGCAGGAACGCGCCGAACACGGCCGCGGCGATGACGAGGGCGGTGTACACAGCGGACTCGAAACCGATCGAGATGCCGGACAGGATGACCGTCGCCGCACCGGTTTCCGACGTCTGGCCGACGTCCTTGACCGGCTTGTACTCGGTGCCGGTGTAGTAACCGGTCAGCTTCAGGATGACCGCCGCGAGGACGATGCCGATGATCACCGCGACGGTCGCGATGACCGCCGGGTTGCCCGTGCCCTCGAAGCCCGCACCGAATTCGGAGAAGCTGCTCGGCAGGTACACGAACGCCGCGATCGCCGACAGCACCGCGGAGATGACCGCGGAGATGTAGAAGGAGCGGTTGATCGTGACCAGGCCGCCTTCGCCGGGACGCGCCTTGGTGATGTAGACACCGATGACGGCGGTGATCACGCCGATGGCCGGCACGATCAGCGGGAAGATCAGGCCGTGCACGCCGAAGGCGGTGCTGCCCAGGATCAGCGCGGCGACCAGCATGACGGCGTAGGACTCGAAGAGGTCCGCGGCCATGCCGGCGCAGTCACCGACGTTGTCGCCCACGTTGTCCGCGATGGTCGCGGCGTTGCGGGGGTCGTCCTCCGGGATGCCCTGCTCGACCTTGCCGACCAGGTCCGCGCCGACGTCGGCGGCCTTGGTGAAGATGCCGCCGCCGACACGCATGAACATCGCGATCAGCGCGGCGCCGAAGCCGAAGCCCTCCAGCACCTTGGGCGCCTGGCCGGTGTAGACCAGCACGACGACCGCGGCACCGAACAGGCCGAGGCCGACGGTGATCATGCCGACGACGCCACCGGTGCGGAACGCGATGCGCATCGCCGTCTCGCGGCCGCCTTCCTCACGCGACGCGGCCGCGACGCGCAGGTTCGCCTGCGTCGCCAGCCACATGCCCAGGTAGCCGATCGCGAACGAGAAGCCCGCACCGACCAGGAAGAAGATCGACCGGCCGATCTTCTCGTTCCAGTCGTCCGCGGGAAGGATGAAGAGCAGGAGGAACACGACCACGCCGAAGATGGCGAGAGTGTTCCGCTGCCGCTTGAGGTAAGCAGCCGCACCTTCCTGCACCGCCTTGGCGATGTCCTGCATCTTGGCGGTGCCCTGGCCTGCGGCCAGCACCTCCTTGAGCAAGACGTAGCCGATGACGAGTGCGGCAAGCGCGACCACGGCGACTACACCGACAATCGTGTAGCCACCTCCGGAGAGCGCGATATTCCCGCCGCCCTCCGCGAGGAACTGCCGTGACATTCGTCCTCCATGAGACGTCGCCGTGCGCCAGCGTCGACGGCAAGCCGAGGGTTCGACACGGCCGGCGCTGGCATGGACCCTGTACCGAGCGACACGCTAGCCGGGCAGCAATGCACGTCTCACATGACGCTCACCACAGAGGGTGTGGATTGCGGGAGTGTATTGGTATCGCAACCAGCGTCTTCACGCCGTCCCGGTGACGGTACATTCCGTTACCTTGTGAGCCTCCTCACTTGATCGATCACCCTTTCGCCGATCCGTTGGCGCAGCTGGGGATGCCGGAACTGTCGGACCCCTGTGCCAAGCTCGGCGGGTGGACGAATCACGTGGGCAGCGGCTGCTGAGGCGGGTGACCGCAGGCATCCCGTCGCGCGAGCACCCGGTCACGCACGTCGCGGACCTGCCGGGCCGCGCCGCGCGCTACGCAGAGTGGCCGTCGTGGGTGGATCCGGCGGTTGTCGCTGCACTGCGTGACTGCGGGGTGTCCCGTCCCTGGGCGCACCAGGCCGAAGCGGCTTCGCACGCGTACGAGGGCCGTCACGTCGTGATCTCGACCGGGACGGCGTCGGGCAAGTCGCTCGCCTACCAGCTGCCGGTGCTGTCCCGGCTGGCCGCGGGCGAGAAGGCGAACGCGCTGTACCTGTCGCCGACGAAGGCCCTGGGTGCGGACCAGCTGCGCGCGGTGTCCTCTTTGGACGTGCCGGGGGTGCGGGCGGCGTCGTTCGACGGGGACACGCCGATGGCCGAGCGCGACTGGGTGCGCGCGCACGCGAACTGGGTGTTCACCAATCCGGACATGCTGCACCGCGGGATCCTCTCGGCGCACGGGCGGTGGGCGACGTTCTTCCGGCGGCTCAGCTGCGTGGTCGTCGACGAGTGCCACAGCTATCGCGGCGTCTTCGGCTCGCACGTCGCCCTGCTGCTTCGCCGGCTTCGGCGGGTGGCCGAGCACTATGGCGCTTCGCCGGTCTTCGTGCTCGCTTCGGCGACGACTGCGTCGCCGGCTTCGTTCGCTTCGCGGTTGACGGGGGTGCCCTGTGTCGCGGTGACGGACGACGCGTCACCTCGCGGCGCGCGCACGGTCGCGTTGTGGGAGCCGCCGCTGCTGGAGGAGCTGACCGGGGAGAACGGCGCGCCGGTCCGGCGTTCGGCCGGGGCGGAGACGTCGCGGATCCTCGCCGACCTGGTCCTGGAAGGAGCGCGGTCGCTGGCCTTCATCCGGTCGCGGCGGGGCGCGGAGCTGGCGGCGCTGGGTGCGCGTCGCATCCTGTCCGATGTAGACCCGGTGTTGGCGGAAACCGTTGCGGCGTACCGGTCCGGCTACCTGCCGGAGGAGCGTCGCGCACTGGAGGCCGCACTGCTGTCGGGCCGGCTGCTGGGGGTCGCGACGACGAACGCACTGGAGCTCGGCGTCGACATCGCGGGCCTGGACGCGGTGGTGCTGGCCGGCTACCCGGGCACGCTCGCGTCGTTCTGGCAGCAGGCCGGGCGGGCGGGCCGCTCCGGCGACTCGGCGCTGGTGGTGTTCGTCGCGCGGGACGACCCGCTCGACACCTACCTCGTGCACCACCCGGCGGCACTGCTTTCGCGGCCGGTGGAGACAGCGGTGCTCGACCCCGCGAACCCGTACGTGCTGGCGCCGCAGCTCGCGTGCGCCGTGGCCGAGTTGCCGCTGACATTGCCCGAGCTGGAGATGTTCGGCGGCGCGACGGCGGCCCAGGAGGTGCTGGCCGAGCTGGCGGAACAGAAGCTGGTGCGGCGCCGGTCGAGTGGCTGGTACTGGACTTCGCGGGACCGGCCGCACGCCGAGGTCGGCATCCGCGGCACCGGCGGGGAGCAGATCGCGGTGGTCGAGGCGGACTCCGGCCGGATGCTCGGAACGGTCGACCCGGGCTCGGCCTGCTTCGCCGTCCATCCGGGCGCGGTGTACCTGCACCAGGGGTCGTCGTACGTCGTCGACGAGCTCGACCTGGAAACCGGGCTGGCGCTGGTGCACGCGGAGAACCCGGACTGGACGACGACACCGCGCGAGATCGTGGACATCTCGGTGCTGAGCACCCAGGAAAAGCAGGACTGCGGCGGGGTGAGCATCTGCCTCGGCGAGGTCGCCGTGACGTCGCAGGTGGTCGGCTACCTGCGACGGCGGCCGTCCGGGGAGGTCTTGGACCACACGCCGCTCGACCTGCCGGAGCAGAGTCTGCGTACGCGCGCGGTCTGGTACACGGTGTCCGCCGAGCTGCTCGGCGGGGCCGGCGCTTCGGGTGCCGGCACTTCGTCCGTTGGTTCCGATGGTGAGGCGGGGACCGGGGGCCATCGGGTGGGGACCGAATCTGCGGGGCCGGTGGGGACCGGGGAGGAGACCCAGGCGAACGGTCGGGGGCCCGTTCGCGAGGGTGGCAGGACACCGGGGGGTGCCGGATTGGTTCCGGCACGGGTCCCCGGTGCCCTGCATGCCGCCGAGCACGCGGCGATCGGCCTGCTACCGCTGTTCGCTACGTGCGACCGGTGGGACATCGGCGGGGTGAGTACCGCGCGGCACGAAGACACCGGGGAGGCGACGGTGTTCGTGCATGACGGCCATCCCGGGGGTGCGGGATTCGCCGAACGCGGTTATGCCGCGATTGTCCCGTGGTTGGCCGCAACGCGGGAGGCGATCGTCTCCTGCGAGTGCCCGACGGGATGCCCGTCCTGCGTCCAGTCGCCGAAGTGCGGGAACGGCAACGAGCCGCTGGACAAGGCGGGGGCAGTGGCTGTGCTGGGAACCGTGCTCGGGGCGTTGCGTCAACACGGCACCTAGAACGGCCACTTGGTGGTTCATGGAGTTGTGTCCTGCTCCGCCTCGGCCGGGCTGGGACCGGCCGACGGCGGTGGTTCGAGTGGTTCGGGTGGTTCAGGCGGCGCTGGACTGGACCAGCTGCGGCGAGCGCTCGCCGGCCAGGGCCCGCACGAGGACGTCGTGCACCTCGGCGGCGTCCGGCAGCTGCCAGCCGCAGACCTCGGGCTTGACGCGCCAGTGCACGACACCGTGCTGGAACGGCGACGGCGGCAGCGGGATGTAGCTGTCCTTGCCGTGCCAGTGGATCGAAGCGCGATTCGCCAGCTCGGCCGGAACGTGGTCGGCGACGGTGGTGAGGAAGAGCCAGCGGCCGTTCGGCAGGGCGATGATGGGCGCGGGGTGGCCGAGGGCGCGGAGGAGGCGGCAGGCGCGCTTGCCGAGTTCGTCGTCGACCTCGATGGCGTCGAGCACGGTGCCGGTGGCGACGAGCAGGCTGTGGGTGCGGTCGGAGAACCAGGTGGCGACGTCGTGGGCGTGGGTGCCGATCTGCTCGCGCCAGCCGTCAATGGCCGGAACCGGAGAGCGCCAGGTGAGGTCGCCGCCCTCGGTGAGCGGAGCGGGGTCGACGCCCGGGAGCACCGGCCAGCCACGCCAGGCGAGACCGATCGCCTCCGCCCGCAGTTCGATGCGGAAGGCGCCGCGCCAGCTGTCCGGCCAATTCGCGTCCAACATTGTGTTTCCTGCCTTCAAGTTTCGGTTCTCCGCGACCCGCTAGACCCTGTCGTGGTGTCGCACATCTCACTTAACGGCAAGTTGCACATTGCCCGGAACCCCCACGCGACAACCGGTGGTTACGAGGCGATGAACGCCCAGTGATTCGTACGGCCCGACTGAACCCCCGGGCACGGATGGACGGCGAACGGCGACCGCACGCGGACCGTTCGTCGCGGGAAACCCCAGGTTCCGCGGGCTTCCGGGCGCGCGATCGGCGGCGCCGGCGCACCGGTTCGGCCCAGGTGAACAGCCGATTTGACCGCTCGCCGTGCACCAACGACCGCTGCCCGTGACAATGAGCCGCTCATCGTCCGGCCGCGCGGATCAGCCGGTCACCGCCGCATACCGACCGGTCGGCGTCCGCCGGGCGGCAAGGGGCGAGGTGCCATTGGACACACTCGCCGACCGGCGGCGGCCGACGGCGGCCCGTGGCGGCCGGCGACGGCCCGTGGCGGCCAGTGGCGGCCCGTGGCGGCCAGTGGCGGCCCGTGGCGGCCAGTGGCGGCCAGTGGCGGCCAGTCGTGGTGGCAGCCGGTGGTGGTCGGTGGCGGCCAGTGCAGTGGCAGCCGGTGCAGCGGCGATATCGGTGTCGCAGGCGTGCGACGTGTCGTGTGCTGCGGACAGGGCGGTCGTCCGCCCCCGGCCGCCCGCCTGGCAGGCGGCCGAGTCGCGGCTGGGTGGCGGCCGGGCGGTCCGGGCACGCCGCCCCAGCTCCGCCGCGTTCGCGCCGCCGCGGCTGAGCGAGCCCTTCCACTCGCCGGGCCGAAGCGTGCCGCCCAGGTTGCCCGTGCGCGGCTGAGCGAGGCCGTTCACCCGCCGGGCCGGAGGGGGCGGATGGGGGTGCCGCCGAGTCCGCCCGTGGGTGCCGCCGTGGCTGGGCGGGGTCGTTCGTCCGCCGGGCCGGCGCGGGCGTGGGCTGATGGCCTCGGTAAGCCGGCGAGGGCGGGGCCACGCGCCTCGACTTCGATCAGCGCGTCGAGCTGTTGCCATCGGCACGTCTGGAGCGTCACTCCCATCCGGTCGGCCACCCACCTCGCGCGTTCGCATGCCCGGACGGGGCCTTCGCTCGCGTGGGACGCTGCGGCCAGCGCGCCCAAGTCGGCCGCCGACTCCGCCTGGTGGCGCGCTATCACCGTCGTTACCAGCCACAACGCGAGCGTTGCCACGCCTGTCAGTGCCGCCACCGCCATGGCCGTCCAGATCGTGGCCGCTCCGCTGTCCGGGACCGGCTCGTCAGCCTTGGGCACCAGTCACCTCCATGCCGGCTCGGCCACCGCGTAGGCCGTGGCGCCGAGGTGGATGGCCGGGAGGAGGCCGGCCGCCGGGTGGGCCGTCACCTTGGCCGTGATCTCGTCGCCGATCTGCTCGAACGCCAGGTTCGCGCCCGGTGGGCCTATCTCGTGGACCGCCGCCGCTGCCTCGTGGGGCTGGCCCCTGGCCAGCAGCCGTGCTGCCTCGCGGGCCGCGTCCGTGCAGCGCAGCTGGCTCGTCAGCACCGCGAAGCCCGCGACCAGCAGGACCGTCACCATCGTCAGGCCGGCCAGGCCGAGCGCTGCCTCGACGGTCACCGAGCCTTCGTCCTTGTGTCTCATGACGGCACCGACAGGGCCTTCATGACCAGGTTCGTCAGCCACGAGACGACCGAGTCCCCGGTGAGCAAGGTGTAGAGGACGGCGGCGAAGGCCGCGACGGCGACCGTGACGATGGCGTACTCGACCGTCGTGGATCCGTCGTCCGAGCGAGGCCTGCGGCGGAACGCGCGCATGGGATTTCCCTTCGATGGGGGTTCGTGGTCAGAAGAGGGGGCCGAGCCGTCCCGCGAGGCCGAGGACGACCGGCAGCACGCCCAGGCAGAAGAAGGCCGGCAGGAAACACAGACCGACCGGCAGGGCGAGTGCCACCCCGGCCCGCTCGGCGCGTTCCTCGGCTTCGGTGGCCAGCTCGTCACGGAACCGTCCGGCGAGGTCGCCGGCCGCCGTGGCGAAGGCCGCGCCCGAACGGGACGTCCGGATCGCCGCGGCCGCCAGCTCGCCGAGACCGGGGACGGCCCGCACCGGCGCCCAGGCCTCGTCCGGCCAGGAGCCGAGGGCGAGCAGTCCGGCGGTCGAGCTCAGCGCCGTACTCGCTGCTGGAGGCGCCGTGCCGGCCACGGCTTCCAACGCCGAGGGCACCGGCAGGCCGGCGCGCAGGCAGGCCGCGAGGAGGTCGAGCGTTCCCGCCAGCCTCAGCTTCGCCGCGATGTCCACGGCCGGTGGCCGGGGACGACGGGTGCGGCGGATCGCCCACCACCCGGTCGCGGTCACGACCGTGCCTGCGACCACCCCGGCGACCCCGCCGAGCAGCACCGCTGTCGAGACGCCGCCCACCGCCGCCGCGATGGGTGGTAGCGCGCGGTGGCGTTTGCGGGCGGGCTTCGGGCCGCCGGTCAGCCGGGTGAAACGCCGCGCGATGACTTCGTCCGGCCAGCTCAGCAATGCCCCGGCGAAGAGCAGGAGCGCGACCGCGGTCACCGGATTCGCACCCGTCCGGTCAGGGCCCGGCACCAGGCCGTGCCCGCCCAGAGCAGGACGCACCCGGTGACCAGCAGCACCTGGCCTGGCGTGCTGCCGGTCAGCACGGGCAGCGGAGCCGCGCCCATGGCGTGCCCGAGCAGCACGCACAGCACCGGCAGTCCGGTGAGCACCGCCGCGCTCGCCCGCGGGCCGGCCAGCTTGGCGCGCATCCGGCGGGCGAACGCCAGCCCGGCTTCGGCGTCGCGGCGGGCCGCGTCGAGGACGTCGGCCATCGGGAGGCCGTGCCGCCTGCCCAGGGTCCAGGCCGTGGCCAGTTGCGGCAGCGCCGGGGCGGCCAAGGCGGTGTCGAGCCGGGCCGCCGTCGCCAGGGCGTGGAGGTCGCCCGCCACGGCCGGGACCACGTCCGCGGCAGCTTCCGCCGCCGTGACCGGGTGGGCACCGGATCGGAGTTCGGCCACCATCGTCCGCAACGCCGTCGCGGTGTGCGCCGCCATCGCCAGATCCGCGGTGGCTCGGCGGTGAGCTCGCCACTCCTGGCGCCACGCCAGCGTCAGCACGCCGGCGGCGATCGCGCCACCCACGCCCGCCAGCAGTCCGGCGAGGGTGGCCGGGAGCAGCCAGCGGACGATGCGCCACACCTGGGGAATCCGGATGGTGGCCGGTGGCTCGATCAGGACCTGGAGCCGGTTCGGCGCCGCCGGCCAGCACGCCAGGGCCGTTCCCAGGCACAGGGCGAACCAGGACATGATCATCTTCGCCTCCTTCGGTGGCTCGGGAAAGCGTTCAGCAGCAAGGAAATTCGCACCAGCAGAAGGCTCAGCACGCGATCGCCCCCGAGGTCGCGAACAGGTGCCGGTCGACCGTCCACCGGCCCGCGCGCCACACCGGCACGACCCGGGCCCGGCCGTGTTCGGCGCGGAGCACGCCGACCTCGGCGAGGCGCCGGCGGCCGCCTGGTTCACGCCGCATGTGCAGCACCACGCGGATCGCGGCGACGAGCTGGCTGTGCACGGCATCGCGGCCGAGGCCGCCGAGCGCGGCCAGTGCTTCGATGCGGGCGGGCACCTCGGCCGGGGCGTTGGCGTGGACGGTGCAGGCGCCGCCGTCGTGGCCGGTGTTCAGCGCGGTGAGCAGGGCGCCGACCTCGGCGCCGCGGACCTCCCCGACCACCAGCCGGTCGGGCCGCATGCGCAGCGCCTGGCGCACGAGCTCGGGCAGACCGACCGCGCCCGCACCCTCCACATTGGATGGACGGGCGACGAGACTGACGAACTGCGGGTGCGCGGGCTGCAGTTCGCCGGCGTCCTCGACGCAGACAATCCGTTCGCCCGGGTCGACCGCGCCGAGCAGCGCGGCCAGGAGCGTGGTCTTGCCCGCGCCCGTGCCGCCGGTGACGAGGAACGCCATCCGCCGCGAGACGACGGTGCGGAGGAGGTTCTCGCCGGCCTCGTCGAACGCGCCGAGTTCGCCGAGAGTGGTGAGGTCGTGCGTTGCCGGGCGCAGGACGCGGAGGGACAGGCAGGTGCCGCCGGCCGCGATCGGCGGGAGGACGGCGTGCACGCGGATGCGGCCGTGCGGGCCGGCGCCGGGCAGCCAGCCGTCGACGTAGGGCTGCGCGTCGTCGAGGCGGCGTCCGGCCGCGAGGGCGAGGCGCTGGGCCAAGCGGCGGACGGATTCTTCGTCCTTGAAGCGGATGCCGGTGCGGGCGAGGCCTTGCGGGCCGTCGGTCCAGACTTCGTCCGGGCCGGTGACGAGCACGTCGGTGGTTGCCGGGTCGTCGAGGAGCGGGGCCAGCGGGCCGGCGCCGACGAACTCGTCGCGGGCTTGGCGAGCCGCGTCGAGCACCGCATCGTGGCCGAGGACGCCGCCTGCTTCGGCGCGGACGGCGGTCGCGACGGCGACCGGGTCGGCCTGGCGGCGGTCGCCGGCCAGACGGTTGCGGACGCGGTCGACGAAGTCGGTGGTCATGGGTTCACCCGCCTTGCTCGGTGCGTGGGTTTGGGAGTGGCCGGTGGGCGGCTGCGCGATGCGGTGACGCGGGTACCCGGCGGGCGGGAACGCGGTTCCGGGCTCGGTGGCGCAAGGGAGCCGGGGATCGCCGATGGGCTGCCGCAAGCAGCGACCCGAGTGCCCGGCGAACGAGGGGAACGCAGCTCCGGATTCGGTGGCGCCAGACAGCCAGGGATGGGTGGCGGCCCGCCGCAAGCGACAGTGACACGAGTACCGGACGGATGGGAGCGCCGTTCCCGGCTCAGTGGTGCAAGGGAGCCAGGAGTCGCCGATGGGCCGCCGCAAGCAGCAGTGACCCGAGTGCCCGGCGATGGATCAGAGCGCAGCTCGGGATTCGGTGGCGCGGTCGAACGTGCTGAGGCGGTCGTCATGAGTTCACCTGCTCTGCGGGGAGCGTGGGCTGCGGGATGGCCGGCGGCGCGCCGTGGGGTGCCGTGGCTTGGGGTGGGCGGGTGGGCTTCTGCGGGCGGGCTGCGAGCAGCGTCGAAAAGGTTGCTGCGCTTGCCGGGCCGCGGGTCAGCAGGCTCAGCACCGTTGGCAGCAACAGCTCCGACACCCGGGTCGGGGCGCTTGTGGGGCGGAGGTCCGCCGTGGGGGTCATCGGGTGGCCGCCTGGGCTTCGCGGCGGGCTCTTGTCAGGATCTCGGCCGCCGCTTCGGCCAAGGGGCCCTTGGGTTTGGTCGGGAACTCGGCTCGCTCCAGCGCGTTCCAGAGGCCGCGCTCCGGGGGCATCGAGGCCATCAAGGGCGGGCCGATCAGTGCGGCCGCGCGGACGGCCCGGTCCCTCGAGTGCCCACACGTCACCACGCCGATGCGGGTCGTCAGCTTCGACAGCCGGTTCAGCACCTTCTTCGCCGCGAGGCACGCCCGGAACTCCAGCGGCACCACCAGCAGCACCAGATCGGCCCTCAGGACCGCCTCCTCCGATGCCTCGCCGAGGACGCGTGGCAGGTCGCACACCACGGTGCGGCCCGAGCGGCGGCCGGCGGACAGGATCGCCGACAGCGATTCGGCCTCCGGGCCGCCGCCTTCGGGGCCGGACGCGAGCACCGGGAGACTGCCGCCGCGGTGTGTTCGCTGCGGGAGGTTCGCGGCCAGGGACGACAGCGATACCCGGCCGCTCAGCCGCACGTCCGGCCAGCGTGGCCCGGGCGTCTTGTCCAAGCCGAGCAACACATCCAGGCCGCCGCCGAGCGGATCGCAGTCCACCAGCAAAGCGCCGCCCGGGTCGCGGTCGGCCGCCAGTGCCAGGGTCGCCGCGAACACGGACGCACCCGCGCCGCCCCGGCCGCCGACCACGCCGAGGACCAGACCGGGCTGCTCCGCCGGTGTCTCGACGACGTCGGCGAACGCGCCGGCGAGTGCGGTCTCCTCGTCGGGCAACGAGATCACGCGCTCGACGCCGACGCGGAACGCGTGCTCCCACGTCCCCGGGGCCGGGCTGCCCTTGCAGACCAGCAGGATCCCGCCGCGCAGCGGCAGCACCGGTGGCTCCCGCACCGCTTCTTCGTCGAGGACCACCAGCGGCGCACGGGCCCAGTGCCCGCTCGCCGCGGTCAGGTCCGGTGCCCGGTCGAGTTCGCAGCCCGCGACCGCGGCCACCCGCAGGATTTCGTCGAGCACGGTTTCGTCCGCGGCGATCACCAGCGGTCGTTGCCCCGTCATGCGTTCCTCCCCCGTCTTCGGTGCGGGCCGTGGGTGGCCCGGTTTCCACCGTCGCGGGCGGGGGCGGGGCGGCACAACGGGGCGGGCGGCCGGCTGTGGACAACCGGGGTGTTGTGGACAACTGCCGCCCGGGACCCGCTCGCGGACCGGCTCCGCCGGTCGGGCGTGGCACGATCACGACGCATCTGCGGCAGGAATGAGCACGAACATCCGCACCCGAAGATTCGCGAACCATGATTCGGAAGGCAACGGGAAATTGACGAAGGTTAGCGGAAGGCAAAATGGCCGAGAGGGGCCAACGCGAACGCGGAATCCAGCCAGGGCAACGGAAACCGGCCAAGGCAAACGGAAGGTAAGAGGGCGGCCCCCGCCAGGGGGGAGGGACGGGGGCCGCCGTGGGTTCAGCCCCGGGGGGTCGGACTGAACCGGCCCGGTTGGACACCGGGCTCCCTCACTGTAACTCCGCCCGGCGCCGGTTCGCGCGCCGGACGAGGCACACAGTTCGGTAACGGCACGGCGCGCCCGAAGTGCCTGCCTGTCATGGATTTTCCGTCCGGCACGACGCGCACGTGGTGGATCAACGGGACGCGCGCGGATCAAGCTCCTATCCTGGGCAGGTGGCCGAACCGAGCAGCGCGCCGTCGCGCATCCGGAAGCCGGGCCCGGAGCACGCGGTGGCCGCGTTCTTCGACCTGGACAAGACGATCATCGCTTCGTCGAGCGCGCTGGCGTTCAGCAAGCCCCTCCTCAAAGAAGGGCTGATCAACCGTCGCGCCGCGTTGCGGAGCGCATACGCGCAGCTGGTGTTCTCACTCGCCGGCGCCGACGAGAACAAAACCGAGCGGCTGCGCGCCGAAGTTTCCGCGTTGTGCGCCGGCTGGGACGTCGCCCAGGTTTCGGCGATCGTCCGCGAGACCCTGCACGACGTCGTCGACCCGCTCGTGTACGCGGAAGCGGCGGAGCTGATCGCGCGCCACCGCGCGGACGGGCACGACGTGATCGTGCTGTCGGCGACCGGTGAAGAGGTCGTCGCGCCGGTGGCCGAGATGCTCGGCGCAACCCGGAGCGTCGCCACGCGGATGCAGATCGTCGACGGCCGTTACTCCGGCGAAGTCGACTTCTACTGCTACGGGGCCAACAAGGCTGTCGCCGCGAAGCAGCTCGCCGCGACCTACGGCTACGACCTCGCCGAGTGCTTCGCCTACACCGACTCGAGCACCGACATCCCGCTGCTCGAGGTCGTCGGGCACCCGCACGCGGTCAACCCGGACAAGCTCCTGCGGCGCGAGGCCCTCGAGCGCGGCTGGCCGATCCTGGCCTTCGACCGGCCGATGTCGCTGCGCACCCGGATCCCGACGCGGTCGGCCGGCATGGTGGCGCTCGGTGTCGGTGCGGTGGCTGCCGGGGCGACCTGGTACGGCCTCAACCGTCGCCGCCGGTCCCGGTAACCACCCACACGGCCGTACGGCCGGCACTTTGCTTGAGCCAGCCCCGAATTGTCCGTCGCGCAGGGTGCCGATGTCACCCGATCCAGCCTCTGTACCGGTGCACCCGTCCGCGCACTTGAAGTGACCGGGCTCACGGCGTAGAAAGTAGGTGCGGACGTTCGGTCGGCCAGGGAACAGGTAGAAGAGAAGCCTGTTCCACCCCGGCAAACCTCCGTGCGCGGACTCCGGGTACCCACGCGCAGCGCGCCGCGGGAGGCTCGTCGTCTAGGGACTGCGTAGTGGGACGCCACACGCCGAGTCCATGTAGGTACGACCAGAGTTGCACGCTTGGTCGCCCGAGAAGTTCGCGCTTGCAGGCGGCGCCCGTGGCTTCGGCCACGGGCGCCGCCTCGTCCATGTGGAGGGCCCGGCCATCTCGCGTGACTGGGGCCGTGACTCACGTGACTGGGGCCGTGACTCGCGTGATTGAAGCCGGAACTCGGTGGCCACCCGTTCGGACCTGACTGCACCTTGCGAACGGGACTTTCCTACCGATCCGGGTACGACTGGACCGTTCGTGCGGTCGGTCGATGGACAGCACCGGATTCGGTGAGTAGCTTCCCGATACCGGCGCCTCTGAGTGGACTTCTGACGTCCGACGGCGCCCGCTACTTTCTGGGAGGCTGGTCGTGACGACCCGAAATCGGAGGTTCCATGCGTTCGCCCTGCCCGTTGCGGGGGTGCTCGCCCTCACCGGTGTGGGTGTCGCGACCGCCGCGAGCGCACCGCGGGTGAGCGCGGACGCGCAGGCCGAGGCCGCGGCGACACAGGCGCTGCGTGGGCTGACGCTGGAGCAGAAGGTCGGGCAGCTGTTCGTCACCTGGGTGAACGGCAAGACCGCCGACGAGGTCAACCCGAAGAACCAGGCCGACTTCGGCGTCGACACCCCCGCGCAGGTCATCGAGAAGTACCACCTCGGCGGGGTCATCTACTTCAACAACGCCACGCGCGACAACTTCGACGACCCCGTGCAGGTCGCGAAGCTGTCCAACGGCCTCCAGAAGGCCGCGATCACGAGCGGGGCGCACATCCCGCTGCAGATCGCCGCCGACCAGGAGGGCGGCACCGTCACGCGGATGGGCGCGCCGGCCACCGAGTTCCCGAACGCGATGGCCATCTCCGCCGGGCGGGACACCAACCGCGCGACGCAGGCCGCGACCATCCTCGGCCAGGAACTGCGCGCCGTCGGGATCAACCAGGACTTCGCGCCCGACGCGGACGTCAACTCCAACCCGGTCAACCCGGTCATCGGGGTCCGGTCCTTCTCCGGGCAACCCGGTCTGGCCAGCGATTTCGTCACCGCCGAGGTCCGGGGCTTCGAGAAGTCCGTCGCGGCGACGGCCAAGCACTTCCCCGGGCACGGCGCCGCGCCGACCGACAGCCACACCGGGCTGCCGCGGATCGACAGCACCGAGGCGCAGTGGCG
Organism: Amycolatopsis sp. lyj-346; assembly: GCF_046548975.1. Taxonomy (NCBI): domain Bacteria; kingdom Bacillati; phylum Actinomycetota; class Actinomycetes; order Pseudonocardiales; family Pseudonocardiaceae; genus Amycolatopsis; species Amycolatopsis sp. lyj-346. The sequence continues at coordinate 449,949 of NZ_JAJPWT010000001.1, forward strand.
GGCCACCGACGTGCCGCCGTTCAGGGCCGCGATCGCGGCCGGCGTCGACTCGATCATGAGCGCGCACATCCAGTTCCCCAGCCTCGACCCGTCGCTCGAACCCGCGACGCTGTCGAAGCCGATCATCACCGACCGGCTGCGCGGCGAACTGGGCTACCACGGCGTCGTGATCACCGACTCCCTCGAGATGGAAGGCGTGCGCAAGCTGCACACCGACGCCGAGATCCCGGTGCTCGCGCTCAAGGCGGGCGTCGACCAGCTGCTCATGCCGGTGCACCTCGACCTCGCGATCAACTCGGTCCTCGCCGCCGTCAAGTCCGGCGAAATCCCGATGCAGCGGATCGACCAGAGCGTGCTGCGCGTGCTCAAGCTCAAGTTCAAGCGCGGCATCCTGTTCTCGCCGTTCGTCAACGCGAACAAGGTCATGAAGACGGTCGGGATCCCGGCGAGCCTCGCGACCGCGCAGGACATCGCCGACCGCGGCATCACGGCCATCGCGAACGACGCCGGCCTCCTGCCCCTGAAGCAGAAGCCCGCCACGGCGCTCGTGACCGGCTGGGGGGCCACCACGACGACCACCCTCGCGCAGAAGCTGACCGCGCACGGCACGGCCGCGACGGCCTACCAAACCGGCCAGGCTCCGACGGACACCCAGGTCGCGCAGGCCGTCGCCCAGGCCAAGAACGCCGACCTCGTCGTCGTGCTGACGAACAACATCGCCACCTACCCCCTGCAGACCAAGCTGCTCGACGCACTGCAGGCCACCGGGAAGCCGGTCGTCGCGGTCGCCGCGCAGATCCCGTACGACGCCGGATACCCGAGCACCGTCCGGACCTGGCTGGCCACCTACGGCTACATCACGCCGACCCTCGAAGCGCTGGCCAAGGTGATCCTCGGCGAGACGAAGCCGGTCGGGAAGCTGCCGGTCGACATCCCGGCGGGTGCCGACGTGCAGACCGTCAAGTACCCCTTCGGCCACGGACTGACCTGGTGAACCTCAACCGGCGCCACTTCCTCGGCGCGAGCGTGCTCGCCGTCCCGGCCCTCTCCGGCGGCTCCGCCGTCGCCGGCGCCCAGCCCGAGCAGGCCGAGAGCCACGGCCGCGTCCTCACCGGCGCGGAGCAGCTGGCCGCGCAGGGCTGGCGGCCCCTCAAGGGACGCAAGCTGGGCGTGCTGTCGAACCCGACCGGCGTGCTGCTGAACGGCGACCACATCGTCGACTCGATGGTGGCCGCCGGCGTGCCACCGGTGGCGGCCTTCGGCCCCGAACACGGCTTCCGCGGCAGCGCACAGGCCGGCGGATCCGAGGGCGACTACACCGACCCTCGCACCGGCGTACCGGTCTACGACGCGTACGGCGTCGACGCCACGAAGCTCGCTTCGCTGTTCACCAAGGCGGGCGTCGACACGGTCGTGTTCGACATCGCCGACGTCGGCGCCCGCTTCTACACCTACATCTGGTCGCTCTACACCGCGATGGTGGCCGCCGCGAAGACGAACGCGGCCCTCGTCGTCCTCGACCGCCCCAACCCGCTCGGCGGCCGGGTGGCCGGCCCGGTGCTGGACCCGAAGTTCGCCTCCGGAATCGGCCGCAAGCCCATCGCGCAGCAGCACGGCATGACCGTCGGCGAGCTCGCCGGCTTCTTCGCCGAGGAGTTCCTGCCCGGCGAAGGCGTGCAGCTGAAGAGCCTCGACGTCGTCCAGGTACGCGGTTGGCAGCGCGACACGCTCTTCGCGCGGACCGGGCTGAACTGGGTGCTGCCGAGCCCGAACATGCCGACGCCGGACACCGCGCTCGTCTACCCGGGCACCGGGATGTTCGAAGGCACGGTGTTCTCCGAGGGCCGGGGCACCACCCGGCCGTTCGAGATCATCGGCGCGCCCGGCCTCGACTGGCGCTGGCGCGAGAAGCTCGAGGGCCTCGCCCTGCCCGGCGCCCGGTTCCGCGAGGCCTACTTCGTCCCGACGTTCGGCAAGTTCGTCAACCAGCCGTGCGGCGGCGTGCAGCTCAGCGTGAGCGACCCGCGGGCCTTCGACGCCATCCACACCGCGGTCGCCATGCTCGTCACGGCGAAGGCCCTGCACCCGGACGTGTTCGCCTGGCGTCCCGACAACTACATCGACAAGCTGTCCGGCTCGGACCGGCTCCGGACCATGGTCGACGCCGGCGCGGGCGTCGACGACGTCACCGGCGCCTGGCGGGCCGAGCTGGCCGAGTTCGACCGGAAACGTCGCCGCTACCTGCGCTACCGCTGAGGGGGAGACTCGTGCGTGCTAGGAAGGTCCTCGTCGCGGCCACCGGAATGCTGGTCGCCCTGACCACGTTGACCGTGTCGGACTCGGGAGCCAGCGCCATCACCAGCCACGACCCGGCGACCGGCCGCTTCGACCGGCCGCAGCAGGGGTTCGCCCCGCCGTGGACGACGCTGCGCGACGGGCGGCCGCAGGACGTCAGCCTCGACCCGGCCCCGCTCAAGGCGGCCGAGGACTTCCTGGCGAGCTGGACGAAGCCGGACGCCTCCGGGCACCCCCACTTCTCCGGGGCGGTCGGCCTGCTCGCGCACGACGGCGTGGTCGTCGACCGGTACGCGGTCGGCGGCGCGCTGCGGTACGCCGACGCCAAGGGCACCGAGCTGCCCGCGGACCAGCAGGTCCCCATGCGCAACGACACGATCTTCGACATGGCGTCGATCTCGAAGCTGTTCACCTCGATCGCCGTGCTGCAGCTCGCCGAACGCGGTCAGCTCACCATCGACACCCCGGTCAGCCGCTTCTTCCCGGAGTTCGCCACCGGCGACAAGGCCGCCATCACGGTCAAGATGCTGCTCACGCACGTCTCCGGCTTCGACGCCGACCCGATCCCGTCGCTCTGGGCGGGTTACCCGGACATCCCGTCGCGGCGGCAGGCCGTGCTCGACAGCCCGCTGAAGAACAAACCGGGGACGACGTACCTCTACTCGGACATCAACCTGCTGACGCTCGGCTTCATCGTCGAGAAGCTGACGGGGCAGTCCCTCGACGAGGTCGTCCACGACCGGATCACCGCCCCGCTCGGCATGACCGACACCGGTTACAACCCGCCCGCGGCGAAGCTGGACCGGATCGCCGCGACGGAGTTCCAGGCGAACCCGCCACGCGGGATGCTGCGCGGCAGCGTGCACGACGAGAACGCGTGGTCGCTCGGCGGCGTCGCCGGGCACGCCGGCGTGTTCAGCACCGCGAACGACATGGCCACCCTCGCCCAGACGATCCTCAACGGCGGCAGCTACCGCGGGCACCGGGTGCTGCGCACGGACACCGTCCGGCAGCTGCTGACGAACTACAACCAGCAGTTCCCGGACGACTCGCACGGCCTCGGCTTCGAGCTTGACCAGCCCTGGTACATGGGCGCGCTGGCGTCGCCGGTCACCGCCGGGCACACCGGTTACACCGGAACGACGCTGGTCATCGACCCGGAGTCCCGGTCGTTCGCGATCCTGCTGACCAACCGCGTGCACCCGACCCGGACCTGGGGCTCGATCAACACCGCCCGCCAGGTCTGGGCGACGTCGCTGGCCAGGGCCATGGCGGTGCGTCCGGTGGCCGGGAAGGACGCGTGGGCGAGCACGCTGGGTAACAACGGCGTCGCTACACTGAGTACTCGCCCTTTTACCACGCACAGTGATCAAGCGTGCGTTTCGTTCTCCGTCTTCGTGGACACCGAAGGCAGCGGTGATCCACTTCAGCTCCAGGTGAGCACCGACGGCGTTAACTGGCAACCGATCACCTTATCGGTTTCGGGACCGGGAGCACCCTCCGGAACCGTGACGTCGCTCTCCGGACACGGCCACCGTGCCTGGTGGAAGGCGGCGGGCCCGCTGCCGCGAGGCGCGTCGGTGAGCCTGCGCTGGCGTTACAGCACCGACCCGAACTACACGGGCCGAGGCGTTTCGGTGGACGGTGTGAAAGTCACCGAGAGCGGCCGATCACTCCTCGACGGTGAACGAGACCCGGCCGTTTTCATCGCAGAGGGTTGGCAGTTGAGCTCTCGGTGACCAACCTGTCGCCGAAGGTCCACCACAAGCCGGAATTTACCGTCCGCTTGCCGCTTGCACCGCGACACTAAGTTGCCAAGTCGTTAGCTTGACTTCGTTAACAAGGTCGACCCTGTTGGCGACTTTCTGGTCAACGATTAATCGCAAATCCAGATCCGCAGACACGGATGGGTTGCGATCATCCCGAAGGGTGTGGGTAACCTTGTCGCAAATGCCAACGGTTAGTAACTTTCCGACGATGAGTGATGCCGAATCCGTAGCCGGCCCGGTACTGTCGGAGTCCGTATCGGTCCAGTCGACCGCGCGAGACGCCGACTCCAGTCCGCTGGTGCGGATCCGGTCCCTGCTCCCCGGCCTGGCCCGCGCCGAGCAGCGCGTGGCCAAGGTGGTGCTGGAAGACCCCGCGCACGTGGCGCGGCGCAGCATCACCGAGGTGGCCCTGGCCGCCAACACGAGCGAGACCACGGTGACGCGGTTCTGCAAGGCCGTCGGCGTCGGCGGGTACCCGCAGCTGCGCATCGCGCTGGCCGCGGACACCGCCCGCACCGAGGCGCGCTCCACGCGCAACCTCGGCGGCGAGATCGGCCCGGAGGACGACCTGGCCGCCGTGATCGGCAAGGTCAGCTTCGCCGACGCGCGGGCCGTCGAGGAGACGGCCGACCAGCTCGACATCGCCACGCTGGAGCGGGTGATCGCGGCCGTCGCCGGTGCCGGCCGCGTGGACGTCTACGGCGTGGGCGCCAGTGCGTTCGTCGCCGCCGACCTGCAGCAGAAGCTGCACCGCATCGGCCGTGTGTGCTTCGCGTGGTCGGACACGCACATCATGCTCACCTCGGCCGCGGTGCTGAGCCCCGGTGACGTCGCGATCGGCGTCTCGCACACCGGCGCGACCACCGACACCGTCGAGGCGCTGCGCGTGGCGCGCGAGCACGGCGCGGTCACCATCGCCGTGACGAACTTCCCGCGTTCCCCGATCACCGAGGTCGCCGATCACGTTTTGACGACCGCGGCGCGGGAAACCACGTTCCGGTCGGGCGCCACGGCGAGCCGCATCGCTCAGCTCACCGTCATCGACTGCCTGTTCATCGGCGTGGCGCAGCGGCACATGGACGCGTCGGTCAACGCGCTGGACGCGACGAGGGACGCAGTCGGATCGCACCGCTTGGGGGTCAGGCCGGACGGACGTCGCCGTCCGCGGGAAACCGGCAAGTGATGACCGGAGAAAAGGTGAGGCGCATGATGACCGTCCCCGTGCAGGCGGTGCACGTCGATTCGCCGACCGAAACCCGCAATCCCCGCACCAAGGACATCGACCTGATGTCCACCACGGGGATTCTGGGTGCGATCAACGCCGAGGACCGGACGGTCCCCGGTGCCGTGGCCGCGGTGCTGCCCCAGGTGGCGCGCGCGGTGGATTTCGCGGTGGACGCCATCCGGGCCGGTGGCCGGGTGCACTACGTCGGCGCGGGCACGTCCGGGCGGCTGGCCACCTTGGACGCGGCCGAGCTGGTGCCGACGTTCAACGTGCCGGGCGACTGGTTCATCGCGCACCACGCCGGCGGCGAGCGCGCGTTGCGGCAAGCCGTCGAAAACGCGGAGGACGACTCGGCGGCGGGGGCCGCCGAGATGGCCGCGATGGTGCAGCCCGGCGACTTCGTGCTGGGGCTGACGGCGTCGGGCAGGACGCCGTACGTGCTGGGTGCGCTGGCCGCGGCGGCGCGCCAGGGTGCCCGGACCGGCCTGGTCTCGGGCAACGCCAAGGCCGCGAAGCCGGTCGGGGTGGACGTGCTCATCGCGGTCGACACCGGACCGGAAGCGATTGCCGGCTCGACCCGGATGAAGGCGGGCACGGCGCAGAAGATGATCCTCACGTCGTTCTCCACCGCGACGATGATCAAGCTCGGCCGGACCTACTCCAACCTGATGGTCAGCATGCGGGCCACCAACGCGAAGCTGCGCGGCCGGACCATCCGGATCCTGCAGGAAGCCACCGGCATGACGATGGCGGACTGCTCGGACGCGCTCACCGAAGCCGGGGGCGACCTCAAGGTCGCGCTGGTGCACCTCCTCTCCGGGGAGGACGTCAAGAGCGCAGCGAAGGCTTTGCACACGTCCGGCGGGCACGTGCGCAAGGCTCTGGACCTCGTGCGGGTGCGCGCGAGCTAACGGCTTTTGGGGGGCTCCGGGTGGCGGAGCCCCGGCCCGGGGCGAAGCCCCGGCTGTAATTGTTCTTTATCTGTTCATCTGTCTAACCTCTCAGATGAGAGGAAGGCAGGTGCGTGATGGCGGGCTCTACGGCGGACTCGCGGCGCGGGCTTTCGCGTCGCGAGTGGGTGTCGATCAGCGGGATGGCGGGGTTCATCCTGCTGCTGAACGTCGTGGGCTGGGGCGTGCTCACGGCGTTCGTCGCGCCGCACCACTACGCGCTGGGTGCGTCCGGTGTCTTCGGGATCGGGCTCGGTGTCACGGCCTTCACGCTCGGTATGCGGCACGCGTTCGACGCCGACCACATCGCCGCCATCGACAACACCACCCGCAAGCTGATGAACGACGGCCGCCGGCCGCTTTCGGTCGGGTTCTGGTTCTCCCTCGGGCACTCGACGATCGTGTTCGTGCTCTGCTTGCTGCTCTCGCTCGGCGTCCGCGCGCTGGCCGGGCAGGTCGAGGACGGCTCCTCGACGCTGCACCAGGCCACCGGCGTGATCGGGACGTCGGTGTCCGGGGTGTTCCTGTACGTGATCGCGATCCTGAACCTCGTCGTGCTCGTCGGGATCCTGCGGGTCTTCAAAAAGATGCGCCGCGGCGACTTCGACGAAGCCGCGCTCGAACGCCAGCTGGACAACCGCGGCGTGCTGAACCGGCTGTTGCGCGGCGCGACGAAGGCCGTGCGCAAGCCGTGGCACATCTACCCCGTCGGGCTGCTGTTCGGGCTGGGCTTCGACACCGCGACCGAGATCGGGCTGCTCGTGCTCGCCGCGGGCACCGCGACCTTCGCCCTGCCGTGGTACGCGATCCTCGTGCTGCCGATCCTGTTCGCCGCCGGGATGACCCTGTTCGACACCGCGGACGGCTGTTTCATGAACTTCGCCTACGGCTGGGCGTTCGCGAAGCCGGTGCGCAAGATCTTCTACAACATCACGGTGACCGCGCTGTCGGTCGCGGTGGCGCTGCTCATCGGGACCATCGAGCTGGTGTCGATCCTCGCCGAGAAGCTGGCCATCACCAGCGGGCCGCTGGCCGCGATCGCTTCGGTGAACCTGGACTACGTCGGCTTCGTGATCGTCGGGCTGTTCGTGCTGACCTGGGTCATCGCACTGGCGGTGTGGCGGTTCGGGCGGATCGAAGAGAAGTGGTCGGCGAAGCTTTCCTGACGCGACGCCCAGCGCGACCTCGACATCACCGCGCCGACGCTCTCGCCCCACTCTGGCGCGTCCTGCGCGAAGACGTGCAAGCGCGGTTCCCCGGACTGCTGGACGCCGTGCTCGCTCAGGAAGCAGCGTCCGAAATGCTCTTCGCCTCGCGCGCACCGGCTTCGAACGCTTCGCAGCAGAAGAGCAGCCACGCGCGTACGCCCTCCGGCGTCCCGTTCGCGAACCCTTCGGCCGCTTCGAGGTAGCGAGGCACCCGGCGGAAGAACGCCACTTCGGGCACGCTCAGCGACTTCGGGTCCAAGCCCGTCGCGACCATCGTCAGCCGCGCCGCCGCGCGCGCGACGACGCCGTCCGCGCTGCCGAACGGCTTGAGCGCCAGCAGTTCCCCGTGGACGACCGCCGTCAGCACCGGACCCGGCACCGACGTCGCGCCGGTCACCAGCTGGGCGAGCAGCTCCAGGCGGCCACCGCCGGAATGCGGACGCCCCAAGGCATCCGGGTCGTCGACGAGATCCGCCGCGGCCAGGACGTGCAGCCGGGCCAAGGCCTGCATCGGCGCGCGGCGCCACGTCGGCAGCAGCGACTCCAGCGTCTCCGCGACGCGCAACGACCCGGCGAGGATCGGGTCGTCGACCGCGCCGTCGGCGGGCAGTTCCGGGTTGGCGCCTTCGATCCCGGCGGACGCGCGGGCCGCCCGCACGGACGCCTCGGCCGCCGTCGCCGCCCCGCCGCGGAGGTTGGCGGGGAGGCGGTGGACCGCGAACACCGCGTCCTGCGCGGACTTCGCCGCCGCCGCGACGCCTTCGAGGTCGAGCAGCGGCTTCAGGGGATCACTCATGCGTCGAGCACCTGTCCTTCGCGGGTGACCACGGGCGGCAGCACCGACCACGGGAAGTTGATCCACTTGTCGGTGTGCCGCCAGACGTACTCGCACTTCACCGTCGAGTGCGGCTTCTCGTAGACGACCGCCGAGCGCACCTCGGCGACGTGGTCGAGGCAGAAGTCGCGGACCAGCTTGAGGGTGGCGCCGGTGTCGGCGACGTCGTCGGCGATCAGCACCTTCTTGCTCGCCAGGTCGACGACGTTGGGCACCGGCGGCAGCATCACCGGCAGGTCGAGGCGCTGGTCGACGCCGGTGTAGAACTCGACGTTCATCACGTGCAGGTTCTTCACGTCGAGCGCGTAGCCGAGCGCGCCGGCGACGAAGAGGCCGCCGCGGGCGATGGACAGGACGAGGTCCGGCGCGAAGCCGTCTTCGGCGATGGTGTGAGCCAGTTCACGGCTCGCCGTGCCGAACAGCTCCCAGCTCAGCTCTTCCCGCTCTTCGCCCATCGATCTCGCCCTTCGTCGTGGTCCGCCGAGCATAGGCAACGCCGAAGTGGTCTCTGGAAATGCTTGGAAATTGGCCACCTGAGAGAGCCACTGCTCCGCTTATCGTGATCACGTGAGCGACTGGAACACGCAACCCACCCTGGCCGGCCGGCACGTCCGCCTGGAACCGCTGACGGCCGAGCACGCCAAGGGCCTGTTCGAGGCCGGCACCGACCCGGGCATCTGGGCGTGGCTGAGCAGCACGCAGCCGGCGGACCTGCCCGCCGCCGAGCGGCTGGTCGAGCAGGCGCTCGCCGACCCCGACCGGCGGCCCTTCGCGCAGATCGACGTCGACTCCGGCCGCGTCGCCGGGACGACGTCGTACTACCAGGTCGTCGAGAAGCACCGGATCCTGTCGATCGGGCACACCTGGATCGGCGCGGACTGGCAGCGCACCGGGCTGAACACCGAGTCGAAGCTGCTGCTGCTCCGGTACGCGTTCGAAACCCTTGGCGCGCAACGGGTGGCGTGGGAAACCGACATCCGCAACCTCCGCTCGCAACGCGCCATCGAACGGCTTGGCGCGCTTCGCGAGGGCGTCCTGCGCGCGCACCGGATCCGGCAGGACGGCTCGTCGCGCGACACCGTCACCTATTCGATGCTGGCGCCGGAGTGGCCCGCCGCGAAGGCCCGGCTGAACGAACGCTTAGTCACCGGGGCTCGCCTGGCGAGGTGAACCGGCAGGGCAACGTGGGTGCAACCTTTTACAAGGCGGACTAACGTCGCTAGCGTGCCGCTAGCCGTCGTTTCGGCGCACTACAGGAGGCCTTGCAACCATGACCGAGCAGTCCCCCGCCCTGGACAACCTGCTCACCGAGAGCCGCACCTTCCCGCCCAGCGACGAATTCGCCGGCCAAGCCAACGCGAAGGCCGACCTCTACGCCGAGGCGGACGCCGACCGCGAAGCGTTCTGGGCCAAGCAGGCCGAGCGGCTCACGTGGGACACCAAGTGGACCACGGTACTGGACTGGACCAATGCGCCGTTCGCGAAGTGGTTCGTCGGCGGCAAGCTGAACGTCGCCTACAACTGCGTCGACCGGCACGTCGAGTCCGGCCACGGCGACCAGGTCGCGATCCACTGGGTCGGCGAGCCGGGTGACACCCGGGACATCACCTACGCCGAGCTGAAGACCGAGGTTTCCAAGGCCGCCAACGCCCTCGCGTCACTGGGCGTCACCGCCGGCGACGTCGTGGCGATCCAGCTGCAGATGGTCCCCGAGGCCATCTTCGCGATGCTCGCGTGCGCGCGGATCGGCGCCCTGCACAGCGTCGTCTTCGGCGGCTTCTCGCCGACGGCGCTGCGAGCCCGCGTCGACGACGCCGCCGCGAAGCTCGTCATCACCTCCGACGGCCAGTTCCGCCGCGGCAAGGCCGCGCCGATGAAGGCCAACGTCGACGAAGCACTCGAAGGCGCCGAGACCGTCGAGAAGGTCATCGTCGTCAAGCGCACGGGCGACCAGCTCGAGGGCGAGGTGCCGTGGACCGAGGGCCGCGACCTCTGGTGGCACGAGCTCGTCGGCGGACAGTCCGAAGAGCACACTCCCGAGGCCTTCGACAGCGAGCACCCGCTGTTCATCCTCTACACGTCCGGGACGACCGGGAAGCCGAAGGGCATCCTGCACACCTCCGGCGGCTACCTGACGCAGACGGCGTACACGCACCACAACGTCTTCGACCACAAGTCCGGCGAGGACGTCTACTGGTGCACCGCCGACATCGGCTGGATCACCGGCCACAGCTACATCGTCTACGGCCCGCTCGCGAACCGCGTCACGCAGGTCGTGTACGAAGGCACGCCGAACACCCCGCACGAGGGGCGGCACTGGGAGATCATCCAGAAGTACAAGGTCTCCATCTACTACACGGCGCCGACGCTGATCCGCACCTTCATGAAGTGGGGCGCGGAAATCCCCGAGAAGTACGACCTGTCGACGCTGCGGGTGCTGGGTTCGGTCGGCGAGCCGATCAACCCCGAGGCGTGGATCTGGTACCGCGAGAACATCGGCGCCGGCCGCACCCCGATCGTCGACACGTGGTGGCAGACCGAGACCGGCGCGATCATGATCTCGCCGCTGCCGGGCGTCACCGCGGCCAAGCCGGGCTCGGCGCAGAAGGCGCTGCCGGGCGTGTCCGCGAAGGTCGTCGACGACCAGGGCACCGAGGTCGGCGCGGGCGGCGGCGGGTACCTGGTGCTCGACAAGCCGTGGCCGTCGATGCTGCGCGGCATCTGGGGCGACGAGGAGCGCTACCGGGACACGTACTGGTCGCGCTTCAAGGACCAGGGCTTCTACTTCGCCGGCGACGGCGCGAAGTACGACAGCGACGGTGACGTCTGGCTGCTGGGCCGCGTCGACGACGTGATGAACGTGTCCGGGCACCGCATCTCGACGACCGAGGTCGAGTCGGCGCTGGTCTCGCACCCGACGGTGGCCGAGGCCGCGGTCGTCGGCGCGAGCGACCCGACGACCGGCCAGGGCATCGTCGCGTTCGTCATCCTCCGCGGCAACGCGGTCGACGGCGGCGAGGAGGCCATCCAGGCGCTGCGCAACCACGTCGCCAAGGAGATCGGGCCGATCGCGAAGCCGCGGCAGATCATGGTCGTGCCGGAGCTGCCGAAGACGCGCTCGGGCAAGATCATGCGCCGCCTGCTGCGCGACGTCGCGGAGAACCGGCAGGTCGGCGACGTCACCACGCTGGCCGACTCGTCGGTGATGGAGCTGATCTCGTCGGGCCTGAAGTCGGGCAAGTCGGAGGAGTGAGCTAGCGTTCACGTCGTCAGAGCCCTTCCGGCTTCGCGCCGGGAGGGCTCTGTCATGACACCCCGTGTGGCACGACTCGAACGCTTGTTCTACGCTGTGCCGCGAACCACACCCACTTCCCGGGCAAGGAGACGACACGACGATGACCGTGGATGTCCTGACGCACGACGAGGAAACGGCCGAGGCCCCCGCCCCGGTCTCGACCCCGGAGGTTTCCACCGACGAGGCGGCCGTCACCGAGTCCGCGTCCCCGGCCGCTCCCTCGGAGGGTTCGGCCGAGCCGGCCGCCGAGGAAGAGGCCCCCAAGCCGAAGCGCGGCCGCCCGAAGGGCGCGGCGACGGCATCGACGGCGAAGAAGACCCGCACGGTCGAGCTGATCCTGACGGTCACCGGCACCGCCGACGGCGAGTGGCAGGCCGAGCTGAAGAACGGCTCCAAGTGGGTCGCGAAGGGCCTGGAGATCCCCGCCGCCGCGGTGTCGCGCGCGGCGAAGGAGCTGCACTCCGACCTGTCCGGCCCGATCGACGAGGTGATCAACCAGGCCCGCGAGGCGCAGGCCGCGAAGGTCGCCGCGCTGGAGGCCGAGCTCGAGAAGGCCAAGCAGGCCCTCGCCGAGCTGGACGCCTGAGCTTCACCCCAGGAAACGCCCGGGTCCGCATCGGCGGGGCCGGGCGTTTCCGCTTTCCCGAGCGCCCCAAGGCCACATTGGGTGCGCTCAACGCACCGAAGGCCACATTGGGTGCGTCCAACGCACCGAAGGCCACATTGGGTGCGTCCAACGCACCGAAGGCCACATTGGGTGCGCTCAACGCACCGAAGGCCACCTTGGGGCGCTCAGGCGATTGGCGGGCGGCCCGGCAGGGGTGACTTGAACTCCACCCACATGGCGTCCGTCAGCGCCTCGACGTGGTGGGCGACCCCGCGGGGGTGCAGGACCGAATCCCCCGGCTCGAACTCCGCCTCCACGCCGTCGACCGCGCCGCGCAGCCTCCCTGACAGGACGTAGACGATCGAGTCGTGGTCGTGCGCGTGGGTCGGCGACGCCACCCCGGCCGGGTAGTGGATCAAGTACGCCAGACCGCTCTCCGCGGTCTCCAGCAGCCGGAACCGGCCCTCGCCGCCCTGCAGCGGCAGGCCCTCCACCGTGACCAGCGGCTGCCACACTTGCTCGTCCATGCCGCCCATGATGGCCCAGGACGGCTGAGAGTCCACACAGGACCGGCTTAGGTAGGCACGCGTTATTTAGGCGAACCTGACCGGAATGGGATGTCTCGCCACCATTCCGCGTTCGTGTTTCACTGTTCTCGTGACCGGAACTGCCGTGGAGCACGCTCACGAACCGCACCAAGGTGTCGGCGGGAAGCTGAACTGGCTGCGGGCCGGGGTGCTCGGGGCCAACGACGGCATCGTGTCCGTCGCCGGCATCGTCGTCGGCGTGGCCGGGGCGACCACGGAAAGCACCACGATCCTGACCGCCGGAATTGCCGGGCTCGTCGCCGGCGCCTTTTCCATGGCCGGCGGGGAATACGTCTCGGTCAGCACCCAGCGCGACACCGAACAGGCCCTGCTCCGGCTCGAAAAGCAGGAACTCAACACGATGCCGGAGGCCGAGGAGCGCGAGCTCGCCGAAATCTACGAAGACAAGGGACTCTCGCCGGACCTCGCGAACCGGGTCGCCCGCGAACTGACCGAAAAGGACGCCCTGCAGGCGCACGCGGAGGCCGAGCTCGGCATCGACCCGGACAACCTCACCAGCCCGTGGCAGGCCGCCTGGGCGTCACTGCTCGCCTTCTCCACCGGCGCGCTGCTGCCGATCCTGTCCATCGCCTGGGCCGGCGTCTCCCTGCGGGTGTGGGCCTGCGCGGCCGCGGTCGTCGTCGGCCTCACGCTGACCGGGTGGGTCAGCGCGAGGCTCGGCGACGCGAACGTGGGGCGCGCGATCGTCCGCAACGTCGGCGTCGGCGCCCTCACGATGGTCGTGACCTACTTCGTCGGGGTGATCTTCGGCGTCACCGTCGGCTAGTGCACGCCCTTCATCAGCTTGCGGATGAAGGGGATGCCGAGGAACAGCAGCACGCCGACGCCGATGGCGACCAGGCCGATCGTGCTGAAGTACGGCGCCTCGTCGTCGACGGAGTAGTACTCGGCGAGCTTGCCGGACATCGCGGTGCCGAGCGAGATCGACAGGAAGTTCAGCGCCACCATCTGCGTCCGGAACGCCTCCGGCGCGAGCTTCGTCGACAGCGACAGCCCGACCGGCGAGAGGCACAGCTCGGCGATGGTGAACACGAACAGGATGCCGACCATCGCGAGCATCGGGCTCGCGTTCTTGCCGCTGCCCACCATCGGCAGGAACAGCAGGAACGCCGCGCCCATCAGCACCGTGCCGAGGACGAACTTCATCGGCGTCGACGGCTGCCGCTCGCCGAGCTTGGTCCACAGCGCCGCGAGCACCGGAGCGAAGACGATGATGAACACCGGGTTGATCGAGTTGACCCAGGACACCGGCATCTCCCAGCCGAACAGGGTCCGGTTCAGCCGCTGGTCGGTGTAGGCCGCGACGACCGTGAACTGCTGCTGGTACAGCGAGAAGAACACCGCGCTGGCGAGGAACATCGGGATGAAGGAGAACACCCGGCTGCGCTCGACGGCGGTGATCTTGGCGCTGGTCAGGATGACGAGGAAGTAGATCACCGAGATCACGCCGACCACCCACACGACGACGTCGGCGAGGTTGCCAGGGTGGACCACCCCGGTGAGGACCAGCACCACGATCGCGGCCACCAGCACGACGGCGGCGCCGATCGCCAGTGCGCGCCGGGACGACGGCAGCGGGTTCGGCACCTCCTTCGCCTTGTCGCCGAGGTTCTTGCGGCCGAACGTGTACTGGGTCAGCCCGAGGGCCATGCCGATCGCCGCGAGGCCGAAGCCGAGGTGGAAGCCGACCTCGGTCTGCGCCAGGCCGGTCAGCAGCGGGCCGACGAAGCCGCCGAGGTTGACGCCCATGTAGAAGATCGTGAAGCCCGCGTCGCGGCGTTCGTCGCCTTCGGCGTAGAGCGTGCCGACGATCGCCGTCGCGTTGGACTTCAGCCCGCCGCTGCCGACCGCGACGCACACGAGGCCGACGCCGATGCCGGCCAGGCCCGGCAGCAGGGCCAGGCTGAGGTGGCCGATCATGATCAGCACGGCGCTGTAGAACAGGGTCCGCTCGGAGCCGAGGAGGCGGTCGGCCACCCACGCGCCGATGACGGCCGAGAGGTACACCAGGCCGCCGTACGCGCCGACGATGCCGAGCGCGGACTCCTGCGCGAGGCCCAGACCGCCCTGCTCGACCCGGTAGTAGAGGTAGATCGGCAGGATGCCGAGCATCCCGTAGTAGGAGAACCGCTCCCACATCTCGACGCCGAAGAGGTTCGCCAGTCCTCGGGGGTGCCCGAAAAACCTCGTGTCCTGCTGGACCTCGGTGGAGTTGCTCACAACTGTCGTCATCCTTCGTCCAGGAACTTCGTTGTCGATTGGCATGCTATGAGCCCACCGCGTGACTGACCACCGGCACGACGTGTGGCGGCGGTCATGACAATCCGTGACAAAGGGCGGGTAAACTGGTGCCGAGGTGCGCCGGGAAGCCTGGTCGGCAACAGTGATCAGCGACCCCTGGAGCCGCCCCGATGTCCCGCCCGTTGAGTGAATTCGCCCGTTACCTGCGCACCGAGACGACCGGTGGGCTGATCCTGCTCGGCGCGACGGCGGTCGCGCTGCTCTGGGCCAACTCGCCGCTGCGGGACAGCTACGACGCCCTGCGCGGCTTCCGGCTCGGCCCGGAGTTCCTGCACCTCAACCTGACGGTCGGCGACTGGGCGAAGGACGGCCTCCTCGCCCTGTTCTTCTTCGTCGCCGGGCTGGAGCTCAAGCGCGAGCTCGTCATCGGCGAGCTGTCCCGGTTCAAGCAGGCGATTCTGCCGGTCGTCGCCGCGATCGGCGGCATGGTCGTGCCCGCGCTGGTCGCGCTGGCCGTCGGCTGGGGCACGCCGGGGATCGAGCGGGCCTGGGCGATCCCGGTCGCCACCGACATCGCGTTCGCCCTCGGCGTGCTGGCGCTGACGGCGTCGAACCTGCCGTCGAGTGCCCGCGTCTTCCTGCTTTCCCTGGCCGTGGTGGACGACCTGGGCGCGATCGTCGTCATCGCCGTGCTGTTCACGACGCAGTTCGACCTGGTCGCGGTGGCCGTCGCGGTCGTCGCGCTCGCGCTGTACGCGTTCCTCCAGCACCGCCGGGTCCGGACGCCGTGGCTGTACGTCCCGCTCGCGCTGGTCACCTGGGTCGCGGTGCACTCGGCGGGCGTCCACGCGACGATCGCCGGGGTCGCGCTGGGCCTGCTCACCCGGGTCCGCGCCGACGAGGGCGAGCCGGAGGCGCCCGCCCTGCGGCTCGAGCACCGGCTCCAGCCCTGGTCGGCGGCCGTCGCCGTGCCGGTGTTCGCGCTGTTCGCGGCCGGGATCTCGATCAACGCCGACGCGCTCGGCGCGGTGTTCACGACGGCGTTGCCGCTCGCCGTGCTCGCCGGGCTGCTCGGCGGCAAGGTCGTCGGCATCCTCGGGGCCAGCCTGCTCGCCGTGAAGCTGCGTGCGGCGGAGAAGCCGCGCGGGATGGGCTGGCGGGACATGGCCGCGTTGTCCGTGCTCGGCGGGGTCGGGTTCACCGTCAGCCTGCTGATCGCAGACCTGTCGCTACCTGCCGGAGCGAGCGAACTGGCCAAGGCCGCGGTGCTCATCGCATCGGCCGTGGCGTCCCTGCTGGCGGCGGCGCTGCTGGTCCGTCGCAGCAAGGTTCATGCGCGAATCGCCGACACACGGTGACGCCGCCGCGCCCGGTAATGGGACACATGGCACGATGACCCGGTGAGCAGCCCCAAGCACGAACGCACCGGCCCCGACGGCGTGGGGGCCGTGCCTTACCTCCCGCTGTCCTCCGCCACCGACATCCCCGGCGACCAGTCGCTCGGCCGCCTGGTCGGCGACGCGACCCAGCACATCTCCACCCTGGTCAGGGCGGAGATGGAGCTCGCGAAGTCCGAGCTGGTCGGCGAGGTGAAGAAGGGCCTCAAGGGCGCCATCTTCTTCCTGATCGCGCTGACGGTCTTCCTGTACAGCACGTTCTTCCTGTTCTTCTTCGCGGCCGAGGGGCTGGCCGAGTGGGTGCGCTACCGCTGGATCGCGTTCGGCATCGTGTTCGTCCTGATGCTGCTCGTCGCGGGCGCGGCCGGGTTCCTCGGCTACCGCAAGGTGAAGAAGTTCAAGGCACCGGAGCGGACCATCGCCAGCGTCAAGGAGACCGCCGCCGCGCTCAAGCCGCAGCGCGCGCCCGAAGCCGGCTTGACCACGCGCGACTGAGTCGTTGCACGCGTCCCCCGACCCGTCGATCGTCCGGCTCGACGGCCCGTGGGTCCACCGCGACGTCTCCGCGAACGGCATCCGCCTGCACGTCGCCGAGCTCGGCGACGGGCCGGTCGTGGTGCTGCTGCACGGGTTCGCCGAGTTCTGGTGGACCTGGCACCACCAGCTGCGCGCGCTGGCCGAAGCCGGCTTCCGCGCGGTCGCCGTCGACCTGCGCGGCTACGGCGACTCGGACAAGCCGCCCCGCGGCTACGACGCGTGGACGCTCGCCGGTGACGTCGGCGGCCTGATCAAGTCGCTCGGGGCGCGCCGCGCCCACCTCGCCGGGCACGCCTGGGGCGGCATGCTCGCCTGGACGGTCGCGGCACTGCACCCGCGGCTGGTGTCCTCGGTGACGGCGATCGGCGCCGCCCACCCCCTCGCCCTGCGCTCGGGCGCGGCCCGCCCGTGGCGCGGACAGGGCCGCGCGGCCGGGCACCTCTTCCGCTTCCAGGTGCCGATGGCGCCGGAGAAGTGGCTGGTCAAGGACGAAGCCCAGGCCGTCGCGGACCTGTTCGGCAGCTGGGCCGGCCGCCGCTGGCGGTCCACTTCGGACTTCACCGGCAGCGTCGAGGCGTTCCGGCAGGCGATGCTCGTGCCCGGGGTGGCGCACAGCGCGCTCGAGTACTACCGGTGGGCGTTCCGCGCCCAGTTCCGCGGCGAAGGCCGCCGGTTCACCGACGCCGTCGGCGCCCGGATCGCGGCGCCGACACTGCAGCTGCACGGCGCCGACGACACCTGCATCCTCCCCGAAACGGCGGCGTCGTCGACGCGCTGGGCGGGCCCGCACGCCGAGGCGGAGATCTGGCCGGACGTCGGGCACTTCCCCCACCTCGAAGCTCCGGACCGCACGTCGGCGGCCCTGGCGGACTTCCTCAAGCGAGGCTGATGGCGTTCTTCGCCCGCTCCACCGACTCCTCCGCCGCCGGCCCTTCCGGGTTCTCGGTGGCCAGCGCCTGGTTGAGCGCGGCGAAGGGCCGCATCCGCCGTTCGTAAGCCGCGAACGCCGCTTCGTGGCCGGCCCGGCCGAGTTCCTGCGCGAGGACGTACGCGCCGACCAGCGCCAGGCTCGTTCCCTGGCCGGACAACGCCGAGGCGCAGTAGCCGGCGTCGCCGACCAGCACGACCCGGCCCGTCGACCAGCGGTCCAGGTGGATCTGGGCCATGGCGTCGAAGTAGAAGACGTCCGCGGCAGCCATGGCTTCGAGGAGTTTCGGCACCTCCCAGCCGAGGCCGGCGAGGCGTTCGGCGATCAGCCGCTTCTGCTCGGGGACGGACATTCGCGGCAGCGGTTCCGAGCCGAAGCCGAGGGTGACGCGGAGTTCGGTGTTGTCCCGGACCGGGTAGACCGCGCCCCCGGTGTGCTCGTGCCGGAACCAGACCTGCCAGTCCGCCAGCCCCAGGAAGTTGGCCGTCGGGAAGATGGCCAGGTACTGGCCGAGGTGGCGGTTGAAGTCCTCCTCCGGGCCGAAGGCCAGCCGCCGCACGGCCGAGTGCAGGCCGTCCGCCCCGATGACCAGGTCGAACGTCCGGAAGCCGCCGTGGGAGAACTGGACACGCACGCCGTGCGCCTCCTCGGTGAGTGCGGTGACCGAGTCGCCGAAGACGTACTCGACACCGGGCGCCTCCAGCAGCATCGCGACGACGTCGTCGCGCAGCACCTCGAAGTCGGCGCTGTCGAGCCGTCCGCTGCTGAGGGTGTGCTCCTCCGAGCGGAACAGCTCGTGGCCGTCGCCGTCCACCATGGACATCCCGCGCATCCGCGTCCGCAGCGCACGCAGCCGCTCGCCGAGCCCGAGCTCGTCGACGACGTCGAGCGCGACGCCGCGCACGTCGATCGCCTGGCCGCCGGTGCGGGGGCCGGGTGCCCGCTCGACCACGGTCACCGCCCAGCCCGCACGCGCCAGGAGCCGGGCCAGGGTGCCGCCTGCCACCCCGGCGCCGGAGATCAGGACGTTCCGCATGTTTCCTCCAGTGAGTCGTACGCTGATGCGCACTACAGTGGAGACAACCCAGCTCAAGGGCCATTTCTGTACTAGTACAGATGGCCGCCTGTACTAGGTCAGGAGACTGCTGTGAAGTACGTGGCCATCGCCGGCGAACTGCGTGAGCGGATCGCGCGCGGCGACCTTCCGCCGGGCGCTCGGGTGCCGTCGACCCGGCGGCTCGCGACCGACCACGGGGTCGCGATGGCGACCGCGGCGAAGGCGCTGGCCCTGCTGAGCCAGGAAGGTCTCGTCCACGCGGAGCCGCGGTCCGGCACGGTCGTCGCCGGCCGCGAGCGCCGCGGCGGTCAGCGTGGGCTGACCCGCGAACGGCTCGTGCGGACCGCCATCGCCATCGCCGACGCCGAGGGCCTCGGTGCGCTGTCCATGCGCGGCGTCGCGGCCCGCCTCGAGGTCGCGGCCATGGCGCCGTACCGGTACGTACGGGGCAAGGACGAACTGGTGCTGCTCATGGCCGACGCCGCGTTCGGCGAGCGCGGTTACCCGGCGAAGCCTCCGGGTGACTGGCGCGAACGGTTGACGCTCGGTGGCCGCACCCTCTGGTCGCTCTTCCGGCGTCACCCGTGGCTGGCGCAGCTCGGGCCGATCACCCGGCCGCTGCCGCTGCCCAACCTCGGCGTGCACGGCGAATGGGCGCTGTCGGCGCTGTCCGAGCTCGGCGTCGACGCGACGACGCTGTGCAACCTGCACGTCCTGTTCTTCAGCCACGTCCAGGGCATCGCGATCCACCTCGAACGCGAGCAGCACGCGCTGGCCGCGTCCGGGCTGTCCGGGGAGCAGTGGATGGACCGCCAGGCACCGTCGATGGGCTCGATGACCAGCGGGCGCCCGGTGTTCACCAAGATGCTCCGCGAACTCGAAGAGACCGGCTACGACCTCGACCTGGACGACCTCTTCGAGTCGGGCCTGCGGGCGCTGCTGGACGGCATCGCGCTGCGGTTCGGGCGTTAGGCCGCGCAGGAGCCGGTGGACACGTTCGCCGTCTGCGACGGTGCCGCGTCGACCTCCGCGCGGACCTGCTCGGCTGTCAGCGTGAAGCCGGTTTCCGGGTCCTCGACCGCCGCGCCGAAGACGACGCCGATCACCTTGCCGTCCGGGGTCACCATCGGGCCACCCGAGTTTCCGCTGCGGATCTCGGCGCGGACCGTGAAGACGTCCCGCTGCACGGTGTTCGCCTCGTAGATGTCCGGGCCGCGCAGGTTGATCCGGCCGCGCACGCGGGCCGGCGTCGCCCGGTACGGGCCGTCGAGCGGGTAGCCGAGCACGACCGCGCTGTCGCCCGCCACGGCCGTCTCCGGCGCGAACTGCAGCGGCTCGGCCCGCAGCCGCGGCACCGCGAGCACCGCGATGTCGACCTCCGGGTCGAAGTAGACGACGCGGGCCGGGTAGTCGCCCTGGGTGGTCTCGATGCCGACGGTGTCGGTGCCCGCCACGACGTGCGCGTTCGTCATCACCCGCTGCGGCGCGATCACGAACCCGCTGCCCTCCAGCGACCGCGAGCACGAACTGGCGGTGCCGCGGATCTTGACCACGCTGCCGTGCAGCTGCTGGACGATCCCGCTGCGCTGGAGCGCGGGGTCCGGCGGCGAGGTGTCCGCCGTCGGCGCCTTCTGGAACGGGTCCACGATGGACGGGAAGCCGGACGCGTCGAGCAGCTTGCGCAGCTGGCTCGGGAAGCCCTGGGCCGCCTCGGGCATGGTGTCGTTGACCTTGCCGAGCACCACCGAGTTGTTGATCGCCTTGGCCAGCCACGGCGCGCCGGACACGGCCGTCAGCGGCGTCGCGATCAGCCAGGCCACCACGAACACGACCAGGGCCTGCACGACCGCGCCGAGCGTCTTGTCGATGCCGGACAGCTTGTCCGGGTTGATCTTCTGCCGCAGCCGCCGTCCCACGTAGACGCCGATCGCCTCGCCGAAGGCGACCAGGAAGACCACCGTCGCCACCGCGAAGGCGACCTTCCAGACGGGGTCGTCGAAGAACGAGACCACGACCGGCGCGAGCTTGATCCCGGCGACCGCACCGAGCACGACGCCGACGAGCGACGGCAGCGCGATGATCACACCCTGGTAGGCGCCGGACACGGCCGCCAGCACGGCCAGCAGCAGCACCAGCACGTCGACCCAGTTCACCGCTTCACTCCCCTGCCAGCCGGGCCTGGAACGCGGCCAGTGCCTCGTCGAGGTCCCGGACGTCGCCCGAGTCCCATTCGCGTTCCCAGCCTCCCAGGCTCAGGAGGACCGACAGCAACCCGGCGGTGAACCCCCACACGAACAGGCCGCCGACCTCGAAGGCCGGCCCCTTCCACGGCGCACCCGCCTTCTTCACCGTGAACCGGTTGGCCGGATCGACCAGGTCGGCGATGGCGACGCGCGCGACCGACGCCGTCTCGGCCGGGTCGACCGCGTGCACCGGCGACGGTTCCGCCCAGTGCGCCAGCACGGGCGTCACGGCGAACCCGGACACCGGCACGAACAACTCCGGCAGCACCGCGACCGGCCGGACACCGGAGGGGACCACGCCGGTCTCTTCCTCCGCCTCGCGCAGCGCGGTGCCGATCGGCCCGCCGTCACCCTCCTCGGCGCCGCCGCCGGGGAAGGAGACCTGGCCGGCGTGCGAGCCCAGCGTGTCGGCGCGGCGCTGCAGCAGAATGTCGGGCTCGCCGTCGGCTTCCCGCTCACCGAAGAGGATGAGCACCGCGGCGGTGCGCGTGTACGCGTTCTCCGGCGGGCTGAACCGGGTGAACGTCTTCGAGTCGACCTCGCCGCTGACCTTGACCAGCGGCCGGAGCCACTCGGGAACCGACTCCGGTTCGACCAGTGGTCCGATCACGATGCCCCCTCGACTGCCGCACGCACCTGATCAGTGTTCACGAACGAGCGTGGGTTGGCGATGAACCGGACCTCGCCTGCCGCGGTGACCAAGTAGGACGCCGGGAGCGCCGAAGGCACCTTCAGCGCCGTCCGGACGGGCCCGCTCCGGCCGTCCCCGTCGAACACCGACGGCAGGTGCACCCCCAGCTTGGCCAGCAGGTCGAGGCCGTCCTTCGCCGGGCTCTGCACCTGGACGCCGAGGACCCGCACGGCACCCGGCTGCTTCGCGTACTCCTGGAGCACGGGCAGCTCGGTCCGGCACGGCTCGCACCACGACGCCCACACGTTGACCAGCACCGGAGCACCGGCCAGGGCCCTGCCGACATCGACGCGCACGCCGTCGCCGAGGCACTCCGCCGTGACGCCGTCGAGTTGCTTCACCGGCTGCGCCGGGCCCGGCGCCGGGCACGGCTGGAGCGCTGCCGCGGACCGGGCGGGCCCGAGGTCGCCGGACGGCTTCGCGGCGGAGTCGTCACCCCCGCGCGGCAGCAGCGCGACGATCAACGCCACCGCGAGCGCGGCGGCGGCCAAGGCCCACTTGGTGACGCTCGTCACCGGGGCGTCGCCAGCGTCAGGATGTGCTCCTTTTCGACGCCTTTCACCAGCTTCGCGGCTTCGTCGAACCCGGTCGGGCCGGTGCCGTACGACGGGCAGTCCCTGGCCAGCGGGCAGGCACCGCAGGCCGGCTTCTTGGCGTGGCAGACGCGGCGGCCGTGGAAGATCACCCGGTGCGAGAGCATCGTCCACTCCTTGCGGGGGATCAGCTCGCCGATCGCGTGCTCGACCTTGACCGGGTCCTCCTCCGCCGTCCAGCCCCAGCGCCGGACCAGCCTGCCGAAGTGGGTGTCGACGGTGATGCCCGGGACGTCGAAGGCGTTGCCGAGGACGACGTTGGCGGTCTTGCGGCCGACGCCGGGCAGGGTGACCAGGTCCTCGAGCTTGCCCGGCACCTCGCCGTCGAAGCGCTCGACCAGCGCCGCGCCCAGGCCCATGACGGAGTTCGCCTTGGCCCGGTAGAAGCCGGTGCTCCGGAGGTACTCCTCCAGTTCGGCGCGGTCGGCGCCGGCGTAGTCGGCGGCGGTCCGGTAGCGCTTGAACAGCGCGGGCGTGACGAGGTTCACGCGGACGTCGGTGGTCTGCGCGGACAGCACGACCGCGACCAGCAGTTCCAGTGGCGTGGTGAAGTCGAGCTCGCAGTGGGCGTCCGGATACACGTCGTCCAAGCAACGCTTCATCCGCCTGGCGCGTCTCACCAGAGCTAACCGGCTTTCACCAGCGCCCTCACGGGGGGCGTTCGTGGTGGCAGGTGGCACCCCGATAGCCTACGGGCGCCGTCGGACGAGCCGGTGACTGCACCGGTGGACGACCGACACGCCAGAGCACCACCTCGGCGCGTTTTCCGGCCGCCATGAGCGAGGATCTGGAGTAGATGCTTTTCATCGAGTGTTTCGGGGTCCGGTCATGACCGTCTGGTTCGTCATCCTGGTCCCATTGGTGATCATGTTCTTCGCGCTCTTCATGGAGCGGGTGGAGAGCAGGCTCAAGCACGTCGCGGTGCAGGAGAACGAGGTCGAAGAGTTCCTCGAGCAGGCGCAGCCCAACGAGGTCAGAGCGCTCTACGGGCACGGCATCGGCCGCGCGCTGGAGCTGTTCCGGCTGCGTAGGCTGGGCGGACGGGCAGCCAGGCTACGCGCGCGTCGCGTGCGGAGTTAGGCTCCACGTTCGAACGAGATCGTTTCCGCCGTACGCGAGTCCGGCGAGCGATCTCGGGAGTACGCCCTAGACTGACGCGCAAGTGATCGGCGTCACGCTCCTCCAGCCACGGGGGAGCGTGATCGTTTCTCGACGAGGAGGCACCCGAGGTGGACGAAACCCTGGCCCGTGCGGGCATTTTCCAGGGTGTGGAGCCGGCAGCGGCGGAGGCGCTGGCCCAGACCTTGGAATCCGTGGAGTTCCCCCGCGGCCATGTCATCTTCAACGAGGGCGAACCCGGCGACAAGCTGTACATCATCCAGTCCGGCAAGGTGAAGATCGGCCGCAAGTCCCCGGACGGCCGCGAGAACCTGCTGGGCATCTTCGGCCCGTCGGACATGTTCGGTGAGCTGTCCATCTTCGACCCCGGCCCCCGGACGTCGAGCGCGACCACGGTCACCGAGGTCCGCGCGGTCACCATGGACCGCCCGGCCCTGCGCCAGTGGATCTCGACCCGCCCGGAGATCGCCGAGCAGCTGCTGCGCGTGGTGGCACGCCGCCTGCGCCGGACGAACAACATGGTCGCGGAGCTGATCTTCACCGACGTCCCGGGCCGCGTCGCGCGCGCGCTGCTGCAGCTCGCGCAGCGCTTCGGCAGCCAGGAGGCGGGCCTCCTGCGGGTCACGCACGACCTGACGCAGGAAGAGATCGCCCAGTACGTCGGCGCCTCGCGCGAGACCGTCAACAAGGCGCTGGCCGACTTCGCCCACCGCGGCTGGCTTCGGCTCGAGGGCAAGAGCGTGCTGATCCTGGACCCGGAGCGCCTGGCCCGTCGCGCTCGCTGAGTCTTCCGACGAAGAAGGCCCTCTCGGTAAGCCGAGAGGGCCTTCTTCGTGTCCGCACCCAAAACAAAGAGCCGGGCGCCACCCCCGACGTGGCGCACCGGCTCTTCGTTGTTGCGCGGACCATCCCCCGACGATCCGCGCTCCCCGCCCTCCGGGCCAGGCCCCGACCCGAGTGCCGGAGGGAGCTGGGTTTTTCTGTGCTGTTGTTCAACCATCACGGCCCATACCCACGAATTCAAGGCCATTCACTCTCAAGGACGCCGTCTGGGCCGTTTCGTTGCAGGAGTTCACGGAGAATATCGTGAGTGTTACCCGATCGAGACCTCATGTCCGGGTAGCAAGATCCACTACCAGTGTGCCGGTGACACAGCTGACCGTCAAATAACTGGTACTCACGTACCACTCTGCGGCATACTTGTACGCGTGTCCCAGTCTGCCTCGAACCACGAAAGCCACACGTCCCTCGCCGACTACCGCACCGCGCTGACGACGCGGGCGGCCCGGTGGCCCGCCGTGGCGGCCGTGCTCGCCCGCCTGCCGATCGCGATGATCGGCATTTCGGCCCTGCTCTACGTCCAGCGTGAGACGGGTTCCTTCGCCGTCGCCGGGCTCGTCTCGGCCGGTTCACTCGTCGGGGTGTCGGTGGGCGCGGTGGTGCAGGGCAGGCTGATCGACCGGTTCGGGCCGACGCGGCCGCTGCTCACCGCCGCGGCCCTGCTGGCGCTGTCGATGACCGCGCTGGTCACCGCCATCGAGTCGCACGCCGCGACGGCCGTGATGGTCGCGCTCGGCGCCCTCACCGGGCTGACCGAGCCGATGGTCGGGTCGGCGTCGCGGGCGCTGTGGGGCAGGCTGCTGCCGCCGGGCGGCCCGCGCAACGCCGCGTACTCGTACGAGGCGATCAGCATGGAGGTCTTCTTCATCCTCGGCCCCGGCGTGGCCGGGCTGCTGGTCATGGCGCCGTGGGCGGGCACCGGCCTGCTGCTGGGCGTCGTGCTGCAGTTCACCGGTGCGGTGCTGTTCGCACTGAGCCCGGCCGTGCGGCAGTGGGGGCCGTCCACCGGGAAGCGCGGATCGCTGCTGGGCGCGCTGGCGAGCCCGGGCATGCGGACGTTGGCGATCGCCGCGCTGGGCTTCGGCGTGGTGATCGGGTTCGTCGAGGTCGCCGTGCCGGCGGCGGCCACCGAAGCGGGCCAGGCGTCCGTGGGTGGCTTGCTGCTGTCGGCGTGGTCGCTGAGCTCGGTCGCGTTCGGCGTCGCCTACAGCCTGCGTCCGTGGCCGCGGCAGCTGGGCCTGCGGCTGCCGGTGCTGCTGGGCGGGTTCGGTGCGCTGGTCGCGCTGCTCGCGTGGCCGTCTTCGCTGTGGGGCCTGGCGCTGATGATGCTGCTGGCGGGCGCGTTGATCACGCCGCAGTCGACGGCCCACTCGACGGCGATCGAGGTGGTCGCGCCGTCCGGGACCGCGGCGGAGGCGTTCGGCTGGGTGCTCACGGCGGTGACGCTGGGGCTGGCGGCCGGCCAGTCGATCAGCGGGTACGTCGTCGAGCACGCCGGCCCGGGCGCGGCGTTCCTGGCGGCGAGCGCTGCGGGACTGGTGCTCGCGCTGGCCGTGTGGCTGCTTCGCCGCACGGTACGGGCACCCCAGTCCGCTCCGGTTCCTTCGCTGGTCAACGCGTAGATCGGCGGTTTTTGTCGGTGCCGGCCGCTAGCTTGCCGGGATGGACGTCACCGCGCCTGCCCACCGCCTCTCGGCGGCTGTCTCCGCCGCGTCGCGCCTGCTGCCGTCCCGCACCGGGTTGCGGTTGCGGGCGGACGCGGCCGGGCTGACGGTCGCCGGCAGCGACCCGGATCTCGCCGTCCGGTTCGGCTGCCCGGCGACCACGCACACCGGCGGCTCGGTCGTCGTCCCCGCGGCACCGCTGGCGGAGACGCTGAAGATGCTCGACACGGACCTGGTGCGCCTGGTCGTCGAAGGCACGCGCCTGGCGTTGCGGCTGGACAACGCCCGGTTCGCCCTGCCACTGCTGCCCGAGGCGGGTGCCGCTCCCGGCCCACCCGCCCAGGTGTCCGAAGTGGACGGATCGGCGTTCGCTTCGGCGCTGCGGATCGTCGCGGGCACGGCGGCGAAGGACGACCCGCTGCCGCTGTTCACCGGCGTCCGGGTCCAGGCCGCCGGCGCCCGGATGACGCTGACGGCGTCCGACCGCTACCGGATGGCGGTGGCCCGGCTGCCGCTGCTGTCCCCGGGTGCCCTGGACGTCCTGGTCCCGGCGGCCCTGCTGTCGGAGGCGGCCCGGCAGGCACGCGGCCGGGTGGGCCTGCACGTGGGCCCGGGCCGGTTCGGGGTGAGCTGGCCGGGCGGCCTGGTCGCCACGGCGGTGCTCGACGCGGGCTTCCTGTCGGAGGACTCGATCTCCGCGGCCACGGTGGACACCACGGTGACGGTGGAGGCGGACACCCTGGCGGCCGCGGTCCGCCGCGTCGGGGTGTACGCGGAGGACAGGCGAGTACTGACAGTGGAGGTCGGCGACAACCAGGTCCGGCTGGCAAGCGCCCGCCAGGACACGGGCGAGGCGGAGGAGATCCTGAAGGCGAACGTCGGCGGCGGCCGGACATCGCCGTCGTTCCAGGCCCGGTACCTGCTCGACGCACTGTCGGCGTTCGCGGGCGAGCGGGTGGTGCTGTCGATCCAGCCGGGGATGCGGGCCTGCATCCTGCGGGCCGCGGAGCCCGGGGAGGTGGAGCTGACGTACTACCTGATGCCGATGCTGCCCCGGTAGGTCGGCAACGGGCCGAGGACATACAGCTCGGCCTCGCGCTACACCCGCTCCAGTGCGCCGAAGCGCTTCAGCGTCCGGATCATCGGCGCCGTCTCCACCTGCTGCACGCCCGGCAGCCCGCCCAGATCGGCGGCCAAGTACGAATACAGCGCCGCGTCGTCGCGGCAGCCCACGTTCGCCACCAGGTTGGCCGGGCCCGTCGTGGCCGCCGCGAAGGCCACCTGCGGGTGCGTGGCCAGCGCCCGGCCCGCCGACTCCAACGACGAGGGGGTCACCGTGAGCCACAACGTCGCCGTCAGCGGGTAGCCCAGCAGGGCCGCGTCCACCTCCACGTCGAAATACAGCACTCCCGATGACCGCAAGGCCTCCAGGCGACGGCGGGCCGTCGACTCCGAGCGGCCGCAGGCCGAGGCCAATGTCGCCATGTCGGCCCGGCCGTCGTGGGCCAACGCCGCCAGCAAGCCCGCGTCGCCCGGCTCGGGCCGGTACGGGGCTTCCGTGACCGGGCGCCGCAACGCCGTCACCTGCGCCGCCGACAACGCGCTCGCCCGGCCCGGCCACGCTGCCGGGCCGCCCGCGAACCGGCGCAGCAACCGGTACGCCGTCATCGACACCACGCGCGGCGTCTTCGGCAGCTGTCCCAGCAGCAGGCCGTCCGCCTCCTCGCGCAGCGGGGCGCGGACGAAACACGTGAGCTCCGTGCCGCCCGACATCAGGCTCACCCACTGCGTGTCGTCCCGGCGGGCCACGCCCGCCGCGATCGCCGCCGCCGCGTCCGGGACGCAGCGCAGCCGCACCAGCCAGCTCACCTGGCCCAGGGATGCCGGCTCCGTGACGCCGACCACCCGCAGCACCCCGGACGACCGCAGCTTCCGGTACCGGCGCGCCACCGTCTGGTCCGAGACGCCGAGTACCGCCGCGATCGTGCTGAACGACGCCCGGCCGTCCAGCTGCAGGGCGTGCGCCAGGCCGCGGTCCAGGTCGTCGAACAAGCCGGATTCCACCAGATGAGGCTAGCCGATGTCGGATTTCGGGCAAGCGCGCGCAACGGAAGGAACTATCCCGAGGACGGCTTCATGCTGAGTGCATGACGATCCTGGAAACCACCACCGGCCGGGTTCGCGGCGCGCAAGGCGCGTTCAAGGGCATCCCGTACGCCACCGCGGAACGCTTCGAAGCACCGAAGCCGCCGAAGCCGTGGAGCGGTGTCAAGGACACGCTCGAAGCCGGACCCGCGGCACCGCAGCCACCCTCGCGCCTCGAGCACGCGCTGGGGCCGATGCCGCTTCCCCAAAGCGAGGACTGCCTCAGCCTCAACGTCTTCACGCCGTCGACCACCGGGAACCGTCCGGTGCTGGTGTGGATCCACGGCGGCGGGTTCTCCAGCGGCTCGGGCGGCCAGGTCTGGTACACCGGCACGCGCCTGGCCCGCGACGCCGACGCCGTCGTCGTGACGCTCAACTACCGCCTCGGTGTGCTCGGCTTCGCCGCGCTGGACGGCGTGCCGCCGAACCTCGGGATCGCCGATCAGCTCGCCGCGCTGGAGTGGGTGCGCGACAACATCGCCGCGTTCGGCGGGAACCCGGCCGAAATCACCCTCGCCGGGCAGTCGGCCGGTGCGCAGTCGACGCTCGCCCTCTGGTCGTCGCCGCGGGCCCGCGGGCTCATCAAGCGGATCGCCCTGCAGAGCGCACCCCTCGGGATGCGGCCGGCCACCTGGGCGGACGCGAACCGCCGGGCCCGGCCCCTGCAAGGCCTCCGGACCGCCCCGGTGGAACAGCTGCTCGCCGCTCAGCTCGCGGTCCCCGGCGAGCCCGGCTCGATCGAGCCGGCGTTCCAGCTCGTCGCCGACGACGACCTCGTCGCACACGACCTCGTCGAAGCCGCGCCGGCGGGCCCCGCGCTGATCAGCTGGACGCGGGAAGAGCTGCGCGCCTTCGTCCCCGACGCGCCGCAGGAAGCGATCGACACCGCGAACGGCTTCTTCACCAGCGACCTGCTGGCGAAGAAGCTCGGCGCCTTCACCTACCGCTTCGACTGGGCGGCGCCGGGCAACCGGTTCGGCGCCTGCCACTGCATCGACATCCCGTTCCTCTTCGGCACCCACGACGTCTGGGACGCGCCGATGCTGGAGGGCGCCCCGAAGGGCCTCGAGAACGAGACTGGGCTGCGCGAAGTGTGGGCCGCCTTCCTCCACGGAGAGCGGCCCGGCGCACTCACCCCGCCGAAGCTGCCTTGACCGCCGCCTCGACCTCGGCGAAGGAGGGATTGACCATCGCCGTCGAGCCGACGATCACCGTCGGCACCGTCTCGTTGCCGTTCGCGACCTCGCGCACCCGCGCGGCCGCCGCCGGGTCCTCCCAGATGTTGATCGCGCGGATGTTGAAGCCGCTCTTCGACAGCGGGCGCTCGAGCGCGGCGCAGAACCCGCAGCCCGGCCGCCAGTAGAACTCGACCTCGACGTTGCTCATCCGTTCTCCTCCGACCGCAAGTAGTCCAGCTGCGCCTGCACGCTCCACTCGGCGGGCGCCCACAGCGCCCGGTCGACGTCGGCGTACACGACCTCGACGACCTGGCGCGGGGTGGCGTCCGCCCCGAGCGTCTTCAAGGCCGAACGCACCTGGTCGAGCCGCTGTTCCCGGTGGGCAAGGTATTCGCGCGCGGTCGCGGGCAGATCGGGGAGTTCTGGACCGTGCCCGGGCAGCCCGGCCGTCCCGGACGGCAGCTCGATCAGCTTCCGCAGCGAGCGCAGGTAGTCGCCGAGGTCGTGCAGCACCGTGGTGCCGCGCCCGAGGATCGTGTCGCCGGTCAGCACCTGGCCGTCGAGGACCAGCGACACCGAGTCGTCGGTGTGCCCCGGCGTGTGCAGCACGCGGAGCGAAAGGCCGCCCGCCGAGATCACCTCGCCGTCCACGACGGACGACGCACCGAGGCACAGCGCGGGGTCGAACGCCCGCACCGGCGCGCCGACGCGCTCGGCGAACCACGGCGCGCCCTCGGCGTGGTCGGGGTGGCAGTGCGTGAGCAGGATCAGCTCGACCGCGCCGGCCCCGGCCAGCAGCTCGAGGTGCTCGAGGTCGCGGTAGCCCGGATCGACGACCACGGCCGGGGTGTCCGGCGTTGCCCGCAGCACCCAGCTGTTGGTGCCTTCGAGCGTCATCGACGACGGGTTGTTCTCCAGCAGCACCGAAGCCGTCTCGGACACCCGGCGCAGCACGCCGTAGGCCGGGGCGCTCATCGCCGCTCCAGGACGACGCGGACGTGGTCGTTCTCGCGCACCAGCGTCGGCGCGATCCGGACGATCTCGCGCGGCGCGTTCAGCACGTCGTCGGCGGTGGCGAACGCCGCCAGCTCACTCAGCGTCAGCCACGTCGGCGGCATCAGCATCCGGCGGCCTTCGCGCGCGTCGGCGATGGCGTCTTCGGGACGCTGCCAGCCGGAACTCGATGCCTCCGAGGTGGCCCCGTCGGCCTCCTGGCCCTCGGGCAGCTTCGCGACGTAGAACCGGGTGTCGTACCGGCGCGGCTCCTGTTCGGGCGTGATCCAGTGCGCCCACGGGCGCAGCAGGTCGGCTCGCAGCGTCAGGCCCGCGTCGGCGAGGAAACCGGCCAGCGACACCTCGCGCGTCTCCAGGGCCTGCCGGGCCGCCGCGTACGGCGCGACGCCGGTGAGCACCGCGTCCGCGCTGCCCGCGAGCAGCACACCGGACTCCTCGAACGTCTCGCGCACGGCCGCGCAGGTCAGCGCCCGCGCGAGTGCCTCGTCGCAGCCGAACCGCGAGGCCCACCAGGACGGCTCGGGTCCGGCCCACGCCACCGACGTGTCGGCGTCGCGCCGGTCGACCCCGCCGCCGGGGAAGACGGTCATCCCGCCCGCGAACGGCATGCCCTTGACCCGGTGCTGGAGGAAGACCTCGACGCCGTCGGCGCCGTCACGGACGAGGATGACGGTGGCCGCGTCCTTCGGCGTCGCCGGCGGGCCGTCGGCGTTCGCGCGGGTGGCCACCCCCGCGCCGACCGGGATGTCGAAGACAAACTCCTTTGGCTGCTCCACCCGGGCAACATACCTCCGGCCCCCGACGTCCCGTCGCGCACTTGTGGCACGCCGGACACGGCAAAAGGGGCACTTTCACGTGAAAGTGCCCCTTTGTGCCGCAAACCTCAGGGGGCGGTCCAGCCGCGCTGGTCGCCGCCGGAGCGGGAAGCGCCGTTGAGACGCATCTTCGCCGCCTCGGCCCGCTCGCGCTCGGCCAGCTCGGCGTGCAGCTCGCGCAGCAGTGCCCGGTCGCGCTCGCTCAGGCTCGGGTCGTCCAGGTCCAGCGCCGGCAGCTCGACGACCTCGTGCATCGACGGCTTGCCCGCGGCGATCTCGCGGCCCTTCTCCGGGTCCTCGGCCAGCGCCTGCCGCAGCTGCGCCACCTCGGCCGGCGTCAGGTCGGCGGTGCGCTCCGCCCGCGTCTCGGACCGCGCCTTGCGGGGCGGCTCGGGGGCGGGCGGGGGCGACACGATCGGCACCACCGGGGCGACCGGTTCGGCCGGCGCCGTCGTGGTGCTGCTCGACCGCATGCTGTGCCTGCTGCCCGACTCCGCGACCGGCTCCGACGTCACCGGGGCCGGCGGCTTGACGACCGGCTCGGGCCGAAAGGAGGACGTGCTCGACGTCGTGCTCCCGGTCACCCAGGCCGGCGACGCGGCCGCCGAAGCGGCCTGGTGGTACTCGGAGTGCGCGACGCCGGGGCCGCTGACCTCGACGACCGAGTGGATCCCGGCCCGGCGCAGCGCGGTGTCGACGCGGAACGCGACGGCGGGCGGGTTGCCCTCCGGGCCGAGCTCGACGAGCACCACGCGCTGCGGCAGCGCACCCGGCACGCTGCCGGCCGGGGTGTTGCGCCACACCGCGTGCACCGAGCGGACGTCCGGCAGCACCTGCAGGGTCCGGTCGAGCGCTTCGGCGATGCCGAACTCCGGGGCGTTCTCGCCGCTGAACCGGTGCGTGTTGACCGGCTCGGTCTCGTCGACCAGCAGATCGTTCGCCAGCGTCGCGTCCGACCGGCTCATCTCGAGCACCAGCGCCAGCTCGCGCTGCTCGGCGGAGCTGACCGGGATCCGGCCCGCGATGAGCGTGCCGGTGGTCAGCTCGACCGCCTCGTCGATGTGGGCCCGGGCGATCAGCTCACGCGCTTCGGTGAGTGCGCTGTCGTCGATCCGGCCCGCCAGGGCCAGCAACAGGTTGTGCAGGCGCAGGGGCACCGAGAACCCGTCCATGGGCGGGCCGTCGTGGACCTCCACCATTGCCTTGCTCCCTCCCAGCTCGCTGGCGGGCGAGCGTTATGCGGCTACTAGCCGGGTCCCCGCCACGGCGCCCACGCAGACCAGCTCTGAGTCGGCCAGCGCGGCCCGGTGGTACCCCGGCAGGTCGAAGCGCGGCGGGATGACCTCGACGCTGGGCTCTTCGTCGCCCAGCACCCGCAGCACCCGCTGCAGTTCGCCGGTCAACCTCGGCAGCCCCGTCAGCGCGGTGATCAGCAGGACGCGCTTGGCGGTGCCCTGTCCGACCACACCGACGTGTCGCCAGCTCTGCCGCACTTCCCCCACGTCCGGGCGTCCTCGCAACGTTGCGTGGATCAACACGGACACGGAGTCGACCGAGTTAACCCATTCGGGCGCACTCGACGTGAATGTGTACCGGTTCTCGGAGACGTCGTCTACCCCCAGCGTCGAACTGACCTGGTGCCAGTCGGCGCCGTGCGGGATGAGACCGGCCACGAGCAGCCGGTACTCCGTTTGGTCGAGGTCGATCCTGTGCTTAAGCAAAGACCTCGGCAGGGTCCGGGCGAGGGTGCCCATGGCGCCCTCGCCGAGCCAGTCGCGGAACCGCCACAGCAGCTGGTCGGGCAGCCGCCCGGCCAGCCGGATCAGCAGCTCGTGGGTGGACTGCTCGATGTCCGGGTCCATCACTGCACCTCCACGATCAGTTCGACCTCCACCGGCGAGCCGATGGGCAGCTCCGCGACACCGACGGCCGACCGGGCGTGGATGCCCGCGTCGCCGAAGACCTCGCCGAGCAGTTCGGACGCGCCGTTGACGACCGCCGGCTGACCGGTGAAGCCCTCCGCGGAAGCCACGAAGCCGACAACCTTGACGATCCGCGCGACGTTGTCAATGCCGACCAGCGCGTGCACGGCCGCGAGCGCGTTGAGCGCCGACGTCCGCGCGTGGCCCTTCGCCTCTTCGGGGCTGATCTCCGCGCCGACCTTGCCGGTCGCGGCGAGCACGCCGTCGACGAAGGGCAGCTGGCCGGAGGTGAAGACGTGCTTGCCGCTCTGGACGGCGGGCACGTACGCGGCCAGCGGGGCCGCGACGCCGGGCAGCTCGATGCCGAGCTCCTTCAGCCGTTCGCTCCAGCTCACCGCGGTCAGCCCTTCGGACGCTTCAGGTAGGCGACGTGCTGCTCGCCGCTCGGGTTCGGCAGCACGGAGACCAGCTCCCAGCCGTCCTCGCCCCACTGGTCGAGGATCTGCTTCGTGGCGTGGATCAGCAGAGGGACAGTGGCGTACTCCCACTTGGTGGCGCTCATGTCCGGGAGCGTAGCCAAGCGGGCAAGAGCGCCGGGGAGGGCCGCCGGAAAACGCTCCGCGACGCGCCGGACTGTGTCTCATCTCACGCGCACCCCCAGCGCCCCAATGTGGCCTTGGGTGCGTTCAACGCACCGAAGGCCACCTTGGGTGCGTTGAACGCACCGAAGGCCACCTTGGGGCGCTGGGGCGCCGCTAGCGTGGGCGACGTGGATACGTGGCGCGTGATCGCGGCGGCGCTGCTCGCGGCGGCCGGGCTGCCGCTGGTGCTCGTCGTGATGGCGAAGGTGCGCGACCGGACGCGGAGTTCCGGGCAGGTCGCGCTCGGCGGGGTGATCACCTTCACCCTGCTGGCGGTCGTGGGCGTGCTCACCCTCACCGTGCTGCCCGGCGTCGTGAGCTGGGCGCTCGTCGCCGCCGTCGCCGCTGCGGCCAGCGTCATGCTGCTGGCCGGTTGAGCGCTGAATTAGGGTGAAGAAGTGACCGTTTCCCATGCCGGCTGGACCGACGAGCTCGCCCGCGCCCGGCTGCACTTCGTCACCGGCAAGGGCGGAACCGGCAAGACGACGCTGGCCGCCGCGCTCGGCCTCGCGCTCGCGCGCGAAGGCCGTCGGGTGCTGCTCATCGAGGTCGAAGGCCGCCAGGGCATCGCCCAGCTCTTCGACACCGAGCCGCTGCCCTACGCCGAGCAGCGCATCGCCGCCGTCCCGGGTGGCGGGGAGCTGCGCGCCCTGCACATCGACGTCGAAGCCGCGCTGCTCGAGTACTTCGAGATGTTCTACAACCTCGGCTTCGCCGGCCGGACGCTGCGGCGGATGGGCGCGATCGAGTTCGCGACCACGCTCGCGCCGGGCCTGCGTGACGTCCTGCTCACCGGGAAGATCAAGGAGTGCGTCGGCCGGACCGAGTCCGACGGGCGGCACACCTACGACGCCGTCGTCGTCGACTCGCCGCCGACCGGCCGGGTCGTCAAGTTCCTCGACGTCACCAAGGCGCTGACCGACCTCGCGAAGACCGGCCCGATCCGCGGCCAGGCCGACGGTGTCGTGCGGCTGCTGCACTCCGGCGAAACCGTCGTCCACCTGGCCACACTGCTGGAGGAGATGCCGGTGCGCGAGACGGTCGAGGCCGTGGCCGAGCTGGACGGCGCCGACCTGCGCCCGGGTGCGGTGCTGGTCAACCGGGTCCGGCCGCCGCGGCTGCCCGCCCGGTCGGTGACCGCCGCCGCGGACGGCCGCGTCGACGCCTCCCGCGTCCGCACCGGGCTCGCGTCGGCCGGGCTGAAACTGCCGGACGACACTTTGGACGCGTTGGTAGAAGAGACTGTCGAACACGCCGTGCGGGTCGCCGCCGAGCAGCGGGCCCGCGAGCAGCTCGCCGAGGCCGACCTGCCGACGCTGGAGCTGCCGGACGTGACCGACGGCATCGACGTCGCCGCCCTCTACGACCTGGCCGAGGCCCTGACCGACCAGGGGGTGCGGTTGTGACGACCATCGACATCGACGCGCTGCTCGACGCCCCGGAGAGCCGCGTGATCGTCTGCTGCGGCTCCGGCGGCGTCGGCAAGACGACCACGGCCGCGGCGCTGGCCCTGCGCGCGGCCGAACGCGGCCGCCAGACCGTGGTGCTGACGATCGACCCGGCACGACGGCTGGCGCAGGCGCTCGGCCTGCGTGAACTGGGCAACCACCCGAGGCAGGTGCAGGTCGAGGGGTTCGAGCCGAAGGGCGAACTCTGGGCGATGATGCTCGACATGCGCCGCACGTTCGACGACATGGTGCGCGTGCACGCCGGCCCGGAACGCGCCGAGCAGCTGCTCCAGAACCCCTTCTACCAGACGATTTCCACGTCGTTCTCCGGCACGCAGGAGTACATGGCGATGGAGAAGCTGGGCCAGCTCGCCGCCACCGGCGAGTGGGACCTGATCATCGTCGACACCCCGCCGAGCCGGTCCGCGCTGGACTTCCTCGACGCGCCGACCCGGCTCTCGAGCGCGCTGGACGGCCGGATGATCCGGCTGCTCACCGCCCCGGCGAAGGCCGGCGGCTGGGGCCTGCGCAAGGTCGTCAACGCCGGGTTCTCGATGTTCGCCAAGGCCGTGTCCACGATCATCGGCGGCCAGCTGCTGACCGACGCGTCGGCGTTCATGCAGGCGTTCGACAGCATGTTCGGCGGTTTCCGCGAGCGCGCCCGCAAGACCGCGGAGCTGCTGCGCTCGTCCGGGACGTCGTTCCTGGTCGTGGCCGCGCCGGAGCCGGACGCCCTGCGCGAGGCGTCCTACTTCGTGGAGCGGCTGTCGGCCGAGTCGATGCCGCTGGCCGGGCTGATCGCGAACCGGACGCACCCGGTGCTCGCATCGCTGTCGAGTGCCGAAGCGCTGGCCGCGGCCGAGTCCCTGCAGGAGGGCGACATGAACGCGCCGCTGGCCGAGGCGGTGCTGCGGCTGCACGCCGACCGCGTCAGCCTGGCCGCCCGCGAGGAGCGGCTGCTGGCGCGGTTCACCCGGGCCCACCCGGAGGTGGCCCTGGCGAAGGTGCCGGCGCTGGCCGGCGACGTGCACGACCTCGACGGCCTGCGCAACATCGGCGTGAAGCTCGCCGGCTGACCGGCGCGGACCGCACTTTCATAGGGAAAGCTGCGTCCTCGGACGGGCCGAAGCGGAGCTTTCCCTACGAAAGTGACGGCTTGCTCAGCCGACCGAGACGCGAACTCCGGCGTCGCGCTTGGCCGCTTCGAGCAGGTCGGCCCAGCTCTCCACGTCCGGGCGGCGGCGCAGCAAGGCGCGCCGCTCCCGTTCGGTCATGCCACCCCAGACACCGAAGTTGATCCGGCCGTCGAGTGCTTCGGCGAGGCATTCCGTGCGGACCGGGCAGCCCATGCAGACGGCTTTCGCCCGGTTCTGCTCCGCACCCCGGACGAACAGGCCGTCCGGATCGGCGTCCCGGCAGGACGCGTTGATTCGCCAGCTCGACTGGTTGGTTTCCATACCCCCAGCTCCCTACCCTGGTGATCGACGCACCAGCGGGGGAAAGGCACTGCGCTCCTTGCCCCCGCGAGCGTGTCTCCCTCAGCTCACGTCGGTTACCCGGGCACCTCCCCGGTGCCGGTGCCGCCGTTCGGACCAAGCGAGCTCCCACCCGCGTTGATCCATCCGACGGCTTGTCTTCGTGAGACGTTGACGGACTGTAGGGGCCCTCGGTTCCCCCCGTCGAGACCCAGAATGCCTTCCGTTACCAGTTGTCACCAAAGGGGGTCTGTTTTGTCACTGATTTCACACCGGTGGAGACACGGCGTCACCGGGGCCTGATCCGTTCCGGGTAGCCTGGCCCTCGTGCGAAAAGCGGATGGTTTGTTCAAGCTCATCGGCCTCTGTCTGCTCGCGGGGGTGCTCGTCGCCGGCATGCTCTTCCCGGTCGTGGGGGCCGCCGGTGTCATGTCCAACCAGGCGAGCGAGACGGTGGAGAAGACTTCCTCCGACCTCGCGGACATCCCGCCGCCGCTGGTGACGACGGTGACCGACAGCACCGGCAAGCCGATCGCGACCCTGTACAACCAGTACCGGCTGCCGATCAACGAGAACCAGGTCAACGAGGCCATGAAGTGGGCGCTGGTCTCGGTCGAGGACAAGCGGTTCTACGAGCACCACGGCGTCGACTGGCAGGGCACGCTGCGCGCGGCTGTCAGCAACAGCACCGGCGCCGACACCCAGGGCGCCTCGACGCTGACCCAGCAGTACGTGAAGAACTACCTGATCAACGTCGTGTACCGGACCGACCAGGTCGGCCAGAAGAAGGCCCAGGAGCAGTCGATCGCCCGCAAGCTCAAGGAAGCGCGGATCGCGATCCAGCTCGAGACGAAGCTGAACAAGCAGCAGATCCTGGCCGGCTACCTCAACATCGTCGAGTTCTCCCGGCAGATCTTCGGGATCGGCGCGGCGGCGCACGCGTACTTCGATACGACCCCGGAGAAGCTCACGGTGCCGCAGGCGGCGCTGCTGGCCGGCCTGGTGAACAACCCGATCAACAACGACCCGTGGAACCACCCGGACAAGGCCACCGCACGCCGCAACCTGGTGCTCGACCGGATGGTGGACAACAAGAAGCTGGCGAAGGCCGACGCGGACCGGTTCAAGGGCGAGCCGCTGGGCGTGGTCGCGGACTCCCCGAAGAAGCCGCCGGCCAACTGCATCGGCGCGGGCCCGGAGGCCGGGTTCTTCTGCCAGTACGTCGAGGACTACCTCCTCAAGGCCGGCGGGATGACGAAGGACCAGCTCTACACCGGCGGCTACACGATCAAGAGCACGCTGGACGAGCGCGCCAACCACGAGGCGAAGGTCTCGGCGGAGGCGCAGGTCAAGAAGGCGCAGCCGTACGTGGCGAACACGTTGTCGCTGGTCAAGCCGGGCAAGGACCGGCACGAGGTGGTCGCACTGGCCTCGAACCGCGACTACGGCCAGAACGAGGACGCGGGCCAGACGACCTACGCCCTGCCCACCGGCGTGTACAACACCGGCGGCGCGGGGTCGACGTACAAGATCTTCACCACGGCGGCGGCACTGGACAAGGGCGTGGCGGGAATCTTCACGCCGGTGCAGGTGCCGGAAACCTACGTCTCGCGCGTGTACTCCGGTGGTGGCAACAACTGCCCGCAGACCGGGCCGCCGCTGCGCTCGCGCTGGTACTGCGTCGGCAACGCCGCCGACTACAGCCGTATCGCCGAAGGCGCGACGGTCCAGACCGCGCTGGCGACGTCACCGAACACCACGTTCGTCGAACTCGAAGACCGGCTCGGCAGCACGGCACCGGGCATCGACATGGCCAGGCGGCTCGGCATGCGCGACACGATGGCGAGCAACGTCGGCGGCGGAACGGTCGACCCGAAGGCGGAAAAGGACGAAAAGCGCCTGAGCCAGGCCGAGTACTACGGCCCCAAGGGCAGCTGGCCGGGCTTCGGCGCGTTCACGCTGGGCTTCAGCCCCCTGAGCGGCCTGGAGCTGGGCAACGTGGCGGCGACGATCCTCTCCGGCGGCGTCTGGTGCCCGCCGACGCCGCTCGCCGGGGTGACCGACCGCAACGGCAAGCCGGTGGCGATCAAGGAAGCCCCCTGTGAGCAGGCGGTGCCCGAAGGCCTGGCGAACAGCCTCGCCATCGGCATGAGCAAGGACGACCAGCCGGGCGGCACGTCGTACGCGGCGGCCAACGGTGTCGGCTGGAACCGCCCGATGATCGGCAAGACCGGAACGACGCAGGGCAACGTCTCGGCGACGTTCGTCGGCGGCACGCCCCAGCTGGCGGGCGCGGCGATGACGTTCAAGTTCGGCGGCGGCCAAGGCGGCATCTGCGACGCCGGCCCCGGCAACGTCCGCGTCTGCCCGAGCGGGAATATCTTCGGTGGCAAGGCGCCGGCGCGCACGTGGTTCGGCGCGATGAAGAACATCCTGGACGCCGGCCAGCCGGTGATGCAGCTGCCGCCTCCGGACCCGAAGTACATGGGCGGCGCAGCCCGCTAGGGTTCAGCTGGAGCAGCGGGGCGGGAGGTGCGACACTCCCGCCCCGTTTCCGTTCCCGGCCGCGGATCCGGGCTCGGTCAGCCCCTCTCCATCTCCACCAGGATCATCGAGTTCCACCACGCGTAGAGCTTGTCGAGTTCGTCGGCGGTGCTGATCTTCGTGGACAGCAGGATGCCCGCCACCAGGTTCTTCTTCTCCGTCCACACCAGCTGGGCCGGGTCGCCCAGGAAGCAGGTCAGGTACTCCCCCGGGACCGGGTTGGGGACCTCCGCCCGGTAGTACGTGCCCCAGATCTTGGGGTACTTCTTCGGGCGGCACGCTCCCTGCGCGTCGTTGCGGGTGAGACCGTGGGTCTTCACGACGTTCTGGAAGAACGCGTCCATCGCCGCGGCGTCGGCGAAGCGGAGGAATTTCGCGCCGGTCGGCTCCGCGAACCAGACGTTGCCGATCTTGACGTCGCCGACGGTCGAACCGGTGCACTCGACCGCCGCGACGGTTCCGGCCGGAGGAGCCGCGTCGACGCACGTCCGGTAGATCGGCGGCAGGGCGTCGTGCAGCTTGGCGTCGTGCGGCGGCTTCGATTCCGAAGTGGACGGTCGCTCGGCCGAAGTCTCCGTGGCCGGCGCGGAAGACTCGCCGGTGATCGTCGGATTCGTCAGGTTCGTCGGGTTCGTCGGGCCCGGTCCGGCCGTCTGGGTCGTGCGGTCCCGCGTCACGACGTACGTGATCACCAGTGCCGCCACGACGACTCCCGCCAGCGCGGCGCACAGCGCGATCCACCGGTTCCGCGGGGACTTCGCCGGTGGCGGGGCGATCGGCGGCGGCCCGGTGAACGGTCCCGTCCGCGGCCCCGGGTGCGGAGCCGCCGGGAGCGGCATCGGCCGTGGCGGGGTCAGCGGCGCCGGAGCGGCGTGCGGCACCGGCCGGGGCAACGTCTTCTGCCACGTCGGCATCGGCGGGGCCGGTGCGGTCACCGCCGCTTGGACGGCGTCGGCGAACGCCGCCGCCGTCGGGTATCTGTCGGCCGGGTTCTTCGCCATGCCGCGGGCCACCACGGCGTCCAACGCCGCCGGCAAGCCCGGCCGCACGCGCGAAAGCAGCGGTGGCGGCGCGGTCAGGTGCGCGCCCATCTGCGCGGCCGCTCCTTCCGCCGGGAACGGGCGGCGGCCGGTGAGGCACTCGAAGAACACGCACGCGAGTGCGTAGACGTCGACGAGCCCGGTGATCGGTGCCTCGCCGAAGCGTTCCGGCGCCATGTAGTCGAGGGTGCCGATCACGTTGCCGGTCCCGGTGATCGACGTCCCCTCGGCGGTCATCGACCGCGCGATGCCGAAGTCCACCAGGTACACGAAGCCGGCACTCGTCACGAGCACGTTCGACGGCTTGACGTCGCGGTGCACCAGGCCGTCCGCGTGCGCCGCGTCGAGCGCGCCCGCGACCTGCTCGACGATCCGGGCGGCCCTGGCGGGTTCCAAAGGCCCGTCTTCCAGGAGTTCTTTGAGGTCCTTGCCCTCGACGAGCCGCATGTCGAGGTACAACTGCCCGTCGATTTCGCCGTACGCGTGGATGGGGATCACGTGCGGCTCACGCAGCCGCGCGACGATCTGCGACTCACGGCGGAACCGGGCGCGGAAGGCCTCGTCGCCCGCGTTCGGCCCGGACAGCAGCTTCAGCGCGACGACGCGGTCGTGCGCGGTGTCGTACGCGCGGTGCACCTCGCCCATGCCGCCGCGGCCGAGCAGGCCTTCGATCCGGTACGGCCCGAACTGCTCCATCGTTCTCCCCAAGCCCCCCGGCTCAAGTCCCGTTCATCGGGCCGACGCAAATGCTAAGCGGCAGGTTCCCCGGAACGGCGGCGAAGTCATCCAACTGTTGAGCACGTATCCTGGACTTCGTGAGCACGCTCAGTAACACACGCACGTCGGGGGCGACGGCGGCGCGCCTCGCGGCGGGGACGCTGGCGCTCGGCGCCGCGACCCTCGGTTACGCCGTCGGCATCGAACGCCGCCTTTGGACCCTCCGCACCGCGGAACTCCCGGTGCTGGCACCCGGGTCCCGGCCGTTCACCATCCTGCACGTCTCCGACCTGCACATGCTGCCCGGCCACCACAGCAAGCAGCGCTGGGTCGCCGCGCTCGACGAGCTGAACCCGGACCTCGTCGTCAACACCGGCGACAACCTCTCGCACCGGACGGCCGTTCCGGCCGTGCTGCGCGCGCTGGGCCCGCTGCTCGACCGGCCCGGGGTGTTCGTCTTCGGCAGCAACGACTACTACGCGCCCAAGCCGAAGAACCCGGCCCGCTACCTGATGCCGCGGGGCAAGAAGAAGCGCATCCACGGCGTCCAGCTGCCGTGGCGCGACCTGCGCGCGGCCTTCGTCGAACACGGCTGGACCGACCTGACGCACGTCCGCCGCACGATCGACGTCGGCGGGCAGCGGGTGTTCGCGGCCGGCGTCGACGACCCGCACCTGCGCCGCGACCGCTACCCCGACATCGCGGGCCCGGCCGACAGCGGCGCGGCGGTCCGCATCGGCGTCACGCACTCGCCGGAGCCGCGGGTGCTCGACACGTTCGCCACGGACGGTTACGACCTCGTCCTGGCCGGCCACACTCACGGCGGCCAGCTCCGGCTCCCGGGCTACGGCGCGATCGTCACCAACTGTGACCTGGATCGCAGCCGCGCGCGGGGTGCGTCGAGGTGGGGGGCGCACATGTGGCTGCACGTCTCGGCCGGGCTGGGCACGTCGCCGTGGGCACCGGCCCGGTTCGCGTGCCCGCCCGAGGCAAGCCTGTTGACGCTGGTCCCGCGCGGGTCGGAGTCCGTCGAGTCCCGTAAGGCGGCCCGCCGAAAAGCCCGCGACACCGTCCGCTAGACTTCTCCACGACCCGTTAAGCAGTACCTCGGGGTGTGGCGCAGCTTGGTAGCGTGCCTCGTTCGGGTCGAGGAGGTCGTGGGTTCGAATCCCGCCACCCCGACGAGTAAGAGCCGGTGTCTTCGGACACCGGCTCTTCTGGTTTCAGGGTCTGGTCGCCGTCACCTCGACCCAGCACTGGCTGAAGTCGCCGTCGCCGCTGCGCACCCACGTCAAAGCCGAACGAGCCGCACTCGCCAGCTGGTCGCGGTCGCGGCCGAACCGCGGGTCCGCCACCGCCTCGCTCAACCGGGACTCCACGTACTTCGCCAGCCCCCGGTACGTCATGTCCTCGCGGTAGCGGGCACGCGAGACGACTTCGGTGAACCCCGCCGACGCGCAGTGGTCCGCGATCGTGCGGCCGGCGAACGGGTCGCCGCCCGCCCGGCGGCGCAGCAGGTGGTGCCCGCGCAGCGCGGCGTCGACGTTCGCCGTCTTCGGGCGCAGGCGGGCCTTGCTCCAGTCCGAAGTGGACAGGGCGAGCCTGCCACCCGGCTTCAGCACCCGGTGCAGCTCCGCCAGCGCGTCCCGCGGGGCAGCCAGGTGCTCGAACAGCGCGTGGGAGAACGCCGCGTCCACGCTGCCGTCCGCGAAGGGCAGGTCGTACGCCGACGCCACCACGAAGTCCACTGTGGACCTTCCGGCGCGGCGGGCGGCGTCCCGCGCCATCGCGACCTGTCCCGCATCGCGGTCGAGGCCCGTCACCCGGGACTCCGCGGCCAGGCCAAGGGTGATCGAGCCGGGACCGCAACCGAGGTCGACCACCCACATGCCCGGCCGGAACAGGGGCTGGGCGAACGTCGCGCGCTCCGCCGCCGTGCGCGCGGACATCATCGACACCGCGTCTCGCCCGTAGCCCGGCGCGTAACCCTCCAGCACCCCGCACACAGTACGGCCAGAAGGTGGCAGGATCGAGGGGTGAGCACGCAGTCAGCGAACCAATATCCGCCCGCGGTGGTCCCGGACCGGCTGTTCGACGAGGCCGAAGCCGAAGCCCGCTGGCGCGCCCGCTTCCACGCCCCGCGCATCTCCGTGCCCGAGTGGGCCCGCGACGCCCCCGACGCCTGTGTCTACGTCTCCAACGCCAGCGGCGTCTGGGAGGTCTACGCCTGGAACCGCGCGACGGACGAGCACCGCCGCGTCACCGACCGGCCCAACGGCACCCTGCACGCCACGCCGTCCCCGGGCGGCGAGTGGATCTGGTGGTTCGACGACACCGACGGCGACGAGTTCGGCTCCTGGGTGCGGGAGCCGTTCGCCGCAACGGAGGGCAGCAAGCCGGAAAAGGCCGTCCCGGACGTCCACGACGGCTATCCGGCCGGCCTCGAGATCGGCACGCGGCTCGTCGCGGTCGGCGTCTCGACCGACGACGGCAGCGAGCTGTTCGCCCGGATCGGCGGCGAGACACACCGCTTCTACAGCCACCCGGACGACGCCGGCATCGCGTCCCTGTCCCGCGACGAGAGCCTGATCGCGATTTCGCACTCCGAGCACGGTGATTCACGCCACCCCGCGCTGCGGGTGCTCGCGACCGACGGGTTCGAGACCGTCGCCGAGAAGTGGGACGGCGAAGGCAAGGGCCTGTCCGCCCTCGAGTTTTCGCCGCTGCCCGGCGACCAGCGGCTGCTGGTGCTGCACGAACGCCGGGGCCGCGAGGAACTGCTCGTCTGGGACGTGCGGGCCGGCACGGAGACCGAGATCGAGCTCGACCTGCCCGGCGAGGTCGTCGCGGGCTGGTACCCGGACGGGCGCGCCCTGCTGGTCGTCCACTTCCACGAAGGCCGCAGTTCGTTGTACCGCTACGACCTCGACACGGCCGAATTGTCCTCTGTGGACACGCCGGCCGGCCGGATCGGCGGGGCGGGCGTCCGCCCCGACGGCACGGTCGAGTACTCGTGGTCCAGCGCCGCCGAGCCGACCGCGGTGCGGGCGCGGACCACCGACGGCACCGACTCGGTGCTGCTCGAGCCGCCGGGTGAGCGGGCGCCGGGGTCGGAGCCGGTGACCGACGCGTTCGTCGACGGCGTCGGCGGGCGGATCCACGCGCTCGTCTCACGGCCTTCGGGCGCGCCGGACGGGCCGCTGCCCACGGTGTTCTCCCTGCACGGCGGCCCGCACGCGGCGGACGAGGACCGCTTCTCCGCCTACCGCGCGGCCTGGCTCGACGCCGGGTTCGCGGTGGTCGAGGTCAACTACCGCGGCTCGACCGGCTACGGCTCGGCCTGGCGCGACGCCATCGAGGGCCGTCCCGGCCTGACCGAGCTGGAGGACGTCGCCGCGGTACACGACTGGGCCGTCCAAACCGGACTCAGCGACCCGGCGAAGTGCGTCGTGAACGGCGCTTCCTGGGGCGGCTACCTGTCCCTGCTCGCGCTCGGCACGCAGCCGTCGCGGTGGGCGGCGGGTGTCGCCGGGGTGCCGGT
Source organism: Amycolatopsis sp. lyj-346 (assembly GCF_046548975.1). NCBI lineage: Bacteria > Bacillati > Actinomycetota > Actinomycetes > Pseudonocardiales > Pseudonocardiaceae > Amycolatopsis > Amycolatopsis sp. lyj-346. The sequence goes on from NZ_JAJPWT010000001.1 coordinate 494,531, forward strand.
GGCGGACTACGTCGCCGCGTACGAGGACGAGATGGAGCAGCTGCGTTCGTTCGACCGCGCGCTCTTCGGCGGTTCGCCGGAGGACGTGCCCGCGGTGTACCGGGCCTGCTCGCCGATCACGTACGTCGACGCCGTGACGGCGCCGGTGCTCGTGCTGGCCGGCGACAACGACCCGCGCTGCCCGATCCGCCAGATCGAGAACTACCTCGACCGCCTGGCCGGCCGCGACCTGCACCACGAGTTCTACCGCTACGAGGCGGGCCACGGCTCGCTGGTGATCGCCGAGACGATCAAGCAGACCGCGATCGAGGTCCACTTCGCGCTGCGCGCCCTCGGCCTGCGCTGACCCGGCCCGGCACTTTCACGTGGAAGCGGCACTTTCACGTGAAAGTGCCGCTCAGCGTTCGGAGTGCAGGACGCCGCCGGTGGCCCAGTGGTCCGCGCCGATCTCGACCAGCGTGACCTGGACGCCTTCGGGTTTGCCGCCGCAGGTGCGGACGAAGGCGTCGGTCAGCTCGCGGACCAGTGCGCTCTTCTGGGCCGGCGTGCGGCCGGGGAACATGGCAACGCTGATCATCGGCATGGCGGCTCCTGCACTAGGTGGGACGCCGCGAAGCCTAGAGCCCCCGGTGCACCGCCCGCAGCCGGCCGACCGCGGCCGCGTCGCCCTCGAAGTCCAGGTGCACGGCGTCGCGGCCGAAGACGAACAGCAGCAGGTCCACCGGCTCCCCGACGACGGTCACCGGATCGGGCCCGGTCTTGACGGCGGCCTCGCGGCCGTCACGTGTCCTGAGCGTCACGCCGACGGGCGACTTGCGGAGGTTGAGCTTCGCCGACTGCTTGGCCGAGCGCCAGGCGGCGGCGTCCCGGGCCGGGTCCGCGGGCCGCGGCTCCCAGCCGTCCTGCGCGCGCCGGACGTCCTCGTGGTGGACGAGGAATTCGGCGGAGTTGATGAGCTCGCCGAGCGAGCCGATCGCGGTGGGCCAGAACTTCGACGGCCCGTTTCGCACCTGCTCGACCAGGTGCGCCCACGGTTTCGCGGCGTAGCGGTCCTGCACCTTCCGGGTGTACCCGGCGAGCGCGGGCACGAGGATGCCGGGAGCGGCGTCCGCCCGGTGCTCGCGCACGACGAGGTGCGCGGCGAGATCCCGGGTCTTCCAGCCTTCGCACAACGTGGGCGCGTCCGGCCCGAGGTCTTCGAAGAGCGCACTCAGCGCCCGGCGTTCGTCAGCAGCGACACCCATGGGAGCGACGCTACCCGCCGGTAGCCGCCCTGGCGACGGGAGGTGAGCTAGTGGTGGAACGCCGTCGCCGCGGCGGGGTCCTTCGGGCGGCCGCCCAGCTGCTCCAGTTCCGGGAGCACCCGCTTCAGGTCCGTCAGCAGCAGGTCCGCCAGGTCGTGCGTGAAGCCGTTGCGGACCACGATGCGCAGCACCGCCAGGTCCGTCCGGTTCTCCGGGAACGTGTACGCCGGCACCAGCCAGCCCCGCTCGCGCAACCGGCGGGAGACGTCGAAGACGTCGAACCCCGCGTCCGGGCGGGTCGTGAACGCGAACACCGGCAGCTGATCACCTCGGGTCAGCAGGGAGAACGGCCCCAGCGAGGCGATTGCCGAGGACAGGTGCACGGCCACGTCCCGCGAGGCCTGCTGCACCGCGCGGAAACCCTCCCGGCCGAGCCGCACGAACGTGTAGTACTGGGCCGCGACCTCGGCGCCCGGGCGGGAGAAGTTCAAGGCGAACGTCGGCATGTCGCCGCCGAGGTAGTTCACGTTGAACACCAGCTCGGACGGCAGCGCGGCCTTGTCGCGCCAGATCACCCAGCCGACGCCCGGGTACACCAGCCCGTACTTGTGGCCCGACGTGTTGATCGACGCCACCCGGGGCAGGCGGAAGTCCCACTCCAGGTCCGGGTCGAGGAACGGCGCGATCATCGCGCCCGAAGCGCCGTCGACGTGCACCGGGATGTCCCAGCCGGACCGGGACTGCAGAGCGTCCAGGGCCGCCGCGATCTCCGCGACCGGCTCGTAGCTGCCGTCGAACGTCGAGCCGAGGATGGCGACCACGCCGATCGTGTTCTCGTCGCAGCGGGCCACGGCCTCGTCCGCCGTGAGGTGGTACCGGTCGCCGTCCATCGGGACCAGCCGCGGCTCGACTTCCCAGTACTCGCAGAACTTCTCCCAGCACACCTGGACGTTCGCGCCCATCACCAGGTTCGGCCGGCCGCGCTGTGACATCCGGCCGGGGGCTCCGCCACCCGGGCCCCCTGAAGAGACGTGGTCGAGCCGGGCCCAGCGCCGCTTCAGCGCCATCCCGGCGAGCATGCACGCTTCCGACGACCCGGTCGTCGAGCAGCCCATGATGTCCGCGGGGTCGGGCGCGTGCCACAGGTCGGCGAGGATGTTCACGCAGCGCCGCTCGAGCTCGGCCGTCTGCGGGTACTCGTCCTTGTCGATCATGTTCTTGTCGACGCACTCGGCCATCAGCTCACGCGCCTGCGGCTCCATCCACGTCGTGACGAAGGTGGCGAGGTTGAGCCGCGCGTTGCCGTCCAGCATCAGCTCGTCGCGCACGAGCTGCAACGCGGTGTCCGGCGGCAGCGGGTCGTCGCGCAGCCGGTCGTGCGGCATGACGAAGCCCGCCGCGAGTGCCGGATTCGTCCCGGCGTACAACGGATTCGTCCCGGCCGTGCGGTTCGGGCGGTCGGTTTTCCCCTGATGCAGGACCATGCCACCGAAGGTACTGGCCCACACCGACGAAAAAGGGCCGCTCCATCCGGAACGGCCCTTTCGTGGGGAAATGTCAGGCCTGCTGGGCCTGCCACATCCAGTGCGCCTCTTCCAGCGCCCGGGTGATCTCGATCAGCAGGTCCTGCGTGACGAGGTCGCTCTTGTCGGTCTCGTCGATGCGCTGGCGAAGCCGCTCGATCAGCGCCGAGAGGATGTCGACGATCGCGGCGACCGTGGCCTCGACCGACTGCCAGTTGTCCGGGTAGTCGGGCAGGCCCGAGCTCTCGACAACGGTCTTCGCCTTGCCGTTCGGCGAGATGCCGATGGCGTTGGCGCGCTCGGCCACCTCGTCGACGTACTGGCGCGCGGTGTTCACGAGCTCGTCGAGCTGCAGGTGCGCACTGCGGAAGTTCGATCCGACGACGTTCCAGTGCGCCTGCTTGGCGATGAGGGACAGGTCGACCAGGTCGACCAGCGTTGCCTGGAGGGCGTTGCCGGTGATCTCCTTGTCGGCCTCGGAAAGCGGGCTCTTGATGGGAGACTTGCTCATCTGGCTTGATCCTTTCCTGCTCCTGGTTCGGACCTGGCGTGGGGGGTCAGACGGTGGCGGAGAGCGCGACCTCGATGTTGCCGCGGGTCGCGTTGGAGTACGGGCACACCTGGTGCGCCTGCTCGACCAGCTGGTCGGCCTGGGCCTGCTCGAGACCCGGCAGCGAGACGTTCAGCGCGACGCCGAGACCGAAGCCGGCGTCCTGCTTGAGCACGCTGACCTCCGCGGTGACGGTCGAGCCGTTCAGCGTGACCTTCGCCTGGCGGGCGACCAGCTGCAGGGCGCTGTGGAAGCAGGCCGAGTAGCCGGCGGCGAAGAGCTGCTCGGGGTTGGTCTTGTCCCCGCCGGGGCCGCCCATCTCCTTCGGGATGGCCAGCGACTCGTCGATGACTCCGTCGGACGACGTCACTTCGCCGTTGCGGCCGTCGCCGCGTGCCGTTGCCACCGCGGTGTAAAGCGCCTGACCCATGCTCAGCCTGCCTTCTGTCCCGGACGCCCGCAGCGGACGTCTCACTGAGCACAACATCCCGCATCCGCGGAACGGTGCCCCCACATGGCAGGCATCACTGCATGGCTTACCCGGCGGTACCCGAGCGAAACGTCATACGGCGCGCGTCACCGCGAATTCGGCGACCTGCCGCCCGATCAGGCGAAGGGTGCGGACGCTCTTCTCGTCCGAGGCGCCACCGCCTTCGTCGAACTTCGTCTCGGCCGAGTTGATCGAGCCACCCAGCGGGGTGGCCCAGCCCCGCAGGGCGTGCGTGATCGTGCGGAGCTGTTCGAGCGTGGTCACCGCGGCTTGCCAGCCGTAGGCGACGGCGGCGAGGCCGACCGCGCGGCCGTCGAGGTAGGGACGGCGGTCCTCCCGCAGGTCCTCGACGTAGTCCAGGGCGTTCTTGACCAGGCCGGACAGTGCGCCGTGGTAGCCGGGCGAGACGACGATGAGCCCGTCGGCCTCCCGGATGGCCTCCACCAGCCGGGTGGCGCGCTCGTCACGCTCGGGGACACCGGCGTCGTAGAACGGGAGCACCAGCTCCGGGCCGGTGAGCAGCCGGGTGCGGACGCCCGCTTCGGCCGCGGCGTCGAGCGCGATCCGCAGCGCGCGTTCGGACTGGGAGCCCTCGCGCAGAGAGCCGCCGATTCCGAGCACGTTGACCGTCCTGGCTGAAGTCACGAATCCAGGCTAACCCCTCTACTTGGCTGGAGGACCAGACTCTGGGACGGAGGCCCTGGTCACAACTGGACCGGATACCTACTGGCAAGTAGCCTCCAGGGCAGTCCCGAAGCTCGTGGAGGCACCATGGCGATCCCGCTCCCCGTCCGCGCCCAGGCGGCCGCGTCACAGTTCGCGTTCTGGCTGCCCACGCCGGTGCGGCGAGCGGTCGCCGGCCGGCCCGTCCGCATCGACGGCCAGGACCTCGCACTCGACGCCCAGCTTCTCCTCCGGCTCCAGAAAATCGCTCGAGCCGAGCTGGTGCACGGCTCGGTCGAGCAGTCGCGCGCGCTGCTCGACGCGAGCAGGCAGCTGGTCAGCGGCAAGCCGATCGAGCCGGTTTCGGTGCGCGAGATCGCTGTTCCGACCCCTGATGGCGACTTGCCGTCGACGCTCTACACGCCGGCCGGGCTGCCCGAAAAGTCGCCGTTGCTGGTGTTCTTCCACGGCGGCGGCTGGGTGATCGGCACCCGGTCGAGTCACGACAACGCCGTCCGCTTCCTGGCCAAGCACGCCGGGGTGCGGGTGCTGTCGATCGAGTACCGGCTGGCCCCGGAGTTCCCGTTCCCGGCGGCGACGGAGGACGCGCTGGCGGCGTTCGAGTACGCGGTGGCGAAGGCGGGCGACCTCGGCGCCGACCCGGCGCGGATCGCCGTCGGCGGCGACAGCGCGGGCGGCAACCTCGCCGCGGTGACCGCCCAGCAGGCCGTCCGCCGCGGCGGCCCGGTGCCGGCGTTCCAGCTGCTGATCTACCCGGCGACGGACTTCGCGCGGCGCTACCGCTCGCAGGACCTGTTCGCCGAGGACCTGTTCCTGACCGACGTGCACATGAAGTGGTTCGAAGGCCACTACGTGCCCGAAGGCACCGACCTGACCGACCCGCGGCTCTCACCGCTGCACGCGGCGGACCTCAGCGACCTGCCGCCGGCCCTGGTCGTCACGGCGGGCTTCGACCCGTTGCGCGACGAAGGCGAGGCGTACGCGGAGAAGCTGCGCGAGGCGGGCGTCGACGTGGCGTTGCGCCGCCACGACGACCTGATCCACGGGTTCATCAACTTCACCGGCGTCGGCACCCGGTTCCGTGAAGCACTGGCGGAGACGGCGGGCGCGCTGCGGCAGGGCCTGGCCAAACGCGACTGACGCTGCTCCCGGACGTACCCGGCGCCCGGCCGCGGAGAAATGTCCGCGGCCGGGCTCCGGGCCCCCCTGTTTCTTTCGGTGGTTACGACGCCGGGACCGGCAGCGGTGGCAGCGGCAGTGGCGGCACCGGCAGGCCGCCGAGCAACCCGCCGAGGATGCCGGTGACGGCCGCGAGCAGCGCCTTCACCAGGTCACTGACGATCTTCAGCGGCCCCGGCAGGTCCGGGAGGGACGGGATCGGCAGCGGCAGCGGTGGCAGCTGGCGCGCCTTCGCCGTCGGGTCGGCCAGCAGCCGGGTCGACTCGTCGGCCCGGCCCTTGGCCAGGCCCGCGAGCTGCCCGGTCTCGGTCTGGACCGTGTACCGCTTTCCGGCTGCGATGTCCGCGAGCACCGGGCTGAGCTGCGCGAGGTCGCCGCGTGTCGCGCCGACGTCACCCGCGTAGGCGACCTTGGTGAGGTCGTCACGCATCTGGAGCACCTGCGCGGCGAGGGCCTGGGTGCTGGAGGAACCCTTGCCCCCCGCCGGGCTCGCCGACGCGATCCCCGCCGTTGCCACCGCCAGCAAACTGCCGGCGGTGATCAGGGCGATGGATCGCCCGAACTTGGCTTTCATTCCGTTACCTCCTGGGCCTCGGGAGACCTGACGGGTTAAATCGATACCCCCCGTGTCGGAGATAAGCCACCCGATCACCGGTTCGGGAGGTTTAACACCCTTACGTGCCGGATCTGAATGAAGCGAACTGGCCCGCATTGGATTAACCGCGAAACCTTGTCCGTCACCCTGAAGATCATCATGACCGATTCCGAGCATCACCGCTGGTAGCAGCCGTCCACTATGGAACATTTGGGTAACCCACACGAGTGTAAACGGTGATCATTTAGCTTCATCACTCCGTCGGAACGCGTGCCTCGACTGCTCCAGATGGGGAATCCGCCCGCCCGCACCGCCACCCACACGGTTTCCCCCGAGCCGCACGCGGAAAAGCGAAATCAATTCCGGAATTCGGCCACGGCCGGAGCAGCCGGCGCGGTCAGAGCGGCAGCCCCGACTCCAGGTGGGCCAGCGCCTGGTCGAGGACCACCAGGGTGTCGGCACCCGGATCCGCCGCGGCCCCGGCGAACGCGGCCATGACCACGCCGACCACCGCGCCGGCCCAGTTGCGGACCTCGAAGTCGTCGGCGGCCCGGTCGGTGCGCCGTGCGGCCAGCGCCAGCGTGTAGGCGTTGCCGAACCCACTGCAGCGCGTGGTCGTGGCGCCGAGGTCGACCGCCAGCGTCGGCACGGCGACGTTGAGCACCGTCAGATCGAGGCCGATGGTCAGCAGGCAGAGGCCACGTTGCGGAAATATGTTGCACGCGCGTACCAACCTGGGTTCTCATCGAGGACGTGCCGCTGCAGCCCTACCGCCGGGTGCTCTCCATCCCCCGCGTCCGCTCGACGATGGCCTTGATGTTCCTGGCGCGCCTCCCGATGACCATGAACGGCGTGCTGATGACGCTGTACATCGTCACCGTGCTCGGCCGCGGCTACGGCGCCGCCGGGCTGGTCGGCGGCTGCGTCACGCTCGGGATGGCGCTCGGCGCGCCGCTGCTCGGCCGCTGCTTCGACCGGTACGGGCTGCGCCCGGTCGTCGCGATCTGCGGCGTCGGCACGACGGTGTTCTGGATCGCCGCGCCGCACCTGCCGTTCGAGGCGCTCGCCGTGGTCGCGGTCGCGGCCGGGATGCTCTCGGTGCCGGCCGGCTCACTGGCCCGGCAGGTCCTCGCCACGCTCGTCCCGCCCGAGGAACGCCGCGCGGCCTACTCGCTCGACACCATTTCGATCGAAGCGACGTTCATGATCGGCCCGGCCGCCGGGATCGCGGCCATCACGGCGTTCTCCCCGACGTGGACGCTGACCGCGCTCGGCGTGCTGTTCGGCGGCACGGCGTTCCTGATCTGGCTGGTGAACCCGCCGATCCGCGAGGGGGCGGGCAAGGCGGAGGAGCTCGGTCCCCGGCCGCCGCTGCGGAGCTGGCTCACCGGACGGCTCGTGGGGACGCTGCTGATCGCGGGCGGCGCGTTGTTCGTGCTCGTCGGCACCGAACTGGCGACGCTGGCGGCCCTGCGCGCGAACGGCGAGCTCGGCGTGACCGGCGTGGTCATCGCGGTGATGTGCGCGGCGTCGATCGCCGGCGGCATCGTGCACGGCGTGGTGAAGCGGTCGCTGCCGCAGGGCGTGCTGATGCTGCTGCTCGCACTGCTGGTGATGCCGGTCGGCCTGGCCGACCACCCGTGGTGGCTGCTCATGCTGGCGCTGATCCCGACCAACCTGCTGTGCGCACCGACGCTGGCGGCCACGACCGAGACGGTCACCCGGATCGCCCCGCCGCAGGTCCGCGGCGAGGCGATGGGCCTGCAGGACGCCTTCACCCGGCTCGGCCTGGCCGTGGGCGGCCCGGTGGTCGGCTTCGCGATCGACCACTCGAACCCGGAGTGGGGCTTCGTGGCGGCCGGGCTCGGCGGCCTGGTGATCGCCTCGGCCGGCCTGCTGCACCGCCGCACCCCGGCCCCCACCCCGGAACCGGCACTGGCCACGGCCACCCCCCACGGCGACCAGCCGTAGCTTCCGGCGGTAGCTTCCGGCGGCCGAGCTCGCAACCCAGCCCAAGCGCCCCAAGGTGGCCTTGGGTGCGTTCAACGCACCGAAGGCCACATTGGGTGCGTCCAACGCACCGAAGGCCACATTGGGGCGCTTGGGGACCGGGGGCTTGCTAGCCGCAGGCGGCGCGGAGGGTGTCGAGCTTCTTGACGTTGCGTTGCACCCACTTGGCCACGACGCCGGCGTCCTCGATGCGTTCCTTCTGCACCTCGACGTACGAGTCGGCCATGCCGAGCAGCGCGTTCTTGACGTTCTGGTCCTGGACGTCGCCCGCGAGCTCGCGCAGCCGCCGCTCCTTGTCCTCGGCGCGTGCCTTGAGCTTCGCCGGGTCGACCAGCGGGTTCAGGTCGGCGAGCCCGAGTGCCTCGGTGCACGCCGCGACCTTGTCCGCCGTCCTGTTCCCCTGGTCGACCGCGTTGCCGACCTCGGCGCACCCGCTCACCAGCAAGGCCGCCGCGGCCAGCAGCGCGGCCGTCGTTCCACCCCTCGTCATGGCGTCAACGTACCGTCAGCCCTTGACGCAGACCACCTGCTTGAGGTGCGCCACGACCTCGACCAGGTCCGTCTGCGCGCGGATCACCGATTCGATGTCCTTGTACGCCGCCGGGATCTCGTCGACCACGCCGGAGTCCTTGCGGCACTCGACGCCGGCCGTCTGCGCCGCGAGGTCCTCGGCGGTGAACAGCTTCTTCGCCTTGTTCCGCGACATCCGGCGGCCCGCGCCGTGCGAAGCCGACTGGAACGACGAGTCGTTGCCCAGCCCGCGGACGATGTACGAACCGGTTCCCATGCTGCCCGGGATGATCCCGAGATCACCCGAGCCGGCGCGGATCGCGCCCTTCCGGGTGACGAGCAGTTCGACGCCGTCGTAGGTCTCCTCGGCGACGTAGTTGTGGTGGCACGAGATCGCGTCGTCGAAGGTCGTGCCCGGCACGACCTCCGCCAGCGCCAGCTTCACCAGCGCGACCATCGTGGCGCGGTTGCGCGCCGCGTAGTCCTGCGCCCAGAACAGGTCGCGCCGGTAGGCCTGCATCTCCGGCGTGCCGGCGACGAACACCGCGAGGTCGGGGTCGGGCAGGTCGGCGTTGTGCGGCAGCTTGCGCGCGACGGCCATGTGCCGCTCGGCCAGCTCCTTGCCGATGTTGCGCGAACCCGAGTGCAGCATCAGCCAGACCCGGCCTTCGTCGGCACCGCCCTGCTCGAGGCAGACCTCGATGAAGTGGTTGCCGCCGCCGAGGCTGCCGATCTGCCGCGCGGCCCGGTCGTGCAGCTCCTGGACACCGGTGTGCAGCTCGCCGAACTGCTTCCAGAACGCGTCCCAGCCGCCGACGCCGTGCACCTTCGCCGGGTTCACGGGCGTCTTGTGCAGCCCGAAGCCGACCGGCACGGCGCTTTCGATGCGCCGGCGCAGCTTCCCGAGGTCGTCGGGCAGGTCGCTCGCGGTGAGCGACGTCCGGACGGCACTCATCCCGCACCCGATGTCGACGCCGACCGCGGCAGGCGAGACGGCGTCGCGCATGGCGATGACGCTGCCGACGGTCGCGCCCTTGCCGTAGTGGACGTCGGGCATCACGGCGACGCCGTGCACCCACGGCAGGTTCGCGACGTTGTGCAGCTGCCGCATGGCCTGGTCTTCGACCGACGCGGGATCCGCCCACATCCGGATCGGGACGCGGGACCCTTCGACAGCGGTGTGCATGTTTCCTCCCCTTGAACGCGTTTCGCGGTACCCAGGATCCCCCGGGCACCGCGAACCGACAAGGCAGTTTTCGGATGTGCACAGTTCAGCTGTCCACTGTGGTCACTACAGCTGCTGCGCCACCAGCTCCGCGATCTGCACGGCGTTGAGCGCCGCACCCTTGCGCAGGTTGTCGTTCGAGATGAACAGCGCCAGCCCGCGGCCACCCTCGACGCCCTGGTCCACCCGGATCCGGCCGACGTAGCTCGGGTCGTTGCCCGCCGCCTGCAGCGGGGTCGGGACCTCCGACAGCTCGACGCCCGGCGCGTGCGCCAGCAGCTCCGTCGCGCGCTCGACCGACAGCGGCCGCTCGAACTGCGCGTTCACCGAGATCGAGTGCCCCGAGAACACCGGCACGCGCACGCACGTGCACGAGACGCCGAGGCCCGGGATGCTCAGGATCTTGCGGCTCTCGTTGCGGAACTTCTTCTCTTCGTCCGTCTCGAACTCGCCGTCGTCCACAATGGAACCGGCCATCGGGAGGACGTTGAACGCGATCGGGCGGACGTACTTCTCCGGCTTCGGGAAGTCGATCGCCGCGCCGTCGTGGGTCAGCAGCGAGGCGTGCTCGGCCGCGGCGCGAACCTGGCCCGCCAGCTCGTCGACGCCGGCCAGCCCGCTGCCGGACACCGCCTGGTACGTCGATGCGACCAGCCGGACCAGCCCGGCCTCGTCGTGCAGCGGCTTCAGCACCGGCATCGCGGCCATGGTGGTGCAGTTGGGGTTCGCGATGATCCCCCTGCCACTGAGTTTGATTGCCTCCGGGTTGACCTCGCTGACGACCAGCGGCACGTCCGGGTCCATCCGGAACGCCGAGGAGTTGTCGATCACCGTGACACCCGCGGCGGCGAACCGCGGCCCTTGCGCCTTCGACGTCGCCCCGCCCGCCGAGAACAGCGCGATGTCCAAACCGGACGGATCGGCCGTCGACGCGTCCTCGATGGTGATTTCGGTGTCCCGCCAGGGCAGCTTCGACCCCGCCGAGCGCGCCGAAGCGAAGTAGCGCAGCTCGGCGATCGGGAACTCCCGCTCCGCCAGCAGCTTGCGCATCACCGCACCGACCTGGCCGGTCGCGCCGACCACCCCGACCCGCAACCCGTCCGCCATCAGCGACCACTCCCCGCGTAGACGACGGCTTCTTCGTCGCCGCCGAGTTCGAACGCCTCGTGGATCGCGCGCACGGCGTCGTCGAGCTGCGCGTCGCGGATCAGCACCGAGATGCGGATCTCCGAGGTGTTGATGATTTCGATGTTGACGCCGGCTTCGGCCAGCGCCTCGCAGAACGTCGCCGTGACACCCGGGTGCGAGCGCATCCCGGCGCCGACGAGCGACACCTTGCCGACGTGGTCGTCGTAGAGGACCGACTCGAAGCCGATCTCCTCCTTGACCTTCTCCAGTTCCTTGACGGCCTTGGCGCCGTTGGCCTTCGACAGCGTGAACGTGATGTCGGTGCGGCCGGAGACGGTGCTGGAAACGTTCTGCAGCACCATGTCGATGTCGATTTCGGCGTCGGCGATCACGCGGAAGATCCGGGCGGCGGCACCGGTGTGGTCCGGCACCCCGGTCACCGTGATCTTGGCCTCGGAGCGGTCGTGCGCCACACCGGTGATCAGGGCTTGTTCCACGGGGATCTCCTCGATAGAACCGGTCACCGTCGTGCCCGGCTTGTCACTGTAGGAAGAACGGACTCGGATCGGGACGCCGTAGCGGCGCGCGTACTCGACCGACCGCAGGTGCAGGATCTTCGACCCGCTCGCGGCGAGCTCGAGCATCTCTTCGTACGTGACGGTGTCGAGCTTGCGCGCGTCCGGCACCACCCGCGGGTCGGCCGTGTACACACCGTCCACATCGGAGTAGATCTCGCAGACGTCGGCGTTCAGCGCGGCGGCGAGCGCGACGGCGGTGGTGTCCGAGCCGCCGCGGCCCAGCGTGGTGATGTCCTTGGTGTCCTGCGCGACGCCCTGGAAGCCGGCCACCAGCGCGATGTAGCCCTGTTCGAGCGCCTCGGTGACCCGGCTCGGCGTGACGTCGATGATGCGCGCGTTGCCGTGCACCGACGTCGTGACGACGCCGGCCTGCGAACCGGTGAACGACCACGCTTCGGCGCCCTGGGCCGCGATCGCCATCGCGACCAGCGAGTTCGAGATGCGCTCACCGGCGGTGAGCAGCATGTCCATTTCCCGCTCCGGCGGCGCGGGGTTGACCTGCTGCGCCAGGTCGAGCAGCTCGTCGGTGGTGTCACCCATCGCCGAGCAGACGACGACGACGTCGTTGCCCGCCTTCTTCGTCGCGACGATCCGCTCCGCCACGCGCTTGATCCGGTCGGCACTTTCCAGCGACGATCCGCCGTACTTCTGGACCACGAGGGCCACGCCCGAACCTCCTCGCGGGCCGGGCGGCTCCCTGGTGGGCACCGGAGAGCCCCCGCGTCCCATGATTTGAACTGGAGCCTACCGGGGCTTCGGCGGGCCGCCACCCTCTTGACGTGGGGCGGACCCCCCCGTGGGGTGTCGTGGAAGTAAATCTTCCGCAACACCAACGAAATGCGCGGAGCCCTTCCTCCCGAGTGATGCAGCGCACTCCCGGCTACGGTGGGGATCGTGCGGAAACCAGCTGTGACGAGCGTCCCGATCGCAACCCTGATGGCGGAACGGTGGAGCCCGCGGGCTTACGACGAGTCAGCCGTCGTCACCCCTGAACAGGTACGAGCACTCCTGGAAGCGGCCCGCTGGGCGCCGTCGTTCGGCAACACCCAGCCGGCCCGCTACCTGGTGGGCGTCCGCGGGGCACCGTCGTTCGACGCGATCCTGGCGACGCTCAATTCGGGCAACCGGGCCTGGGCGCACCGGGCGAGCCTGCTGCTGATCGGCGTGATGGTGACGACGAACGAGAAGGGCGACGTCCCCTACGCGGAGTACGGGCTCGGGCAGGCGACGGAGAACCTCGTGCTGCAGGCGGTCGAGCTGGGGTTGGTCGCCCACCAGATGGCGGGCTTCTCCCCGGAAGCGGTGAGCGCTTCCTTCACCCTGCCGGAGGACGTGGTCCCGAAGGTCGCGATCGCCGTCGGGAAGCCGGCGTCACCGGAGGTACTGGAAGAGGACTGGCGGATCGAGCGGGAGAAGGCGGAGCGGGTGCGGCTGCCGCTGGAGGAGTTCGCCTTCACCGGGTCCTGGGGCAAGCCGGCGCTATGACGTCCCGCCCACGCGGCGGATGACCTTGGCCAGGATCCCGGACACGACCATCCAGAAGATGGCCGCGATGCCGTAGTTGACCAGGACGCGCAGTTTCTGGTCACTCGGCGTGAACAGGTCGCTGAAGCCGAGCGCGAGGCTGTCCGCCCAGGACTTCACGAACGAGACGATGCCGTTGTCCGGGTTGGCCGAGCCGACCGTGAAGATCACGTGGATCACCAGGAGGGCGGCGAACACCAGCCCGATCCAGCGGACGATCGACGCCACCAGCGAGGCCGTCTTGCCCCGCCTCGCGCGCCAGTCGACGGCGGCGCGGCGGGAGACGCGGGTCTCCTCCGACGACTCTGCGTGCTCACCCATGTCCGCAGTTTGGCACGCCACCAGGCCGATTGCTACCCACAGGTAACCAACTTGGGTCACGGTGGGATTGCGGTCCGGCTTCCCTCAGCGCGCGTTCCCTGGATATGGTGGGGCCGTGGCGCGTGCTCTCCTGCTTCGCTGCCGCGACGGGGCCTGACCGGACCGGCTCCCCGTCGCGGGGCTTCGTGGTGCCGGTCGCACCCGTCGATCTGGAGACACCCCCAATCCCATGAGCAAGATCCGCAAGCCCTCTCGTCCCGCGCCCGCCGGCCAGCCCGCCTGGAACACCCAGCGCGGCACGTCCATGCCGGTCCACCGCTACCGCCCCTGGTACGACCTGGTCGAGAACATCGACCTGCCCGACCGCACCTGGCCCGAAAAGCGCATCGACCGCGCGCCGCTGTGGTGCGCCGTCGACCTGCGGGACGGCAACCAGGCCCTGATCGACCCGATGTCGCCCGCGCGCAAGCGCAAGTTCTTCGACCTGCTGGTCCGCATGGGCTACAAGGAGATCGAGGTCGGCTTCCCGGCCGCGTCGCAGACGGACTTCGACTTCGTCCGCGAGATCATCGAAGAGCACGCCATCCCGGACGACGTCAGCATCCAGGTGCTGACCCAGTGCCGTCCGGAGCTGATCGAGCGGACCTTCCAGGCCCTGGACGGCGCGCCCCGCGCGATCGTCCACATCTACAACTCGACGTCGATCCTGCAGCGCCGCGTGGTCTTCCGCGAGGAGCGCGAGGGCATCAAGAAGATCGCGACGCAGGCCGCGGAAATGGTCGTCGAGCTGGCCGCGAAGCACCCCGACACGGACTTCCGGTTCCAGTACTCGCCGGAGTCCTACACCGGCACCGAGCTGTCCTACGCGCTCGAGGTCTGCAACGCCGTCACCGAAATCTGGCAGCCGACGCCCGAGAAGCCGGTGATCCTGAACCTGCCGGCGACCGTCGAGATGGCCACGCCGAACGTCTACGCCGACTCGATCGAGTGGATGAGCCGCAACCTGGCCCGCCGCGACTCGGTGATCCTGTCGCTGCACCCGCACAACGACCGCGGCACCGGCATCGCCGCCGCCGAGCTGGGCTTCCAGGCCGGCGCGGACCGGATCGAAGGCTGCCTGTTCGGCAACGGCGAGCGCACCGGCAACGTCGACCTGGTCGCGCTGGGCATGAACCTCTACAGCCAGGGCATCGACCCGCAGATCGACTTCTCCGACATGGACGAGATCAAGCGGACGGTCGAGTACTGCAACCAGCTGCCGGTGCCCGAGCGCTCGCCGTGGGGCGGCGACCTGGTGTTCACCGCGTTCTCGGGCAGCCACCAGGACGCGATCAACAAGGGCCTCGACGCGATGAAGGACGCCGCCGACAAGGCGGGCGTACCGGTCGACGAGCACCCCTGGGAGGTCCCGTACCTGCCGATCGACCCGAAGGACGTCGGCCGCACGTACGAGGCCGTGATCCGGGTGAACTCGCAGTCCGGCAAGGGCGGCGTCGCCTACATCATGAAGGCCGAGCACCAGCTCGACCTGCCGCGGCGGCTGCAGATCGAGTTCTCGAAGGTCATCCAGCGCTACACCGACTCCGAGGGCGGCGAGGTCGACCCGACCACGATGTACAACGCCTTCTCGGCCGAGTACCTGGAGCTGAAGACGCCGCTGGAGCTGGTCCGCCAGCACGTCCGCGACAACGGCGACGGCGAGTACGACATCACCGCGACCGTCCGCGTGGAGGGCGACGAGCACGAGGTGACCGGCCGCGGCAACGGCCCGATCGCGGCGTTCTTCGACGCGCTGTCGACGGTCGGGTACGACCTGCGCCTGCTGGACTACAGCGAGCACACGCTCTCCCCGGGTGACGACGCCCGCGCCGCGTCGTACATCGAGTGCGCGATCTCCGACCGGGTGTTCTGGGGCATCGGCATCGACCCGTCGATCGTCACGGCCTCGCTGCGCGCGGTCGTCTCGGCGGTGAACCGCGCCAACCGGTGAAAGCGGAGCGGTTGGTCGCGCTGCTGTTCACGCTGCAACGGCGACGCAGCGCGACCGCCGCCGAGCTCGCCGCCGAATTGGGCGTGTCGGAGCGCACGATGCACCGCGACCTGGCGGCCCTGCGCGAAGCGGGCGTTCCCCTGTGGACGGAGCCGGGGCGGCACGGCGGCTTCCGGCTGGTCGACGGCTGGCGCTCCGGGCTCGACGGCCTCACCGCGCGTGAGGCCGTCGCGCTGTTCGCGCTGGGGGCGCCGGACGCGCTCGCCGGGCTCGGGCTCGACACCGCGGGCAGCGCGGCGCGGGCGAAGGTGTCCGCGGGGATGCCTGCCGAGCTGCGGGAACACGCGGCGTTGGTGGCGGGGCGCTTCCACCTCGACGCGCCGGGCTGGTTCGGCTCAGCGGACGAACCGCCGGCGCTGACGGCGGTGGCGCAGGCGGTGTGGTCCCAGCGGCGGGTCTCCGTGACGTACCAGCGCCGGGACAAGGTGGCTTCGCGGGAGCTGGAACCCCTGGGGCTCGTGCTGAAGGCGGGCGTCTGGTACCTGGTGGCGCGGGTTGTCTCGGACGACGCGCTGAGGACTTACCGGGTGTCACGGATCTTGGCCGTCACCGTGCAGGAGGACACGTTCCCGCGGCCGCCGGAGTTCGACCTGGCCCGCTGGTGGCGTTCGTCGTCGGCGGCGTTCGAGCAGGTGGCGCGGCCGGTGCGGGTGCGTGCCCGGCTGAACCGGACGGCGGTGCGGGAGCTGCGCCGCGTGTTCGGGGGCGAGCACCTGGCGGACACGGTCGTTTCACTGGGGACGCCGGACTCCCAGGGCTGGGCCGAGGCCGAGCTCGCGCTGGAAGACGGCAAGATCGGCCTCGGCCAGCTGGTGGCGCTGAGCCCGGGGGTCGAGGTGCTGGAACCGGCGGAGCTGCGGGCGGCGCTGGCCGCGATCGGCGCGGAGCTGGCCGCCCGCAACGCTCAGCGGTAGCCGATGGTGTCCGCGGGCTTTCCCGCGTCGGCCACCTCCGTCATGTACCGCCAGCCGTCCGGGCGGCTGCCGTCGACGTCGTCCACGCCGTACTCCTTCGCCAGCTGGCCGCTGTTCAGCGTCTGCCCGCTCCACCGGTGCCGGTCCGGATCCGCCGCCAAGGCCGCCACCGTCCAGCCGCAGAACGTCGGCGTCTCCGAAATCGCGAAATGGGGGACGCGCTCGCACGCGTCGCGCCAGTTCTCCTCCGTGACGCCGTAGTGCTCCAGCATCGCCTCCGACCGCAGGTACCCCGGCGTGAACGCCACCGCCGTCGCGCCGTGCGACGCCAGCTCGGCCGCCTCCCCGATCGCCAGCAGGTGCGCCGACGCCTTCGCCAGGTAGAACGGCAGCGAAGTGCCTTCGCGGTACTTCGCGTTGTACTCGGCCGTCCCGTCGGTCAGCTCGACGACCAGCCCGCCCGGTCGCTTGATCAGCGGCGGGAGCAGGAAGTGGCTGGTGATCAGGTGCGCGTCGATGCCGAGGCGGATCATCCGCAGGCCGGCCTCGAGGTCGTGCTCCCACACCGGCTTGCCCCAGCCCAGGTGCTGATCACCGCCCCACAGGCCGTCGACCAGGATGTCGAGGTGGTCGATCCGCTTGGCCAGCGCCTCGACCTCGTCCGGCACGAGGTGGTCGACGCGGATCGCCTCCGCCTGGCCGCCCGCCTGCTCGACCAGCTCGGCCGTCTCCTCGATCGTCTCCGGGCGGTCCACTTCGGACCGCCCGGCTCGCGTCGTCCGCCCGGTCACGTACACGAAGGCGCCCGCGCGGCCGAGTTCGACGGCGATCGCCCGGCTCGCACCGCGCGTGCCGCCCGCCACCAGGGCGACTTTTCCGGAAAGTGTGTTCATGCGCCCAGCCTCACGGCCAACCATGACAACTCCTGTCATGGTTTCGGCGAATCCGTGGCCGAGCTGTCGGATTGCTGTGAGTACCCGCCGATCGGGATTGCTTTGCCGTGAGCGGGCGGTCAATGGGGGTGTGGACGGATCGACGGCGGGACTGCTGGTGCCCCGGGCCGGGGGCTCCGCCACCCGGACCCCCAAAGCGGTCAGAGCGACTTGACCACTTCCAGGATCTCCGCCGGCTCGGTGCGCGTGACGAAGTCCGGGTGAACGTCGACGTACCGGAGCACCCGGTCCCGGTCGGCCACGACGACCGCCGGGTGGACCAGCTCCCAGGTGCCGTTGACCTCCTCGAGGTCGATGCCGAGCGTCTCCATGGCCTCGCGCACGATGGCGGAGACCGGGTAGCTCAGCCTGAGCCCCCGCGCGACGGCGCTGCCCACGTCCGAAAGCACCGGGAACGCCAGGTCCGGCGCCGGGCCGTCCGGCCGTTGCGGGCTGATCGCCGCCAGGCTCGCGCCGAACTTCGCCAGCTCGGGCAGCAGTTCCTGCTGGTAGGTGCGCAGGGTCAGGTTGCAGTACGGGCACCACTGGCCGCGGTAGAACACGAGCACCGCCGGCCCGTCGGCGACGAGCTGCCCCAGGCTCGTCGGCGCACCATCGGCCGCCGGCAGCGTGAAGTCTTCGATCTTGTCGCCGGCCCTGGCGAACTCCGTCTTCCCGGCCCGGCGCCGATCCGCTTCGAGGATCTCGAACACCTCGGGCGGCAGTGCGTCACGGATGTGGTCGTTCAGGCCGGTCAGGGCGTTGTCGAGCGACATGGATCCCCCTTGTTGGTTGTACTGATCGGTACAGTGTGCCGAACTGTACTATTCAGTACATGGAGACGCAAGCGGCGGCCTCGACCCCGCGCGGCAAGCGGACGCGCGACGCGATCGTCGACGCGGCGGCCGCGCTGATGTACGTCGACGGCGTCGCCGGCACGAGCGTCGACAAGGTGCTCGCCGCGAGCGGGGCCGGAAAATCGCAGATGTACCACTACTTCAAGAACAAGGAACAGCTGGTCGGCGCCGTGATCGACCGGTACCTCGAGCAGATACTCGGCAACCAGCCGGCGATCTTCACGCTGGCCTCCTGGGCCGACCTCGAGACGTGGACCGAGCAGCTGCTGGACGTCCACCGCCGCGCGGGCGGGCCGATCGCCTGCCCGCTGGGCAACCTCGCCGGCGAGGTCGGCGACAACCCGAAGCTCGCACCGCTGGTCGACCAGGCCTACCGGACGTGGGAGGCCCACCTGGAGCGCGGACTGGCCACGTTGCGCGACAAGGGCGAGCTCGACCCCGGCGCCGACCCCGCGCGGCTGGCGCAGGCGGCGATGACGTCCGTCCAAGGTGGACTGCTGCTGGCGCACATCCGGCACGACCTCACGGCACTGGAGGACGCGCTGGGCATCGCACTCGCCTACCTGCGCGGTTTCAAGCGGTGAGCTGACCGACCTCCGCGCGCAGTTCCTCGATCACCTGGGCCACCGCCGGGCGCCGGCGGGCGCCCGTCCGGCAAACCGCCTCCACCAGACGGGCCGCCCGGATCCCGGCGAGCGGCCGCCCGACCAGCCCGCTGTCGCGGCGAGTGTCCATTGTGTACCGCGGCAGCAGCGCGATGCCGTGGCCGGCGGCGACCAGCCGCTCGGTGATCCGGAAGTCGTTGATCCGCTGCACCACCACCGGCCGCACGCCGGTGCGGATGGTCAGCGAGCGCAGCACGTCGTCGACCGGGAAGCCGAAGTCGACGCTGATCCAGCGTTCGTCCGCCAGCTCG
This sequence comes from Amycolatopsis sp. lyj-346, assembly GCF_046548975.1. Taxonomy (NCBI): domain Bacteria; kingdom Bacillati; phylum Actinomycetota; class Actinomycetes; order Pseudonocardiales; family Pseudonocardiaceae; genus Amycolatopsis; species Amycolatopsis sp. lyj-346. The sequence goes on from NZ_JAJPWT010000001.1 coordinate 513,761, forward strand.
GACAGCTCCACGCGGCGCTGGTTCGCCAGCCGGTGCCCGGCCGGCAGCGCGACGTCGAGGGGCTCCCGCAGCAGCGGCACCACCTCGAGGCGGCTCGAATCGAACTCCGGCGCGTGCTCGTCGCGGTGCGCCACCACGATGTCGTAGTCCGCGACCAGGCCAGGCACCTCCGGCGGCGTCATGTCGACGTCCCGGACGTCGATCTCCAGGCCGTCGTACCCGGCGACGCGCGTCAGCAGCCCCGGCAGCAGCATCAGGCCGGCCGACTGGAAGATCGCGATCCGCACCCGCCCGCGCGGCGCGCTGCGGTAGGTGTCCAGTTCGGACTCGGCCCGCTCGAGCGCCGCGAGCACCTCGTCGGCGCGGGCGACCAGCGCGCGGCCCGCGTCGGTCAGCCGCAGGCCCCGGCCCGCCGGCTCGGTGAGCGGCACGCCGACCTCGCCCTGCAACGCGCGCAGCTGCTGCGAAACCGCGGACGGCGTGCAGTGCAGCGCCCGCGCGGCCGCCGTCACGCTCCCGCGGTCGGCGAACTCCCGCAACGTGCGCAGCCTGCCCAGATCCACGCCGCCACTGTACTTGAAGCAGCGCTACAAGGTTCGTGCAGATATTCTCGCTGGTCCTTCACGGTCCGCGTTGTCACAGTGGAAACATGCCCGCCCGTGATCGCCTGCTCGCCGTGCTCGTCGCCGTCCTCTGGGGACTCAACTTCCTGGCCATCCACGCCACGCTCGGCCAGTTCCCGCCGGTGTTCGCCGGCGCGCTGCGGTTCGCCGTGATCGCCGTCCCGACGATCCTGTTCGTGCCGTGGCCGAAGGTGAAGGTGCGGCACCTGCTCGGGTACGGGCTGGGCTTCGGCACCGGGCAGTTCGCGTTCCTGTTCATCGCGATGGACACCGGCATGCCGACCGGGCTCGCGTCGCTGGTGCTGCAGGCGTCGGCGCCGTTCACGGTGCTCCTCGGCGCCGTCTTCCTGCGCGAACGCGTCACGCCGCACCAGCTGGCCGGCATCGCGCTGGCGGTGGCCGGGATGGCCGCGATCGCGTGGCAGCAGTCCGGGCACGCCGCGCTGCTGCCGATGATCCTGACCCTGCTGGCCGCACTGAGCTGGGCGTTCGGCAACCTGAGCACCCGCAAGGCCGAGCCGGACAACCCGCTGCACTTCACGCTGTGGATGTCGGTGGTGCCGCCGCTGCCGATGTTCGCGCTTTCGCTGGTCATGGAGGGCCCGGCCGCGCAGTGGCGTTCGCTGACGACACTCGGGACCCCGACCGGGCTGGCCGCGCTCGGCGGCCTGACCTACGTCGTGCTGATCGGCACGATCGTCGGATCGGGCCTGTGGACAACACTGATGCGGCGCAACCCGGCCGGCGTGGTGTCGCCGTTCTCGCTGCTGGTGCCGGTGGTCGGGCTGACGGCGTCGTTCCTGCTGCTGGACGAGCGGCCGACCGGGCTGGAGGTCGGCGCCGCCGCCGTCGTGATCGCCGGTGTGCTGCTCGGGTCGCTGCGGCCCGCGCGCAAGCCCGAGCCGGAGCTGGTCGCGGTTTAGGCCTGCGGTCCGTCTTCCGCGTGGTTGCGGCCGAGGCGCTTCTTCATGACAAAGAAGACGACGACGCCGATGACGATCGCGGCGATCAGGCCGAACTTGGAGAACCGGCCGAGCCACTCCTCGGCGACCACACCGAGGTAGAAGACGGCCGCGGTGGTGCCGCCCGCCCAGACGATGCCGCCGGCCGCGTTCGCCAGCAGGAACTTCGGGTAGTGCATGCGCAGCGACCCGGCGAGCGGGCCGGCGAGGATCCGCAGGAACGCGATGAACCGGCCGAGGAAGACCGCCCACACACCACGTTTGTCGAAGATCCGTTCGGCGTTGGCCAGGTGTGTCGGCCCGAAGTGCTTCGGGAATTTCCGGCCCGCCCAGGCGAACAGCCGTTGCCCGCCGGTTTTTCCGATGAAGTAGCCGATGCTGTCGCCGATGATGGCGCCGGCACTGGCCAGGATCCCGATCCAGAGGGGGTTCACCGCATCGTGCGTCGAAGCCAGCAAAGCCGCGCTGACCAGCACGATTTCCCCGGGCAGCGGAATGCCGAGGCTTTCGATCATGATCACCGCCCCGACGATCAGGTACACCGAGAGCGGCGGGATCGCCTCCAGCCATTGGTCGATGTGCACAGCCCGTACCCCCTGGGACCCACGTCGGAATTGATGTTCGCGTTCCGAAGACTACCGGGGGTGGAGTACGCCGGACGGCCTACTCAGGTATGGCCCGGCGTACGACTTTGGTCGCGGTCTGCCCAGTGTGGGCGGCACCCGGGATCGCCGGAAACGACGTCGGGGCCACGGTTTTCGGTGAGTGGCTCCGACGTCGTCCCCCGGCCACGTCCCGTCGGCGCGGAGTTGTCCACAGGGTTCACCCCCATGTGGACAACTTCGGAAGCCGTAGTGGCACAGCGCGTGCGGTGAGGGGGGCGAGCGCGTCCTCGCCCCCTCACCGCGCCGGTCGCGGGAATGCCCGAGCCGGCGGTCAGGGCTTCAGGTCCACCGCCGCCCGCAGCGTCTCGTCCATGTAGAACGGCGTCGAGTCGTGCACGTGGGTGATTCGCCACTCGCCGTCCTCGCGGCGGAAGCACACCGTCGAACGGAACCACAGCTCGAAGCCCGCCGGTGCTCCCTTCGGGGTGGTGGCCAGGCGGTTCAGCGCGTGGCTGTATGCGATGTCGCCGCCGATCGTCACCTTCAGGTCGCGGATCTCGTAGTCGATCGGGCCCTCGAACGTCTCGAACCACGCCCGGCGGGCCGCGACGTCGGTGACCTCCGGACCTCGGTGGGCCAGCGGGGGTGCCAACGTGAACGCGACCACGTCCGGGGCGTACTGCGCTCCCAGCGTCTCCGCGTCGCGGGTCTTCATCGCCAGCTCGCGCGCCGCCAGCAACGCGCGGATCTGCTGCTCACTCATGACATTCTCCTCAAGGTCGGGTGCTTGCACGGGAGACGTAGGCGCCGACCGACGGATTTCGACAGGAGGCTCCGGTGAAATACGTGGTCCTGATCTACGGCAACCCCGAGTCGCGCGCTGCCTGGGAAGGCATGAGCGACGAACAGCGGGCCGCCGGGCTGGCCTGCTACCAGCAGCTCAACGACGAGCTCGATGCCTCCGGCGAACGGATCGTCTCCGAACGGCTCGCCTTCCCGGAGCTCACCAAGCGGGTGAGCGCGACCGACGGGCCCTTCGCCGAGGCCAAGGAGTTCCTCGCCGGCTTCTACCTGCTCGACTGCGAGAGCGAAGAGCGTGCCCTCGAGATCGCCCGGCGGATCCCCGAAGCCTCCTTCGGCGTGGTGGAGGTGCGGCCCGTCATGGGGTTGCACGGACCTGAGCTGTGACCGACGTCGAAAGCCTGCTCCGCGAGCTCGCGCCGCAGGTTCTCGCCGCGCTCGTCCGGCGGTACGGGGACTTCGGCACCTGCGAAGACGCCGTCCAGGAGGCGTTGCTCGCCGCCTACCGGCAGTGGCCGGCCGAAGGCGTCCCGGATCACCCGAAGGGGTGGCTGATCACGACGGCGTCCCGGCGCCGCATCGAGCTGTGGCGCAGTGAGACGGCGCGGCAACGGCGGGAGGAAACCGTCGCGCTGGCCGAGCCGCCGCACCCCGAGCCGGTCAGCGGTGTCGACGACACCCTGACCCTGCTGCTGCTCTGCTGCCACCCGTCGCTGACGCGGCCGTCGCAGGTCGCGTTGACGCTGCGGGCGGTCGGCGGGCTGACGACCGCCGAGATCGCGCGGGCCTTCCTCGTCCCGGAAGCGACGATCGGCCAGCGGATCAGCCGCGCGAAACAGAAGCTCCGCGGCGAACGGCTCACCGGCGACGAGCGCGGCGAGCGCCCCGAGCGGCTGGCCGCCGTGCTGCAGGTGCTGTACCTGATCTTCACCGAGGGCCACACGGCCAGTTCGGGAGACGCGCTGAGCCGCGTCGAGCTGACGACCGAGGCGATCCGGCTGGTCCGGCGGCTGCGCGCGGAACTGCCGGACGACGGCGAAGTCACGGGTCTGCTGGCCCTGATGCTCCTCACCGAGGCCCGCCGTCCGGCCCGGGTCGACGCGACCGGGGCCCTCGTCCCGCTCGCCGAGCAGGACCGGACCCGCTGGAACCGGGCGTTCATCGACGAAGGCGTCGCGCTGATCACCCGGGCGCTGGCGACCGCACCCGTCGGCCCCTACCAGCTGCAGGCGGCGATCGCCGCGGTCCACGACGAGGCCGTGACCAGCGGCGAAACCGGCTGGGCGGAGATCCTCACGCTCTACGACCTGCTGCGGGTCGTGGCTCCGGGCCCGATGGTGACGCTGAACCGGGTGGTGGCGTTCGCGCAGGTCCACGGCCCCGAGGCCGGGCTGGCAGAGCTGGAGGAAGCGGCGAAGGACCTCGCGGGGCACCACCGCGTCGACGCGGTGCGCGCGCACCTGCTGGAGCGGTCCGGCGACCCGGCCGCGGCTCGCGAGGCGTACCTGGCCGCCGCCCGGCGCACGTTGAGCCTCCCCGAACAGGCGTACCTGCAATCGCGGGCCGCCGCCCTCCAGCCGTCATGAGGGGCACTTTCACGTGAAAGTGACCTGGAGGGATCGCCTCCGGATCACTTTCACGTGAAAGCTCCGTTCAGAGGATCTCGGCGGAGGTGCCGATGTCCGGCGGGCCCAGGTCGGGGTTGAGTGCCCCGGTGAGCTCCACCAGCTCCGGCTCCACCTCGTGCGGCTGGATGCGCCCGTCGCGGATGTCCTCCGCGTAGTGGCACGCCACCCGGTGCCCGGCGCCGATTTCGCGCAGCTGCGGACGGTCGGTGTCGCACAGGCTCGCCTGCCGCCACGGGCAGCGCGTGTGGAAGCGGCAGCCCGACGGCGGGTTCGCCGGCGACGGCAGGTCACCGGCGAGCAGGATCTGCTCGCGGGTGTCCTCGACCAGCGGGTCCGGCACCGGGATGGCCGACAGCAGCGCCCGCGTGTACGGGTGCAGCGGGTCCTGGTACAGCGAGTCCGCGTCGGTCTCCTCGACCAGCGCGCCCAGGTACATCACGCCGATGCGGTCGGAAATGTGCCGCACCACCGCGAGGTCGTGCGCGATCACGACGTAGGTCAGGCCGAGCTGGGCCTGCAGGTCCTCCAGCAGGTTCACCACCTGGGCCTGCACCGAAACGTCCAATGCGGACACCGGCTCGTCGGCGACGATCAGGTCCGGCTCCACGGACAGCGCCCGCGCGATGCCGATGCGCTGCCGCTGCCCGCCCGAGAACTCGTGCGGGTACTTCCGCAGCGACGACTCCGGCAGGCCGACCGCGGACAGCAGCTGGCGCAGCCGCTGCTGTGTCGATTCCTTGTCCTTGTCGAGGCCGTGGGCGTGCATGCCCTCGACCAGGATGGATTCGACCGACTGCCGTGGGTCCAAACTGGACATCGGGTCCTGGAAGACCATCTGCATCCGGCGCCGGGCCTTCCGCAGTTCCTCTCCCTTGAGGGCGGCGACGTCGGTGCCGTCGAACACCACCTGGCCGGAGGTGGGCTCGCTGAGCCGCAGGATCGCCCGGCCCAAAGTGGACTTGCCGCAGCCGGATTCCCCCACCAGACCGTAGGTTTCGCCCCGCCGGATGGCCAGGTCGACGCCGTCGACCGCGTACACGTGCCCGACCGTCCGGTCGAACACGATGCCGCTCTTGATCGGGAAGTGCACCTTGAGGTCGTTGACCTCGAGCAGCACGTCACCAGCAGGACGGGTCATCGGGTTCCTCCTCCCGCGGCGACCGCGGGCCGCACGGGGTTGTGACAGCGCAGCAGCCCGCCCTGGTCGGGCGCCAGCTGCGGCTGGACCTCGCGGCAGACCGGCAACGCGTTGGGACACCGCGGCGCGAACGCGCACCCGTGGTCCCACGGGATGTTGTCGGACACCGACCCCCGGATGGGGATCAGCTTCTCGCCGCGGCCGGCGTCCAGGCGCGGGATCGACGCGAGCAGGCCGTGCGTGTACGGGTGCCGCGGCTCGGCGAACAGCCGGTGCCGCTGCGCCCGCTCGACGATCTTGCCGCCGTAGAGGACGTTGACCTCGTCGCACAGCCCGGCGACGACGCCGAGGTCGTGGGTGATCATGATCAGCGCGGTTCCGGTGTCCTGCACCAGTTCCCGCAGCAGCGCCAGGATCTGCGCCTGGATGGTGACGTCCAGCGCGGTCGTCGGCTCGTCGGCGATGAGCAGCCGCGGGCGGCACGCCAGCGCGATCGCGATCAGCGCGCGCTGCCGCATCCCGCCGGAAAGCTGGTGCGGGTACTCGGAAAGCCGCCGCGACGGGTCCGGGATGCCGACCTTGTCCAGCAGGTCCACCGCTTCGACGGACGCCGCCTTGCGCGACATCCCGCGGTGGCGCTCCAGCACCTCGGTGATCTGCAGCCCGATCGGGATGACCGGGTTCAGCGAGGACAGCGGGTCCTGGAACACCATGCCGAGGTCGCGGCCGCGGCGGTCGCGCATTTCCCCGTCGGACAGCTTGAGCAGGTCGGTGCCCTCGAAGCGCACCGAGCCGCTGACCTTGTTGCCGCGCTTGGCCAGCAGCCGCATGATCGCCAGTGACGTCACGGACTTGCCGCAGCCGGACTCGCCGACCAGGCCGACCGTCTGGCCGGGCTCGACGTCGAAGCTGACGCCGTCGACAGCGGTGAACGACCGCTCGCCACGGCGGACGAAGTCGACCTTGAGATCACGGACTTCAAGGAGTGCCATCAGTGCTTCACCGCCTGTTCTTCGGGTCGAGGGCTTCGCGGAGTGACTCGCCGAGCAGCGTGAACCCGAGCGCGACCACGATGATCGCGATGGCCGGGTAGTACGCGAGCTCCGGCCGGACGTCGAGGAACTGCCGGGCCGCGCGGCTCAGCATGATGCCCCACTCGGCCCGGTTCGGGTCCGGGTCGCCGAGCCCGAGGAACGACAGTGCCGCGGCCTCGAGGATGGCGGTGGCGAGCGTCAGCGTCGCCTGCACGATGACCGGACCCAGCGAGTTCGGCAGCATGTGCCGGAACACGATGGACGTCCGTTTCACCCCCAGCGACGTCGCGGCGAGCACGTGGTCGCTGCCGCGTTGCACCAGCATGGAGCCACGCAGCAGCCGCGCGAAGATCGGCACGCCGATCATCGACACGGCCAGGATCACCGTCCACTGGCTGGGCTTCTGGAACAGCGCGGCCACCGAAATGGCCAGCAGCAGCGAAGGCACCGACAGCATGACGTCGACCAGTCGCATGAGGACGGTGTCGACCCAGCCGCCGAACGCGCCGGCCAGCCCGCCGATGATGACGCCGATCAGCACGCCGATCACCGTGGCCAGCACGCCGACCAGCAGCGTCTGCTGGGCGCCGACGAGCAGCCGCGAGAGGTAGTCGCGGCCGAAGTCGTCCACGCCGAGCGGGAAACCGGGCTGGGCGCCGGGGATAATGCCCTGCCCGAGGGAAACCTCACCCTGCAGGTAACGCTCGTAGGGATCCTTCGGCGCGATGATCGGCGCGAAGATCGCCAGGAGGAGGAACAACGCGGTGATCACGCCGCCGGTGATGGCCACCGGGCTGCGCAGCATCCGCCGCAGCGCCTCGCCGCCCAGGCTGTGCCCGGACGCCGACGCGAGCTTGTCGATCGGTTCCTTCTTCTTGTTGAGCAGAGTGTTCATCGCACACGCACCCTCGGGTCGATGATCCCGTACGAGACGTCGACCAGCATGTTCACCAGCACGTACACCAACGCGCCGAACAGCAGCAGCGCCTGCAGGCGGGGGTAGTCACGCCGTTCGATCCCTTCGGCCAGCAGGAAACCGAGGCCGCGGAAGTTGAACACCCGCTCGGTCAGCACCGCGCCGCCGAGCAGCGCGCCGGTCTGCAGGCCGATGGTGGTGACCACCGGGAGCAGGCCGTTGCGCAGCACGTGCCGCCGCCGCACCACCTGCTGGGTCAGGCCCTTGGAGTTGGCCGTGCGGATGAAGTCCTCGTTGAGCACCTCGAGCACCGACGCGCGGGTGATCCGGGTGATCACCGCCAGCGGGATGGTGGCCAGCGCGAACGCGGGCAGGATCAGGTGCAGGATCGCGTCCCAGACCGCGTCCCACTCGCTGGTCATGATGCCGTCGAGGATGGCGAAGTTCGTGATGGAGGTGGCGTCCAGGCCGGCCGCCTGCCGTCCCTGCGACGGCAGGCCCAGCGGGCCGGCCAGCAGGTCCTGCATCATGTAGCCGAGGAAGAACACCGGCACCGCGACGCCGACCAGGGTCAGCAGGATGATCACGTTGTCAGCGACGCCACCGCGGTAGCGGGCCGAAAGGTAGCCCGCCGGGATGCCGATGAGCACCGCGACGATCATCGCGCAGACGCCCAGCTCGATGGTGGCGGGCAGGTAAGTGCCGATCTCCCCGATCACCGGCTGGCTGGAGACCAGCGAACTGCCGAAGTCACCGGTGACCGCGCGGCCGAGGAACTTGAAGTACTGGATGATGACGGGCTGGTCGAGCCCGAGCACGTGGTTGAGGTTGGCGATCTTCTCCGGGGTCGCCTTGTCGCCGAGCAGCGCCGCCGCGGGGCCGCCGGGCAAGGCGCGTAACCAGGCGAAGATCAAGATGGACAGAACGAGGAGCGTCGGAATCGCTTGTAGCAGCCGACGCATGAGAAAACGGAGCACTTGCAGTCCTTAGGTGGCAGCCCGCTGAGTACGGAACATGGGGTGGGCGCGGTAGCACCCACCCCATGCCTCGCGGCGTGGAACTTCTCAGTTCACGGTCACGGTGTTGAACCGCTCGTCGGTCAGCGGGCTGGCGACCAGGCCCTTGACCTTCGGACCGACCACGATCGCGGGCGGGCCGTAGGAGATCGGGATGGAGGGCAGGTAGTCCATGATCTGCTTGTTGACTTCCTGGTACGCCTTGGCGTGCGCGTCGCCGGCGGGCGAAGCGTCCGCGGCGGCGAGCGCCTGGAACAGCTGCGGGTTGTCGAACCCGAACTCCGGCTTCTTGCGGCCGAAGAAGGTGCCGACGAAGTTCCCGGCGTCGTTGTAGTCACCGGTCCAGCCGAGCAGGTGGAGGTCGTGCTTGCCGAACTTCTGGACGTCGTCCTTGTAGCCACCGTTCCACGGCTTGGCGACCGGCTCGATCTTGACGCCGATGGCCTTCAGGTCCTCGGAGACCGAGGTGAAGATGTCCGCCGGGTTCGGCATGTACGGCCGGGTGACCTCGGTCGGGTAGTAGAACTTCAGCGTCAGGTCCGTCGCGCCGGCTTCCTGGAGCAGCTGCCGGGCCTTCTGCTGGTCGAACGGGTACTTGGTGACCTCGTCGGTGTAGCCGGAGATCGTCTTGGGCACGAACTCGGGGGCCACCTCGGCGCCCTCGGGCAGCTTGCTCTTGACGAACTGCTCGCGGTTGATGCCGTAGGCGAGCGCCTTGCGGACGCGGACGTCCTTCAGCTTCTCACCGGCCGGGCCGGACTGGTTGATGCCCAGGTAGAGCACGTTGAACGGCGGGCGCACCAGCACCTGCTCGCCCTCGTTGCGCAGCAGGCCGTAGTCCGCGGGCGCCGGGTAGTCGTAACCCTGGATGTCACCGGCCTTGAGCGCCTGCTTGCGGGCGTTCTCGTCCGGGATCACCTTGAAGATCAGCTTGTCGAGCTTGGCCGTCTCGGTCGGGCTGGTGTCGTTCTTGACCAGGGTGATCTCGCCCTTGCCCTGGTCCCAGCTCTCGAACTTGAACGGGCCGGTGCCGACCGGGTGCTTGTTCGCGTACTCGCTGTAGGTGAACGAGTCGCCGGACTGGACGACCTCGTCGGCCTTGTACTGCTTGAGCGCGGTCGGGCTCTGCATCGCGAACGACGGGAGCGTGAAGGCCGCCGGGAAGGCACCCTTCGCCCGGTTCAGGTTCACGACCGCGGTCGCCGGGTCCTTGGCTTCGCAGCTCTTGTAGACCGGGTCGCCGTAGTCGTCGCTCTCGTTCTTGGCGAAGCCGCTGAAGACGTCGGCGTAGTAGATCATCTGGCTCTGGGCGGCAGCGCCCTTCATGTTGTACCAGCGGTCGAAGTTGAAGCAGACCGCGGCCGAGTCGAAGGCGGTGCCGTCGGAGAACTTCACGCCCTGCTTGAGCGAGAAGGTCCAGGTCTTGCCTTCGTTGCTGGGCTCCCACTTGTCGGCCAGCGAGGGCTCGAGGTCGGCGGTGCCCGGCTTGTTCTGGATCAGGGTGTCGTACATCTGCCGGGTGACGCGGAAGGTCTCGCCCTCGTCGTTGAAGATCGGGTCGAACATCTTCGGGTTACCAGCCGTCCCGAAGATCATCGTGCCCCCCGTACCACCTCCCGCGCCCTCTTCGCGCTTGGATTCCGCACAGGCGGACAGCGAAACCGCGAGCGCGCCGGCGAGCCCGATCAGGGCCACGCGGCGTGTTCGGGTCAGCCGCAATTGCTGCATCTGGCACCCCTTGGGAGATGTTCGGGTTCAAAGTCACCGTCCGGTCGGTCAGGAACTCGACGGACGATCGGTGTGCTCGCCGACACTAGCGGGAACTCGGCCCGCACTTAAGCACGTGAGGTTACGATCGCGCTACGTGGACGTCGATTTGACCGCAATGTGTCCGTAAATCACGACAGAATGTGACCATTTGCGGGCAACGGCTGCACCCAGTACCCGATCCATGACTCAGATGGCGGTACCAGCGGTGGTCCGATCGTGTATTCAGTTACACACCGCTTAATCGATTCGGACCGGCCTGGACACGTAGCGTGATCACCCACTCTCCTACGAAAGTCGGGTTCCGGCGGCCTCAAGGGTGCCGTCGACGGCGAACCAGCCGCGCTCGAACCGTTGCCAGCGCGCCAATGCGGCCCGTGCGGCCGCGCCGTCCCGGTCGACGGCCCGGGCCAGCCGCTCGGCGGCGGAGCCACCGGAGAGCCAGCAGAGGTGGGAAAGCAGGGGTCTTACCGAAGTCCGGCCGCTGGAAACCCCCTCCAGCACCAGGACATCGGGCACGGCCACCCGGACGAGCTCACCCGGCCGGGGTGCCCCGGTGGACCAGTCCATTCGCCGGTACGCCCCCGGCTCGCCGTCGGCCAGGGGACGCAGGACGCCACCGACGAGCCGCGGCCACCACGCGACCGGATCGTCCCAGGTGGCGAAGGCGTCGGTGCTCACCAGGGCCGTCCGGCACCCGCGGGCGGTCAGCCCGGCGACGACCTGGGTGGCGAGCGTGGACTTGCCGGCGCCCGACGGGCCGTCGATGGCCAGCACGCGCACCCGGCCCAGCCGGGCGGGGGCCGCGAGCAGGGCCTCGATCAGGGCGTCACTTGCTGACGCGCTCGACCTCGGGGAGCCCTTTGACGTCGTCGGGGGCCGCCGTCTTCGCTTCCAGCTCGGCGATCCGGCTCGCCAGCTCGCGCCGGGTGTCCTCGAGCTCGCAGCGCAGCAGCGCGATTTCCTCGACCGACGTGCGCACTTCTTCTTCGAGGTGCCCGGTCTCGGTGGACAGGTGCAGCGACACCAGCGCCAGCACGACGCCGGCGAGGAGGAACACGAAGTTCGACGGGGTTTCCACCCCGGTCAGCCCGGCGAGGAACTTCGCGGCCGCCGGGATCGCGGCCAGCACCACGACGCCGATGGCGACGATCAGCCACACGCCCGCGTACTTCTCACGCAGCTTGCGCCGCCGCATCATCTCGAGGACGACGAACAGCACGACGCAGGCGACGACGATGCTGAGGACGCGCCAACCTTCCATCTTCCCGAGCTCCTTATGCCGAGTCTGAGGAGTCGACCGCGGGGCGGCGGCGGACCAGCGCGAGCAGCAGCGCGAGCCCGGCGCGGCCCAGGTAGACGGCCGACTTGACGGGCGAGTGGCTGGGCGTGCCGCCCGCGCGCTCGCGCATGATGACCGGGATCTCCTTGATGGTCAGCTCGGCCCGGATGGCCATGACCAGCGATTCGACCGTGTCCCCGAGGTACTCGGCCGGGTAGTAGCCGGCGAACAGCCGGATCGCGCGCGGCCCCATCGCCTTGAAGCCCGACGTGACGTCGGTGAGCCGGGTCTTCGCCAGCCGCGAGAACACGATCGACAACGCGACCATGGCGTACTTGCGCGGCCCGCTGGCCTTGTAGGCGCCCTTGCCGGCGAACCGGGAGCCGATCACGATGTCCGCGTCGTCGAGGCCGCGCAGCAGCGCGTCGAGCTCGTCGGGGTCGTGCTGGCCGTCCGCGTCCACCTGCACGACGACGTCGTACCCGCGGGCGGCGGCGTAGCGGAAGCCGGTGCGCATCGCGCCGCCGACCCCGAGGTTCACGGCGAGCCGGGCCACCTCGGCGCCCGCGGCGCGGGCCAGCTTGGCGGTGTCGTCCACCGAGCCGTCGTCGACGACCAGCAGATCACCGTTCGGGAGGGCGCGCTTGACCTGCTCGATGACCGACGCGACGCTCGCCGACTCGTTGAGGGCGGGCATCACGATGAGCACGCGGCGGCTGGTCACCGAGGTCGCAGACACGCGATCACTCTAACCCTTCACTACCGGTCACCGGCTGTGGACCCGGGTGCGGCGCCGGCCGTGACGACGTCCTGCTGGCCCGCGATCTCGTAGATCGAGGCACCGGCGTTGCGGTAGACCAGCTTGAACCCGGGTGCGGTGTCCAGGTTCAGGAGGCCGGGATCGTTGCGCTGGTCGGGGACGGCGTTGCCCTGGCCGACGAAGGCGTAGCGGACCTTGAGCTCCCGCAGGACCTTCCGGGCCCGCGGGTCGGTCTCCAGCCGGTTCGCGAACGCGCTGACGTAGCCGACGTCGCTGGTGCGCGGGGCGCCGTAGTAGTTCCACTGGGTCGGCTGCACCCCCTGCAGCGCGTACATCCAGACGGACCCGTCGAGGCGGTCGTTCAGGACGCGTTCGCCGGGCACCGTGTGCCCGGCCAGCCAGGCGAACGCCGTCTCTTCGTCCGCGCTCACCGCGGGGAAGCCCCGGTAGGCGATGTTCACGTGGACGGAGTTGAGGTACACGTACCCGCGGCTGAACCCGCCGATGACCGCCGCGAGCAGGACCACGCCGGCCAGGACGGGCGCGGCCGGGTGCAGCCTCGGCAGCCGGGGCCGGACCTTCGCCGCGAACCACGCCGTCGCCGTGTAGACGAACTCGCCGAAGCCGACCGCGCCGATCATCGGCAGCAGGGCCGCGAGCCGGTAGTTGTCGTTGTAGAACGGCCCGCTCAGCAGGTGGACCAGGCTGTTCTCCATGGACACCGTGGCCGCGTACAGGCCGCCGAGCACGACGTACGCGGCGACCAGCCAGAGCATCCGCCGGTGCCGGACCAGCAGGAAGACGCCGACGATCGCGGGCAGGCCGATCCACCACTGCGGGAAGCTCGCCATCGGCGAGAACGTGACCGTCTGCCCCACCGCGCCGGTCATGGTCGCCGCGTTCGCCCAGACCGCGGACGTCACGCCGCCGGCGTTGTAGAGCGAGGGCAGGACCTGGGGCAGGCCGAGCCCGGCGGCGAGCAGGGCGGCCGCCGCCAGCGACGGCCAGGCCCGCCGCCAGTCGATCGGCTCGAACTTGAACAGCACGGCGGCCAGGATGAGGACGCCGTAGACGGCGAGGACGAACACGACGCTGGTGTGCAGCGCCGCCAGGCCGGCGACGCCGACGCCGACGGCCAGCGGACCGGTGGCCCCGCCCGGCTCGAGCAGCAGCCGGACCACCGCGAGCGTGGCCGGGACCAGGGCGACGCCGGCGGCGTACGGCCAGACCGGGCCGTGCCAGAACAGGTCGTAGGGGAACGAGGTGAAGCAGGCGGAAGCGGCGGCGGCCGCGGCGGCCGTCACCGGCGGCATCCGCCACGCGCGGCACATCGCGGCCACGCCGAGCGGCACCGCGAAGGTGACGGCGATGGACGCGAAGTTCAGCAGCGGCATCACGGTCAGCCCGCCCTTGCCGAAGAGCAGGGCGAGCAGCGCGTGGTAGGTGTCCGGGTAGAAGTAGTGCGTTTCGTCCGGCAGGTTCGCGATGGTGCCGATGGTCGACGGGCGTGCGTCACCGCGTTCGGCGATCCAGCGGACGAGGTTCGCGTGGAACGCGGCGTCCCAGTCCTGGTTGACCGTGCCAGGGGCAGGAATGCCACGCAGCACCGTGAGCGCGCCGACCGCCATGCCCGCGGCGACGCCGAGCGCCGTCAGCGCGTGTGCGCGCCACGACCACCGCGGGCGCTCGGGCGGAGCCGCCTCGGCGTCCGGCCGTCGTCGCCGGGTGAACCGGCTCACCGCCCAGGTGACGCCGAAGCCGGCGGCCGACACCGCGAGCGTCCACAGTGTCACGGAGAGCGCGGTCCAGCGGATGCCCGTGCCACCGAGCAGCGGGACGGCGAGGGCCACGATCCCGAAGGTGAGCACCGGCGCCGCCGCGCCCAGCGTCCAGCCGCGCAGGCCGATCGCCACGCCGAAAACGGCGCCCGGCAGCCAAAAAGCGGCCAGAACGAGCAGAAAACCCATTCTTCCACCCCATTTTCCGCCGTGACCGGTTCCGCAACCGCGGTGCACGCCGTTCCGGACGGCGGCCACGCTACCGTGCACGTCAGCTCGCTGGTCACCCGCATCCTGGGCGGACCGCGGCCACCCATAGACTCCGGGCGTTGGCGGCTTTGTTGATCGGAGAATGCATGCTGTCCGAAGCTGTCCGGCTGGCTGTCGGAATCCTGGTGGTGCTGCTCCCCGGGCTTTCGATTCTCCTGGTCGCCGGCATCCGCGAACGGCTGTGGCTCGCGGGCCTTTCGGCCCCGTTGACCACCGGGTTCGTCCTGCTGGTGTCCCTGTTCACGGGGGTCACCGGACTCCGCTTCGGCCTGCTGACCGCGGCCGTCGCGCTCGGGGTCGTCCTGGTCGTGCTCGGCGGGGTGCGGTGGCTGGTCCGCCGCCGCCGCGCGGCCGTTGAACCGGCCGAGCCCGCCGAAGACCCGCGGCTGCGCACGCTCACCGGCCGGGCCGGGACGGTCGCCCAGGTGCTGGGCGCGCTCGTCGCCGTCGCCGGCGTCGGCCTCGGCATCCGCATGTGGCACAAGGGTCTCGGGTCGTGGCAGACGCCGACCCAGGAGCACGACACCGTCACGCACGCCGTGCTGACCGCCTTCACGCACTTCACCGGCAAGGCCGCGCCGTGGCAGATCCTGCCGATCGACGTCGTGCACGACACCAACGTCCAGTTCTACCCGCCCGGCTTCACCGACGTCTGCGCGCTGCTCACCGACATCTTCGGGGACACGATGCTGTCCCTGAACCTGGCGACCGTCGTGTTCTCCGTGGTCGTGCTGCCGCTGTCGGTGGCCGCCTTGACCGCGGCGGTGCTCCGGCACGGCCGGCTCGGCCGCGGCTGGGTCGAGCTCGCGGCCGGCGTGGCCGCGCTGGTCTCCGTGCAGCTGTACCGCCCCGGCGTCGCCTTCGCCCACGACGGCGGCGTGCTGCCGAACGCGGCCGCGATGACGCTCATGCCCGGGCTCGTCGCCGTGATGCTGGTGCTCGGCAAGCGGAACTGGGGTCGCGCGGTGCTGGTCGGCGTCGCCGCCGCCGGTGCCTTCAACCTGCACCCGAGCGCGCTGACCTCGATCGCGCTGACGACGGTCGCGGCCATGATCGGCCTGCTGTTCACCAAGGCGGGCCGGCTCGCCTTCGTCCGCGCGCTGCTGCCGCTCGCGCTGGCGGGCGTGGTCGGCGTCGTCCTCATCATCCCGAACGTGCTGGCGCTGCTGCGGCTCGGCAACGGCTCGGTGGTCGACGCGCCGGCCAACATCCGCGGCACGCAGCTGGGCGCGTCGTTCGAGCTGGTCGCCCGGCTGCCCTACGGCGGCTACTTCGACCCGAGCGGCACGATCGGCCAGCTGGTGCTCGGTCTGCTGGGCCTGGCCGGCGTCGTCGCCACGCTGCTTTCGCGGCGGGCGTGGCCGCTGCTGACGGCCTGGCTGTTCTGGGCGACGGTCATGGTGAGCTTCCACTACTCGCCCAACTCGGGCTTCGGCGCGATGATCGGCCGCTACTACTACCGGGTCGCCAACCGTCTCGACACCCACGTCTACCTGCTGATCCCGCCGCTGGCGGGGGTCCTGTTCGTGGCGCTGGGCCTGTTCGTCGTCGCGGTGAAGGCCCGCAACCCGGTCCCGGCGCGGTTCCGGCCGGCGGTGGCGTTCGGGCTGATCGTGGTGCTGCTCGGCGTGCTGACCGTGACGTCGTTCCGCGGCTACATGAACACCGGCGCGCTGTCCCTCAGCCAGCGCTACGCGGCCCCGCAGTTCGTCCGCTACGACGACGCGGACGACGCGGCGGCCAAGTGGCTGCACGAGCACGCGGCCCCGGGCGAGACGATCCTCAACAACGCGAACGACGGCTCGACGCTGCTGTACGTCGACTACGACCTGCCGATCCTCAACATCGTCCCGGACGGCCACAGCCCCATCCAGGACAACATCACCCTGCTGGCGATGTTCAACTACTACCCGGAGGACCCCGAGGTCCAGAGCATCCTGCGGGCGAAGAACGTCCGCTGGGTGTACGTGGATTCATCGGCCCCGACGGTCGGCACGGACGGCCGCCACTGGACGGGCAAGCTGACCTACAGCCTGGCCCCGGGGCTGAGCAGGCTGACGGGCCTGCCGGGCCTGACGAAGCAGTTCAGCGCGGGAACGGTGAGCGTGTACCGGCTGGACCTGCCGCAGACCCCGCCGCGAGGCTGACTGCGGTCGCGGTCACCGATGTCGGATCCCGGGCCGGTTTGCTCGCGGGAGGAACCTCAGGTGGCTTCCGAGCCGGACTCGACCGGCTTCGGCGCCCGGCGAAGCACGAACGCGAGCACCACGGCCAGCCCCAGCGTCGGCGCGACCGCCAGCGCGACCACCGCGCGGAACACCGTGTCACCCGGCAGGAACAGCAGCACCAACGACGCCGTACCCGTGACCACCGCCCACGTCACCAGCACCAGCTTCGCCTGCGTACGCGCCACCAGCACCGCCGTGAGCAGCTGCATCGGCACCAGCAGCACCGACGACCACACGAGCCCGGCCACCGACCAGCCGTCGATGTCGTAGCCCGGGCCGCTGACGAACCGGACCGCCCACGGGCCGAGCCACAGCCCGACCAGCGCGCCGAGTGCGCCCAGCACCAGCGATCCCGCCGCGCCGAGGGCGAGCACGCGGCGCAGCCGGTGGCGCCCCTCCTCCGTCACCGACAGGCGGACGACGAACGGCACGGCCAGCGACTGCACCGGCCCGATCAGCGTCAGCGGCAGCCGCGCGATGACCAGCGCCGCGAACAGCGAGCCGACGCGGTCGCCGTCGCCGCCCGGGGCCAGCAGGCCGACCAGCGCCGGGTAGCCGGTGATGACCGCCGCCGTCAGGGCCGCGCCGACCAGGAGCATGCTCATCCGGCGGGACGTGACGCCCCAGCCGTCGCCCTCGACGTGCGGGTCGAGCAGCTGCCGGGCCGGGCGCGCGAACAGCAGCCAGGCGAACGAGCCGGCCGCGACCGCGATCGCCAGCGAGACGACGTTGTAGGCGACCGAGACGAACAGCACGCCGAGGATCAGCGCCCGGATCGCCGGTTCGGCGACCACGAGCAGCGAGAAGGCCTTCACCTTGTGCTGTCCGATGAGCAGCCCGCGCGTGCCGAACTGGCAGGCGAACGCGACGCCGCCGCACAGCACGATCAGTGCCAGCGACCAGTCGCCGCGGAAGAGCTTTTCGTTGACCGGCGGGATCAGCAGAGCGAGCGAAAAAGCGGCCGCGACCAGGATGCCGACGGCGACCGCCCGCAGCGCCGGGCGGCCCGCCTTGCCCCCGGCCAGCGCGGCCACGGCGGACTGGCGGGAAAGCTCCTGCTCCAGCGGCGACAGCGTGCTGCCGAGGCCCATCACCAGGCCCCAGAAGGTGACGAAGACGGCGTATTCCTGCGGCGGCAGCAGCCGCTGGCAGGCGACCGTGAGCAGGTAGCCGAGCCCGATGGACACGATCAGCGAGCCACCGAGGCTGCCCGCGGTCGTGCGCCCGCTGCGCGCGGCGGCCGGCGTGTCCACTTCGGTGCTCATCGGCGGCGGAGCTGGGCCCGCACGGCCATCGCCAGTCCACGCAGGACGCCGGCGCCGAACCCCCCGGCGAACACCGGCAGCAGCTTGGTGACCGCGCGGGCCTCCGGGCCGGTCGCGCCGCACTTCTTGACGACCTCGCCCGCGGCGACCGCGCCGAGGACACCGGCGGCCAACGTGGTCTTCGGCTTCTTCGCGGCGAAGACCAGGCCGACGACACCGGCGGCGAGCGCGCCGAACAGGGCGTTGCGCGCCGGACCGGGCGAGGCGATGTAGGAGTCCACGTAGGTCGTGCCGCGGAAGTAGGCCTGCTGCGTGAACTTCTTGAACGAGTCGCGCCCGTTGTAGGTCGCCGACAGCTCGGGCGCCAGCCAGATCCGCTCGTGCTCGGCGATCCAGCGCAGCATGCGCGTGTCGTCGCTGGCGAAGCGGAGGTCGTCGAACAGCGACGCGAACGCCGTCACCGAGCCTTCGAGGAGGCCGCGGCGGGCGCAGAAGAACGTCGTCCCCTTCGGGTAGACGTCGAACTCGTCGATGCCGTACGACATCAGCCGCGGGTTCGCGCAGTACTTGCGCCAGGGCACCTTGACCAGGCCGGCCATGAACCCGGCGTACGGGTTGTGCTCGGACGCGACGTTGATGTGGCCGTTCCAGACCGCGCGCTCGGGGTGCTCCACGAGCTGGTCGCGCAGGAACGTCAGGGTGTGCTCGTCGACGATGACGCGGCTGTCGAGCAGCGCGACCCACTCGCCGGACGACTTCGCGATGCCGGCCCGCCGCGCCTCGAACCGGCCGGAGTTGGCCTGGCCGAGGACGGTGATGCCGTGGCGTTCGCGCAGGTCGTCGAGCCGGGACGGCGTGGCGTCCGTGCTGCCGTCGTCGACCACGACGACCTCGATCGGCCAGCTCGCGGCCGATGCCGAAGCGAGCAGCGCGCCGACACTGCGTTCGATCCAGTCCTGCTCGTTGTAGACCGGGATCACGACGCTGAGCGAGGGGAGGAGCGGGTTCGCACTCACCGTGCCGAGGCTACCCGGCGGCCCGCGCGCCGGGTCGGCCAGTATCCTTACGCAACCGCACCCGACCAGAAATGGGCTTTCACGGTGATTTCCTTCATTCTCGGCACCACCGCGGAACTGATCAAGATCGCGCCCGTCTACCACGGGATCCGCGAGCGCGGGATGCGGCCCAAGATCTGGTTCACCGCCCAGCACGTCGACGAGGTCGCCGACGTCCTCGCGGACCTGAACATGCCGGAGCCGGACGTCTGGCTGGTGCCGGAGGACAAGGCCCACAACCTCGAGTCGCCGGCGCAGGTGCCGGGCTGGGCCGCGCAGGTGCTGCGGACGGCGTGGAGCCGTCGCCACGAGCTGCGGGCCGCCCTGACCGAAGACGGCCGCCCGCCGCTGGTGCTGGTGCACGGCGACACGTTCACCACGCCGTACGGCTCGCTGATCGGGAAGCGGATCCTCAAGTCCCGCGTCGGGCACGTCGAGGCGGGCGCGCGGTCGGGCAGCATCCTCTCGCCGCTGCCGGAGGAGCTGAACCGCAAGATCGCGGCGAAGATCGTCGACATCCACTTCGCGCCGAGCATCCGCGAGGTCAACAACCTGCGCAACGCCCGCGGCGTGGTCGTCGACACCGAGGCGAACACGGCGATCGACGCCATGCGCCTCGCCATCAACCAGCCGCTGGACGTGCCGAACCTGCCGGAGAAGTTCGGCCTGGCCACGCTGCACCGCTTCGAGCTGGTCTCGCGCCCGGACAAGTACCGCGAGGCGCTGGAGATCCTGCGCGAGCAGAGCCGCAAGATGCCGATCCTGTACATGGCCGGCGCGCCGGAACGCGAGAAGATCCGCTCGCTGGGCATCGGGAACATCTTCGACGACCAGTTCATCGTCCAGCCGAAGATGCGGTACCTGAAGTTCCTGCCGCTGGTGGCGCGCGCCGAGTACGTCGTCACCGATTCGGGTGGTCTTTCGGCGGAGTGCTACTACCTCGGCCTGCCCTGCGCGGTGCACCGCGAGCGCACGGAAACGCCGCAGCACCTCGGCGAGACGGTCGTGCTGACCGAAATGCGCGGCGACAAGCTGCAGAACTTCCTCGACACGTACCAGAACCGGCGCGGCGAGTCCTGGATGGACAAGTACCACCCCTCCGAGATCGTCGTGGACACCCTGGCGCAGCTCGGCTACTGCTGAGTCCTTCGTCCGGGTGACCTCCGGTTTTTCCGGGGGTGAGCCGGGCAAATTGTCGCCATGATCCACATCGGACTGGCGGCCGCGCTGGTGGCGGTCCCGCCCATCGACCAGGGCGCGGTTCGTGACGCCGCGCTGACGTCGGGCTTCCAGGAGACGTACGTCGGCGCGGCGGGCCCGATCGCGCGCGCGATCCACGCGGCGTACGACATCCCGGCGTCGGTGACGGTGGCGCAGTCGATCCTGGAGTCGAACTGGGGCCGCAGCAAGCTGTCCACGGCCGAGCTCAACCACTTCGGCTTCAAGTGCGTGACGCCGACGAGCCCGGGGCCCATCGCGTTGCGCTGCGCCCGGTACCCGACCACGGAGTGCATTCCGGCGCCGTGCCACCCGGTGGACGCGTATTTCCGGGCCTACGCCTCGATCGAGGACTCGTTCCGCGACTACGGCCGGTTGCTGACGACTTCGTCGAACTACGCGGCGGCGCTGCCGGTGCGGAAGGACCCGGACGCGTTCATCCGGGCGGTGGCCCGCAAGTACGCCACCGACCCGGAGTACGCGAACAAGGTGATCAAGCTGATGGACCGGTACGACCTGCGCCGCTTCGACCGGTGAGCTCGCCGATTTCGTGGTCGTCCGACGCCGCCGGGGTGAGCCAGGCCGGCCAGAACGCCGAGACCAGCAGCAGCGCCAGTGCGATGACGACGTAGAGCGTGTGGGCCACGGCCTGCGCCAAGGGCGAGTAGTCCTCCGGGAGGATCACCAGGCCCACCACCGGCACGTCCGCGCGGCCCGTGGCCACCTTCCAGGGGAACAAGAGCAGGTAGGCCACGACCAGCAGGGCCGCCGGCCACCACGTGCGCGAACGGTGGACCGCGCACGCCGCCATCACGAAGAACGGGATGAACCACACCCAGTAGTGCGTCCACGTCCAGGGCGTCACCAGGACCATCAACGCGCCCACGACGCTCAGCGCCAGCAGTTCACGGCCCTGGCGGTGCGCCCGCACGGCGATCCACAAGACCGCCAGCGCGACCACCGCGGCCACCGGGATCCAGACCATGCCCGGGACGTCCGCGATGTCCAGCAGCCGGGCCAGCGCACCGCGGATCGACTGGTTCTGCGGCGACATCGCGTCGTTGTCGCCCGTGATACGCGAGGGGTCCGCGAAGTTCGCCGACCAGAACGCCGCCGAGTCACGCGGAAGGGCCACGAAGCCCGCCAGGACTGTCACGCCGAAGGCGGCCACCGCCACGCCCGCGGCGCGGAAGCGGCGCGTCACCAGCAGGTACACCACGAAGATCGCCGGGGTCAGCTTGATCCCGGCCGCCAAGCCGACGCCGGCCCCGGTCCACCAGCGGTTGCGGCCGGCCAGGTCCACCAGCACCAGCATGAGCAGCAGCAGGTTCACCTGGCCGGTGGTGAAGTTGATCAGCACCGGCTGCAGGGGAAGCGAGAGCGCGGTCAGTGCCGCCGTCGCCGCCACCCGGCCGTTGTCACGCGCGTACCCCAGCTGTCCCAGCGAAACCCAGACGACGACCAGCAGCGAGAACAGGTTCACCAGCTCGGCGAACAACGGCAGCAGCA
Source organism: Amycolatopsis sp. lyj-346 (assembly GCF_046548975.1). Lineage (NCBI taxonomy): Bacteria > Bacillati > Actinomycetota > Actinomycetes > Pseudonocardiales > Pseudonocardiaceae > Amycolatopsis > Amycolatopsis sp. lyj-346. The sequence goes on from NZ_JAJPWT010000001.1 coordinate 535,616, forward strand.
GCTGCGGGATCACCGTCAGCGGGACGAACACCCCGGCCGCGAACGGCGTGTACTTGAACGTGCCGCCGATCGTCGGCAGGTGCGAGACACCCGGCTCGTACAGAGGCATCCCAGCGCGCGCGGCGTCGCCGGTCGCCACATAGGAATTGAAGTCTTCGAGGTAGATCCCGGATTTCGTCCAGACTCCGGCCCAGACCGTGTAGACCGCGAAGGCGACCAGCAGCAGTGTCCCGGACAGCACCACCCACCAGAGTGGCGCCGGCAAGGTGCGCTCGACCGCCTTTTCCTGAACCACGACCGTCGCCATCTGATCCGTCCCCCTCGGCTGTGCGCGGGTCAGTGTAGCGAGGCCGGGGACGGCGGCCGGACCACGCCTCGACCGGGGGGACGGCTAGAGCACCCGGCGACCCGACAGGGCGCGACCCAGGGTCAGCTCGTCCGCGAACTCCAGGTCACCGCCCATCGGGAGGCCCGACGCCAGCCGCGTCACGCTCAGGCCCGGGAAGTCCCGCAGCATCCTGACCAGGTAGGTCGCCGTCGCCTCGCCCTCCGTGTTGGGGTCGGTGGCGATGATGATCTCCTTGATGTCCGCCTCACCGATGCGCTTGAGCAGCTCGCGCATCCGCAGCTGCTCCGGCCCGATGCCCGACAGGGGGTCGAGCGCGCCGCCCAGGACGTGGTAGCGGCCCTTGAACTCGCGGGTGCGCTCGACCGCCAGCACGTCCTTCGGCTCCTCGACCACGCAGATGACCGTGAGGTCGCGGCGCTCGTCGCGGCAGATGCGGCACTTCGGGTGCTCGGAGACGTTGCCGCAGACCTCGCAGAACTGCACGCCCTCCTTGACCTTGCCGAGTACGTCCTGCAGCCGCGAGATGTCCACCGGGTCCGCGGCCAGCAGGTGGAACGCGATCCGCTGGGCGCTCTTCGGCCCGACCCCGGGCAGGCGCCCGAGCTCGTCGATCAGGTCCTGGACGACACCTTCGTACAAGTTCGTCAGCCGCCGAAGCCGAGGCTGCCGAGATCCGGCATGCCGCCACCGCCGCCGAGCCCGCCGGCCAGCGGGCCGAGCTTCTGTTCGGTGAGCTTCTGCGCGCTCGCCGACGCGTCGCGGACCGCCGCGACGATGAGGTCGGACAGCGTCTCGACGTCGTCCGGGTCGACCACCTTCGGGTCGATCTGGAGGTTCTTCAGCTGGCTGTCACCGGACACGGTCGCGGTGACCAGTCCGCCGCCTGCCGTGCCGGTGACCTCGGTGTTGGCCAGCTCTTCCTGGGCTTCGACGAGTTTCTGCTGCATCTGCTGCGCCTGCTGCATCAGCTGGGAAAGGTCGAAGCCGCCGCCGGGTTGGGCCATGATCGCACTCGGTCCTCTCTGCACGCCTGTGTCCCCACCAGGGTAGTCGCGCCACGCGAAGTGGCGGGCTGTGGCACCGTGGTCGCCGTGCGAAGCGCGACTGCCTCCCTCCTGCTGGCCGGTGCCCTGCTGCTCACCGGCTGCTCCGACGACGCTCCGGCGGCGCCCGCTTCGGTGGTGACGCCCACGTCGCCGTCTTCGCCCTCGCCGGTTCCGTCGGTTACGCCGGTTACTTCGGTCGCGTCGCCGTCACCTTCGCCTTCGCCTTCGTCGGGCGCCGGGAAGGTCGTCGTGCTGGATCCCGGGCACAACGGCGGCAACGGCGCCCACCCGGCGGAGATCAACCGCCAGGTGCCTGCCGGGCGCGGGCGGACCAAGCCGTGCAACACCACCGGCACCGCGACCAACGCGGGCTACCCCGAACACGCGTTCACCTTCGACGTCGCGCAGCGAGTGGGAAAAGCGTTGGCGGACAAGGGAATCAGGGTTGTCTACACGCGACAGGACGACACCGGGGTCGGCCCCTGCGTCGATCGCCGCGCGGCGATCGGCAACGAGGCGAACGCGGACGCGGTCGTCTCCATCCACGCCGACGGCTCGGACGCGGCCGGGGCGACCGGCTTCCACGTCGCGTACTCGGCACCGCCGCTGAACGCCGCGCAGGGGGAACCGTCGACTCGGCTGGCCCAGACGCTGCGCGACACGATGCGCACGAGCGGCTTCAGCGCGGCGAACTACATCGGCACGAACGGCCTGTCGGGCCGCGCGGACCTGGCCGGCCTCAACCTGTCGACACGACCGGCGGCGTTGGTGGAGTGCGGCAACATGCGCAACGCGACCGAGGCGGCCCGGATGACGACCGCGCAGGGCCGCGCGCAGTTCGCCGCGGCGATCACCGCGGCGATCGAGGCCTACCTGGCCTCCTGAGCCACGGGACGGCCAAGGTTCGGTCACTGCTCGACCCGCGGCCACCTGGATGGTCGGCCCGCGTACCCGGAGAGTCGGCCCGCGTACCCGGGAAGTCGGCCCGCGTACCTGGAAGGTCGGCCCGTGAGCCGACCGGCTGGATACGCGAGCCGACCCTCTGGGTACGCGGGCCGACTGCCTGGGTACGTGAGCCGACCCTCTGGGTGCGTGCGTTCAGTCGAGGGGGCGGGCGCCGAGGTGCTCGGAGAGGAGTTTGCGGGCCAGCTCGTCCGGGTCCTTGTCCGGCGGGGGCGGGGGTGGCGGCGGGGCCGGGCTGGCGTCCTCGTTGTAGAGGTCCTCGTCGTCCTCGTCGGAGGGTTCCGGGGGCAGCGGGATGTCCGGCTCGGACGTCGCCACCTTGGGCCGCGGCGGGGGCGGCGGGGTGGCGGGGCGGGCCGCCGGTTCGGCGGGCGCCGCGGCCGCCGACTGGCGCGTGAACGACCGTTCCGGTGCCGGTGCCGCCTGCTGGGGGCGGGCGGCGGGCGCGGCCGGGGCGTTGCCGTGGACGCAGCGGACCTGCCAGTCGCCGCCGAGGACGTCGCTCAGTGCGCCGGCGATCTTGCGGGCGTTGTCCTGGTCGGAAAGGCGGCGGGCCAGTGGCTCGGACTTGTGGGTCAGCGTCACGGCGTTGCCCTCGACGCTCGCCACCGTCGCCTGCGTCAGCATCGCCTCGATGCTGCGGCCGCCGGTGAACTTGCGCAAGGCGGTCATGAGCTCCGGCCAGACGTTCCGGATCCCGGCGGCATCCAGCCCACCCGACGCGGCGGGCGCGGCGGCCGCGGCTTCCGGCGCCGGGGCGGCGGGAGCAGCTGCCGCAGGGGCGGGCGTGCCGCCCCCGGGCGTGCGCACCGCACCCCAGCCACCCGCGGCCGGCTGAGCTTCGGGCGCGCCACCGCCCGGAGCCGGAGCGGCCGCAGCGGCTGCGCCACCGCCCGGAGTACGCGGCGCTCCCCAACCGCCATCACCCGGCTGAGACCCGGCCTGGCCACCGCTGCCCGGAGCCTGGGTTGCCGCGCCACCGCCCGGAGTGCGCGAGGCTCCCCAACCGCCATCACCCGGCTGAGCCGCGGCCTGGCCACCACCGGCCGGAGCCTGGGCTGCCGCTGTGGCGGCCGCGGTCGTGCCGTCACCCGGCTGAGCCGCGGACGGCGGGCGGGCGGGGTCGGCGGCGGCCGGGCGGCCGGGCGGCTTGACCGGCTCCGGCACCGGTGGCGGGCCCGTCGGCGCCGTGCGCAGCGAAGGCCTCGAAAACTCGCGTTCCGGCGCCGCGCGCACCGGTGGCTCGACGCCACCCTCGGCCGGTCCGCCGCCGCCGCCCGCCAGCGTCGCCCGGCGTTCCAGGCGCTCGATCCGGGCCAGCAGGGCCTGCTCCGCGTCGGTCACCGACGGCAGCAGCATCCGCGCGCACAGCAGCTCGAGCACGAGCCGGGGCGAGGTCGCGCCGCGCATCTCCAGCAGTCCACTGTGGACGATGTCGGCGTAGCGGGAGAGGGTGGCGAGGCCGATCCGCTCGGACTGCGCGACCATCCGCGTCAGCTCCTCCTCCGGCGCGGACACCAGCCCGCCCGCGGACTCCGGCACCGCACGCAGCAGCACCAGGTCGCGCAGCCGGTCGAGCAGGTCGGTCGCGAACCGGCGCGGCTCGTGGCCGGCTTCCGTGAGCTTCTCGACCGTGCCGAACACCGTCGCCGCGTCCTCGGTCGCGAGCGCGTCGACCATGTCGTCGATCAGCGCGACGTCGGTGACGCCCAGCAGGGCGACCGCCCGCGAGTACGAGATGCCTTCCGGCCCGGCACCGGCGAGCAGCTGGTCGAGCACCGACTGCGTGTCACGCGCCGATCCGCCGCCCGCGCGGATGACCAGCGGGTACACCGCCGGCTCGACCTCGACGCCCTCGGCCGCGATGTTGCGCTCCAGCAGGCTGCGCATCGAGCCCGGCGGGATCAGCCGGAACGGGTAGTGGTGCGTGCGCGAGCGGATGGTGGTGAGCACCTTGTCCGGCTCGGTCGTCGCGAAGATGAAGATGACGTGCTCTGGCGGCTCTTCCACGATCTTCAGCAGGGCGTTGAAGCCCTGCGTGGTGACCATGTGCGCCTCGTCGATGATGAACACCCGGTAGCGCGACTCGGCCGGCGCGTAGAACGCCTTGTCACGCAGCTCGCGGGCGTCGTCGACACCACCGTGGCTGGCGGCGTCGAGCTCCGTGACGTCGACGCTGCCCGAGCCTTCGGGCGCGAGCGCCTTGCACGAGTTGCACTCGCCGCACGGGTCCGGCGTCGGGCCCTTGGCGCAGTTCAGCGAGCGCGCCATGATGCGCGCGCTGGACGTCTTGCCGCAGCCGCGCGGACCGGAGAAGAGGTAGGCGTGGTTGATCCGCCCGGCGGACAGCGCCGTGCGGAGGGGTTCGGTCACATGCTCCTGACCGACGACCTCGGCGAAGGTCGCCGGACGGTACTTGCGGTACAGCGCGAGAGCCACCCGGCGAGAGTACCGGGCACCACCGACAACCTTCGCCGTGCGTCCGGAGACCCGATAACCTCGGTGCCCGTGAGCCGCACGCGGAAGGCCGAGCCGGTGCCCGGGCGGTACCCGGTGCGGTTCGGCACGGCGGAGCTGGTCCGCGACGCCGGCCGCGGCAACGCCTGGCTGGTGTCGGTGGACGGCGTCGCGCAGTCGTACGTCGACCTCGACGACCCCGCCCACCTGGAGTTCGACTACGTCCGGCGGTTCGCGGACGTGGTCGACCGGTTGCCGGCGGGCCCGCTGGACGCACTCCACATCGGCGGGGCGGCCTGCACGCTGCCGCGGTACGTCGCGGCGACGCGGACGGGCTCGCGGCAGCTGGTGTTCGACGCCGACGGCGAGCTGGTGGAGCTGGTCCGCGCGCAGCTGGGGCTGCGGGTGCCGGGTGTGCGCGTCCGGGTGACGGACGGCCGCGAAGGCCTCGCGACGCGCCGGGAGGACTCGGCGGACCTGGTCGTGGTCGACGCTTTCGAGCGCGCAACGCTGGCCGGCGGCCTGGCAACGCTGGAGGCGACGACGGCGATCGCGGGCATCCTGCGCACCGGGGGCATCTACCTGGCGAACATCACGGACGGCTCGGGCCTGCCGTTCGCCCGCCGTTTCCTGGCGACCCTGCTCGAAGTCTTCCCTCAGGTCCTGCTCCTGGCGGACCCGGGAGTGCTGCGCGGCCGCCGTTTCGGCAACCTGGTCCTGGCGGCCTCGGCAGCCGAGCTCCCGACGGCGGAGATAGCACAGCGAACGGCCTCGGCAGCATTCCCGGCAAGGTGCGTACACGGCGCGGAGCTGCAAAAACTGGCGGGCAAGGCATCCCCGATAACAGACGCGGACGCACCCCCACCCCCAAAACCCCCAGACAACATCCTAGGCCTCTTCTAACCCACCCAAGCCCCCCAAGGCGCCCTTCGGTGCACCCAATGTGGCCTTCGGTGCGCTCAACGCACCCAATGTGGCCTTCGGTGCGTCCAACGCACCCAATGTGGCCTTCGGTGCGTCCAACGCAACCAAGGCCACATTGGGGCGCATTGAACCCCGGAACCACGGCAGGGCTCGCAGGCCCAACCCAGCCCAGCCCAGCCCCGTCCCACCACAGCCGCGGCAGGCCGAAATGCGGCAGGGCTCGCCAGGCCGCGAGCGAGGCACCGTGGGGGTCCGGGGGCTCGGCCCCCGGGTAGAACGACGAAGAGAAGCCCCGGCGAAGGGGCGAAGCCCCGAAGCAGGAGGCGAAAAGAAGGGGACCCCGCGCACCCGTCAGAGCCTGCTTATCCTTGCTGCCTTCCGGCCCTGGGGAGGTTCACAGGGTGGACGCCGCGCGGGGTCCGGGATCAGTGTAGCGAAGTCTGTTCAGGCGCCCGCGCCCGCCTGGGCTCGGGCGCGTTTGAACGTGTTGTGCAGTACCGCCAGCAGCGCGTCGCGCACTGACAGTTTCTGCCGGGCGTCGAAGGTGATCAGGGGGACGTCGTCGCTCACCGCCAGTGCCCAGCGGATGTCCTCGAGGTTGTGGCCGAGCGAGCCGTCGAACATGTTGACCGCCACCACGAACGGGAGGCCCGCGTTCTCGAAGTAGTCGACGGCCGGGTAGCAGTCGTCCATGCGGCGGGTGTCCACGATCACCAGCGCGCCCAGTGCGCCGTGGACCAGGTCCTGCCACATGAAGCCGAAGCGGTCCTGGCCCGGTGTGCCGAACAGGTACAGCTTGACCTCTTCGTCGATCGTGATGCAGCCGAAGTCCAGTGCGACCGTGGTCGTGGTCTTGGCCGGGACGTGGCCGGTGCTGTCCACCGAAGCCGCCACCGAGGTGATCGCCGCCTCGGTCGTGAGCGGCTTGATCTCCGAGATGGAGGACACCGCCGTTGTCTTGCCGACGCCGAAGCCGCCCGCGATGACGATCTTGACCGGGGCCGGCGGCCGGGTGCCCGGTTCAGTGAATGGCTTCGAGTCCACGAATGACCCTTTCGATCATGCCGAGGTCGTGCGAGTTGTGGTTGCCGGGGCGGCGGACGACGACGTAGCCCAGTTCGGCCAGGTCGGCCACCAGCACCCTGGCCACCCCGATGTGCAGGCCGAGCATGGCCGCCACTTCGGCGACCGACATCGTGTTCCGGCAGAGGGAGACGATTTCCTGGCGTTCGAACGTGAGTTTCGGGTGCGACGCCGCGCCGAGGCGGGAGGTCATGACCTGGGCCTCGATTTCGAGGCTCTGGTCGACCGGCTGGGCCCGCCCCGAGGTCATCAGGTACGGCCGCAGCAGCGAGATGTCCGGTTCTTCGGTCATCGCGTCACTCCCCCTCAGCTGCCGACGGTGTTCTTAAGCTCCTCGATGAGCCCGGGCGTGAGCACCTCGGTGGCGCGGTTGGCGAACATCGCCATCTCGTACGCGATGGTGCCGAGGCTGGCCTGCTTGTTCGCCAGGACGCCGAGCGAGCAGCCGATGCTGATCGTGCAGACGAGCAGGTAGCCGTGCTCGAGCTCGATGATCACCTTGTCCGGCGCGCCGAGCGGGTGGCTTTCGGAGACGCCGTGTGCGAGGCCGAGCATGGCGGAGGAGATCGCGGCGAGGCGGTCGGCGTTGGAGCGCTCGAGCTCCGTCGACATCGCGATCAGCAGGCCGTCCGCCGAGACCGCGATGGCGGCTATCGCGCCCGCGGTGTGCTGCGCGAAGCGGCTCACCAGCCAGTTGAAGTTCTGGGCTTCGACGCTGACACCAGCTGCGGGGATGCTCATTTCCTGCTCTCTTCTCCTCGTTCCATCACACGACCGGCGACCACGCCTTGGGGCGGGCTGTCTGCCGTCACGTCCTCCGCCTTGGCGAGGCCTGCGGCGAACGCGTCGAACGCCGCTCGTTCGGCCGCCGGGTCCCGCTTGGTGCGGTTGACGACGGCGCGGGCGAGCGGCCGCCCCTCGGTCTGCTGACGCAGGCCGGGGGCGAGCTGGGCGCCGGGGACCCGGCGGATCAGGCCGTCGCGCGACTGCGCGGCGGCCGCGATCGGGGCCGTGGCCACCGGCGGTGCGTCCACGGGGACGCGGGCCGGAGGAGGTGACACGGGTGCGGTGACGACGGTGGGTGGCGCGGCCGGCGGGCCGGCCGTCAGCGCGGTGACTTCGGCCGCCTTCGGGAAGGCAGGCGGCGCGGGGACTTCGGCGGCCATCGCGAAGGCGCTCGCGAAGCCGTCCATCGCGGCCTTGGTCGCCTCCGGGTCGTGCCGCGGCTTGGTGCCGGCCACCGCCGCGGACGTGCCCGGGCTGGGCAGCTGGGCGCCGCGGACCCGGCGGCGCAGGCCGCCACGGGATTCCGCCGCCGCCGCGACGACCTCGGGTTCGGGTTCTTCGGCGGGTTTGGCGTCGGGTTCGGCGTCCGGCCACACCGGTTCCAGTTCGCGGAACCAGCGGAAGCCGTTGCCGTGGCCGAGCAGCGCCGGGATCGCCGGCGCGGGCAGTTCGGCGGGCCGGTCACGGACCGGTTCGGGGGTCGGCGGCCGGAAGTCGTCCGAAGTGGACGAAGCGGCCGGTGCGGCCGGTGCGGCCGGTGCGGCCGGTGCGGCGTGCCGGGGCGGCGCCGCGATCGGCGGTACGGCCTGCGCCGGGATCACGGGCGCCGCAGCGGGCTTCGGGCGCAGCCCGCTGCGGTGGCTGAACAGCGCACCCGGGATGGTCAGCCGCGCGGTGACGCCGCCGGTGGTCGGCGTCGCGAGCAGCTCGACGCCCAGCTCGTGGCGCCGCGCCAAGCGGCCGACCACGAACAGGCCGAGCACACTGGTCGGCGCGAGCTCCAGGCGCTCGCGCTCGACGAGCCGCTGGTTCTCTTCGGCCAGCTTCTCCGCGGTCATGCCGATGCCGTGGTCGACGATGCTGACCAGGCAGGCACCGTCGGCCAGCAGCATGGTGTCCACCTCGACCATCGAGCCCGGCGGCGAGAACGACGTCGCGTTCTCCAGCAGCTCGGCGAAGACGAGCACCAGGTCGGCGCCGAGGGCCGACGACAGCAGGATCTCCGCGACGACGCCGAGCTTGACGCGCTGGTAGTCCTCGATCTCGGCGAGGGCCGAGCGCAGGGCCGTCGAAAGCTCGATCGGGCCGGCGATCCGGGTTTCGTCGCGGGTGCCGGACACCACGAGCAGGTTGTCGGCGTTCCGGCGCAGGCGGGTGGAGAGGTGGTCGAGCCGGTACAGGCTGGCCAGCAGCCGGGTGTCCTGCTCGTTGCGCTCGACCTCGTCGATCAGGGCCAGCTGGCGGCCGACGAGGTTCTGCGTCCGCTTCGCGACGTTCGCGAACATCAGGCTGGTGTTGCGCCGGGTCAGCGCCTGGCGTTCGACCAGCTCGGCCGCGGTGCTCTGCACCCGGTTGAACGCCGCGGCCAGCTTGCCGAGCTCGTCGTCGGAGACGACGTCGATGGTGGCCAGGCGCGGAATCTGCTCCTCGGCCTCCTCGGTGTCGGTCACGCGGACGAGCTCCGTGCCGGCGAGGTCGGCGACCGACGTCGCCGCGGTGGTCAGCTGGCGCAGCGGTCCGGAGATCGAGCGGGACACCGCGATGGCGAGCAAGGCCACCAGCAGGAACAGCCCGCCGGCGCCGAGACCGACCGTCCAGGCCAGCTGCGTCGCGCTGTCGGCACGCCCGGTCGCCGAGTCGGCGATCTCGTTGATCGCCCGCTCCTGCACGAGCCTCCGCTGCCCGGCGTGGCTGTCCGCCGCGGCGAGCACGTCCGCGACGTACTGCGTGGTGGCCGCCGCGTCACGGGGCTTCTCGACCTCGGCGGCGAGTTCGTCGACGCGGCGCCCGGCGTCGCTCTGCTCGATCCGGACGACCTGGGCGGCCCGCTCGGCGTCGTCACCGTCGTCGCCCTGCTTGACGAACCGGTCGATGAAGATCGGGGCCTGCTGGGTCGCGTCGTCCAGGATGGACCGGCCGGCGTCCGGCGACACCGCGGTCACGATGAGGGCCATCGCGCGCAGCGAGTTCTCCTCGTTCGCCCGCAGCAGCGCGTCCAGCGCCGTCAGCTCCCGTGCGCCCTCGGCGTCACTGGTCAGCTGCGGGACCAGACGCACGGCGTCGATCACCGCGTCGACCACGGCGTTGTAGGTCCGGGCGACGCTGTCGAGCGCGACGCCGCGGCTGGCCGCGTTCTGCCGCAGCTCGGCGAGCGAGCCGATCCGGGTCAGCGCCGCGGAAAGCTCGTCGGGGGCGTCGTCGCCCAGTGCCCCGCGGACGTCGGCGACCGTCTGGTCGACCACCTTCTGCTGCTGCAGCATCTGGTCCGGGCTCGCCGACGGCGTCGCCACGAACGCGCCCGTCAGCAGCCGCTCGCGCTGCAGCTGCCACATCAGCCCGCCGAGCTGCTGCGCGTGCCGCGCCACCGCGGCCGACTGCCTCGCCGCACCGGCGCTGTTCGCCTGCGTCAGCACGAACGGCACCGACACCAGCACCACCGCGACCAGCGGGGGCAGGAGCAGCAGGTTCAGCTTGCCGCGAATACCGAGCCGGGCGAGAAAACCGCCGCCGGCCCGGTTCGCGGTCGGCCTGCCGTGTCTCATCCCGCGACCTTCCCGTCTTTCGTTCTCACTCGGCCGCGGCCACCCGGCTCACGTGGCCCCGGTGCTGCTCCCGGACCAGATCTTCGATCCGGGCGCGCAGCGCGAGGAACCGCGGTTCGCGCTTCACCACCAGGTCGCGCTCGGCGGGCAGCGTCACCTCGACGTCGGCGGCGACCCGGCCCGGGTCGGAGGCGAGCACCACCACCCGGCCGCCGAGGAAGACCGCCTCCTCGACGTCGTGGGTGACCATCAGCACCGTGGTGCCGGTGTCGGCCTGCACCTGGCGGATCAGCACCTGCATGTCCTCTTTGGTCTGGACGTCCAGGGCGCCGAACGGTTCGTCCAGGAGCAGGACTTCCGGTTCGCAAGCCAGGGCGCGCGCGATCGCGACGCGTTGCTTCTGGCCGCCGGAGAGCTGTTTCGGCAGTGACTTGCGGACGCCGTCGAGGCCGGTTTCGGCGAGGTACCAGTCGATCCGCTTGGCCCGCTCGGCCGGGTCGAGCGAGAGCAGCTCGAGTCCGAACGCGACGTTCTTCTCGACGCTGCGCCACGGGTAGAGCGCGCCGGCCTGGAACACGAGCCCGCGGTCCGGCCCGGGCCCGGTCACCGGCACGCCGTCGAGCACGATTTCGCCTTCGGTCGGCCTGCTCAGCCCGGCCACCAGCGACAGCAGCGTCGACTTGCCCGACCCGCTGGCGCCGACGACGCAGACGAACTCGCCGCGCCGCACCTCGAGGTCGACGCCGTCGAGCGCGCGGGTGACCTTGCCGCGGACGGTGTAGTCCTTGGCGACGTTCCGCAGTTCCAGCGTCATGCCGCCCACTTCCCGACCCGCGTGCGCAGCAGGCGCAGCAGGACGTCGATGAGGAGCCCGGCGACCCCGATGACCACGAGCACCGCGAAGATCTTGTCGGTCTGCAGGAACCGCTGCGCGCGGACGATCCGGTAGCCGAGGCCCGCCGAGGAGTTGATCAGCTCGGCGACGACCACGAAGTTCCACGCCGCGGCCGCGTTGACCCGGATCGCGTCGATCATGCCCGGCAGCGAGTGCGGCACGACGATCTTGCGCAGTACCTCGCCGCGGCGCGCGCCGAGCGTGTAGGAGACGTCGATGAGCGAGCTGGGCACGCCGCGGACGACGTCGGCGGTCATCAGCGTGTTGAAGAAGACCGTGCCGATGAAGAGGATGGCGATCTTCGACGGCTCGCCGAGGCCGAGCCAGATGATCAGCAGCGGGATGAACGCGCTCGCCGGCAGGTAGCGCAGCAGCCCGATCAGCGGCTCGAAGAACGCCTGCCCGGCGGTGAAGCTGCCCATCAGGATGCCGAGCGGCACGGAGACTCCGACGGCGAGGCCGAACCCTTCGAGCACCCGCTGGGTCGTCGCCCACAGGTCGTCGAAGAGCTCGCCGGTGCTCGCCATGTCGACACCGGCTCTGACCACCGCGGCCGGGGACGGCAGGAACGTCGGGTCGACCGCCCCGCTGATGCTCAGCACGACCCAGGCGAGGAACGGGATGGCGAACGACAGCAGCGCGAGCGTCCAGCGGGACGCCGCGGAAATCGGTGTGCGCAGGGAGAAAAGCGGCGAAGCGGACGGTTTCCGCCCAGCCCGGCGGGGCAGCGGCGACCAGTTCGGTCGTCCGCCGCCCGCCCGGCCGGCTTCCTGCTGCTCGGCGAGCCGGTGTTCGACTTCCTGTGCCTCGGCGGCCTGCGCCTCGGCCGTGCTCGCCGGGGTGGTGCGCTGGGACGGACCGGTCACTGGGGCGCGGCCTTCACGAACTGGTCGTCGAACAGGCCGTCGAGCGACGGCCGCTGCTGGGCGAGGCCGGTACCGACGATGAAGTCGATGATCTTGTTCGCCTGGAAGTCGAGGTGCTGCGCGGTGACGCCCGGGGTGAACGCGTCGATGTTCTGCTGCCGCGTGAAGATCGTGGTGCCGGCGTCGTAGGACTTGTAGTCCGCCTCGGACACGCCACCGCGCTTGGCCATGATCTTCACGGCCGCGTCCTTGTTGTTCTTGATCCAGGTCAGCGTCTCGAACCAGGCGTTGACCAGCGCCTGCACGTCCTTCGGGCGGTCCTTGACCAGCTTCTGGGACGTGACGAGGTGGTCCGGGATGGCCCCGGGGAACTCCGCCGACGTGGAGATCGCGCGGCTGCCGGGGCGCTCCAGCGCCGTCGAGGTGAACGGCGCGAACGCGGCGACCGCGTCGACCTGCCCGCTCTTGAACGCGGCCGCGGCGGCGTCGGTCGGGAGGTTGACGAGCTCAATGTCCTTTTCGGTCAGTTTCGCCGACTGCAGCGCGAGCAGCAGCAGGTAGTGGTCGACCGCACCCTGCTCGACGGCGACCTTCTTGCCCTTGAGGTCGGCGACGCTGGTGATCCCCTCCCGCGCGATGATCTTGTCGTTGCCGGTGGAGTTGTCGTTCACCAGCACGATCGACAGCTTGGCGCCGCCGGAGACCGACGACAGCGTGTCGTTGAGGGTCTGGCTGTTGGCGTCGATGGCGCCACTGGCGAGGGCGTTGATGCTGTCGGTGTAATTGTCGAAATACTTCAGGTCGACGTTGACGCCGTTCTTGGCGAACAGGCCCTGTTCCTGCGCCACCTGCCAGGGGAACCAGCCCGGCCAGGCACTGAACCCGATGGTGATCTTGCTGCCGCTGCCGCTGCCGGAGGCGGAGCTGTCGCTGCACCCCGAAAGCGCGGTGACCCCGGCGAGGGTCAGCAAAGTCAGGAGCACCGTCAGCAGACGGGGGCGAGGACGGGAAATCACAACGAACTCCAGGTTGCGGGGGAAGTGGAGTGAAGCCGTACCAAATGGGGGAATTGCGGTGCTCGGGACTACGGGTGGTAACGACGTGCAGGGCGGTCTGTTCGAGCTGCGCTACCGCGCACGGTCATCGCTGCTCACTTCCGCCGAACCTGATCGGGTCATCGCGAGAGAACGCGGACAGGAGGCGCCTACCACCAGTGAAATCCCAGCACTCGGCGCACCGGATCAGCCACCCCTGTCCCTCTCCCGGCGGAGAGCCTAGCGAGTAGCACAAGATCCCCACAACGTCCGCCCTTTGCCTCCGAACGAGTGACATCCGGCCGGGTCAGGCCGCATGACCCAGGTGGCCCGAGAGCAACCTCACCCCGTTTTCTGTCGGCCGCCCGGCCAAGATCACGGTTCGCGTGCGCGTGGAGCGCGTGCAATTGCACGCCCCGAGGCCCCTGGTCGTTACCGCGGCAGCGGGGAGTGCCGAGATCATCACGGACGGCGAGCCGAGGGATCCGAACGGTCGTTCGGCTCCCTCGGGCCACGCTTGGGGAATTCGAACACCTGTCCGCATCGGCCGATACCGCACCGGTCTCGGATGCGCCAAATGATTCCCGACTGTTAACACACTCGAAACAATCCGATCCGGCCGCTAATTTCGATCAAACGACAGATTTAGTGAGGTCGTAAACGGTCGTGCTCCCGACCGTGCGCGGCGCGAAGTTCTGCTCGACCCAGGCCTGGATCTCCCCGGCGGTCCCCCGGCCACCGCCGAAGCCGCCCCGGCCACCGGCGACGTAGTAGTGGACGTCGCCGTCGGCGACGTACTGCCGGAACTGCTCCAGCGTCGGCGCCGGGTCGCTGCCGCTGAAGCCGCCGATCGCGAGCACCGGCCGTCCGCTCGCCAGCGCCAGGCCCGCCGACTGCATCGCGCCGCTCTGCGCCGCGGCCCACTTCGTCGTCGTGCCCTTCAGCAGGTCGATCACCGCGCTGTCGGTCTCCCCCGCGCCGAAGCCGCGCGGGCCGCCGAAGCCGCGTCCACTTGCGACGGCGGGACCGGACGACGGCGTCCCGCCGGAGTGCGCGGTCGCGGCCGTCGCCAACGTGAAGGACGTCGTCCCGAGCAGCGCGCCGCACAGACCGAGCACGGCCACGACCGGGCCGAGCCGCCGGACGCGGTCGGCGCCGAAGAGCAGGCCCGCGACCGCGGCGGCGCCGGTCACCAGCAGTACGTAGCGGATCCACGGCTGCCAGTCCGGCGTCCGCGCGAGCAGGACGAACGCCCAGACCGCCGTCACCGCGAGCATGACGGCAAGCACCGCGCGAGCCGCGAAGTTCGCCCGGCCGCGCCAGAGTTCCCGCGCGGAGATCGCGAGCGTCGCGGCGATCCCGGGGGCCAGCGCAACCGTGTAGTAGGGGTGGACGATGCCGCTCATGTAGCTGAACACGAGCGCGGTGACGACCAGCCAGCCGCCCCAGAGCAGCAGCGCCGCCCGCGTGCGGTCGGTGCGGGGCGCGCGGCGCGTGAACCACAGGCCGGCGACCAGCCCGACGACCGCGGCGGGCAGCAGCCACGACGCCTCGCCACCGAACTCGCCGCCGAACAGGCGAGTCAGGCCGGCTTGGCCACCGAAGCCGCCCCGGCCCCCGGCCGGCAGTTCCATTCCGGCCGGCGGCGTGAACGCCCCGCCGCCGCCCCCGCCGCGTCCTTCGCCGAAGATCCGGCCGAGGCCGTTGTAGCCGAAGGCCAGCTCCAGCACGGTGTTGTCGGTCGAGCCGCTGATGTAGGGCCGGTCCGCGACCGGCCACAGCGCGACGGCCGCGATCCACCAGCCCGCGGAGACGACCACGGCACCCGCCGCGGCACACAGCTGGCCGACCCGGCGGCCAAGTGACGTCGGCGCCGCGACGGCGTGAACGAGCACGAACGCGGGCAGCACGAGGAAGGCCTGCAGCATCTTGTCGAGGAACCCGAAGCCGATCGCGACCCCGGCGAGCACGAGCCACTTCGTGCTCGCGTGTTCCAGCGCCCGCACCACGCAGTAGGCACCGGCGACGAGGAGGAGAACGAGGAAGGCGTCGGGGTTGTCGTACCGGAACATCAGTGCGGCGACCGGCGTCAGCGCGAGCCCGGCCCCGGCCAGCAGCCCGGCGCCGGGCCCGGAAAGCCGCCGCACGGCGAGGTAGAGCAGGCCGACGGAAGCGACGCCGGCGAGCGCGTCGGGCACCAGCAGGCTCCAGCTGGAGAAGCCGAAGAGCCGGCCGGACAGTCCCATGATCCACAGCGAGAAGGGCGGTTTGTCGACGGTGACGACGTTGCCCGGATCGAGCGAACCGAAGAACAGCGCCTTCCAGCTCCACGTGCCCGCCTGCACGGCCATCGCGTAGAAGTCGTTGGCCCAGCCGGTTTTCGCCAGGTCCCACAGGTAGAGCAGGCCGGTGCCGAGCAGCAGCGCGGCCACGGAAGGGTTGACCCACCGGGGTTTCCGGACGGGAGCGGGCGGCTGGGGCTGGGCGTGTCCGGGCGCCGACAGCGTGGTCGTCATGGCATCCAAGGTGTCGGCGGCGCATGTGGTGAACTTGTGCCGAAGCTGTGTACCGGCTGTGCATCGCCCTCCCCAGCGCCCCTCCCAGCGCCCCAATGTGGCCTTGGGTGCGTTCAACGCACCGAAGGCCACCTTGGGTGCGTTGAACGCACCGAAGGCCACATTGGGGCGCTAGGGAGCCGGGACAGCCGGGAAGGTGATCTCGAACTCCGTCCGCCCCGGCCGGCTCTGCACCCCGACCCGGCCGCCGTGCGCGCCCACCACCGCCGCCACGATCGCCAAGCCGAGCCCCGTGCTGCCGGCCGCGCGTGAACGGGAATTGTCGCCGCGGGCGAAGCGCTCGAAGATGTCCGGGAGGATCTCCGGCGGGATACCGGGGCCGTCGTCGGCCACCCGGAGCCGGACGATTCCGTCCGAAGTGGACAGATTGGTCGTCACCGTGGTGCCCGGCGGGGTGTGCGTGCGCGCGTTGGCGAGCACGTTGATCACCACCTGGTGCAGCTGGCCCGCGTCGCCGAGGACGCCGATCGGCTCGCCGGGGACCTCCATCAGCCACTTGTGGTCCGGGCCCGCGACGTGCGCGTCCGCGACCGCGTCGGCCACCAGGCGGCACAGGTCCACCCACTCGTGCACCACCGGGCGGCCCGAATCCAGCCGGGCGAGCAGCAGCAGGTCCTCCACCAGCGTCGTCATCCGGCGCGACTCGGATTCGACGCGGCTCATCGCGAACGCGACGTCCGGGGGCACCTGCTCACCACCGCGGCGGGTCAGCTCCGCGTAACCGCGGATCGCCGCCAGCGGGGTGCGCAGCTCGTGGCTCGCGTCCGCGACGAACTGGCGGACGCGGTTCTCGCTCGCGTGCCGCGCGGACAGCGCGTTCGCGACGTGCTGCAGCATCCGGTTCAGCGCCGAGCCGACCTTGCCGACCTCGGTGTTCGGGTCGGTGTCGGCCTCCGGGACGCGCTCGGACAGCGCGACTTCGCCGCGGTCCAGCGGCAGCTCGGAGACGCGCGTCGCGGTCGCGGCCAGCCGGTCGAGCGGCTGCATCGTGCGCCGGATCGTCGCCGCGCCGACCGCGCCCGCCACCAGGATCCCGGCCAGTGCGACGCCGCCGAGGATGAACCCGAGCTGCCAGAGCGTCTCGTTGACGTCCTTCAGCGGCAGCCCGATCACCGTCTTTTCCCCGCGGGGCGACGTCGTCGAGACGACGCGGTACTCGCCGAGGGTGCCGCCGAGGTCGATGCTGCGCTGCTTCCCGTCCGACGGCAGCGCGAGCAGCGTCCGCGTCTGGTCCTTGGTGATGCCCTTGAACGGCGCCCTGTGCTTCGACGGCGGCCCCGCGCCGAAGTCGAGCACCCCGGCCTGCACCACCGCACCCGCCTGGACGACGGCGAGCGTGCCTTCGCCCTGGCCGAGCACGCGCAGCGGATCCGGCGGCGGCGCATCGCCGTACGGCCACACCGGCCGTTCCCCGCCGTGCGCGGCGCGGTCGGTGGCCGCCTTGAGCCGGTCGTCCTGCTGGCGGATCAGGAACTCGCTCAGCGCGAACTCCGTCACCACGCCGACGACCACGCACACCAGGGCGAGCAGCGCGGCGAGCTGGACGATCAGCCGCCGCCGCAGCGACCACGGTCGCCGGGCCCGCGCCGGGCGCGGTTCAGCCGGCGGGTTTGAGGACATACCCGGCGCCCCGCATGGTGTGGATCATCGGCTCGCGGTCGGCGTCGATCTTCTTGCGCAGGTAGGAGATGTAGAGCTCGACGATGTTGGCCTGGCCGCCGAAGTCGTAGCTCCACACGCGGTCCAGGATCTGGGCCTTCGACAGCACCCGCTTCGGGTTGCGCATGAGGTAGCGCAGCAGCTCGAACTCGGTCGCGGTCAGCGGCACCAGGTCGCCGCCGCGGTGCACCTCGCGGCTGTCTTCGTCGAGGGTGAGGTCGCCGACGACCAGCGTCGACCCGCTCGCGCCGGTGACCCCGCCCGCCCGGCGCAGCAGCGCGCGCAGGCGCAGCGCCACCTCTTCGAGGCTGAACGGCTTGGTGACGTAGTCGTCGCCGCCCGCGGTGAGCCCGGCGATGCGGTCCTCGACCGCGTCCTTCGCCGTCAGGAACAGCACCGGCAGGTGGGGCGCCTCGGACCGCATCCGGCGCAGCACCTCCAGGCCGCTGAAGTCGGGGAGCATGACGTCGAGCACGACGGCGTCGGGCCGGAAGTCGCGCGCGATCCGGACGGCCTCGGTGCCGTCGCCCGCGCTGCGCACCTCCCAGCCCTCCATCCGCAGGGCCATCGACACGAGCTCGGCCAGCGTCGCCTCGTCGTCGACGACGAGGACCCGGACCGGGCTCCCGTCGGCGCGGCGCAGGTCGGCCTTGCCAGGGCCGGGTGACGTGGCGTTCATAGCGGTCATAGTGCCACCCTCGCGGGCCGGCGTCGGTGTTCGCTGTGTGGTCGCTGTGCATTTGCTGTGAAGGTTCGCGCGTTCGAGGCCGCTTCGGAGGCACAGCAGCCGCTGACGCTCCGCACAGCGCAAACACAGCCGCGGCGGTGAACCTGAGCGGGACCAGTGTGGGCACCACCCGGAGGGACACGATGACGACCGAGCCGATGCCGAACACCCAGCCCGAGGGCGCCAACTGGGGCGACCCGGCCCCGGCGGCGCCGAAGAAGGGCTGGTCCGGCAAGAAGACGGCGATCGCGGCCGTCATCGCCGTGGTGATCGCGGCGGGCGGCGGCGCGGCGATCTGGGCGGGCACCAGCAGCGCCGGCAACACAGCACAGGGCCCAGGCGGCTTCGGCGGCCCGGGCGGCGGCCAGTTCCGCGGCCAGGGCGGCCCCGGCGGTGGCTTCGGCGGCGGAATGACCGCGTTGCGAGAGGCGTTGCACGGCGACTTCGTGGTGCCGGACGGCAACGGCGGCTACACGACCGAGCGGCTGCAGACGGGCGACGTCACCGAGCTGAGCGCGACATCGGTGACGCTGACCAGCAAGGACGGCTACAAGCAGACGTACACGCTCGACGCATCGACCCAGAAGACGGGCGACGTGAAGACGGGCGACACGAACGTGACGGTGGTGGCCAAGGTAGCGGGCCAGACGGCAACGGCAACAACGCTGGGCAAGGGCTTCGAGCCGGGCCAGCGCCAGCCGGGCCAGCGCCGCGGCGACTACTCGGCCCGCCCGACGAACTGACCCAAGCGCCCCAATGTGGCCTTCGGTGCGCTCAACGCACCCAATGTGGCCTTCGGTGCGTCCAACGCACCCAAGGCCACATTGGGGCGCTCCGCCCCCTCCAGACAGGGAACGTCCCGGTGCCGCGCACCCCCTCCGCCGCATCGGGGCGTTCCCGTCCCTCCGGCTCGCCGGTTAGGGCAAAGTGGCGGGTGTGCAGGACATCAGGGGGTCGCTGAGACGGCAGTCGCTGCTGGTCGCGCTCGTCTGTGTCGTCGGTGACGCCTCCCTCTTCCTCCTTCGCGGTCCGCTCGGCGAGGCCGGGTGGCGAGCCTGGGCCGTGCTGCTCTGCGGGGTGGCCGCCAACGCCGCGCTGGCCGGTGCCGCGCGGTACTCCGGGTGGGTTGCGCTCGCCCACGCTGTGCTCTTCGCCGGTGCTCCGCTCCTTCTCTGCACCTGCCAGGGGTACGTCACCGGCAACAACGCCGGGGTCCTCATCGCCGGCTACCGGGCCGGGGCGTGGCTGCGGCCCCGGCCCGCCGTGCTCGCGCTCGGTGCCCTGATCGCCGGGGTCACCGTCGGCTGCATCGCGGGTGGCGGGAAGACGGCCGGCGACTGGCGGCTCATCGCCATCAACGTCGGCGTCTCCGCCCTGCTGCCGTGGCTGGTCGGCCGGTACACGACGGCCCGGCGCGCCTACATCGCCGATCTCGAGCGCGAGGCCGACGAACGCCGTCAGCACGAAGAAGAAGCCGTCAAACGGGCCGTCCTCGAGGAACGCACCACCATCGCGCGCGACCTGCACGACGTCATCTCGCACCACGTCAGCGCCATCGGCGTGCACGCCGGCGCCGCCCGGCTCAGCCTTCCCGACGCTGCCGAACCGGCGCGGAAGTCGCTCGGCGCCGTCGAGTCGGCCAGCCGCTCGGCGATGGCCGACCTGCGCCGGCTGCTCGACCTCCTGCACGCCGAGACCAACGCCGAACAGCCCGGCCTCGACAACCTCGACGAGCTGGTCGAGACCGTCCGCGCGGCCGGCCTGCCGACCCGGCTGACGCTGAGCGGCGAGTCCCGCGAACTGCCGGGCTCGCTGGACATCGCGCTCTACCGGATCGCCCAGGAAGCCCTGACCAACGCCCTGCGCCACGGCCAGGGCCCGGTCGAGGTCGAGCTGAACCACGGCCGCACCGAGGTCGTGCTCACGGTGACCAACGGCCTGCGCGCGAACCGGACGGCCGCGGCCGAGCACGCGCACCGCGGCCTCGCCGGGATCCGGCAGCGCGTCACCCTCTTCGGTGGCCAGGTGTCCTACGGCGAGACCGGCGGCCTGTGGCAGCTGCGCACGACCTTCCCGGTGGAGAGCACATGATCCGCGTCCTGCTGGCCGACGACCACGCGATGTTCCGCTCCGGGATGCGCGCGCTGCTCGACACCCAGCCCGACTTCACCTGCGTCGGCGAGGCGGCCGACGGCCGGGAAGCCGTCGCCGAGACCGCGCGCCTGCGCCCGGACGTCGCCGTCCTCGACGTCCGGATGCCCCGCCTCGACGGCCTCGCCGCCACCGAGGCGATCCTGGCCGCGCCGGGCAACGACACCCGCGTCCTCGTGCTCACGACCTACGACGCCGACGAATACGTCTACCGCGCGCTGCGGGCCGGGGCGAGCGGGTTCCTGCTGAAGAGCCTGGCGCCGGAGGAACTGGTCGCGGCGATGCGGGTGGCGGCGCGCGGGGACGCGCTGATCGACCCCTCGGTGACGCGGCGGCTGGTGGCGAAGTTCGCGACGGTGCTCGAACCCGCGGCCGCCGAACCCCCGGAGCTGGCCCGGCTGACCTCCCGCGAACGCGAGGTGCTGCTGCTGCTCGCCAACGCCTGCAGCAACGCCGAGATCGCGCGGCAGCTGCACGTCGGCGAGGAGACGGTCAAGACGCACGTGTCGCGGGTGCTCTCGAAGCTCGGGCTGCCGGATCGCGTGCACGCCGTCGTCTACGCCTACCGCCACAAGCTCGTCCCGGACGAGCGGCCTGCTTAGACTGGGCGGATGAAGCGCTGGATCACCTTCGCGGTCGGGGTCGTGCTCGTGCTCGTCGGCGCCGTGTGGGTGCTGCAGGGGGTGGGGGTCATCACCGGCAGCTTCATGACCGGGCAGAAGCTGTGGTTCCTCATCGGGCTCGTCGCGTTCCTGGTCGGGGTGGTCCTGGTCGCCGCCAACCTGACGCGGCGCAAACCTACTTCGTGAAGATCTCGAAGATCGGGTAGCCCGGCGCGATCTCGCGCAGCTTCTCGTCCGTGGCGTTGGCGTCGACGCCGTCGAAGAACACGCCGACCTCGAACTTCCAGCGCTTGAGGTAGGCGCGGAGGATGCCCGGCTTCTCGTCGTGGGCCAGCTCGCGGAAGGTGAACGTCTCGACGCGGCGGCCGACGCGCAGCGTGCCCTGGCCCGCCGCACGCAGGTTGCGCACCCACTGCGTCTCGCCACGCGGGGCGACGAGGTAGCGGACGCCGTCGACGGTCAGCAGGTTGACCGGGACCGAGCGCGGCTCGCCGCTCTTGCGGCCGACGACGGTCAGCACCCGGCTCCCCCAGACGCTCACCCCCAGCTCGGTGAGCTTGCGGACGACCTCGTTGAAGGCGTTGGTCGACTTCTTCGGCTTGATGTAGCGGGTGCCGGTCATGGTGTCCTCCGAAGTTTGGGAGAGCAGCGCTCTCGGTTAAGAGCAGTGAACACCAGAGCGTCGCACACCGTCAAGAGCACTGCTCTCTCTTTTGTGCGCTGCTCTCGTCGTGGCACACTGATCGCATGACCGCCTCCCGCACCGCACGCGAACGTGCCCGCGCCGAACTGACCCAGGAGATCAAGGACGAAGCCCGCCGCCAGCTCGCCGAAGTCGGCGCGCACGGGCTTTCGCTGCGTGCGGTGGCCCGGGAGCTGGGCATGGTGTCGTCCGCGATCTACCGGTACTTCCCGAGCCGCGACCGGCTCCTCACCGACCTGATCGTCGACGCCTACAACGCGATCGGCGAGGCAGCCGAAAAGGCCGACCCGGGCACCGGCGACCCCCGCGACCGGTGGCTGGCGATCTGGCGGGGAACGCGCGACTGGGCTCGAGCCCACCCCCACGAGTACGCGCTCATCTACGGCTCGCCGATCCCCGGGTACGCGGCACCGCAGGACACCGTCGTGCCGGCTTCCCGGGTCGCGCTCGCCCTGGTCAAGGTGCTCACGAACACCGAGGTGCGGGCCGAGAGCGAAGTCCCGCCCGAGCTGCGCGCCCAGGCCGAGGCGCTCACGAAGGTCCTCGGGATCCTCGCCGGCCCCGAGACCGTGGCCCGGCTGCTCATGGCCTGGACCCAGCTGTTCGGCGCGATCAGCTTCGAGCTGTTCGGCCAGTACGTCGGCAGCGTCGACCCGGCCGACGCGTTCTTCGCCCACTCGGCGAGGCGGATGGCGGAGTTCGTCGGGCTCTAGGCTGAAGCGAGAGTCCAACGGCGGAAGGCGGCACGACGTGACGGGGTGGGCCGGGAAGGTCGGCAGGATCCGGGTGATCGGCACCGGGGTGATGGGCCGCGGGATCGTCCAGCTCGCCGCGACCGCGGGGGTGACCGTCGAGCTGGCCGACGCCCGGCGCGAGGCCGTCGCGGAGGCGATCGGGTACGTCGGCGGGATGGTGGACAAGCTGGCCGCCAAGGGCAAGCTCGCCGACCCGCAGGCGGTCAAGGCCCGGCTGGTCGCCGTGGACGCGCCCGACGCGCCCGCGGACGGCGTCGACCTCGTGGTCGAAGCCGTCCGGGAGGACCTCGCCACGAAACGCGCCCTGTTCGCGAGCCTCGAACGTGTCTGTCCACAGGAGACGATCTTCGCGACGAACACCAGCTCGCTGTCGGTCACCGAGATCGCCGCCGAGCTGACCGAGCCCGGTCGCCTGCTCGGCCTGCACTTCTTCAACCCGGTGCCGCTGATGCGGCTGGTCGAGGTGGTCCCGGGCGCCCGCACCCACGACTGGCTGCCCGGTCAGGCCCTCGAACTGGTCAAGAGCTGGGGGCACGAGCCGGTGCTCGCGAAGGACGCGCCCGGCTTCCTGGTCAACCACGCCGGCCGCGGCCTGAACACCGAGGCGCTGCAGATCCTCGCCGAGGCGCTGGCCGAGCCCGCCGACGTCGACCGCATCGCCCGTGACGTGCTCGGTCTCAAGCTCGGCCCGTTCGAGCTGCTCGACCTCACCGGTCTCGACGTCTCGCACGCCGTCCTGGAAAGCATCTGGAGCGGCTTCCACGGCGACCCGCGGCTGCGGCCGTCGTGGCTGACCCGGCCGCGGGTGGCCGCCGGGTTGTTCGGGCGGAAGAACGGCGAGGGCTTCTACACCTACGTCGACGGCGAGCAGCAGGTCGACGCCGAGCCCGCCGCCCCGCCGAAGCCGTCGAGCCCGGTGTTCACCGCGGACGAGCACCTCGCCCGTGCGCTGTCGTCCGCGGGCGTGCACGTGGTGTCCGACGCCTACCCGGACGCGATCCTGCTCGTGCCGCTCTACGGTGAGTCCACAGTGGACGCCGCGGCCCGCGCCGGGCTGCCGCCGGCCCGCGTCGCCGGCGTCGATCCGCTGGGCGGCTACGAACGACGGCTGACGATGTCGGTGCACCCCGGCCTCGACCCGGCGGCGGGCTACGCCGCCTGGGGCGCGCTGGCCGCGACCGGCCGCCCCGTGACGGTCGTCCGCGACGGGCCGGCGCCGATCGCGCAGCGCCTGCTGGCGTCGATCGTCAACACGGCCTGCTTCATCGCGGGCCAGCACCTGGCCACCCCGGCCGACATCGACACGGCGGTCCGCCTCGGCCTCGGTTACCCGCGCGGCCCGCTGGCCTGGGGCGACTTCGTCGGCGGCGACGTGGTGCTGCGCATCCTGCACGGCCTCACCGCGGCCACCGGCGACCCCCGCTACCGGCCGAGCCCTTGGCTCACCGAGCGCGTCGCCCTCGGCCTGCCGTTGACGGCGCCCGGGACGACGCCGTCCGACCTGCGGCCGTCCTAGAGGACTTACCGGACGACCTGGACTTCGTCGCCCTTCTCCAGGGAGTTGTAGAACTTCAGCGACGCCGCGTTCGAGAGGTGCACGCAACCGGCCGAGTACCTGCTGAGGCTGCCCTCGTGGAGCGCGATGCCGCCAGGGGCGAAGAACACCGAGTTCGGCATCGGCGCGCCGTTGAACTCGCTGCTGCGGTGCAGCTTCTTCTTGTATTCCACCTGCCACCTGCCCACCGGGGTCGGGGTGGCCTTCTTGCCGGGCAACATCTTCACCGGGCCGTACACGATCTTGCCTTCGTCGAGCAGCCAAGCCTGCTTGCCCGAAAGGGACACACACGCCTTCGCCGTGATCGTGCACGGAACCCCGGCCGCCATCACCGGCTTCGCCTTGGCCGGTTTCGACGCCGGAGCCGTCGCCGGAGCCGCGGACGCCTGCGTGGACGAAGGCGTGTCCGCCGCCAGCCGGACGTCCGCCGTGCCACTCGCCGAACAGGCGGTCAGCACCGCCCCGACAGCCAAAGTGGACAGAGCAGCCAGAACGCGCCGCACGCGCATGTGATCCCCCGGAAGTTCGTGTTCCCCTGCTTGCTGCCACCCAAGACGTGCGGTGGTGGCCGAAGGTTGAGCGGGCGGGGAAAATCTTCGTGGCGGATCACCAGCGGTGGTCCCGGGCCCCGGCGAAGGTGTAGGTGATGTAGCCGCCCTCGAAGTCGCTGCGGTACCCGCCGTTCGTCACGTATTCGTCGGACTTCGGGTAGCGCAGGTAGGAGTACTCCCACCCGAGCGCCGCCCAGCGCTTCCGGATCTCGCCCTTCACCATGTGGGCACCGGTGGCCGTCGTGTAGTAGATGGAGCCGCCGGCGGTGAAGTGGTTGTAGCGGCCGCGGCCGTCCGGCGTGCCGAGTTCGTCGGTCGTCGGATAACCCAGGCCCCGTTCGTAATCGAGCGCCGCCCACTTCTTCCGGATCTCACCGTTGATCGCGCGCGCACCCGTCGCCGTCGTGTAGTAGATCGAGCCGACTGTGCCGCTCTTGAGGAAATGGTTGTAGCGAGCGACCCTGTCCGGCGTCCCCAGCTCGTCCGTGGTCGGATAACCCAGGCCACGCTCGTAATCGAGCGCCGCCCACTTCTTCCGGATCTCTCCATAAATCGCGCGCGCACCCGTCGCCGTCGTGTAGTAAACCGACCCGACACTGCCACCCTTCACGAAATGGTTGTAGCGAGCGACTCCGTCCGGCGTCCCCAGCTCGTTCGTGGTCGGATAACCCAGGCCACGCTCGTAATCGAGCGCCGCCCACTTCTTCCGGATCTCACCGGAAATCACGCGCGCACCCGTCGCGGCCGTGTGGTAAATCGAGCTCACGTTGCCGTTGGCGACGAAGTGGTTGTACTGGGCCACGCCGTCCGGAGTCGTGGACGTGTCGGACGCCGGCGGCCCGAGCAGGCCGTGCCCGCCGGCGGCGAGGTACTTGTCCAGCACCGGGCCGGTGACGTACCGGGTGCCGGTTGCGGCACTCCAGTAAAGCCGTCCGTTCGCGTGCACCCGGTAGTGGACCGGGCCGTCGGTGAGCTCCGCCGTCGCCGGCGCGCCGAGCTTCGCCCGCAACGCCGGGTCGGCGTCGTAGCGCTGGTCGATCGGGGTCGCGTAGTTCGCGGTCAGCGTCAGGTCGGCCGTGCCGGCGGTGACGATCCACCTGGTGTCCGAAGGACCGCCCTGCCAGCCGGAGAACTTCGAGAAGCCGTCGATGGCCAGCGGCGCGGCCTCGACGTCGAAGGAAGCGCCTTCGGTGACCATGGCCGTGCTGACCCCGCCCGCCACCGGGATGCTCAGCGCCGCGGGTTGCGTGCCGCGCAGCGTGAGCCGGTGCTGCCGCGGCATGGCCGTGTACGTCTTGGCCGTGGCGACGCCCGCGCTGTCGGTCACCGTGGCGGTGAAGTCCATCCGGGAGTCCGGGTGCTCGGTGAACGACTGCGAGAAGCTCGCCCCGGTCCCGCCGATGCCCGGGTGCGCGTGGCACGTCGCTTCGCTCGGGCAGTGCCGCACGGCCGTGGTCCAGGTGATCGGCAGGGCGCCGTCCTCGGCGTCGGTCGCGGTGGCGCCGACGGCGACCGGCTGGTTCACGGCGAACGTCGTGGCCGCGGGCGAAGTCAGGGTGAGCACCGGGGTCCGGTTGCCGGGTGCGACCGCGATGGCGATCTCGCCGGTGCGCCCCAGCGGGTCACGGACCCGCAGCTTCGCGGTGAACGACGCGGTGCCCGCCGCGTAGGTGTGCGACACCTTCGGCCCCGCGTCGGCGGCGGTGGCGCCGTCCCCGAAGTCCCAGTCGTACTTCAGCACGTCGTTGTCGTAGTCGACCGAAGCCGAGCCGTCGAACGACACCGTGCGGGTGTCCGGGTTCGTCGACGTCGTGGCCTTGGCCACCGGCGCGGTGTTGCCGGTCGAGTAGCTCAGGCGGCGCAGGTTGCCGGACAGGATGTCGGCGTAGACGATGTCGCCGTTCGGCGCCGCCGCGAACTTCACCGGGCCGCCGATGCCGGTGAAGACCGGCGGGTTCTCCGGGGCCTGCGTCAGCTTGCCCTGGCCGTCGTACCGCAGCGTCCAGATCTTGTTCGCCACGTAGTCGCCGAAGAAGTACGAGCCGCGGTAGGCCGCCGGGTAGCTGGCTCCACTGTAGACAATGCCGCCGGTGGCGCTGTTGCCGTTCATGGGCCCGGTGCCGTGCGTGTACTCGTGGATCGGCGGCTGGTTCGGCACGCCGGCGCAGCCCGCGAGGCCGCTGTAGCCCGGTGTCGGGTGGTTGCCCTCCCAGCACGGCCAGCCCTGGTTGGCGCCGCGCTGGACGACGTCGACCTCTTCCCAGTTGCTCCAGCCGACGTCGCCGGCCACCGGCAGGCCGAGGCTCGGGTCGAGGCCGAAGCGGAACGGGTTGCGGAAGCCGCGGGCGAACACCTTGCTCGCGGTCGAGCCCGGGTTGGCCGGGTCGTAGTAGGGGTTCCCCGGCACGCCCTGGCCGCCGGCGGTCAGGTGGAAGATCTTGCCGTAGGGCTGGTTGACGTCGAGGGCGCGCAGCGCACCCGGGTCCATCTTCCGGTAGTCGCTGTTGTCGCCGATGGACAGCCACAGCGTCCCGTCCGCGGGAGCGAGGACACCGTTGATGCCGTGCACGTTGAAGGTGCCCGGCACCTCGAACAGCGGCTGCTCACCGGCCAGGCCGGCCGGCGCGCCCGCCGCGTCCACGGTCACGGTGAACTTTGACAGCCGCATGACGAAGCCGCCGGCGGTGTTGATGGACCGCGTGAGATAGATGGCCCGTGACGTCGCGTAGTCGGGCGCCACGGCCAGGCCGACGAGACCGAGGTCCTCGTCGGCGCGGACCGGCAGCGTCGCGATCGTCCGGCCGGTGCCGGTGACCGGCACCCAGCGGACACGGCCGTCCTTGGCCGTGGCCACGACGGAGTTGTCGGGCAGGTACGCGAAGTCGGTGAGCTGGTACAGGCCCAGTCCCGTGTCGGTGTCCTGGAGGACGAAGCCCGGCGGAAGCGTGGCCGCCGTCGCGACACCCGGAGACACGACAGGCAGCAACACACCGATCAGGACCGCCACGAGCAGTCCGCGAAGCTTCCGCGCGGCCATCTGGCCCCCTTCCCATGCGATCTTTTGTCGCAAGAGCGGGGGGACCAGTTGCACTAGTTCAGATTACTTGACCCTAATGTGACCTATGCCACGTGACGGTCCGTAGCGGTTTACGGGACAACCTGCACGACGTCACCGATGCGCAGCGTGTTGAAGAACTTCAGCGACGCGCTCGGCGACAGGTGGATGCAGCCGTGCGAGTACACCGAGAGGCTGCCCGTGTGGAAGGCGTCGCCCGGGTAGAAGAAGACCGAGTTCGGCATCTCCGCGTTGTTGAACTGCTTCGACAGGTGCATCTTCTCTTTCGACAGCACCCGGAACGTGCCGGTCGGCGTCGCGTAGCCCTTGCGACCCGGCAGCATCGGCACCGGGCCGTAGATGACCTTGCCACCCTGCAGCAGCCACGTCTTGTGCGCGGAGATGTCGACGCAGGCGGCGGTGCCGGAGGCCGCGGCCGCCGCGGCGCACGGGACGCCCGGGGCTGCCGCCGGCTTGGGCGTCGGCTTCGGCGTCGGCTTGGGCTTCGGCTTGGCCGAAGTGCTGGTCGGCGCCGGCTTCGTGGACGCCGGGGTGGGCGTCGGCGTCGTCTCGGTGGTGGTCGGCGCCGGGGTGGTGCTCGAGGTCGTCGGCGTCCCGCCACCGCTGCCCGCCGCGGCGACGGCCCCGCCGCCCGCGTTCGAGCCACCGGCCGAGCCGCCGGAGCACGCGGCCAGCACGAATGCGGTGGCCAGCGCGGCCGCTCCCGCCAGAAGCCTCTTCACGATCCGGTACCCCCAGCTGTGTCGATCATCGCGTGTGGAACACCGGTAAAGACGGTGGTCACCCGGTCGAGGTTCGTCGATGAAGGTCACGATTGGGTGATGCTCACTCTCGGCGTCAACCCGCGGGTTGACGCCGGGATCCACCCAGGCCCGATCCGCGGGCCGACGAAACCGGGCCGCCGTTCGCCGAAGCTGGAAGCGACCTTCGAACCCAGGGGAGCTCCGGAATGCCCGACGTCCTGCTTTACGCCGCCATCGCCGTCCTCGTCCTCTACAAGCTCGTCTACCAGCAGATCTGCGGCGTTCTGCTCAACCGCCGGACGCTGGTCTTGATGCCGCTGCTGCTGACGGCGGTGGGCGGGTACCTGACGCTGAAAGCGCTGCCCGGCGCGTCTGCGGCCGAGCTGGGTCTGCTGGCCGCCGACCTCCTGGTGCTCGCCGGGCTCGGCGTGCTCCGCAGCACCACGACCACCCTCGCCGAGCGCGACGGCACGACGTTCCAACGGGGTTCGGCCGTCACGATCGGCTTGTGGGTGCTGACGGTCGCGGTCCGGATCGGCGTGGCCGCGCTGGGCGCCGCACTCGGCATCGCGGGCCCGCTGACCTCGGCGTCGATCGCACTCACCCTCGGCGTGAGCATCGCGGTGCAGAACGCGACGACCTACCGGCGCATCCAGCGCCGTGGCCTGCCGCTCGCCGACCAGCGGACCGCGGTCAGCCGTTGACGCGGCCCAGCATCCGGGCGTACATCCGGCCCGGGCTGGGCACCGACGGCGGCACCAGGAACCCCGGCAGCGGCGGCAGCCCGCCGACGAACGCGCCGAGCCGCTCGTACAGCACGGCGGCGCCGGCCGGCCGGGCTTCCGGATCCTTCGCCAGCATCTCGGCGAGCAGCGCGTTCAACGGTTTCGGGAGGCCCGGCACCGGCGGCGGCAGCTCCTTGACCTGCCGCTCGAACACCGCGTACGCGGTCGGCCCGTCGAAGAGCCGCCGCCCGGTGAGCATCTCGTGCAGCACGCAGCCCAGCGCGTAGAGGTCGCTGCGCGGTTCGGCGCCGCCCCGCTGGATCTGTTCGGGCGCCATGTACGACGGCGTCCCCAGCAGCTGCCCGGCCCGCGTGAACTGCGCCGCGTCGGCTTCGCGCAGCACGGCCAGCCCGAAGTCCATCACCTTCACGCCGCCGTCGGGCCCGAGCATCAGGTTGGACGGCTTGAGGTCGCGGTGGCAGACGGCGAGCGCGTGGGCGGCGGTCAGCACCGCGCACGCCTGCGCCGCGATCGCCGCGGCCCACGGCACCGGCAGCGGCCCGTGCTCGGCGAGCAGGTCGGCCACGGTCACTCCGTCGACGAACTGCATGACCTGGAACAACCGGTCGTCGTGGGTGCCGTAGTCGTAGAGCGTGGGGACGCCGGGGTGGTCGAGCGTCGCCAGGATGCGGGCCTCGCGGGCGAAGCGGGCTTCGAGCTCTTCGTCGCGGCCCGGCAGCCTGAGCAGCTTGATCGCCACGCGGCGACCCAGCCTGCGGTCGTGCCCGCCGTGCACCGCGCCCATCCCGCCGCGGCCGAGCGGCAGCTCGTCGAGCTCGTAGCGGTCGGCGATCAGCATCCGTTCCCCTATCGGCCCGGCTGGAGCCGTCCTTCGACAAGTCCAGCGAAGCCTAGCCGGACCAGCTCACGGCCCGTTTCGGCCGCCTCGCGCAGGACTTCGTCGAACTCGGCGAGCCGCCGGAAGACCCGGCCGTGCTCCCGCTGGAGCGCGATCGGCAGCCGCGGGACCCGCACTCGCCTGCTGTCGATCCGCGTGGACGCCGACGCGGCGGGCAGGTCGGCCGCGCGCAGGCAGCCTGCCAGGAAGTCCGCGTCCAGCCGCTGCGCGTCGACGCGGTACACGGTGAGCCCGGCACCCACCGGCCGCGGTGGTCCACTGTGGACGTACGCGATGCCGGTCACCGACGCGACGACGTCACCCGCCTCGGCCAGCGGGTGTTCGGCGTCCGCGCGCACCGGCGCGTGCTTGACCTCGACGACGCCCGCCTTGACCAGCTCACCGACGGTCGTGAACGCCGGTTCGGCGTCCGCCGGTTCGAGCGGCGGCAGCTGCGGGACCAGCCCGGCGAACCGGGCGCGCACGGCCTGGAAGGCCTGCCCCGGATCCTCGTCGCTGGTGCGGCGGCGGGCCGGCGTCAGGTCGACGTCGTCGTCGAGCAGGTCGATGATCCGGACCCCGGATTCCGGGTGCGCACCGAACTCCCGCCAGCTTTCTTCCACTGTGGACAGTTCGTCGCCCGCTTCGCCGAGCAGCACGGTGGACGGCGCGCGCTCGCCGGGAGCCGCCCGGCGCAGCAGCCAGAGGTCCGGGCCCGCCGGGGCGAGCGTGACGACCGCGCGGACCGCGCCCGCGCGCAGCAGGTTGCCGCGGATGCGCTTGCCGCTGCGCCGCCCGGCCGCCGCGCCCGGCATCAGGATCGCCACCGTGCCACCGGGTTCGACGTGCGCGAGGCAGTGCTGCACCCAGGCGAGCTCGGGTTCGCCGCGCGGGGGCAGGCCGTACTCCCAGCGCGCGTCGCCGACCAGTTCGTCGTGCCCCCAGGCCCGTTCGTTGAACGGCGGGTCGCACAACACCGCTTCGGCGGTCCGGCCGGCGAAGGCGTCTTCGCGCAGCGCGTCGACCGCGTGCACCTCGGCCTCGATGCCGCGCAACCGCAGCCGCAGCGCGGCGATCGACGCCGTCATCGGGTCGCTGTCCTGCCCCAGCACGGTTTTCGCGCCGCTCGCCAGTGCGAGTGCGCCGAAGCCGCACGCGGGATCCAGGATCGTCGACACCGGGCCGACGAGCCGGGCCATCAGCTCGGCGATCGGCTCCGGCGTGGCCGACAACCGCCGCGAATGCGCCTCGAAGTACCGGTGGCACAGCAGTTCGAACGCTTCGACCGGCCCCGCCTGGTGCGTCAGCTCGCTGAGCAGGGTGAGCAGCTCCGGGTCGTCGAGCCGGCTGTCGAAGGTGTCGAAGAGGCCGGCCTGGAAGGCGAAGAAGCCACCCGCGCGGCTGACGCGTTCGGCGAGGTCGAGGTCGTCGCCGAGCGCGCGCAGCCGCTGCCACGCGCGTTCGCCGGCGCTCAGCTCGAACTTCTTGCCACGCGCGCGGAACCAGCCGGCGACGGCGGAGAGGCCGAACAGCGGGCTCGACGCCGTGCCACCGACCGGCGGCGGGAAGTCCGGGTAGCGGCGGCGCCAGTTGCTGACCGCGGCCCGGCCGACCCCGGCGAGCCGCGCGATGTCGGCCGCGCTGACCGTGGCATCGTCGTCCATGGCGAGGACTCTATCGGAGGATGCACCATTCAGCCGAGACGCTTGTGAACTCAGTCAACCAATGCTTTCATGGGGGCATGACACACGATCGGTACGTCCTGCGGTACGCCGCCGGGTCGGACGTCGGCAAGCGACGCCGGATCAACGAGGACGCGGTCTACGCGAGTTCCCGCCTGCTCGCCGTCGCCGACGGCATCGGCGGCCAGCCGCACGGCGAGGTCGCCAGCGCGACCGCGGTCGACGTACTGCGCGAGCTCGAGATCGACCTGCGACGGGTCGACCTGACGAACGTGGACCTGGCCGCGACGCTGGCCGGCGTGGTCAAGTCGATCGACGCGCGGCTGCAGGAAGTGGCGTCACAGGAGCCGACGACCGAAGGCATGGGCACCACGCTGACGGCCCTGCTGTTCGACGGTGTCGAGTTCGCGGCCGCCCACATCGGCGACTCCCGCGGCTACCTCCTGCGCGACGGCGGCCTGCGCCGGCTGACCCGCGACCACACCCTGGTGCAGGCACTGGTCGAGGACGGCCGCGTGGCCGCGGAGGACGCCGAGTCGCACCCGCGCCGATCGCTGCTGATGAAGGCACTGCAGACGGCGGGCTCCGGCGAACCCGACATCTGGACGTTCAAGGCGAAGCCCGGCGACCGCTACCTGCTCTGCTCGGACGGACTGAGCGGCCCGGTCACCGAAGCAACCCTGCGCGACGTCCTGGCGGCCGGCGCGGAGCCGGCCGAGGTGATCCCGGAGCTGATCCGCCTGGCCAACGACGGCGGCGGCCCGGACAACATCACCTGCGTGGTCGCCGACGTCACGGCCTGACCCACCTTCGCGGGCGTAGGAGACCATCCGGTATCGTCTCCTGCGGAGGATTGGCCGAGCGGCCTAAGGCGCACGCTTGGAAAGCGTGTTGGGTTCACGCCCTCGCAGGTTCGAATCCTGTATCCTCCGCCGCAGTAACCAGGCGAACGCCGGGCAGCCCTTCACGGGGTGCCCGGCGTTCGCCGTTTCGGCCCCGGTTCCGGGCGGAGGCGGTTTCGTCGCAGGTCGAAACAATGGGGCGATTGAGCCGATAGGGTGACCTCCAGACGAAGTTGATCTAGAAATCCGGGTGGTTCACGTGGGGAAAATCCGTCGTCTGGCAACGATCGCGACCGGTGTCGTGGCAAGCGTGGCCATAGCGGCCGGGCCGGCTTCCGCGGCGACGTCTTCAGTGGACCTCCCCGAAGGGATGACCGCCAGCTACCTCGTCGTCGATCAGGAGACCGGCCGGACGTTCGGCGACGGCGAACACCAGCAGTACCGCTCAGCCTCGCTGGTCAAGCTGTTCATCGCCCTCGACTACCTCGAATCGCACGGCCCGGACCACGAGATCCCGGCGGACGACCTGGCGCTCCTCGAGCCGATGCTGCGCTCCAGCAACGACGACGCCGCCAGCACGCTGTGGGTGCGCGACGGCTGGGACGAGATCGTCAAGCGCATGGTCACCAAGCTCGGTCTCACCGACACCGCGCCCCCCGCCGCCCGCGGCAAGTGGGGTTACACCGCGATCAGCGCCGCGGACATCGCCAAGACCTACCAGTACATCCTGCACGAGGCGAACCCGAAGTACCGCGACTTCATCATGGGCAACCTGGCGCAGTCGGCCAAGTGCGGTTCGGACGGCTTCGACCAGTCGTTCGGCCTGCCGAGCGCGGTGCCCGGACCGAAGGCGGTCAAACAGGGGTGGTCCGGTTACGGCGCCGCGCCCGCACCCGGTGAGGAGTGCTCGGAAACCGACGCCGACGTGCTGCGGGTGCTGCGCTCGCCGGAGGTCAAGGCCGCCACCGCGGTCGCGTCCAGCGGCGAGGGCCCGACCGGCGCCCAGGACATCGACCTGACCAGCCGCGCCATGCACACGAGCGGCACCGTGGGTGCGGACCACGGCAAGATCGTGGTGGTACTGACCCTGGAGCCGGCCACGCTGTCCTGGCAGGACTCCGCCGGCCGGATCACCGAGCTCACCCGGGCCGTCTACCGCCGCGGCGCGCTCTGAGGCGCCGGATCGGGCAGCGGTCTCCGAGCAGGCAAACGCCGGGCACCCCTTCGCGGGGTGCCCGGCGTTTTCTCGTGCACGACCACCGCGGGAACCTGCGTGATCGAAGAGCTTGCGCGACCCACCGTCGGTATGCCTCGGACACGGTTGTGCCGCACTTTTGGCCCACGGGAACATGAAATGCCTTCGGTGCTGCGGAATTCTCCGCCTTCACGCGGAGTTACGAACAGGGCTGACCGAAGGCAGTTACTCCGGTCGCGCTAGTCTCACCAGCACCTCGCCCGCCCCTGTCGAGAAAGGCCAGCAGTGGCACGAAAACCGCTCTGACCTGGGGTAGCGCTGGCCAGCGACGTTAGTGTGCGGTACTGGTGGCGGGACAACCCCCGCACAGACCGTGATCGGCCCGGCCCCGGACGTTCCCACGTCCGGGGCCTTGCTGATTCCGGGCCCGCGATCACTCGGCAAAGTGTGATGATCACGCTGAGTCGCTGGATCTGTTTCAATGGAATCCGTCCCCGTACGACACCGAATTTCGAGGAGTAGAGGCCCGATGGCCGGAGTCGAAGAGATCCGCGCTGGCATCGCGCTCGCCAACGAGAAGGCGTCCGCGAGCATCGCCGCCCTGCAACAGGCAGCGCAGTCTCTCGAAGAAGCCCAGCAGTCGCTCGCACAGGCGACGCAGGGGAGCAGCCAGCACGAAGTGAGCCAGGCGCACGGACTCCTGGCGGAAGCCCTGCAAGGCATCAACGGCTTGCAGAGCACCGTCCAAGCAAGCATTTCCTCCGCCGACTCCTACTCGGCGCGTCTCTAGCCGGATGACGCTCGCCGAACTCCACCAGCTGCTCACCGCTGCCGTGACCGGGCTCGCCGACGCGCGCGCCCACTCCGAACGGGCCACAAGCCTGCTCGGGGAAGCCCGGCAAGCTCTCGTGGACGCCCAGGCCAAGGCCGATCCCTGGCTTCCTTTGCAGTACGCACAGGCCGGCGAGGGGCTGGACCAGCTCCTCGACCGCCTGCACGCCGCCGAGGATCTGGTGAGCGGATACCGGTCACGCCTGTAATCCTTCTAGGGGACACCTTTTCTTGGGGACGCCGATGGCCAACAAGTCAGCCGAGCAACGCAACCGGGTCGAAACCGCACTCGACCGGGTCCGCCATCAGATCGGACTGGTGCTGGGCGCGGCGGCCGGGGCGCGCCAAGCCGCGGAAGCCGACCTCGCCAAGCTCCGGTTGGAGCAGGAGATCGTCAAGGTCGGCATGAACCACGCCAGTGCCGAGCAGCAGAACGAGTGGGCGCGCCACCCCGCCGCGCACGAAGTGTTCGGCGCGCTCGGAAGCGTGCGAAGCGCTTTCTACACCGACTGGAGCCAGGGTCCCGCCACGCTGCGGGACCTGGTCGCGCAGAACGCACCCGGCCCGGCCGGGCTGCCGCCGGGCGACTGGCTCGGCACGGTCGGGCACAACCCGGGCCTGACGTCGCCCGGGCTGTGGCGCGTCGGCTCCGCCACCGCCGCCGGTGGCGACGCGACCCGCACGTTCGACGTCGCCGTCCCGTTGCTCGACGAGTCGCACCTGGCGATCACGTCGGCACCGAAGACCCGGCCCGTCATCGACGGCATCGTGCAGAACCTGCTGGTCCGCGTGCTTTCGACGTTCGAGCCCGGTGCGGTGCGCGTGCACCTGTGGGACATCGGGCAGCTGACCGCGATCCTGCCGGACCTCTACCCGCTCAGCCACACCAGCGCGCTGTCGCTGTACGACCCGGGCCGCCTCGAAGACCTCCTCGACGAGCTGGCCGGGCACATCCGCCGCATCCACGCCAGCTGCATGTCCGCCGGCTTCACGTCGCTGCGGGAAATGCGGCAGCAGACCGGGCAGCGGGGCGAGCCGTACCGCATCGTCGTGCTCTACGGCAACGGCGAGACGCTCGAACCCGAACGCGCCCGCGACCTCAAGCGCGTCGCGAGCGGCGCGCTGGCCGCCGGCATCTGCCTGATCATGGTCGACGTGCCGACCGCGGTGAGCGCGCCGGTCGAAACGCTGAGCCTGCTCGACGACCGGCACGCGATCAGCAGCATGACCGGGAGCGACCTGGTCGCCGACCTCGATCCCGCGATGCCGTCCGCGCAGGTCATCCGCGCCATCGACAAGATCGCCAAGGCGCTGATCGCCAAGCAGGGCGGGCCGCGGTCGTTCGACGACCTCCTGCCGGCGGAGCTGGGCCAGGAGAACTCGGCGCGGGAGCTGCGGGCTCCGGTCGGGTTCTTCGAAGGCGAGCCGGTCGAGGTCGTGATCGGCGACGCGAGCCCGCACGCCCTGATCGGCGGTCCGTCCGGTTCGGGCAAGACGAACTTCCTGTACGCGCTGCTCGGCAGCCTCGCCGCGCGGTACACGCCCGGCGAGCTGGCGCTGTACCTGCTGGACTTCAAGGAAGGCGTCTCGTTCGCCGGCCTGGCACCGGGCCGCAAGGACGCGAGCTGGCTGCCGCACGCGCGGCTCGTCGGCGTCAACGTCAACACCGACCGCGAGTTCGGCCTGGCACTGCTGCGGTTCCTGGCCGACGAGCTGCGCCGCCGGTCCGCGGCCGCGAAGGAGCACGAGGTCACGAACCTGGCCGACCTCCGCGAAGCGGATCCGGGCGGGCACTGGCCGCGGATCGTCGCGGTGATCGACGAGTTCCAGTACCTGTTCGCCGGCCGCGACCAGGTGACCGCGACGGCGACGCAGCTGCTGGAGGACATCGCGCGACGCGGCCGGTCGCAGGGCATCCACCTGGTGCTGGCCAGCCAGGACGTCGCCGGCATCGAGGCGTTCTGGGGCAAGCCGGCCGTGTTCGAGCAGTGCACCCTGCGGATCGCGATGCCGAAGGCGCGGCGCGTGCTGGCCGAGACGAACAACGCGGCGGTGTCGGCGCCGAAGTGGCACACGGTGATCAACCACGACTCCGGCGTCGCGCACGGCAACCAGCTGGCCCACATCCCGGACGCGAGCAGCAAGAACGTGTTCGTCCGGCTGCAGCACCGGCTGTGGGAGGCGTACGCGGGCCACTTCCCGCGGCCGCGGCTGTTCGACGGCGCGCACCAGCCGGTCCTGGAACAGTTCCCGGCGTACCTGGACCTCAAGCCGAACTCGAAGCCGCGGGCCCTGCTCGGCCAGTCGATCGACGTGACCGAGACGGCGTGCGGCGTCGACCTGCCGCGGGCACCGGGCCGCAACGTCGCGGTGCTCGGCTCGGCGACCGCCGAGGCACTGTCCATCATGGACTCGGCGGCGCGGTCGCTGTCCCGGCAGTACGAACCCGGCGAAGTCGAGTTCGTCCTGAGCTGCCCGATCGAGGCGTGCGCGCCGGCGGCACTGGAGCTGACCGACCGGCTGCGCGAGGACCACCACGCGGCGTCGCTGGTGGAGGACCTGACCGGCGTCTTGGAGTCGATGACCGGCTCGATGTCCGGCGGCGCGAAGGTGCTGCTGCTGTACGGCGTCGACGCGGCTCTGCCCGCTTTGGAGGCCAAGGCGGCCGGCCAGCTGAAGAGCGGGCTCGACCACCTGAGGGTGGTGCTCAAGCAGGGGCCGGGCCACGGCATCCACACGATCGGCTGGTGGCGCAGCATCGCCCGGCTCAAGGACACGCTGGGCTTCGGCGGCACCGACGACATCGGCACGTGGGCGGCGCTCGACGTCCAGGGCAACGAACTGTCACCGTTCGCGGCGGGCCAGGTCGTGCACTGGTCCCCGCGGCCGGGCCGCGCGTTGTTCTTCGACCGCACCACCCACGGCGCGCCCGAAGTGATCATCCCGTTCCAGCGGCCGGAGAACGCGCAATGACCGACGACGCCACCGCGGCCATGCGGTACAAGGAGATCATCGCCCTCTCCCGGGGTTCGGCGGAGAACCTGCGGGCGTGGGAGCTGGCCCGCGCGGAAGCCCTGGAAACGGAGATCGAGGCCGCCGAGACGGCGATCGAGGTGGCGACCGAGCGCGAGGCGAGGGCGGCCGAGCGCGCCACGCGCTGGTGGAAGATGGCCCTGCACAACATCCAGGGCCTGACGTGGCTCGCCCCGGGCGACGAGCCCCGCCCGGTGACCACGGCGCGCGCGGCCTACCTGGAGCGGTACCTCGAGGAGGTCAAGCCGAGTTACCAGGAGCTGGTCCAGGCGGTCTTGTCCTTGGGCTGGCGCGCCAAGCGGGCGGCCGCGAAGCGGAGCGAGCAGCCACCGCCGGCCTAGACGTCGAACACGGTGTCGTAGGGGTCATCGTCGTCCGCGGGAACTTGCCTGCGCGGCGGCGGTGCCTGGCGCGGCGGCAAGGCCGGTGGCACCGGGGCCGCCCCTCTCCCGGCGGCGACGGCTTCCCGGATGGCGGCGGTGATGGTCCGGCTGAGCGCGACGGCGTCGAACCGCATTGCTTCGGGCGCGAGCCGCACCTCGCTGACGACCCCACCGGGCCCGGCGAGCACGGTGACGCTCCGATCCGGCGAGACGACGGTCGTGTGGTCGCTCGCGGCGATTCCGGCCAGGAGGCGCTGGTTCTCGGCCTTGCGGTCTTCGATCTGCTTGAGCTGCCAGCGCATTTCCTCGATCAGCTGCGTGGTGCCGCTCATGCGTACCTCCCCGGCTGGTGCGGCGTGTAGACGAACTCGTAGTACTTCCCGACTCGGTGGTCGATCAGCGAGTAGCCCCGGCTGTACGCGACCCGAAGCAGGTCCTCCCGGGACAACCCGATTTCCATCTTCCGGATGTACACCTGGTTCCGGCCGTCGAGCTGGGTGGCCAAGCCCGCCATTTGCTCCTCGCGCGGCTTCGTCGAGCGAAGGGCGCGGACGATCGTCAACGTCAGACCGGCGGTGACCACGACGAACATCACGACGAGGAAGGCCACCCGGATGGCCGGAGAGCCGTCGGACCCGGCCGCCACCGTGCTGATCACGACGTTTCCCCGCTGCGAAGGCTCCACGCCACCCTCGCCGTCGCTTCGGCGATCGCCGGCCATGCGTCTTCCGACTCCGCCACCACCGAGAGGATCACCACGGACCGGCCGTCCGGCAGGGGGATCTGGTACTCGGCCTTGAGCTGAGAGCGCACCTCCCGTTCGGGCAGGTGGAACTCGCCGCCGCTGATCGCGACGACGGCCGGGCCGATCGGGAGGCGCACGGGCTGCACCACCGCGTGCTTGTGCCGGCCGCGGTATTCCTCGGCCATCGCCGCCACCAGGGCATCGCGGCTGCCGGGCGCCTCCGCGGGCCATCGGGCGACGCCGAGGGTCAGAGTCGCGACATCACCCTTGCGCCGGCCGACCGCGAACTTGCCGAACACCCGGATGCCGTTGGCCTGCATGGACGGCACCAGCGCCATCAGGTAGCTGCCGAACTCCTCGACGCTGGCCTTGGACGCCAGGTTTTCGGCGACCATCCAGGCGTGGCTGCGGTTGAGCTTGTCGTCGGTGCCCACCGGCAGACCGGCGAACCCGGGCGGAAGATCGATCTGCAGAGGCATCAGTTCCACACCTCGTCTTCCGCCCGCGCACGCCGGCGCTCCGGCGCGTTGTCGGCCTGCATCCCGGCATCGGCCGCATTCCAAAACGCCACCCCGGCCCAGGAGACGCCGGCGGCGGTCAGTTGTTCGGCGTTCTTCGGCACCCAGTAGTTCTTGAAGTCGTCCAGTGGGCTTTCGAACTTGTCGCCACCGAGAACTTCACCGAGTTCCTGCTCACGGAGGAGGCCGTAGGTCGCGCCCTTGACCACCCAGTCCGGGACACCCGGCGCAGCACCGATCAACGTGGTCACAACACCCGCCGCATCGAAGACCAGAGTCTCGGGCGCCACGTCGGCTCCCGCCAGAGCAGCCGCCCCGTGCCCGGCCAACGCGGCGAGCCCGAGCTCGCCGGCCACCGCACCGACGACCGTCCCGGCTGGTTCCGGCAGGAAGTCGCCCAGAACGCCGAGGGCATTCCCGAGGTCACCGACCACATCGGAGACCTTGGAAACCACCTCCGCGTGGTCCTGGACGAAGTTCCACGCCTCGTCCACCCTGTCGGCGAGGGTGTTCGACAAGTCGGCAAGTGCCCCGCCGACGGCGTCGCCGAGCTGGTCGAGCAGGTCCGGCTCGTCCGGGGCGAGCTCCTTCGCCTTCCGCAGCTGCTCGGCGACCCGGGCGGCCGCGTCCGTGTGTTCCCGCTGGAGCTGCTTCGCCGCGGCTTGGACGTTCTGGCAGCCGTCGATGGCGGTCTGGAGCTGCTGACCGGCGTTGTCCAGGAGGCGCTGGGCGAGCCGCAGGGACTGCTGGTCCGGGAACGTCCGGTTGGCCAGCGCGAGGTCCGGGTTCGCCCGCGCCTGCTCGGCCGCCCGGGCCGCCGCGTCCGCGCGGGCTTCCAGTTCGGCGGCGCGTTTCTGCAGGTCACCGAGGGTGTGCGCCCAGGCTTCGAGTGCGTCGGCGGCGCGGCTCATCGACTTGGCGGCGCCGTCGAGGTAGCCCGGCAGCGGGCCGACGCGCCGGGCGAACGCTTCGCTCGCCTCGCCCTGCCAGACGCCCTGTTTCCGGACGATCCGGCGGAGCGAATCGTCGGCTTCGGTCAGGTCGTCGCCGACCGCGCGGTACTTGCCGGCCAGGTCGGTGACGCCGTCGAGGTCGCCGGGCGCCGGGTCGAAGCCCAGGGCCGGGAAGTCGCGGGCGCTCACCGGCCGAGGCCGTTCAGGAGGTCGGTGATGCCGCCGGTCGCGCCGCCACCGACGGGCCGGTCGCCGGGTTCGGTCCCCGGCGCCTCGCCACCGGCCGGCCCGCCGATCCCCGGCGCGCCGCTCGTGTACCCACCACCAACGGGACCTTCACCCAGGTCAGCGCCCGAATCAGGCCGCCCGGCCGGCCCGCCGATCCCCCGCACCCCGCCCGTGTACCCACCACCGACCGGCCCCTCGGCCGGCTGTCCGGCCGCGGGGTAGTGCCCCCGCTCGCCGCCGGTGGGCCCGCCGTCCGTGGGGCCGCCCAGCACCGCCGAGCCGAACTTCGCCAGCTCACCGCCGAACTCGGCCTCGATCTGCTCGTACTTCTGCTTCGCCGCCTTCAGCCGCTCCGTCACCTCTGAAGCCGCCTCGCCCAGCCGGCTGATGCCGAAGCCCCAAGCTTCCTCGAACTCGACGCCGGCCTTGCCCAGCTCCGCCGTCCCCAGCGAGCCGAACGCGCCGCCGCCGCCGAGCTTCTTGTTCGCGCCGGCCATCCGGTCCGCCGCCGTGCCGAGGTCGTCGATGAGCTTGCCCAGCTCGTCGACCTTCACCGCGTACCCGTCCACGCCACCCTCCCCTTGTGGTCCCGTCCAACATAAGACGGCCGTCGACGCTCCGCGGTTTCCTCGTCACTCAAAAGTGTCAAACACGAACAAGGCCACCGCCGGGCAATGCCCGGAAGTGGCCTTGCCGCTGCGAAAACTACTTCCCGAAAACCTGCTCCAGCCAGTCGAGCAGGTCGTAGAGCCCGTCCTCGAACGGGTTGCCCGCACCCGGCCGGAACCGGATCACCTGCGGGTCGTGGTCACTGGCCTGGTCGGCGAATTCCGCGTTGAGGTGGACGACGTCGTAGTCCACCCCGCGCGGCGCCCGCGACGCCAGGATGTGGTCCAGCACCTGCGACTGCCCCTCGAACACGTAGCTGTACCGCTCGGCCTCCGGCACCGACGCGATCAGGTCCTTCAGCACGCCACCCGCGGTGAGCGTCTGGACCGACGGCGAGAACGGGTAGTCGTTCAGGTCACCCGCCACGACGATGTTCGCGCTGCGATCGGCCGCCAGCAGCGCATCGACGAACCCGCGCAGCACCGTCGCCTGCTTCGCCCGCTGCACCTCCGAACTGCGCACGGGCGGCTGGAACCGGCCGTGCGTCGGCTGGTCGCCGCCCTTGGAGTTGAAGTGGTTGGCGATGACGAACACCGTGCGGCCCTTGAAGACGAACTCGCCCGCCAGCGGCTTCCGGCTGGCCGTCCACGCCTCGTTCGCGGGGTCGACGCGGCCCGGCGACGCCGTCAGGTGCGCCTTGCCGTGCTCGCGCACCACACCGACGGCCGCCGTCGGCGTCCCACCTTCTCGGTCCACAAAGGACACACGGGCCGGGTTGAACAGGAAAGCCACCCGGATGTTGCCACCCGGCTGGCCGCCGTCGGCGTCGTCGACCGGGTCGATTTCGCGCCATTCGTACCGCGGACCACCCTTCGCGACGATGGCGTCGGTGAACCGCTGCAGCGTCTGGTCGGCGGCGACGACGCTGTCGTTCACCGGGCCGTTGTTGTCCTGGATCTCTTCCAGGGTCACGATGTCCGGCGTCGCGAGGTGGGTCACGATCGCGTCGGCGAGCCGGTCGAACTTCGCCTGGGTGTCCGCAGTGGACAGGTTCTCGACGTTGTACGTCGCGACGGCGAGCTCACCGGTCCGCTGCTTGCGCGTGGTTTCCTGCTGCAGCCCGTTGTCCTTTTCGGTGCCGAGCACGCTGGCGAACAGCGTGTAGCCACCGAAGTCGTCGTACTCGACCGGGCCGGACGTGGCGCCGGTCAGCACGTCACCGACGTTGAGCTTCGGGAACGTCCGCTCGGCGAACGGGATCAGCGACGAAACCTTCAGCACGCCGCTGTTGAGCTGGTCGTACCCCAGGTAGACGCTGCCGCCGCGCACCGACTTGTGCTGGTCGGGCTTGGTGGTCACGTACAGCTCGTTGAACGAGTTCGTCGGGCCGACGACCCGCGCGTCGGTGACCGAAACGATCTCGCTCTCGTGCGACTCCCAGAAGTCCAGCGCGTACTTCGACGGCTCCAGGGTGAGCGGCTCGATGTTCCCGCCGGGAGACGGCGCGTACGTCACCGGAACGGTGTCCGGGTTCAGCACCGTCGGCGCCGGGAGGGCGTTCCCGTGCGAGCCGACCGTCCACTCCGCACCGGTCAGCTCGGTCAGCGCCTGGAACGGCGACGACGCGGGCGCATCCGGGTAGAACTCGCGGACGGTGCCGCTCGCGGTCACCGCGTCGCCCACCGCGACGGCCGGGCTGGCCGAGCCGGTGAAGACGAACAGGCCCTCGCTGGTGCGCGGGTCGCCGTCCGGGTTCGGGTCGGTCAGCCAGAAGCCGCGCTGCGAACCGAAGGTCCGGGTCGCGGTGACGACGCCGGTGACACCGGAGACCTTCTTGTCCTTGAAGGGCGAAATCCGCGTGGTGCCCTGGATGTCGTGAATCTTCGCCGGGGTCGGCGCCGGACCGGGGTCCCCGCCGGTCGACTCGCCCGCGGTGTTGGTCGGGGTCGGCTCGCCGGCGGTGAAGTCGGCGGCGTTGTCGTCGGTGTCGGCGAGCGCCGTGCCGCGCGCGACGGACGCCGTGTTCGACGGCGCCGCCGTCGGGTTGCCTTCGCGCACGGTCGCCGTGCCGAACCCGACGAGGTCCTTGATCCGCGCGTCGGCCGCGCAGTCGGCCGCGGTCTTGCAGGTCAGCGCGGTCGTACCGGAGACGAGGGCGATCGTGCCCGCGGTGGCGGACATCGCGATCGCGCCGGTCGCGTCCGGCGTGGGCAGCGCGACGGTGCCGCCGGCGCCCTTGCCCTCGGCCACGAGGTAACGGCCACCCGGCGCGACGCTGCCGGTCAGCGGCGTCACCTGCCAGGTGCTCGACGGGCTCGCCGAACCGGGCAGGTACTGGACGCTGAAGCCGGCGAGGCTCGCGGCGGCCGGGCCGCGGTTGGCGAGCTCGACGAAGTCGCTGGTGAGCGTCGCGCCGGAGTTGCCACCACCGCCGTAGACCTCGGCGATGACCGCGTCGGCGCTGGGGGCGGCGAGCGCGGCCGGTGCGGCCACGCCGCCGAGCACCAGGCTCGACGCGACGGCCACCGTGAAGGCAGCCTTGGATCTGTGGGTCTTGGTCACCCTGAGTCCCCTTTGTGCTTGAACAGTCGTGGCATAGTCCCCCGAACAAGTGAGGAGGAGGAAGACAACGATGCAACAATTCGTAACAACTACTTTCGTCGTCACTCACTCGGCAGAGCAGGTTTCGTGATCACGCTGGTACTGGGCGGAGACGTCCACCTCCAGGGCCGTGCCACGGCGGCCTTCGCGCAGCTGGAACCGCTGCTCAAGGGCGCCGACCTCCGGTTCGCCAACCTCGAAGGACCGCTCGACGCGGCGATGGCCGAAGCGCTGACGTCGGCCGGCATCGACGTCGTCTCGTGCGCCAACGACGTCCCCCTCCCCTCGGCGGGCCTCGCGGTCCTCGACCACGCCGGGATCGCGCACTGCGGCGCCGGCGCGAACCTCGACGCCGCACACGCGCCGGCGGTGGTCGAACGCTCCGGCGAGAAGGTCGCCTTCCTCGCGTACACGTCACTTCGCCGCCCTTACGCGGCACAACCGGACTTCCCGGCCATCGCGCAAGCGTTTGCGACGACGGCGTACCAGCCCGATCCGCTCGTCGCGGAGATCCCGGGCCGCCCGCCGCTCGTCCGCACCACACCGGTGCCCGAACACCTGGACCGGCTGATCGCCGACATCAAGCGGGCCAAGAGCGACCACGACCACGTCGTCGTCTCGATGCACTGGGGCCTGCCGGGCGCGGAGCTCGCCGAGTACCAGGTGACCTACGGCCGCGCGGCGATCGACGCCGGCGCCGACCTGGTCGCCGGGCACGGGTCGCACACCATCCAGGCCGTC
This sequence comes from Amycolatopsis sp. lyj-346, assembly GCF_046548975.1. Taxonomy (NCBI): domain Bacteria; kingdom Bacillati; phylum Actinomycetota; class Actinomycetes; order Pseudonocardiales; family Pseudonocardiaceae; genus Amycolatopsis; species Amycolatopsis sp. lyj-346. The sequence goes on from NZ_JAJPWT010000001.1 coordinate 579,884, forward strand.
GAGGTGTACCGCGGCCGTCCGATCCTCTACGGCCTCGGCAACCTCGCCGCCGACCGGCCCGACGGCCTGCTCGCCGGGTGCCTGTTCGGCGACCGGCCGCGGCTGGAGCTCATCCCGGTGCGCCGGAGTGCCGCCAACGAGTGCGAGCCGCTCGCCGGGGACGAAGCGGACAAGGTGCTGCGGTACGTCGCGGAGGCCTCGGCGGTGCGGTCGACGACGGTGTCCGTCCAGAGCGGAATCGCGTCGGTACTTGTTGGTGCGTAACGGATCACGCGCAGTCTGTGACAACTCTGCACCGACGTGTCACCCATCCGGCGCATCTGCCTTAAATGAAGGTCAAGGGCCGGAACAACCGGCGTGAAGCGGCGGTACGGTCTGCGTGAGCCGCCGGAAAAGTGGCATAGACCACTCCCCGACAGCTCGCGGTCGGCACGACACGGGGGGAGGGAGAATGATCATGTGGGGGCTGATTGTTTTCAGTTGCGTGTTCGTGCTGGTGCTGGGGATAGCCGCGGTCGTGGACCTTCGGGACCACGACCGCGGCGAGCACCGGGCCTAGCGCGCCGCCTGCCTCTCCTTGTACCGGCCGAGGAGCGTGCGCGCACCGGCCAGCGCGACCCGTCCGGCGCCCTTCGCGCTCGCGGCGAGCACCGTCGTCCAGTCGAAGTAGTCGCGCCAGAGCACGATCCGGCCCGCCTCGACCTCGAACGTGCCGCACACCCAGAACTCCGCCTCCCACGCGCCGCGGCGCAGCACGTCGGTGCGTTCGGTGAGCACGACGTTGCCGTCCGCGGCGATGTGGTGCGTCCGCGCTTCGAACCCGGACCCGTACCGGGCCATGGTGCGCAGCTGTTTTTCGAACGCGGCGACGCCGCGGGCGGGCGGTAACGGCACGTTCTGGTACACGATGTCGCTCGCCGCGAACGTCAGCGCGCGGTCGATGTCGAGGTCTTCGAGGGCCTTGAGGAAACCGGTCACCACTACCTTGGGTTCATCGGTCATGCCCCCAGGTTAAGGCTTAGAACGGCCGGTCGCCCGCGATGGCGACGCGCTCGGCGACCCGGGCGTGCGGGTGGTAGTCGTTGACCGCGTAGTGCTGCGTCGCGCGGTTGTCCCAGAACGCGACCGAGTTCGGCCGCCAGCTGAACCGGACCTGGAATTCGGGCGTGTGTGCCTGCAGGAACAGGTACCGCAGCAGCCGGTCGCTCTCGGCCCGCTCCAGCCCGGTGATGTGCGTGGTGAACGCCTGGTTGACGAACAGGGTGCGCCGTCCGGTCTCCGGGTGCGTCCGGACCACCGGGTGCGCCACCGGCGGGAAGCGGTCCTGCCACCGCGCCAGCAGCGCGGGATCGGAGAACCGGTCGAAGCCGGGGAGGTAGTCGTGCACCGCGGTGAGCCCGTCGATGCGGGCGCGGACGTCTTCGGGCAGGTTGTCGTAGGCCGCGGCCATGTCGGCCCACATCGTGTCGCCGCCGACGGGCGGCACCTCGATCAGCCGCAGCACCGAGCCGAGCGCCGGCTCGGGCCGCCAGGTGACATCGGTGTGCCAGATGTTCTCGTAGCCGGGCATGGCCGCGGTGCGCTCGAAGCGCGTGACGGCGTCGTCCTCGCCCTTCGGGATGAACGGGTTGGTCTCCAGCTCGCCCCAGTTCGCGGCGAACGCGCGCTGCTGCGCCGAGGTGATGTCCTGGTCGCGGAAGAAGAGCACCTTCCACTCGAGCAGGGCGTGGTTGAGCTCTTCGCGCAGCTCGGGGCCCACCGGCGCGCCGAGGTCGACGCCGTCGACCTCGGCGCCGATCAGCCGGCCCAGCGGGCGGAGGGTGAACTGCTCGTACTGCTTCCGCTGCGGTTCACGGAGGATCCGGGGGCCTTCGACGATGCCATCCGCGGGCGCGACGGCCTCGCGCAGCTGAATCCGGGCAGGCAAATCTACGGACATGGTTGTGCTCCAGGGGTTTTCGGGGAGTTCGGACGCGGGTTGGCGTCAGGCGGGCGGCGAACCCAGACGGCCGCGGCGCAGCAGGAGCGCCACGACGCCCTCCCCGATCGACCGCGCGAAGGCCCGGATCGGCATGCTTTCCGAGGTGGCGGACATGGTTTCATGGTCGCCTTCTTCCCGGCTCGCGGTCAAGACGTCCACCTGGTGGAACACCGGCAACGCCGCTGGTCACCGCGATGCGGGCGGCTCGGCGGCATGAGGCAAGATCTTCCCCGACCGGGTGAGCGCCCTTGATGACGGAGGTCCCCATGCCGGAAGGCAGAGGCTCGCGGATCCACCCGGATCGGCTGCGCGCCGGAGCCGACCTGCTCGACCAGGCCGCGGCCGCCGACGACAAGGCCGCGGGCCGGTTCGCCGAAGCCCGCGTCGATTCGACGCCGTTCGGCATCTCGCCGCAGGCACGCGAACTGGCGGCGCGCTGGGCCGCGGCGCTGGCGGCGCGTGAGGCCGACGCACGCGTCCTGGGCGACGCGACGTCGGACCTGGCGGGCCGGCTGCGCATGGCGGCGGTGAGCACCCGGAGCACCGGTTTCCGGGGGCGGTTGGCGGCGGCACCGTGACCTCGGCCGGCGAGGTCTTCGAACACCCGGACCTGACGACGGCGGCCGCCCGGCTGACGGCGTTGCGCGCGGCGGCCGGGCGGCTCGGCGTCCCCGACCCGGTCGCGGTGCTGCGGCACCTCGACTGCTCACCGGCGTCGATCCGCACGTCCGCCTCGGCGGTCGACACCGGCGCGCTGGCGGTGACCGCGGCGCAGGCCGAGTTCCGCGCCGGCGTCGAGCGCGCCGAAACCGGCGGCAGCACCGAGACTTTCGGTACCTGGGCGGACACAGTGGACGGTCAGTACGCCGCCGCGGCGCGCACGGCCGCCTCGACGGCGGCGGTCGGCATCCGCATCGCCGACCGGCTGGACGAGCTGGCGGTGGCCGCGTCCGCGGAGGTGTGCGAGCTCGCTTCCGCCGCGTCGGCCTCGGTGTCGGCGGTGCTGACCGGCGACCGCTCGGCCGAGGTGGTGAGCGAGGTCGGCGCCACGTGCACGGCGGTGGTGCGGGCCGTGCAGGAGAAGCTCGCGGCACTGACCGCGCTGGCGGCCGAGCTGGAGCCGTTGACGGCCCCGGCCGTCGAGCTCAGTTGAAGTGCTCGCGGGCCCACTCCGCGAAGGGCCGCGCGGGGTGCCCGGCAACGCGGGCGACGTCCAGCGAGACGGGTTCCGGGTCCTCGACGAGTGACGCCCAGTAGTCCATCGCACCGGCCGCGAATTCCGCGCCCAGCTGGGCACCGAGCTGCGCTTTCGCTTCTTCCGGCGGCTGTTCTTCCCACGTGACAGGCGTTCCGAGCGCGTCACCGATGAGCCGCACCTGGTCGGCCTGCGCCACGGATTCCGGGCCGGTGACGAGGTAGGTCTGCTTCGCGTGGTCTTCGGTGAGCGCCTTGACGGCCACGTCGGCGACGTCGCGTTCGTGGACGACGGACCGTTTCGCCTGCCCGTAGGGCGCCCGGACCACACCGGTGCCGAGTTGCGGCGCCCAGGCGAGCGCGTTGGTGGCCAGCCCGGTGACGCGGAGGAAGGCCCAGTCGCCGGTGACCTTTTCGACGGCAGCCTCGACGTCGCCCCACACCCCACCGTCCTCGGCGGACATCGCGGAGAGGTAGACGATTTTCTTGCCCTTGAAGGGTTCTACGGCCTTCTCGATGCCGTCGGAGGTGAAGAACGGCCAGAGCAGGTAGACGGCATCGACCCCTTCGGCGGCCTCGGCGGGATCGGTGATGTCACCCTCGACGACGTCGACACCTGCCGGGGCTTTCGCGGGATCCCGGACGAGAACTCTGGTGTGGACACCCGCGGCCTTCAGCCCGGCGACGACGTGCCGTCCGGTGTGGCCGGTGGCCCCGGTGACGAGAACGTTCATTGAGACTCCTCGGTGATCGGCTTCTGCCGACCACGGTCACACTTCAAGAGCCCTTCAGGTCAAGCGGACGTGCAGCGTCGAGGCGAACAGGACGTGGAACATCCGCCGGCCATCCGCAAACGGTGACCACCACCGGGGGTCCGGGGGCGAAGCCCTCCGGGCGGGGCCTGGGGGTTGCACCCCCGGAAAACACAGCGAGCGAGGTACGTCGACGCTTTCCGTCGACGTACCTCGCTCACTCGCGAGCGGTGGCGGTGGGATTTGAACCCACGGACGGGGATTAGCCGTCACACGATTTCGAGTCGTGCTCCTTCGGCCGCTCGGACACGCCACCGCCGAGAACAATACCGGAGCGTCTGCCTGAGTCTTACCTGGGGTCGGCCGGCCGGCCGCCACGCAGCCTGACCTGCGCTTCGCGGACCGCGCGTCGCGCACGGAGGCGTACGTCGGACGCCGTTGAACGCAGCTGAGCCGACCTCCGCTGGGCGCGGCCCGACGCCTCCAGACGGCGGTTGCCGGTCGCCGTGCCGGCCTTCTCGCGAGCGCTGCCCACTGCCTGCTGGATCCGGTGCTTCATCGTCATACCGGAGGAGTACCCAAAAATCAGCGACGCATCGCGAAGTACGTCTCCAGGAGCCCGGCGCACTCGTCCACCAGGACGCCGCCGTGGACCTCCGGGCGGTGGTTGAGCCTCCGGTCGCGCACGACGTCCCACAACGACCCCACCGCGCCCGTCTTGGGCTCCCACGCCCCGAACACCAGCCGCGAGATCCGGGCCAGCACCAGCGCGCCCGCGCACATCGTGCACGGCTCCAGCGTCACCGCCAGCGTGCAGCCCTCCAGCCGCCAGCCGTCGCCGACCACGGCCGCCGCCGCGCGCAGGGCCAGGATCTCCGCGTGCGCCGTGGGGTCGCCGAGCTCGGTGCGCGCGTTGCGGGCCGCGGCCAGCGGGACGCCGTCGGGGCCGAACACCACGGCCCCGATCGGCACGTCCGCGCCGGGGGCCCGCGCCGCTTCCAGCGCGGCCTCCACGGCCTCGGTGTCGGACGGGCGTCTCAGAGCTCGTCCAGGAGCTTGGCGAACTCGCTGCCGAACCCGCAGCGCTGCGCGACCATCTGCAGCTGCTCGTCCGGGTAGAGGTCGACCTCGCCGATGATGACCTCCAGCTCCGGCGAGGGCAGCCCGAGGTCCGCGAGGATCTCCAGGTCGCCCTCGGGCCAGACGGAGTCGTCCTCCTCGTCCGGCGGGTCGACGCGCAGGACGTCGAGGACGTCCGCCGCGATGTCGTAGTCCAGCGCCGCCGCCGCGTCCGAGAGCAGCAACGACGGCCCACGGGGGCTCGGTCGCACGATGACGAAGAACTCGTCGTCGACCGCCAGCAGCCCGAAGCTCGCGCCGGTGGAACGTAGTTTGCCCAGTTCAGTGATCGCTGCGGCCAGCTCGGTCAGCGCCCCCGGGTCGAGCGCACTGCACCGCCACCGACCGTCTTCCCGGACCACGGCTACCGCGAAGCCCGTGACCGGCTCATCCACCGCCATGCGCACACCGTATTCCGCCGGTCGGTCCGGCGCACGCACGGTGCGCCCGAAGCGCCGTATGCGGCACTATCGGGACCATGACCGGCCCCACTGACCTGCCCACCCTGCCCGGCACGCCGTTCGCCGGGCTCCTCGACGACGCACGGGCGCTGCAGGACCGCACGGTCGCGCTCCGGCGCGTCGTGCACCGCCACCCGGAACAGGGCCTCCAGCTGCCGCGCACCCAGGCGGCGATCCGCGAAGCCCTCGACGGCCTGCCGCTGGAGATCACCGAGGGCAAGGCCACGACATCGCTGACGGCCGTCCTGCGCGGCGCCCGGCCCGGCCCGGCGGTGCTGCTGCGCGGCGACATGGACGCGCTGCCGCTGACCGAGGAGACCGGCCTCGACTTCGCGTCGGAGGACCCGGAGTCGATGCACGCGTGCGGGCACGACACCCACGTGGCGATGCTCGCTTCGGCGGCGCGGCTGCTCGCGGAGCGCCGGGACCAGCTGGCCGGGTCGGTCGTGTTCATGTTCCAGCCGGGTGAGGAGGGTCACCACGGCGCCCGGTTCATGATCCACGAGGGCGTGCTCGACGCGGCGGGCACGCGGGTCGAACGCGCGTTCGGCGTGCACATCCTCGCCAACGCGCCCAGCGGGCTGCTGCAGGTGCGGCCCGGCCCGCTGATGGCGTCGGCGGACTCGTTCCACGTGCGCGTCACCGGCAAGGGCGGCCACGGCTCGGCGCCGCAGCACACGATCGACCCGGTGCCTGCCGCCGCGGCGATGGTCGGGGCGCTGCACACGATGATCACGCGCCGGGTCAGCGTGTTCGACCCCGCGGTGCTCTCGGTGACCCGGATCCAGGCCGGCACGACGACGAACATCATCCCGGAGACCGCCGAGCTCGAGGGCACCATCCGCACGCTGTCGGAGCAGACGCGCGCGCTGGTCCGCGCCGAGCTGCCCAAGGTGTGCGAGCAGGTCGGCGCCGCCTACGGCTGCCGCGTGGTCGCCGACGTCGAGCCGGGTTACCCGGTGACGGTGAACGACGACCGGATCGCCGCCGAGGTGCTGGAGCTGGGCGCGGCCGTGCTCGGTCCGGACAACGTCGAGCTGCTCCCCGACCCGCTGATGGGCGCCGAGGACTTTTCCTACGTCCTGCAACGCGTCCCCGGCGCCTACGCGTTCCTCGGCGCGTGCCCGCCCGGCGTCGACCCCGCCGAAGCGGCGGCGAACCACTCCAACCGCGTGCTCTTCGACGAGGACGCGATGCCCCACGGCGTCGCGATGCTCGCCGCCTTCGCGCTCGACGCCCTGCGTCAGGGCCCGGTCCGCGACGGGCGGCCGTCCTCCAGGTGACCGGCGAAGCGGCGGCGCCACGCGAGCGTCTCGAACGTGACGTCGTACCAGCCGTTGCTCGTCGGTACCGGGAAGTCGTGCGCGCCGCCCGGCGGGAGGGTGACGTCGTTCAGCGTGACCGGTGACGTCCCGCTGTTGGTCACCGTGACCCGCAGCGCGGGCGTGCCGGCGAAGGTGACGGCCGCTTCGAGGCCGAGGCCGCCCGAAGCCTCGACGAGGAAGCCGTTCGGGCCGTGGATGGCGACGTCGTAGGTCCCGCCGTGCGCGGCTTCGCCCGTCAGCGACCCGCCGGGGCCGACGTCGAAGCGTTGCGACGTCCCGCCCGCGTGGTAGGCGTACGCGGCGAGCTGCAGCGCCTGCGTCCCGTGGTTGGCCAGGTGCAGTTTCAGGACGTTCGCCTCGGCCTGGACCCAGGCGACCGGCTGGTACGGCAGCGGGCGCGCCTTCGCCGTCCCGGGCTCCTGGACCAGCGCGGCCGGCCCGAGGCCGGGCTTCGGGAGCCGTTTCTGCGTCCGGTCGGCTTCGGCGCGCAGCGCGTCCGCGTCGGGCAGCAGCGGGATGGTCGTGTCGGGCGTCCGGAAGTCGAAACAGCTGGTCAGGTCGCCGCAGATGGCCCGCCGCCAGGCCGAGATGTTCGGCTCACGCACGCCGGTCCAGGTCTCCAGGAAGCGCAGAACCGACGTGTGGTCGAAGACCTGCGAGTTCACCCAGCCGCCGCGGCTCCACGGTGAAACGACGGTCATCGGCACGCGCGGGCCCAGCCCGATCGGGACGGGCGGACCGGACGGCTCGCCCTTCTCCGGCCGGTTGCCCGGCAGGAACTCGCCGGGGGTGCCGGGCGGCGGGGCCGGCGGGAGGACGTGGTCGAAGAAGCCGTCGTTTTCGTCGTAGTTGATGAAGACAACCGTCGATTCCCACAGTTCCGGCTTGTCCCACAACGCTTTCAGCATGCGCTGGATGTAGGCGGCGCCGTCGACCGGCCGCGCCGCCGGGTGCTCGCAGTAGCCGTACGGGGCCACCACCCACGACACCGCGGGCAGTGTCCCGGCCGCGCAGTCGGCGAGGAACTCGGCCAGCACGTGGTCGAGGTCCTTCCCCTTCCCCGAGTCCGGCTTGAGCTTCTTGCGGAGGTTCCCGCGTTCGGCCAGCCGCCGCTCCACCGGGTCGGTCGAGTGCAGTGCGTCGTGGAAGTTCTGGAACAGCCAGAGCGGGTTGTCGCCGTAGTCGCCGACGAAGTGCTCGGGGACGCCGCGCTCTTCGTCGTTCGCGTAGATCCGCCACGAGACGCCCGCGGCCTCCAGCCGCTCCGGGTACGTCGTCCAGCGGAACGACGGTTCGTAGTCCGGCGCGTTGCGCGTGACCGGGCCGCCGGCGACGCCGCCGGGGTCGATCGTGCCGGTCCAGTGGTACAGCCGGTTCGGGTGCGTCGGGCCCTGCAGTGAGCAGAAGTAGTGGTCGCAGAGGGTGAACGCGCTCGCCAGCGCGTGCTGGAACGGGAGGTCTTCGCGCGTGAAGTACCCCATCGTCATCGGGCTCTTGGCCGCGATCCAGCGGTCGTAGCCGCCGCCGTTCCACGCGCGGTGCGTGCTGTTCCAGTCGTGCGGCAGCTCGCCGAGGTCCTGTCCGTCCACAACGGACGTGTCGATCCGGAACGGCAGCACCGGGCCGCCTTGGTCGCCCCGCTGGTGGAAGACGTCACGCAGGGCCGCGCGGTCGCCGAAGCCGCGGACGCCGGCCATGGTGCCGTAGTAGTGGTCGAACGACCGGTTCTCCTGCATCAGCACGACGACGTGGCGGACGTCTTCGATCGTGCCCTTCCGCGGTGCTGGGGCGCAGGCAACGGGCAGCGCGGTGACCGTGGCCGCGGCCGCGCCGCCGAGCACCGTGCGCCGACGGATCCGGCCCATGCCCCACCTCCTCGCCTGTTGTACGGACGCCGTGGCCATCCAGTTCACCACTGGTCATTACACAACAGTGTTGATTTAATGGGTCCATGACCGAAGCCGACCGCCTTGCCCAGCTCGCCGAGCAGGAGGAACGCCTCCAGTTCACGAAGTTCGACAACGAGACCGCCCTCGCCCTCGGGCAGCAGCTGCTGACGGCCGCCCGGGAACGCGGGCTCCCGGTGACGATCTCGATCCGGCGCAACGGCCAGCGGCTCTTCCACGCGGCGCTGCCCGGGACATCGGCCGACAACGACGCCTGGATCGACCGCAAGAGCCGCGTCGTCGACCGCTACGGCCACAGCTCCTTCTTCGTGGGCACGCAGTTCCGCGCAAAGGGCGGCTCGTTCGAGGAGCACTCCCGCCTCGACCTGGACACCTACGCGGCCCACGGCGGCGTCTTCCCGGTGCTGGTGCGCGGCGTCGGACCGGTCGGCACGGTCGGCGTGTCCGGGCTCCCGCAGGCCGAGGACCACGCGTTCGTCGTCGAGCAGCTGGAACTCTTCCTGGCTTGAGGTGCGATCCGGGGCGACCCCGGGCGGCGGGGAGTGCCCACGCCGCACCGACGACCAAGCGGCCGGAAAAGAACTGGCGGTGAGCACCTCGCCTGCTACCGTCGATCCCGTGAAGTGCGCTGTTTCCACGACGACGCCGGAGAGTGTCCCGGCGCGCTGAACGATGTCTCAAGCCCGGGGCGGTTGCCCCGGGCTTCGTCTTGTGGTCACCCGCCTCGCCGTTTCCGAGGAGTCCACAATGCACGACCACCGCAAGCTCGGCCGCGAACTCGGCCTGTTCGACACCGACCCGCTCATCGGCGCGGGCCTGCCGTACTGGCTTCCCGACGGCGCGATCGTCCGGCACAGCCTGGAGGAGTACGTCCGCGGCCTCGAACGGCGCGCCGGCTACCGGCACGTTCATTCGCCGGTGCTCGGCAAGCGGGAGCTGTACGAGATTTCCGGGCACTGGTCGCACTTCCGCGACGACATGTACCCGCCCATGGACGTCGGCGGCGAGCAGCTCGTACTGCGGCCGAGCCTGTGCCCGCACCACGCGCTGATCTACCGTTCGCGCGGCCGCAGCTACCGCGAACTGCCCTTGCGCATCGCCGAGCTCGGCGGGATGTACCGCGCCGAACTGTCGGGCGTGCTCGGCGGGCTGAGCCGCGTGCGCGCGATCCAGCTGAACGACGCGCACGTCTTCTGCACCCTCGACCAGGCGGAAGACGAGGCCGTCGCCGCGTTGGCGATGATCCGGCAGGCCTACGACACCCTCGGCATCAGCCCGGTGCGCTACCGGCTTTCCCTCGCCGGCGCCGGCGGGAAGTACGTGGCCGTGGCTGGGGGCCGCGCTGCGGACATCCTGCGTTCGGCCCTCGACCGCAGCGGGCTCGCGTACGACGCCGTCGAGGGCGAAGCCGCCTTCTACGGCCCCAAGATCGACGTCCAGATCGCCGACGGCGCGGGCCGGGAATCGACCCTTTCCACCGTCCAGGTCGATTTCCACCAGCCCGAACAGTTCGGTCTCGAGTACGTCGGCGCGGACTCGGCGAAACACCGGCCGGTCATGGTGCACCGCAGCATCATCGGCAGCGTGGAACGCGCGGTGGCGCAGCTCGTCGAAGTCCACGGCGGCGCGTTCCCGGCTTGGCTGGCACCGGTTCAGCTGCGGCTGCTGCCGGTGTCCGAGGCGGAACTGCCTTACGCACAGGAGATTCTCGACCGTTGCGAACACCTGCGCGCGGAAATCGCCTTGCCGGGCAGCCTCGGCGCGCGGATCCGCGACGGGCGCCTGGTGCCGTACCAAGCCGTGATCGGGCCACAGGAAGCCGCCGCGGGGCAGCTTTCCGTGCGGCTGCGCGACGGACGCCGTCTCGACGCGCAGCCGGCGGAGGCCGCTTTGGCGTCGATCGAGGAGGCGGTCAAGCCGTAGCCGCGGTCAGCCAGTCGAGCGCGGGCGTCAGGCTTTCCGGGGCCGCCCAGCCGTTGATCACCGCGAGCAGTTCCAGATAGCGCTCACGGCGGGGATCGTTGACGGTGCCGAGCCATTCCCGCAGCTCGGCGGGAGGGCGTCCGAGGCCGTCGACGATCGCCGCGGCTTGCGGCGAATCCGGAGCCACTCCGGCTTCGAGGGCCGGCGTGACGGCGTCGCGGACCTCGGCGGCCAGGCCGCGACGCAGGCCTTCATGCCGATCCACGAGCCGGCGCAGGATGGCGCGGAACTCCGCGTCCTGGGCCAGCCCGGCCAGTTCGATCCAGGCGTCGATCTGGGCCGGACTGGGATTTTCGGGTAGTTCGGGGGTCAGCGTGCGGGCGACGCCGGCGAGTTCGGGTCGGTCGCCCAGCGCATCGGCGAGGAAGTCGTCCACCAGACGACGGCGTTCCACTTCGGACAGTCGGGCCAGGTCGTGCATGAGACTCGTCTCCTCGGGGGTCGAACCGCGCCGGGCCACGGCCGTGAGCACCGCGCGACGCAGCCGCAGCACGCGGATTTCCAGTTCCAGAGCCTCGGCGTGCCTCGCCGCGACGTCGGCGACGGTGGTTTCGCCGTCGATGATCCGGCGGATCGCGGCGAGGCCCACGCCCAGGTCGCGGAGGGTGCGGATGAGGTCGAGCCGGGCGGCCGCGGCGTCGTCGTACCGGCGGTGACCTGCGGTGTTGCGCCCGGACGGTGGCACCAGGCCGCGGTCGGAGTAGAAGCGGACGGCCTTGATCGTCAGTCCGGTGCGCCGGGCCAGGTCGCCGATCGAGTACCGCATGACCTCAGCCTGGCACCTCCCCCCGGGGGAGCGGCAAGCCTGGTTTCACCCCATCGTGTCGATCACACGTTCGACAGTTGGCGGTAAAGTCGATCGCATGAGCGAAGGCCCGCCCCTCAGGTCTCCTCCCGGATCCGGGTGACCAGCTGGGTCGGGTTCACGAACCGCAGCGCGACGAGAAGGAGCACGAGCATGGACCCGGTGTAGATGGTCGCCATGGCGTCGACCGACTGGTTGGCGCGGATACCGGCGGCGAACACGGAGTTGTAGAGCGCCACCACGAGGGTCGTCGAGTCCGGGCCGGCGGTGAGGAACGTCAGCTCGAACATGCCGACCGTGCGCACCAGCACCAGGATCGACGCGGCCAGGATGCCCGGCAGCAGCAGCGGGCCGAGGATGCGGGTGAACACCGAGACGGTCCGCGCGCCGGACATGCGGGCCGCGGCCTCGATCTTCGGGTCGATCTGCTCGATGAACGGCGTCATCGTCAGCACGACGAACGGCACCGAAGGCACGAGGTTGGCCAGGATGACGCCGGTGATCGTGCCGGCCAGGTGGAACTTGTACAGCACGGTGGCCAGCGGGATGCCGTAGGTGATGGGAGGGATCAGGATCGGCAGCACGAACAGCAGCATCACCAGGCGCTTGCCGGGGAACGAGCGGCGGGCCAGCGCATAGGCGGCCGGGACGCCGACCGCCACCGACACGGCGATCACCACGAGCGCGACGACCGCCGTCGTGAGGAGGACGTCCGACAGGCCGAACTCGCGCCAGGCGTCGGCGTACCAGTGGGTGGTGAAGCCGTCCGGGAGCCAGGTGCCGAACCACTGCGTGCCGAACGAGTCGACGACCACCGAGAGCACCACGCCCGCGAGGTTGACGAAGAAGAACACGACGACGGCCCAGACGACCCAACGTCCAGGACGCGCGACCCAACCGGTCATCCCTTGCCTCCGGTCGCTCCGCGGTACAGAGTGCCGCGCCACGCCATGACCAGGCCGATCACGATCAGCATGATCACCGCCATCAGCATCGCGACGGCCGAGCCCATCGAGTAGTCGTACTCCTCGAACGCGGCGTGGTAGGCGGCGATCGAGATGACGCGGGTCTCGTTCGCGGGGTCGCCGACGAGCTGGGCCGAGGGGAACACCGAGAAGGCCATGACGAACGAAAGGCAGAAGGTGATCGCCAGGCCGGGCGCCAGCAGGGGCAGCGTGATGCGCCGGAAGCGCTGGACGCCGTCGGCGCCGAGCGTCGCGGCCGCCTTCTCCAGGGAGGGGTCGATGCCCGAGAGGTAGGACAACGTCAGCAGGAAGGAGAACGGGAAGCCGGTGATCACCAGCGACAGCAGCACGCCGGTGTAGTTGTGGATCAGCGGGAGCGGCTCGTCGGTGATACCGAGGACGGTGAGCACCTTGTTCAGCCAGCCCGCCGGTCCGCCGTACATGATCAGGCCCTGCGCGGTGAGCACCGTGCCGAGCGTGATCGGCACGACCAGGATCGTCGTCAGGAGCCGTTTACCGCGGACGCGGCCGCGCATCACGTAGGCGATCGGGATGCTGGCGAGCACGTTGATGAAGGTCGCGGGCAGCGCGATGCCCAGCGTCGTCCAGATGGTGTTGCGCAGGTACGGGTCGCCGAAGAACCGTGCGTAGTTCGCGAAGAGGCCGCCCTGGCGCGGCGCGAACGACAGTTGGAGGCCGTAGAGGAAGGGGTACAGGAAGAGACAGGCCGTCACCAGCAGGCCAGGCACCAGGAGCAGCAGCGTGCGATCGATGCCGCGTTCGGCCAGGCGGTGCCGCAGTGCGGGGCGAGCCGTCGCCACGGCGGTCATGGCGCGAACACCAGGACCCGCTCGGCCGGGACGCCGATCTTCACGGTGTCGCCCGGGGCGAGGCGCTTGTCCGTCCGGAAGTAGACCGGCAGCCCGGTCCCCAGCCGGGCCGAGACCGACAGCTCGCGGCCGTGGTACTCGACGATCTCGACCGCCACGTCGAGGGCGTTCTCCGTTCCGTCGCCGACGACGAAGTCCTCCGGGCGGATCGCCACCTTCGCCGGGCCCTCGGTGAGCGAGCCGCGGTTGGCGCCGGTCAGGCGGATGCCGTCGCCCTCGACGGTGGCCGAGGAGCCCGCGGTGACCGTGACCGTCAAGTCCAGGAGGTTGCGGTAGCCCATGAAGGACGCGACGTAGCTGTTCACCGGCTGGGCGTAGACCTCCTCGGGCGTGCCCACCTGCTGGACGGCGCCCTCGCGCAGCACCACCAGGCGGTCGGCCAGTGACAGCGCCTCCTCCTGGTCGTGGGTGACGTACACCGTGGTCAGGCCGAGCGTCTGGTGGAGGCGGCGGATCTCCATCCGCATCTCCAGCCGGAGCTTGGCGTCCAAATTGGACAACGGCTCGTCCATCAGCACGACCGGGGGCGCCAGCACCACGGCGCGGGCGATGGCGACGCGCTGCTGCTGTCCGCCGGACAGCTGCGCGGGGAACTTCGCCGCGTGCTCGGTCAGCTGCACCAGGCGGAGCGCTTCGTCGACGCGCCGGCGGGCCTCGGCGCGGCCGACCTTGCGCATCTTGAGGCCGAACCCGACGTTGGCGCGGACGGACATGTGCGGGAACAGCGCGTAGTTCTGGAAGACCATCCCGAACCCGCGCTGCTCCGGCGGCCGCCCGTCGATGCGGGTGTCGTCGAGCCAGACGCTGCCCGCGGTCAGGGGCAGCAGGCCGGCCAGGCAGTTCAACGCCGTCGACTTGCCGCAGCCGGACGGGCCGAGCAGGGCCACGAACTCACCGCGGGCGATCGTGAGGTCGAGGCCGCGCAGGGCGTTCGCGGTGCCGAAGCTGCGCGAGACGCCGTCCAGGCGCAGCTGCCCGAACGTCACTTCTTGCCGACCTTCGAGCCGCCGACCAGCTGGTTCCACTTGTCGAACGCCTTGACCTGCTGCTCGCTGGGCAGCGACGTCTCCTTGGGGTACTGCGCGATCCACTGGTCGTACTCCGGGCGCCCGAACTGCCGGAGAGTGTCCTGGCTCTTCTGGGGCGCCATCTGCAGGGTGACGTCCTTGACCGCGGGGCCGGGGTAGAAATAGCCGTCGTCGTAGGCGATCGCCTGCTGGTCCGGCTTGAGCATCCACGCGATCAGCTGCAGGATCGCCGACTCCTGGTCGGGCGAAAGCCCCTTGGGCATCAGGACGTACTGGGCGTCGGTGACCCAGTGCATCGGCTGCATGATCGCCGTCTTGACCGTGTTGGGCACGGTGCCGAGCTTGCGCGGGTTGATGTCCCAGCCGGTGGTCGACATGACCATGTCCACCGAACCGGACGCGAGGTTCTTCATCGTCTCCGTGGTGCCCGAGGGGTAGTACTTCACGTACTTGCCGAGCTCCTGCAGGAACGCCCAGGTCTTGTCCCAGCCCCTGTCCGGGTCCTTCGGGTCCTTGTCGCCGAGCAGGTACGGCAGGCCCATCAGGAACGTCCGGCCCGGGCCGGAGTTCGACGGCTGCGCGTACTGGAACTTCTCCGGGTGCGCCTTCGCCCAGTCGAGCAGGTCCTCCGGGGACGCCGGGGCGGCGGGCACCGCGCCGGGGTTGAACTCCAGGAGCGGGCCCGACGGGTAGTAGACGACCTCGATACCGTAGCCGTTGGCCAGCTCCTGCATCTTGGCCGCGGGCTCGAGGTAGTTCTGCATCAGGTTCGGGAACCGGCTCGAAAAGTCCGGAAGGATCTTCGCCAGGGTGCCGTTCGCGATGCCGGCGGAGAGGCCGTCGGTGCCGCTCAGGACCAGGTGGGTCTGGGCGACGCCGCCGTCCTGCTCGGCCTTCAGCTTGCCGGCCATGCTCGGCGCGGGCGCCGTCGAATAAGTGACCTTCGAGAGCACTTCCGGGTGCGCGGCCTTGAAGTTCTCGATCATCTGCTTGGTCAGCTGCAGGTTGCCCGCGACGTCGAGGATGTTCAGCTCGACCGGCTTGCTCGGTTTGTCCGGCACGGCCTGGGGATCCGCCGCTTGGCCGCCGTCGCCGCCGGGCGCGCCGCAGGCCGCCAGACCGGCGGCGAGGCTCACCGCCAGCAACACTCGTCGGAATCGGAAGCCGGTGCAACGCTGCATGGCTGCTCCCTAGGTCCGTGATAATGTTGTATGTCGCATCGTATATCAGATCGGACATGCCAGTGGCGAGCACTTCGCCGGCCAGGAGGCCGCCGCCGCCCGTCTCACGGACGGATTTCGTCCGGGACGCGATCAAGGAAGCGATCTTGAGCGGCGAGTTCGGGCCGGGCGAAACGCTCGTCGAAGCCGAGGTCGGCGCCCTGCTCGGGGTGTCGAAGACGCCGGTGCGCGAGGCACTGCGCACCCTGGCCGGTTCCGGTTTGGTCACGATGAGCACGTACAAGGGGGCCGCGGTCCGTGTCATGGACGCCGAGAGCGCGTACGCGGTCTACGACCTGCGCGCGCTGCTGGAGCCGGAAGCCGTCCGGCGGGCCGTCGAGCGGGGTGCCGGCTTCGAGGCAGCGCGGCAGGCGCTGGCCGGGGTCGAGACCGGCGCGGCGGCCGGCGACCGCGCGAAGGCCAGCCTGGCCAACCGGCTGTTCCACCGCGCGCTCTACGCCGGGTGCGGGAACCCGCTGCTGGTCGAGGTCCTCGACGGGCTGCGTGACCGGGCCGCGCTGATCACCGTCACCGGCTGGGACATCAGCCCCACCTGGCAGGGCGAGGCCGCCGAACACCGGGCGATCCTGAACGCCGCCGAGAGCGGCAACGCCCGGCAGACCGAACACCTGCTGCGCAAGCACATCACCGATTTCATCGACCGGGTCGCCCTCGGGCTGCCCGGCGAACGCACCACCGAGACCGGCGATCCGAAGGGGGCCCGATGACGTTCGAGGAGCAGAGGCGGCGACTGTCCGGGGTGGTGGCCATCCCGGTCACGCCGTTCGACACCGGTGGCGCCGTCGACGACAAGACGTACGCGAAGCTGGTGGACCGGCTGATCACCGGCGGCATCGAGGTCGTGACGCCGAATGGCAACACCGGCGAGTTCTACGCGCTCGACGCGAGCGAAGCCCGGCAGTGCCTGGAGGTCACCGTCGAGGCCGCGGCCGGCCGGGCGAGCGTGCTCGCCGGGATCGGGCACGACGTCGCTTCGGCGACGCGGGCCGCGGTCCACGCCCGGGACGCCGGCGCGGACATGATCATGATCCACCAGCCGGTGCACCCGTACATCTCCGGCGGCGGCTGGGTCGACTACCACGCGGCGATCGCCGCGGCCGTGCCGGAACTCGGCGTCGTGCTCTACGTCCGCAACCCGGCGATCGCCGGCGAGCAGCTGCGCGCGCTCGGCGAAGTGGCACCGAACGTCATCGGCGTGAAGTACGCGGTGCCGGACCCGGTGCGGTTCGGCTCGGTCGCCCGTGACGCGGGCTTCGACCGGTTCGTGTGGATCGCGGGACTGGCGGAGCTCTCGGCACCCGGCTACTTCGCCGTCGGCGCCACCGGTTTCACGTCCGGCCTGGTGAACGTCGAGCCGGCGATCTCGCTGGAGATGTTCCACGCACTGTCCACAGCGGACTACCCGGCGGCGATGACCGTCTGGGAGCGGATCCGGCCGTTCGAGGAACTCCGCGCCGCCAACGGCAACGCCAACAACGTCAGCGTGGTCAAGGACGCCCTCGGCCAGCTCGGCCTGTGCCGCCCCGACGTCCGGCCCCCGAGCCGGCTGCTCACCGGCGCCGAACGGGAACGGCTTTCCGGGCTGCTGTCTTCGTGGGGCCTGACATGAATGGCGGCTCGTCGGCGGGTCGGGGGGCGGCGACAGTGCCGAACCCCGGCTCGTCGACGAGCCGCCGATGACAAGAGCCCGCCGGACGCGAACCTCGCTGTAGCAGCCCTATCGGGCGCCCCGGGCGTCGCGTTGCGACTGCGGGCGGCTGCTCGCCGGCCATCAGGCCGGCACGGCTGCGAGACGAACGAGTTCGGAACCCGGATCCAGCTCCTGTTCCCCGGCCGGGTGAACGGCCGGAAGGCCTCGGGTGTGCGGTAGGTCACCGTCATCCCGATGTGGTCGACTGTACACCTCTTCGGTGATCCAGAGGGAATTGCCATCGAGGGCGGCAGGTGAGAGGCTTGGAGGCAGGACGCGGTACCACCGCGACCAGGCCCCAGTGCCCTTTCCCGAACCGGACCCAGACCCCGTCAGGGCTGGAAACCGTTGCTGGACAAGCCTTTACGACTTACCCAGAGCGGTGCGTTGATGACTTCCACGCAAATTTCGGATACTCCCGCGGCGCCCGGCACTGATTTCGCCGAGCTGTCGCGGATGATCAAGGAAGCGGGCCTCCTGCGGCGGCGTCGTCGCTACTACGTGGCGCGGATCGGGCTCAACCTCGCCGCGTTCGGCGGCGGCTGGGTCGCCTTCGTCTACCTCGGCGACTCGTGGTGGCAGCTGTTCCTGGCCGCGTTCTTCGCGATGGTGTTCGCGCAGCTGGCGTTCATCGGCCACGACGCCGGGCACAAGCAGATCTTCAGCAGCCGCAAGGCGAACGACGCGACCGGCCTCGTCCACGGTGGACTCACCGGGTTGAGCTACGGCTGGTGGATCGGCACGCACGCACGGCACCACGCCAATCCCAACAACGAAGACGAAGACCCGGACGTCGACATCGCCGCGCTCGCGTTCAGCAAGGCGCAGAGCTCGCAGAAGCGTGGTTTCCTGCGCTGGGTGGCGAAGTACCAGGCGTTCCTGTTCTTCCCGCTGCTCCTGCTCGAAGGCCTCAACCTGCACGTCTCGAGCGTGAAGGCGGTGTGGCGGAAGGACGTCCGGAAGCACAAGCTGGAATCCGCGCTGCTGATCGCGCACCTGGTGGCCTACCTCGCCGCGGTGTTCATCGTGCTGTCGCCGCTGACCGGGATCATCTTCGTCCTGGTGCACCAGTTCCTGTGGGGCCTGTACATGGGCTGTTCGTTCGCCCCCAACCACAAGGGCATGGAGATGCTGGCGGCCGGGCACAAGCTCGACTTCCTGCGCAAGCAGGTGCTGACCTCGCGCAACGTCCGCGGCGGCCGGGTCGTCGACTTCGCCCTCGGCGGGCTGAACTACCAGATCGAGCACCACCTGTTCCCGAGCATGCCGCGGCCGAACCTCAAGCACGCGCAGGTGATCGTCCGGGACTTCTGCGCCCGGCACGACATCTCCTACGCCCAGTGCGGCTGGGCCCGCTCGTACGGGTACGTGCTGCAGCACCTCCACGCGGTGGGCGAGCCCCTGCGGACGGCGAAGGTGACCGCATGACGTCCCCCTTGCCCGACACCGCGGAGACTGCCCGCAACGGCACGCAGTGCCCGAGCTGCCCGCACCCGCTCGGCACGCACGACACGATCGCCCGCCGCTACTGCGCCGCAACCACGGCGGGCACGACCACCGAGCGCGGCTGCGTGTGCGGGGCCGTGCCTCCCAAAACCCGCTGAGACCGGCCCAGGACGGCCGACGCCGAACCCGCGGTGCCGGGGAGAGCTGCCCGGGCCTACCCCGGCCACCGCTTTCACCAGCTCGGACGCACCCCGGCCGGATCGGCTGCAGCACCCCGGCCGACCTCCGACGGCCCGCCTTGGCCACCTCACCGACCCTCCGGCAGGACCTCCGGCAGCCCGAACCGAACACCGCCGGCGCGAACGTGGTCACCTCGGCCAGCTCACGCCGGTGCTGCTCGGTCAGTTCGGCGAACTCAGCTCCGCGCAGGTCAGCCCGGGTGTGGCCGAAGTTACTCGCGCGTTAACAAGGCGTCAGCGAGCACCCGGAAGCCGTCAGGACGGCATTCACGGGTGCGCTCCGGGCCCGCCCGTGGGGGTGTCCTGACGGGGTCCGATCCGCCGTGATGCCCCGGAGGCACCCGTGACGCTCAGCGAGCTTCTTCCCAGCCTCGGCTGCGAAGCCGCCGATCACCTCGAGCCAGGAGTCTGGCCGCGAAGCACCCGACTCGGCGAAGACGGCGAACTGCTCTTCGCCGGCGCGCCCGTCAGCCACCTCGCCGCCCGCTTCGGGACGCCGTCCTACCTCATCGACGAACAGCAGGTCCGCGACACCGCGCGCGAGTACCGCGAAGTCCTTCCGGACGTCGAAATCGCGTACGCCGGCAAGGCGCTCTGTACGCGGGCAGTACTGCGTTGGGTCGCCGAAGAGGGGTTGTCGCTCGACACCTGCTCCGCCGGCGAGATCGCCGTCGCGCGCTCGGTCGGCTTCCCCGCCGAACGCATTCTGCTGCACGGCAACGCGAAGACGCCCGAAGACCTGAAGGCCGCTCTCGGCTACGGCGTCCGGCGGATCGTCGTCGACTCGCTCGACGAGATCGAGCAGCTCGGCGCGCTCGCCCACGGCGCTCAGCAGGTCATGATCCGGGTGACGCCGGGCGTCGCGGCCGGCGCGCACGCCGCCATCAGCACCGGCGCCGAAGGCCAGAAGTTCGGCTTCTCGCTCCTCGACGGCGTTTCCGACAACGTCGATGCCGCCGTCGAAGCCGTGAAGAAGCAACCCGGGTTGCAGCTTCAGGGCCTGCACTGCCACATCGGCTCGCAGGTCTCGCGCGTCGACCGGTACGAGGCGGCCGCACGGCGGATGGCCGAGGTGCTGGTCCGGATCCGGGACACCCACGGCGTCACGCTGCGGGAGCTCGACCTCGGCGGCGGGCACGCGGTGCCGTACGTCGGCGGCGAGCCCGCGTTCGACCTCGGCGGCTATTCGCGGCGCCTGCGCGTGGCGCTCGCCTACGAATGCGCGGCGCACGGCTTCCCCCTGCCACGCCTGACGATCGAGCCCGGGCGGGCACTCGTCGGACCGGCCGGGATCACGGTGTACCGCGTGTGCGCGGTCAAGCGCGGCAGCCGCACGTTCGTCGCGGTCGACGGCGGCATGAGCGACAACGCGCGGCCGTCCCTCTACGGCGCGCGGTACACGACGCGCCTGGTCGGACGGCGGTCGACGGCGAAGCGCGTCCCGATGACCGTGGTCGGCAGGCACTGCGAAGCGGGCGACGTCCTCGCCGACGGCATCAGCCTGCCCGCCGACCTGCACGCCGGCGATCTCCTGGCCGTGCCGTGCACCGGCGCGTACCACCACTCGCTGGCGTCGAACTACAACCAGGTCGGCCGCCCGCCGCTGGTCGGCGTGCGCGGCGGCGTCGCGACGCTGCTGGTGCGCCGCGAGACCGAGGAGGACCTCAGCTGCCGCGATGTGGGCTGAGGATGCGGTCGCCACCGCGCGGCACGAACCCGCGCGGCAGGCGGCGGCCGGCGAAGAAGTCGCGGCAGGCCCGGTGGACGGCGAACATCAGCGGCACCCCGAGCACGATCGACACCACGCCGATCACCGCGACCCCGCCGATCCCGAACACCGTCGTCTCGCCCGCGTCCGGCCGCGCGTACTCGATCAGCGCGAACCCCAGCACGGCCAGGAAGAACACGCCGCCGGTGAACGGCAGCAGCCCGCGCAGCACGAAGTTGCGCACGCTCGCGAAGAGCGTCCGGCGGAACACCCAGACGCAGGCCAGCGCCGTCATCGTGTACTCGATGGCGATGGTCAGCCCCACCGCGTCGACCGAGTCCGCCAGCACGTTGTCGCTGATCAGCGCCAGCAGCACGTACGCGGCCAGCGAGACCAGCCCGAACGCCCAGGTCGCCACCGTCGGCGTCCGGAACCGCGGGTGCACGCGCCCGAAGACCCGCGGCAGGGCGCCGTGACTGGCCATCGACAACGTCGTGCGCGCCGCCGGCATGATCGTCGCCTGGCTGGTGGCCGCGCCGCTGGTCAGCACGGACACGATCAGCAGCACGCCCAGCACCTTGCCGCCTGCGCCGTCGCCGAACACCGCGCCACCCAGGCCGGCCAGGACGTCCTCGGAGCCGGCCTCGTTCGCCAGGCCGATCCCCTCGCTGCCGACCCCGGCGAAGGCCAGCGCGGCGACCGTCACGAGCAGGTAGTTCAGCACCAGCAACACCGTCGACAGCACGGCCGCGCGCCCCGGCGCGTGCCGCGGATCGGCCGTCTCCTCATTGACCGACAGCGAGCTTTCCCAGCCCCAGTAGATGAACACGGCCAGCAGCACCGCCGAGACCGCGGTGCCGGCGGAGACCCCGCCCGGCCACAGCCAGTCGAGCCGCGGCAGCGAGGCCTGCGGCCCGGCGGTGCCGTCGAAGACGCGGACGAGCGCGACGGCCGAGAAGAGCACCAGCACGGCGAGCTCCACGCCGAGCAGGATCCACTGCACCCGCGCGGACACCTCGATCCCGCGGTAGCAGAGCCAGCACAGCGCCAGCAGCCAGCCGGCCCCGATCGCCGTCGTCACCCACCGGTTGCCCGCCGCGTCGGACGCCCCGAACAGCAGCAGCGTGTACCGGCCGGTGAGCGCGGACTGGCTGCTCATCACCAGCAGCTGGGCGACCGTGACGACCCAGCCGGTGAACCACCCGGCGTGCGGCCCGAACGCGCGGGCCGCCCACATGAAGTTGGTGCCGCAGTCGGGTTCCGCGGTGTTCAGCTCGCGGAAGGCGAAGGCGACGAACAGCACCGGCACGAACGAGAGCAGCACGAACGCGGCCGCCTTGAAGCCGGTGCCGGCCAGCACGATCAGCCCGAGCGTGGCCGCGATGGAGTACGCCGGCGCGGTCGACGACATGCCGATGACCATCGACGACACCATGCCCAGCGCGCCGCCGCGCAGTCCCTTCGCGGGAACGGCGGGGGCGGCGCCGAGCGCCACGACCTCCGACATTGCGCTGGTCCTCCTGGGGTTGGCGGTACGGGAAAGCCGCCAGACGGTACCTGTCACCACCCCGTCCACGGGTCCCGCTGTGCGCGGGCGCACAAACCGCCTCGGAAAGCCGCGTCGATTCCGCCTCTGACCACCGAATCCTCGGCTGAGCGCGGCGTGCACGTCGAATCGCGCGGAGCTGGCTCGGAGGGCTCGCTTTCTCGGCAGGTCTCGATACGCTGCGCACTTGACAAATCACATGCCGAAACACAGGGAGGGACGGCATGGGTGACGAAACACGTGCGCGCGCGCTGGACAACACCGACAGATCACTGATCGACCTGCTCCAGAAGGACGGCCGGGCGTCGTTCACCGCACTCGCCAAGGCGGTCGGGCTTTCGGAGGGTGCCGTCCGCCAGCGCGTGCAGCGGCTGCTGCGCGACGACCTGATGCAGATCGTCGCGGTGACCGACCCCGCCAACGTGGACCTGACGCGGCAGGCCATGGTCGGCATCAACGTCGACGGCGTCGATCCCCGCGAGGTCGCCGACAAGCTCGCCGAGCTGACGAACGTGCACTACGTCGTGCTGTGCGCGGGACGCTACGACCTGCTGGCCGAGCTGGTCTGCCGGGACGACGACCACATGCTCGACGTGCTCGGCGAAGAAATCAGGAAGATCCCGGGCGTGTCCGGGACGGAGCTGTTCGTGTACCTGAAGCTGGCCAAGCAGAACTATTCCTGGGGCCGGCTCACGGCGTAGCGGCCGCGGGGGATGACGGGCACCGCCGCCCGCCACCCCCCGTCCGCTACTGGAGCCGCCGGTGCCCGGACCTCACGGGCGCCCCGGCCTCGATGAGGCCGGTCAGCGCCGCCGGGAGCGGATCCCGGTGCAGCACCCCGAGGCGCTGCGTGGCGCGCGTGAGCGCGACGTAGAGCTCGGCCGCGCCACGCGGGCCCGCGGCCAGGATCCGCTCCGGTTCGACGACGAGCACCGCGTCGAACTCCAGTCCTTTGGCCGCCGCGGCCGGGATCGTTCCCGGCACCCCCGGCGGGCCGATCACCACGCTGGTGCCTTCGCGGCCGGCCTCGTCGCGGACGAAGTCCTCGATGGCGTCGGGCAGCTCCTCGGCCGCCACTCGTCTGGACCACGGCCGGACCCCGCACGCGCGCACCGATTCCGGCGGCCGCGCGTCCGGGGCGAACCGCGCCAGCAGCGCGCCAGCGACGGTCATGATCTCCGCCGGCGTCCGGTAGTTCACGGTCAGCCGGCGGTACAGCCAGCGGTCGCCGACGTACCGGCCGAGCACCGCGCCCCACGCCGTCGCACCGGCCGCCGAGCGACGCTGGGCGAGGTCGCCGACGATCGTGAACGAGCGGCTGGGGCACCGTCGCACCAGCACCCGCCAGTCCATTTCGGACAGTTCCTGTGCCTCGTCGACGACGACGTGCCCGTACGTCCAGTCGCGGTCCGCGGCCGCCCGCTCGGCGAGGTCGCGCGGGTCGCGCTCGGTGAACCGCCCGGCCAGGTCTTCGGCGTCGAGCAGGTTCTCGGCGACCAGCTGGACGTCCTCGTCCAGTTCCTCGCGGTCCAGCTTCATCAGCTCCATGACGCCGGCGGCGTACTCGGCCTCCGCTTCCGCCCGGCGGCGCCCGGCGGCGCGCTCGGCGGTGTCGTCCCGGCCGAGCAGGTCGACCAGCTCGTCGAGCAACGGCACATCCGGCACGGTCCAGGCCGTGCCGTCCGCGCGGAACAACGCCGGATCGGCCCCGGCGGCCTCGAGGCGACGCGGAGACTCGTACAGCGGCGCCAGCAGCGTCTCCGGCGTCAGGTACGGCCACAGCGCGTCGAGCGCGGTGTCGAGCGCTTCGTGCTCCGCGAGCTCGTCGAGGACGTCGGCGCGAAGGTCCGCCCACAACTGGCGGTCCTCCCGCGCCAGCCAGCCTTCGCCGATCTTCGCCACACCTCGCTCGGCGACGAGCGCCACGACGTGCTCGCGGAAGACCGCGCGGGCTTCGTTGTGCGGCAGCCCGGACCGGCGCGCCGCGAGCCGGGCCTCGGCGGCGATCCCGGCGCCGAGCGCCACCGTGACGTCGCCGAGGTCGATCGGCACCGGTTCGGCGGGCA
This sequence comes from Amycolatopsis sp. lyj-346, assembly GCF_046548975.1. NCBI lineage: Bacteria > Bacillati > Actinomycetota > Actinomycetes > Pseudonocardiales > Pseudonocardiaceae > Amycolatopsis > Amycolatopsis sp. lyj-346. The sequence continues at coordinate 604,230 of NZ_JAJPWT010000001.1, forward strand.
CCTGCTGACGGTCGGCGATCGCGGCCGCCAGCACGTCGAGGATCTGCAGCGATCCCTTGAGCCGCGCCACCTCCGGCCGGTCCTCGGCCGTGACGTGCAGCCCGGGCACGAAGTCGCCGGTGGTCTGGAAGACGACGTCCGACTCGCCGAGCGACGGCAGCACGCGGCCGATGTGGTCGAGGAACAGCGGACTCGGCCCGACCACGAGCACGCCGGTGCGGGACATCCGCTCGCGCCGGGTGTAGAGCAGGTACGCCACCCGGTGCAAGGCGACGGCCGTCTTGCCGGTGCCGGGACCGCCTTCGACCACCAGCACGCCCGCGTGGCCGAGGCGGATGATCTCGTCCTGCTCGGCCTGGATCGTCGCGACGATGTCCCGCATGCCCTCGCCGCGGGGTGCGTTGACGGCCGCGAGCAGCGCCGCGTCCCCGCTGAAACCCGTCCCCCCGGCCGCGGTGGCGTCCGGCCGCCCCAGCACCTCGTCGGTGAAATCGAGGACCCGGCGGCCCATCGTGTGGAATTGACGGCGGCGGCGCAGGTTTTCCGGCCTCGCCGCCGTGGCGACGTAGAACGGCCGCGCCGCCGGCGCCCGCCAATCCAGCAGGAACGGTTCGTAGTCGTTTTCCGCGTCGAACAACCCGACCCGGCCGATGTAGCTGGTTTCGCCCGAAAGGGCGTCCAGCCTGCCGAAGCAAAGGCCGTTGTCGGCGACGTCCAGCCGGGCCGCCTCCCGCGACCGGCAGCGGACGTCGGTCTCCCGTTCCCCCGGCGTCACTTCGGTTTGCCCGAGTGCGCCGTGGTACCGGGCCTGCGCCACCGCGCGCTCGCGATCGAGCCGCTCGTACAGCGCGGCGACGTAGGCCCGTTCCTCCCGCAATTCCTCGTCGTACCCCTGGTTTGACAAGTTCCCCTCACAGCGGTTAGACTATTAACAGGTTCGGCGAGTTCTCCCGCTTTCTATATTTCAGCGGAGAGCACGCCGATTTTTTATTGTCCACCCGCTGTCAAGGGCCTCAGCCCAGCATGAATTCACGCGGGTTCAGCGGCCGGTCCACCACCCGCACGTCACCCAGCAGCCCCGCGAAACTCCGGTCGACCTTGCCGCCGTACGACGACGCGCCGACCAGCCACGGCCCGCCCGGATCGGCGAGCCCGACCGCGGGCGTGGCCGGGTTCCGGACCACCGGGCAGCCGTCGACGTACATCGTCGTGCGCCTGCCGTCGTTGACCACGGCGACGTGCCACCACTTCTCCACCGGCAGCTCGTGCCCCCAGTTCGTCGACGTCCGGTCCTGGTTGAGCGGGTACACCGCCCACTGCAGCTCGCCACCGTCCGAAAGGGACAGTGTGGCCGCCGATTCCTGCGGGTCGTCACCGGTCTTGCCCGCGGCCGCGCCGCTGCCCTGCCGGGCGAACAGGCCGCACCAGCCGTGGTGGCCGTCCTTGAAGTTCGCGGGCAGCCGGAAGAACGCCTCGACGGTGTACCCGCGCTCGAACTTCAGCCGGTTCATCGGCGCCGCGTCGACCGTGCGCAGGTAGGCGCCCCGGCTCGGATCGCGGCTGCCGTCGAACCGCAGGCTTCCCCGCGAGGGCTGCCGCGGCGAGAACTCGCTCGCGTACTTCAACGCGTCCGGCCCGCTCCCGGGCGCGGTGACCCGCCGGAGGTCGTTGCCGCGGCCGGTCTGGTCGCGCACGACGACGTCGTCCGGCACCGCCTTGCCGTCCTGGCCGCCTTCGAAGCGCCAGTACGCGACGGTTCCGGGAACCAGCAGCTGCTTCGCCGGCCGTCCGGGCGGCACGGGCACCGGCGCGAAGCCCGCGAAGCGCTCGGCGAAGTCGATCTCCAGGCTGAAGTAGTCGGCCGAGCCGCTGCGCTCGACCTCGACCTGCTGCAGCTCGGTCAGGTGGTCCTGCGCGGCCAGCCACGGCGAGAACGTCCGGACGTCGATCACGCCGCGCGCGAGGTCGAACTGGTAGAGCCGGACCATCGCGCTGCCGCCGTAGTAGCGGTCCTGGTAGTTGGCGAGGTGGACGTGCACGTCGTGGCCGGCGGCGTTCTTGCGGACGGTGCGCCCGGTCGGCCAGTAGTGGCCGTTGAGCGTGAGGAAGATCTGGTCGTTGCCCTCGACGAGTTCCTTCCACACGTGCTCGCCGAACGTCGAGAACTGCGCCTGGGCGTTGTCGTCGGCCCAGACCAGCTCGTGGACGGTGAGGATCGCCGGCAGCGCCGGGTGCTGCGCGAGCACCTGCTTCGCCCAGTTCAGGCCACCCGCCGACGGCCGCCAGTCGAGGGCGAGCAGCAGCCACTCGCGGCCGCCGCCGCGGAAGACGTGGTAGCTGTTGTAACCGTCCTTCGTCGCGCCGCGGAACGTCGGCGAGTTGCGCTGCCGCTGCGGGCCGAACGCGTCCAGGTACGGCGAAGGGCCGCGCTGGTCGTCCTTCGAGCCGTCGATGTCGTGGTTGCCGGCCAGGGTGCTGTACGGGAACCGGCGGCGGTCGAGTGCCTGGAACGACCGGCTGATGCGGGCGAACTCGTCCGCCCGGCCGTTCTGGGTCAGGTCACCGAGGTGAGCGAGGAAGACAACGTTGTCGTCGGCCTCGTCGAGGACATAGCGCAGGGACGCGTCCAGCGGGGCCGCGTCGCCGCGGTCCTCGTCGAACAGGTACTGCGTGTCGGGCATGACCACGAGCGTGAAGCGCGGATCTTCCGGGTCCGGGCGGTGCCGGCCGGTGGCCGCGGCGGCCGGTGCGCCGAGGACGTTCGGCAGGGTCGCCGCGGCGGCGACGGCCGGGGCGCCGAGGAGGAAGGTCCGGCGAGAAGTGTCAGTCACGGGCCGGAAGCTACGGGCGGCTTCCGACCACCTCGGCAACTGCCGCCGAACACCGGATGAACAGCGGTAGGGTCCGCGTCATGAGGCTGTTCCGGCTGATCCAGCCCGTCGACGACATCGAGGTGGCGGTCGCGTTCTACGCCGCAGTCTCCGGCGATCCCGGCGAACGCATCGCGGTCAACCGGCACTACTTCACCTGCGGCGGGGTGGTGCTGGCCTGCGTCGAGGCACCGCGCGACCACCGGGAGCCCCGCCCGCAGCGGGACCCGCGGATCGTCTACCTCGCGGTCGAGGACGTCGAGGAGACGTTCGAGCGGGTGCGTGCCGCCGGGCCGGGCTGGGTCGACGACGCCATCGAGACCCAGTTCTGGGGCGAACGGTCGTTCTACGCCGACGACCCCTTCGGCAATCCGCTCTGCTTCGTCCAGGAAGACACGCTCTACGTGGGCGGGCCGGTCGGCTGATCGCCGTTGCCGGGGTGCATCCGGATCGGCATGACGAACCAGAGCACGCCGAAGATCACCGCCGAGAGCACCGCGAAGATGATCATCGAGATCGGACCGTAGACGACCTTGGCGATCAGGCCGACCGTCACCGTGATGGCCAGCGCCAGGCACACCAGCCCCACCAGGACGAACCGGTTGCCCACGGTCAGGATCCGCTCGCGGCTGCCCGTGCGGAACAGCAGCCGGTGCCACGCCGCGGGGGCGGTCAGCAGGGCCGTGGCCGCCACCGCGAGGAGCACCGCGGTCAAGTGCAGCGACTTCTCGAACCCGCTGGCGTCGTGGAACCGGTCGGTGAAGACGACCGACAGCAGGAAGCCGAAGAGGATCTGCACCCCGGCCTGCGCGACGCGGAGTTCCTGCAGGAGCTCGCCGACGTTGCGCGTGAGCTGTTCGTTGCGGGTTTCGCCGGTGTGTTCGGGCACGAATGCACCATAACCGGACACCGGACTGGCCACCGGCTGGGAAAATCGTAACTTTCCCACGATCTCAGCCACTCTTCCGAGTGATGATCATGGCGGCGGCCCGGGCGACGGGCTAAGGAGGGGAAATGCGTCTTCTTCCCGCTTTGGCCGCCGCGGCCGCCGCCGTCGTACTCGCTCCCGGCGCCGCGGCCGCGTCGCCGTCACCGGTGCAGTATGCGACCGCGTACGGCACCTTCACCGCGTTCACCCCCGGCGCGCCCGCGGTGACGTACCGCCCCGACCTCGTCCCGGACGGCGCCCGGGCGCACGTGTTCAGCGTTTCGGCCGCGGACGGCGGCACGACCACCCTGCTCTTCGTGACCGGCCTGCGGCCGGGACGGGCCTACGGCGCGCACGCACACGCCCAGCCGTGCGGTGCCACCGGCGACGCCGCCGGACCGCACTTCCAGCACGTGCCGGATCCGGTGAAGCCGTCGGTCGACCCCGCCTACGCGAACCCCCGCAACGAGATCTGGCTCGACTTCACCACCGACGGGACCGGCACCGGCTTCGCCCGGTCCACAGTGGACTGGGCGTTCGCCGTCCGGCGGGCGCGGTCCGTGGTCGTCCACGAAACGCACACGCACACCGACCCCGGCCACGCGGGCACCGCGGGCGCCCGGCTGGCCTGCCTGAACGTCGATTTCTAGTCAGAACCCCCAGGAGCGCTCGGGCACCACGCGGATGCGGACGGAGTACTTGGCGTCGAACGCGTCCACGGTCAGGCCGAGCGTCGCGTAGTGGACGCCGTACTTGTCGAGGTACCCGGGCGCCTCGGACGCCTTACCCGCCTCGACGTGCGCTTTTCCGGTGACGACGAGGATCGAACCACCGTGCTCGTCGCTGTTGAAGTGGAAGCTCACGTCGGGGCTCGCCTCGATGTGCCGGAGCTTCGCGGTGCCGGGCTCGCTGAACAGCACGATGTCGTCGCCGTCGAGGACGAACCACACGGGCCGGGGCGCGGGGCGCCCCTTCGGCGTGACGGTGGTCAGCCAGGCGATCGATTCGCCGGCTCGGTCGGTGAGCTTCGGTGCGGCCATGTCGGTGCCCCCTGGTCGTCGGACTGGTGATCCAGGTAACCACGGGGCACCGACAATTCTTCCTCGCTACCGCGACGCGACCCGCCGCGCGTACCGCGTCCCGGCCGCCAGCAGCACCAGGCCCGCACCGAGGAACGCACCGACCCTGGCCAGCCCGTCGAGGGCCGACAGGTCGAACAGCACCAGCTTGAGCACCGCGGCGCCGACCAGGACCAGCCCGGTCACCCGCAGCGCGGCGACGTCGATCCCGCGCAGGAGCAGCACGAGCGCCGCGATCGTCCAGGACACCGTGATCAGCGCGTGGCCGAGGAGGAACCCGGTCCGGCCGGGCGCCGCCAGCAGCGCGCCGCAGAGCACCACCCCCGCGGCGCCGTACAGCGCCGAAACCCCGGCGAGCAGCCAGATCGGCAGGTCCTCGGCCGGGCCGCGGAACACCGCCAGCCGTGCGGCGGCCCACGGCAGCGCGACCGACACGGCGAGGATCAGCGCGGCGACCGCGAGCGCGCCGGCCAGCTCGGCGGCCGGGTGCGTGCGGGACACGATCAGCAGCGCGGGCGTGACGTCGAAGACCACGCCGAGCAGGCCGCCGATCGCCGCGAACCCGAGCGCGGCGGCGAGTGCACCCCGGTTGCGGCCGCCCACCGCGGCCACGACCAGCAGCAGCGCCTCGCCGAGCAGCACCCCGGCGCGCGCCGGGCCGTCGAACTGGGTGACCGTCGCCTGCAGGAGCGCGACCAGCCCGGCGAGGCCGGCCACCTGCCCGGCGAACCCGGGCCACCAGCGGCGTGCCGCCCAGACGGCGAGCAGCACGACGCCCGCCCCGGCGGTGATCGGCACCGCCTGCGCCTTCGGCAGCAGCATCGCGGCAGCGAGCGCCGGCAGCGCGGCGGTGGCCAGCAGCGAGAGCGCCGCGGGGTCGTTTTCGCGGCGGCGCAGCACGATCAGCGCGAGCACGACGGCCGTGACGCCGGCACCGCCGGCCGCGGCGGTGTTGGGCCAGCTGCCGCCCGCGCCGAGCCAGGCCGAGCTGATCACGGAGGCGAGCAGCGGCGGGACACCGGCGGCGAGCGTCAGCGCCGACCAGTCGCGGCGCAGCTGCACCGGCGCCGTCGCGAGCTGGATCATCAGCAGGAAGGTGACCAGTTCGGGGGTGAACCCGCCGATGATCAGCGGCGCGCACACGACACAGCCGACGACGACGGCGGTGGCCAGCAGCGGCGACTCCCAGCGCACGGCCACGAGCACCCCGCCGACGGCGACCGCCAGCCCGGCGGCGAGCCCGGCGAGCACCGGCAGGAACTCGTACAGCGTGGTCGCGGCGACGACGTCCAGGTAGAGCGTCGCCATGCCGGTGGCGGCCAGCGCGAACGCCCCGGTGCGGCCGGCGGGCTTGCGGTGCAGCCACACGCCGGTGCCGGTCAGCGCCAGCCCGAACCCGGCGCCGACGAGCACCCGCGGCAGCGGCCCGAGCCAGCCCCGCTGCACGGCCAGCACGAGCAGCAGGACGACACCGAGCAGCGTCACGGCCCCGCCGACCCAGGCGAGCACGCGGCTGCCGGCGCCTTCCTTGCCGAGCTTCTCGCCCAGCGTCTGCCGGGGAACGGGCTGGTGGGGCGGGGCGTACGGCCGCTGCGGTGGCGGCGGCGGGGCGTACTGCGCCTGGAGCGGTGGCTGCCACTGGTACTGCGGCCACGGGACCGAGCCGGGCCGCGCCGGCTGGGGAGGCGGCTCAGGCTGCGGCTGGGGTTGCGCCTGCGGCTGGGGCTGCGGTGCCTGGACGGGCTGTTCGGCCTGGACGGGCTCCGCGTTCCGGACGGTCCGCAGTTCGGTGCCCACCAGGGCGAGACGACGCCCCAGGTCGTCGATCTCGCCGGCGAGCCGGAGGAGCACATCTGCTTCGGTGGTCATATCAGACAGGGTCACGCAGCGACGTCACCTGCGGATCCGTAGCACTACTCAATCCCGGGTCACGTCCTGGTCGCGGCCAGCACCTCGTCCATGGTGGTCATGATCGAGACGGTCTCGGACGGCGGCATGAGGGGGCTTTCGGTCTCCCCGGCGGCCAGCCGCAACGCCACTTCGTCGGCCTGGTGCCGCAGGCCACGGCCCTCATCGACGTATTCGAAGCGACGTCGCTCGCCTTCGCGCGGAATGAGGGTGAAAGAGGCGGGGGCGTAGAAGGGGCCGTCGACCTCGATGCGCGCGTCCGTGCCGACGATCGAGGCGGTGGTCGGCGAAACGGCGCTCAACGTGCAGGTCAGCACGGCTTGCGCGCCACTCGCGTAGCCGAACAGCATCGACGTCTGGGCGTCGACACCGGTGAAGGCGGGCGTCGCCATCGCGGCCACGCGCGCAGGCGGCCCGAGGACCATCGACGCGAACGAAACGGGGTAGATGCCCAGGTCGAGCACGGCACCTCCGCCCAGCTCCGGCGCGAACAACCGGAAAGCGGGGTCTTCGGCGAACCACTGCCCGTGATCGGCGGCGACGGTGACGACGTCCCCGAGGCTCGGCAGGAGCTCGCGGATGTGCCGGATGTGCGGCAGGAAGCGCGTCCACATCGCCTCCATCAGGAAGAGGCCCTTGCTCCGCGCCAGGTCGACGAGGTCGCGGGCCTCGACGGCGTTCATCGTGAACGGCTTCTCGACGAGCACGGGCTTCCCGGCTTCGAGGGCGAGCCGGGCGTTGGCGTGGTGCAGGGGATGCGGCGTGGCGACGTAGACGACGTCGACGTCCGGATCGTTCGCGAGGGCTTCGTAGCTGCCGTGGCGGGTGGGGATGCCCAGCGGACCGGCGAACCGCTCGGCGCCGTCCACCGTGCGTGAGCCGACCGCGGCGACCACGCCGGACTCCGTGAGCTGCAGGTCCTGGGCGAAGGCGCCGGCGATTCCGCCGGTGCCCATGATCCCCCAGCGCAGGGGCGCGTTCGTCATACGCCGGACCCTATGCCTGTCTAGAGTGTCGGTTCGATCACCACGAGGCATCGAGGGGGACGACCGTGGCGGAGGCGAAGAAGGCCGGGTGCATCGCGGGAGCCGTCGCGCTGATGGGCGCGCTCGGCGCGCTGCTGAGCGGAATCGCCGACTTCGGCGGCCTGTTCAAGGGCGGCGGCGGCGATCCCCCGTCCGCCGGCTCCACCGTGGCCGCGGCACCCGGCACCGCGCAGCCTCCGACGGCGAGCACCGCCACGCCGGCCACCGTCTACTACCAAGGTCACCTGGAGTTCGGCCGGTTCAACCTGGACTTGAACCCCCCGAAGCGCACGGGCGACACGTACATCGCGGGCGGCACCGGAGGGGTGTTCCAGAGCTACCACGACGCGGGGAAGCTGGCGGTGTGGACGAGCAGCGGCACCCCGGACCGCGCGGGGTGCGCCTCGACGGTCGGCGAGCGGGGCGCCGAGTACCTCAGCGGCGCCGAGAAGGGCACCCACGTGTGCGGCCGGACCCCGGAGGGCCGGGTGTTCCGCATCGACGTCACCGCGGTGAGCCAGCGGATCGACGGAGGCGTCACGGGAGACGTCACGGTCTGGAACAAGTGAGCCCGAACCGGTGTGATCGACACCACAGGCGACAATGGAGGACGTGACCGCCACCCTGAGCAAGCCCGCCCTGAAGATCGGCCCCTACGAGGTCGATCCGCCGGTCGTGCTCGCACCCATGGCCGGGATCACCAACGTCGCCTTCCGGCAGCTGTGCGCCGAGTACGGCGCCGGCATCTACGTGTGCGAGATGATCACCGCCCGCGCCGTCGTCGAACGGCACCCCGGGACCATGCACATGATGACCTTCGGAGCCGGCGAAAAGCCCCGGTCCATGCAGCTCTACGGCGTCGACCCGAAAACCATGGCCGAAGCCGTCCGGATCATCGTCGGCGAGGGGCTCGCCGACCACGTCGACTCCAACTTCGGCTGCCCGGTCGCGAAGGTGACGCGCAAGGGCGGCGGGGCCGCGCTGCCGTTCAAGCGGAAGCTGTTCGAAGCCATCGTGCGCGAGTCGGTGAAGGCCGCCGGCGACACGCCGTTCACGGTGAAGTTCCGCATCGGCATCGACGACGACCACCACACCTTCCTCGACGCCGGCCGCATCGCCGAAGCCGAGGGCGCCGCCGCCGTCAGCCTGCACGCCCGCACCGCCGCCCAGCGCTACTCCGGCCAGGCCGACTGGACGAAGATCGCCGCGCTGAAGGAGGCCGTGACCAGCATCCCGGTGCTCGGCAACGGCGACATCTTCTCCGCCGCCGACGTCCTGCGCATGGTCGAGGAGACGGGCTGCGACGGCGTCGTCGTCGGCCGCGGCTGCCTCGGCCGGCCCTGGCTGTTCGGCGAGCTCGAAGCCGCGTTCCAGGGCCGCGCCTTGCCGACGCCGCCGAACCTGGGCGAGGTCGCGGCGGTCCTCCGCCGCCACACCGAGCTCCTCATCGAGCACGACGGCCACGACAAGGCCATGCGCGACATCCGCAAGCACATGGCCTGGTACCTGATGGGCTTCCCGGTCGGCTCGGAGCTTCGCCGCGGCTTCGCGATGCTGTCGTCGATGGACCAGCTCGACGACCTGATCGCCCAGCTCGACCACGACGCCCCGTTCCCGGAAGCGGCCACGGGCCCCCGCGGACGTCAGGGCTCCCCCGGCAAGGTCACGCTCCCGCACGGCTGGCTCGACGACCCGGACGACGACTGCGTTCCGGAAGCGGAAGACATGCACTCGGGCGGCTGAGCTGCCGTGAGGCCGTGACATCTGTCAGGCCGAAGTCGTGGCGGACGGCATCCTTCCCGAGGCCTCCGCCGCGACAAGCTCATCCCATGACGACGAACCAGCCCGCAAGCACACTGGTCAAGACCCTCGCGATCGAGATCGCCGTGCCCACCGGCGTCTACTACGGACTCCACGCGCTCGGCGCGAGCGACTTCGCCGCGCTCGCCGTCGCCGGCGTGTTCCCGCTGGTCCGGACGCTCCACCAGTTCGCCAGGCACCGCACGCTCAACGGCCTCGCCCTCGTCGTCCTGATCACGAACGTCGTCGGCATGCTGCTGACCTTCGTCTCCGGCGACGCCCGGATGCTGATCGCCAAGGACTCGCTGGGGAGCGGCATCACCGGCCTGGTCGTCCTCGCCTCGGCGTTCACCGCGGCCCCGATCATGACCAGGACGATGCGTCCCTTCCTCACCCGCGGCAAGGCGGAGAACGAAGCCGCGTGGGAACGCCTGAACGGCACCGCACGGTTCGACGCCATCCTGCGGCGCTGCAGCGTGATCTGGGGCATCGGTTTCGTGCTGGAGAGCTCGGTTCGCATCGTCGGCGCGTTCACGCTGCCCATCCCGACCATGGTCTGGCTGAGCACCGCCATCTTCGCCGGCTCCTTCGCGGTGATCATGGTCGTCTCGGGACACGTGGCCAAGCAGGCCGGCAAGCTGATCGCCGCCGACGCGAAGCCGCTTGTGGCCGCTTGACCTGCGACAACGCAAGGTGTACAGGTGTGTACATGTACAGCAAGCGGCAGCAGCTGGTCGGCGACCTCACCGACCTGATCCGCTCCGGGCGCCTCGCCCACGGCGAGCGGCTCCCCGGCGAGAACCAGCTCGCCCTGCAGTACCAGGTCAGCCGCGGCACCGTCCGCAGCGCGCTGTCCGAGCTCCAGCAGCTCGAGCTCATCTCCACCCAGGCCGGCGTCGGATCGTTCGTCACCTTCGACGGCGTCCAGCTCGACCAGCGGCTCGGCTGGGCCCGCGCACTCGCCGACGCCGGCGCACCGGTCACCACCGAGCTGCTGGGCATCGATTCCGTCGAAGACCGGGCCCTGGAAGAAGAATTCGGCGACCGGGCCTACGTGGCCGTGCGGCGGCTGCGGCGGGAGCACGACCGCGGGATCTCCCTCGAAACCGCCACCGTGCCCGCCGTCGGGCCGCTCGCCGACCTCCCCGCGACGGGCCTGCAAGACGGCTCCCTGACCAAGACCCTCGAAGCGGCCGGGCGGATCTCTGTCGGCGGCGACCAGTGGATCAGCACCGAACGCCTCGACGCCTGCGCCGCCGGGCTCCTCGGCCGGAGCACCGGCGAACTCTTCCTCCGCGCCGAGCGCACCTCGGTCGACGTCGAAGGCCGGCTCGTCGAGCGCGTCGTCAGCCTGCTGGACCCGGACCGGTTCCAGTTCCACCTCACCTTCGGACACCGGTGAGCGCGCGGGACCGGGCGCTCGGCGCGTTCACCGGGCTGGCCGTCGGCGACGCGCTCGGCATGCCGACGCAGTCGATGTCCCGCGCCGCCATCGCCGCCACCTACGGGCCGGTCACCGGCCTGCTCACCGCCGTCGCCGAGCAGCCGGTCGCGCCGTCGATGCCGGCCGGCTCGGTCACCGACGACACCGAGCAGGCCGTCCTGCTGGCCCGGCTGCTCATCGACGGCCGCGGCGTCGTCGAGCCGCACGTCTTCGCCGACGCGCTGCTGATCTGGGAGGCCGACATGGTCCGCCGCGGCTCGGCGGACCTGCTCGGCCCGTCCACCAAACGCGCGCTCGCCCGGCTCCAGGACGGCGTCCCGGCCGACGAAGCCGGCCGCACCGGCACCACCAACGGCGCCGCCATGCGGGTCACGCCGGTCGGCATCGCCACGCCGTCGGACGACCTGCACCGGCTGGTCGACGCGGTCGTCGCGACCGCGCGGGTCACGCACAACACCAGCCTGGGCATCGCGTCGGCCGCCGCGGTCGCGGCCGCCGTCTCCGCCGGGGTCGACGGCGCGAGCTTGACCGAAGCACTCGACGCGGGCCAGCGCGCCGCCGTCGTCGGCGGCGAACGCGGGCACTGGGCACCCGGCGGCGAGATCGCCGCCCGCATCCGCTGGGCGCGCGACTGGGTGCGGGGCATGGCCCCGGCCGCCGTCGCCGACGCGGTCGCGCAGGTCATCGGCACGTCGGTCGCGTCGCAGGAGTCCGTCGTGGCCGCGTTCGCGCTGGCCGAGGCCATGGGTGACGACCCGCCGTCGGCGTTGCGCCTGGCCGCCGGGCTCGGCGGCGACACCGACACCGTCGCCGCGATCTGCGGGGCGATGCTCGGTGCCGCACACGGCGCCGGCGCCTTCCGCCCCGACGTCGTCGAGACCGTCCTCGCCGTCAACCGGCTCGAATTCGGGCCGCTCGTCGACGAACTGCTCAAGCTGCGCCGCCGATGACCGGGCGGCTGGTGCACACCGGGCAGGTCGTCGTCGACCTCGTCATGACGGTCCCAGCCTTGCCGCCGCTCGGCGGCGACGTACTCGCGTCGTCGACGAACCTGTTGCCCGGTGGCGGTTTCAACGTCATGGCCGCGGCCGCGCGGTCCGGTGCGCGCGTGCTTTACGCGGGCAGCCACGGAATCGGCGGCTTCGGTGATCTCGCCCGCAGCGCCCTTGCGGCCGAAGGCGTTGAACTGGCGCACGAACCAGTGTCCGAAATGGACACGGGGGTGGTCGTCGTGCTGGTGGACGCGACCGGCGAGCGCACCTTTGCGACCGGCACCGGCGCCGAAGGACGGCTGAGCGCCGAGTTGCTCGACCGCGTCACCCCAAAGAATGACGACGTCGTGTACGTGAGCGGATACAGTTGGTTGCACGAGATCAATCGCGCGGCCCTCATCGAGTGGCTGCCCCGGCTGCCCGGCTCGAAGATCCTGTTCGACCCCGGCCCGCTCATCACCGACATCCACCCTGGAGACCTCCATGCCATTCTATCCACAATAGACATATTGAGCTGCAACGCCCGCGAAGCCGAAGTGTTAGGCGAGCTGCCGCCGGTCGCCATCGTCCGCGAGGGCGCGAAAGGCTGCCGGGTTCACGAAAACGGCCGGATCACCGACGTCCCCGGGTTCCCGGTCGACGCGGTGGACACCACCGGCGCCGGCGACACGCACTGCGGCGTGCTGGCCGCAGAGCTGTTGCGCGGCAGTAGTGTCCTCGACGCCGCCGTGCGCGCCAACGCGGCGGCCGCGCTTTCGGTGACCCGGCGCGGCCCGGCGACCTCGCCGGGCCGCAAGGAGATCGACCAGCTGGTGGAGGCCATGTCATGACCGGTTCCCGCAGGCTCGAGGTGGAGACCAACGGCCTCGACGTGATCGACGACGCCGAGCGGCGCGGACGACCGCGGCAGCTGTTCTGGCCGTGGTTCGGCGCGAACGTGTCGGTGCTGGGGCTGAGCTACGGCTCGTTCACCCTCGGCTTCGGCATCTCGTTCGGGCAGGCGCTGGTCGCCGGCGTGGTCGGCATCCTGTTCTCGTTCCTCCTGTGCGGGTTCATCGCCATCGCCGGCAAACGGGGGTCGGCACCGACGATGCTGTTGTCGCGGGCGGCGTTCGGCGTGCGCGGCAACCGGCTGCCGTCGGCGATCTCGTGGCTGCTGACGGTCGGCTGGGAAACCGTGCTCGCGGCACTGGCGACGCTGGCCACGGCGACCGTGTTCGAGCGGCTCGGCTGGGGCGGCGGGACACCGACGAAGGTGGTCGCGCTCGTCGTGGTGGCGACGCTGACCGTCGCGGCCGGCGTGCTCGGCTTCGACGCGATCATGAAGCTGCAGACGTGGATCACCTGGATCACCGGGGTGCTCACGGTCGTCTACGTGGTCCTCGTGGCCGGCGACGTCCACTGGTCGGCGGTCAGCGCGCTGCCGTCCGGTTCGGCCCAGCAGTGGATCGGGGCGCTGGTGTTCCTGATGACCGGCTTCGGCCTGGGCTGGGTCAACGCGGCCGCGGACTACTCGCGGTACCTGCCGCGGTCGTCGTCGAGCCGGGGCGTGGTCGGCTGGACGACGTTCGGCGCGTCCGTGGCGCCGGTGGTGCTGCTGGTGTTCGGGCTGCTGCTGGCCGGCTCGTCACCGGACCTGAACAAGGCGATCGCGGCGGACCCGATCGGCGCGCTGACGACGTTGCTGCCGCTGTGGTTCCTGGTCCCGTTCGCGATCGTCGCGGTGCTCGGCCTGGTCGGCGGCGCGGTGCTGGACATCTACTCGTCGGGGCTGGCGCTGCTCTCGGCGGGCCTGCGCATCCCCCGCCCGGCGGCGGCGCTGGTCGACGGCGTGCTCATGATCCTCGGCACGATCTACATCGTCTTCTTCGGCGGCGAATTCCTCGGCCAGTTCCAGGGTTTCCTGGTGACACTGGGCGTCCCGGTGGCGGCGTGGTGCGGCGTGATGCTCGCGGACATCCTGCTGCGGCGAGGCGACTACGCCGAGCGCGAGCTGTTCGACCCGGCCGGCCGCTACGGCGACGTCCGGGTCGGCCCGATCGCCCTGGTGCTGGTGGCAACGGCGCTCGGCTGGGGCCTGGTGACGAACACGTCCGCGGACTGGCTGAAGTGGCAGGGCTACCTCCTGGAACCGCTCGGGCTCGGCGGCCGCGAAGGCGCGTGGGCGTTCGCGAACCTCGGCGTGCTGCTGGCGCTGGCTCTGGGCTTCCTGGTGACGTTGCTGACGCGGCAGCGGGTCCGCGCACAGGAGGCGGTGTGAAGAGGATCCTGGCGGTCATCGACCTGCAGAACGTCTTCGCCGACCTGGCAAGCCCGTGGTTCACCCCACGCTTCGCCGAGGTGATCCCACCGATCCACCGGCTGGTGACCGCCTTCGGTGACGACGTCGTGTTCACCCGCTTCGTCGCACCGACGCGTCCGGAAGGAGCGTGGCGCCGCTACTACGAGCAGTGGCCGTTCGCTCACCAACCACCGGACGCCCCGCTGTACCAGGTGGTCGGCGCGTTCAACCCACCATCCACAGTGGACGCCACAACGTTCGGCAAGTGGAACGCCCGGATGGCCACCCGAGTGGGCGGCGCCGGCCTGGTACTGGCGGGCGTCTCAACGGACTGCTGCGTCCTGTCGACGGCGTTGGCCGCCGCGGACGCGGGCGTCTCGGTGACGGTGGTCTCCGACGCGTGCGCGGGTGTTGACGACGAGAGCCACACCAAGGCACTGGACATCCTGCGGCTGTACGCCCCGCTGGTGAACGTCACCACGACCGCCGAACTGCTCGGCTGAGCACCAGCCACTCGCCGTTCAACCGGGCGAAGTAGATTCGCCTGCGTGATCGACCACATCAGCATCCCCACCGAAGCCGGTTCCTTCGACGCCATCGCCGCCGGGCCCGAAGACGGGCGGCCCGTGCTGTTGCTGCACGGCTTTCCCGAAGCCGCGGTCGAGTGGGAGCACCAGGTCGCCACCCTCGGGGTGCTCGGGTTCCGGGCCGTCGCGCCGGATCAGCGCGGGTACTCGCCCGATGTGCGGCCGGAGCGGGCCGGCGACTACTCCATCGATCACCTCGTCGGGGACGTCGTCGCGATCGCGGAAACGCTGGGGTGGCCGAAGTTCGACCTCGTCGGGCACGACTGGGGCGGGGCCGTCGCCTGGTGGACCGCCGATGCGCACCCCGAACGGCTGCGCAGCCTCGCCGTCGTCTCGACGCCGCACCCCGCCGCGCTCGCCGATGCCATGAAGACCGACGAAGACCAGTACCTGCGCACGCAGTACATGACCGAGTGGCGGCAGACCCGCGTCACCGAGCGGCGGATGCTGGAGAACGACGCACGGGCCCTGCGTGACATGTTCGAACGGCGCGTGTCGCCGTCGAAGGTCGACGACTACGTGCGGCGGCTGTCCGAGCCGGGCGCGCTCACCGCCGCCCTCAACTGGTACCGGGCCGGGCGGCCGGGCGGGAAGATCGGCAAGATCGCCGTGCCGACGCTGTACATCTGGAGCACCGAGGACGTCTCCTTCGGCTCCACCGCCGCGCTCGACACCGCGAACTGGGTCACCGGGCCCTACCGGTTCGAGATGCTCGAAGACGTCACGCACTGGGCGCCCGAGGAGACGCCGGAGGCTGTCACGTCGCTGCTCGTGGAGCACCTCAACGCGGGGTGACGGCCCGTCACCCCGCCGGGCGGACCGCGGGTAACCCACCCGCCTCGCGGTACGGCGCACCGCGAGCCGTCGTGTTCACTGGGGCACGTGGATACCGCGACCGAACCCGAGACCGAGCAGGTCGTCTTCGTCACCGAGGACGGCGTGCCCACCGGCGAAACCGGCCCCAAGCTGGCCAGTCACCACGAGCACACCCGGTTGCACCTGGCTTTCTCGTGCTACGTCCTGCGGCGCGGCGACAACGCCCTGCTGATCACCCAGCGCGCCCTCCACAAGAAGGTCTGGCCAGGGGTCTGGACCAACAGCGTCTGCGGCCACCCCGCACCCGGCGAAGCCATCGAGGACGCCGTCCAGCGGCGCGCGGGCTACGAGCTCGGGTTGCCGTCGCTGTCCGGGTTGCACTGCGTGCTGCCGAACTACCGCTACCGGACGCCGCCGTTCCAGGGGATCGTCGAGAACGAGTTCTGCCCGGTGTTCGCCGCGTGGGCCGACGCCGAGCCGGCACCGAACCCGGAGGAGGTCGGCGACTGGCGCTGGATTGCCTGGGCCGACTACATGGAGTTGCTGAACGACACGACGGCTAATGTGAGTTACTGGGCCAAGGACCAGTTCTCACTGCTCAAGGGCATCGAGCCGTTCTCCGGACTCTGAGCCGACCACTGCGGAGAGTCACTAACGCAGTCCCGTTTGAGCGAAATTCATCTTCTTCCACACCGGTACCTCAAGCGCGGCCGCCCCCACGTCGACAACCAAGGGGTGGTGGAGGTGGGGATGGTCGCCGAGGGCGAAGGCGCGCTGGGCCGGACGACCAGCCCGCAGCCGCCGGACCTGCTCCGCCTGCACGAGGCCATCGCCGGCCTCTTCGCCACCCAGGGCGACTGGCGGCGCGCCTACCAGCACCTGCGGTCCGCGCTGGACATCGCCCGCGACGGCAGTCTCCGCGACGCGCTGACGTCGAGCTACAACCGCCGCTACCTCGACGAGCGGCTGTACGGACCGTTCACCGACCGTCCGCCGCTGGCGCTCGCGCTGATCGATCTCGACCGCTTCAAGAGCGTCAACGACACGTACGGTCACCTCGTCGGCGACCGCGTGCTGCGCCGGGTCGCCGACCTCCTCCAGGAGGACCTCCCGCCGGGCGGCTTCTGCGCCCGCTACGGCGGCGAAGAGTTCGTGCTGTGGCTGCCGGGGCTCGACGCCGGACGGGCCGTCCGCGTCGTCGAGGACGCCCGGTTGCGAGTCGCCCGTCATCCCTGGTCACACCTGGAGCCGGGCTTGCGGGTGACCATCAGCGCCGGCCTGGCGCACGAGCCCGGGACGCCGGCGTCGCCGGAACGCCAGCTGCGCCGCGCGGACGCCCTGCTTTATGCGGCGAAACGCGCAGGCCGCAACAAAGTCGTCTATAGCGATGCGCAAACGACACAGTTAATAACCCACTCTGAGTAACGCAAACGGCGCATTACCCCGTCCGCCGAGAAGGCGTATCACCCGTTTGTCGACGCACACCGGCCGTTCGTCGACTCAAGGTGAAGAAAATTCCGGTGGGGTGTCGTCACGAACGGGGGGTATCCGTACGATAACGAAAACCTCCCGGGGAACGATCACCTTCTGCGGGGGGAGACGGCCAAGTCGAAGCCACCCCCTTCGATCGCGCGAAAGGAGACCGAGTGCCGGACGAGCTCGACAGCCCGGGAACCGGTCGCCACCTCGACGGTCCCGCGCGGCCCCGGCCCGGACGCCGCCGGTCGATGGAGGACCAGGGCGGGATCAGCGTCTCCGACGTCGTCGCCAAGACCACCGGCACTCGCCCGGTACCGCCCCGCGAGCAGCAGGACCGCCCCGACCAGGCGGGACGCCGGGTCCGCTCCGCCGAACCACCGGACGCACCGGCCCCGCCGCGGGCCTCGCAGCCGCGCGCTCCGCGGCCGGCGCAGGGTGCCGCCGAGGACCAGGTACCCACGGACGCCAACCGTCAACCCCGCACCCCGCGCCCCCGCCAGCCCCGCCGCACGACGGCCGCCGCCCCGCTGCCGGAGGCCCCGCCGCAGAGGCGACCCCCGGCCGCGAACCCGGGCCCGCAGCAGACGTCGGCCGCACCGCAGCCGCCCCGCCGCCTCCGCCGCCCGGTGGCCGAGCCGGACAGCGCCTCACCCCGACGCGTCCCCCGCCCCGACGCGGCGGCACCCCAGCGGCCGACCCCGGACAGCCCGGGTCCCCGCCGACCTGCCGAGGGGACCGCACCGCAGCGCACCGCAGGCGAGGGTCCCGCCGGACGCCGCCCAGCCGCCGACAGCCCGGCACTCCGCCACAGCCCGGCCGACGGCGCCGCACCGCAGCGCCCCGGCGGCGAAGGCCCCGCCGGACGCCGCCCCGCCACGGACAGCCCAGCACCCCGCCACAGTCCAGCCGAGGGCGCCGCACCGCAGCGCCCCGGCGGCGAAGGCCCCGCCGGACGCCGCCCCGCCACGGACAGCCCAGCACCCCGCCACAGTCCAGCCGACGGCCCCGCACCGCAGCGCACCGCGAGCGAAAGCCCCACCGGACGCCGCCCGGTGACCGACGGCCCGGCACCTCAGCGCCCCGGCGGCGACAGGCCGGCGCCCCGCCGAACCGCCGACAACCCCGCAACCCGGCGTCCCGCAGCACCGGCCGAGGCAGCCGCACCCCTGCACTCCACGCCGGACAGCCCGCGGCCCCGCCGCGCGGCCGCCGCCGACGGAGGCGCACCTCAGCGCCCCGGCGGCGATGGGCAGGCACCTCGCCGAACCGCCGACAACCCCGCGTCCCGGCGCCCCGCAGCCGCTGTCGCCGCTGTTCCGCCGCGGGCTGATCTTGATCCGCTGACCATGACCGACGAGATGGAAGCGATCGACGAGGCGACCCAGTACCGCCGCAAGATCGATCACACCCTCGCCCGGTTCTCCGCCGCCCATGACGAGATGGAAGCCGAAGAGGCCAAGCGGCGTGAGCGCCGTGAACGTCTCTCGCCCGCCTCGATCCTCGAGAGCACCCGGACCGCCCTGCACCGGGTTGTCGCCGCCGGGCCGTCTGCCGAAGAAGAGGCCGAACAGGCTCGGCTGCAGGAACAGAAGCAGCGGAAGGTCCAGCGGTCCGCGCGGTTCGGGCGGATCGCCGCCGCCGTCGTTGCCGGGCTCGTCTTCCTCGGGATCGGGGGCGCGTGGGGCGCCCAGACCTACTTCGACGCCAAGTTCACCCAGGTCTCCGCGCTCGACGAGGACTCCACCGACATCCAGGACGCCGAGGCGCAGGCCAACGACGAGAACTTCCTGATGGTCGGCTCCGACACCCGCGACGGCGCGTCCGCCGAAGAGGGCGTCGGCACCGCCGACAGCACTCCCGGCGCGCGCAGTGACACCGTGATGGTGGCGCACATCCCGGCCGACCGGAAGCGGGTTGTCGTCACGTCGTTCCCGCGTGACCTCGAGGTCAACCGGCCGGAGTGCCAGCGCTGGGACCCGGCGCAGAGCAAGAACACCGACGAGAAGGTTCCCGCGCAGAAGATCGCGAAGCTCAACACCGCGTACGCGGTCGGTGGGCCGTCGTGCGTCACCAAGGTGATCCAGCAGATCACCGGGCTGCGGATCAACCACTTCGTCGGCATCGACTTCAACGGCTTCAAGGAGATGGTCGACGCGGTGCACGGCGTCACCATCCACAACGAGATCCCGATCGACGACAGCATCCTCGGCAAGGTGCTGCTGCAGACCGGCGACGTCACGATCTCCGGCGACCAGGCACTGAACTTCGTCCGCGCACGGCACGTCAAGGGCGACCCCACGTCCGACTACGGCCGGATCAAGCGGCAGCAGGAGTTCATCGGCGCGCTGCTCAGGAAGGTCATGTCGTCGGACGTCGTGCTCGACCCCGGCAAGCTCAGCGACTTCATCAACGCCTTCGCGAAGGCCACCTTCGGCGACAACCTCGGCGTCAAGCAGATGATGACGCTGGCGCAGTCGATGAAGGGCCTGGACCCGTCGAAGATCACGTTCCTCACCGTCCCGACGGTCGGCACGGCCAACAACCGCGGCAACGAGGTTCTCGTCGCCAGCAAGACGAAGGCCCTCTTCGACGCGCTGCGCAACAACACCCCGCTGCCCGACCCGAACGCGCCGGTCCCGGTGGGCGAGCAGGCTCCGCCGACCAGCACGTCGAAGTCCAAGAGCAGCGGCAGCTCGAAGTCGACGACCACCCGCAAGAGCACCACCACGGGCTGAACCGCGAGGATCGTTAGACCGGGTTCACGTGCGGTTCACCCGGCGATGCGGTATTTGGCCACAGTTGGCCGTAGGGTTGGGCCATGCGTGAGGCTTACCATGTCGAACTCGAACAGCTCGCCGATCACCTGGCCGCGATGTCGGTCCAGGTCGCCGACGCGATGGAGCGGGCCACGAGGGCACTGCTGGACGCCGACCTCAGCCTCGCCGAGCAGGTGATCAGCGACGACGCCAAGGTCGACGACGCCCGCGCCCAGTGCGAGGAGCAGGCGTACGCCCTGCTGGCCCTGCAGGCGCCGGTGGCGACCGACCTGCGCACGGTCCTGGCGGCGATCCACGCCGCGGAGAGCCTGGAGCGGATGGGCGACCTGGCCCTGCACGTGGCGAAGGCCGCGCGCCGGCGGCACCCCGAGCCGGTGCTGCCGGACTCGGTGCGGCCGTACTTCGCCGAGATGGGCGAGGTCGCGGTCAAGCTGGCCCGCCAGACCGAGCAGGTCATCAAGACGAAGGACGTCGAAGCGGCGAAGACCGTCGAGTCCGACGACGACCAGGTGGACGACATCCACCGCCACCTGTTCACGGTGATCATGGACCGCGAGTGGCCGCACGGTGTGGCCGCGGCGGTCGACGTGACGCTGCTGGGCCGCTTCTACGAGCGCTACGCCGACCACGCCGTCTCGGTCGCGAAGCGCATGATCTTCGTCGTCACCGGCAAGATGCCGGGCTACGGCGTCGACGAAGACCTCTGAGCCACCCAAAGAAAAGCCCCCGGCCGCGGCCGGGGGCTTTTCCGTTACTCCACTTAGGACTCAGCCGAACCGGCCGGAAATGTAGTCTTCTGTGGCTTTTTCGTCCGGGTTGGAGAAGATCTTCTCCGTGTCGTTCAGTTCCACCAGCCGGCCCGGCTGGCCGACGCCGGCGAGGTTGAAGAACGCCGTCTGGTCGGAAACCCGGGCCGCCTGCTGCATGTTGTGCGTGACGATGACGATCGTGTAGTCCTTCTTCAGCTCGCCGATCAGGTCCTCGATCGCGAGCGTCGAGATCGGGTCCAGTGCCGAGCACGGCTCGTCCATCAGCAGCACGTCCGGCTGGACCGCGATCGCGCGGGCGATGCACAGCCGCTGCTGCTGACCGCCCGAAAGCCCGCCGCCCGGCTTGTTCAGGCGGTCCTTGACCTCGTTCCACAGGTTCGCCCCGCGCAGGGCGCGCTCGGCGATCTCGTCGAGCGCCTTCTTCCCCTTGGTACCACCCAGCTTCAGGCCCGCGACGACGTTGTCCTTGATGGACATCGTCGGGAACGGGTTGGGGCGCTGGAACACCATGCCGATCGTGCGGCGCACCTGGACCGGGTCGACCGACGACGCGTAGATGTTCTCGCCGTCCAGCAGGACGTCGCCCTCGACGCGGGCGCCGGGGATGACCTCGTGCATGCGGTTGAGCGTGCGCAGCACCGTCGACTTGCCACAGCCCGACGGGCCGATGAACGCGGTGACGTTGCGCGGCGGCACGGACAGGGTGACACCGTCGACGGCGTGGAACTTGCCGTAGTAGATGTCCACGTCCTTGACGTCGATTCGCTTTGCCATGGCTACAGCTCACTTCTTCTTCGGGGCGACAAGGCGCGCGAACACGGTGGCGAGAAGGTTGATCAGCGCGATGATGAGCACCAGCGTCAGCGCGGCGCCCCAGATGCGGTCGAAGCCGACCGAGCCGGGATCCATCGAGTTGGTGACGCGTTCGTTGTTCATCAGCAGCGGGAGGGCCGCCTGTTCGCCGCTGAAGATGTCCCAGTTCGTGTAGGCGGAGTAGCCGACCAGGACCAGCAGCGGCGCCGTCTCGCCCATGACACGGGCCAGTGCCATCATGATGCCGCCGATGATGCCGGACAGCGCCGTCGGCAGCACGATCTTCATGATCGTCTTCCACTTCGGCACGCCCAGCGCGTACGACGCCTCGCGCAGGTCGTCCGGGACGATCCGCAGCATCTCCTCCGACGACCGCACGACCACCGGGATCATCAGCAGCACCAGGGCCAGCGAGACGGCGAAACCGCTGCGCGGCAGGCCGAACGTGGTGATCCACAGCGCGTAGATGAACAGGGCGGCCACGATGGACGGCACGCCGGACAGGATGTCGACCATGAACGTGGTCGCCTTGGCGAGCTTGCCGTTGCGGCCGTACTCGACGAGGTAGATCGCGACGAGCATGCCGATCGGCACCGCGATGACGGCGCAGACGAGGCCCTGCAGCAGGCTGCCGACGATGGCGTGCAGCACACCGCCGCCGACCTCGTCGGACAGGTAGTTGCCCAGGTCCTCCGACCACCAGTTGCTGTACGGGAGGCGCTTGATGCCGTTCGCGATGACCGTGTACAGCACCCAGACCAGCGGAACGACGGCGATCAGGAACGAGAACCAGACCAGCGTGGTCGCGATCCCGTTCTTCACCTTGCGGGCCGCACTGACCTGCTGGAACGCGGGCGTTGTCGCGGGCGCTTCGAGCGAGGTGGTGGACATGGTCACAGCCCCTTCTTGCCGATGACGGACCGCGCGGCCAAGTTCACGACGAAGGTGAGCACGAACAGCACCAGGCCGGCCGCGATGTAGGCGCCGGCCGAAATCTCGTTGTTGAACTCGCTGTAGTTCGCGGCGATCTTCGATGCGAAGGTGGCGCCACCGTCGAAGAGGCTCCAGTCGAAGTTCTTGCCCTGCGGGATCAGCAGGATGACGGCCAGCGCGATCGTCTCGCCCAGC
Source organism: Amycolatopsis sp. lyj-346 (assembly GCF_046548975.1). NCBI lineage: Bacteria > Bacillati > Actinomycetota > Actinomycetes > Pseudonocardiales > Pseudonocardiaceae > Amycolatopsis > Amycolatopsis sp. lyj-346. The sequence continues at coordinate 626,927 of NZ_JAJPWT010000001.1, forward strand.
GCGCGGCCGAGACCGAGCATGGACGCGCCGACGTACCCGGCCTTGCCGAACGGCAGCACCGTGGTCCGGATGACCTCCCACCGCGTGGCGCCGAGCGCGAGCGCGCCCTCGATGTGCGGGGTCGGCGTCCGCTCGAAGACCTCGCGCGAAAGCGACGTGATGATCGGCAGGATCATCACGGCCAGCACGATGCCGGCGGTGAAGATCGTGCCGCGCACGCTCGGCGCGACGTTGCCGGGCGCCAGCAGCGGGAACCACGAGAACGTGTCGTTGATCCACTGCGAGAACGGCTCGATCGCCGGGGCGAACACCAGGATGCCCCACAGGCCGAAGATGATCGACGGCACCGCGGCGAGCAGGTCGATGATGTACCCGAACGGCCGGGCGAGGCGCGGGGGCGCGTACTGGGTGAGGAACAGCGCGATGCCCAGCGAGACCGGCATCGCGATGATCAGCGCCACGAGCGACGTCGCCACCGTCACCTCGAGCAGGTCGAGGATGCCGAACGACATGTTCGCGGGATCGCTCGTCGACCAGCCGTGGTTGGTCAGGAAGTTGCCCTTGTTGGCCTGCAACGCCGGGATCGCCTGGATGAGCAGGAACAACCCGATCAAGCCGATCAGGGCGACGACGAAAACACCGGCCCCGGTGGTCAGGTTCTGGAAGATGCGGTCACCGGGCCGCACATTCTTCGGTTTCTCACCCGCGGGCGGCTGCTTCTCGGCCGGCGGGGCTGGTTGCTCCGAAATCGGGACCTCCGGGGGCGTCGTGACGGACGACGAACGCCCACCGGGGTCGCCGGTGGGCGTTCGCGTCGAGGATGACTCGCTCATCAGCTACTTCTGACCAGCCTGTATCAACTCGGGGAGCTGTCGCAGCACCAGGTCAGGAGATGGCCTTGACCGCGGCCAGGACCTTGGTCTGCAGCGACTGCGGGATCGGGACGTAGCCCTTCGAGGACAGCGGCTGCTGGCCGTCGGTGGCGGCCACCGTCAGGAACGCCTTGACGGCCTTCGCGACGTTCGGGTCCGCGTACTTCGAGCAGACGATCTCGTAGGTCGCCAGCAGCAGCGGGTAGGCACCCGGGGTGTTGCTGGCGTAGATGCCGTTGAGGTCGAGCGCGAGGTCGTTCGACCCCTCCTTGAGGAACTTGGCCGCGTCGAGGGACTTGGCCACGTTCGCCGCGTTGAGCTCGACGCCGCCGGAGCCGCTGTCGAGCAGGGCCGGGGTCAGGCCGTCCTTGGCGAACGCGCCCTCGACGTAGGTGATGCCGCCGTCGGAGGCCTTCACCGCGGTCGCGACGCCGTTGGAGCCCTGCGCACCGTTGCCGACGCCACCGTTGAACTTCTTGCCCGCACCCTTGGTCCAGTCGGCCTTCGCGGCCGCGCCCAGGTACTTCTGGAAGTTGTCGGTGGTGCCCGACTCGTCGGCGCGGGACACGACCTGGATGGCCTTGTCCGGCAGGTTCAGGCTCTCGTTGCCCTTGACCGCCTTGATGGCCGGGTCGTTCCACTTGGTGATGCCGCCGCTGAAGATCTTGGCGGTCACCGACGGGGTCAGCGTCAGCTTGTCCACGCCGGAGAGCTTGTAGGCCACCGCGATCGGGCCGACCACGAGCGGGAGGTTCCAGGCGTCGCTGGCGCAGCGGGCCTTGGCGGCCTCGGCGTCGGCGTCCTTGATCGGCGAGTCCGAGCCGCCGAAGTCGATCTGGTTGGCGTTGAACTGCTTGACGCCCGCGCCCGAACCGCTCGGGTTGTAGTTGACCTGCTGGCCGGCGCACTTCTTGCTGTACTGCTGCGTGAAGATGTCGATGGCGTTCTTCTGGGCCGACGAACCTTCCGCGGACAGCGGGCTCTTGCCACCGCACTCCACGTCGGCGGTGCCGGTCGCAGCGGGCGCCGAAGCCGAGTTCGAGCCACTGCTGTTGGTCGCCGCGGGGTCGGTACCACAGGCGGCGAGCACGAGGGCGGCGCTCGCGACGATGCCCACCGCGCTCAGGGGCCGCATGATCTTCACTGCTGTTTCCTCCATCAGGAGCTTGACCGGGGTCGTCGCGGCGTACTACCGCGCCGGATCCGGACATTAGGCAGCGCTGATGGACGGTCGGCCGTGAACAAATGAACGCAAAGTGAACAGACCACCGGATGTGAGCAGGGCTACTAGCCGGACAGGTCGCCGTGTCCGGGCCGTGACCTGCGCGTTTGCCGTCAGTGACGACACGCTCGCGCGGCGTCGACCGTGGTCACCGACCGTACTGGACGTCGGTTTCGTGACGCGTGAACCCGAGCTTGGTGTAGACCGCCAGCGCCGGTGCGTTGTCGCCCTCGACGTACAGGATGATCTGCCGCAGCCCGAGGCCCGCGAGGTACCGCAGCCCGGCGAGCGTGAGCGCCCGCCCGAGCCCGCCGCCCTGCGCGGCCGGGTCGACGCCGACGACGTACACCTCGCCGACGCGTTCGCCGCCGAACCGGCCCGGCGTCGGCTCGTGCACCTTCGTCCAGTGGAAGCCGATGACGGTGTCTTTTTCCACGGCGAGGAAGAAGCCGTCGGCGTCGAACCACGCCCGCCGCTCGGCGGCGCGGACGTCGTCGGCGGTCAGTGCGCCCTGCTCGGGGTGCCAGTCGAAGGCACGGGCGTTGACCCGGACGACGGCGTCCTCGTCCTGCCCCGGCACGAACGTCCGCAGTGAGACACCGTCGCGCAGGACCGGCTCCGGCCAGTCCGAGTTCTCGACGTCGACGTGCAGGATCAGCAGCTCGCGCTTGCGCTCGAGGCCGGTCTTGAGCGCCAGCTTCTGCGCGGCCGGGTGATCGCCGTGCGCCCAGACGCGGAAGCCGACCGCGGCCCGCTCGTCGAGCGCCTGAAGCAGCTTCGCGCCGTAGCCGCGGTTGCGGTGGGCGGGGTGCACGAACAGCTCGGCGACCTGGTGCCCGAACGAGTTACCGGTGGTGTTGAGGTGCGCGTAGCCGACGACCTCGTCCTCGACGCAGGCGACGAGGTGCTCACCGCCGTCGAACTCGCCGGGGAGCGGCCCCGTGGGCTCGACCTCGGGCCGCCCGTCCGCGTCGCGCACGGCCAGCAGCAGCCGCCGCACGTCCTCGAGCTGCTGTTCGTCCAGTTCCTGGCGCCACTCGCCGTCTCCGCTCACCCTGCGACCGTACCCGGGCCGGACGCAACGCGACGGCTGTGCGGGACGTCTTCCGTGCGCGGAAGGGGGATCAGTGGGCGAGTTCGGGAGTGTCGGCCGAGGCCGAGGCCGGCGTTTCGGCGGTCGCCTGCGCGGGCACGCCCGGACGCGGGCCGCCGCTCTTGGCCGGCCGCTCGAACTTGTAGCCGACGTTGCGCACGGTGCCGATCATCTGCTCGTGCTCGGGGCCGAGCTTGGCGCGCAGCCGCCGGACGTGCACGTCGACCGTGCGGGTGCCGCCGAAGAAGTCGTAGCCCCAGACCTCCTGCAGCAGCTGGGCGCGGGTGAACACCCGGCCCGCGTGCTGCGCGAGGTACTTGAGCAGCTCGAACTCCTTGTAGGTGAGCTCGAGGGTGCGCTTGCGCAGCCGGGCGGTGTAGGTCGCCTCGTCGATCACCAGCTCGCCGACCCGCAGCTCGGCGTCGACCTGCGCGGAACCGCCGTCGCGGGTGGTGACCAGCCGCAGCCGGGCGTCGACCTCGGCCGGGCCGGCGGTGGGCAGCAGGATGTCGTCGGTGCGCCACTCGGCGCTGACCGCCACCAGGCCGCCTTCGCCGACGACCGCGATGATCGGGGTGGCCGCCTCGTCTTCACCGGTGCCCTTGAGCAGGCGGCAGAGGCTCTTCGCCGAGGCCAGGTCGCTGCGGGCGTCGAGGAGGATCACGTCCCGGTGGCCCGCGTCGAGCAGGGCCGTCACCTCGGGAGCGCGGACGCGTACGGTGTGCGGCAGCAGGTCCAGTGCGGGAAGTACCGAGGTGGCGTCGGCCTCTGCAGTCAGTACCAGAAGGTCCAGGCTCATCAGCCGCACCGCCTTATCGAGTCGTCGCCGCACAGCGGCGTTGGTCGGTGCTAAGTGAGAATAGCGGCTGAACGGCCGGGCACCTAACCCTTGCTGGATCGATCACACCTGGAGGAATCCGGGTGTCCCCGACGAACAGGAGTACGGACGCGATGGTGAGCAGGCCCGTGACCCGGGACGACCGACCCGCACCGAGGCCCGACGCGCGACGTCGCGGCCGCCGGGCCCGGCGCTGGGTGATCGCACTGGTCGTCCTGCTGCTTCTGCTGGTCGGTGCCGATTTCGGGGCCGCCGCGTACGCCGAGCACATGATTTCGCAGAAGGCCCGCACCCAGCTGCAGCTGAGCGACGACCCGTCGGTGACGATCCACGGCTTCCCGTTCCTCACGCAGGCGCTGGGCGGTGACTACGGTCACATCAGCGTGTCCGCCGCCGGCGTCCCGGTCGCGGGCAAGCTCCAGGACGTCGCGGTGAACGCCGAGCTGGAGAACGTCACGGCGCCGCTGTCGGACCTCACCTCGGGCAACACGAAGGCGATCACCATCGGCGAGCTGACCGGCTCGGTCACCATCAAGGCCGCCGACCTGGCCCGCCTCGCGCCGCTGGACAAGATCAAGGACCTGCGGATCGAGCCGTCGAGCTCCGACTACGTCGAAAACGGCGACGCCGGGCAGAGCGAGCCGGCGCCGACCACGACGAAGACCACCGAGGGCCAGGCCGACCAGGACGAGTCGAGCACCGGCGTCCGCATTTCGGGACACCTTCAGTTCGCGGGCAAGGATCTGGAAATCTTCTGTTTCGCGATGATCGAGGCCGACGCCGCCAAGGGGACGATCAACTTCCTCCCCAAGCGGCTGCAGTTCGGGAACAACCAGGAGACCACCGTGGTCCCCGCGGCGGTGCAGAAGGCGCTGATGCCGAACTTCAACGCCTCGATCAACACGAAGGACCTGCCGCTGTCGGTCACCCCGACCGGCGTGCGGGTGCAGAGCGGATCGGTGACGATCAAGGGCAAGGCGACGAACGTGTCCTTCGCGGACCTGAGCAAGTAGGAGCGGCCGGTGACGGGGCTGTGGGTACTCGTGGCGGCGCTGGTGGCCGCCACGGCCGCCGGCGCGCTGCTCAAGGCCCGAAACGGCCGGGTGCGCGACGCCAAACCCGCGCGTGCGCTGCCCGGTCCCGTCGCCGACGCCCTCGACCCGGCGTCCGCCGTGACGCTGGTCCAGATCTCCACCACCTTCTGCGCGCCCTGCCGGCACGCGAAGGCCGTGCTCGCGCCGCTGGCCGAGCGGACCGACGGACTGCACCACGTCGAGCTCGACGTGACGAACCAGCCGGAGGTCGCGCAGTCGCTGTCCGTGCTGCGGACGCCGACCACGATCGCACTGACCCCGGACGGCCGGGAGCTCCTGCGCGTCGGCGGCGTCCCCAAGGGACCCGAACTGCTCGCCGCCCTCCGGCCGCATCTCACCGCCCCCACCCCCTGACGTTCGCGTTCGCACATTCACTTTCCCCGGGAAAGATGCGTACGCGGGGGTGTGGTGTCCCACGTGCCGGGATGCATCCCAAGGTATGAACGTGGTTCCCACCCTGAGGGAGCTCTGGGTACCCTCACACCCGTGACCGGGCTGACCACCTTCTTCTTGACGCAGCGGCGTGCCGTCGACCTCTGCCGCGTCCGAAGCAGCCTGTGTCGCACTCACCCCGACCGGCGCTGACCGACGCCCGGACCCAGCCAGCCCCGATGACGCTGACGCGTGCCGTTCGCACGCACCCCTCTGCTCCAGCTGGAGGAACCATGTCCGCCGGACCGGCCGTCGACCCGCGAGGCCCGCGGTTCGCCGCCATCCTCACCACGATCGTGCTCGCGGTCGTGCTGGTCACCGAATGGTGGCCACTGCTGGCGGTCCAGACCGTCGTGTTCGCGATCGGCGCCTTCGCCGGCCTCAAACCGGCGCCGTACTCGATCCTCTACCGCACGCTGGTCGCCCCGCGTCTCGGCCCGACCGACGAGCGGGAGGACGCGGCGCCGCTGCGGTTCGCCCAGGCCGTCGGGTTCGTGTTCGCACTGGTCGGCACGATCGGCTTCGCCGCGGGGATCACCCCGCTCGGCCTCGTCGCGACGGCGTTCGCGCTGTTCGCGGCCTTCCTCAACGCGGCCTTCAACTTCTGCCTCGGCTGCGAAATGTACTTGCTGATCAAACGCTTCAGCCCCGCCCGCGCGTCCTGACGAACAACCCAGAAAGAGAGTCCAGTTCATGAGCCGTGAAGACGTCCTTGTCACCACCCAGTGGGCCGAAGAGAACCTGGACACCCCCGGCGTCGTGTTCGCCGAGGTCGACGAGGACACCACCGCCTACGACGCCGGCCACATCCGGGGCGCGGTGAAGTTCGACTGGCGGAACGACCTGCAGGACGGGGTGCGCCGCGACTTCGTCTCCAAGGAGGGCTTCGAGAAGCTCCTTTCGGAGAAGGGCATCTCCAACGACGACCTCGTGATCCTCTACGGCGGCAACAACAACTGGTTCGCCGCGTACGCGTACTGGTACTTCAAGCTGTACGGCCACGAGAAGGTCAAACTGCTCGACGGCGGCCGCAAGAAGTGGGAGCTCGACGGCCGCGAGCTCAACTCCGACGAGGTCAAGCGCGCCGCCACCGAGTACAAGGCGCAGGACCAGGACCTGTCGCTGCGCGCGTTCCGCGACGAGGTCGTCCAGTCGATCGGGTCGAAGAACTTCGTCGACGTGCGCTCGCCCGACGAGTTCTCCGGCAAGCTGCTCGCCCCGGCGCACCTGCCGCAGGAGCAGTCCCAGGTTCCCGGCCACATCCCCGGCGCGCTGAACGTGCCGTGGGCGAAGGTCGCCAACGAGGACGGCACCTTCAAGACCGAGGAAGAGATCAAGGAGCTGTACAAGGACGAGGGCATCGACGAGGGCAAGGGCACCATCGCCTACTGCCGCATCGGCGAGCGCTCCTCGATCGCGTGGTTCGCGCTCCACGAGCTGCTGGGCTACGAGGACGTGAAGAACTACGACGGTTCATGGACGGAATACGGCTCGCTCGTCGGCGTGCCGGTCGAGTTGGGAGCCAAGTGATGGCGGTTGACGACAGCTGCGGCGCACCGGTCCAGGAGGCCACGCCGTCGGACTTCGACACGCGCGGGCAGGTCGTGCTCGCCGGCAAGGTGACCGGCGCGAACGGGCCGGTCGGCGGCGCGTTCGTCCGGCTGCTGGACGGCGGCGGGGACTTCACCGGCGAGGTCGTCTCGTCGGCCGACGGCGACTTCCGCTTCTACGCGGCGCCGGGCGAGTGGACGGTCCGCGCCCTCCACCGCACCGGCAACGGCGAAGCCTCGGTCACCGCCGAGGGACCCGGCCTGCACCAGCTGGCCATCTCGGTCGCCTGAGTTCAGCCTCCTGAGGGCCTTCCCGCCGCGGCGGGAAGGCCCTCACGGCTGTCCGGGGGTCACCCACGCGGTGACTGTGCTCACCGCGGCGGCCCTGCGCAGGGCCGTCCGGAGCCGGGCGGACTATTCTGCGGGGCGTGGAAGCCATCTTTACGACTCTGCTGGTCCTCGCCGGCGTCGCGATCACCTGGTTCGCCGTGTACGTCGTTTACCGGCTGTACGCGGACCAGCGCTGACCCATGACCGCCAGCGGCGACGAAGCCATCGTGGCAGCGGAAAGGCGCGCGGAGAGCACCCGTTCGCGCAACCTCCCGCTGTGGGACGACCTGCCCATCCCCAACGACACCGCGAACCTGCGCGAGGGGCCGAACCTCAACGACGCCTGCCTCGCGCTGCTGCCGCTCGTCGGCGTCTGGCGTGGTGAGGGCGAGGTCGGCTACCCGACCATCGACGGCCCCCGCAAGTTCGCGCAGCAGCTGACGATCTCCCACGACGGCCGCCCGTTCCTGATCCACGAGTCCCGCGCGTGGCTCCTGGACGACGACGGCAACGTCATCCGCCCCGCCGCCCGCGAGTCCGGGTTCTGGCGGCCGCAGGCGGACGACACGATCGAGCTGCTGCTCACGCACAACACCGGCATCGTCGAGCTGTACTACGGCAAGCCGCGCAACCAGACGTCCTGGGAGCTCGGCACGGACGCGGTGATCCGCACGGCCACGGCCAAGGACGTCACCGCGGCCCAGCGCCTCTACGGCCTGATCGAAGGCTCCCTCGGCTACGTCGAGGAGCGGGCGATGGTCGGCCAGGAGCTGCAGCCGCACACCTCGGCCCTGCTGCACCGCGTCGTCGGCTGACGCCGTGCGCTGGCGGCGGTGCGGCGAGGACGCCGCCCTGCTCGACTGCGGCTCGCTCGACCGGATGCGGGCCGCCCACGCGATCGTGCGGGCCGCGCGCCCGCCCGGGGTCGTCGACCTCGTGCCGGGCGCGCGCAGCCTGCTCGTCGTCGGCGGTGTCGCGGCCGTGCGTGCGCTGCTCGAAGGCGCCGATCTCACGCGGCCGCCCGCGGAACAGCCCCGCGAAGTGACTCTCGACGTCCGCTACGACGGCGAGGACCTGGCCCTGATCGCGGCGGACGCCGGAGTTTCCCCCGACGCCGTCGTCGCGATGCACACCGAGGCCGGCTACACGGTGGCGTTCACCGGGTTCGCCCCCGGTTTCGGCTACCTGACCGGGCTTCCGTCGCCACTTAGGCAGCCTCGCCTGGAGTCGCCGCGGACCCGCGTCCCGGCCGGCTCGGTCGGGCTCGCCGGCGAGTTCACCGGCGTCTACCCACGCGAGTCGCCCGGCGGCTGGCGGTTGCTCGGGCACACGTCGGCGACGCTGTTCGACCCCCGCGCCGACCCGCCCGCGTTGTTCGCACCGGGTGTCCGCGTCCGCTTCCGGCGCGTCCGGTGAGGAGCCTGGAAGTGCTCGATCCCGGGCGGTACGCGCTGGTCGAGGACCTGGGCCGGCCCGGCTACGCCCACCTGGGTGTCGCGCCGTCGGGCGCACTCGACACGGCGTCGCTGCGGCTGGCGAACCGGCTCGTCGGCAACTCCGAGGACACCGCCGGGATCGAGGCCCTGCTCGGCGGCCTCTCCGTGCGGTTCACGGCGACGGCGACGGCGGCGGTCACCGGCCCGGCGGTCGACGTCCGGGTCGACGGCCGTCCGGCCGGCTCCCACGCGCCGCTGCCGGTCCGCGCGGGACAGACGTTGTCGATCGGCACCCCGGCGGCCGGGCTGCGGTGCTACCTGGCGGTGTCCGGGGGCATCGCGGTGGAGCCGGTGCTGGGCAGCCGGTCCCGGGACGTCCTCTCCGGCATCGGCCCGCCGCCGCTGCGCGCCGGCGACGTGCTCCCGCTCGGCGATCCCGGGATCCCGGCGGGCGCGGACGTCGTCGTGCCCCTCCGGGCGCCGGACGAGCTCGTGGTGGCCGTGACGCTCGGCCCGCGTGACGACTGGTTCGACGACCCGGCGGGCGGGCTCGCGGCGGGGTGGACGGTCACGGCCGAGTCCAACCGCGTCGGCCTGCGCCTCGACGGGACGCCGCTGCGCCGGGCCGTCGACGGGGAGCTGCCCAGCGAGGGCGTCGTCACCGGCGCGATCCAGGTGCCGCCGAGCGGGCGGCCGGTGGTGTTCCTCGCCGACCACCCGACGACCGGCGGCTACCCCGTCGCCGCGGTGGTGAAAACGGCCGCGTTGAGCGCGCTCGCGCAGGCTCGGCCGGGTACCCGAATCCGGTTCCGGCCTTCCTGACCAAGGCGTACCGCCGCGCGGGTGAGACCCCGGTCACGCGGTGCACCCGTCCGGGTAGGGGCCGGAACCATGTCGCGCCGTCACCCGTCCTCATAAGTGTGGAACAGGTGACGATCAGCGGTGGCACGGGTTTTCTCGACGTGAACACGCGAGCGCGGGCCGAGCTGCCGCAGTCGCTGCGGATCGCGCTGGCCACCGGGCAGCTGCGGCGTCCGCTGGCCGCCACCCTCGGGCCGGTGCTCGACCTGCTCGTCGACGGCGACTACCGGGTGAGCGGCCCGGAACGGCTGCGGGACGACCAGCAGCTCACCCCGACCGATGCCTGGCCGCCGTCGGACGAGGCCCGCGTCGGCTACTACCGGACGGCCATCCGCACCGGGCACCGGCCGGTCGCGGTGGTGCTGGCCGACGGCGAACGCGAGCTGATCATCGACGGCCACCACAAGATCGCCGCTTACCGCGCCGAAGAGGTCGCCCCCGCCGTCGTCCGGATCACCCAGGGTCAGGCGTATTCGCCTTCGTAGGCCGCGACGAGCTCGGCGTACACCGCTGCGGAATCGGGCAGCCGCTCGCCGTCCAGCGTGTGCACACGGGTCAGCTTGCGCACGCTGGAGGCCATGAACACGCCGTCGCCCTCGACCAGGTCGCGCACGGTCAGCGGCTCCACCTTGACCGCCCAGCCCGCCTTCTCGGCGCCGCGGAACAACGCGGCCTGGGTGGTGCCCGGCAGGATCCCGATGCTCGGCGGCGGCGTGTAGAGCGTCCGCCCCTTGGCGAGCACGACCGTCGACGTCGGCCCTTCGAACACCGAACCGCCGTCCGCGGTGAAAATCACATCTCCGGCACCGCGGCGGTTCGCCTCCCGCACCGCGGCCATGTTCACCGCGTACGACAACGGCTTGGCGCCGAGCAGCAGCCACGGCGCGCGCTCGGCGAGATCCGGCGGGAAACCGCGTTCCAGGGTGATCGCGGCGACGCCCTCGGCGCGGGCCTTGAGGATCGACGGCGCGACCTCCGAACCCAGCGCGAAGCCGGTCGGCACCGCGGCCGGATCGCCGTCGGATCCCCTCGTGCACACCAGTTTCAGCACCATTTCCGCCCCGCCCGCCCACCGTTCGAGCACCAGCGAAACGGCCCGCTCCCACGCCGCGAGGTCGGGCTCCGGCAGGTCGAGCATGGCCGCCGAGCGGGCCAGCCGCTCGAGGTGCGGCCGCAGTTCCCGTGGCCGCCCGTCGACGACGAGGATCGTCTCGAAGACGCCGTCGCCGCGCAGCAGCCCGAGGTCGTCGACCTTGATCTGGGCCACGTCGGGGTCGGCCGGGGTTCCGTCCAGGAAGACGAGCACGCGCATGCGGGACACGGTACTCACCTAGGCTGGGCGGTATGCCGTACTGCTCGCCGCTGCTGGACGTGCCCGGATCCATCCCTCCGCCCGACGACCACCCCGAAGCCGGCGTCCCCTGGCATTGGGGAGACCCCTTCGCGGAGCAGCGCACGGCCTCGCGCAGCGTGGTCGTGATCGACCGGTCGCACCGCGAGTTCCTCGCCGTGACCGGCGAAGAGCGGCTGTCGTGGCTGCACCTGGTGATCTCGCAGCACGTGACCGGGCTCGCCGAGGGCTCCGGCACCGAGGCGCTGGTCCTCGACAGCCAGGGCCGCGTCGAGGCGCACATGGTGCTCGCCCACCTGGACGGCACGGTGTACCTCGACAGCGACGCGGGCTCTCACGTGACGAGCGCGCTGCCCAAGGGCGGCCCCCAGACGCTGCACGAGTACCTCGAGGCGATGAAGTTCTGGTCCAAGGTGGACATCAGGGACGCCACGGGCGAATTCGCGCTGCTCACCGTGCTCGGCCCGGACGCCGAGCGCGTGCTGAGCGCGGTCGGCGCCGAGGTCGGCCCGGAACCGTACGCGGTGGCGGCGCTGCCGGGTGGCGGGTTCGCGCGGCGGATGCCGTGGCCCGGCCGCTCGAGCGTGGACCTGGCGGTGCCGCGCGCCTCGCTGGCGGACTGGTGGAAGCGGCTCACCGACGCGGGCGCGCGCGCGGCGGGCAGCTGGGTGTTCGACGCCCTGCGCGTCGAGTCGGTGCGGCCGCGGCTGGGCCTCGACACGGACGACCGCACGATCCCGCACGAAGTGGGCTGGGTCGGCTCGGCCGCGCACGTCGCGAAGGGCTGCTACCGCGGCCAGGAGACGGTGTCGAAAGTCCACAACGTGGGACGCCCACCGCGGAACCTCCTCCTGCTGCACCTCGACGGTTCGCCCGAGATCACCCCGGAAACCGGTGACCCGGTGCTCCTGGACGGCCGGACGGTGGGCCGGATCGGCACGGTGATCCAGCACCACGAACTCGGCCCGATCGCGTTGGCGCTGGTCAAGCGCTCGACGCCGGTGGGCGCGGAGCTGCTGGCCGGATCCGCGGACAACCTCGTCCAAGCGGCGATCGACCCCGACTCGGTGCCCGCGGAACAACCCGCGCCGGGGCGGGCGGCCGCGGCGCAACTCCGCGGCTGAAGGAACGCCCCTGACAGCGAGATCACGCTCTACCGGGATAAACTGCGCTGTGATCGAAGTGCGGCCCGGCGGCAGGCGGCGAATCGACCGCGTGCTCGGCCCGGGGTACCTCAGCGGCCTGGGTGAACTGCCGCTGAACGTACTGCGCGAGCGGCGCGACGAAGCCGCCCAGGAAGAGACCGACCTGTCCTACCTGCGCCGTCTCCTGCACGCCCGGATCGACATCGTGCGTGCGGAGCAGGCGCGGCGCAGTTCCGGCGGCGAAGCGAGCATCGTCGACCAGCTGGCGACGATCCTGGCCGACAACGCACTCGGCCCGGCGATGGGTTCGGGCCGCCACCAGCAGCTGGAGCCGTCCCGGGCCGGCGAGCACCGGCGGCACGCCGAAGCGCTGATCGGCGACACGGACCTGACCGACGTCGAGACCCTGACGGACGAGAAGCTCGCCTCCGCTTTGGACACCTACGCGAGCGAAGAGCTGTCGGTGTCGTCGTTCCGCCGCGAGGTCCAAGGCGTGATGGACACGCTGAACGCGGAGATCGCCAAGCGCTACCGGCAGGGATCGGCCACTGTGGACGAGCTGCTGGAGAACGAAGGCGGCCGCGGCGAGTGACCAACCCCGTGCTCGCCGAAGTCGTCCGCTCCGATTTCGTCGAAAGCGTTCACCGAGGCGCGCTCGTGATCACCGGTCCCGAAGGCGAGGCCCGCCTGGCCCTCGGCGACGTGGCCTCGCCGTTCTTCCCGCGGTCGTCGAACAAACCACTGCAGTCGGTCGGCATGCTGCGGGCGGGCCTCGGCTTCACGGGTGAGGACCTGGCGCTGGCGTGCGCGTCCCACTCGGGCGAGCCGGTGCACGTGAAGCGGGTACTGGAGCTGCTGGAAGTGGTCGGCCTGAGCGAAGACGACCTGGCGTGCCCGCCGGACTTCCCCCTCCACGTGCCGAGCATGCGCGACGCGGCCGAGCCGCGGCGGGTGATGATGAACTGCTCGGGCAAGCACACGGCGATGCTGGCGACCTGCGTCCGGGCGGGCTGGCCGGTGGCGGGGTACGAAGCGCCGGACCACCCGCTGCAGCAGGCGATCGCGGACGCCGTCTCGGAGCTGACGGGTGAGCCGATCGTCCACACGGGTGTCGACGGCTGTGGCGCGCCGCTGTTCGCGTTCTCCCTGACGGGGCTGGCGCGCGCGTTCGGCCGGGTGGCGTCCGCGACCTCGGGCCCCGCGTCGGAGGTCGCGTCGGCGATGCGCGCGCACCCGTGGCTGGTCGCCGGGACGGGACGCGAGGACACGGCGCTGATGTCCGCGGTGGACGGTCTGGTCGCCAAGGCGGGCGCGGAGGGCGTCCAGGCGTTCGCGCTGCCGGACGGTTTCGCGGTGGCGATGAAGGTGGACGACGGCGCGAAACGGGCGTGCGCGCCCCTGGCGGTGGAGGCTTTGCGGTACCTCGGGGCGGACGTTTCGGGGCTCGAGGAGCTGACTCACCCGGTGGTTTCGGGCGGCGGGCAGCCGGTGGGCGAGATCCGGGTGCCGCAGCTGCGCTGAACCGGCCCGCCTGCCGCGGGTGCCTGCCTGAGCAGCCCCCGTTTTCCACGCTACCGGCGGGCACCGACGGTTTCGGGCCGCGAGCACTGTCCTGGTTGGCGCTGTCCTAGTTGGCGCGTTCGCGGGCGGCCACGTCGCCCCAGAACTCCCGCAGGTCCGAGAACAGCTCGGCCAGCTCCTCGACGTTGCCCGAGCGCAGGGCGTCCAGGATGTCGTGGACCTCGTCGGCGGTGTTGTCGGCCTCGAGCACCGGGTCGGTGAACAGCTGCACCAGGCCGCCGTAGTCGAGCTCGACCACCGAGTCGGCGTGGAAGTTGTCCAGCCAGCGGCGTGTCTCGAACAGCACGCGGCCCGGTCCGGAGTCGCCGAACGTCTGCTCCAGCAGCTCGCCGGCCTCGCGGGCGCGGTGCTGAGCGTCGGCGAGGGTGGCGCGCCAGGACAGCTCGCGCCGGGGGTCGGCGCGGCCGTCGCCGAGCACCAGGCGCCGCTCTTCCGGCTCGATCAGCACGAACCACGGCAGCGGGACGGTCCAGGTCGTCGACAACGTGTGCGCCGCCGACGTGCTCAGGTCCGCCATCGCCGACTTCGTCCGGGCGCGGATCGCGTCCTGGGTGAAGCCGCCTTCGTCGAGGACGACGTTCTTCAGCGCCGGGTGCGCGTCGCCGAGGAAGGTGACGAGCGCGGCGGCCGAGCGGGCCCGCAGCTCCAGCGGGCAGACGAGCGGGCCGTGCTCGGCCTTGCCACCTGGTACTTCTTCGGGATCGAGCACCAGGACGTCGGTCAGCAGGCTCGGCGCCGGACGGCCGTCGGCGAGTTCGGCGGGCAGCAGCCGCCGCGGGGCGGCCACCTGTGACTTGAGCCACATCGCCTGTTCACGTGCCCCCGCGTCCGTCCGCCGCAGCTTGGCCGCCGCGACGGCCGCGCGCAGCCGCTCGTCCGGCGGTTCGCCCAGGGCGAGCAGGGGTTCGTACACCCGCAGGTAAGCCACGAAGGGACGGAGCACGGGTAGATCGTGGCACGTCTACCTGCACCGATCGCCACCGACCGGCCGGTAACCGGTGTCGGGCGGACACTGTCACGACCGGCACACCGTGCCACGTCGCATCGAACCCCCCGGACACGGTACGGTGTGACCAGGAAAGAATTGTCGAGACGATGCGGGGCCGCCGATTCCCCCGGCCGCCCCGCCCCTGTGCGAGGGGGTCGAGCCATGGGGCGCGGCCGGGCTAAGGCCAAGCAGACGAAGGTGGCGCGTGAGCTCAAGTACAGCTCGCACGAGACCGACTTCGATGCTTTGCAGCGCGAGCTGTCGAGTAACTCCTCGAATGATCATCATCACCACGAGGAGCCTTCCGACAGCCGGTATGAAGACCCGTACGACGACGGGTACGACGAGTACCGTCGTTGAGCACGCGTAAGACGCGCGAGGGCGAAGCCGGGCACCACCCGGCAACCGCCCTCGCGCGTCGTGTGCTGCCCAAGTGCTGTCCAGGCGCGGGGCTGCGAAGCGACGAAGGAGTGAGCCGGTGGTAAGTCGGGTTGGAGTCGTCGGGGCGGGCCTCATGGGGTCCGGTATCGCCGAGGTGCACGCGCGGTCCGGGTTGGACGTCGTGATCACCGAGGTGAACCAGCCGGCGCTCGACGCGGGCAGGGCACGCATCGAGAAGTCGCTGCAACGCGGCATCAAGAGCGGCAAGCTGACCACCGAGGACGCCGACGCCGCGCTCGCCAGGCTCCGGTTCACCACGGACATCGCCGAGTTCGCCGACCGCGAACTGGTCATCGAGGCGATCCTCGAGCAGGAGCAGGCGAAGGTCGACGTCTTCCGCCAGCTGGACAAGATCGTCGAGGCCGAGGACGCGCTGTTCGCGTCCAACACGTCGTCGATCCCGATCATGAAGCTGGGCATGGCGACGAGCCGTCCGCAGCAGGTGGTCGGCATCCACTTCTTCAACCCGGTTCCGGTGCTGCCGCTGGTGGAGCTGGTGCCCTCGCTGCTGACCAGTGAGGAGACCGCCCGCCGCGCGGAGGAGCACGCGACGACGGCGCTGGGCAAGACGGTCATCCGTTCACAGGACCGCGCCGGGTTCATCGTGAACTCGCTGCTGGTGCCGTACCTGCTGTCGGCGATCCGCATGATCGAGTCGGGCTTCGCGTCGGCCGAGGACATCGACCGCGGCATGGAGCTGGGCACGGCCCACCCGATGGGCCCGCTGCGGCTGTCCGACCTGATCGGCCTGGACACGATCAAGGCCATCGCGGACTCGATGTACGCGGAGTTCAAGGAGCCGCTGTACTCGTCGCCGCCGTTGCTGCTGCGCATGGTGGACGCGGGCCTCCTCGGCAAGAAGACCGGCCGCGGCTTCTACTCCTACAACTGACGCTGGTCGAACGTCACGGGCGCGTCGAAGGCGGCACGCCTCGCGGCGCGCCGCATCACGGTCAGGACGGCGGGTCCCAGCAGGACGATGGCGACGGCGTTGGTGACCGCGCGGCCGGTGTCCCAGCCGAGCGTCGACGTCAGGACGGTGTAGACGGCGAACCGGTGGAGGTTTTCCAGCACCGGCGCCCCGGGCACGAAGCTGAGTGGTGTGCTGGTCCCGGCGAGGAACGGCCACGACCACAGGCTCATCAGCAGCCCGAAGAAGTAGGCCGCGAGGACGCCGTAGCCGACGAGGAGGGCGATCTCGGCCTTGCCGCGCGGTTTCCGCGGGAGCAGGCCGGCCCCGAGCCCGATCAGCGATGACGCAAGCATCTGGAACGGCAGCCACGGCCCGACACCGGCGGTGAGCAGCGCGCTCGTGAAGAGCGACGTCGAGCCGAGCACGAACCCGAAACCGGGCCCGTAGACGCGGCCGGCGAGCACGAGCAGGAAGAAGACCAGCTCGATGCCCCCGGTGCCGGCCCCGAGGGGCCGCAGACCGGCGTTGACGGCCGACAGCACGCCGAGGAGGGCGAGCGCCTTGGCATCGATGCCACCCCGGGACAGCTCGGCGAGCACGACCAGGATGAGCACCGGCAGCGTCGCCATGAAGACGAACGGAGCATCCGCGGTGTGCGCGGCCGCACTCGGCTGAGGGTGCGCGAAGAGCGGCCAGCAGAACATGGCCAGCCCGAGAAGGCTCGCGACGGCGAGAACCAGCGCGGGCCGCGGAGTCAGCCGGACGGGCCGCGGCGGCGGGCGAAGGAAGCCGGTCACGCCGAAGTCACCCCCACGCGCCGAGCAACGGCTGGTCGCACGAAGGCATCACCCGGCCGAACCACGGCCGCCGAGGCGGGCTCGGCGGCCTTGCCGGGACCCCCGCCGCCGGCCCGCCCTGCTCCGGCGGGCACGCCAGCCTGGCGCAGGAAGGCACGGGTGCGGGCGGAAGGTCGGCGGCGGCGGACAACCGCAGGTCGGCACCAACGCACCCCCGAAAGACCGGCCGCGGACAACCGCTGGCAGGCACAGGCGCGATCGAAGGCGGGCGGGAGGTCGGCGCCGGACAACCGCAAGCAGGCGCGGGCGCGATCGGAAGCCGGCGGGACGCCGCCGACCGACACTCGCAACCCGGCACTAAGGCACCCGCGAAAGACCGGCGGACAACCACAGGCAGGCACAGGCGCGATCGGAAGCCGGCGCGAGACGGACAAACCGCAGGCCGGCGCGGGGTGCGCTCCCGTACCCGCGAGAGACCGGCGGCGGACAACCGCAGGCCGGCGGCGGAGTGCGCTCGTGGGCTTCGATCCCCCCGCCCCCCACCCCCGCCCCCCACCCCTCCCCGTCCCCCTCGGCTGCGTGCTCATGCCAGGGCCTCGGCTACCTCGTCCACCGTCAGCCACTGCTGCGGGGCCAGGATCTTCGCCACCTGCGGGGCGAAGGCCGGCGAGGCGACGATCACCTCCTTGGTCGGGCCGTCCGCTACCACCTCGCCGTCGGCCATGACCACCACGCGGTCGGCCACCGTGGCCACGAACTCGACGTCGTGGGTGGCCAGCACTACCGCGTGGCCCTGCGAGGCCAGCTCTCGCAGGGCCGACGCGAAGCGCCGCTTTGCGTGGTAGTCGAGGCCGCGGGTGGGCTCGTCGAGCAGGACCAGCGGTGGGGCCGACGCCAGCTGGATCGCCAGCACCAACGCCAGTCGCTGCCCTTCCGAAAGGTCGCCGGGGTGCGCTTCACCGGCGATTCCGGGTGCGAGCCGGTCCAGCAGGGCCCGTGCCGTTCCTGCCGGGACCTCGGACTCGGTGTCCGCCTGTGCGCACTCGGCGTCCACCGAATCGAGGTACAGCAGGTCGGCCGGGGTCTGCGGGACCAGGCCGACGCGCTGACGGGCCACTTTTGGCTTGAGCGATGCCGGGTCCGCGCCGCCGACGTCGACCTTCCCCGCCGACCTCGGGCCACTGCCCTGCACCGCCCAGAGAAGCGACGACTTGCCGGAGCCGTTGCGTCCCATCAGCGCGACCACCTCGCCCGGTCCGACACGCAGGTCCACCCCACGCACCGCCAGGACATCTCCGTATCGGACCACCACCCCTCTCACGTCCAGTGCCGAACCGGTCACCGACAGGCTACGACCCACCACCGACAATTTTTGAAGACTCGGCGCGAGCCGCGACCGCAGCGGCCCCGCGACCCGCCGTGCGTCCCGGACCGACAGCGGCAGCGGCGACCAGCCCGCCAGGCGTCCCAGCTCGGCGATCGGCGGGGCGATCGACGACGTCGCCAGGATCTCGGCCGGTGGTCCCGATCGGACCGAGCCGTCGCCGGGCAGGTACAGCAGCCGGTCCGCGTACTGCGCCACCCGCTCCATCCGGTGCTCGGCGACGATCACCGTCGTCCCCAGGTCGTGGACCAGCCGCGTGATCGCCGCGAGCACGTCCTCGGCGGCCGTGGGGTCCAGCGCGGACGTCGGCTCGTCCAGCACGACGACCGACGGGTGGGCCGTCAGCACCGAGCCGATCGCGACACGCTGCTGCTGGCCGCCCGACAATGTCCGAAGTGGACGATTCCGCAGCTCCGCGATGCCGAGCAGGTCCAGGGTCTCCTCGACGCGCTTGCGCATGACGTCCGGCGGCACCGCCAGCTGCTCCATCGCGTACGCGAGCTCCTCCTCGACGGTGTCCGTCACGAACCCGGCGAGGGGGTCCTGCCCGACGACGCCGACGACCGCCGCCAGCTCCCGCGGCGGGTACCGGGACGTGTCCAGACCGGCGACGACGACCCGGCCGGAAAGCCGGCCGCCGGTGAAGTGCGGGACGAGCCCGTTGAGCGCGCCGAGGAACGTCGACTTGCCGGCCCCCGTCGGCCCCGCGACCAGGCACAGCTCACCCTCCTCGACCTCCAGGGACACGTCCGACAGCACCGGCCGCGCGGCGTCCGGGTAGGTCACCGTGACCCGCGAGAACTCGATCATCGGACGACCTCCGGAACGGGCGGCGAGACGAACGCCGGCAGCACCGCGACCAGCACGGACAACGCGTGCACCCAGGAAACCTCCGGCCAGCGCAACGGGCTCAGCGAGGGGAACAACCGGCCCGGGTCGATCCGGGCGGTCGCGAACAGCAGCGCGCACGCCCCGACGCCGGCCGCGACGACCAGCGTCTCCGGCCACCGCCACGGGTCCGGCCGGTACGCCGTCCGCCGCACCCGCCGCCCGCCGAGGACGAAGCCCACGACGGCCACGGCCAGCCCGGCCGCCAGCATCGGGACGCCGAGCCAGGACGACGTCCCGTCGAGGACGCCGTAGACGCCGACGCACACGCCGGCCAGCCCGGCCAGAACACAGGCCGCGATCAGCGCCCGCAGCCGCACACCGAGGTCGGCCCGGCGGCCGTAGCCCCGGGAGTCCATCGCGGCCGCCAGCCGCAGCGACCGGTCCATCGCGTCCTCCAGCACCGGCACCACGATGCCCTTGACCGCCCGCAGCCCGCGACTCCGGCCCGCCCGCAGCCGCCGGGCCCGCCGCACCCGCTGCACGCTCTCGACGAGCTGCGGGGCGACCGTCAACGCCACCGTCACTGCCGTGCCCACTTCGTACAGCGCCCCCGGGACCGCCTTGAGCAGGCGCTTCGGGTTGGCCAGGGCGTTCGCCGCGCCGACGCAGACGACCATCGTCGCCAGCCGGAGGCCGTCGTAGAAACCGCCGAGCAGCTCCTCCGCCGACGTCGGCCCGAGCAGGGACAACCCGGCGACGATCGGGATCCGCGGCAGCGTGAACAGCACGTGGCCGCCGTCTTCGCCGCCGATCAGGATCCGGAACAGCACGCGCGAAGCGACGATCAGCGCGCCGACGTAGACGTACAGCCGGAACGCCAGCGCCCAGGGCGCGTCACTCCGCCGGTTCGCGACGACGAACCCGGCGACTGCGATGATCAGGCCGAGCAGCAGCGGGTTCGTCGTCCGGCTGGCGGCGACGGCCAGCGCGAGCGCCCAGGCCCACCAGGCGCCGGGGTGCAGCGCCCTACTGCGCACGCCGGCGACGGGCGACGACGATCCCGGCGCCGCCGACCAGCACGATCACGGCCGCCCCGACCACCAGGCCCCACGGGAACGAACTGCCCTCGTCGGCCGCGGCGGGGGCGGGAGACGGCGAAGCGGCCTGACGCACCGGCGGCACCCGCGGCGGCGACGGCAGGTCGTTCGCCGACTTCGGCCGCGCGAACGCCCAGCCTTCGAACCCACCCGGGGCCGGCTTCGCCGTCTGGGCCCCCTCCTGGCTCGACGTCCAGCTGCCGCCCGCGGAGGCGTGCCAGTAGCTCCAGTACGCCGTCGCCGATGGCATCCCCGCGCAGGGCTCGACGTCCGGACCGGGCTTGCCGTCGATCCGGCAGGCGACGGCCAGGCCGTACTTCTGCGAGCCCGCCACTTCGAGCCCGGCCTCCTGCAGGGCGGCGATGCCGTTCGCGGGCGTGCCGGCGGCGCAGCGGATCAACGGCTGCGGGCCCAGGTCGCCGAAGTCGACGACGACCGTCACGCCGCCACCCTCCGGGCAGGCCCCGTCGGTGCCCGCCGCCGAAGCGGGCGCGGATCCCACGAACGCGACACCGAACAGGAGAGCGCAAACAACGGCGAACCGGGAGGCGATCATGCAGGCACTTTAACCAGGCCGGTGCCCGCCGCAGGTGCGGTTCCGGAGCGACGCGGGACACACCTAGACTGCGGGCCGTGGGACAGCTCATCGCGGACGGACAGCTGCGCGTCGGCCTGATCGGCGCCGGCCCGTGGGCGACGACGATCCACGCGCCCGGACTGGCGGATCATCCCGGCACGGCGCTCACCGCGGTCTGGGCCCGGCGGCCCGAAGCGGCGCAAACGCTTGCGGAAGCGCACTGCGCGGCCACCGCCGGCAGCGTCGAAGAGCTGTTCGCGCAGGTGGACGCGGTCGCGCTCGCCGTTCCGCCGTCGATACAGGCCGAACTGGGGGTGCGCGCGGCCGAAGCCGGGAAGCACCTGATCCTGGAGAAGCCGATCGCCGCCGACCTCGATGGCGCGCGGCGGCTGGCCGACGCGGTCGCCGCCGCCGACGTCGCCGCGCTCGTCGTGCTGACCCTGCGCTACTCGGCGCAGACGCAGGAGTGGCTGGCCGGCCTCGCCCAGGCGGGCGGCTGGGCGGGCGGCGGTGCGCGCTGGCTGTCCGGCGCGCTGCTCGGCGGGCAGTACGCCGCCTCGGCGTGGCGGCAGGACGACGGCGGCGCGCTGTTCGACATCGGTCCGCACGCCCTCGACATGCTGGACGCCGCGCTCGGCCCGATCACCGAGGTGGTGGCGGCCCGGCAGAGCCCCGGCGACCTCTGGCACCTGATGCTGGCGCACGAGGGCGGCGTGGTCAGCACGGCCACGCTCTCGCTGCGGCTGCCGGTGCAGCCGACCGTCGTCGAGGTCGCGGTCTGGGGACAGCACGGATACCGGACGCTCGGGCGGAAACCGGGCTCGGCGCAGGAGTCCTACACCGCATTGCTGGACGATTTCGCGGCGATGATCGCGAGCGGGACGACAACGCACCCCTGCGACGTCCGGCGCGGTCTGCACCTCCAGGTCCTGCTCGAGCAGGCGCGCGAACTCGCCGCGAAGTAGTACACAGGGCAGCCTCTCGCCCTTCTGTTGCAGCACAACGCTTTCCCCTTGGCGCGTTGAATTCATCCACAGGGTTGTCCACAGCCTCCACTGTGGACGGTGTGTGCCCCCTGACCGAACCACGCCCGAACAACCGCCGCCACCGGAAAGATCACCGAATAGTGCGGTCCGGTCGGAATGCCGAGTCGATCTTGTGATGCGAAGGTGATCTTGCAAGAGGTCGTTGTATTGCGCACCGAAGATCTTGAGGGGTTCGAGAAGGGAAGCGCATGGGAGCTCTGCTGCGCGCCTTCTGGGGGATGATTCCGATTTCGGCCATCGCGCTGCCGTACGCGCTGCTCGGCTGGCCACTGCTCGCGGCGAGGCGCCGCCGGAGAATGGCCGCCCGCCGGGCGAGTGCGACGGCCGCCGTCGACTGCGCGGGCCTGCTCGTCGCGTTCCTGGTGTTTTGCCTGGTCACGATGCCCGTCGGCGGTTCTGCCGAGAGCACGCTCGACCTCGTGCCGGGCGCCGACGTCGCCGCGGCGCTCAGCAGCGACGGGTCACTCTGGCAGGTGATCGGCAACGTCCTGCTGCTCTGCCCGCTCGGCGCGCTGCTCCCGCTGCGGATCCGCCGCCTGCGCGCGCTGCCGCGGATCGCGCTGGCCGCGCTGGCCGCGTCGGTGCTGGTGGAGGGTACGCAATATCTGATCCACACCGGCCGCGTGACGTCGGCCGACGACGTCCTGCTCAACACGGCGGGCGCCACGCTCGGCGCGGCTCTGAGCCGCCGGGGCTGGCTCGCGCTGGACACGGCGCCGCCGGCACCGGTGGTGATCCCGCTGCCGCGCCGCACCGTTTGCGAGGCTCCGACGCTCCGGCTGCGGGTGCCGAGATCGGTGTGGGACACGCGCTACGCGGCCATCGCGCACCCGGAACGCCAGTAAAACCGGTTGCCTGCCGTGCGACCATGGCCGGGAAGAGCCCGTTCGAGTTCAAGGAATGACTGCCTATGCCTGGCGCCGTCTCCGGCGTCGGCCCCCGCTAGGCCCGACGCCCAGCGCCCTGCCCGCACGCCCGTCCGGGGCTGCGGTTCCTTGACATGCTCTCGAAAGGCTCCAACCCAGCAATGTCTGCCATTCAGGCTTATGTCCGCACGACGGCGCCGCGCGGCCGGGAGACCGAGCGGATCGGCCCGTTCCTCGCCACCTACTCGCCGGGCAATTCCCACCCGATGCTCAACTACGCGATCCCGGACGACGGCGCGAAGCCGACCGCGGCCGAGATCGACGCACTGACCGCGGCCTACCGGCGGCGGGACCTGCTCCCGCGGCTCGAGTACTTCACCGACGTCGCTCCCGACCTGGAGAAACTGCTGGTCGACGCGGGGTACGAGCTCGAACGGCGGGTGCCGTTGATGACGTGCGCACCGGCCGCGCGGGTCGATCGGCCGGCCCCGGCCGGGATCCGGCTGCGCGCGCCGGAGTCCGCCGAGGACTTCCGGCGCATGCGGTCGGCGCAGAACACGGCGTTCGGCGTACCCGCGGAAATCAGTGACGAAGAGGTCGAGCAGCTGAAGGCCGGTGCCGGGGTGCGGCACCTCCTGGCGGAGGACGCCGGCTCGGTGGTCGGCGGCGGGCTCGCGCTCGAAATCGTCGACGGCACCACCGAGATCGCCGGGATCGCCGTGCTCGAGCCGTACCGCGGCCGCGGGATCGCCGCTGCGCTCACGGCGCACCTCACCCGGCAGGTCCACGAGGCCGGGGCTCACACGGCGTTCCTCACCCCCGGTGACCTGGGGATCGGGAACGTCTACGCCAGCGTCGGCTTCCGGCCGGCGGGCGAGTGCGTGCACCTCTCGCTGAACTAGTCGTCGAAGCGGCCGGAGCGGCCTCGTTTCACGTCGCTCCGGCGCTTCTTCGACGCCAGGCGGCGCTCCTTCGAGCCGCGGGACGGCTTCGTGGGGCGCCGCTTGGCCGGCGGCGGCGCCGACGCGTCGAGCAGGAGGTTCACCAGCCGGCCGCGGGCCGCCTCGCGATTCTGCAGCTGGGACCGGTGCTCGCTGGCGGCGATCGTCAGGACACCGCCGACCAGCCGCGAGCCGAGCCCGGCCAGCACCCGGTCACGCAGGTGTTCGGGGATCGACGGCGAAGAAGCGACGTCGAAGGACAGCTCGACCCGCGAGTCCGTGGTGTTCACGCCCTGTCCGCCGGGGCCGGACGACCGCGAAAAGCGCTCGCTCAACTCGGCTCCCGGGATCACGAACCGGGAGCCGACCACCACGTCTTCGGCTGCCACACCGTCAAGTGTGGCAGCCCGAGCAACCGCGTTTCAGAACCGCGGGTGGTCACCCGAGAGGATCGCGCGCGGGCCGTCGACGTCGTCGGCGGGCTGGACCTCGCCCAGGATCCACGCCGGGACGTGGCGCGCGGTGAGCATGGCCAGCGCCCGGTCGACGTCCTCGGCGCCGACGACCGCGACCATGCCGACCCCCATGTTGAACGTCTTCTCCAGCTCGGCGCGCTCGACCTTGCCGCGCTGGCCGATCAGGGCGAACACCGGCGCCGGCGTCCAGGTGCCGCGCTCGAGCCGGGCGACCAGGCCGCGCGGCATGACCCGCGCCAGGTTGGCCTCCAGGCCACCGCCGGTGATGTGCGCGAACGTCCGGACCTCGGTCTCGGCGGCGAGCGCCAGGCAGTCCTTCGCGTAGATCCGCGTCGGCTCCAGCATCTCCTCGCCGAGGGTGCGGCCGAATTCCTCGACGTGCCCGCCGAGCGGCATCCGGGCGATGTCGAGCAGCACGTGCCGGGCCAGGGAGTACCCGTTCGAGTGCAATCCGGACGAGCCGAGGGCCAGCACGACGTCACCCGGACGGACCTTTTCCGGCGAAAGCAGCTGCGATGCCTCGACCACGCCGACGCCGGTGGCCGACATGTCGTAGTCGTGCTCGCCCATCATGCCCGGGTGCTCGGCGGTCTCGCCGCCGAGCAGCGCGCAGCCGGCCTGGACGCAGCCCTCGGCGATGCCGCCGACCAGCGCGGCGATCTTCTCCGGGTGCACCTTGCCGACGGCGATGTAGTCCTGCAGGAACAGCGGCTCGGCACCGGTCACGACCAGGTCGTCGACCACCATCGCGACCAGGTCGATGCCGACCGTGTCGTGCTTGTCGAGCGCCTGCGCGACCGCGATCTTCGTGCCGACGCCGTCGGTGGAGGACGCGAGCACCGGCTCCTTCCACTTGTCGAGCTTCAGGGAGAAGAGCCCGGCGAAACCGCCGACGCCACCCATGACCTCGGGCCGCGTCGCCCGCTCGGCGTGCGGCTTGAGCAGCTCGACGGCTTGGTCGCCGGCGTCGATGCTGACGCCGGCGGCGGCGTACGTGGCGCTCGTGGACTCGCTCACGGTGGAAGGACTCCCAACTGGAAGGACTGCTAGGGACGCCGGACGGCGTCTTCGGCACCGTACCCGGCGGAGCTGACGGGGGTCGCCGCGCCATTGACCGCGTCGAGGCTTTCGAGCAGGTGTTTCCCGATCAGCGCGTCCTCCGGCAGCGCGATCGGGTACTCACCGGAGAAGCACGCCGTGCACAGCCGCGACTTCGGCTGCTCCGTCGCCGCGACCAGGCCGTCCAGGGAAATGTAGCCCAGGGAGTCGGCGCCGATCGAGCGCCGGATGCCGTCGAGGTCGACGCCGTTCGCGACCAGCTCGGCCCGGGACGCGAAGTCGATGCCGTAGAAGCACGGCCAGCGGACCGGCGGCGACGCGATCCGGACGTGCACCTCGAGCGCGCCGGCCTCCCGCAGCATCCGGACGAGCGCGCGCTGGGTGTTGCCGCGGACGATCGAGTCGTCCACCACGACCAGGCGCTTGCCGCGGATGACGTCGCGCAGCGGGTTCAGCTTGAGCCGGATGCCCAGCTGGCGGATGGTCTGCGACGGCTGGATGAACGTGCGCCCGACGTAGGCGTTCTTCACCAGGCCGGTGCCGTAGGGGATGCCGGAGCCCTGCGCGTAGCCGATCGCGGCCGGGGTGCCCGACTCCGGCACCGGCATCACCAGGTCGGCCTCGACCGGCTGCTCGCTGGCCAGCCGCCGGCCGATCTCGACGCGGGTGGCGTGCACGCCGCGGCCGGCGATCGTGGTGTCGGGGCGGGCGAGGTAGACGTACTCGAAGACACAGCCCTTGGGGTCCGGGTTCGCGAACCGGGAGGAGCGCAGGCCCTCGGCGTCGATGGCGATGAGCTCGCCCGGCTCGACCTCGCGGACGAAGGACGCGCCGACGATGTCGAGGCCCGCCGTCTCGCTCGAGACGACCCAGCCGCGCTCGAGGCGGCCGAGCACCAGCGGGTGCACGCCGTGCGGGTCACGCGCCGCGTAGAGGGTGTTCTCGTCGGCGAACACCAGGCAGAAGGCGCCCTTCAGGGTGGGCAGCAGCTCCATGGCGGCGGCCTCGATGCCCTTGTCGGCGGCGTTCGCGGCGAGCAGGCCGCAGATGAGGTCGGAGTCGCTGGACGAGCCGGTCAGGCCCGCGTGCGGTTTGAGACCCGCTTCGATGGTGCGTTCGCGCAGCTCGGCCGTGTTGACGAGGTTGCCGTTGTGCGCGAAGGAGAGGCCGCTGCCGGTCGCGGTCGTGCGGAAGATCGGCTGGGCGTTCTCCCAGATGGTCGCGCCGGT
The DNA here is from genome assembly GCF_046548975.1 of Amycolatopsis sp. lyj-346. Lineage (NCBI taxonomy): Bacteria > Bacillati > Actinomycetota > Actinomycetes > Pseudonocardiales > Pseudonocardiaceae > Amycolatopsis > Amycolatopsis sp. lyj-346. The sequence goes on from NZ_JAJPWT010000001.1 coordinate 653,377, forward strand.
GGTCGAGTACCGGCAGTGGCCGACGGCGATGTGCCCCTGCAGTGACTGCAGGATCTGCTCGTCGAACACCTGGCTGACCAGGCCGAGGTCCTTGAAGACCACGATCTGCGAGCCGTCGGAGACGGAGATGCCGGCAGCCTCCTGGCCCCGGTGCTGCAGGGCGTAGAGGCCGTAGTAGGTCAGTTTCGCGACTTCTTCCCCGGGAGCCCAGACGCCGAAGACGCCACACTCCTCTCGGGGTTCCGGTTCGGGCTGGTCGGACACGAGCTGCGGGTCGGAAACCACCGAGGAGCTCCTGGGAAGACGTGGTCAGGCCGGTTTCAGTGTAGACGGTGCGGACATGAGCCAGGCCCCGCCCGGCGTGGTTCTGACCACTTCGGACGGGGCCTGCAAGCGGCCGCTAACACGCATCCGGCAACGAAAGGATCTCCGTCAGCACCTGCGCGCCTTCTCCGCGGCGGTGCCACAACCACCGCTCCGGCTCGAAGATGTTCTCTTCGGAGCCGGGCATCCTGGTCGCCACGACGTCGTCCTCGGCGTTGAGCCGGACGACGTCGACGACGTCGTCGTGCACCCGCACGCCGACGACGGCGAGGACCTCACCGCGGTCGTCGGCGGGGTGGACGAACTGGTACCCGCGGGCCACCAGTTCCTGCAGCCCGGTTTCGATGTCGAAGACGGCGGCGACGGCCTCAGCCGAGGACATCGTCGAATTCACCGTCCTTCGCGCCCGCCAGGAACGCCGCCATTTCGGCGCGCGTGTAGACGAGCGCCGGGCCGGTCGGGAACCGCGAGTTGCGCATCGCGATCTCCCCGTTGGACAGTGGCGCAACCTCGACGCAGTTGCCGTATGCACCGCTGTAGCTCGCCTTGCGCCACTCGGCCCCGGACAGCCGATCGGCCGGGATGCCGTTCTCGAATCGCTCAGCCATGTTCCCACCTCTCGATGCGGAAAGCTCCAGGGGCAATGCATATGCATGTGCATTTGCCCGCGTATCCGAGGCTAGCACGTGTGCCTGCAGCGGTAAATGCACGTGCAGAATTTCTTGCAAAGTTTTCGGACGGTAAAGAACCCCGCCTTCACCGTTAACCTACCAGGTGACAGATACCTGCTCGTTCGGCCTAATAGCTACTCGGGGTCACCGCGCAGGGGGCACGACGATGCCTTGGCTCGAACGTGCCAAGGGTGCTAGATCTCCTGCCGGCGCTTCGCGAGCATCGAACGGCTCCGCTCCGGCGTCTCGGCATCGACGGCCAGCATGTCGAGTGAGCGGCTGTACTTTTCGATCTCTTCGCGCTTCTCGATGTAGTGCGCGCCGGTCAGGTATTCGACGTAGGCGATGTTCGGCAGTTCCGGTTCACCGAACCGCAGCAGGGAAAACGCGTGCTCCGCGGACAACCCGCTGCGCGTGTACGGCAGGACCTGGATCGACACGTGCGGCAGCGCGCTCATTTCGAGCAGGTACTCGATCTGCTGCTTGAGGACCTTCATCCCGCCGATCGGGCGGTAGAGCACTGATTCGTCGAGCACCATCCACACGCGCGGCGCGTCCGGCCTGCTGAACATCTTCTGCCGGCGCATCCGCAGCGCGACGAGCTGGTCGACCCGCTCGTCGGCCATCTCCGAACGGCCGTGGCTGAAGATCGCCCGCGCGTACGGCTCGATCTGGAGCAGGCCCGATACGTAGAGCGGCTCCCAGATCTGGATTCGCGCGGCGGCTTCTTCGAGCCCGACGAGGTCGGTGAACCAGTTCGGCATGGTGTCGCCGAAGCGCCGCCACCAGCCCGGCTCGTTGGACTGCTTGACCATGTCGAGGAACGCGCGGCGCTCCGCCGGGTCGTCGACGCCGTACATCGTCAGCAGGTCGGTGACGTCGCGTTCCTTGAACCCGACCCGGCCCAGCTCCAGCCGGCTGATCTTCGACTCGGACCCGCGGATGTTGTAACCGGCCTGCTGACGGGTGATACCGGCCTCTTCACGGAGGCGGCGCAGCTGTGAGCCCAGGATCATGCGGCGCGCCGTGGGGCCGATGTTCTGTTCACCTGCGGACGCGTTCACCGCGTTCATTCCCGGCCCTTCCGCGCTCACGTCACCAGGGGGTTCTAGCCCGACTACCGAAAGTACACGTTGGGCCGTCCTGCGCAAAGAGGTGACCCGGTTTACCGCATGCGTGTGGAGTCCTACTCTACGTAGAGTACGAGACTTTCGACACACAACTTGTGAGGTTCAACATGCCCGACGCCGCGACCCGGACCGAACGAGTTCCCGTGGGGGTCGACCCGACCCGAGCGAGCATCGCGCGCGTGTACGACGCCTTCCTGCTCGGGAAGGACAACTACGAGATCGACCGGGAGGTCCTGCACAAGGTGCAGAAGGCCGCCCCGGAAGCGCAGGACCTCGCCTTCGAAAACCGCGGGTTCCTGATCCGGGCGTGCCGCTTCCTCGCCAGCCAGACGGGCATCACCCAGTTCCTCGACTGCGGCTCCGGTCTGCCCACCGCCGAGAACACCCACCAGGTCGTCCAGCGGATCAACCCGGACATCCAGGTCGTCTACGTCGACAACGACCCGGTCGTGCTGGCCCACGGCCGTGCGCTGCTCGAAGAGAACGAGAACACCCACTTCGTCGCCGAGGACATCTTCGAGCCGCAGCGGATCCTCGAGAACGAGGTCGTCCGGCAGCACATCGACTTTTCGCAGCCGGTCGCGTTCCTCCAGCTCGGCACGCTGCACCACTACAACGGCCCGGCGGAACGGCCGGCGGAGATCATGAAGGAGTACGTCGACGCGCTGCCGTCGGGCTCGTTCGTGGCGATCTCCCACTTCTTCGACCCCGAGGACGAGGACTCCGCGACCGCCCGCAAGATGGAGGACTTCTTCCTGCACAGCCCGATGGGCTCGGGCACCTTCCGGACGCAGAAGGAGATCGAAGACCTGTTCCCGGGCCTCGAGATGGTGCCGCCGGGCGTGGTCCGCTGCGCCGACTGGTGGCCGGACGGCCCGCGGCTCAAGGACCTCAACGTGGCCCAGCGGACCATCGCGGGCGGGATCGGCCGCAAGCCGTAGTTCCCCGGCTCGCCCGCCCGTCAGGCACGGAGCAGGGGAAGCCAGTGGGACAGGTCGGCCCGGGTGCCCGACGCGGACACCCGGCCGTCGGCCACGGCCGTGGTCCAGTCCAGTCGCCCGGTGGCCAGCTCGAGCCACGTGCGCGGGTCGGTCTCGATCACGTTCGGCGGGGTGCCGCGGGTGTGCCGCGGGCCCGCCACGCACTGCACCGCGGCGAACGGCGGTACGCGCACCTCGACCGTCCGGCCCGGCGCGTCCGCCGCCAGTGCGCGCAGGCTGAGCCGGACCGCCGCGGCCAGTTCCGGGCGCGCCGGATCGGGCGCACCGCCCTGCAACCACGGGGAAATCGCCAGCACCGCCGCACGTAACTGTCCGGGGTCGACCGAACGCGAAGAGGCCATGGGCAAACAGTAGAGTGGCGCACCAAGACTTGGCAGGCACACCCGAGAACGTGGGGATGACGATGGCGCAGCGGGACGAGGCGGATCGGATGGTTTCGCAGCAGCCCACCGGAAGCGGAGCCGATCGCCCCGGCAGGCACGGCAAGCACAACCGGGCCGCCCGGCGCGGAGGGCAGCAGGCAAGGCGCACCGGCAAGCACGGCACGCCCGAGATCACCGCGGAGATGCGCGCGAACGCCCGCGCCAACCCGAACAGCTGGCTCTACGTCATCGACGAGGCCTTCGACCCGAACGGCCCGGTGCCGTCGTGGGCGGTCGTGGGCGCGTACCCGGTGAACGAGGCCGGCGACGTCGTCGCCGACTTCCACCCCAACGACCGCTACCGGCCCTCGCCCAAGGCCCTCGGCTTCCCGGACCCGGCGAACGACCTCGAGCACCTGCTGCAGCTCGTCCGCACCGAGCACCGCCCGCCGTCGGACCTGCCGAAGGCCGTCCTCGACGCGACGCTGTTCGTCTACGCGATGTCGCCGGTGCAGCGGACCGTCATCGGCTTCCACAACGCCGACGGCCGGGTCATGGTGCCCGCCTACACCCGCAAGTCGCTGGTGCCGCGCGAGTGGCCGCACGCGCGGGCGGTGCTCGGCCGGGACATCGTCGACCTGCTCGGCGGGCACCCGGTCGCGATCAACCCGCACGACCTCATCACGGCCGTCGTGCCGGCGGAGCACCTGCTGAAGGCCATCGCCGACGAGCGGCGCTGACCTGCGGGTCCCACCCCATCGAGTGATCATCGACTCGCCGATCCGGCGGCGGCGGTGCATCGTGAGGCTGAAGAAGTCTCACGAGATCGGTGGGGAGCACGAGGGTGAAACGACGTTCACTGCCCTTCGCCGCCGTCCTCGCGTCGGGCCTGCTCCTGGCCGGGCAGGCGCCGGCGAAGGCCGTCGATGTCCGCGGCGGCGCGGAGGACCACTACGCGGGTTCGCAGATCGCCAAGGTCGAGGGCGTCGGCGAGGCACCCGACGTGCTGTACGGAGACGACAGCCGGCAGCTCGGGCACGACGTCAGCGGGCACCAGGGCCCGGTCGACTGGCGGGGTGCGGCTGGGTCGGGCGCCAAGTTCGTCTACGTCAAGGCGACCGAGGGCACCGGCTTCGTGAACCCGCAGTTCGCGCAGCAGTACAACGGTTCGTACCAGGCCGGCCTGATCCGCGGCGCCTACCACTTCGCGCGGCCGGACATCTCCGACGGCGCGTCGCAGGCGCGGTACTTCCTCGCCCACGGCGGCGGCTGGTCCAAGGACGGCAAGACCCTGCCCGGCGCGCTCGACGCGGAGTACAACCCGTACGGCGAAACGTGTTACGGCAAGGACGCCGCCGGCATGGTCGCCTGGATCCGCGCCTTCTCCGACACCTACCGGGCGGCGACCGGCCGGTTCCCGACGATCTACACGTCGACGAGCTGGTGGAAGCGGTGCACCGCGAACAACGGCGGTTTCGGTGCCAACCCGCTCTGGCTCGCGCGCTACAACACCGCCATCGGCGAGCTGCCGTCCGGCTGGGGCACCCACACGATCTGGCAGTTCGCCGACCGCGGCACCCTGCCCGGTGACCAGAACTGGTTCAACGGCCCGGCGGACCGGCTGCTCGCGCTGGCGCTGGGCTGATCGGCCCCACTGTCCAATAATAGGTGTTAACTCGCCACCAATTAACGATCTTCTTCCCGGGAAAATCACCCACACGTATACCCAATTTCACGGAACTGAGTGACAAACGCCACTTCGTCCTCAACAATCGTGCTCGGGCGGCTACCTGCAGTAAGCCGCTCATCGCGAGGGTATCTGTGAAGGGATCCAACGATGTCCACCTCCCGAAGAGGGCGGCTGTTCGCTGCCCTGGTCGTCCCGGCCACGCTGCTCCTGCTCGGCAGCACGGCCCAGGCGGCAACCATGTCCCCCGAAGTCGACCCCGTGGCCGCGATCAACGCGGACATCGCACAGCACAACCACGAACTGGGGTCGCAGATCCGGCGCGTCGAAGGCGACAAGTCGACCCCGGACTCCCAGAAGGCGGCGCAGCAGCCGCAGCCCGGCCAGGCCATCCCCGGCCAGGTGCTGGCCACGGTGGCCGGCATGGACGTCGCCAGCTACCAGGGCAACGTCGACTGGGCGTACTGGTGGAACCAAGGTAAGCGGTTCGTCTGGACCAAGGCCACGGAGAGCACCAGCTACACCAACCCGTACTTCGCCCAGCAGTACAACGGCTCCTACAACCAGGGCTTCATCCGCGGCGCCTACCACTTCGCCACGCCGAACACCTCGAGCGGCGCGGCGCAGGCGCGGTACTTCGTCGCCCACGGGGGCGGCTGGTCCAAGGACGGCAAGACGCTGCCCGGAGCGCTGGACATGGAGTACAACCCGTACGGCGCGACCTGCTACGGGTTCAGCAAGGCCGGGATGACGTCGTGGATCCTCGACTTCCACGACACGTACCGCTCCCTGACCGGCCGCTACCCGGTGATCTACACGTCGACGAGCTGGTGGAGCAGCTGCGTGAGCGGTGACTTCTCCAGCACGGCCCCGCTGTGGGTCGCCCGGTACTCGTCGTCGGTCGGCACCCTGCCCTACAACTGGGGCTTCTACACCGTCTGGCAGTACACCTCGAGCCCGCTCGACCAGGACACCTTCAACGGTGCCTACGACCGGCTCCAGGCACTCGCCAACGGCTGATCCACCCCGGCCCGGCTCCCGGATCGTGACGGGTTCGCGTCGCCACGACCGGGAGCCGGTTTCATGCCGTACCGTCCGAGCTTGCAGAATGCTGCAGCCACGTCCTGGGGGAACCGCACGCGTCCACCGGACGTCGGAAGCGCACGAACCCCCAGCGCCCGGAAGGCATGAAAGATGACCTACCCGCCTCAGCCGGGCCAGCCCGGTCAGCCCGACCCGTACGGCCAGCCCGATCCGTACGGCCAGCCACCGTCCGGCGGCTTCCAGCAGCAGGGCGGGTGGGACCCCAACCAGCAGCAGCAGCCGTACCCGACGCAGCAGTACCCGCAGGGCTGGGACCCGAACCAGCAGGGCTACCCGCCGGCGTCGGGCGGCTTCCCGGCCAACCCGCAGCCGGCGTGGGGCGACCCGTACGCGCAGCAACAGCAGCAGCAGGCGTGGGCGGACCCGAACGCGCAGCAGTACGGCCAGCAGGCCTGGGACCCGAACGCGGCCGGCCAGGTGTCCGGCTGGGACCCCGCGACCGGCGGCTACGCGCAGGGCTTCGGCGGGCCGCCCGCGCCGCCGAAGAAGAGCAAGACCGGGATGTGGATCGCCATCGGCGCCGCCGTGGTCGTCGTGCTGGCCCTGGTGGGCATCACGGGCTTCGTCGCACCGGGGTTCTTCCTGTCGAAGGAGGACACCAACACGGCCGCGCCCCCGTCGTCGAGCACGTCCGCCAAGCCGTCCACGTCGAAGCCGACGTCCAAGAAGCCGACGACGTCGGCCACGAAGCCGCCGTCCGGCAGCGAAGGCGGCAGCTCGGACGCCAAGGCCGTGCTGCAGGGCTTCATCGACAAGCTGAACGCGGGCGACAACGCCGGCGCCGTCGCCATGGGCTGCGCCGACTCGAAGGAGCTGCTCAGCTCCTGGCTCGAGACGTTCCTCAAGCCGCCGCTGCAGCTGCAGCTCGGCGACGTGCCCACCGACAAGTACCTGGTCGAGGGCGAGGTCACCGGAACGTCCGCCGGCAAGCCGGTCAAGGGCACGCTGAGCGCCACGAACTTCGACAAAAAGGGCTTCTGCGTCAGCACCATGCTGGTGTCCTGAGCCGGTGAAGCTGTGGCGATCGCCGCTGGCGTGGACGTTCCTCGCGTCGGTGGCGCTGCTGCTCGGGGTCGGCGGCTGGCTGCTGTCCGACCCCGCCACCAGCCGCAGTGACGCGCTGAAGACGGGCGGCCTGGCCGGCGGCGCGATCGTGGCGCTGTACGCCCTGTGGCTGAACGACCGGCGGCGCCGGGTCGAGGAACGCCGCCAGGACATCGAGCGGCAGCGGCACGAACTCGAGGCGCAGCGCGCGGAACAGGACCGCGAGCGGGTCGCCGACGAGCGGTTCGCCAAGGCGGTCGAGCTGCTCGGGCACGCGGCCGACCAGGTGCGTGTGGGGGCGCTGCACGCGCTGGCGGGGCTGGCGCGGAGCAGGCCGGACTACACGCAGACGGTGCTGGACGTGCTGTGCTCGTACCTCCGGCGGCCGTTCGCGCACCCGCGGTACGGACCCGGCCTGGATCGCCACGTGCGCAGCGACACCCGAGGCGATCCCGAGCAAGAGCAGGAACTCCAGGTGCGCCTGACCGCACAGCGGCTGCTCAAGGACCTGCTTCCGGCCACCGACCTGCCGGACGCTCCGGACTACTACCTCGATCTCACCGGCGCTGTCCTCGAATACCTCGACCTCGGCGGGCGCCGGGTCGGCGGGATGCTGCTGCGGTACGCAGCTCTGCACAGCAGCACGAACTTCAACGGATGCCGGTTCACCGGCCGCGTGTACTTCACCGCCGCAGGCACCGGCGACGGCCGGTTGATCGGCAACTTCCGTTGCCGCGGAGCGGTGTTCGAAAGCCACGCTTGGTTCAGTGGAACCCACTTCGCCGAGCTCGCCGACTTCTCCGAGACCACGTTCGCCGGTCCGACCACGTTCAAAGACGCGGAGTTCGCCGGCGATGCGGTCTTCACCGGGGTGAAGGCCACCGGCTCGCTGGATCTGCGGCGGACCCGGTTCGGCGGCCAGACCGACCTGCGCTTCGCCGCATTGCCGGAGGTGGTTTCGCTGTACAACACCCTGGTCCAGACCGCAAAGGAAGTGCGGCTGCCCGAAGCGTGGGACCACGAGGAGCTGCGCGACGGGGAGGCGCGGATCGTCGCCAAGGCGGGCTGAGCAGCTCCCGTTTCCACGCCCGGCCTGGCGCGCGGTGTGACCGGCTGGGGCCTTCGGTCGCGCCGAAGGCCCCGGGCCAGGTCAGTCGAACAGGGCGGGAAGGGTGCGCTCCCAGGCTTCGCGCAGCTCGTCGAGCGTGAACTCCGTGATGCCCTGCAGTTCCAGTGCGCCCGACTCCGGGTCGACCACACCGGTCTTGCGCCACGGGAGGCCGCGCGCGGTGCACATCTCCGTGAAGCGGAGTTCTTCCGTGCGCGGGACCGCCACCAGCACGCGGCCCGAGGACTCGGAGAACAGCTGCACGAACGGGTCCTGGCCGTCGTCGAGGAACACGCGGGCGCCGCACTGTCCGATGAGGACGGTCTCGACCAGCGTCTGGATCAGGCCGCCGTCCGACAGGTCGTGGGCCGCCGAGATCATGCCGTCGCGGGACCCCGCCACCAGGATCTCGCCCAGCAGCTTCTCGCGGGCCAGGTCCACGCGCGGGGGCACGCCGCCGAGGTGGCCGTGCAGCTCGCGGGCCCACGCCGAGCCGTCCAGCTCGTCGTGCGTCTCGCCCAGCAGCAGCAGCGTTTCGCCCGCCTCCGCGCCGACGCCGGTCGGGATGCGGCGGGTGACGTCGTCGATCACGCCGAGGACGCCGATCACCGGGGTCGGCAGGATCGCCGCGTCACCGGTCTGGTTGAAGAAGCTTACGTTGCCGCCCGTCACCGGGATGCCGAGCTCGACGCAGCCGTCCGCCAGGCCGTGCACCGCCTGCTCGAACTGCCACATCACGCCCGGGTCGGTGGGGGCGCCGAAGTTCAGGCAGTCGGACACCGCGACCGGCGTCGCGCCGCCCGTGGCCACGTTGCGGTACGCCTCCGCCAGCGCCAGCTGCGCGCCGCGGTACGGGTCCAGGTAGACGAACTTGCTGTTGCAGTCGGTCGCCACCGAGACGCCGCGGCCGGACGACTCGTCGATCCGGATCATGCCGGAGTCCGACGGCTGGGCCAGCACGGAATTGCCGCGCACGTACCGGTCGTACTGCGACGTCACCCATTCCTTCGACGCCTGGTTCGGCGAGGAGATCAGCTTGAGGACCTCCGCGCGCAGTTCGTCCGGAGTGGACGGACGAGGCAGCTTCGCCGACGTGTCCGCGATCAGGGCGTCCTGAGTGGACGGCCGCTCGATCGGCCGGTCGTACACCGGGCCCTGGTGGGCGACCGTGTGCGCCGGGACGTCGACGACGACCTCGTCGTGCCAGGTGATGACCAGGTGCTCGCCGTCGGTGACCTCGCCGATGTCGGTGGCGATGACGTCCCACTTGCGGCAGACCGCCATGAACGCCTCGACGTTCTCCGGCGCGACGACCGCGCACATGCGCTCCTGCGACTCGCTGGAGAGCACCTCGGCGGGGGTCATCCCGGTGGCGCGCAACGGAACCCGGTCGAGGTAGATGTGCATGCCGCCGTCGCCGGCCGCGGCGAGCTCCGACGTCGCGCAGGACAGCCCGGCGCCGCCGAGGTCCTGGATGCCGACGACGAGCTTCTGCGCGAACAGCTCGAGGCAGCACTCGATGAGCACCTTCTCGGTGAACGGGTCGCCGACCTGGACGCTCGGCAGCTTCTTGCGGCCGCCCGACGACTCGTCACCCGAAAAGGTGTCACTCGCCAGGACGGAAACGCCGCCGATGCCGTCGAGGCCGGTGCGTGCGCCGAACAGGATGATCTTGTTGCCGGTGCCGGACGCGAAGGCCAGGTGCAGGTCCTCGACGCGCATCGCGCCGACGCACAGCGCGTTGACCAGCGGGTTGCCCGAGTAGGACGGGTCGAACACCAGCTCGCCGCCGATGTTCGGCAGGCCGAGGCAGTTGCCGTAGCCGCCGACGCCGGCGACCACGCCGGGCAGCACGCGCTTGGTGTCCGGGGCGTCGGCCGGGCCGAAGCGCAGCGCGTCGGCGACCGCCAGCGGCCGCGCGCCCATCGCCATGATGTCGCGGACGATGCCGCCGACACCGGTGGCCGCGCCCTGGTACGGCTCCACATAGGACGGGTGGTTGTGGCTCTCCACCTTGAAGGTCACCGCCCAGCCCTCGCCGATGTCGACGACGCCCGCGTTCTCGCCGATGCCGGCCAGCATCTTGGCCTTCATCTCGTCGGTGGCGGTCTCCCCGAAGTAGCGCAGGTGCTTCTTCGACGACTTGTACGAGCAGTGCTCGCTCCACATGACCGAGTACATCGCCAGCTCGGCGTCGGTGGGCCGGCGGCCGAGGATCTCGCGGATGCGGGCGTACTCGTCGTCGGCGAGCCCGAGCTCGCGATACGGCTGGGTGTGGTCCGGGGTCGCCCCGGCGCGCTCGGTGGTGTCAACGGTGCTGGTCACGGTGTCCGTGTCAGGGTTCGCCACGGCCGTCAGGATACGGGGCGCTCCCGGCCACCCCGGACAGTGGGCCGCCCAACCCGGCCACCCCGCAGCCGGTGTGACCGAGCCGACATCGCCGCCCGGCCGGAGCGCCCCAATGTGGCCTTCGGTGCGTCCAACGCACCCAAGGTGGCCTTCGGTGCGTTGAACGCAACCAAGGCCACCTTGGGGCGCTCGGGCGCCTGGGGACAACTCGGGTGGGCGGGCACGCTTGTGGACAACCCGGGGGTGGCTCGGGTGCGCGGGCCGGAATTGTCGGTGGCCGCGAGTAGCGTTGAAACCGGGGGTCCCCCAAGAGCGGCGGTGCCCCGAAGTGCTTCCCGAAGGCGCCGCGGCCGCCGCCGCGAGGGCGGGGCCGCCGTAAATCGGTCGCCTTTGCCCGGGTGTCGGCTTACCGTCGAGAATCGTGCTTTCCGCCACGTATCCCTTTCCGCCGCTGCGGCTGCCCGCACGGCCGACCGCGAGCCGCTTCCTGCTCGCCGTGTTCCGGGCCCGGCTCGGCACGGTGCTCGGTGCGGCCGCGATCGGTGTCGTGTGGGCGCTTCCCGGTGCGCTGCTGCCGCTGGTCGTCGGCCAGGGCATCGGTGCCATCGGTGCGCACGACGGCGCCGCCGTCGCGCGCTGGGCGCTGGCCGCGGCCGCGCTCGGACTGGTGCAGACGGTCTTCGGGACCTGGCTGCACTTCCTCAACTACGGCCTGTGGCTGCACGGCGCGGGCACGACCCAGCGGACGGTGTCCGCCCACACCACGCGCGTCGGCGCCGGGCTGCGCGAGCAGACCACCACCGGCAACCTCGTCGCGGTTTCCACGACGGACATCAACCACATCGGCAACACCGTCGAGATGACCGGCCGCGCGTTCGGCTCGCTGCTGGCGTTCGTCGTGGTCGCGGTGTGGCTGGTCTCGACGTCGCCGCTGCTCGGCGTGGTCGCGCTGGTCGGCGTGCCGGTCGCGGTGCTCGGCATCGGGCCACTGCTCGCGCCGCTGCAGAAGCGCAAGGCGACGCAGCGCGAGAAGCGCGGGGACGTCAACGCGCTCGGCGCGGACATCGTGTCCGGCCTGCGGATCCTGCGCGGCATCGGCGGCGAGCGGCGGTTCTTCGCCCGCTTCCGCGAGACGAGCCAGCGGGTGCGGCTGGCCGGCGTCGAGGTCGGCAAGGCCGAGGCGTGGCTGGCCGCGGCGGAGATCGCGCTGCCCGGCCTGGTCACCGTGGTGATCACCTGGCTCGGCGCCCGGCTGGCCGTGGCCGGCTCGATCGACATCGGCCAGCTGGTGGCGTTCTACGGCGTTTCGGCCTTCCTCATCTGGCCGGTCAACGCCGCGACGGAGGCCGTCGGGTCGATCACGTCGGGCCTGGTCGCGTCGCGGAAGGTGGTCGCACTGCTGGCCATCCACCCGAAGCTGGCGGACCCGGAGACGCCGGTGCCGCTGCCCGAAGGACCGCTGGAGCTGGTGGACACCGAGTCCGGCGTCCGGGTCGCGCCCGGCCGCCTGACGGTCGTCGACTTCGGCGCCGACGGCGAAGCGGTGGCCGACCGGCTGGCGCGGTTCGCCGATCCGGCCGAGGGCGAAGAGGTGCTGGCCGGCGGGGTGCGGGCGGACCACGTCGCGCTCGCGGAGCTGCGGCGGCGGATCGTCTACGCGCACAACCAGGACATCTGGTTCTCGGGCGTGCTGCGCGAGCAGCTCGCGCCGGCGCGGCCGAGCGGCGTCAGCATCACCGAAGCGCTGTACGCGGCCGACGCCGACGACATCGTCGAGGCGCTGCCCAACGGCGTCGACGAGGTGATCGGCGAGCGCGGCCGCGAGGTGTCCGGCGGTCAGCGGCAGCGGCTGAACCTGGCCCGCGCGCTGGCGACCGACGCCGAAGTCCTGGTGCTCGACGAGCCGACGTCGGCGGTGGACGCGCACACGGAGGCCCGCATCACCGAACGCGTCGCCGCGCTGCGACGCGGCCGGACGACGGTGGTGTTCAGCCAGAGTCCCTTGTGGGCACACGTAGCGGACGAAGTCTTCACGGTGAAGGCGGTAACGGTATGAAACGGCTTCCCACGGCGACCCGGCGGGACGTCCGCCGCTGGGCCCTGCAGACGGCGAGGAACCACAAACGCGAGTTCGGCCTGCTGCTGGGCTCGATGGCCGTGGCCACGCTGATCGGCCTGGCCGGGCCGCAGCTGATCGGCTCGCTCGTCGACGACGTCGCGGCCGGCACCACGACCGGGCACGTCGACGTGCTGGCGGCGGCGTTCGTCGGCATCCTGCTGCTGCAGGCGGTGGCCGCCAAGATCGCGCGGATGCGCGGCGCGGTGTTCGGCGAGCTGGTGCTGGCCGAGACCCGCGAGGAGTTCGTCGGGACGGCGTTGCAGCTGCCGCTCGGCACGGTCGAGGCGGCGGGCACCGGCGACCTGCTCAGCCGGGCCACCACCGACCTCGGCCGGATCGACCACGCGGCGCGGTTCGCCGTGCCGCAGATCCTGGTCGCGGCGGTGACCGTGGTGTTCACGATCGTCGCGATGGTGCTGACGTCGCCGCTGCTGTCGCTGGGTCTGCTGGTCGCGCTGCCGCTGCTGGTCCCGGTGAACGTCTGGTACCAGCGGCGGATCCCGTCGGTCATGCAGTGGATGCTCGACCGGTGGGCCGACCTGACCACCAGCGTCCACGAAACGGCGGAGGGTGCGCGCACGACCGAGGCGCTCGGGCTGACCGAGCGGCGGATCGACGCCGCGTACCACGAGCTGGACCAGAGCATCTACGGCGAGCGTCGGATGCGGGCGCTGCAGCTGCGGTGGCTGCCGTCGCTGGAGATCAGCTACGTGCTGCCGCTGGCGGTGATGCTGCTGCTCGGGCTGCTCGCGTACACGCAGGGCTGGGCCGGGCTCGGCGTGATCACCACGATGCTGCTGTACGTGCAGGGGATGGCGGCCCCGCTGAACGAGGCGCTGTTCTGGCTGGAAGACCTCCAGGTCGCGGCGGCCGCGGCGCGCCGGATCCTCGGCGTCCGGTCGGTCGCGGTCGAGGAGGCGGAGAAGGTGGCAGACGTGCCGCGCGGGCGCGACATCGACGTCCACGACGTCCGGTTCAGCTACACCGCCGACCGCGAGGTGCTGCACGGCATCGATCTGCGGGTTCCGCGCGGCGAGCGGCTGGCGATCGTCGGGCCGTCGGGCGCGGGCAAGTCGACGCTCGGCCGGCTGCTGGCCGGCATCGCGGCGCCGTCGGCGGGCTCGGTGCGCATCGGCGGCCAAGACGTCTCGGCGCTGGCCGACGACGTGCTGCGCGGCGAGGTGCTGCTGCTGACCCAGGAGCACCACGTGTTCTCCGGGACGCTGCGGCAGAACCTGGCCCTGCCGGCCCGCCGCGCGGGCGGCGACTGGACGGACGAGGAGCTGACGGCGGCGCTGGCGTCGGCGGGTGCGTCGGACTGGGTCGCGACGCTCCCGTCCGGCTTGGACACGAAGCTGGGGCCGGGCGAGCACCCGGTGCCGGCGGCGATCGCGCAGCAGCTGGCGCTGGCCCGGGTGGTGCTGGCGGACCCGCACACGCTGGTGCTCGACGAGGCGACGTCGCTGCTGGACACGGGTTCGGCCCGGGACCTGGAGCGGTCGCTGAACAGCGTGCTGGCGGGCCGGACGGTGATCGCGATCGCCCACCGCCTGCACACGGCCGCGGCGGCCGACCGCGTCGCGGTGGTCGAGGGCGGCCGCATCACGGAGCTGGGCCCGCACGACGAGCTGCTCTCGGCGGGCGGCTCGTACGCCCGCCTGGTGGCGGCGGCCAGTTAGTCCGGAATGTCCGGAGCGATCGGCGTGTTGCTCCCCGGTGGATGACCATCTACCTGGGGAGTGACATGTCGTCGTTCGTGATGACCGCCGCGGAACGCGAAGAGTTCCTGAGCGGGGTGCACGTGGGAGTGCTGGCGGTGGAGCGCGCCGGCCGGGCACCGCTGGCGGTGCCGGTCTGGTACGACTACACACCGGGCGGCGAGCTGCTGATCTGGATGGATCGCGACTCGGTCAAGGACCGCTCGATCCGCGCGGCCGGCCGGCTGAGCCTGGTGGTGCAGGACGAGAACCCGCCGTACAAGTACGTGACGGCCGAGGGCCCGGTGGTGGCGAACGACGAGCCGCCGACACGCGAGCAGGCCCTGCGGATCGCGAAGCGCTACTGGCCGGAGGAGCAGGCCACGGCCTACGTCGACTCGGCTCTCGGAGAGCGGTCGGTGCTGGTCCGGGTCCGGCCGGAGAAGTGGCTGTCGAACGACCAGAGCAAGAGCTGACCGGCGCCGCACTCGGCACCACGACGACGTCCGGGGCTGTGGACAACTCACGTCCACAGCCCCGGAACCGTCGGTGTCCCCCGGTAGCATGGTTACCGGGGGGCGCGGCCCGCCCTCAGGCCTTGACCAGCGCGTCCACCGCGCTAAAGAACATGCCGAGCCCGTCGTCGGACGGCCCCGTCAGCGCGTCGATCGCGTGCTCCGGGTGCGGCATCAGCCCGACGACCCGGCCGTTCTCGCTGCGGATCCCGGCGATGTCGTTGCGCGAGCCGTTCGGGTTCCCGCCGACGTACCGGAACACCACGCGGCCCTCGCCCTCAAGCTCGTCCAAAGTGGACTGCTCGGCCACGTAGCAGCCGTCGATGTTCTTCATCGGGATGAGGATTTCCGCGCCGGTTTCGTACCGGCTGGTCCACGCCGTGCCGGTGTTCTCCACCCGCAGCCACTGGTCGCGGCAGATGAAGTGCAGGCCCTGGTTGCGGATCATCGCGCCCGGCAGCAGGCCGGCCTCGCACAGGATCTGGAACCCGTTGCAGATGCCGAGCACCGGCATGCCCGCGCGCGCCGCCTCGATCACCGGCGTCATGACCGGCGCGAACCGGGCGATCACGCCCGCGCGCAGGTAGTCGCCGTAGGAGAAACCACCCGGGACGACCACGGCGTCGACGTCACGCAGGTCTTCGTCGGCGTGCCACAGCGGCACGGCCTCGCCGCCGGCGTAGCGGACCGCGCGGGCCGCGTCGCCGTCGTCCAGCGTGCCCGGGAAGGTGATGACGCCGATGCGCGCGCTCACGCGTCCACCCGCTTGATCGTCCACTGCTCGATGACCGGGTTCGCGAGGAAGCCTTCGGCGATCTTCTCCAGCGTCGCGTCGTCGACCGTGTCGTCGACCTCGATCTCGAAGTGCTTGCCCTGGCGGATTTCGGTGATCCCGGTGAACCCCAGGCGGCCGGCGGCGCCGAGCGCGGCCTGTCCCTGCGGGTCGAGGATTTCGGGCTTCGGCATGACGTCGACGACAACTCGGGCCACGGCAGGCTGCTCCTTATTCACGCAGGTCGTGGGTACCCCGCGAGCATAGTTCACCCGCTCGACCCCCTGGCGGGGCCCACCGGCAAACCTAGACTGGCTCCCGGCGCGGCGCTGCGCCATGATGAGTCGTTGACACCTCGCCAACAGGAGGCATCGTGGCCGTCCAAGACTCCTACGACTACGTCATCGTCGGCGCCGGGAGCGCGGGCTGCGTCCTGGCGAACCGGCTGACCGAAGACCCGGCGGCGCAGGTCCTGCTCCTCGAAGCGGGTGCGGAGGACACGGCGGACGAGATCCACATCCCGGCCGCGTTCGCGTCGCTGTTCAAGACCAAGTGGGACTGGAACTACGAGACCGTCGAGCAGAAGCACACGGGCAAGACGTCGTACTGGCCGCGCGGGAAGATGCTCGGCGGCTGCTCGTCGATCAACGCGATGATCTACATCCGCGGCAACCGCGCCGACTACGACGGCTGGCGCGATTCCCACGGCGCCGAAGGCTGGGGCTGGGACGACGTCCTCCCGTACTTCAAGCGCGCCGAGGGCAACCAGCGGCTCGGCGGGCCACTGCACGGCACGGACGGTCCGCTGCACGTCGAAGACCGCCGGTTCACCCACGAGCTGTCGCACGCCTGGGTCGATTCGGCCGTCACGTGGGGGCTCAAGCGCACCGACGACTTCAACGGCGAAAGTCAGGAAGGCGCCGGCGTCTACCAGGTGACGTGCAAGCGGGGCCGCCGGTGGTCCACGGCGGACGCCTACCTGCGCCCGGCGCTCGAGCGGCCGAACCTGACGGTGAAGACGTGCGCGCCCGCCACCCGCGTCGTCTTCGAGGGCACCCGCGCGGTTGGCGTGTCCTATTTGGACAACGGCGTGGAGCGCACCGCGCACGCGTCGACCGAAGTCATCCTTTCAGGTGGTGCTGTCAACTCACCGCAGCTGCTCATGGTTTCGGGTGTCGGCCCGGCCGAGCACCTGCGCGAGCACGGCATCGACGTCGTCGCCGCACTGCCCGGCGTCGGTGAAAACCTCCACGACCACCCGGCGTGCGGGATCATCTGGTCCACTCGCGACACGACCGACCTGGTCGACGCGGCCACCCCGTTCGGCTTGGCGCGGTACCAGCTGACGCGGCGCGGCCCCTTGACGTCGAACATCGGCGAAGCGGGCGCGTTCTACCCGACCACGAACGGCCTGCCTGCCCCGGACATGCAGATCCACGTGGTGCCGTCGTTATTCTACGACAACGGGTTGCGCGAACCGACGGTCCCGGGGTTCACCTCGGCGGCGACGCTGGTGGACGTCGCGAGCCGCGGACGGCTGCGGTTGAAGTCGGCGAACCCGTTGTGGAAGCCGGAAATCGACCCGGCTTACTACGCGGAGCCGCGTGACATGGAGAGGATGATCGCGGGGCTGCGGGCCCTGATCGAGATCGGGCAGGCGGGGCCGCTGCGGCGGTTCCTGGACAAGCCGTACCTGCCGGCGCGGCACGACCTGAGCGATTCCGAGCTGGCCGAGCACATCCGGGAGAACACGCAGACGCTGTACCACCCGGTGGGGACTTGCGCGATCGGGTCCGTGGTGGACCCGCAGCTGCGGGTGCAGGGGGTGGCGGGGTTGCGGGTGGTGGACGCGTCCGTGATGCCGGTGGTGCCGCGGGGGAACACGAACGCGCCGACGATCATGGTGGCGGAGAAGGCGGCGGATCTGATCCGGGGGCAGTCGGCTTAGCTGAGGCTTGGCGGGCGGGCACGAAAGCGCGGCCCTCGGCCCCCGGTATCCAGTTTACCGGCGCGCACTGACAATTCCGGGCCGTCGCGGGGTTGTGGACTCCAGTAGTCCACAACCCCGGACACGGCTCAGCGCTTGCCGTGCAGGATGGTCACCAGCTTGGCGACCAGTGCGTCCGTTGATTCCTTGCGGCTGAACGACGTCAACGTCAACGGGGCCGTGAAGCGCTGGCGTGCGATCGCCTTGGTGCGGGCGAACTCACGCAGTCCCTCCGGTCCGTGGATCCGGCCGAAGCCCGAATCGCCCACGCCGCCGAAGGGAAGCGACGCGATTCCGGCGAACGACAGCGGTGCGTTGATCGCCGTCATGCCCGTGCGCAGCTTCTCCGCCAGCTCCACTCCGCGGGACTTCGAGAATACGGTCGAGCCCAGGCCGTACTTCGTGTTGTTCGCGCGCTCGACCGCTTCGTCCATGTCGCGGACCTTCGCGATCGTCACCGTCGGGCCGAACGTCTCCTCCTGCACCGCCTCGGCGTCCTCGGGAACGTCGACCAGCACCGTTGGCTGGGCGTAGCGGTCGCCGACCGCGCCCTCGCCGCCCAGGACCGCCTTGCCGCCGCGGGCCAGTGCGTCCTGGATGTGCCTCTTGATCACCGAAAGCTGCGAGGGCATCGTCACCGGGCCGTACTGCGCTGCCTCGTCCGAGCCCGCGCGGACGTCCTTCGACTTCTCGACCACCTTGGCCACGAACTCGTCGTGGACCTTCTCGTGGACGTACACCCGCTCGACGCCGATGCAGGTCTGGCCGGAGTTGGAGAACGCACCCCACACCGTGGCGTCCGCCGCGGCGTCGAGGTCGGCGTCCGCGTCGACCAGGACCGGGTCCTTGCCGCCCGCCTCGATGACCACCGGGGTGAGCGTCTCGGCCGCCGCGGCCATGATGCGCTTGCCCGTTGCCGTCGAGCCGGTGAAAGCGATCTTGTCGACACCCGCGCCGACCAGCGCCGCGCCCGTCTCGCCGAAGCCCGTGATCAGCTGCAGCACCGGCTGCTCCGGCACGATCTCGGCGAACGCGTCGACCAGCCACTTGCCGACGCCCGGCGTGTACTCACTCGGCTTGAACACCACCGCGTTGCCCGCCGCGAGGGCGTACGCGATCGAGCCGAGCGGGGTGAACACCGGGTAGTTCCACGGGCCGATCACGCCGACCACGCCCAGCGGCTGGTACTCCACCGTCGCCGCCTGGTTCGACATCAGCAGCCCGGCGGACCGCTTCTGCTTGCCGAGCACCTTGCGAGCGTGCTTGCCCGCCCACGCGATGTGCTCGATGGCCAGGACGCTCTCCAGCTGCGCGTCGGCGATCGGCTTGCCGGTCTCGTCGCGGACCACCTGGCACAGCTGCGGCAGCCGCCGGGTCAGCACGCCCTTCCAGCTCTTGAGCCGCTCGGCACGCCCGGCGAAGCCCAGGCTCGCCCACCACTCCGCCGCGACGCGCGCCCGTTCGACGGTCGCCTTGACGTCCTCCGCGGTGTGGATCGGGTAGGTTCCGACCACCTCGTCGGTCGCCGGGCTGAGCGAGTCGAAGGTTTCGCCGATCGTCGTCGTCGGCTTCGGCTGGACGGCAGTCATCGGCGTCTCCCGTGGGTCGAGGGTCAGCCCAGGTTACGACGGTACTGACACGGTGCCAATAGCTCGCGCGGGCTTCACCACCAGCATTCCACCGGCGATCGCCGCGGCAAAGGCACCGAACACCGGGGCGAGCCACAGCGGCAGCACGCCGACCGCCAGCGAGCCGAGCCCGAAGCCGCACGCCTGCACGGTGAAGCTCAGCGAGAACCCCGCTGACCTGCGGTTTTTCGGCAGCAGCCGCTGCAGGTTGACCGACGTCGCGGCCACCAGCGGCCCGGTGCACGCGCCGATCAACGCGATCGATCCGATCAGTCCCGGCCAGCCGAAGCCGGCGGCGAGCACGAGCCCGCCGGCGACGAACCCGCCGAGGAACAGCCGCGGGTCGCCGGTCTTGCCCCGCCACGCGTAGAGCGCGCTGCCCACGATGCTCGCGCCGCTCAGCACGGCGATCACCACGGGTGCCGCAGTCGCGGGTGCCCCGAGGCGCTGGACCAGGGGCAGCGGGGCCACCTCGATCGTCGAGAGCAGCAGCCCGACGGTGAACGCGCAGCACAGCCACGGCAGGTAGGTGGTGACGCGCGCCGGCGGGACGTCGTCGCCGGATTCCGCCCGATCGGGCTCACCCGCACGGCGCGGGACGAGCGCAGCGGCGGCCACGCACGCGACGGCCATGGCGGCGACCGGGACGAACGGGCCGGCGAGGTCGAGCAGCGCGACCAGCGCCGGGCCGCCGATCAGCACGCCTTCGAGGAGCATCGCGTCGACCGAGATCGCCCGCGGCAGCAGTGCGTCGTCGACCGTGTCGGCCAGGAGCGTCCGGAAGCCGCCGGACAACGCCCCCGCGGCGACGCCGGGCAGGAGCACCAGCCCGAGCAGCACGGCGTTCGGCGCGTGGTTCGCGGCCGCCGCGGCCAGTACGACGAAGCCGGCGGCGGTGAGCAGCAGCAGCGCGGGCAGGCCACGCGCCGGGCCGACGCGGTCCAGCAGCCGCCCGACCGGGACGGCACCGGCCATCTCGGCGACGACGAAGACCGACATCAGCACGCCACCCAGCCGGTAGGAACCAGTCGTGGCGGTGGTCAGCAGGGTGAACGCGAGCGGCGCCATGGTCGCCGGGAGCCGGGCGAGCTGGACGCCCGCCGACCAGCGCCAGTACGCGCGATGGGTGAACAACGACATGGCGTCACGCTCTCTCGGCAGGCGTCCACGGCATACTGATTCGGGTGGGAGCGAATCAGTCGTGATCGAGCTGGCCCTGACCGCGGCCGGGAGCCAACGCGTCCGCTTCGCGATTTCGCCGTTGGAGGAGGTCCTGGGCGCGGTCCAGACGCTGCTCGGCATCCGGCGCCACCCGGCGCACCTGCCGTGGCTTTCCGACGTGCCGGACGTGCCCGAGCTGACGGCGGTGCTGAGCGCACGGCACTACATCACCGAGTTCCTGAGCCCGCCGCCCGACGGTCCGGAGACGACCGCCGAAGCGCAGCTCGACGTGGTTCGCGCGACGCCGCCTTCGCAGGTCGCGCTGGAACTGGGCATGGTCGACGCGGACCTGTCCGGCCTGCCCGCCGACCCGGCGGCCGCGCGCGACCTGCTCGCCGGCCAGCTGGCGACGGTGTGGCAGGCGGTGCTGGCGCCGCAGTGGCCTCGCCTGCGCGAGCTGCTCGCGGCGGACATCGCGCACCGGACGCGGCAGCTGGGCTCGGGCGGCCTCGCGGCGATGCTGGCGGAGCTCCACCCCCGCGTCCGGCTGTCGGGAACGTCGGTGCTGGTCGACGTCCGGGCCCGGGAACGGCTGTCGATCGACTCGCGGGGGCTGCTGCTGATCCCGGCGGTGTTCGCATGGCCGAACGTCGGGGTGGTGACGGTGCCGCCGTGGCAGGTTTCGCTGCTGTACCCGGCTCGGGGCGTGGCTTCGCTGTGGACTTCGTCCGCCACGCCGCCGGAACCGCTGGCGGAAATCCTCGGCCGCACACGCGCGCTGTTGCTGACAGCCCTCGACCGCCCGGCGGCGACGACCGAACTGGCCCAGCGGCACGGACTCGCCCCGGCGACGGTTTCGGCGCACCTGACGGCGTTGCGCGGGGCCGGGCTGCTGGCTTCGGAGCGGCGCGGACACCGGGTGCTCTACCGGCGCACGGAGCTGGGCGACGCGTTGCTGACCGGCAAACTGTGACGATGAACAGAGCGGTGACTTGGGAAGGCTTCCACAACACCAGGGACCTCGGTGGCCTGCCGACGCGGTCGGGCCGCACGACCCGCCGCCGTGCGTTCTTCAGGGCCGCGGACCTCCGGTTCGTGACCGGCGCCGGATGGGCCCAAGCGCGGGAATCCGGCGTCCGGACCGTCATCGACCTGCGCAACTCGGACGAAATCCGGCCGACGACGGAAACCCCCACAGCGCTGGCGGGTTCCGCGCAGTTCGCCGCCGCGGCCGCACCGGCGGCACCGGCGGCACCGGCGGGCATCGACCGCGTCGAGGTTCCCCTCGACGACATCGACGACATCGAGTTCTGGCGGTACGTCAACCGCGAACGGCTGAACGGCACGCCGCTCTACTACCGCGTCTTCCTCGAACGGAAGGCCGAGCGCTGCGCCGCCGTCATCGAGGCGATCGCCCGGTCCGGCCCCGGCGGCGTCCTGTTCCACTGCGGTGCCGGGCGCGATCGGACCGGTCTCGTCGCACTCCTGCTGCTGGCCCTGGTGGACGTCGCCCCCGACACCATCGCCGCGGACTACGACCTGTCCGCCGAAGCCGTGAAACCACTGTTCGCCGCGATGGGCACCGAAGACCAGGGGCCGGTCATCGCGGCGCTCCTCGCGGAGCGGGGCACTACGACCGCGGCGGCCATCCGGGAGACGCTCGAAGGGTTGGACGTCAAGCAGTACCTCCTCGATGCGGGCGTCGACGGCCGGGACCTCGACGACATCCGGCACCGGCTGACGAACCAGGACTAGGCTGGGATCGACCACCAGTGAAGGAGAACCATCGATGCGTATCGTCCATTTCGGACACGCCTGCCTGTTGCTGGAGACCGGTTCCGAGCGGATCCTGATCGATCCCGGCGTCTTCTCCACCGGCTTCGAGGGTGAGCGGGAGCTGTCCGCCGTGCTGGTCACGCACCAGCACTTCGACCACCTCGACGTCGAACGGCTGCCCCAGGTCCTCGAAGCCAACCCGGGCGCCAAGCTCATCGTCGATCCCGGGTCCGCTCCCGAAGTCGGGAAACTCGGCCTGGAGTTCGACGTCGCCGATGTCGGGGACACCTTCGCCGTCGGGGACACCTCGATCAAGGCCGTCGGCGGGGAACACGCCGTCATCCACGCCGATATTCCCGTCATCCCGAACATCGGGTACGTCTTCGACGACGGCGCGTTCTTCCACCCCGGCGACTCGTTCTTCGTGCCCGGCCAGCAGATCGACGTCCTCGGCCTGCCCACCGGGGCGCCGTGGCTCAAGGCCGGGGAGGCCGTCGACTACCTGCGGGCCGTCGCGCCCCGGGTGGCCGTGCCCATCCACGAAGCCGTGCTCGCCAATCCCGCCATGCACTACGGCCTCTTCGGCAACCTTGCGCCCGAAGGCACCGAGATCAAGGTGCTCGACCGCGGCGAACCGGCAAAGTTCTAGACCGCGCGGTGTGCCGGTCACGAACCGACCGGCACGCCGCACAACTCGGCCGCGCCGCGCCACAACTCCTCCTCCCGCTCCACGTCGTACGACTCCTTCGATGACGGCACGACCCGGCCACGGTCGAGGTACGCCCCGGACTCGGCCGGCCGGGACACGGTCATGGCCGCGGCCAGCTTGGCTCCCGCAGTCCGCGGGCTCGACGCGATGGGGGTCGCCCACAACAGCGGGAGCAGCCACCGGAAGCCGAACCGCTGGATCGCGCCGGCGTCGCGGACGAGGCCCGTGCCGGGAACGAGCCCGGGCGTGTAGGCATATACGTCGACCTCGGGAAGCCGCTTCGCGAGCGCGTGCACCAGGTACTGCACGCCGAGCTTGCTCGTCGAATAGGCCCGGCGCCCCGCGGCCACGGTTTCGGCCTCGGGGCCGGCGCCCGGGCGGGCGAGGCTTCGCGGGTCGCTCCAGCGGGGCGCCGGAACGAGGCCCAGGTTGTGCCGGAAGTCGCCGAAGTGCGACTCGCTGCCGGTGACCACGATGCGCGCGCCCGGCTCGAACCGGTCGGCGAGCAGGCGGAGCAGCAGGTAGTTCGCCAGGACGTTGATCGCGAACGTTGCTTCGAACCCGTCCGCCGTCGCCTTCGTGGCCGACGCCATCTGCACCCCGGCGTTGGCCAGCAACCCCGTCAGTGGCGGGATTTCCCGCTCGTCGAGCATCGTCCGCACTGCTTCCGCCGCCGCGCGCACTTCCGTCAGGGAGCCGAGGTCGCAGGCCACCGCCCGGACGTTCGGGTTCCCCGTGCGCGCGGCCAGTTCCCGCGCGAGGCGGCGCCCGGCCTCCTCGCCGCGCACGACGACGAGCAGCAACTGGTCCGGCCGGTCGCGCAGCAGCTGTTCGGCCGCGGCCCGGCCGAGTCCCCGGCTCGCACCCGTCATGAGCAGTGTCTTCGTCGGTTCGGTCACGGCCTCCCCTTTCACACGATCGGGTACTCAGTCCGATCTGGTACTCAGTACCGTAGCGCACTCGATACCGGTTTCGCTACTGTGTGTTCATGAGACAGCGCCCCTCGCTGCGGGAACGCAAGCAAAAGCAGGCTCGGGAACAGATCGTGGAGGCTGCCTTCGAGCTGTTCGCGGAGCGCGGCTTCACCGACGTCACGGTCGCGGACATCGCCGAGCGCGCAGAGGTGGGGCGCACGACGTTCTTCCGGTATTTCGGCGACAAGCAGGAGGTGGTGTTTTCGGACGAGCAGCAGCTGCTGGAGCATCTGGCGGCGCGCCAGCGGGCCATGCCCGGCGACGCACCCCAAAGCCTTCCGGCGGCTTTGGAGCAGGTCCGCCCCCTCGTGCTGGAGGTGTGCGCGGAGGCCACCGCGGATGCCGCGCGCTACGAAATGCACCAGCGGCTGCTGGAGCAGAACCCGGAGCTCAAGGACCGCAGTGCCCGGAAGCTGCAGCGGTTCGCCGAGCTGGGCGAAGCGATTCTGCTGGAGCGTGGCACGCCCAGGGAGGTCGCGGTGCTGGCGGCGCAGATCGCCGTGGCCTGTTACCAGGCGGGCAACCGGATCGCCGGCGCCGACGCACCCGCGCTCGCGCCGGCGGTCGACGTGGCCTTCGGGCGGCTGGACGTGCTCCTCGACCCGAATCCGGCGCACTGAGCCCGGAACGAGCTCGATCCCCGGCAGGGGACGGTGTTTGACAACTCCAGAGTGCAGCGGTCTCCCGCGGCCGTTCAGGCCGCGATGGCGCGCAACGAGCCGTAGGTCGCACCGAACGCGCGGTTCTCCAGGGCGACGTCCACCGCGTCGAGCAGGGCCTGGCGGAGGCCGGGGCGGGTCAGGTCCGCCGCTTCCACCCCCAGCCGGACCAGCCCGCCCCGGCGGGCCGAGCGCGCCGCCGCCAGGACCAGCGCGAAGCAGCGCACCGTCTCCGTGCGGTGCGACTGGCTCGTGAACTCCTGGACCCGCGCGCGGTGCACCTCGCCGGTCACGAGGTCCCGCACCGCGCCGAGGTCCGCGCACAGCCGGAAACCGTGCTCGGCCAGCGCCTGCAGCGTGCCCTGGGACGCGATCCAGCGCGGCGGCGCGAAGCCGTCGACCGACAGTCCCGCGTTGTCCAGCGCGGCCCGCGCGGCGATCAGCCGCAGGCGTGCCTCGTGGGCGGGCAGCGTCGCGAATTCCGCCCGTTTGCCCAGGTAGACCGTGCGGTGCGTGGGCGTGACGGTGTGGTCGTAGCCGTGCAGCAGCACGGAATCACCAGCGCGGGCGCGGGTCCGCACCCACTCCGTCACCGGGCCTTCGCCGGTGCGGGCGGCGTACAGCAGCGAGAGCGGCACCTTGCGGCGGTCGAGCTCGGCCGCGAGGTCGGCGCACCGGTGCAGCGTGCGCGGGGTGATTCCCGACAGCGAAACCAGCAAGCGAGCGTCCACGACCACCATGGGAGCGCACGCGTCTGAAACTCGCGTGAACTGCGCAGAACGGGCGGGCGACCGCTACCGGAAGCCTCACATGCCCTCACGCAGGCGCTTCGCCGCCACCGCGATCCGCCCCCGCAGGTCCGGGTCGGCGACCTGGCCATCGGCGACGTCCGCGCGCGAGACCGGGATCCGCGCGCACGCTTCCTCGACGATCTTCGCGCCCGCGTACGTCAGCACCTTGCGCAGCGAGTCGTGCGCGTCCCGGCCGCCGGTCGGCGCCGCGATCGAGGACGCGTTGATCCACGCCACCGGTTTGCCGTACATCTCCCCGCCGCCGACGGTCCAATCGAGGAGGTTCTTGAGCGAGCCGGGCAGCCCGCCCGCGTACTCCGGCGTGCAGATCAGGACCGCGTCGGCTTCCTTGAGCGCGGCACGCAGGGACGCGACCTCGGGGTGCAGTGGATCGCGGTCGTCATCGGGGTTGAAGTGCGGCAGGTCGCCGAGGCCGGTGTACGTCCTGCTCGCGGTGAGGGTCGCGACGGTCCCCAGCACCGCCGCATTGCCCGAGCCGGCTCGCAGGCTGCCGCAGATCAGCAGGATCACGAGGCCAGTCTGCCAGTGAAAGCCCGGTGATGCGCTGGTACGCCTCGATGTACCGGTGGCGCGTGGCCGTCACCACCTCGGGCGGCAACGGCGGCAGCGGCGACACGCAGTCCCAGCCGGACGCCGGGTCGACCAGCCAGTCACGCACGTGCTGCTTGTCGAACGACGGCTGCGGGACGCCGGGCTGGTGGCCGTCGGCGAGCCAGTAGCGCGCCGAATCCGGCGTCAGCAGCTCGTCGGCGAGCACGAGCCCGCCGTCGGCACCGATGCCGAATTCGAACTTCGTGTCGGCCAGCAGCAGGCCCTGCTCGGCCGCGCGCGCGGCACCCCGGCGGTACAGCTCCAGCGAGGCCTCCC
This sequence comes from Amycolatopsis sp. lyj-346, assembly GCF_046548975.1. Lineage (NCBI taxonomy): Bacteria > Bacillati > Actinomycetota > Actinomycetes > Pseudonocardiales > Pseudonocardiaceae > Amycolatopsis > Amycolatopsis sp. lyj-346. Next base: position 679,833 of record NZ_JAJPWT010000001.1, read on the forward strand.
TGACCTCCTCGGCGAGGGCACGACCGAGCACCGAAACGCACGTGCCGAAGTCGATGTTCTCGTCCTTCTCCCCGGGACGCGCCTTGGTGGACGGCGTGAAGATCGGCTCGGGCAGCCGCGCCGACTCGGCCAGCCCGGGCGGCAGCACCAGCCCGCACACCTCCCCCGACCGGCGGTAGTCCGCGTACCCGCGGCCGGTGAGGTAGCCGCGGACAACCGCCTCCACCGGCAGCATGTCGAGCCGCTCGACCAGCAGGGCACGGCCGCGGACGGACTCGGGGATGAGCGGGCCGTCGCAGGTCACGAGGTGGTTCGGGAGGACGTCGGCGAGCTCGCGGAACCAGAACACGCTCATCGCGGTGAGCACGCGGCCCTTGCCGGGGACCGACGTGGGGAAGACGCGTTCGAAGGCGGAGATGCGGTCGGAGGCGACGATCAGCAGGTGGTCGTCGCCCACCGCGTACAGGTCACGGACCTTGCCGGTCGCGAGCCGCGCAGGGATGGGGAGGGGTGTCACGCGCTGAACCCTAACGGGCACCCTCTGCCACCATGGATGATGCTGGCATGGCGTACGACTGGATCTCGGTGACCACCGACTACGGCCTGCGCGACGGCTTCGTGGCGGCCTGCCACGGCGTGATCGCGCGGCTGGCGCCCGCGGTGCGGGTGATCGACGTGACCCACGAAGTGCCACCCCAGGACATCCGGCACGGGGCGATGGCGCTGGCCCAGACCGTCCCCTACCTGCCCGAATCGGTGCACGTCGCGGTGGTCGACCCCGGCGTCGGCACCGCCCGGCTCGGCGTGGTCGTCGTCGCGGACGACGGGCTGCTGGTCGGGCCGGACAACGGCCTGCTGCTGCCGGCCGCGCAGGCGCTGGGCGGGGTCCGGGCGGCGTACGAGCTGGCGGAGCCGTCGCTGCGGCTGCCGGCGACGTCGGCGACGTTCCACGGGCGGGACGTCTTCGCGCCCGCGGCCGCGCACCTGGCGCTCGGAGTGCCTCCGGCCGACTTCGGCGACCCGGTGGACGGCCTGGTCGCGATGCCGGAGCCGTTCGTGGCCGCGTTCCCGGGGAAGCTCGTCTCGGAGGTGCTGACGGTCGACCACTTCGGCAACGTCCAGCTGGCCGCGACGCCGGCGGACCTGGAGCTCTCCGGCCTGTCCGGCGCGGTTTCCGTGCACAGCGAGCGGGTCGCGGTGACCACGGTGCTCGGCCGGACCTTCGCCGACGTGCCCGCCGGCGCGCCGGTGCTCTACACGGACTCGGCGGGCCGGCTCGCCGTCGCCGTGAACGGCGGCTCCGCGGCGGCCGTGCTGGGGCTCGGACCGGCCCAGGAGTGCACGATCACCTCGTCGCCGACGGCGACCTGACCCGGCCGCAGCACCGCGGCCTTCATCCCGAAGACGACACCGCCGCGCGGATCACGCCGGTAGGTCGCCAGGGTGCGGATCGGCTCGGGACCGGCCTTCGCGCCGGTCTCCTGGTCGATCATCGGGACCGTGCAGCGGACGCACTTCTCGGCGTAGCCGAACTTCGCGGTGCCGGCGGTCAGCTCGCGGGCTTCGTCTTCGCGGTGGGGTTCGCCCCAGCCCGCGATGACGATGTTCGGACGGAAGCGGTCCATCGGGACGGGTTCCCCCTGGCCGGCGGCAATCCGTTCGTTCAGGCTGTCCAAAGAGGACTCAGAGGCGAGGAGCACCGCGTGCCCGTCGGCGAAGGCGGCCCTGCCGGGGGTTTCGCCGCCGGTGACGCGCTCGTGGTCGGGCGTGACGCCGATCAGTTCGGCCGGCCGGCCGAGCAGGTCGGAGAACCACTCGTCGGCGGCTTCGCCTTGGCGGACGCCTTCGCCGTGCCACGCGAGCATCGACACCGGGCGCCGAGGGCCGTCACGCCGGATGTCGAGGACGAGGTCTTCACGGCCGGGGGCGGCCAGCGCGAGCCGGTCGCCGAGCACCCGCGGCCGGACGGACGCCAGCACCGGGTGCGGCCGCTGGGTGAGGATGTCACCGTCCGGCGTGACGAGCTGGAAGAACCGGTCGTACGCGAGCCCGGCGGAGGTCACCTCGGCGGACGGCACGTCAATGCCGGCGCAGGACTTGACCGGGTAATACGTCAGCCGAGCGATTCTCGCCATCTTCGCAGGTTATCCACATCGCCCCTGGCTATCCACAGATTTGCCCGTTAGCGGGTTCTCGCCGCCGCGACGAATAGACTGGACCAGGGACGCCCCCTGGGAGCCCGGAACTGCGGCCCGCTGGCACCTGCCTGCCCGCATGCGGCGCACGAGCCGGCCACTGCCCGGCGAGCTCGCTGCTGGTGGGTGGTGTTGAGTGACTGTGTCATGCGTTCGGCGGGCAGTCCCAGACGAGGGTTTGCGGGTCGGTCGTTGAGTTCGATGCCAGTGCCCGGGCACCGCGCGATCCGCGACTTCCGGTGGCCGGTCGCTGAGCATCACCATCGGGTGGCCATCCGCGGTCGCCGCTGATCCGGGCCTGTCCAGGGCCGACCAGAGCGACCAGTGCGCAGATCCGTGTAGTTCGACCCAGCCCCCCGTGGGGCGGGTGATGTTCGTGGCGTGCTGATGTGCCCGCGCGATCGTGGAATCGATCGACACTGACCAGCCCAGCAGGCCCGCGGCGTCTGCTTCGGACCGAACACCGCAGGCACGTCCCGCCACGCGATCCCGCACCGATACCGGTAGATGATTCCCTCCACCATCACGCGGGCATCGGAGGGGCTGGAGTCAGAGCACCTGCGAAAGGAACCGCTGCAAGCGGGGGCTCTGCGGCTCGTCGAAGAGCTCCGCCGGTGGGCCCTGCTCCACGATCCGGCCCGCGTCCATGAACGCCACCTCGTCGGCGACGCTGCGCGCGAAACCCATCTCGTGCGTCACCACGATCAGCGTCAGCCCCCGCGAAGCCAGCCCCGCCATCAGGTTCAGCACGCCCTTGACCAGCTCCGGGTCCAGCGCGCTCGTTGCCTCGTCGAAGAGCATCACCTCGGGGTCCATCGCCAGCGCACGGGCGATCGCCACGCGCTGCTGCTGACCGCCGGACAACGCGCTCGGCCGGTATGGGGCCTTGTCCGCCAGGCCGACGTCCGCCAAGCGGGCGCGGGCGATTGCCGAGGCCTCCTCCTTGCTCAGCTTCTTCACGCTGCGCAGCGGCAGCACGATGTTGTCCAGCACGCTTCGGTGGCCGAAGAGGTTGAAGTGCTGGAACACCATGCCGACGCGCTGGCGCAGCACGTCCGGGTCGGCCTTGATCACCGACTCGCCGTCGAGCAGGAGGTCGCCGGAATCGGGTTCCTGCAAGCGGTTCACGCAGCGCAGGAGCGTCGACTTGCCGGAGCCGGACGGGCCGATGACGCACGTCGTCTTGCCGCTCTCCACGCGGAGATCGACGCCGCGCAGGACTTCGAGCGTGCCGAAGCTGACGTGGATGTCCCGCAGCTCCACACTGGACGAACGCACCGCCGTTGTCACGAGGGCACCTTCCCGCTGGCGACCAGGTCCAGCTCGTCTCCGTCGCCCGGCTCGTCCACGCGCACCTTGCGGCCGGTCCGGAGCTTCTTGTCGATGTAGTTGACCAGGTGCGTCAGCGGCACCGTGATCACCAGGAAGAACACGCCGGCGGCGACCAGCGGGGACAGGTTGCCCGTGTTCGCCGCGAGGTCCTGGCCGATCCGGAACAGCTCCCGCTGCCCGGACAGCAGCCCGAGCACGTAGACGAGGCTGGAGTCCTTGACCAGCGCGATGAACTGGTTCACCAGCGCCGGCAGCACCCGCCGGACGCCCTGCGGGATGATCACCAGCAGCATGGACTTGGTGTAGCTCATCCCGAGCGCCCGGCTGGCCTCCATCTGGCCCTTGTCCACGCTCTGGATACCGGACCGGAAGATCTCGCCGATGTAGGCCGCGGCGATCAGGGACAGCGCCAGGATGCCCATCGGGTACGGGTTCGTGCCGACGACGTCCCGCGCGAGCGTGCCGAGTCCCTGGCCGATCAACAGGATCGTCAGGATGGCGGGCAGCCCGCGGAAGATGTCGGTGTAGACCCGCGCGGGCCAGCGCAGCCACCACTTGGTGGACAGGCCCATCACCGCCAGCACCATGCCGACCACGGTGCCGATCAGCGCCGAAGACACCGACAGGATCAGCGTGTTCAGCAGGCCGGTCTTCAGCAGATCGGGCAGGACCTGGGAAATGTAGTCCCAGTCGAGGAACGTGTTGATGAAATCATCCATTGTGGACTACTGCCCCGGCTTGAACTCGGCGGGCACCGGCGCGGTCGGTTCGAACTGGTCGTGCACCTTCACCCAGGTGCCGTCCGCGATGACCTTCTTGAGGCCGTCGTTGATCTTGTTGATCAGGTCCGTGTTGCCCTTCTTGAAGGCGAAACCGTGCGGGATGGTCGTGGTGATCGCCTTGGTCACCTTGAGCTTCGCGTCGGCGTTGTTCTTCGCGTAGTCCTCGGCGGTGGCCTGGTCGAACACCGCGCCGTCGATCGCGCCGGTCTTGAGGGCGTTGAGGGCCGCGGCGTCATTGGGGAACCGGACGGCCTGCGCGGTCGGTGCGTTCGAGCCGAGCCAGGAGTCCGAGACCGTGCCCTGGACGACGCCGATCCGCTTGCCGGCCAACGAGTTCTCGTCGGTGATGCCGGCGGTCTCCTTGGCTTCGATGCCGAGGGCCTGGTAGTTGTACGGCGCCGAGAAGTCGACGGTCTTCTTGCGGGCGTCCGTCTGGGAGATCGCCGAGCTGCCGATGTCGAACGTGCCGTTCGCGACCTGGCCGAGCAGCGCCGAGAACTCCGTCGCGGCGAACTCCAGCTTCAGGCCTTCCTTGGCCGCGATGGCCTTCAGCAGCTCGTTGTCGAAGCCGGTGTAGTTGCCGTTCTCCTGGTAGGCGTTCGGCTTCGAATCGCTCAGCGTGCCGACGCGCAGGGTTTTCCCTTCACCGCTGTCCGAGCCGCCGCACGCCGTGAGGGCGGCCAGCAAGGTCGCGGTGAGCGCCGTGACCAGTGTCTTCCTCATGCTTCTCCTAACCCTGGAACCCGGCCGGCACCGGAACGGTCGGCAGGAACTGCTGGTGCAGCTTAAGCCAGGTCCCGTCGGAGATCACCTGCTTGAGCCCGTCGTTGATCTTGCCGAGCAGCTCCGCGTTGCCCTTCTTCACCGCGAAACCGTGCGGCACGTCCGTGACGAAGCTCTTCACGACGACCAGCTTGGCGTCCGGGTTGTCGGTGACGTTCTTCTCGGCGATGGACTGGTCGAGGATGTAGGCGTCGACTGCGCCGCTCTTCAACGCGGTCAGCGCGGCGGCGTAGTCGGGGAAGCGCACGGCCTCGGCGGCCGGCACCGTGCTGGTCAGCCAGTGGTCGCCGACGGTCGCCTGGATGACGGCGACGCGCTTGCCCGCCAGTCCCTTTTCGTCGGTGACCGGCGTGCCCTGCTTGGCCTGGATGCTCATCGTTTCGAAGTCGTAGGCCGCGGAGAAGTCGACCGTCTTCTTGCGCTCGTCGGTCTGCGCGATCGCCGAGCTGGCGATGTCGTAGCGGCCCGACGCGACCTGGCCGAGCAGTGCGGAGAAGTCGGTCGCGGCGAACTCCAGCTTCAGGTTCTGCTTGGCCGCGATGGCCTTGAGCAGCTCGTTGTCGAAGCCGGTGTAGTTGCCGTCCTTGAGGTAGATGTTCGGCGGCGCGTCGCTCAGGGTGCCGACGCGCAACGTCGAGGAACCGCTGTCCGAGCCGCCGCAGGCGGTCAGCGCCAGGACGGCGGCCAGCACGGTGACGATCAGCTTCTTCATGTCACGCACCCAGGTTCTTCACGGGCAGGCCGGGGCCGCCCTGCCGGAGTTCCGTCGACAGCGGGGTGTTCTTGTAGAACTGCCCGTAGATCCGGGCGACCGTGCCGTCCGCGATGGCCTTCGCCAGGCCGTCGTTGAGCTTGTTCAGCAGGTCGGTGTTCGTCTTGGCCACCGCGAACGCCGACGGCGTGTCCTTGTCCTCGACGGTGTACCCGAGCTCGAGCGGGACGGCCGGGTTCTGGTCCAGGTACTTCTGCCCGATGTCCTGCGGGACGACCCAGCCGTCGAGCGTGCCGTTCTTCAGCTGCGCGAAGCCCGCGTTGTAGTCCGGGAAGCGGACGACCTGGGCCCCGGCGACCTTGCCCGCGAACTCGTCCTGCACCGAACCCTGGACGACGCCGAGACGCTTGCCGCCCAGCGAAGCGACGTCCTTCAGGTTTGCGCCCTTGGCCGTGACGATCGTGGTGAAGCCGGTGTTGTAGCCGTTGGAGAAGGCGACCGTCTTCTTGCGCGCCTCGGTGCTCGAGATCGTCGAGCTGCCGATGTCGAACTTGCCGCCCGCGACGCCGGCGAGCAGGCTGGCGAACTCGGTGCCGACGAACTCGACCTCGAAGCCTTCACGCTTGGCGATGTCGCGCAGCAGCTCGTTGTCGTAGCCGGTGAACCGGCCGTTCTCCAGGTAGATCGACGGCGGGGCGTCGCTCAGCGTCCCGACGCGCAGGGTGGTCGACCCCGCGTCGGAACCACCGCAGGCGGCGAGGGTCAACGTCAGCGCGCCCGCGGTCAGGGCGGCGGCGATCTTGGACAGCGTGGATCTCATCGCTTCTTCCATGGTGAGGACTGGCGCCGGGAAGCGCTCCGTGGTCAGCGATCGAGATTAGGGATTTCGCCCGTTCGAGTGGATTCGTTCCAGTCCGTGGACTGGTGGGTCAGCTCACAGGATCGGCTGCGGCACGTAGCCGGCGGCCTCGGGGAACCGCTCGAGGACCTGCGCGACGCGCTCGGCCACCTGCGTGACCTGCCGCCCGGCCGTGCCGGTGAACGAAATCCGGTCGGCGAGGAGTTTGTCCAGCTCACCGCGGTCGAGCGGGATGCGCTCGTCGGCCGCGAACCGGTCGAGGAGGTCGTTCTCGGCGCGGCCTTCGCGCATCTCGAGCGCGACGGCGACCGAGTGCTCTTTGATCGCTTCGTGGGCCGTTTCACGTCCGACGCCGCCGCGGACCGACGCCATGAGCACCTTCGTCGTGGTGAGGAACGGCAGATAGCGATCCAGCTCACGCTCGATCACCGCCGGGAAGGCGCCGAACTCGGCGAGCACGGTGAGGAACGTCTCCAGCAGGCCGTCGAGCGCGAAGAACGCGTCCGGCAGCGCCACACGCCGGACGACCGAGTCGGAGACGTCGCCCTCGTTCCACTGGTCACCGGCGAGCTCGCCGATCATCGACAGGTAGCCGCGCAGCACGACGGCCAGGCCGTTCACGCGCTCGCACGAGCGGGTGTTCATCTTGTGCGGCATGGCGGACGAGCCGACCTGGCCGGGCTTGAAGCCCTCGGTGACCAGCTCGTGGCCCGCCATCAGCCGGATGGTCTTGGCCAGGCTGGACGGCGCCGCGGCGAGCTGGACCACAGTGGACAGCACGTCGAAGTCGAGCGAGCGCGGGTACACCTGGCCGACGCTGACGAACCGCCGGTTGAAGCCGAGGTGCTGCATGACGCGGTCCTCGAGCTGGTCCAAAGTGGACTCGTCGCCGAGCAGGTCGAGCATGTCCTGCGCGGTGCCGACCGGGCCCTTGATACCGCGCAGCGGGTACCGCTCGATGAGGTTGTCGAGCCGCTCGAAGGCGACCAGCAGCTCGTCGGCCGCGGTGGCGAACCGCTTGCCGAGGGTGGTGGCCTGCGCGGCGACGTTGTGCGAGCGCCCGGCCATGACGGTGTCGGCGTGCTCGACGGCGAGCGTGGCCAGCCGCGCCAGCACGGCGCCGACGCGGGTCCGCACGAGCTCCAGCGAGCGGAGCAGCTGCAGCTGCTCGACGTTCTCGGTGAGGTCGCGCGAGGTCATGCCCTTGTGGATGTGTTCTTGGCCGGCGAGGTCGCTGAATTCCTCGATCCGCGCCTTGACGTCGTGCCGGGTGACGCGCTCGCGGGCGGCGATCGACTCGAGGTCGACGTTCTCCAGCACCCGCTCGTAGGCCTCGACGACGCCGTCCGGCACCTCGACGCCGAGGTCTCGCTGTGCCTTGAGGACGGCGAGCCAGAGCTGCCGTTCCAGGACGACCTTCTGCTCCGGGGACCAGAGCGAGACCAGCTCCGCCGAGGCGTAGCGGGCGGCGAGCACGTTCGGAATGCGGGGCTTGTCCGTCACGCCCTCACGATACCTGCGCAGGTCAGCCGGATTGCCGTGGCAGGCAGCACAGCGGCGCTTTCACCATTCGGCGAGGCCCCCGTCGTCGTGGCGCCACACCGGCGACCGCCAGGTGTGCCCGACCTCGTCGGCCCGGCGAACGGCCGCTTCGTCGACCTCGATGCCGAGGCCGGGCTTGCGCGGCCGGGCCGCGTAACCGTCCTGGAAGGCGAAGACCGACGGATCGACGAGGTACCCGTGCTCGCGGCCCTCGTGGTAGTGCATGCCCGCACTCTGTTCCTGGATCAGGAAGTTCGGCGTCGCGAACGCGATCTGCAGCGACGCGGCCAGTGAAATCGGGCCCAGTGGACAGTGGGGTGCCAGCGAAGCGCCGTACATCTCGGCCAGCGCACCGATCCGCCGCAGCTCCGAGATGCCGCCGGCGTGCGACGGATCGGGCTGGACCACCGCGACGCCGGCGTCGAGCACCGGCTTGAACTCCCAGCGCGAATAGAGCCGCTCGCCGACCGCGATCGGCACCGTGGAGGCCTCGACAACCGTGCGAAGTGCGTCGCCCTGCGTCTCCGGCAGCACCGGCTCCTCGACGAACATCGGCTGGACGTCCTCGAGCATCCGCACCAGCCGGCGCGCCATCGCGGGCGAGACGCGGCCGTGGAAGTCGATCGCGAGGTCGCGGTGCGGGCCGAGCACCTCCCGCGCTTCCCACGCGCGCGCCACCGCGGCGTCGGCCTCCGCGGGCGACGCGATCGCGGCCAGCGGGCCGGCGACGTTCATCTTGACCGCGGTGAACCCGGCCTCGACCTGCGCGGCCACGGCTTCACGGAGGCCGGCGGGCCGGTCGCCGCCGACCCAGCTGTAGACCCGGACGCGGTCGCGGACCGGCCCGCCGAGCAGCTCGTGCACCGGCGCGTTGCGGACCTTGCCCGCGATGTCCCACAGCGCGTGGTCGAATCCGGCGAGCGCACTGGAAAGCACCGGGCCGCCGCGGTAGAACCCGCCGCGGCGCAGCACCTGCCAGTGGTCCTCGATGCGGAGCGGGTCCTGGCCGATCAGCAGCTCCGAGAGCTCGTGCACGGCCGCGCGCACGGTCTCCGCGCGGCCCTCGACCACGGGCTCGCCCCAGCCGCTGACCCCTTCGTCCGTGCTGACCTTGAGGAACAGCCAGCGCGGCGCGACCAGGAACGTTTCGATCGCGGTGACCTTCACCGTGCCCCCGTTTCTACGCGGAATCCTTGGCGGCGGACCAGCCGCCGTCGACGGTCAGTTCGGCGCCGGTGACGAACGACGCCGCGGCCGAGAGCAGGAACGCGATCACGTCCGCGACTTCCGCCGGCCGGCCGAGGCGCCCCGCCGGGGTCGCCCGCGCGCTGCGTTCGCGGTCCTCCGGCGAGATGCGGTTCCAGGCCTCGGTGAGCACCGGCCCCGGGAGCACGGAGTTGACCCGCACCTCGGGGGCGTACTCGACGGCCAGCTGCCGGGCCAGCGCGACGAGCGCGCCCTTGCTCGCCGCATACGCGGGGTGGCCCGGCAGGCCGAAGTGCGCGTGCACCGACGAGACCAGCACGATCGCGCCGTGCCTCTCCCGCAACGACGGCAGGCACGCCTTCACGGCCAGGTAAGCGCCGGTCAGGTTGACGTCGAGCTGACGCTGCCAGCCGGCTCGGTCCAGTTCGTGCAGCGGCCCGGTGCTGGGTACGTAGGCGTTGCTGACCAGGGCGTCCACCTCGCCGATGGCCGCCCAGGTCGCTTCGTCCCGGACGTCGCCGCGGACCGGGACGACGCCGCCGGGGAGTTCGGCGATGTCCACGCCCAGCACGCGGTAGCCGTCGGCCAGGAGTTTCCGCGCGGTCGCCGCCCCGATCCCGGACGCCGCTCCGGTCACCACCGCTGTGGGCATCGCCTCTCAGACCCTTCCGTGAACGTGGTCGCCGGAAGCCAGCCTGACAAAGAGCCGCCAGAGCCGTCAAGATAACTCCTAAATTAGGATTTCAATCAGGAGCACCCCGGCGGCACCGGCCCGGACGACGTGCCAGGCTGGCTCCCGGTGGGTGCGGTCGCCCGGATCTGTGAGGAGCACGCATGGCTGAGCTGGTCTTCGTCGGGTGCTACACCGGCGATGCGGGGAACGGCACCGGGATCACGACGCTCTCGCGGTCACCGTCCGGCTCGCTGCGCGAAGTGGCTTCGCTGCCGCTGGAGTCGCCGTCCTGGCTGGTGCGCCACCCGTCGTTGCCGGTGCTGTACGCGGCCAACGAGACCGCGGACGGCGGCGTGACGGCGTTGACCTTCTCGCCGTCGGGCGAGCTGTCCGCACTGGGCACCGCGGAGACGGGCGGCGCGCACCCGTGCCACCTGGCGGTGACGCCGGACGGCCGGTTCCTGTTGTGCGCCAACTACACCGGCGGCAGCCTGGCGGTGTTCTCGCTGTCGTCAACGGGTGCCCCGGTTTCGCGAACCGCGCTGGTCCGGCACAGCGGCAGCGGCCCGGTGTCCGACCGCCAGGAAGCAGCGCACGTCCACATGGCGGTCCCGTCGCCGGACGGTTCCGTCGTGAGCGCGGTCGACCTGGGCACGGACGAAATCCGCAGCTACACGCTGACGTCGTCGGGCGGGCTGGAGCCGCTGGCGGTGTCCTCGCTGCCGCCGGGCACGGGACCGCGCCAGCTGGTGCGCCGCCCGGGCACCGACTTGGCGTACGTCGTGGGCGAGCTGGCCGGAACGCTGGTGACGGTCCGCGAGAAGGCGCCGGGCGCCTTCGAGGTGGTGTCGTCGACGCCGTCGACGCTGTCGTCGGTGACACCCAACCTGGTGGCACACCTGGAACTGGCCGACTCGCGCCTGTACGTGTCGAACCGCGGCCCGGACTGCGTGACGGAGTTCGCGCTGGACGACGCGGCCGCGGTGGCGGACCAGCCGTGCGGCGCGAACCCGCGGCACTTCGCGCTGGTGGACGGGACTTGTTACGTGGCCGCGCAGTCGGAGGACGCGATCACCGCGTTCACGCTGAGCGCGTCCGGCGAGGCGGAGCTGCGGTACTACCCGACGGGGTCACCGACCTTCGTGCTGCCGGTTTCGCTGCCCTGACGACGTTTATTGATAAATTATGAGAACTTCCCGGGCGGCGTAGGATGCAGCGGTCACGACCGGCCGGCTGAGAGGGCCCTCCATTGACCGAACACCGGCCACGCGGGCTGCACGGCCAGACCGTGGAGGCACTGGCCAGCCGGATCCTCTCCGACGAGTGGGGCGAGGGCGCCGTCCTGGACCTGCCCGCGCTGCGCGAAGAACTCGACATCAGCCTGACCGCGCTGCGGGAAGCGCTGAAGGTGCTGGCCGCCAAGGGCATGATCGACGCCCGGCAGAAGCGCGGCACCTTCGTCCAGCCGCGCGAGAAGTGGAACATGCTCGACGCCGACGTCATGCGCTGGCAGACCGCGGCCGCCGACGACCCCGGACTGCTCGACGAGCTCACCGAGGTCCGCGCGGTCGTCGAACCCGCCGCCGCCCGGCTCGCGGCCGGACGGGCGTCGGACGAAGACATCGAATCGCTGCGGGACGCGCTGGCCGACATGGCCGCCGCGGGCGACGACCCCGAGGCGAGCGTCCAGGCCGACCTCGCCTTCCACCGGCGGCTGATGGCCGCCACGCACAACAACTTCCTGGTGCGGATGGAACGGATCATCGCGATCGGGCTGGCCGAGCGCGACAAGCTCGTGCACGGTGCCTCAACCGCGGAAGACCCGGTGCCGAGCCACCGGAAGGTGTTCGACGCGATCGTCGCGGGCGACGCGGCCGCGGCGGAACAGGCGATGCTCGCCCTCGTCACGAAGGCCCGCGAAGACCTCGAGAGGGCTCAGCGCACGCGGTAGGCCGCTCATCCGGCGAGGGCCGCCTGGAGCATCCGGGCGGCTGCCGCGCGCGGCTCGGGGTCGACCGCGATCAGCGCGTTGACGACCGCGCCGTCGACCAGCGCGACCAGCCGCTCCAGCTCGGTGGCGGTGACCGGGGTGCCCGAGCGGGCGAAGATCTCCGTCAGCAGCTCGTTGAGCTGGGCCGACAGCGTCCGCATCAGCGGCCGCAGGTACGGGCGGCGGCCGGTCGCGACCAGCCGCTCGTACCGCAGGAGGACGGCTTCGGCGTCGGCGGCCGGGTCGCCGCTCTCCGGGCCGAGCAGCAGGTCCAGCACCAGGTCGACGGTCGCCTGCACCCCGCGGTTGCGGGTGGCGAGCTCGTCGAGCCGGCGGCGGCCGGTCGCCAGCTCGGCGTTCGAGTGGTGCTCGACGGCCGCCGTGACCAGGTCTTCCAGTGAATCGAAGTAGTACGTCGTCGACGCGAGCGGCAGGCCGGCCCGTTCGGCGACCGCCCGGTGCCGCACGGCGTCGAACCCGCCCTCGACGAGCAGTTTCGCGGCGGCCTCGACGAGCGCGGCGCGCCGTCGCTCCCCCTTCGGGGTGGTCGCAGCGGTCATGGCCGGTCATTCTGCCAACCGGGTGGACCCGGGCTCAGAAGCGGGGCGCGAGATCCTGCGCGAACCGGTCCACCTGACCCGCGTACGGCGCCGCCGCTCCAGGAGAAGGCACGCTGACCAGCACCAACACCCCACCGGACGCGGTACCGACCCGGGCCGTGACGGTGCCGGCGGGCTGGGACTTGAAGACTTCGGGGATGCCCTTCGGGTACACCGCCGCGGCGACTTCGCCGCCCGGGACCGGGAACCCGGCGGACCGGGACACCGTCGAACAGGCGCCGCCCGGGACGGCCCGGGTGGCGGCGACGTGGCCGGGGAGCTCGCCAGCGAGGGCGATGGCGAGCTCCCCGTCCACCTGTTCGCACCCGGAGGCGCCTTCGGCCAGCTGGCCGGTCTTCCCGTCCCCGGCACCCCCCTGCTGGGGTGGCTGAGCCGGGAAGTTCGGTGACTCCCCACCGATCTCAGGACGCATCGAGCCGTCGCCCGGTTGCGCGGAGCCCGGTCCGGATTGCGCGGGCGCGGCGTTGTCCGCCGCGGTCATCGATTTGGGGGTACCCCCGGAGAGCACCCCGTACGCGCCGAACCCGGCGACGACCAGGGCGACGGCGCTCACCCCGGTGGTGATCCGGTTCCGGCGGCGCACGGTCTGGCGGCGGGATTCGCGGACGATGTCGTCGCGGGAGAACGTCGGCGACGGCGCGTCCGGCGGCGCGGCGGAGAACAACGAGCGCAGCTCCTGCTCATCCATTGGTCTCCACCTCCCGTTCGAGGACCTGCCTCAGGTTCGCCAGCCCGCGGGCGGTCTGGCTCTTCACGTTGCCTTCGCTGCAGCCCAGCGCCTTCGCCGCGCCGGTCACGTCGAGTCCTTCGAAGAACCGCATGACCAGCACCGCCCGCTGCTTGGGCGGCACTTCCTTCAGCGCCGCGAGCAGGTCCTCCCTGGTCGCGACGAGGTCGTCGAGGCCGGGCGTGTCGTCGGACGGCTCCGGCAGCGTCTCGGTCTGCCACTCGCGCCGCCACGGACGCCGCGATTCGTCGATCGACGCCCGGACGAGCGTCGTGCGCACGTACGCGTCGGTCGCCGCGCGATCCCTGATCTTCGTCCACCTCCGGTGCAGTGCGACGAACGCCGTCTGCGCGAGGTCGTCCGCCCGGTGCCAGTCGCCGCAGAGCATGTACGCGGTCCGGCGCACGGCGTCCCGCCTGGCGGCGAAGTACTCCGCGAACTCCTGCTCGTCGCGCTGGTCCACGCGCAGTCTTGCTCCGCTCGATCGTCGTTCGCCCGGGAGGACGGAATCAGGGGCCACCACGGTTGCACGGACCGAGTGGGTTCGACCACCGCCGGGCTCATTGATCCCCACGACGTGGGTGTGATGTGATCACAACGTGACCTTCAGCCCGCCCGTACTGGACTTCCGCTCCGACACCGTCACCCGGCCGGATGAAACGATGCGGGCGGCGATGGCTTCCGCCGAGGTCGGGGACAACGTGCTCGAGCGCGACCCCACGGTCGCGGCCCTGGAGGAGCGGGCGGCGCACGTCCTGGGCATGCCGGCCGCGCTCTGGGTGCCGAGCGGGACCATGGCCAACCTGATCGCGCTGAGCCTGCACCTGCAGCGCGGCGACCGGTTCCTCGCCACCCGGGGCGCGCACGTGCTGGCCAACGAGCTGGGCTCGGCCGCGTGGCTGGCCGGCGGCATGCCGGACATCCTCGAGCACGACGGCGGCCCGGGCCGTCCATCGCCTGACGCCCTCGCAGCCGCGATCGGACAACCCGGGCCATACTTCACATTACGGACATCCCTGCTCTGTCTCGAGAACACCCACAACGCGGCCGGCGGCGCGGTGACACCGCCCGACGAGCACGCCCAGCTGCTGTCCGTCGCCAAGGAAGCGGGCCTGACCGTGCACCTCGACGGCGCCCGGCTGTGGCAGGCCGCGGTGGCGCTCGAAGTGCCGCCCGCCGCGCTCACCGTCGGCGTCGACACCGTGTCGGCCTGCTTCAGCAAGGGCCTCGGCGCGCCGGTCGGCTCGGTCGTCGCGGGCAGCGCGGCCTTCGTCGAACGGGCACGCCGGATGCGGCAGATGCTCGGCGGCGGCGTCCGGCAGGGCGGCGTACTGGCCGCGGCCTGCCTGATCGCGCTGGACCGCATCCCCGACCTGGCCGAGTCGCACGAGAACGCCCGGCGCCTGGCCGAGGGCCTGACCGAGTACGGCTGGGCGACGAACGTTCCGGACACCAACATCGTGCTCGCCCAGGTGCCCGACATCCCGACCGCGCTGGCCTGGCTCGACTCGCTCGGCATCCGCGCGGTGCCGATGGCGGGCAAGGTCCGGTTCGTCACTCACCGGGACCTGAGCGCGACCGACGTCGAAGAAGCCCTGCGCCGGCTCAAGTCCGGCGTCTGAACAGCACTGGGGGACCCGATGAACTGGATCGTGTTCGACTACGGCGACGTGCTCAGCAAGCCGAGCGCCGCACTGCCCGACCTGGCCACGGCGATGGGCGCGCCGCTGCCGGAGTTCCTGAAGGCCTATTGGGAGTACCGGATCCCCTACGACGCCGGCAGCACGCCGCTCGAGTACTGGCAGGCGGTCGGCAACGCCGTGGGCGCACCGGTCGACCAGGCGCTGTCGGCCGAACTGACCCGCATCGACGTCGAGGGCTGGGGTCACCTGGAGCCGTCGTCGGCGGCGCTGCTCGAAGCGCTCTCCGACGCAGGCGCGAACCTGGCGCTGCTGTCGAACGCGCCGGTCGCGTTCGGCGAATGGGTCCGCGCGCAGGACTGGGCGCGGTACTTCCGCGTGACGCTGTTCTCGGGTGACGTCCGATGCGTCAAACCGGACGCGAAGATCTTCCGCCTCCTGCTCGACGAGCTCGGCGCCGAGCCTGCCGACTGCCTGTTCTTCGACGACCGCGAGTCCAATGTGGACGGCGCACGGGCGGTGGGGCTCCGCGCCCACGTCTGGAACGGCGCCGACGCGGCCCGCGCCTGGCTGGACTGAGCACTCACGCGCACCGCATGGCCGCCTACCCGCCGTGATCCCCGTGTTCTAGGCTGGGCGTCCCACACTCCCCCGGTAGGTGCCCATGGCGATGAGCGAACGACCGTCGGCCCACGTCGACTTCGAACGGCCGAGCGTCGCACGCGTCACCGACGCGCTGATGGGCGGGCAGAACCACTACGAGCCCGATCGCGCCGTCCTGCGGCAGCTGATGGCGATCGCGCCGGAGGCCCCGGCCATGGCGCGGGAAATGCGGCAGTGGCTGGTGCGCGCCGTCCGCTACCTGACCGAGCGGCTGGCCGTCGACCAGTTCCTCGACCTCGCTTCCGGCTTCCCGACCGCGGAGAACACCCACCAGGTGGCGCAGAAGTACAACCCGGAGGCGCGCGTCGTCTACGTCGGCGACGACCCGGTGGTGGAGGCGCACGGCCGCGCCCTGCTCGTCGACAACGACTTCACGCACATCTGCGGCACCGACCCGCTGAACCCCGGCGAGACGCTCGCCGGGGTCGCGCGGTTCATCGACTTCGACCGGCCCGCCGGGCTCGTGCTCTGCGGCGTCGTCGACCACATCGCCGACCTCCAGCAGGCACAGCAGGTGGTCAAGTCCTACGTCGGCGCGCTGGCGCCGGGCTCATACCTGATCCTGCTGCACCAGCACAACCCGGACGACGGCTCCGACGCGGCCGCCGTCGCGACGTCCCTGCAGGAGCGCTTCGGCCACATCGGACTCGACACGCGCTACCGCACGCGAGCCGAGATCACGTCGTTCTTCGACGGCCTCGACCTGCTCGAGCCGGGGCTGACCGCGCCGCACCTGTGGTGGCCGGACGGGCCGCGCCTGGCGCCGCTGACGCCGGTCAACTGGACGGCGCTGGGCGGCGTGGCGCGGATTCCTCAGTAGCGGTTGATGCGCCGGGGGTCCTTCTTGCCGCTGGTGATCGCCTTGTAGCCGGCCGCGCCGAGGAAGGCGATGCCGCCGATGACGGCGATCCACAGGACCGCCTTGAACACGAAGCCGATCACGGCGCCCAGCACCATGAACGCCACCCAGGCGACGATCAGGCCGCCGACGATCTTCCAGAACATGGTTCCTCCGATGTTTCCCCGTGGCCCCACCGGCCCGATGGCTCCACACTGCCACCTGCCGCGGTGAAACTCCCCTCGGAAGGCCAACGTTCGGGGTTTATTCAGGGTTCCCCCTGGCCAGCCAGGCCCCCAGGCGGCGGACCCCTTCGTCGATGTCCTCGGCGCTGCCGGCGAAGGAGAACCGGACGTACTTGCCGCCGTCGACCGGGTCGAAGTCGACGCCGGGGGTGATGGCGAGCCCGGTGTCGGCGAGCAGCCGCTGGCACCAGCTCAAGCTGTCCCGGGTGTAGGCACTGACGTCGGCGTACGCGTAGAAGGCGCCGTCGGCGGGAGCGAGCTTGTCGAGACCGATGCGCTGCAGGCCGGCGAAGAGGCGATCCCGGTTGGCGCGGTACCGCTCGACGTGCGCGTCGGCTTCCGCGTACGCCTCGGGCGTGAAGGCGGCGAGGGCCGCGTACTGCGAAACCGCGGGCGGGCAGATGGTGAAGTTGCCGGTCAGGACATCGACCGCGCGGTGCAGGCGCTGCGGCACGAGCATCCAGCCGAGCCGCCAGCCGGTCATCGCGAAGTACTTCGAGAAGCTGCCGAGCACGATCGGCTCGCGGCCGTACTGCCACGCGCAGTCGAGTTCGGCGCCGTAGGAGATGCCGTGGTAGATCTCGTCGCTGATCAGCTGGACGCCGTGCGACGAGCACCAGCCGGTGATGGCGGCCAGTTCCCCGGGCGGCAGCACGGTG
Source organism: Amycolatopsis sp. lyj-346 (assembly GCF_046548975.1). NCBI lineage: Bacteria > Bacillati > Actinomycetota > Actinomycetes > Pseudonocardiales > Pseudonocardiaceae > Amycolatopsis > Amycolatopsis sp. lyj-346. The sequence goes on from NZ_JAJPWT010000001.1 coordinate 697,299, forward strand.
CCGGTGGGGTTGCTCGGGCTGGCGACGATCAGGCCGTCGATCGGCCCGAGCTCGTCGAGCAGGGCGACGGTGGGCTGGAAGTTCGTCTCGGCGGTGGTGGCGAACTCGACGACCTCGCAGCCCAGGACGGAGAGCAGGTTGCGGTAGGCCGGGTAGCCGGGCCGCGCCATCGCCACCTTCGCCCCGGGGTCGAAGGCGCTGAGGAAGGCGAGCAGGAAACCCCCGGACGAGCCGGTGGTCAGGACGACGTCGTGCGCTTGGACGTCGACGTCGTACCGCTTCCGGTAGTGCCCGGCCACGGCCTCGCGCAGTTCGGGGACACCGAGCTGCTCGGTGTAGCCGAGGGTGCTCCGGCGAAGGGCCTCTTGGGCGGCCTCGAGCACGGGCTTCGGCGCGGGCGCGGACGGCTGCCCGGCCGCGAGCGACACGAGATCGCCGTGACTGCGCTGCCGCGCCCCGGCCGCGGAGAGAACGTCCATGACGTGGAAGGGCGGCACGCCGGCCCGCAACGCGGGCCCGGCGAAAGCTCCGAGGTCGGCCATGGGGCCAGGCTAGTAGCCGCGGTAGGCACCACCGTGGGCCATGGCCTTGATGCCGGGCACGTTGTCGAGGCTCCCGTACCGGTCGAAGGAGTACCGCACGCCGGCGATGATGTTGTCGACCGGGTTGTAGATGTTGTCGTGCCCGGGCAGTTTGTGGGCGTTGAACGTCGAATCGATGCACTGCATGAGCCCTTTGGACGGGTGCCCCGCGGCGGCATTGGAATCCCAGTTGTTTATAGCGTTGGGATTTCCGCCCGATTCATGCTGAATAATCGCCCAAATCTTGGGAATGTCCGCTTCCGTCACCGGAATTCCGGCCGCCTGCAGTGCCTTCATGGCTTCCTGGATCCACTGCTGGACGTTCCCCGGAGGCGGTGAAGAAGGCGGGCCGCCGCTCGGGCCGAGGCCGCCGCCACCGCCTCCGCCGCCCCCACCGCCGCCGCCTCCGCCGTGGGAGGAGCCGTTGCTGTGGATGCCGCCCGTGCTCTTCGGGGCCGATGCCGAGCTGCTCGGCAGCGGGACCTGGTCGTAGCCGCCCTCGATCTGCTGGGACATCAGCTTCTGCGACGCCTTGATCGCCGTGTCGGCCTGGGTCTGCAGGCCGGTGACGTCGCCGTCGAAGCCGGCCGTGATGTTGTGGATGTCGGTCTTGGCGGTGGCCAGGATCTGGTCGGCGCTGGGGCTGGGCGCCGGCTTGCCTTCGTCGTGGGCCTTCTTCGCCGCGGCCAAGGCGTTGTTGATCTGGGTTTCGGCCGTGGCGTTGCGCTCGTTGACCGCCTTTTCCGCGGCGAGCTGCTTGTCCCCGACGTTCTTCTTGATCTGGTCGAGGGTCTTCGCGAGGTCGTCGAGGTCCTTGGCGACATCCTCGAGGTGGGTCTGCACCTTGGTCCCCGCGTCGCGGACCTGGCGGACGTATTTGAAGAACTCGTCGGCCGCGGGACCGGCCCACACCTTCGCGTCCAGTGCGTCGGTGGAGCTCTTCAGCGAAGCGTTGTGGTCACCGGCGTTCTTGCCCGCCTCGCGGAATTGCGCGGCCGCCGCGGTGATTTTTCCCAAATCGACCTTTTCGACCTGGTCGACCTTCTTCATGAAGGCTTCCCAGTTGTCCGGCGTTCCGGCGCCGCCTCCGTTCAGACCCACTCTGGTGCCCCCTGTTTATTTGTCGACGTGCAGCTTGAGATCGCTCGCGCCGACCTGGTCGGTCTCGGCGATCAGGCCGGCGGCCTTGCGCATGGCGAACCCCAGCGCCTCCATGTGCTTGCCCGCGGCGTCGAACTGGTTGTGCACGCCGTCCTTGAACTTGCCGACCGCGCCGTGCGCGTCGCCCGTGTCGTCCATGCCGCCGAAGGGGCTTTCCTTCTCGTGGTCCAGGCCGGTGACCTTCTGCTTGGACTTTTCGAACTCGTCCTTCAGCTTCTCCACCTGGCCGGCCGCGATGGCCATCGAGTCCGGGTCGTAGACAGGCACGGTTCGTCATCCCCTTCGGAAACTTGTCTCCGCCCGTTCAGACGTCGTCATGACCAGGACGGTTCCCGCGCTTACTTTATGACTTCGTCCGGAGCGCGGGTACGGATCTCCGCCAACTTCCCCCCAGCGGGGATCAGGCCTCCGCCATCAGTTCGCGGATCCTCGTCGCCAGCAGGGCGTTGTCCGCCGGGGTGACCGTGGCCCACTCGCGGCCGTCGCCGTCGCGGCCCACCTGGAACAGGTAGCGGCCCGCGTCCGTGTCGAAGAACGCCACCACCCGGTCCGCGCGGTGCACCACGCCGTCGCGCGAGGTGCGTTCCGCGCCGAACTGGCCGCGGGCCTCCTGGCCCAGCAGCATGCCCGAAAGCTCCTGGGCCTGGAACAACGGTATCCCCCGGTCGGCCAACGCCGTGACCAGCGCCTTTGCGTCACCCTTCGCCGCCGCGTCGGCGGATTTCACGACGTCGTAGGGAAGGCTGACCGTCTGGCCGATGCCCGGGCCGAGGTCGCCCGCCACCGAGACCGCCGCCTCCGGCAGGCCGTCCTCGGTGGCCGGGATCAGCCAGACCTCGCCGTTGTCCACCACCGCCAGCACCGCGTGGCCGCGCAGGCTGACCGCGCGGCCACGGATCTCGCGTTCCGCCCACACCCACACATCCAGCGCGGACTGCGGGCGCGCCAGCAGGTGCAGCAGGTCGGCCAGCTCGCCGGACACCCGCCGGTTGCGGGCCAGGCGCCGCTCGCTCAGCGACGCCCACGCCGACTCGACCAGCTCGAGCCGCTCGGCGCGGGTGGTGCCTTCGCTCGGCACGTCCAGCGCGACGTGCCGCCGGGGCAGTTCGAAGGACTCCCAGAGCACGTCGAACTCGAGGGCCGACAGGACGAGCGACACGGTCAGCGACCATCCCCGCCGTGGTCACCGAGCACGTCGGGGGACACCATCCGCTGGTCGGCGAACAGGTCCTGGTCGTCAACGCCGTAGCGGCGGACGTGCTCGGCGTCCTCCTCCTGCGGTGCCGCCTCGGACAGGTACTTCGTCTCGCCGGGCTTCTGCTTCGGGCTGATCTGCTCGGACTTGCGCAGCGCGACGGCTTCCTCCTCGGGCAGCTCGCCGACCGGCAACGGCCGCACCGGGCCCTTAGGCTGGCCCTTCTCGCGCCGCTGACGTTCCTTGTCGCCGCTCAACGCGCCGCCGGCCACGCCCGCGCCGATCGCCGCCGCGCCCGCACCGAGGTCGCCGGGGGTCGCGCCGGGCTTCACCACGAAGCCGCGTTCGCCCGTGTACTGGCCGGGCTGGAGCGGGGCCTGCGGCATCGCGCCGACCGTGCGGCCCTTGGCCAGCAGCCCGTCCGGGCCGCGGCTCGCGGAGCTGTCGATGCCGGTCGAGCCACCGGGTGTCCCCCCGCCACTGCCGCCGAGCGACTTGATCGGCGTCGTCGCCGGGGCCGAGCCGGGCGGCTGCGCGCCGGGCGCACCCGGCGGGCAGAACGGTTCGCCCTGGCCTCCGGTCGCCGGGCCGGGGGTGAAGCGGCCGGACGGGTCGCCGGACGTGCCGCGGCCCGGGGGCTGGACCCAGCCCGGGCCGGGCTGGAAAGCCGGCGGCTTCGCGCCCGACGGCGTCGTCGAACTCGGCGTCGTGTGCTGGGCGGGCGGAGCACCGGCCGCGCCGGCCGAGCTGGTCTGGCGCGGCGGCTGCTGCTGGGCGGGCCGGGACGACTGCTGGGCCGCGACGCCGTAGACCGGGGTCGGCGGATCGGCGTGCACGGTGTGGGAGACCGGCTGCACCACCGGCGGCTCGACGCGGACCGACCGGACCTGGTCCGAGGCCGGCTTCACGCCGCCGTCCGGCGTCACCGCGACCGCGGCGCCCGCGACGTCCAGCACGCCCGGCGTCACGCCGGGGGCGGCCAGCTTCAGCGACTCCGGGTCGGACAGCGCCTGCGTCGAGAGCAGGTTCGTGCCGCTCTGCTGGGCATACTCGTTCAACGCCTGCTGCGCCTGGGCCTTGGCGTCGTTCGCGGCCTCGACCTGCCGGGCGTGGTCGGTCTCGAAGCCGATGAGGCTCATCAGCAGGCCGTCGGTGAGGGTGAAGCCGCCCGCGCCCTTCCGGACCGTTTCGGCGTCCGGCAGCTTGTACTTGGTGCGGTTGAACGCCTCACCCTGCTCGAAGACCATTTCCGCGGCGTGCGCGACCTTCGTCGTGGCGTCCTGGGAGAAGCCGGCCTGCTCGGTGAACACCTGGCTGGCCGCGCCCCCGGCCTGGCTCTGCCACTCGACGCCGAGTTCGAGCAGCTGCGCGCGCAGCGTCTGGTCGGTGTGGGCGAGCGCGGTCGCGACGGCCTTCAGCGCGTCGACGGCGGTGCCGATGCTGCCGGTGCCGTCGCCGTTGATCATCCGCGTGATCTGGTCGGCGATCGCGGTGTTGGTCCAGCCGTCGAACCGGTGGTTCTGGATCCCGGCCGCGAGCTCGGAGAATTCCACGCGCCCTCCCTAGTTGCGTGCTTTCAAGGTCTGCAACGCCAGGTCGGCGGCGTGGGCCGACATGTCGCACAGCTGCGGCTGCGTGAGCCGGCCGCGGGTGATGGCGAAGGTCTGGACGGCGAGCGTCTGTCCCTTCGCGACGCCGACGAGCGTTTCGCAGTCGGCCGGGTCGCCGGCCGCGCGGTAGTTCGTCAGCGCCGGATGACCACCGATGGTCTTCGGCTCGGTGGTCATGCTGTTCTTCTTGCGTGCCCCGGTGATCCACTGGTCGAGATCCGCCGGGACGGACCGCACGTGGTAGGAGTGCACCGGCTCGGCGCCGTCGGCGTCGAACACGCAGGTCGGGCCGTCCTGTTCCGGAGCCATCCGCGGGACGCTGGTGACCTTCAGCGCGTCGAGCTGCACCTGGGGGAAGATCTCGCACAGGTCGACGCCCTGCAGCGTCAGGTCGGCCGGCCGCTGCGGCAGCTGGGCGGCCTTGGCGCTCTGCGACGCGGCCGTGGCGGCCGTCTCGACCGGGTACGGCGTGCCTTCGGTGCCCGCGGAGCAGCCGGCGAGCGCCGCCGTCGCGAGCACGCCTCCGGCGATCCGGTTACGCACCGTGCTTGCCGCGGTCACCGAACACCGCCGCCTTCTCCTCTTCGCTGATCTTGTAGTCCTTCGCGGCTTCGCGCAGCTGCGAGACCAGGCGCTTGAGGCCGGCGACGTACTCGCGGACCTGGCCGGCGTAGGAGCGGTCGCCGTCGGCGATCAGGGTGTTCCAGGCCTGGACCGACTGCGTGCTGATCACGTCGGCGGACGGCGCGTCGATCCGCAGCTGGCCGAGCTTGGTCAGCAGCTGGTCTTCGAGGGCGTTGGCCTGCTCTTCGACGATCCGGGCGACGTCGAGGAGCTTGTCCGGGTGGACCAGGACGTCCGCGGCCGCCGGCGCCACCGGGACGGCCGAACTGAGGTCTTGCGGGGGTCCGGGTGGCGGAGCCCCCGGCCCGGGGCGAAGCCCCGGAACAACGCCGTCGTACGAGGGTCCTGACATGCGCTCCCCTGACGTCATACGGACAGTGACCGGCCGGCTCCCGTCGAGGCTACCAACGTGGAGGTAGTAGCAGCCTGAGTTTGGACGAAGAGCGGGCCCGGCCGGTTCCCCCGATCCGTGGAATCAGGCGCGCTGTTTCGCCGAGGGGGCGCCGACCTCGCCGTTCGCCGCTTTCAGCGCGATGTCCGTGCGGTGGTGCGAGCCCGCGAGGTGGACCTTCTCGACGGTTTCGTACGCGTGCTTGCGCGCCGACTTGAGCGTCTTGCCGGTGCCGACCACCGACAGCACGCGGCCGCCGGAGGAGACGACGGCACCGTCGTCACGGCGGCGGGTGCCGGCGTGCAGGACGCCTTCCAGCTCGGCCCCGGTGATGATGTCGCCGGTCCGCGGCTTGCCCGGGTAGCCGTCGGCGGCGATGACGACGGTGACCGCGGCGCCGCCCGCCCACTCCAGCGGCGGGTGCTCGGCGAGCTTGCCGGTGGCGGTGGCGTGCATGAGCCCGGCGATCGGCGTGCGCAGCAGGGCCAGCACGACCTGCGTCTCCGGGTCGCCGAAGCGGCAGTTGAACTCGATGACCTGCGGGCCATCGGAGGTCAGCGCGAGGCCGGCGTAGAGCAGGCCGGAGAACGGCGCGCCGCGGTTGACCAGCTCGTCGGCGACCGGCTGGACGACCGTCTCGACCAAGTCGTCGACCAGGTTTTCGGGCGCCCACGGCAGCGGCGCGTAGGCACCCATGCCGCCGGTGTTCGGGCCCGCGTCGTCGTCGCCCACGCGCTTGAAGTCCTGCGCGGGCAGCAGCGGGACGACGGTGTTGCCGTCGACGAAGCAGAACAGCGACGCCTCCGGGCCGTCCAAATAGGACTCCAGGAGGACCGGGTGACCGCCGTCGAGCAGCATGATGGCGTGTTTGCGCGCGACGTCGATGTCCGGCGTGACGACAACGCCCTTGCCGGCGGCCAGTCCGTCGTCCTTGACGACCCAGGTCGGGCCGAAGCGGGCGAGCGCGGCATCGAGGCGGGCCGGGTTGTCGACGACCTCGCAGCGCGCGGTCGGCACGTTCGCGGCGGCCATGACGTCCTTCGCGAAGGCCTTCGACCCTTCGATCCGCGCGGCGGCGGCGGACGGGCCGAAGCAGGCGATGCCGGCCTTGCGCACGGCATCGGCGACGCCGGCGACGAGTGGCACCTCGGGCCCGACGACGACGAGGTCGGCCTGCCAGCTCTTGGCGAGCCCGGCAACCGCATCGGGATCGGCGGCTTCGACACCGAGCTGCTCGGCGACCGCGGCCGTCCCGGCGTTGCCGGGCGCACAGGCCAGAGCCGTGACGGTGGGATCGCCGGACGCCGCGAGGACAAGTGCATGCTCGCGGGCGCCGGAGCCGATTACCAGTACGCGCACGCCGCACAGCGTATCCGGCCGGGTTCGCGGCGCACACCGCACCGTCGCCGGGGGCCGGGGCTCGGCGCCGGACGGGCCTGTCCACAAGTCTCCACGGGTGTGGACAACTCGGCCTCCGGCCCCGGCGATCCGGAGGTTTCGTCGGAAGTCGCCGATACGCTGGACCCGGGGGGCGCCCCCGGCGGGCGAGGGCGGTTTCCGGCGGGCGAGGGGCGGTTTCCGGCGAAGTCGGCCGAGTAGCCCCTGCCGCCGGTATCAGCCGGGTGCAGCAGCGGGTTTTGAACGTCGCGACAGCCCCGACGTCCCGCGGTCGCCGCGAAGGGCCACCTGGCGATCGACCTGGCCGGACACGGCCAGCGAGGGTCGGGCTACCGCGCGAACAGGAGTCCACGTGCCGTTTACCGTGTCGACCGCTCAGGTACGTAGTTCGGATGCTTGCGGCATCGAGGGTGGCGCGAGTAGTCAGGGCACACCCTGAGTGAAAAGAGGTCACCAGATGAAGCGCAGACGTGTCGGTTTGCTGGCACTTGCCGGGCTCGCGTTGCTGAGCGTCACCGGCGTCGCGGTCGGTTCGGCCAGTGCCGACGAACCGGGTGCCGCCGGAAGCGGGTCCGCCGATGCGGCCGCGCACGGGCGGGGCCACCATGACCCCGTGATCATCGGACACCGCGGCGCGCCCGGGTACCGGCCGGAGCACACCCTCGCCTCCTACGAGCTCGCCTACCGGATGGGCGTCGACTGGGTCGACGTCGACCTCGTGCCCACCAAGGACGGTCAGCTCGTCGCCCGGCACGAACCCGAGATCGGCGGCACCACCGACGTCGCGAAGCACCCCGAGTTCGCGAACCGGAAGAAGACCGTCGTGCTCGACGGGGTCAGCACGACCGGGTGGTTCACCCAGGACTTCACGCTGGCCGAGCTGAAGACGCTGCGCGCGGTCGAGCGGATCCCGCAGAACCGGCCGCACAACACGCTCTACAACGGCCGCTACCAGATCGCCTCCTACCAGGAGGTGCTCGACCTGACCCGGCGCCTCGGCCGCGAGCTGCACCGGACGCTGGGCACCTACCCCGAGATCAAGCACTCGACGTTCTTCCAGTCCATCGGCAACCCGACCGAGCCGAAGCTGGTCTCGATCCTGAAGCGCAACGGCCTCGACCGGCCGGACGCGCCCGCGATCATCCAGTCGTTCGAGGTGTCGAACCTGGTCGCGCTGCACAAGCAGGTCCGGACGCCGCTGCTGCAGCTGACCTCGGCGACCGGCGCCCCGGCGGACCTCGTCGCGAAGGGCGACCCGCGGACGTACAAGGACCTCGTGACGCCGCAGGGGCTGCGTGAGATCGCGAAGTACGCGAAGTACCTCGGGCCGGAGAAGGCGCAGATCATCCCCCTGGACGCGGCCGGGAACCTGACCCGGCCGACCGCGCTCGTCGCGGACGCGCACCGGGCGGGCCTGAAGGTGCAGCCGTACACCTTCCGGAACGAGAACCCGTTCCTGCCGGCGAACCTGCGCTCGTCGGCCGAGCCGGACGCCTACGGTGACGTCTTCACCGAGGAGACGGCGTTCCTCAAGGCCGGCGTCGACGGCTTCTTCGCCGACCAGCCGGACACCGCGCTGGAGTCGCTGCACGCGTTCCTCGGCCGGTAATCGCTTTGCCGTCAAGGGCGCTTCCGTGGACGCTGAGTCCATGGAAGCGCCCTTTTCCGGTGTCGTGCTCGTCAGCCGCGGAGACGAAACGCTCCTCGCCGAGGCGTCCGGGTACGCGCACGTCGCCCACGGGGTCGAAAACACCGTCGAAACCCGGTTCGCGATCGCCAGCGGCACGAAGGGCCTGACCGCGCTGGTCGTCGTCGGCCTGATCGCCGAGGGGCGGCTGGCGCTGGAGACCACCGCACGGGAGGTCCTCGGCGGCGACCTGCCGCTGATCGACGACCGGGTGACCGTCGAGCACCTGCTGACGCACACCTCCGGCATCGGCGACTACTGCGACGAAGAGATCGACCCACCGCCGAACCCCCTGCTCGCCACGTCGGCCGACTACCTCGCCGCGCTCGACGGTTTCCCGCAGAGGACCCCGCCGGGCCAGGAGTTCCGCTACCACAACGGCGCGTTCGTCGTCCTCGGCCTGATCGCCGAACGGATCGCGGGCATACCTTTCACCGAGCTCGTCCACGACCGGGTCTGCGGGCCCGCCGGGATGACGGACACGGCGTTCCTCCGCTCGGACGCGCTGCCCGCCCGGACGGCCACCGGCTACCTCGAAGACGGCCGCACCAACGTGTTCAGCCTGCCCGTGGTGGGGCACGGCGACGGCGGGATCTACAGCTCCGCGCCGGATTTCCGGAAGTTCTGGCCCGCGCTGCTCGACGGCCGGATCGTGCCGCGCGAGTGGGTGGACCGGATGCTGCGCCCGCACACGGACGGCTACGGGCTCGGCTTCCGGCTGCCGCGGCCGGGTGTGGTGCACCTGGAGGGCGGCGACCACGGCGTCACGTTCTGGAGCAGGCACCAGCCGTCGTCCGGGCTCACCGCGACCCTGATCTCGAACGACCACCGAGGTGGCGGGCCCCGGCTGCGGCGGCTGGACGAGTTCTTCACGAAGGCTTGACACCCTCCGGGACCGGGGCTACCTTCGGCGAAATTCAATGGTCTGGCCGCATACCTTTCAAGAGGTGCCCGATGGACGTTTCCGACCAGCAGACCACTCCCCCCGACGACGACGCCGCCCGGCTACACCAGCTGGGATACGCCCAAGAGCTCAAACGGACGATGTCGGCGTTCTCGAACTTCGCCGTCTCCTTCACGATCATTTCGATCCTCTCCGGCTGCCTCACGCTCTACGGCTTCGGCATGAAGACCGGGGGCCCGGCCGCGATGATCTGGGGCTGGCCGCTGGTCGGGGTGTTCGTGATCCTGGTCGGGCTCGGCATGGCCGAGGTCTGCTCCAGCTACCCGACCGCCGGCGGGCTGTACTACTGGGCCGCGAAGCTGGCGCCGAACAAGTCCGGCCCCGCGTGGTCGTGGTTCACCGGCTGGTTCAACCTCATCGGCCAGATCGCGGTCACCGCGGGCATCGACTTCGGGGCGGCGCTGTTCCTCAACGCGTTCCTCGACCTGCAGTTCGGCTTCGAAGCGACGCCGGGGCACACGATCCTGCTGCTCGCGATCATCCTCGTGGTGCACGGCCTGCTGAACACCTTCGGCGTCCGGATCGTGGCGATCCTCAACAACGTCAGCGTGTGGTGGCACCTGATCGGCGTGCTGGTGATCGTCGGCGTGCTGGTGTTCGTGCCGGCCAAGCACCAGGACGCGTCGTTCGTCTTCGGCAGCTTCGTCAACCAAACGGGCTGGGGCTCGACGTTCTACGTCTTCGCACTGGGGTTGCTGGTCGCGCAGTACACGCTGACCGGCTACGACGCCTCCGCGCACATGACCGAGGAGACGAAGAGCGCGGCGACGGCCGGGCCGCGCGGCATCGTCATGTCGATCGTCGTCTCCCTCGTCGCCGGCTGGATCCTGCTGATCGGCCTGACCTTCGCCATCCAGGACTACGACGGCGCGGTCGGCTCGGCCACCGGCGTCCCGCCCGCGCAGATCTTCATCGACGCGACCGGCGCGGTCACCGGCAAGTTCCTGTTGCTGATCTGCATCGGCGCCCAGCTGTTCTGCGGCATGGCCTCGGTGACGGCGAACTCGCGGATGATCTACGCGTTCGCCCGCGACGGCGCGATCCCGGGTTCGGGCTTCTGGCACAAGATCAACAAGCGGACGCAGACGCCGACCAACGCCGTGTGGCTCGCCGCGGGCGGCGCACTGGTGCTGGCCCTGCCGTACCTGTGGAGCGCGACGGCCTACGCCGCGGTGACGTCGATCGCCGTGGTCGGGCTGTACGTGGCGTACGTGATCCCGGTGTTCCTGCGCGTCCGCCGCGGCGACTCGTTCGAGCCGGGACCGTGGACGCTCGGCCGCTGGGGCAAGCCGATCGGCATCATCGCGACCGTGTGGGTCGCGCTGATCTTCGTGCTCTTCATGCTGCCGCAGGTTTCGCCGGTGACGGCCGATTCGTTCAACTACACGCCGATCGCCTTCCTCGTGGTGCTGGGTGGGGCCGGCCTGTGGTGGGTGATCTCGGCCCGCAAGTGGTTCACGGGGCCGAAGGTCCAGGGTTCCGAGGCGGAACTGGCCGCGGTGGAACAGGAACTGAAGGAACTGGGCTGACCTCCGGTGACGGCGCGTGGCGGCCGGGGCGGACCACCGCCACGGCCGCCGCGCCCAGGGCGCCGACCAGTGCGAATGCGTAGAAACCCCATGGGTACGCGATTCCCGCCGTCAGCAGTGCGCCGCCGAGGATGGGGCCCGAGATCGCGCCGATGCGGCCGATGCCCGCCGACCAGCCGAGGCCGGTCGCGCGGATCGCGTCCGGGTAGAGCCGGCCGATGTAGGCGTACACCAGCACCTGGGCGCTGAACACGAAGCAGCCGGTGAGGAACACCGCCGCATACAGCCCGACGGCGGGCAGCTTCACGCTCAGCAGGGCGAGGAACACCGCGCCCGCGCAGAACCAGGCGATCGCCGACGGGCGGATGCCGACGCGGTCGGCGACCCGGCCCGCGACGAGCAGGCCCACAATGCCCCCGACGTTCAGCGTCAGCAGCAGGCTCAGCGCGGCGCCCAGCGGGTACCCGGCCTGGCGCATGATCTCCGGCAGCCACGTGTTCAGCCCGTAGACCAGCAGCAGGCCCATGAACGAGGTGACCCAGAACGCGATCGTCGCGCGCAGCAGGCCGCCGCGGAACAGCCCGGCGACGGCGTGCCCGGCCGACCGCTCGGTCTCGCGGACCCGCTCGAACGTCTCGGACTCCGGCAGGTACTTCAGCATCAGCGGAACCAGCACGACGGCGGGCAGCGCGCCGGCGACGAACATCGCGCGCCAGCCCAGCGGCGAGATCAGCACGATGCCCAGCAACGCGGTCAGCACCGCGCCGACGTGGTAGCCGGTCATCACGGTGGTCGTCGCGCTGCCGGACCTGCCCTGGCGCGCGTACTCCGTGACGAGCGTGATCGCCGTCGGCAGGCAGCCGCCGAGGCCGAGCCCGGCGATGAACCGCAGCAGCCCGAAGACGAACGTCGACGGCGCGAAGGCGCACAGCAGCGTGCACAGGGAGAACAGCGTCACGGAGATGATCAGGGATTTCCGGCGGCCGATGACGTCGGTGACCGTGCCGATCGCCAGCCCGCCCAGCATCATCCCGGCGAGCCCGACGGTCGACACGACCGACGCCGTGGCCGGCGTCAGGCCCCAGACGTGGCCGCGCAGCAGCACCGGCAGCACGGTGCCGAGCACGACCAGGTCGAACCCGTCGAGCAGGACGGCTGTCCAGGCCAGGGGCACGACCCAGCCGCGGGTGCCAGGGGACATCAGAACCTCCGGAGGTGCGTCGGTGCACGTCTTCCGCACAGGTGTGCGCATTGCGAACAAGTATGCATGTGGGATCCGGTACAATCCAGCGCTTTTCCGCTGAACGGAAGCCGAGCAAGGCCGTGCGACCTGCGGAAAGATGCGGCGAGTGGAACTTTTGACGCTGATGGGCGTGCTCGCCGGCTCGCTGGCGCTGACCGCGGTCGCGCGGCGCTACAACCTGTCCGCGCCCCTGCTGGTGGTGGTCGTCGCGCTCGGCGTCGCCCTGATCCCCGGTGTGCCCCGGCTGGAGCTCGAGCCGGAGCTGATCCTCACCGTGGTGCTGCCGCCGCTGCTCTACTCGACGTCGCTCGAGAGCTCGCTGACGCACTTCAAGACGGCTCTGCGGCCGATCATCACGCTCGGCGTGGTGCTGGTGGCCGTGACCGCCGTGGTCGTCGCCGTCGTGGTGCACCTCCTGCTGCCGGACCTGCCGTTCGCGTCGGCGCTGGTCCTCGGCGCGGTCGTGGCTCCGCCGGACGCGGTGACGGCGGTGGCGATCGGGCGCAAGCTCGGCCTGCCCCGGCGGATGATGGCCGTGCTGACCGGGGAGAGCCTGGTCAACGACGCCGCCGCGCTGACGCTGTACAAGGTCGCACTCGCCGCGGTCGCGGGCACCGCGGGCTCGGCCGGGCACGGGTTCGCGGTGTTCGGCGTGGCGACCGTGCTGGGCATCGCGACCGGCCTCGCGATCGGCGCGGTCGTGGTGCTGATCCGGCGGCTGCTCGACGACCCGCTGATGGAGTCGGCGTTCGGGATCATCGTGCCGTTCGCCGCGTACGTCACCGCCGAGCACCTGCACCCCTTCGGCGACGACTTCAGCGGGTCCGGCGTGCTCGCCGTCGTCGCGGCCGGCCTCTACCTCGGCCACCGCTCGCTGTACGCCTCACCCGCGACCCGCATGCAGGACAGATCGGTGTGGGCGTCGATCGACGTCCTGCTGGAAGCGCTGGTGTTCGCGCTGATGGGGCTGCAGCTGCCGTTCGTGCTGGACGGCGCCCAGCACGCGGCCCGCGACAACAGCACACTGGCGCTGGTCGCGGCCGCCGTGCTGGCGGTGACGGTGCTGGTCCGGATCCCGGCGGTGTTCGTCTCCGCGTACCTGCCGCGCGCGATGCGGCTGTTCGGCCGCGGCCGCGCGGCACCGTCGTGGCGGGTGCTGGCGGTGGTCTCGTGGACGGGCATGCGCGGCGTGGTGACGCTCGCCGCGGCGGCCGGCGTCCCGGCGGGCACCCCCGGCCGCGCGGAGATCCAGCTGTTCGCGTTCACCGTGGCCATCGGCACGGTGCTGCTCCAGGGGCTGACGCTGCCGCCGCTGATCCGGGCCCTGAAGGTCGAGGACCCGGACGAGGCCGCCCGCGACGAAGCCGAAGAACTGGCCGCGCGCGAAGTCGCGAAGCAGGCCGCGCACGAACGGCTGCGCGAGATCGGTCACGAGCGGCTCGCCGCCCTGGACCTGCCACCGGAGCGCATCGCCCACCTGAAGGAGCGCCTGGAACGGCTGATCGACATGCGCTACCGGTTCGCCAAGGCGGCGATCACGCTGTCCGGCGAGGACCATTCGGGCAGCCCGCAGGCCCAGTTCGCGAAGGCCCGGCGCGAACTGCTGATCACCCAGCGCAAGGCGATGATCGAGGAGAACCGCGCGGGCCGCCTCGACGACGAAGTGCTGCAGAAAGTGCTGCGGGAGCTGGATCTGGAGGAACTTTCGGTGTCGGCGACCCTCACGAACCGGTCGGGCTGAGCGCCGCCCAGGTCCGCAGGCGCTCCTCGGCGGAGCGGATCCCGGCCTGGGTGAGGACGACGTCGGTGGCGCCGGCGTCGTAGTAGCGCTGGATGCCCCGCGCGACGGTCTTTTCGTCACCGATCAGGGCCAGCTCGGCGGGGTGGTCCACGCCTTCCGCGTCGAGGATCTTCCGGTACGACGGAATCTGCCCGTAGAAGGCCATCTGCTCGACGGCCAGCGCGCGGACGGCGTCGGGATCGTCGGTGACGACGGCCGGGACGGCGGCGATGATCCGCTTCCCCGCGGGAAAGGCCGGGACGATCCGCTCGGAAAGCGCTCTCGGCCCGGCGAGGTACGGGAGGGTGCCGTCGGCGAGCTCACCGGTGACGGCCAGGGCCTGCGGCCCCATGGCGGCGACGACGACCGGCACGTCCCCGCCACCGGCCACAGTGGACGGACCGATCGAGTGCGCCAGTACGGTCTCGCCGTCGAAGTCGACGGCTTCCCCGGCGAAGGCCTGCCGGAGAACGGTCAGGTACTCGCGCAGGTGCCGGATCGGCGGCGGGTAGTCGAGGCCGTAAAGGGGGCCGAGGAAGCTCTTCGCGCCGAGCCCGATCCCGAGCGTGAACCGCCCCCCGGTGGCGGCCTGCGCGGTTTGCGCGGCGCTCGCGACCAGCAGCGGGTGCCGCGGATAGGTGGGCACGACGGAGGTGCCGACCTCGATCCCGGGCACTTCCCGCCCGGCGAGCGCGGCGATCGCGATGGCGTCCTGGCCGTGGGGCAGCTGGGAGAACCAGACGGATTTCAGCCCGGCCTCGGCGGCTTGCCGGGTCTGGGTGATGAGTTCTTCGACGAGGTTCGGTGCCGAGTCCGTGTCACCGGACGGCAGCGCGACTCCGATGGTCATGACCCCAAGTTAGCGAGGGGCGCCGGCCGGTTTCGGGCTTCCCAGAGAGCGGGAAACCGGCCAACTTCGAAAGATCTCATCATGGACGTGATGACGAAGAGCGTGGGCTTTTCACCCTCCCGGCGGCGCGCACGGCGAGCCCCCTCGCCCCTCCGTGCGCGCCGCCGGCACCGCACCCGGCGATGCCGAAGGTGTCAGTGCGGCTGTACAGGATCGGCACATCCGGCGAACATCGACTGGTCAAGCCACGCTCGCGGGGGGAGGGATGCTGTGGAGTTCCTGCTCCTCGGCCCGGTCGAGGTCCGGTCGGGAACCGTGCACCTGCAGCTGGCCTCACAGCGGCAGCGCGCGCTGCTTGCCGCCCTCCTGCTGGCGCCCGGCGTAGTGGTTCCACCGCACCGGTTGATCGAGGTGATCTGGGGTGAGACGGCTCCACCGTCGGCACCGGCGAACCTGCGCACCCACGTCGGCCAATTGCGCCGGCAGCTCGCCACGCTGCAAGGCGGTGCCCACCGCATCCACGCCCGGGCCGGTGGCTATCTCATCAAAGTCCAGCCGGATGAGCTCGATGCCGAGCGGTTCGAGCGCCTCGCCGCGGCGGGCCACCGGGCGCTGCTCGCCGGCGATGACGAGTGCGCCGCGGAGACGCTCGAGCGGGCCCTGGCTCTGTGGCGAGGACGACCGTTGGGCAACCTCGCCGCTACCGCCACGGTCGAGGGCGAGACGCAACGGCTGGTCGAGATGCAGCTCGCCGCCGTCGAACACCACTGCCGCGCGCGGCTCAACCTGGGTGCCTGTGCGGACGTGGCCGCCGAGCTCCACCGGCTGGTGGCCGACCACCCGCTGCACGAACGGCTCTGGGCACTGCTGATGCTCGCGCTGGCCGCCGCCGGGCAACAGGCAGCGGCGCTCGACGCCTACGACACGATCAGCAGCAGGCTGGCCGGCGATCTGGGCGCCGAACCGGGCTCCGAGCTGCGCAACGCACATTTGTCCGTGCTGCGGCACCAGGCCATCCCCGAGCCTTGTGCGTTGCGCCCCGCGCAGCTTCCCCGTGCTGCTTCGGGATTTCGTGGACGGCGCACCGAACTGCAGGCGCTCGACCGGCTGCTGCCCGGCGGCGACGGCCCGCGCCTCGGCGTCGTCGTCGGAACCGCCGGGGTCGGCAAATCGGACCTCGTGACGCAGTGGGCGCACCGGGTCCGCGACCGCTTTCCCGACGGGCAGCTGTACGCCGACCTCCGTCGTTCGGCCCGGCCCGGCCCCGTTCTCGTGCGGTTCCTGCGTGCGTTGGGGGTTCCGGCGCGGCAAATCCCCGAGGACCTCGATGAAGCCGCGGCGTTGTACCGATCCGTGCTGGCGGCCAAGTCCGTCCTCTGCGTGCTCGACGACGTGCTCGATCCCGGCCACATCCGGCCGTTGCTGCCTGCGGCGCCGAATTGCGTGGTTCTGGTGACCAGCCGCAACCGGCTCGACGGCCTGGTCGCTTTCGACGGCGCCCAGCACCTCACGCTGGACGTCCTCGATGCGGCTGACGCGGTCGCCGTGCTTGCGACCGCGATCGGTCCCGAACGCGCGGCCCGCGAACCGTCGGCCACCGCCGAACTGGCCGAGACGTGTGCGCGGCTGCCCATCGCCCTGCGCATCGCCGGTGCCCAGCTCCGGTACCGGGCCGCCCGCCGGGTCTCCGACCACCTCGCCGACCTGCATGCCCACGGTGTGCTGGACAGCTTGACGACCGACGGCGGAACCAGCGCGGTCCGGGGCGCCTACGACCTGTCCTACGCCGCGCTCGACACCGCAACCCGCCGTACGTTCCGGCTGCTCGGCCTGGTTCCCGGCCCGGACACGACCCCGGCCGCGGCCGCCGCGCTGACCGGTGCCCCGGCCTCGACGACGGCCCGCCACCTCGAACGGCTGGCCCTGGCCCACCTCGTCCAGGAGCATGCGCCGGGACGCTACCGCCTGCACGAACTCCTCCGCCGGTACGCCGTCGAACGCGCGGACCTCGAGTGCTCCGGGAAAGAACGCGACACGGCGACGCGCGCCCTGCTCGACTACTACCTCGCCCGCACCACTGCCGCCGCCGATCTGCTGTACCCGTTCGTCCTGCGCCAGTCTTCACCGCACCAGCAGTGCGGGTTCGACAGCGAGGAAGCCGCGCGGACGTGGCTCGACGACGAAGTCCCCAACCTCGTCGCGGCGATCCGCCGCGCCCACGCCCACCGGCACCAAGGGCGGACCTGGCAGCTCGTCGACGCCTTCCGCGGCCACTGCATGACAACCTGGCTCGCGGAAGGACCGGAACTGGCCCGGATCGGCCTCGCCGCCGCGGAAGCCACCGGCGAACCAGACCTGCGGGCTGCCGCGCACAACAACCTCGCCGCCACTTGCGCACACCGGTACGACTTCGGACCCGCCATCACCCACTTCGAAGCCGCTCTCCGGCTCTACCGCGCGCTCCGTTTCCAGCGGGGCGTGGTCAGCGTGCTGGAAAACCTGGCCACCCTCCACCTCGTCACCGGCGATCTCGATCGGGCAGGCGCGCTCTTCACCGAGGCGGGCGCCCTCGAACCGGAACGGAACCCGATCTGCCGCCGCAATCTCGGGGTTCTCCACGAACACCGGGGCCGGCTGGCCGAGGCGACCAGGATCCACGCCTCGCGCGCCGCCGGCACGCGTTGTCCGGACGACCTGGTCCTGCTCGCGCGCGTGCGTTTCCGCGCCGCCGATTACGAAACGGCCCTTTGCGCTGCCGAAGAGGCCGCGGAGCTCGCGCGGCGCGCGAACGATCGGTGCACCGAGGCCTATGCGTTCGCGGTGCTCAGCCGAGTCCACGCCGGCACCGGCGACGCTGCCCGCGCCATTCGCCTCGCGGAGGAAGCACTCGAGACCGGGCGCGGCATCGACGACGCCGGCGCCGAGATCGCCGGGTACGCCGCACTCGCGGTGAGCAGGCTCGCCGGCGGTCTCCACGCTCGTGCCCTGCTCAGCGGTCACCACGCCCTTCGCCTCGCCCGTCGAACCGGCATCCGGTTCGACGAGTGTGAAGCGCTCATCACCATCGGGCAGGTCCACCGGGCTGCCGGTTCACCGGAACAGGCCGGCCACTACCTCGGTGCCGCCTCGCAGCTGGCCGAAACTCACGGCTACCACGGGCTTGCCGCCGTCGCAGGTGAGACCTGAGCTACTTGCCGTTATCGCCTTCAACGCGAGCGGGCAAGCGCTTCCGCATGCCGGACGTGCCGTCTCCCAGAAATTGAGAACCCGAGCGGGCCGCCGTGGATTCGCCCACCCTGAAGCGAAATTCCGATCTTCAGGAGAGCCCATGTCGCTGACCGAAGTCATCGAAGGCACCCGCAAGGCCGTTGACGCCGATCCGCACAACGCTGCCGTCTCCTTCAGCGTTGACCACGTTCTCAAGCCCGGGACGAAGACCGAGGTCGAGGTCAAGGTGCGGGACCACCGGTTCACCGTCGACGAACCGGCCGCGCTCGGCGGGACCGACCAGGCCGCCAATCCCGTCGAGTACGCGCTGGCCGCGCTCGGGTCCTGCCAGGTCATCACCTACCAGTTCTGGGCGGCGAAGCGGGGGATCCCGATCGACTCCATCAAGGTCACCGTCGACGGGGACCTCGACCTGCACGGCTTCTTCGGCTTCTCCTTCAACACGCGGCCCGGGTTCGGGGACGTCCGCGTGTCCGTCGAGCTCGAAGGGCCGGCGAGCCGGGAGCGCTACGAAGACCTCAAGCGCGAGGTCGACGAGCACTGCCCGGTGCTCGACCTGTTCCGCAACGAGACGCCGGTCAGCACCAAGCTGACCTAGCCGGAACCTCAGACGAACGTGTGCCGCACGATCGTCTGCTCGCGGCCCGGGCCGACACCGATCGCCGAAATCCGGGCGCCGGACAGCTCTTCCAGGCGCTCGACGTACGCGCGGGCGTTCGCCGGGAGCTCCTCGAACGTGCGGCACGCCGAGATGTCCTCGAACCAGCCCGGGTGCTCTTCGTAGATCGGGATCGCGTGGTGCACGTCGGTCTGCGTCATCGGCATGTCCTGCGTGCGGAATCCGTCGACTTCGTAGCCGACGCACACGGGTACCTTCTCCAGCCCGGACAGCACGTCCAGCTTCGTGAGGAAGTAGTCGGTGATGCCGTTGACGCGCACCGCGTACCGCGCGATCACCGCGTCGAACCAGCCGGTGCGGCGCGAGCGGCCCGTCGTCACGCCGAATTCGCCGCCCTGCTTGCGCAGGTACTCGCCGGACTCGTCGTGCAGCTCGGTCGGGAACGGGCCGGAGCCGACGCGCGTGGTGTAGGCCTTGAGGATGCCGAGGACCGTGCCGATGCGGCCCGGCCCGATGCCGGACCCCGCGCTCGCGCCGCCGGACGTCGGGTTCGACGACGTCACGAACGGGTACGTGCCGTGGTCGACGTCGAGCAGCGTGCCCTGTGACCCCTCCAGCAGCACGGTTTCACCGCGCTCCAGCGCCTGGTTGAGCTGCAGGCGCGTGTCGGCGATGCGGTGCGCGAACTTCTCGCCCGCCGCCAGCACCTCGTCGGCGACCTGGTCGGCGTCCAGCGCCTTGCGGTTGTAGACCTTCACCAGCACCTGGTTCTTGAACTCCAGCGCGGCTTCGACCTTCTGGCGGAAGATCTTCTCGTCGAGCAGGTCCTGCACGCGGACGCCGACGCGGGCGATCTTGTCCTGGTAGCACGGCCCGATGCCGCGGCCGGTGGTGCCGATCTTGCGGCTGCCGAGGTACCGCTCGGTGACTTTGTCGATGGCCACGTGGTACGGCATGATCAGGTGCGCGTCGGCCGAAATCAGCAGCTTGGACGTGTCCACGTCCCGCGCTTCGAGGCCGGAGAGCTCGTCGAGCAGCACGCCGGGGTCCACCACCACGCCGTTCCCGATGACGTTCGTCACGCCCGGGGTCAGGATGCCGGACGGGATGAGGTGCAGGGCGAAGTTTTCGCCGTTCGGCAGGACAACCGTGTGACCGGCGTTGTTGCCACCCTGGTAGCGGACGACCCACTGAACGCGGTCACCCATCAGGTCGGTGGCTTTGCCCTTGCCTTCGTCTCCCCATTGGGCACCGATGAGCACGATGGCCGGCATGTGACACTCCAGGTGTTCGACGACGTGAGGTTTAGTGTCCCGGACGGACACCGGTGGCGCTGCTAAATGCCGGTGCATGAGCGTAACGGAGGACCCGCGGGTGCGCGGAATAGTGGTGGCTTGTGGCGAGGACTCGGCCGGCTTCGAAGAGGTCGACGACGTCGAGTCGATCCGCGTGCCGAGCCGTCCCGGCAAGGCGGAAATCGACCCCTTGCTGGGCGAACACGATCACCTGGTGGTGTCCGGCACGGACGCGGACCTCGCCGCGGTCGTGCTGCGCCTGCTTCGCAAGAACGCGCTCTCCGGCGTGTCGGTCGGGTTCGTGCCGTCGTCGCCGGACTCGGTCGTCGGCGCGCTGTGGGGGCTGCCGAAGACGCCGCTGCGGGCGCTCGCGCTGGCGTTGCGCGGCGAGGTCGACCCGGTACCGCTGATCCGCGACGACGTCGGCGGCGTGCTCGTCGGGCGCGGGCAGCTGCGGATGGTCCGCGGTGTGGCCTACGCCGACGAGCAGGTGGCCCTGCGGGGGCCGGCCGCGTCGATCGAGGTGACGCCGGACCCGGGCGGCCCCGGCTTGGCCGTCCGCGTCGTGAAGGGCACGATCTTCAAGCGGCCGTCGACGCTGTACTCGCGGGCGTTCCAGATCGGCTGCATCCCGACCCGGCCGGTGCGCGACGACGTCGTCCACGAGCGCGCGGTGAACAAGTGGACCTGGTACCGGCACACCGAGGACCTGCGGCTGGTCCGGGGCGCCCTCTGATCGTCACCGCAACGGTGGCCCGTGAGTAACGCGGTGTTCATTGACGGCCAGCAGCATGTCACCTATACGTGTTGTACGCGCCACTCTCGTGCCTCAAGGTTAGTTGTCCCCACTTCTAACCCGGAGGCAGCAAGATGCCAACCAGGCGTACTGTTCGTCATTCGTTCACCATTCTCGCCGTCACCGCGTTGCTGTCCGGCACCCTGGCCGGCGTCGCCGACGCGACCCCGCCGGGCATCCCGTCGGCCACCACGGCGAAGTCCGAGCTCGCGACCCTGACCGTCAAGGCCGACGGCTCGCAGACCGGCTACAGCCGCGACAAGTTCCCGCACTGGATCGACCAGGGCAGCAGCTGCAACACCCGCGAAGTGGTGCTCAAGCGCGACGGCACGAACGTGGTGACCGGGTCCGACTGCGCCGCGACCTCCGGGAAGTGGGTCAGCCCCTACGACGGCGCGACCTGGACCGTGGCGTCCGATGTGGACATCGACCACGTCGTGCCGCTGGCCGACGCGTGGCGCACCGGCGCGTCGTCGTGGACGACCGAGCAGCGCCGGGCGTTCGCGAACGACCTCACCGACCCGCAGCTGATCGCCGTGACCGACAACGTCAACCAGGAGAAGGGCGACAAGTCGCCCGACCAGTGGAAGCCGCCGCTGGTCGGCTACTGGTGCACCTACGCGAAGATGTGGGTCGCGGTGAAGTACAAGTTCAAGCTGACGATCAACTCCGCCGAGAAGACCGCGCTGACGGACATGCTCAACCGCTGCTGACGCCGGTACGCTGCGGCGGTGCGGATCCTCTTCACGTGCCGCCCGGCGTACGGCCACCTCTTTCCCCTGCTCCCCTTGGCGAACGCGGCACGCGCGGCCGGGCACCAGGTCGTCTTCGGCACCGGCGAGGCGTTCGTGCCGAAGGTGCGTGAGCTCGGCTTCGAGGCCCACCGCGTCGGCATCTCCATCGGCGACGCGGAAGCCGAGGCCAAGCGGCGGCACGGCGAGGACGCCGGCTTCCTCGACGTCGGCATCACGATGTTCGCCGAGCTGCTTCCCCAGGCGACGATGGCCGACCTGCGCCCGCTGCTGCCCGGGCTGCGGCCGGATCTGGTGGTTTACGAACAGAGTGACGTCGGCGCGGGTGCGCTGGCGCGGCAGGCGGGTGTCCCGGCTGCCTCGCTGGTGATCGGCCGGTCGATGCCGCCGGAGGTGCTCGCGGTGGCGGCCGAGCGGCTGGCGCCGCTCTGGGGTGCCCGGCCCGCGGACGCCATGCTCGGCGACGCCTGCATCGACGTCTGGCCCGACAGCGTCCGCGACCCGGGCACGGCGGCCGTGCCGACGGTGTTCCGGATGCGCCCGACGCAGTACAACGCCGCCGTCCCGCTGCCGCCGCTCCCGCGGGACGGCTTCGTGTACCTGACCCTGGGCACCGTGGTCTTCGGGGCGACGCAGGTGCTGCGCGGGGCGATCGCCGCACTGGCACGGCTGCCGGTGGACGTGCTGGTGGCGGTCGGCCCCGGCGATCCCGCGGCGCTGGGCGAGCTGCCGGAACGGGTGCGGGTGGCGGGTTTCGTGCCGCAGGCCGAGGTGCTGCGGCACGCGGGCCTGGTGGTGCACCACGGCGGCACCGGGACGGTGCTCGGCACGCTCGCCGCCGGCCTGCCGCAGCTGATCCTGCCCCAGGGCGCCGACCAGTTCGCGAACGCGGAGACGCTGTCGGCACTCGGCGCGGCCAAGGCCCTGGCAGGCGAGGACATCCGGATCGACGC
The DNA here is from genome assembly GCF_046548975.1 of Amycolatopsis sp. lyj-346. Classification (NCBI taxonomy): domain Bacteria; kingdom Bacillati; phylum Actinomycetota; class Actinomycetes; order Pseudonocardiales; family Pseudonocardiaceae; genus Amycolatopsis; species Amycolatopsis sp. lyj-346. The sequence continues at coordinate 719,955 of NZ_JAJPWT010000001.1, forward strand.
GATCGAGGCGGCGGCCCGCGAGCTGCTGGACGACCCGGCGGCGCGGGAGGTCGCTCGGGCCGTTGCGGCCGAGATCGCCGGAATGCCCGCCCCGGAGCAGGTTCTCGGCGAGCTGGTCGCCTGGGCCTCGTGAGGGGCGCTAACCCGGATCACCACTCACGAGCGCCAGGATTTCCCGCGCCACCGCGTCGTTCTGGCGGAAGGACAACGCGTTCGTCCGCGGCCGGGTGAAGGCGGCCGCCGAGCGGGCGCTCGTGTGGGGGCCCACCGCGAACCGGTGCGGGTGCGGGCGGCCGGCACCGTCGAGCAGCCGGGAATCCGACACCCGCGTGTGGATGCGGCCCGACGGGAGCCGGGCGCCGGTCACCGGGTCCGCCACCGTCTCTTCCGCCAGCTCACCCGCGTCGCGCAGCTGCCGGAGCAGGCCGTCGGCCGCGCGGGTCACGCTCGGCTCCGGCAGCCGCGCCTCGATCAGCGTGCGGGCCTCGACGACCTCCGGGTGGCTCGCCGACGACGCCACGAAGACGCCGCGTTCCGCCGTGACCCGCATTTCCGCACCGGCAAAGGAAACCAGCCCGGCTTCGTGCAGCGCCAGCAACTCCTCCAGGCGGCGCGGAGGCGGACCGCTGGCGTAGTAGGAGAAGAACCCGTGGAACCAGCCGTCCACATCGGACACCTGCGACCCGGCGCCGAGGCGTCCTTTTTGGATCAGGACGGGCAGCTGGCCGTACACCGACAGCAACGCCATGAAGGCACCGAGGTCGGCACTGAACTCCTGATCCGCCCGGCGCGCCAGGTCCGCTTCGATGTACTTGCGCAGTTCCTTCCCGAACTCCTCCGCCGTGCCGAACCCGCGGCCCGCCATCGGCCGGTCCAGCCGGTCGAGGTCGAGCCGGTCGACCTCGGCCGGTACCGCCCGCGCGACGAGGTCCCGCATGGACGGCGAATCCCAGGCCAGGTCGGCGAAGGCGTCGGCGAACACGGCGAAGTCCATGCGGACGCGGCCGGGGTGCCCGGTGAACAGCTCGCTGTAGTAACCCCAGGCCAGTTCCTTCGCGATCAGCGGCCAGACGTCCCGGCGGAAGTCGAGGACGGGCCCGGCCAGCGCGTCGATCGCGTAGGCGTCGAAGAACCTGGGCAGCCGCAACGGTTTCCCGCGCGGCCGGTAGCCGATCTTCGCGTGGTAGGGCACCCCGCGCCGCGAGCCGACGTGCAGCACCGGCTCGGCGCCGCTCGGGTGGTAGCGGAGGCCGCCGCACGGGAGGTCCTCGAACCGCCCGCCGCGGCCCTCGGTCAGCAGCAGCATCAGATCGACGAACGCCAGCCCGAACCCGCGCACCAGCACGGTTTCGCCCGGCTCGACACCGGCGTAGTCGACGTCGGCGGTGTAGCCGGCCGGGTAGTAGGACAACCCGTGCCGCGCGGCGAACGCCACCAGCTCGCGCTCCCGCTCGCCGGGTTCCGCGTCGAGGTGGCCGACGGTGAAGACGACGGCGTCCGCGACGATCGCCGTTCCGTCGGACAGGCTGACGGTGCGGCCGTCGACCCCGGTTGCGCGGACCGCGTGCTCGACGACGTCGATGCCTTCGGGCAGGTCTTCGACGACCTTCCGGTACACCCAGGTCAGGTAGGCGCTCTGCAGGCGCCGGGTGGGGAAGTCGAAGGCGCCGAGCGCCGACAGCTCGACGGCGACGTCGGGCGGCACGTCGGCGTCGCGCCCGCCGTCACGCACCTTCCGCGCCCACTCCAGCAGCGACGGCCCCGGCCACACCGGGCCGGCCATCTTCACCGAGGAGTCGGTGAACATCGTGACGTCCTCGGGCATGGAGTTCATCCGCAGCAGGGGTGACTGGTCGTAGCGCCACACCCGGCCGGGCCCCGGCGGGAACGGGTCGATCAGGTGCACCTCGAGCCGACGGCCGCGCAGCAGTTCTCCGGCGTTCGCGCCGAGCCGTTCGAGGATGCCGACCCCGCGGGGTCCGGCGCCCACGACAGCCAGGGTGAACGGCGGGAGATCGGCCACGAACCCGAAGCTACGCCGGGGTTCCGGCGCGGGAAGCCGTTCCCACAGAGCGGAATCGCCGGCGCGACCAATCCACCCCGGCCCGCGGCTCCGAATTCCCCGGGCACCGGCGAAAGGAGCTCCGTTGTCCCTCGTCCACTTAGGCGCCCGGGCCTCGACCACCGCCCTCCACCTGCGAATACTTGGCTGATGAGATCGGTTCGCCGCACCGCGTCCACACCGCGCAGGACGTGGTCGGCACCCTCCTCCGGGGGCACTGGGCGATCTTCGCCCACGAATGGGCCGATCCGGACGGGATCGACCCGGAGCACTGGCGGGACGTCGTCGAGGCCGCCGCGGAGGCGGCCGGGGTCGACGTCGAGTTCGTGGTCATCCCGCGCCGGTCCCTGACCGTCGTGTTCAACCGGGCGGCGCCGCCCACCTTCGAGCAGGTCCGCGCGTCGATCGAGGTCATCGAACGTGCGCGCGGCCCACGCTGACCTTCCGTTCCCCCGGTAGCCACCTCGCGCACGCGAGGTGGCTACTTTTGCCTCTGGCGACCGACCAGGCGGTACGGAATGATCGATTGGTGACTCCTGGGCCACCGGTCAGACACTGCGGGCTATCGTCTGACCCGTTCGGGGAGCTCCGTGACGCCTTGGATACCAGCGAAAGAACCTAGAGATTTACCAACAGTCACGGGACACTGGCTGGGGTAACTCACGTACCGTGACCGCCTCATGACCGACTGGTCGTCTCGTCACCGGAGGTCATGGGACGCCGCGGTCTGTCAAGAGGTCGGGAGAAAACGCATGGCAGCACCGCCGGATCGCGTCACGTTCCGCGAGGTGTTCGGGATCGCCGAGTTCCGGGCGCTGTGGTTCGGCGAGCTGCTCTCGATCGCCGGCGACCAGCTGGCCAGGGTCGCGCTGTCCATCCTCGTGTTCACCGGGACGAACTCCGCGACGCTCACCGGCTTGACCTACGCCCTGACGTACGCGCCGTCGCTGCTGGGCGGCATCTTCCTGACCGGCTTCGCCGACCGCTTCCCCCGCCGCAGCGTGATGGTGCTCGTCGACCTGCTGCGGGCGGCCCTGATCCTGCTGGTCGCCCTGCCCGGCATGCCGTTCTGGCTGATGTGCGTGCTGGTCGGCGGCGTTTCCCTGGTCAACCCGCCGTTCAAGGCGTCACAGCTGGCCCTGCTGCCGCAGGTGCTCGAAGGCGACCGGTTCGTCGTCGGCATGGGCATCCGGAGCATGACCGTGCAGAGCGCCCAGCTGCTCGGCTTCGCCGGCGGCGGCGCGCTGCTGCTCGCCCTCGACCCGCACGTGGCGCTGATCGTCGACGCCGCCACCTTCGTGCTGTCGGCCGTTTTCGTGCGCTTCGGCGTCCGCGCCCGGCCGGCCGCGGCGACCGGCGAGCAGCGCAAGTCCTTCTTCGCGACGCTCGGTGGCGGCGGCCGGACGGCGTTCGCGAGCTCGCCGCTGCGGACGCTGGTGCTGTTCACCTGGCTGATGGGGCTGCTGCCGGTCTACGAGGGCATCGCCGCGCCGTACGTCACGGCGGCGGGCGGCGGCCCCGAAACGATCGGCCTGCTGCTCGCGGCCGACCCGATCGGCAGCGTCATCGCGACCTTCGCCTACACGCGCTGGGTGCCCGCGCGGCTGCGGCCGAAGCTGATCGGCCCGTTCTCGGCGCTGTGCGCCGTGCCGCTGGTGCTCTGCTTCCTGAACCCCGGCCCGGTCTCGTCGATCGTCCTGTTCGTCATCTCCGGCGGGCTGGGCACGGTCTGCCTGCTGCAGGCGACCGCGTCACTGACCCTGGCGGTGCCCGACGAGCAGCGGGCGCAGGTGATGGGCCTGTCCAACACGGGCCTGACCACGATGATGGGCATCAGCCCGCTGATCGGCGGCGTGCTCGCGGATCAGCTGACTCCGCATTCGACGGTCGGGATCTTCGGCATCGCCGGAATCCTGCTCACCCTCCCGCTCGCGGTGCTCTGGACCCGCGCGCTGTCGGGCGAGCCGGAACGATGGATCGACAAAGAAGCCGCACGCGCCGAACATGCTTGACATGCTCCGCGCGTGGGCTTGACCTGCGCGACCTTGCGGTGCGCTGTGCGGTCACTGATCTTTGCCGCGCATCGCTGGCCACCTCTCGTTCCGGTGTCAAACAAAAAGTACACACCGAAAGCCCTTGTGGACAGCACGCGAACGGTCTGAAACTGTCCGTGAGTAGATTGTCACTGATCACCTGCGCAAGGGGCTGGGGGAAAAATGGTCACATCGGGGGAACGATCTGGACAAGCCACGGCTCGTGGTGTTGCCGATTGGGCACTGTGGACCCGGCCACGAGCCTGGGTCGCCGTCACACTCACCGCGATCGCCGTCATGCTGGCTTGGACCACGGCCGCGACGCTCACGATCCCGGTCACGCTCGCGAACTTGGGGACGTTCGCGCTGCTCACCGCCCTGGCGGTGGCCCAGACCGAGGTCAGCAGGCGCATCGAGCGCCAGCGCCGGATCCTGAGCAACGGCCCGCACATCAACATGACGTCGGTCTGGCTGCTGCCCGCCGGGCTGCTGGTGCCGCCGCAGCTGGTGGCCGTCCTGGGCACCGTGCTCTACGTCTACCTCGCGTTCCGCAGCTGGTCCGGTACCCGCCCGGGTGAGGCCCACCGCGTCGCGGCGAACGCGACCACGATGATCCTGTCCGGCTTCGCCGCCGGCCTGGTCGCGGAGCTGTTCAGCGGGCACGGGATGGTGGCCGTCGCACTGGCCGCCGTCGCGTTCTTCACCACCAACACCGCCCTCACCGGGCTCGGCCTGTACCTGGCCGCCCCGGAGAAGGCGACCGTCGAGGGCTGCCTCGGCAACATGGACGACAACCTGCTGGAGCTGGCCACCCTGTGCGTCGGCGGCCTGCTCGTGATGGTCCTGACCACCGAGCCGCTGCTGTCGGTGCTCGTCATCCTGCCGCTGTACGTGCTGCAGCGGTCCGTGCTGATCAAGCGGCTGGAAGAGCTGGCCACCACGGACCAGAAGACGCAGCTGCTCAACGCCACCACCTGGCAGGACGGCGCGCAGCGCGAGATCTCGCGCGCGCAGCGGGAGAACGGCAGCTTCGGCGCCATGATGATCGACCTCGACCACTTCAAGCGGATCAACGACACCTACGGGCACCTCGCCGGGGACGACGTGCTCAAGGCGGTCGCCGCCGTCGTCAAGCAGGAGACCAGGGCGCACGACCTGGTCGGCCGGTTCGGCGGCGAGGAGTTCGTCGCGCTGCTGCCGTCGACGTCCAAAGAAGACGCGATCGTCACGGCGGAGCGGATCCGGCAACGGGTCAGCGAGCTGATCATCAGCACCAAGACCAACGAGGGCGCCGCCGTCGACATCGAACGGCAGACGGCGTCGATCGGCGTCGCCGCCTACCCGCTGGACGGTTCGTCCATCGAGGAGGTGATGGCGTCCGCCGACGCAGCGGTGTACGCGGCCAAACACGGCGGACGCAACCGGGTGGTGGGCTCGGCCGCGGCGGTACTGGCCCCGGCTTAGCGCCCTTACCGCAACCGCTCGATGACGTCGCTCGCCTTGGTCTGCAGGCGGGCGACGCCGCCCACGGTGAATTCGGTGAGCAGGTCGATCAGGGCGTCCTGGTCCGGCGGCTCGCCGTCCCAGGTGGCCTGGACCAGTGACTCGGTCATCGCGAAGAACAGCGTGACGAGCGCGCGGTCCGCGCGGCCGGAGTCGATGCCGTGCGCGGCCCACCGCTTGCGGCTGGCTTCGGCGTAGACGACGGCCAGCCTCTCCCTCAACCGGGTGAGAGCCGGGTCGCCCGCGCGCTCGGCCGCGCGAAGCACGCCGTACCCCTCGGGGTGGTCGGCGACGAAGGTGACCATGTTGGCGTAGTTGGCCCGCGCCCAGGCCCGCAGGCCGGGCTGCTCGTCGGCCACCGACGGCCCCGCGATGGCGGTGAACGCCCGCTCCTCGGTTTCCGCCACGACCTCGGCGAACAGCGTCGCCCGGTCGCCGAACTGTTCGTAGACGGCCTGGCGCGAGACGCCGGCTTCGCGCGCGATCTGCTCGATCGTCGCGCCCTGCATCCCGTGCTGCCCGACGACCCGCGCCGTCGCCTGCAGCACGCGGGCGCGCTGCTCCGAAACCGGGAGCTTGCGCGGCCGCCCACGCGGAGCCGGGCTTGACATGGTGGTCCACCTCACGTGATTCTTTTTCCGACACCTCTGTCCAAAAAGGTGTTCCCCCACGCACCCGCCCTGCTCAACGAGGAGCACGCATGCGTATCTTCCCCCGCCGCGCCCGATCCGCGGCCGTCGCCACGGTTTCCGTGCTGGCCTTGGCGACACTCGGCCCGCCCCAGGCCTCCGCCGCGTCCTTCTACGATCCGCCGTCCCCCCTGCCCGCCGGCGCCAACGGTGACGTCATCCGGCACCAGCCGTCGACGTTCTACATCGACCCGATCCAGCTGATCAAGGCCGACGCGAGCGTGCAGCGGATCATGTACCGCAGCACCGACACGCACGGCTCGCCGATCGCCGTCACCGGCACGGTGCTGACCCCGCGGTCGGCGTGGCACGGCAGCGGGGTGCGCCCGATCGTCTCCTACGCCGTCGGCACCCAGGGCGAGGGCGACGACTGCGCCCCGTCGAAAGCGCTTGCCGCGGGCTTCGAGTACGAAGGGCCGTTCATCGCCGGGCTGCTGACCCGGGGCTACGGCGTCGTCGTCACGGACTACGAGGGGCTGGGCACGCCCGGGGACCACACGTACGTCAACCGCGCGTCGGAGGGCCACGCCGTGCTCGACGCGATCCGCGCGGCGCAGCGGCTACCGGAGGCGGGGCTCCCGGACGACGGCCCGGTCGCGATCGCCGGCTACTCCCAGGGCGGTGGCGCGTCGGCCGCGGCGGCGGAACTGCAGCCGAGCTACGCGCCCGAGCTGAAGCTGAAGGGCGCGTACGCGGGGGCGGTGCCGGCGGACCTGGCTTCGGTGGCCAAGAACCTCGACGGTCACTACGCGGTCGGCTTCCTCGGCTTCGCGCTGGTGAGCATGAACTACGCGTACCCGGAGCTGAACATCCCGGCGCTGCTCAACGCCCGCGGGAAGCAGCTGTTCGAGCAGGTCCGGACCGAGTGCACGGTGGAGGCGATCGCGGCGCACGCGTTCACGCAGTCCTCGACGCTGACCACCGACGGCCGCTCGCTCGTCGCCTACCTCGGGGAGGAGCCGTACCGGTCGCGGGTGGCCGAGCAGAAGATCGGGACGCTGAAGCCGACGGCGCCGGTGCTGATCGTCCACAGCGCGCTCGACGACATCGTGCCCTACGCGCAGGACCGCGACCTGGGCCGGACGTGGTGCGGCAAGGGCGTGAAGGTGCAGTTCAGCACGTCGCTGGTGCCGACGCACGTGCTCGGCGCGGTGCGGGCGTACCCGGAGGCGTTCGCCTGGCTCGAGGGCCGCTTCGCCGGCCTGCCGGCACCGGTCAACTGCGGCTGGTTCTGAGGTCTCTCCCGCAGCCGGTCGTGAGTGGTAACCGGGTTACCACTCACGACCAGTGGGTCACTTCAGGCCGGTGGCTTCCGCGGCGGCGGGGTCGGAGTCGGCCAGGAACGTCCGGCAGCGCTCGTGCTCCTCGGCCTCGCCGATCTTCCCGGCGGCCTTGCCGAGCACGGCGAGGGCGCGGAGGAACCCCTGGTTGGGGCGGTGCGCCCAGGGCACCGGACCGAAGCCCTTCCAGCCCGCGCGGCGCAGCTGGTCGAGACCCCGGTGGTAGCCGGTGCGGGCGTACGCGTACGCGGCGACGGTCTCGCCCGCGTCGAAGGCCTTCTCGGCCAGCGAAGCCCACGCCTCGCTGTAGTAGGGGTGTTCGGCCGCGACGGTGGCCGGGTCCGTCCCGGCGTCGAGCGCGGCCTGGGCGGCGGTGTGCTCGGGCAGCAGCGTCGGCTCGGGGCCGAGCAGGTTGTGCGTCATGGCACCCATTCTGCCCACCCCCGCGGATCAGAAGAACAAGCCCACGAGAATCCCGCCGCCGGCCAGCACCAGCGCGGCGACGAGCACCGCCGCGACAACTCGTTTCGGCATCATGGCGGCACACCATGCCAAGCCGCGGCGGGGAAAAGCAAATTGCCCACCCGTAGGGGTGAACCCGGATTTTCGCGTCGTTTGCCACCGTCTTGGCCCACTCGTGACCATGACCGGCCATGATGTCGGGCATGGCCAAGGCAGTCGACGTCCCGGTGGACGTGATCCCGCGCAGTCCGATCGGCAAGACGCGGCTGTTCTTCACCCGGCACTGGCACCGCGGCGCCCCCGGGCAGCCGACGCCGGACTGGGTGCTCCGGTTCTGCTACGGGATGTGGCTGGCGGCGTTCGCGTTCAAGCTGGTCGGCTCGTCGTGGGACATGTCGTGGCACTTCATGTGGCTGCGCGACGACCTGGCCCCGCCGCACCTGATCAACACCGTCGGCACGGTGATCATCGTGGTGCTGGTGGCGATCCACAGCTACACGGGCCTCGGCGCCGACAAGACGTCTCTGCGGCTGATGCAGATCGGCCTGCTGATGTTCCTGATCGCGGCGCCCCTCGACGTCATCAACCACCGCGTCAACGGCCTCGACCTGACCGCGTGGAGCCCGTCGCACATGATGCTCTACCTGGGCACGGGCATCATGCAGGCCGGCGTCCTGCTGGGCTGGCTGCGGGCGGCGCCCCCGGGCCGGTTCCGCACCGGCGTGCTGCTCGCGCTGTGGGCGTTCTTCCTGGAGAACACGTTCTTCCCGAACGGCCAGCAGGAGTACGGCATCCTCGGCCTGCGCGCCTGGGAGCGCGGGGAGCCGGAGGCGGAGCAGTCGCTGCTGGACTTCGCGGCCAACCAGATCGGCCACCCGGTCGACCGGACGGCCGTGCTGCACTTCACGATGCCGATCCCGGAGTGGGTGTACCCGTTGTGGGGCATCGGCGTGATGGCGCTGATCCTGGTGCTCGCCCGCAAGACGTTGGGCTTCCGCTGGGCGGCATCGTCGGTGGCTCTCGGTTACGTCGCCTACCGGTCGGTGATGTGGCCGCTGCTGCTCGGGATGGGCTTCCCGGTGTCGACGGTGCCGTTCTACCTGCTCTTCGTGGGCCTGGCGGTGGATCTGGCGTTCGCGATGAGCCATGGCGTAGTGCGGGCGGCCGCGGGAGCGCTGCTGGTGACGGCGTTCGGGTACGGCGCGTTCTGGCTGCAGTCGCAGTTCAGGCCGTGGGTCCTGGGCGACGCCCACACGGAGTCGGCACCCCCGGCGGCCTACTGGACGGCGCTGGTGGTGCTCGGCGGGGTGTTCGTGCTGTGGGCCGCGGCCGGTCCGGCGACCCGGCGGTGGAACTCCCGGAAGACAAGCCTGTAGCACCACGTGCTACGCCGCGCTACCATGGTGGCATGAAGGTCATCAGCCAGCGCGAATTCCGCAACAGCTCGGCCGCCGTCATGGACGCGGTCGAAGCCGGCGAGACCTACCACGTCACGCGCAACGGCGTGGAGATCGCCGAAGTGCGACCGGTGCCGCGCCGGAAGCGGTTCACGGCCGAAGAACTGGTCGAACGGCACAAGCGTCTGCCCCGGGTGGACGCGGCCGCCATGCGGCGGGAGACAGACGAGTTCTTCGGAAGCGAAGACCGGATCGGCGACGAGGTCAACCCCTGGGAGCGTCGGCGTGGCTGACCGTCACGCTGCCGGTGTGCTGGACACCTGCACCTACATCGATCTCGATTCGCTGGATCCGAAGGTACTCCCGGAGTTCCCGGAGATCACCGCGGTGACCCTGGCCGAGCTCCACCAAGGTGTCGCGATGACGGCGGACCCCGCGGAGAGAGCTGTGCGGAACGAGCAATTGGGCGCGGCGATCGTCGAATTCACCCCGCTGCCGTTCGACGGCGAAGCGGCCGCGCGGTACGGCACGTTGGCCGCCTTGACCATGGCCGCCGGCCGGTCACCACGACCGCGACGGCTGGACCTGATGATCGCAGCGATCGCTTCCGTCCACGGATTGCCGCTGTACACCCGAAATGCGAAGGACTTCTTCGGCCTCGAGAGCATGCTCGAAGTCGTCGAGGTCTGAGGGTCACCAGCCGCGGCGGGTGACCTTTCGTGACGACCCGTGGAACCACCGCCTGAACAGGAAGGGCCGCCACGGAGATCCTCCGTGGCGGCCCTTCGCACGAAGAGACTTACTTGAGCTTCGTCCCAGCCGAGCCCAGGGCCTGGCAGGCCTCGACGACGCGCTGCGCCATGCCGGCCTCGGCGGCCTTCAGGTACGAACGCGGGTCGTAGACCTTCTTGTTGCCGACCTCGCCGTCGATCTTCAGGACGCCGTCGTAGTTCTTGAAGAAGTGGTCCACGATCGGGCGGGTGAACGCGTACTGCGTGTCCGTGTCGACGTTCATCTTCACCACGCCGTACGACACCGCCTCGCGGATCTCCTCCGGGAGCGAGCCCGAGCCGCCGTGGAAGACCAGCTCGAACGGCTTCGAACCCGCGTCCAGGCCGAGCTTCTTCGACGCCGCCTCCTGGCCGCCCTTCAGGACGTCCGGGCGCAGCTTGACGTTGCCCGGCTTGTACACGCCGTGGACGTTGCCGAACGTCGCCGCCAGCAGGTAACGGCCGCGCTCGCCGGCGCCCAGTGCGTCGATCGTCTTCAGGAAGTCGCCTTCGGCGGTGTACAGCTTCTCGTTGATCTCCGCCTCGACGCCGTCTTCCTCGCCGCCGACGACGCCGATCTCGACCTCGAGGATGATCTTCGCGGCCGCCGTCTTGGCCAGCAGCTCCTGGGCGATCTCGAGGTTCTCGTCGAGGTCGATCGCCGAGCCGTCCCACATGTGGGACTGGAACAGCGGGTTCTGGCCGTTCTTGACGCGCTCGGCCGAGATCTCGATCAGCGGGCGGACGAAGCCGTCCAGCTTGTCCTTCGGGCAGTGGTCGGTGTGCAGCGCCACGTTGACGTCATAGCGAGCCGCCACGACCTGGGCGAACTCCGCCAGCGCGGTCGCGCCGGTCACCATGTCCTTGACCTTCTGGCCGGACGCGAACTCCGCACCGCCGGTGGAGAACTGGATGATGCCGTCGCTCTCCGCCTCGGCGAAGCCGCGGATGGCGGCGTTCACGGTTTCGGACGAGGTCACGTTGATGGCCGGGTAGGCGAACTCGTTCGCCTTGGCCCGGTCGAGCATCTCCGCGTAGACCTCGGGGGTGGCGATGGGCATCGTTACTCCTCCTTGGCACAGGGTGGTCCCGACCGCATCGTACGAGGTCCGCCGCCGCCGCACACCGGTCCCCGCACAGAAACTTTCCCGCACGTCGGATCGGTTCAGAAGGGAGGCGTCCGGCCGCCGGGCGAACCGGCGGCCGGACGGGGCATCACCGCAGTTCGGAAGCCAGCGCCCGGTAGGCGGGCCACGGGTCTTCGTTCAGCACCTGGACGATCACCTGGTCCGCGCCCGCCTCGAGGTGGGCCGACAGCCCGCGGGCGATCGTCGCCGCGTCGCCGTGCAGCGCCAGCGCGTCGACCAGGCGGTCGCTGCCCGCGCCCTCGACATCCTCGTCCGTGAAGCCGAGTTTCCGCAGGTTGGCGACGTAGTTCGACAGCCCGAGGTAGAACTTCACCGTGTTGCGGCCGATCGCGCGGGCCTCGTCGGCGTCCGTGCCGAGGACGACCTTGTGCTCCGGGGCCAGCAGCTTGCCCGCGCCCAGGATCTCGCGCGTGCTGCGGGTGTGCTCCGGCGTCGTCAGGTACGGGTGTGCACCGGCCGTGCGCTCGCCCGACAACGCCACCACCTTGGGGCCCAGCGCCGCCAGTGCGCGACCGGCCACCGGGACGCCCGCCGCGTCGAGACCGTCGAGGTAGTCGACCAGCGCCGCGTACGGCTTCTTGTACTCCTTCGTCGCCTCGCGGTGGCCCGCGCCGACGCCGAGCAGGAAGCGGTCCGGGTACTTCCCGTTGATCCGGTGGTAGGCCTGCGCGATGTCCGCGGGCTCGTCCTGCCAGATGTTCACGATGCCGGTCGCGATGACCAGCGAGTCCGTCGCCGCGAGGAGGTCGTCGACGAAGGCGAGGTCGCCGCCGGGCGAGGCGCCCAGCCAGATCGAGCCGTAGCCGAGCTTCTCCGCCTCGGCCGCGAAGGCCGGGTCGACCTGTGAGTAGGTCCGCCAGATGCCGATCTTGCCCAGTTCGATAGCCATGGAACACCCCAACGCATGAGTGACCGGTTTTCGTCCCGACGTCCCGGATCGTGGGAAGTATTACCGTCGGGAGCATGACCAAGCTGGGTAACACCGAGCTCGACGTGTACGGGCTCAACCTCGGGTGCAACGTCTTCGGCTGGACGGCCGACGAGCCGCAGTCCTTCCGCGTCCTCGACGCCTACTCCGCGGCCGGCGGCAACTTCCTGGACAGCGCCGACCTCTACGGCGGCGGCGGTGGCTCGGAGACGATCATCGGCAACTGGCTGACCGCGCGCGGCCGGCGTGACGACGTCGTCGTGGCGACCAAGGTCGGCATGTGGGACGGACGACCGGGCCTGTCGGCGAAGAACATCCAGGCCGCGGCCGAGGATTCGCTGCGCCGCCTGCAGACCGACCACATCGATCTCTACTACGCCCACCGCGACGACCCGGACACCCCGCTCGAAGAGACCCTGGAGGCGTTCGACGCGCTGGTCCGCGCGGGCAAGGTCCGCTACCTTGGCGCGTCCAACTACCCGGCCGGACGGCTCGCCGACGCACTGTCCATTTCGGACCGGAACGGCTTCGCGCGGTTCGCCGTGCTGCAGCCGCACTACAACCTCGTCGAGCGGGACTACGAGCGTGACCTCGCGCCGCTCGTCGAGCGCGAAGGCCTCGCGACGCTGCCGTACTTCGCCCTCGCGAAGGGGTTCCTCACCGGCAAGTACCGCACGAAGGACGAACCCGGCGACAGCCCGCGCGCCGCCCGCGCCGTGTCCTATTTGGACGCCGACGGCGAACGCGTCCTCGCCGCACTGGACAGGGTCGCCGAGGCGCACGGCGTCTCCGTCGCCACGGTGTCGCTCGCGTGGTTGCGGCAGCAGCCGACGGTCGCCGCTCCGATCGCCAGCGCCCGGACACCCGAGCAGCTCACCGACCTGACCGCCTCGACCACCCTCGACCTGACTACAGACGAAGTAGCGTCACTTTCCCTATGAAAGATGCGTGCCAAGTCCCTGGCGACGCATCTTTCCTAGGGAAAGTGGCGTCTACTCTGGAGTAGCTTACTGCGGGTAAGTTGGGGTACGGTGCCCTCGAGAGCGACGTTCGACGTCCAGGAGGGCACCGTGGCCAACCCGTTTTCGCTGCTGAGCGGCACCAAGAAGGTCGACGGCAAGGTCGTGCTGATCACCGGCGCCGCCCGCGGCATCGGCGCCGGGCTCGCCGAGCGGCTGGCCGCGCGCGGTGCGAAGGTCGCCCTGGTCGGCCTCGAAGCCGACGAGCAGAAGAAGGTCGCCGACCGGATCGGGCCGAACGCGAAATCCTGGGAAGCCGACGTCACGAGCTGGGACGCGCTCAATGACGCAGTGACCGGCGTCGTCGAGCACTTCGGCGGGATCGACATCGTCATCGCGAACGCCGGCATCGCGACGGCGGGCTTCGTCCGCTCGGTCGACCGGGCCGCGTTCGAGAAGGTCATCGAGGTCGACCTGCTCGGCGTCTGGCGCACGTTCCGCGTCACGCTCCCGCACGTCATCGAGCGCAAGGGCTACCTGCTGGCCATCTCCAGCCTCGCCGCGATCACGCACGCGCCGGGCATGGCCAACTACGCCGCCGCCAAAGCCGGCGTCGAAGCCTTCTCGAACAGCCTGCGCGCCGAGGTCGCCCACCTGGGCGTCAAGGTCGGCGTCGCGCACCCGACGTGGATCCGCACCGACCTCGTCGAAAGCGCCGACGCGCACCCGGTGTTCGGCAAGCTCCGCGCGTCGATGCCCGGCCTGATCGGCAAGACGTACCCGCTGGACGTGGCCCTGGGCGACCTCGAGGCGGGCATCCTCAAGCGCGCCAGGACCATCCACGTGCCGCGCTGGGTCGGCGGGCTCAAGCTGTTCCGCGCCTTCCTGCCGCCGGTCATCGAGATCGGCTCCCGCAGCCGGGTACCTTCGGCGGACAAGGCCGCGCTCGCCGACATCGAGGCGCGCGGCGCGTTCGAGTCGGCGGTCACCGGCCACGGCGGGCGGGCCGCCACCAAGGGGTGAAGATGTCCCGTCGCGACCAGATCAGGATGACCGAGGACGAGGTGCGCGAGTACCTCGCCGGGCAGAAGGTCATCAACGTCGCCAGCGTCGGCCCGAACGGCCGCCCGCACCTCGCGCCGCTCTGGTACTTCCCGCACGAAGACGGCGTCGCGACCTGGACGTACGGCACGTCGCAGAAGGCGAAGAACTTCCGGCGGCTGCCGGAGGCGACCGTGCTCGTCGAGGACGGCGACAGCTACGAGAAGCTCCGCGGCGTCTCGTTCGAGGCCGACGTCGAGATCGTCGAGGACACCGCCGAGGTCACCCGGATGGGGACGGCGCTGATGCAGCGCTACTCCGGTGCCAAGCCGGGCGACCCCGCGCCGGCCGAACTGCAGGCCTTCATCGCAGGTCAGGCCGCGAAACGCGTCGGGCTGATCTTCCGGCCGACCAAGGTCGCCAGCTGGGACCACGGCAAGCTCGGTGGGACGTACTGATCGGTAGGGAGTACTTCCAAGTAACTGTTACCTGAGGTAACGTCATCTGGGCAGGATCCTCGACGCAGCGGAGGCCGACAGATGACCGAGCGGTTCAAGGTCGTGATCGTGGGCACCGGGTTTTCCGGGCTCGGCCAGGCGATCCAGCTCGAAAAGGCCGGCATCCGGGATTACGTCGTCCTGGAGAAGGCCACCGAGGTGGGCGGCACCTGGCGCGACAACTCCTACCCCGGGTGCGCGTGCGACGTGCAGTCGCACATGTACTCGTTCTCGTACGAGCAGAACCCGGACTGGTCGCGGTCGTTCTCGCCGCAGCCGGAGATCTTCGGCTACCTCAAGGGCGTCGCGGACAAGTACCGGCTGCGCGAGAAGATCCGGTTCGGCGTGGAGCTGACCGGCGCCCACTGGGACGAGCGGGAGCGCCGCTGGACGGCGACGACCAAGGACGGCCGCGAGTTCGTCGCGCAGTTCCTCGTCTCCGGAGTCGGCGGCCTGCACATCCCGCAGGTTCCCGAACTGCCCGGGATCGCGAACTTCAAGGGCCAGACCTGGCACTCCGCGCGCTGGAACCACGAGTACGACCTGCGCGGCAAGAAGGTCGCCGTCGTGGGCACTGGCGCCAGCGCCGTCCAGTTCGTCCCGAAGATCGCCCCCGAGGTCGCCGAGCTGACGCTGTTCCAGCGGACGCCGCCGTGGATCATGCCCAAGCCCGACCACGCGATGCCGTCGTGGGCGCAGACGCTGTTCAAGCGCGTCCCGGGCGTCCAGCGGGCCTACCGCAACGCGCTGTACTGGCTCCTCGAGGCGCGGGCCATCGGCTTCAACGGCCACCCGGCGATCATGAAGGCCGGCGAGCTGATCGCGAAGCGGAACATCGCGAAGGGCATCAAGGACCCCGCACTGCGGAAGAAGGTCACGCCGGACTACACGATGGGCTGCAAGCGCGTCCTGATCTCCAACGACTACTACCCGGCACTGGCCCGCCCGAACGTCGACGTCGTCACCGACGGCATCAGCGAGGTCAAGGCGCACTCGATCGTCGACTCCGCGGGCGTGGAGCACGAGGTCGACGCGATCGTCTACGGCACCGGCTTCAAGGTGACCGACGCGCTGGAGTACCTCGACATCACCGGCGTCGACGGCCGCAACCTCGCCAAGGAGTGGGCGAGCGAGGGCATGCGGACCCACAAGGGCATCACCGTCTCCGGCTACCCGAACCTGTTCTTCCTGCTGGGCCCGAACACCGCGCTCGGCCACAACTCCGTGGTGTTCATGATCGAATCGCAGGCGCGGTACGTCGTCGACGCCATCAAGCTCGCCGAATCGCGGGGCGCCGCGGCCCTCGACGTCCGGCCGGGCGTGCAGGACGAGTTCCAGCGCGAGATCCAGGACAAGCTGGTCAAGGGCGTCTGGACGCAGGGCGGCTGCAAGAGCTGGTACCTCGACGCGCAGGGGGTGAACCGGACGATCTGGCCGGGCTTCACCTGGCGCTACTGGCTGGAGACCCGCAAGGTCGACCCGGCCGACTACGAACTGTCCGGCCGGGTGTCATGACGGACGAGCTCGACGCGGGTTGCTGCCGATCCCCCGCGGCCCGGGCGGCGGAGTGACCGAGCCGAGCCGGGCACTTTCACGTGAAAGTGCCCGGCTCGGGCGGCCCCTGAGGCTCGACGGCAGCGGGCGCACCGACCACCTGATGTCCACTTTGGCCGGTGTCGTGGGCGTCTACCTGCGGTTGTCACAAGTCAGCGGGAAGCGGCGGCCGCCCGTGCGCACAGTGGACCGCGACCTTTCGCCGGTCGTCGAAACGATCCGGCCCGAGGCCGAAGGCGTCGTGAGCCTGCGGCTGGCGAACGGCGCCCCGCCGTCCACTTCGAACGGTTCGCCCCGTCGCCGATCGTCGCCGGCACGCCCTTCGAGCTCATCTTGCGAAGGTCAGGGCGCACGTTGGCGGTACCAGGCGACCGGACCGCGCTCGACGTGCTCCTGGCCACGCGGCCCGGCACGGCGTACTCGTGCCGTCAGGGCTTCTGCGGGACCTGCGCGGTGCCGACGGCCGACGGCGGGTCGATGCGGCTCTGCGTCGACCGCGGCACCACCGTGCTCGACCTATGACGGCAGCCAGGCGCCGATCACCGGCTTGAACTCGCGGACGGTCCGCTGCGCGACGACCCCCTCCAGGAAGTACGGGTCCTGGTCGATCGTCTCCTTCAGGTGCGCCTCGTCGTCGGCCTGGTACAGCGTGAGGCCGCCGGTCCCGTCGCCGAGCGGCCCGGCGACCGCGACGCGGCCCTCCTCGGCCAGCTTGCTCAGGAACTCGCGGTGACGCGGCCGGACGTCCGGCATCTTCTCCTGGACGTAGGTGATTTCGACGAGGAACCAGGCCATGTGGATCTCCGGGGTCGGGCGCGGACGGGACAGCGCCGACGCTACCCGTGTCACGGTTCTGTACCAGCAGCCGATCTGTGGCACCGGCATCTGAACCCGATAGGCTGGGCGTGCGTCAGTACCTGTGTGAGCGCTGTGAATACCGTGAACCTGCTGACGCGGCACACCGTGCAATCCGGGGTCGAGAACAGGCAGGGGTTCATGCTCGAGGGCAATGCGGAACGCAGTGTCGAGGCGACCCTCGGCCACCTGCGGGTCATGGACGGTCCGGCCCCGGCGCAGATCGCCGCGCCACTGACCCTCGAAGACCTCTACCGGCAGCACCGCATGCGACTGGTCCGGCTGGCGATTCTGCTGGTGGACGAGCCCGCGACGGCGGAAGACGTGGTCCAGGAGGCCTTCACCGGCCTGCACCGCAACTGGGGCAGGCTCCGCGACGCCGCGGCCGCGGTCGGCTACCTGCGCACCGCGGTGGTCAACGGGTCGCGCAGCGTGCTGCGCCGCCGGAAGACGGCCCGCGAATACGTGCCGCCGCACGCGGTGAACGCCCGGTCCGCGGAGAGCCTCGCGATGCTCTCCAGCGAGCACCAGGCCGTGGTCAGCGCGCTGTCCAAACTGCCGCCCCGCCAGCGCGAAGTGCTGGTGCTGCGGTACTACGGCGGGCTGAGCGAAGCCGAGATCTCTGAGGCCGCAGGCATCTCCAAGGGTACCGTTAAATCGACCGCCAGCCGGGCGCTCGAGGCACTCCAGAAGGCCATGCAAGCCCCACAGTGACCCGGGTGGACCACTCCGATCACTGAGTCGTATCACCATGCTTGGTCCAGACCAATATATGCTGGGGTGCGTGAGAGGCGCCGGAGATTTCGTGATCATGGGCGGCCGGGTCGCCGCCCCGGACCGTGTACTCGACGACGGCTGGGTAGCCGTCACCGACGGGCGGATCGCCGGCGTGGGTTCCGGGACCCCGCCGTCCGGCGAACACGTGGACGTCGGAGGGGCGCTGGTCGTCCCCGGGTTCATCGACACCCACTGCCACGGCGGGGGAGGTGCTTCGTTCACCTCCCTCGATCCCGAGGAACTCCTGACGGCGGTGCGAGCGCACCGCCGTCACGGCACCACCACCATGCTCGCCAGCCTGGTCTCCGACCCGGTGGACATCCTGCGCGAGCAGGTCGCGGCGCTGCGTGAGCTCGTCCAGGACGGCGAGGTCGCGGGCATCCACCTGGAGGGGCCGTTCATTTCGAAGGCCCGCTGCGGCGCGCACGACCCCGAGACCCTGCTCGAACCGGACACCGGCACGGTGGAGAAGCTCCTGCGCGCGGGCCAGGGCGCGATCCGGATGGTCACCATCGCCCCCGAGCTCCACGGCGGCGTGAAGGCCGTCCGGCAGCTGGCCGAGTCCGGTGTGATCGCCGCGATCGGGCACACCGACGGCGTCGAGGAGCAGCTGCTGCCGGCGATCGACGCGGGCGCGACGGTGGCCACCCACCTGTTCAACGGCATGCGGCCGCTGCACCACCGCGAGCCCGGCCCGGTCGGCGCACTGCTGGACGACGAGCGCATCACGATCGAGCTCATCTGCGACCTGGTCCACCTGCACCCGACCGTGGTCCGCCTGGCGGCGAAGCACGCGGGCCGCAACCGGACGGTTCTGATCACCGACGCGATGTCGGCCACCGACGCGGCCGACGGCCGCTACACGCTGGGCCGGCTCGAGGTCGACGTCCACGACGGCGTCGCCACCCTCGCCGACAACGGTTCGCTGGCCGGCAGCACCCTGACGATGGACACCGCCTTCCGCAATCTGGTCCGGGGTGCGAAACTCGGCATCCTGGACGCGGTGCACGCGACGTCCCAGCGGCCCGCGGAGCTGCTCGGCATCGCGGACCGCACCGGGATGCTGTGCTCCGGTTACCAGGCCGACATCGTGGTCCTCGACCAGGACCTGCGGCCCGCGAAGGTGCTGCGCCGGGGAGAATGGGTTGCCGAGGTGGGTACGGCTACCTTGAGTACGTAGACCTTGCGAGCGGACGGGCGGAGATGAGCGAGCCGAAGGACCCCGAGCAGCTGCTGGCGGACGCCCTTCGCGCGCAAGCCGTCTTCGCGCCGCAGGTGTCGCCGCCGGCACCTTCGGCGTCTCCTGCTCATGAGCCCGAACCGGCCACCGACGCGGTCCCGACCAGCGCGATCAACGAGCTGCCGTCGGCGTACGGGCTGCTGTCGGGGGCCAGCGCGGACTCGCTGGAGCGCGAGCGCGCGGCCCTGGACGCCGAGGCGCCCACGACGTTCGCCCCGCGGCCGCCGGAGCCGGTGCGGACGTCCGCGCAGCTCCCGGCGTACTGGATCTTGCTCCTGGCGGTGCTGCTGGGGCTCGCCGCGGGGTCCGTGGTGGGCCTGCTGACGCTGGTCTGACCGGGTCTCAGTCACGACTCAGGGTGACCCTGTACCGTTTTTGAGGTGATTCTCGCCCAGAGCACGGTCAACACGATGTCGCTGCTGCCGTCATGGCTGGACCCGCAGCACCTGCTGAGCGGTCTGACGACACCGGTCATCGCGGTGCTGTGCCTGATCATCTTCGCCGAAAGCAGCATCTTCCCGGTCCTGCCGGGTGATTCCCTGCTGTTCACGGCGGGCCTGTTCATCGCGAACGGCACGCTGGACGCACCGTTGTGGCTGGTGTGCGTCCTGGTGACGGCGGCGGCGCTGATCGGCAACGTGGTCGGCTACTACATCGGCTACTTCGCCGGACCGAAGCTGTTCAACCGCCCGGACTCGAAGTTCTTCAAGAAGGAGTACGTCGACAAGACGCACGAGTTCCTGGAGAAACACGGCCCGAAGGCGGTCGTGCTGGCCCGGTTCGTCCCGTTCGTCCGCACGTTCATCACGTGGATCGCGGGCATCGGCCGCATGGACCCGAAGCGCTACTTCACGTACACGGTGATCGGCGGCATCCTGTGGGCCGCGGGCATCACGGTGCTCGGCTCGCTGCTGGGTGGGGTGTCGTTCATCGCGAACAACGTCGACGCGATCTTCGTGCTGATCGTGCTGATCTCGGTGGTGCCGATCGTGCTGGAGTACCTGAAGGCGCGCCGCGAGAAGAAGCTGCCCGCCGAGGTGGACCCCGAGGTCACGCAGCGGATCCCGCGCATCAGGGACTGAGCCGGCCGAGGCTGGGCAGCCGAAACTGTCGGACCCTCGCGGTAACGTAAAAGCAGGGGTCCCCTGGGCGGGGACCCCTGTGAGCGCGGCTCAGGTCATCGAGAACATCGAGCCGGGGTTGAACAGGTTCTCCGGGTCCAGGGCCCGCTTGATCTGCTGGTGCACCCGCAGCCCCACCGGGCCGATCTCCCGGGCCAGCCACTCGCGCTTGATCTTGCCGACCCCGTGCTCGCCGGTCACCGTCCCGCCCAGCGACAGGCCCACCTCGAGGATCTCGTCGAACGCGCGCTGCGCCCGCTCGAACTCGGCCGGGTCGTCCGGCTGGTACACGATCGTCGGGTGCATGTTGCCGTCGCCCGCGTGGCCGACCACGGCGATCCGCAAGCCCACCTCCGTGCTGATCTTCTCGCAGCCGCGGATCAGCTCCGCGATGCGCGTGCGCGGCACGCAGACGTCGTCCGTCAGCCACTGGCCGTACGTCTCCAGTGCCGTCAGCACCACCCGGCGGGCCTGGAGGAGCATCCGGCCCTCTTCGAGGTCCTCCGTCGTGTACGCCAGGTCCGCGCCGCAGTCCAGGCAGATCTGCTCCAGCGCCGCCAGCTCGCGGCGGGCCACCTCGCCGCCCGCGTCCGACTGGCCGATCAGCAGCGCCTGGCAGTCCGATCCCGCCCCGAGGTCGGTCTTCAGGTACGCCTCCGACGCCTTGATCGACGACGCGTCCATGATCTCCAGCAGTGACGGCACGAGCCCTTCGCGCACCACGCGGGCGACGGCCTCCCCGGCCGCTTCGGTGGTGCTGAAGCCCGCGACCAGGGTCGCCGGGGCGTGGGGCAACGGCTTGAGCTGGACCGTCGCCTGCGTGATCACCCCGAGCGTGCCCTCGCTGCCCACGAACAGCCGCGCGAGGTCGTAGCCGGCGACGCCCTTCACCGTCCGGCGGCCGGTCTTGAGCAGCGAGCCGTCCGCCAGGACGACCTCCAGGCCGAGCACCGAGTCCGTCGTCACGCCGTACTTCACGCAGCAGAGGCCGCCGGCGTTGGTCGACAGGTTGCCGCCGATCGTGCACCAGTCGTAGCTCGACGGGTCCGGCGGGTAGAACAGCCCGTGCTTCTCCACGGCGTTGCGGAAGTCCAGGTTGACCACGCCCGGCTGCACGACCGCCAGCCGGTTGCCCGCGTCGATCTCGACGATCTCGTTCAGCTTGGTCAGCGACAGCGTGACGCAGCCGTCGATCGCGTTCGCGGCACCGGACAGGCCACTGCCCGCCCCGCGCGGCACGATCGGCACCTTGGCCTCGGCGCACGCCTTGACCACGGCCTGCACCTGCTCCGTATTCGCGGGCAGCACCACGGCGAGCGGCGTGCCCGACGGCGCCAGCGGCATCATGTCGCGGGCGTAGGAGGCGGTGACGTCAGAGTCGGTGAGCACGGCGCCCTTGCCGAGCAGGTCGCGGAGCCGGGTGACCAAAGCTTCGTTGCCCATGGCCTCATCGTAAGCCCGGAGAGTCCGCACTGCGGAAATCTTCTTTCGAAACCAGCCGTAACGGAGCAGTGCGTCAGCGGACCAGCCCCAGCAGCTTCTCGACGTGGACGGTCAGCAGCACCCGCTGGTCGGTGACCATGGCCTGGCGGTACTCGGCCCAGTCCGGGTGCTCGCCCGCCGCGCGGCGGTAGTAGTCGACCAGCGCTTCCACCGTGTCGTCGCCGGGCGCCGCGGCCGGCGCCGTGAGCGAAGCGCGGCCCTCGACGACGACGTAGCTCCAGCCGTCCTCGCTGCCCACGTGGAAGGTCACCCGCGGATCGCGGCGCATGTTCTTCGTCTTCGCCCGGGTCTCGGTGATCGACGCGATGAACGTCGCCGACGCCGGGTCGTACAGGTACGTGATCGTGGACAGCTGCGGACGGCCGTCGCGGCGGATCGTGGCGAGGACACCGTGGTGACGGGCGGCCAGGAAGTCCTTCAACGCTGTGTCGTCGGTCATACCCCTTCCAAGCCGGCCACGGCCGCGGTTGTTCCGGGGAGCAGCCCGGAGAAATCTTGCTTGCATGCGACAACTAAAGTGTGTTCGGCCACAACACGAGGTACTCCGCTTGCACAACCGCTAGTGAAGGCACATCCTTGCCTGAGGCAACTAGTTGCAGCCGCCAACCAACGCCTTGAAGGATCACCCATGGCACCGAACAACTCCGCCACCCGGCCCACGGCCGAGCTGGACCTCGCCGACCAGCTCGGGCACGAGCTCGTCCGCCTGGTCCGCCTGATCAACAAGGCGAAGTCGCAGGTCTCCAAACAGGGGCCGGACGGCATCGAGCGGGCGGCGTACGCGATCCTCTTCACCCTCATCCACGAGGGCCCGCAGCGCACCAGCAAGCTGGCCGAGTCGCTCCACTCCGAGATCTCCACGATCAGCAGGCAGTCGAGCTCCCTCGTCCAGCACGGCCTGGTCGAGCGCCAGGCCGACCCGGAAGACGGGCGCGCCTGCCTGCTCGCGCCGACGCCCGAGGGCATGCGGGTGTTCGAAGAGAACCGCAAGCAGCGCAACCAGTGGCTGGCCGAGGTGCTCGGGGACTGGACCGACGGGGACATCCAGACCCTGAACCGCCTGTTCGGCCGGCTCAACACAGGTATCGAGAACCACTCTCCACAGCTGGCCGACGCCCACGCGCCGGCCGGTGCACCGGCCAAGGGGGCCAATGCATGAGCGAGCTTGCGAGCGAATCATTCAACACTGCGCCGTCCGCTCAGGACGCACCGAGCGTCAGCGAGGTGGGCGCATGAGCACCACCGTTGAACAACCCGTGGAGAAGGAACCACCACGGCTGAGCCACCGCCAGATCGTCACGATCTTGAGCGGCCTGATGTGCGGCATGTTCCTCGCCGCGCTCGACCAGACGATCGTGGGTACCTCGATCGTCAAGATCGCCAACGACCTGCACGGCTTCGACCTGCAGGCCTGGGCGACCACGGCGTACCTGATCACCTCGACGATCGTCACGCCGATCTACGGCAAGCTCTCCGACATCTACGGGCGCAAGCCGTTCTACCTGGCCGCGATCACGATCTTCGTCGTCGGCTCCGCGGCCTCGACGTTCTCGACGTCGATGTACGAGCTGGCCGCGTTCCGCGCGATCCAGGGCCTCGGTGCCGGCGGTCTGATGTCGCTGGCCATGACCATCCTCGGCGACATCGTGCCGCCGCGTGAGCGGGCCAAGTACCAGGGTTACATCCTGGCCGTGTTCGGCCTGTCCACCGTGCTCGGCCCGGTGCTGGGCGGCCTGTTCGCCGGCATCGACGACCTGGCGGGCATCGACGGCTGGCGCTGGGTCTTCCTGATCAACGTCCCGATCGGCGTCCTCGCGCTGTTCGTCGTCGCCCGGGTGCTGAACGTGCCGCACGAGCGCCACGACCACAAGATCGACTGGTGGGGCGCGCTGACGCTGGTCGTCGCGGTCGTGCCGTTCCTGGTCGTCGCCGAGCAGGGCCAGAAGTGGGGCTGGGGCGACCAGAAGGCCATCTGGTGCTACGTCATCGGCGGCGTCGGCGTGATCTCGTTCATCGTGGTCGAGAAGCTGATGAAGGACGCCGCGCTGATCCCGCTGCGGCTGTTCAAGAACTCGACGTTCACCGTGGCGATCATCGGCGGTGTCATCGTCGGTGTCGCGATGTTCGGTGCGATCACCATGATCCCGCAGTTCATGCAGGTCGTGCAGGGCTACACCCCGACCGAGTCCGGGCTGCTGATGATGCCGCTGATGGCGGGCATCATGCTGAGCTCGATCGTGTCGGGCCGGCTCACCGGGAAGACCGGGCGCTACAAGATCTTCCCGATCATCGGCACCGTCCTGATCGCCGCCGGCGCGTTCTTCTTCGCCCAGGTCAAGTACGACTCGGCGGTGTGGCACCCGCTGGTCGCGGCCGCCATCATCGGCCTCGGCCTCGGCCAGTGCATGCAGACGCTGATCATCGCGGTGCAGAACGCGGGCCCGCGCAGCGACATGGGCGTCTCGACCGCGTCGGCGACGTTCTTCCGCCAGATCGGTGGTACCGCGGGTGTCGCGATCTTCCTGACCGTCCTGTTCAACACGCTGATGCCGAACATCACGAAGGCGTTCGGCGGGCAGCTGCCCGCCGGTGCCGGCGCGAGCGTCGGCACCCTGTCCGAGAACACCAGCGTGATCCAGTCCCTGCCGGACGCGATCAAGACGCCGATCCTGGTCGGCTTCACCGAGTCGATCACCACGGTGTTCTACATCGCGGGCGCGGTGGCCCTGCTGGCCACGGTGGTGCTGCTGTTCATGAAGGAGATCCCGCTGACCAACGCGGCCCCGGCCGCGGCGGCCATGGAGGGCGGCGAGGCGCTGCTCGACGCGGACGACCACGCCGACGAGCCGACCGAGATCGTCGAGCCGGTCCGTCCGGCCGACCGCGAACCGGCGCTCGTCGGTGGCGGGAAGCACGCGCTGAACAGCAACGGGCACGGCGACTACCAGGCCGTCTCGGGTGCCCCGTCGATCACGAACTCCCTCGGCCAGGCCGAGCTCGACGTCCCGGTCAGCGCGGGCGGCGTGCCGGTGACCGGCCACATCCGGCGTCAGGACGGCAGCCACGTGGCGGGCGCCGCGCTGACCCTGATCGACCAGCGCGGCCGCCAGGTCGCGCGGGCCACCGGGGCCGCCGACGGCAGCTACTCGGTACCCAGCCAGGGCCCGGGCGCGTACGTGCTCATCGTGTCCGCCCACGGCCACCAGCCGCAGGCCTCGAGCGTCGTGATCAGCAACGGGCCGGCGACGGTCGACGTCACGCTCACCGGGTCCGGCGAGCTGACCGGCACCGTGCGGGCGGCCTCGACGGGCCAGCCGCTGCCGAACGTGACCGTGACGCTGACCGACGACCGCGGCGAGGTCAACGGCGCGTTCATCACGACCGCGGACGGCACCTACGCCTTCGTCGGGGTCGGTGCCGGGGCGTACACCCTGGTCGCCAGCGGCGCGGGCTACCGGCCCGTCGCGCTGACGCTCACCGTGCCCGACAGCGGCGTGCTGCGCCACGACGTCGAGCTGGCCAGCTCGGTGCTGCTCACCGGCACCGCGCGGACCGAAGGCGACCGGGTCGTGCCGGACGCGCGGATCACCGTGCTCGACGCCGAAGGCAACGTGGCCGCGGTCGCGCGGACCGACGGCGAAGGCCAGTACGTGGTCAGCGACCTGCCCGCGGGCGCGTACACCGTGGTCGCGAGCGGCTACCCGCCGGCGACCAGCCAGGTGGAGCTGACCGGCGGCGAGGCGGGCCACGACGTCCGGCTGAGCTACGACCAGGCCCTCGACGAGCTGGTCGACCGCTCATGACCGGCTTGCGCGCGACCTTCCGCACGGCCGGGGGCTGGGCGGTGGAGCACGCGGTGCTCACCGTCACCGACCCGGCCGGGCGGCAGGTCGCCCGGCAGGCCGCGGACGTCCGCGGGGAAGTCGTCACCGGCGCGCTCGCGCCGGGTGCCTACACCGCCGTCGTCACCGCGGCCGGGTACACCCCGGTCGCGCGGACGGCGCAGATCGCCTCGGACGGCAGCGGCTCGCTCGGCGACGTCGTGCTGGCCCCGGTCGCCGAGGCGATCGAGCTGCCGCCCGCGGGGCCGTGGGTGATCGACCCGATGCACACGTCGGTGGTCGCGACCGCGCGGCACCTGGGCATCGCGAGCATCAAGGCGCGGTTCCCGGACGTGTCCGGCCGGATCGAGATCGGCCACCCGGCCGAGCGGTCGTCGGTGCACGCCGAGATCAAGGCGGCGAGCATCGACACCGGCATCCGGATGCGGGACGACCACCTGCGCTCGCCGGACTTCCTCGACGTCGACGTGCACCCGGTGATCACGTTCACCAGCACGGGGCTGCGGCAGCGCGCCGCGGACTCGTGGACCCTGCTGGGCGAGCTCACGCTGCACGGCGAGCGCCGGGAGGTCGAGCTCGAGCTGACCTACGGCGGCTGGGGCCCGGACCCGTGGGGCGGCGTGCGCGTCGCGTTCCACGCCGAGACGACGCTGCACCGGAACGACTTCGCGATCAACTACAGCGCGATGGTCCGCGCCGGCGTCGCGGCGGTCGGCACGACGGTGAAGATCGAGCTGGACGTCGAAGCGGTGCAAGGCGAGTCGCTGCCGCAGTTCTGAGGCACACCGTTTCGGAAGGCCCTCTCACCGCTGGTGAGGGGGCCTTCACGGTTGGTGAGCCGAAGAACTTCGGGAGAGCTCGATTTGACCGTTCGCCGCGGCCCGTTGACCCGGGCCACGTAGGCTCGCGGTGTGAACGTCGTGAGCATCGAGGCCGCGGGCGTCGGCGTGAGCTGGCTGGACACCGCCGGACCGCTGCTCGTCTGGGTGATCGTGCTGAGCTTCGTGTTCGTCGAGTGCGCGCTGATCATCGGGCTGTTCCTGCCCGGTGACTCGCTCCTGTTCGGGGCGGGCGTGGTGCTGGCGCAGCACGGTTCGGACGCCAACGCGTGGCTCCTGTCGGGGGCCGCGCTGATCGTCGCGATCCTCGGCAACCAGGTCGGTTACTACATCGGGCGCACCAGCGGCACCAAGCTCATCGCGAGACGCGACGGGAAGGTGCTGAACCGGCAGGCCCTCGAGCGCGCGCAGCGGTTCCTGGACCGCAAAGGCTTCTTCGCGATCGTGGCGGCCCGCTGGATCCCGTGGATCCGCACGCTGGCCCCGCTGATCGCCGGCGCCGCCCGGATGGACCCGCGCCGGTTCATGGTGGCGACCGCGCTCGGCGGGCTGCTCTGGGTGCCGACGCTGGTGCTGCTCGGCTACTACGGCGCGGGCCTGCTGGATTCGCTGCCGTGGGTGAAGACGGCGGCGCTGTGGATCAGCATCGCGTTCTTCGTGTTCGGCACCGGGTACGGCGTCCTGCGTTACCGGCAGGAAATGCGCCGCCCGGTGGACGAGCCGGACGACGCGCGGGCCTGAGCCGTCTTGCGGGGGTCCGAGTGGCGGAGCCCCGGATGTCACAGTCAGAGTTCCGGGTCGGCCCAGATCTCCAGCTGGATGCCGTCGGGATCGCGGAACACGACGACGCGCGAGCCTTCGAAGGTGCGCGAAGGCGCCACGTCCTGGTAGTGGACGCCGAACTCGGCGAGCCTGCTCTCCCACTCGGCCAGCTCGGCGGCCGAGTGCACCCGGAAGGCGACGTGGTCGAGGCCGGTCCGGCGTTCGTCGAACCCGCGCCGGCCGGTATCCGCGTGCTGCACCAGGACCACGGAGAACTCGTCCCCGGCGGACCGCAGCACGACCTTGCGCAGTCCCGTGTCCGGCTCTTCGCGCCGGGTGACCTCCTCGAGATCGAGGACACGCACGTACCACGGCACGCTGCGGTCCACGTCGGTCACGGTGAGCGCGAGGTGGTGCACGGACATCAGTTTGGCCATGGCTTCCGAAGCCGTCCTTTCTGGTGGCGGCTCCCCAGAGTTGCACAGCGTTCGACCGCCGAAACCGAGGTGACCAATTCCCCGGCCAATCGTGATCTCGCCGTCTCCGGCCGTCTCAGCAATCGGACGCCGGTAACCGAAGGTCACACGAGTACGTCAAGGGGTGTTCACACGGTCACCGAAAGTATCGCGGATCGATTGGCCTGACTGGCAGGAGGGCCGTCCGTCAGAACGGTGCGAGCAAGGAGGCATCCACTGAGCACCACGCCTGCCCAGCACAGCACCCCCCACCGGCCGTCCGCCAACGCGGTCCTGTTGATCGGCTTAGCCGTCACCGTCGCGGTCGCCCTGGTCACCTTCTTCTGGCCGCAGCTGGACACCAAGGTCGCCCTGCTTCTCACCCTCGCCGGTTCGGCGGTCTCCCTGGCCCTGAGCAGCAGGCTGGAGCTGGGCGAAATCAAGCAGAGCCTGGCGGGCCTCGGCCTGGAACCCCAGCGCGCCGCCCAGATCCAGCAATGGGCCAAGAGAGACAGGTTCATCCTCGCCAGGTACAACGAGCTGCGGAAGGAGATGGACGACCTCGCGTCCGGGACTTACCAGCTCCGCACCATCGACGCGGTGTTCGAAGACGACACCCGGTCCATCGACGAGATGACGGCGAACGAGGTACTGCGCTCCACCTGCCCCGTTTCGACCGTCTCGGTGGAAAAAGCCCGGGGTCAGATCGAAGATGCCCGATATCGCGCCTCGATCAGATCGCACATCGCCGCGGCTCAACGCGGCGTCAAGGTCACCCGCGTCTACCTCTTTCGCGACGAAGGAATGTTCACGGACGAAGTCCTGCTCGATCACCTCAAGAAGCTGAACGAGAACATCGCCGTGATGGTGTTGCTGCACGACGAAGCCCCCCAGTACGAAGATTTCGATTACCTGGTCTTCGGTAACCGCCGGGTGTCGGTGGGCGTCGTCGGTGGGGTGACCGGGACGGTGCAGTCGGCGGTCGTCTACTCCGACCGCGAGAAAGTCGAGGACTACATCGAGCGGTACCGGAGGCTCACTGGTCTGTCCGTACCGTTCGCCGAAGCCTTGCGTCGGGTCGAGAGCCGCAAGAACTGACCACGATCAGCGGCCGCCGCCGACGTCCAGTACCGCGCCCGTGGTGAAGGACGATGCGGCCGACAGCAGGAACAACACCGCTTCGGCGATCTCCGACGGCTGGCCGGCGCGGCCCAGCGGGATCTGCGGTGCGTACTTCGCCATCCGGTCCGGCAGGCCCGCGGCCGCGTGCAGGCCCGTGTGGATCATGCCCGGCCGGACCGCGTTGACCCGGATGCCGTCCGCCGCGGCTTCCTGGGCGAGCCCGAACGTCAGCGTGTCCACCGCCGCCTTCGACGCCGCGTAGTGCACCCACTCCCCCGGTGAGCCGGTGCGGGCGGCCGTCGAGGAGATGTTGACGATCGCGCCGCCCTCGCCGCCGTGGCGGGTCGACATCCGGCGGACCGCCTCGCGGCAGCACAGGAACACACCCGTCACGTTCACGTCGAGGGTGCGCCGGACGACCTCGACGTCGTAGTCCTCGAGCCGGCCGGGGGTGTTGCCGACGATCGCCGCGTTGTTGACCAGGCCGGTGACCGGGCCCAGCCCGGCCGCCGCGTCGAACAGTGCGCGGACGTCGTCCTCGCTGGAGACGTCCGCGCGGACGGCCATCGCCTGCCGTCCCGAAGCCCGCACCCGCTCGGCGACGGCTTCAGCGGGCGAAGCGTCGCCGGAGTAGTTCACGACGACGTCGTAGCCGCGCGAAGCGGCCAGCACGCAGATCGCCGCGCCGATCCCCCGGCTGCCGCCCGTGACGACGAGGGTCAAATCGCGAAGTTCGCCAGCGGCAGGTTCTCCAGCACCAGGTCGGCGCGGTCGCGCGTCTGCGAGATGAGGTCGGCGTTGCGCTGGTCCGAGCCGAGCGCGCGCTGCCGGGCCTCGACCAGCGAACGGCCGTAGCGGCGGTGGCGCGACACGAGCCGTTCGATGCGCTCGGGCTCGTCCGGCGCGAGGAACCAGGCCTCGGTGAGCAGCGGCCGGATCGCGCTCCACGGGTCGTCCGGCAGCAGCAGGTAGTTGCCCTCGGTGATGACGAGCTGGACCTCCGGCGGCACCGCGACGGCCCCGGCGATGGGTTCCTCGATCTCGCGGCGGAACTCCGGCGCGTACACCGTTTCGCGGCCTTCGGCCAGGCGGCGGATGAGGTGGTAGTAGCCCGCGGCGTCGAACGTGTCCGGGGCGCCCTTGCGCTCGGTGCGGCCCAGCCGGCGCAGCTCGACCTGTGCGAGGTGGAAGCCGTCCATGCCGACCACCGCCGCGCGCGAGCCCAGCGCGTTGGCCAGCGCCCAGGCGAGCGTGGTCTTGCCGGACGCGGGCGAGCCGATGATGCCGAGCACGTTGCGTTGCCCGCGCACGGTCAGCCCCTCGGCCCTGGCCAGCAGGTCGTCGAACGTCGTCATGTCCTGTTCCTTCCTGCGATCGCGGTCGTCCACGACCGCGGTCCCACCTGCCGCACCCGTTCGGCGGCCACCTCGTTGGCGAAGCGAATCCGGTCCGTCACCGTCGGTTCGCACGTCACGGCCACGGCGAGCGCGCCGTGCCAGACGTCGCCCGCCCCTAGTGTGTCCCGCGCTTCCACGTCCGCGACAGGCACCTCACCCGAGCTGCCGTCCGCAGTGGACCAGCGCACCGGGTGCGGCCCCGCGGTGGTGATCACGGTCGGGACGCCCCGCTCGTGCAGCCCCGGCCCCGGCGCACTGAAGTGCGCGGAACAGGCGGCCACGTCGACCAGCGGCAGCAGTTCGTCCAGCACGGGCTTCCAGCTCCCGGCGTCAAGCACGACCGGCACCCCCGCAGCCCTGGCCTCCCGCGCCACAGCCAACGCCAGCTCCGGATGATGCCCATCCACCAGCACCACATCAGCCCCAGCGGCCTCACCAGCCCCAAAAAACGTCACTTTCCCTAGGAAAGAGGCGTCTTTGGCGTTGCGAGAGACGACGGTGCGCTCGCCGTCTCGGTCGCGGACGGCGACCGCGCTGACCGGTGGCGGGTCGGCGAGCGAGGGAGCCAGGTCGATGAGCCGGACGCCGTGGGCCTCCAGGTCGGCGCGGGCGAGCGCGGCCAGCGGGTGTGCACCGAGGACGGTCAGCAGGGTCGCCTCGGCGCCGAGCGCGGCCGCCGTCACCGCGGCGTTCGTCGCGGGCCCACCGGCCGCGACGTCCACCCGCAGCGACTGCACCTTCTCGCCCGGTGCCGGGAGCTCGTCGACCCGCTGGATCAGGTCCACGGTGCACAGTCCCGCCAGCAGCACTCTCAACTCAGCCCGGCCACGTGGGTCGCGGCGGCGGCCTCTTCCACTTCGCCGTTCTCGTTGAGCCGCAACGCACCCGTGAGCAGGCCGACGACCTGGTTCATCGAGTGCGTCTTCGGTGAGACGACCGCGACGCGCTTGCCGAGGCGGTGCACGTGGATGCGGTCGGCGATGTCGAAGACGTGCGGCATGTTGTGGCTGATCAGCACCACCGGCAGGCCGCGGTCGCGGATCCGGCCGATCAGGTCGAGCACCTTGCCGGACTCGGCGACGCCGAGGGCGGCGGTGGGCTCGTCCATGATCACGGCCTTGGTGCCGAACGCGGCCGCGCGGGCCACGGCGACACCCTGGCGCTGGCCACCGGAGAGCGTCTCGACGGGCTGGCTGATCGACTTGATGTTGATGCCCAGCTCGTCGAGGATCCGCTGCGCCTCCGACCGCATGGTCGCGGTGTCGAGCTTGCGGAACAGCCCGAGCGGCCCCTTGAGGCGCTTTTCCCGCCCCAGGAACATGTTCGACGCGATGTCGAGCGCGGGCGCGACCGCGAGGTCCTGGTAGACCGTCTCGATCCCGCAGTGCCGAGCATCCAAAGGGGATTTGAAGTGGACGGTACGACCGTCCACTTTGATCTCCCCCTCGTCGGGGATCACCGCACCGGAAAGGGTTTTGATGAGCGAGGACTTGCCGGCACCGTTGTCGCCGACCACGGCGAGCACTTCGCCGGGCAGCAGGTCGAAGTCGGCGCCGTCGATGGCGGTCACCCGGCCGTAGCGCTTGACCAGTCCGCGGGCCTGGAGGATGGGTTCACTCATGACTGCTGCTGCCTCCTCGCGATCCGGTCCACCACGACGGCGGCGATGAGCAGGGCGCCGGTGGCGAGGTCCTGGTAGTTGCCGTCGACGTTCATCTGCGTCAGCCCGGACCGCAGCACCGCCACGACCAGCGCGCCCATCAGCGTCCCCAGCACCGAACCGCGGCCGCCGAACAGGCTCGTCCCGCCGAGGACGACGGCGGTGATCGAGTCGAGGTTGCCGAGCTGGAACTGGTTCGGGTCGGCGTTCGGCGTCCGGCCGAGCGCCTGCCAGGCGGCGAGCCCGAAGGTCAGCCCGGCCACGATGTAGACCGACAGCACCGTGCGGTTGACCTTGATGCCGGACAGCCGCGCGGACTCCGGAGCGTTGCCGACCGCGTAGACGTGCTTGCCCCACGCGGTTTTCGTCAGCGCGTACCAGACGCCGAGGTACATCAGCAGCGCCAGCGTCATGCCGTAGGTGATCGGGATGCCGCCGAAGAGGTAGCGCTTGGTGCCGAGCCACTGCAGCAGCCCGTCGGTCACCGGCACGGCCTGGCCGTCGGCGATCAGCTTCGACACCGCGGTCAGCATGGTGAACGTGCCGAGCGTGATGATGAACGCGGGCAGCTTGATCCGGGTGGCCAGCCCGCCGATGAAGATGCCGACGATGATCGTCAGCACGACCCCGGCGAGCAGCGCGACGAAACCGTTGGTGCCGGCCGCGGCGAGCTTCGCCATGATCAGCGTCGCGACGACCATCGACGCCGCGTTCGACAGGTCGATGCCCGAGATGAGGATGACGAGCGTCTGGCCCAGCGCGAGCGTCCCGACGACGAGCGACTGCTGGACCACGGTGGACAGGTTGTCGAGGTCGAAGAACGTGTCCGTGGCCAGCGAGAACACCGCGATCGCGACGATCAGCGCGAGCGCCGGGCCGACCGCGGGGGCGCGGAGGAGGAACTCGCCGAGTGACTCGCGTTCCCGGGCGGGTGTAGCGGTCGCCGTGGTCATTTCGTGCCTCCCCAGCAGTTCTGCAGGCCCCAGGTGGTGTCGTGGCTCTCGATGCCGGGCAGGGGCTTGTCGGTGATCACGGCCGACCCGGTGTTGACGAACCCGGTCGGCTTCTTGCCGGTCTTGGCGTACTCGACGGCGGCGAGCACGCCCTGTTCGGCCATCTTCGCCGGGAACTGCATGACGGTCGCCGCGTAGAGGCCGTCCTTGACGTTCTGGACGCCTTCGCAGCCGCCGTCGATCGAGCCCATGACGATCTGGCCGGTGAGGCCGCGGGCCTTCAGCGCCGCGTACGCGCCGCGGCCCATCGGCTCGTTCATCGAGTAGACGGCGTTGACGTCGGTGCTGCGCTGCAGCAGGTTCTCCATGCCCTGCTGAGCGAGGCTCTGGTCGCCGTTGGCCGCGGTGTGGCCCTTGATCTCCGGCGAGCCGTCGGTCAGCCCGATGCCCTTGAGGAACCCGGTGTGCCGCTGGGTGTCGACCGAGGCGCCGGCGGTGCCGTCGACCATGAGCAGCTTGGCCGGGACGCCCTTGAGCGCGGCCTTGACGTAGGCGCCCTGCTGCTCGCCCGCCGCGAAGTTGTCGGTGGCGAAGGTGGCGTCGACGGCGTCCGGCGGGTCGGTGGCGGTGTCGAGGGCGATGACCAGTACCCCGGCGTCGCGGGCGTCCTTGATCGCCTTGAGCACGCCGGTGGACGAGCTGGGCGTGATCAGGATGGTGTTCGCGCCCTGCTGGCGGAGGTTCTCGATGGCGCGGACCTGGCCGTCGTTGTCGCCGTCGAACTGGCCGGCGAGCGCGCTGAAGTCGGCGCCGTTGGCCTGCGCGGCCGCTCTGGCGGAGTTGCGGAGTTCCACGAAGTAGGGGTTGGTGTCGGTCTTGGTGACCAGGCCGACCTTCGCCTTGCCGCTCCCGCCCGTGTTGGTGTTGCCACCCCAGTGCCGCTCGACCGTGCACCCGGTCGTCGCGGTGAGGACGACGGCCAACGTCAGCGCGGTGAGACTTCGCTGTCTCATGGATTCCCAGCCTTTGTTCGTGTCGAGGCTTGCCGATGGTCGGGAAGGTAGACAGACTGCTCCGTGCGCGCAAGCGTTTGCGCAAACGCTTGCCGGAAAGGATGGGTATGCCCCAATCGAAGTCTTCGCGGCCGACCCAGCGGGACATCGCCGAGCTCGCGGGCGTGTCGATCACGACCGTCTCGCACGTCGTGAACGGGACGCGCGCGGTCGCCGAGGAGACCAAGGCGGCGGTGCTGCGGGCGATCGAGGCGACCGGCTACACCGGCGACGCCATCGCGCGCTCGCTGGTCACCGGGGGGACCCGGTCGATCGGGATGGCGATTTCCCTGGTGGCCAACCCGTACTTCGCGACGCTGATGCAGGCCATCGAGCGGGAGGCTTCGGCGCACGGGTACACCGTCCTGCTGGCCGACACCCACGACGCGGCGGACACGGAGCGCGACACCGTGCGGGCGTTGCGCTCCCGTCGCGTCGACGGCCTGCTCATCACCCCGGCACCCGGCGACGGCCCGGTGATCAGCGAGCTGGTGTCGCTGGACGTGCCGACCGTGCTGATCGACCGGCTGGCCACCCGCACCGACGTCGACCAGGTCGGCTCGGAGAACATCCAGGCGACGTCGGCGCTGACCGCGCACCTGGCGACGCTCGGGCACCGGCGGATCGGGATGATCAGCGGCGTGCCCGGGCTGTCGACGAGCGAGGAGCGCGTGCTCGGCTACCGGCTGGGGCTCGGCCGGTCCGGGCTGACGTGGTCGTCCGACCTCGTGGCCTGCGGAAACTCCTCGCGCGACGGCGGCGCGCTCGCCTTGAGCACGCTGCTGGCGCTGCCCGAGCCGCCGACGGCGCTGGTGGTCGGGAACGACAGCATGATGGTCGGGGTGCTGCACGAGGCCCGCCGCCGCGGGCTGCGGATCGGCCGCGACCTCCCGGTGGTGGTCTACGACGACGTCGAGTGGGCGGACCTGGTCGACCCGCCGCTGACGACGATGGCGCAGCCGATCGAGGAGATCGGACGACAGGCGGTGCGGCTGCTGCTGGCGCGGATCAACGACCCGGCGCGCAAGGCCGAAGCGGTCCGGCTGCCACCCACGTTGCGTCACCGTGAGTCCTGCGGCTGTCCACCGGTTCACTCACTCCAGTGAATCTGGGTTCCTGATACCGTCGCGCGGCCGTTCAGCGGATACGTTTCCGCTGAACGTTTGCGAGGGCTCATGACCGCACTTTCGCCGGACGTCCGGTTGTGGGACCCCCCGGTCACCTACCGGATCGGCGTCGCGATGGGTGTGCACGCGCACCCGAACTCCGGCGAACTGCTGCGCGCCATCAGGGCAGCCGCGGCGCAGGCGGGGTGTGACGTCGTGCTGGCGGACACCGAGGACACCGTGAGCGAAGAGGCCGCGGTGGTCCGCGCGCTGCGCGCGGACCTGGTGGACGGGGTGCTGCTGGTTCCCTCGGCCGGCGACGAAGCGGTGATCAACGGCCTGGTGCGGATGGGCGTGCCGACGGTGCTGGTGGACCGCGTGGCCGCACGCAACGACGTCGACCAGGTCGGCACGGAGAACGTGCACGCGGTGGCGTCGCTGGTTCGCCACCTGACCGACCGGCGGCACCGCAAGATCGGCCTGGTTTCGGGAGATGAGGGCCTGGAGGTCAGCCGCGAGCGCATCCGCGGCTACCGGCTGGGCCTGGAGCAGGCGGGCCTGCGCTTCAACCGCGAGCTGGTGGAGTCCGGCTTCTCGAACTCGGGCGGCGCCACCCGGGCAACGGCCAAGCTCCTCGACGGCTGGCCGTCCCCGACGGCTCTGGTGGTGGCGGACGAGGCGATGCTGGTGGGCGTCCAGTACGAGGCCCACCGCCGCGGCATCCGCATCGGTTCGGAGCTGGCGGTGGTCGGCTACGGCGACATGGACTGGGCCCGCCGCGTGAGCCCGGCGGTGACGACGCTGGTCCAGCCGGTCGCGGACCTGGGCCGCCGGGCGGTGCAGCTGCTGATGTCCCGGATGGCGGATCCGGATCGGCCACCCGAATCGGTCTGGCTGACCCCGAAGTTCCTCCACGGCGCGTCCTGCGGCTGCTGACCTGCCACAGCCCCGGTGAGTGACAAACCGTCCGGATACGTCACTTTATTGGTACTCTCGTCGCACTCCCGACCGGGAGGGCGAAACGGGGGAATTGCGCATGAGCGGGCAGTACATGAGCGGAAGCGTCTACTCGGCTTCCCTTTCGGCGGCGCTCAACGATTACTGGCAGACGCTGGAACGCCGCTGGATCAAGGACGCCGGGCAGACCTTGCGCGGCGGGACGAGCCAGATCGACGGCGTGCCGTCGCCCGCCCGGTGGCAGGTCCCCGTCGAATCACGGGGCCACCTGACCACCTGCCCGATCGTCGCCTGGGCCGTCAACGGCGGCACGCAGGCCACCCGGCCGTCCGCCGATGCCTGCGACGGGTGGAGCGTCCCGGACGCGAAGTACGTCGAGTGCCGGGCGCACGACGTCTTCTCGCAGGTCGGGGACTGGGCGTGGGCGAAACGGGAACAACTGGCAGCCGCGATCCCGGATCTCGCCGGCGGGCCGGAACTGTCGTCTCTCGAAGAGGCGCACGACAATCTCTTGAAGGTCGACGGGGCGATGCGACCGGACGGATCGGTCGACGCCTACACCCTGCCCGGCATGGTCGAGAAGCTCTCCACCAGGGACGACGGCAACAACAACCGCGCCTGGATGGCCGGGTGGACGGGGCTCGCGGCGAACAGCCTCAAAGGCGGCTTCCTTTCGACCGTCGGCGCCACGCTCAAGAACCAGGGCGTGCTCGTGCGGTGGCTGGCCAACTGCTACTCGATGCGGGCCACGACGATCCACGCCACCCGTAACAACATCCTCCAGCTCATCGCCCAGGCCACCCGCGAGCTTTTCGAAGCCGCGCCGCCGTCGGCACCGGCGGGCACTCCGAAGGTGAAGAAGGCGGTGAATGCCGCCAGTGAGGCGTGGGGCATCGCCACGACGATCGTCAAGGCACTGGGCGAGGAGGCTCCGGAGAAGGTCGGCACGTCGCTGACCCTGATCGGCTTCGTGGTCGACGTCGCGCTGAGCATCGGCGAGGCGAAACCGAACGAAGGGCTCCGGTTCCCGCAGCTGAGTGCCTTCTTCGCCCACCTGGATTCCGCCGTTCGCGCCCTCCACGAGGAGCTGAACGCGGCCGAAGAGGACTACCAGAAGGCCATCACGGCCATCGAGCACCGGATCGCCGGCGTCGATCGCACGGTCCTGGAACTCTACGACTTCACGAAGAGCAGTCCCGACGGTGACGACAGCGACCCGTCCGCTTCCGGCCGGTACGCCGTGGACGTCGTGGTGGTCATGGAGATCGCCCAGCACTGCTACGACGCCGCCGAGATCTACTCCGGCCTGTTGAGCAAGGTCGCAGCGGCGTCCTACGCCGACGGGCAGCTGGCGGGCCGTGGCGTCGTCCCCACCGCGGCGGACACCGCGTTGATCGCGTTGCGCAACGACGTCGAGTCGTTCTTCCAGAAGACGACCGCGCGGTACCTCATGGCGGCCGATCGCATCAAGAAAGCCGCCGAGAAGTACGCGGAGAGCGACGCGGAACAGAAAGCCCGGCTCCATGCCGCGATCGCCGATTGGCACGAGTCCGGCCAGGACAAGAAGCGCGGCAAGATCGACCTCGACCCGCGCAAGGAGGGCGTCCAGAACTGACGCGCCCGCTCACAGCGTCGCCGCGGCCTCCAGGAGCATCCAGCCGCCCACCTGGACCGACAGGTCCCGCTCCGGCGCGTCCTCCGGCAACGGCCAGGGTGCCGGGCGGTCCCAGTACGCGCTGAACCGCGGGCCCTCCGGCGTGGCCGCGGCACCTGCCCAGCACGCCTCCGCCGACGTCAGGACCAGGGACCGCGCCGTCGCGGCTTCCGGACCCGGCAACGAACGGGCCGCCAAAGCCAGGTACCGGGCCAGGATCGCCGCGAACAACCCGCCGTCCCCGCCGCCCTGGCCGCGGATCACGCCTCCTGGCGCGAGGTGCTCCGCCACCGCGCGGACCGTCCGGGCTGCCTCGTCCACTGAGGACAGTTCCAGGCACGCGCCGAGATACACCCCTTGGCAGTACGTGTAGATGTGCTGCACCAGCTCGCCCGTGTCCGCGCGGATCCCGTCCCAGACCAAGCCGGACGCTGGATCGACCAAAGTGGACGTCAGCCAGTCCGTCATGGCGCGAGCGCGGGCCACGTTCCCCGACCGGGCGTGGAAGATCGCCGCCGGGCCGTTGGCCGGGGCGTTCTTGAAGTCGTCGCCGCGGCGCCACCGGATGCCGCCGCCCGCCGCGGCCGTCCAGCCGGAGAGGAGCTGCGTGTCGATCGCGGCCAAGGCCGGGCCGGCGTCGATGCCCAGCGGCGAAACCCGTTGCAGGGCAAGGCCCAGCCACGCGATGTCGTCGTAGTAGTCGTTGGTCCAGCGGCCGAAGTTGCGCAGCCGCACCGAACGCACGAACGCGCGGATCAGCGCGAGCCGGGCCGGCGAAGGCGCCCGCAGCTGGGCGTCGGCCAGCGTGTCGAGCAGGTGGGCCTGCCACCAGTAGTTCCAGTGCCAGTGCAGCCGCTGGTCGACCGCGGCCGGCCAGCGGCTGCGGCCGAGGACCGTGCCGGGCAGTGCCCACACCCGGCGCAGGTGCCGCGAAGTCACCGCGTGTTCCGCGGCCGAGACGTCCATGCCGCAATCGTGCCTTGCCGATCGACATACCGCTCGGTACGTTCAGTGGTCATGACGACCGCCCACCTCACCTGCCCTCTGTGCGAAGCCACCTGCGGCCTGGAGGTGACGCTCGACGCGGACCAGCGGGTCACGCGCGTCAAGGGTGACGACCAGGACGTCTTCTCGCGGGGGTACATCTGCCCCAAGGGCGCGTCGCTCGGCGCACTGCACCACGACCCCGACCGGCTGACCGCGCCGCTGCTCAAGCGCGACGGCGAGTTCGTCGAGGTCAGCTGGCAGGAGGCCTACGACGAGATCGCCCGACGGCTCCCGCCGATCATCGAGCAGCACGGCCGGGACGCGGTCGCGGTGTACGCGGGCAACCCCGGCGTGCACAACATCGCGCTGACGCTCTACAGCCGCGTGCTCTACAAAGCCTTGGGCACCAAGAACTTCTACAGCGCGACATCGGTCGACCAGATGCCGAAGCACTTCTCCGCCGGCACGATGTTCGGCGATCCGCTCGCCATCCCGGTGCCCGACCTCGACCGGACGCGGCACCTGCTGATCCTCGGCGCCAACCCGCTCGTCTCCAACGGCAGCCTGATGACCGCGCCGGACATCCGCGGGCGGCTGCGCGGAATCCGGGACCGGGGCGGCAAGATCGTCGTCGTCGACCCGCGCCGCACGCGCACCGCCCAGTTCGCCGACGAGCACCACGCCATCCGCCCCGGCACCGACGCGCTGCTGCTGTTCGCGCTGGTCAACGTCCTGTTCGCGGAGGGTCTCGTCGCGCCAGGGCGACTCGCGGAGCACCTCAACGGCCTCGACGACGTCCGCGAACTGGCCCAGCCGTTCACGCCGGAGGCCGTCGCGCCGCGCACCGGCATCGACGCGGCCGAGATCCGCCGGATGGCGCGGGAACTCGCCTCCGAGAACGCCGTGGTCTACGGCCGGCTCGGCACCACGACGCAGGCCTTCGGCACCATCGCGAGCTGGCTGGTCGACGTCCTCAACGTGCTCACCGGCCACCTCGACTCCCCGGGCGGCGCGATGTTCCCGCTGGCCGCGTGCCAGCCCACCGGGAACCGGCGGCCGTTCGTCGTCGGACGCTGGCGCAGCCGCGTGCGCGGCTACTCCGAGGTCGTCGGCGAGCTGCCGGTCGCGACGCTCGCCGACGAGATCGAAACCCCGGGCGAGGGCCAGGTCCGCGCGCTGATCGCGGTCAGCGGCAACCCGTGCCTCAGCACGCCGAACGCCGGACGGCTGGCCGCGGCCGTCGAAAGCCTCGACTTCATGATTTCCGTCGACGTCTACCTCAACGAGACGTCCCGCCACGCCGACGTCATCCTCCCCGGCCCGTCACCGCTCGAACGCCCGCACTTCGACCTGGCCTTCTACCAGCTGTCCATCCGCAACGTCGCCAACTGGACGCCGGCGACGCTGCCCTCGGCGCTGCCGCAGGAATGGGAGACGATGCTGCGGCTCACCGGCATCGTCGCCGGTCAGGGCCCGGAAGCCGACGTCGCGGCGCTCGACGACTTCGTCGCCGGGGAGACCGCGCGCCGCAACGGGCTGGACGTCGCCGTCGCCGGCGAGCGCACCGGTCCCGCACGCCTGGTGGACCTCCTGCTGCGCGCCGGCCCCTACGACGTCACGCTGGCCGACCTCGAAGCGGCGCCGCACGGGCTGGACTTCGGGCCGCTGCGGCCGCGGATCCCCGAGGTGCTGTGCACGGCGTCCGGCCGGATCGAACTCGCGCCCGGGCCGGTGGTCGCCGACGTTCCGCGGTTGCGGGAAGAACTTGCGAAAACCGCGGAAGACGGCCTCGTGCTGATCGGACGGCGGCACCTGAGCTCGAACAACTCGTGGATGCACAACCTCGAACCGCTGGTCCGCGGCGGCAACCGGTGCACGGTGCAGGTCCACCCCGCCGACGCGACGCGCCTGGGCCTCACCGACGGCGCCCTCGCGTCGGTGACGTCCCGCGCCGGAAAACTGCAGGTCCCGGTCGAGGTGACCGACGAGGTCCGGCCCGGCGTCGTCAGCATCCCGCACGGCTGGGGCCACGACGTCGACGGCTCGCGGACGCGGGTGGCGCGCGCGAACCCGGGGGTCAACTCGAACCTGGTCGCCGACGAGACGCTGCTGGACGTTCCGTCCGGAACGTCGGTGTTGAACGGCATCCCGGTCGAGGTCACCCCCGTCTGACGCTTGACACCGATGTGGGGGCTGCCGCATTCTCGGCTCCGATGTTGACGTAAACATCGATCTTCTCCCGCGCGGCCCTCGGACATCGGAGTTCGTATGAAGCGCTTTGGCACCCGTATCTGGCTACGCGCCGCGATGGCCGCGGCACTGGCTGTTCCCCTGCTCGCCGTTCCGCAGAGCGCCACCGCCGCCACGAACGCGTTCCGCGGCGTCAACTGGGCGGACGCCCGCGACAACTACGTGGACGGCTGGGTGATCCCGACCGGCCTCGCCGCCGGGGACAGCTACGACAGCGTCCGCGGCAAGGCGGACGGCATCATCACCGGTTTCCAGCAGAAACTCGGCGCGAACACGGTGCGGCTGCCGATCAACCCGCAGAGCGTCAACTCGGACTGGTGGGGGCGGTACAAGGGCGCCGCCGACTCGGCCCTGTCCCACGGCATGAAGGTCATCTTCGGCTACTGGGAAGCGAACAAGGACGGCTTCGTCGACGACGGAGGCGCCTGGAACACCATGTGGGACAAGGTCACCGCCGACTACGGCGGCAACGGCAACGTGTACTTCGAGCCGATGAACGAGCCGTTCGGCTACAGCCTGAACGCCTGGGTGTCGCTCTGCTCGACCTGGCTGTCCCGGCACTCGAACATCCCGCGCGGCCGGGTGCTGATCAGCGGCACCGGCTACAACGACAACGTCACCGGCGTCGGCGCGGCGAGCGCGCTGAACGGCACGCTCCTGTCGCTGCACTTCTACGGCTTCTGGGCCTCGGACACGACCCGGTCGGCGTGGACCACGAACCTCAGCAACCGGCTCGGGTCGTACTCGTCGCGCACCATCATCGACGAGGCAGGCGCCCCGATGACGACCGGCTTGGACTACTCCGCCGGGCACCAGGACGGGAACAACTTCACCGCGTACTTCGCCGCCACCACGGACCTGGCGCGCTCCCGCCAGATGGGCGTCGTCTACTGGCCCGGCCTGCGGTCCGGGGACACGTACTCGATCACGCGGCAGAGCGGCAGCGGCCTGGAGGTCAACAACGCGACGGGCGTGGCCCAGCTGCGCTGGGGCTGGGGCCTGTAGGTCACCACGCGCGGCCGAGGTCG
The DNA here is from genome assembly GCF_046548975.1 of Amycolatopsis sp. lyj-346. Lineage (NCBI taxonomy): Bacteria > Bacillati > Actinomycetota > Actinomycetes > Pseudonocardiales > Pseudonocardiaceae > Amycolatopsis > Amycolatopsis sp. lyj-346. Next base: position 761,838 of record NZ_JAJPWT010000001.1, read on the forward strand.
GCGTGCTGCCGGATCCAGGCGTGCATGACGATCCCGGCCGCGACCCCGGCGTTGATCGAGCGGGTGGTGCCGAACTGGGCGATCGACACCACCAGCGACGCCGCTTCCTGCGCCACTGGGGACAGCCCCGGCCCTTCCTGGCCGAAGAGCAGGACGCACTCGCGCGGGATCTCGGCCGTCTCGACCGGCTGGGAGCCCGGCGTGTTGTCCACCGCGACGACGGCGAGGCCGTGCTCGGCCGCGAAGCCGACCAGGCCGCCGACGTCGTCGTGGTGGCGGAGGTGCTGGTAGCGGTCGGTCACCATGGCGCCGCGCCGGTTCCAGCGGCGGCGGCCGACGATGTGCACCTCGGCCGCGGCGAACGCGTTGGCCGTGCGGACGACGGTGCCGATGTTGTGGTCGTGCTGGAAGTTCTCGATCGCGACGTGGAAGGGGTGCCGCCGGCTGTCCACATCGGACACTATCGCCTCGCGGCGCCAGTAGCGGTAGGCGTCGACGACGTTGCGGCGGTCGCCGTCCCGCAGCAGGTCGGGGTCGTACCGCTCGTCCGCGGGCCACTCACCCGGCCACGGGCCGACGCCGACCTCTTCGCGGCTCACCCACTCGGTGGGTCCGGCGTCGTACGGTGTGGTCACCCGGGAGATTGTCGCCTAGCCCAGGTGGACGGGGCGCACGCGGGTTTCCTCGCCGCGGTCGTGGCGGTGACGCCACCGGTGGTACACGCCGACGTAGGAGTAGATGACCACCGCGATCGCGCCGATGCCGATCGCCGGCAGCCAGGACTGCGGGAACACCGTGCCGTAGAGGTAGTAGGCGTTGAACCCGCCGGGCAGGTCGCCGAGCCCCTGCTGGTGCCGGAAGTAGTTCTCCAGCGCGGTGAACGGGCACGGCACCGGCGCCACGTTGACCAGGATCCCCCAGGCCAGCCCGAGCATGTGGACGAAGATGAGTTTCGGCCAGCGCCACGCCACGAATCCACCGAAGCCGATCAGCAGCAGCGCCACGATGTGCACCACGACGGTCACGTCGGCCAGGACCTTCGCCATCGCACCCCCTCCACCGATCCCCCTACCAGCGACTTTACTCCGCCGGCCGGGCTCGTCCGCCTCTACGGATGCCCAACGGTGTGATGTTTAACCCAGCAGAGCAACCTGTTCACCTCGGTGGTGACGGAGGCGTTACACCCGGTGGAAATTCCGGCGGGCGCTTCGCGGGGTACTGCGTCGGCTCCTCGTGGGGGTACTGGTCCGGCGCGCCGTCCGGTTTCTTCCGGTTCGGGTCGGCCGGGCGCTGCGGTTCCGGCGGCTCGCCGGGCTTCGACGGCTCGTCCATGCGCCCGACGGTACGCCCGGGCCCCGCCCGCGCCGCCCGGATTTCGCCCTCAGCCGAACGCCGCGCCGTCGAGGTCGGTGACGACCAAGCGCAGCCGCGCGTTCTCCCACTCCGTGCCGGCCAGCACCGCGCGCACCGCTTCGGCCGCCCGGTCCAGCCGCGGCGGGATCGGCAGCCGCGTGGCGACCAGCCGGATCTCGACGCGCTCCGCCGACAAGCCGACCGCCGGGTCCGAGGGCAGCCACGCCGCCACCGGTTCCGGGGTCGCCGGGCGGAGGCCGTCCACCTCCGCGAGCGCGCCGACGATCCTGCCGACGGCTTCGCGCGCGATCACCGGGCGGCCGGCTCGATGTCCATGATGGACACCGCCACTTCGGCGACGACCAGGCCGGTCTGCTCGGCGACGCACCGCGTCACCGCGCGCTGGACCGCCCGGCCGACCGCCGCCGCCTGGTCGGCCGCCGCGGTGACCAGGTCGATCTCGACCGTCACCCGGCCGTCGGTGGTCCGGACCCGGACGCCGTCCACCGGGGCCGGGTCGAGGCCCTTCCAGCGCCGGCGGGCCGTCCGCGTCCACGCCGTCACCAGGCCGCGCAGGCCCGGTTCGAGGCGCACCACGCCCGGCGTGGTGATCGCCGCCCGCGCCGCCACCCCGGCGATCACCGGGTCGGCGATCACGTATTCAACGCTCATTCCGCAGGCTCCCCGACAGCGTCTTCCTCAAAAATGTCGTCCACGAGCAGGTCGAGCTTCGCCAGCGTCAGGCCCACCCGGGCCGCGGCCGCCGCGGTCACCCGGTCCCGCACCTGCGCCAACGCCGCACCGCCCGTGGCGTTCCGCAGGCTCACCGCGAGGGTGAGCTCGACTTCGACGGCCCCGCCGCCGACGGCGAGCACCCGGCAGCGCCGGGCCCGGACACCGTCGACCGTGTCGGCCGCGTACCGCAGCACCACCGCCACCGCCTGCTCGCTGACCTCGACGAACCCGGGTTCCGGGGTCGGCAGGGGCACCATCGAGCCGCGCCGCACCTCGGCGCGCACGGCCGACATGATCCGCCCGAACAAGTCCGGCGACGGCGCGTCCTCCTCGGCCGCCAGCTCGGAAGTGGCCTCCCGCAACGCCAGCAGGCTCTCGCGCGCGGCGGCGCAGTGCGGGCAGGTCAGCTCGTGCTCGTCGGCCGGCCCGGCGCCGAGCCGCTCCCACACCTGCGCGACATCGCGCTCGCAGGGCAGTTCGTAGTCCGTCATCGCCATGGCTTCATCACCTGCGCCAGCTGGGCCCGGGCGCGCGCGATCCGGCCGCGGACCGCGGTCGCGTTCACGCCGACGATTTCGCCGATCTCGTCGTAGGACCGGCCGTGCACTTCACGCAGCAGCCAGCACGCCCGCTGCTCGGGTGTCAGCTGGCCCAGCGCCGCGGTCAAGGCGGCGAGCTGGCCGCTGAGCTGGGCGGCCCGCTCCGGCTGGAGGTCGCCCCGCGGCGACTCGGCGGTGTCGAGGTCGACGTCGGCCAGTGGCCTGCGCGCACGGATGGCGTTGAGGCAGCGGTTCGTGGTGGCCCGGTAGAGCCAGCCGACGAACGCGGCGTCCTCGCCGAGCTGGCCGAGTTTGCGCCAGGCGTTGAGGAACACCTCCTGCACGACGTCCTCGGCGTCACCGCGGTGGGCGAGCATCTTGACGGCGAGCCGGAACATCGGGCCCTGGTAGCGCAGCACGAGCTGCTCGTACGCCCGGACGTCCCCGTCCCGCGCGCGCCCGACGAGGGTCGCGTCGTCGAGCGGCGTGGTCGTCGTCGTCACGGCACCTCCTCGCGAGGAGGACACCGGGGCGCGGAAAACGTCACGCACCGATTGTGGGTGACGGCCGTCACCGGGGCGAATCCGCGGACCCGCCCCGGGCGGAGAGTCAGTCCAGGCCGAGGTCGTCCTTGCCGAGGACGTACCGGTACGCCAGACCTTCCTTCTCGATCGCCTCGCGGGCGCCGGTGTCGCGGTCGACGACCGTCACGACGCCGACCACGTCCGCGCCCGCTTCGCGCAACGCCTCCACCGCCGTCAGCACGCTGCCGCCCGTGGTGGACGTGTCCTCGACCGCCAGCACGCGCTGGCCGCGGACCTCCATGCCCTCGATGCGCCGCTGCATGCCGTGCTCCTTGACCGCCTTGCGGACGACGAACGCGTCCAGCACGACCCCGTCGGACGCCGCCGAGTGCAGCATCGCCAGCGCCACCGGGTCGGCGCCGAGCGTCAGGCCGCCGGCCGCCACGTAGTCCCAGTCCGCCGTGAGCTGGCGCAGGAGCTTGCCGATCAGCGGCGCGGCCGCGTGGTGCAGGGTCGCCCGCCGGAGGTCGATGTAGTAGTCGGCTTCCTTGCCGGACGCCAGGGTCACTTTTCCGTGCACCACGGAAAGATCGGTGACCAGCCTGGCCAGTTCGAGTTTCGCCGCTTGATCCAACCCGGGGTTCGCCACGGCCGAGAGTCTTACACACGGCCGGGTTCACTCACCGATGGATGTGGCGTCGACCGCACGGCCGCGCGTGGCGGCCCAGGCCGGGACCAGGATCGCCGCGAGCGAGAGCACCACGGCGATCGCGAGCACGGCCAGGTAGATCGTCACCGGGCCCGACGGCAGCAGCGACCCGGTCACCACGAGGCAGAACGGCACGATCGAGCCCGCCGCGACGAGCGTCCCGAGCAGCACCGCGATGGTCGCGATCAAGCCGCCTTCGACGCCGGCCATGCGCAGCACCTGGCCGCGGGTGAAGCCGCTCAGCCGCTGCACCCCGAACTCGCGGCGGCGCCGCGCGGTGGCCGTCACCAGCGTGTTCACCACGGAGATCACCGTGTACGCGATGATCATCCCGACGAGCAGGTAGTTGACCCAGGCGCCGACTTCGTTGCCCTTCGCGTGCGCCGCGATCAGCGCACCGCGGTCGCCGACGAACACCGGCAGCCCGGCCGTCGCTTCGCGAAGGCGCGAAGTCAGCGTCGCCGAGTCCACGCCCGGTGCGGCGCGGACCAGCAGCTGCGGGGCGAGCCCGAGCGTCGTGTGCGGTACCAGCAGTTCCGCGGGCAGCACCAGCCGTTCGAACCCGGGACGCTGGTCGACGACGGCGGTGACCCGCACCTCCACCGGCGTGCCGTCGCCGAGCCGCAGCGACAGCGTGTCGCCGACGTGGTGCCCGAGCGTCGACGGCACCTCGACGGCGTTCCCGGTCAGCTCGCTGACCCCCACCGCGGACCGGCCCTCGTCGTGCTGGCCCGAGTCGAACGGCTTCTCGACGAACACCGTGCTGGTGACGTACTCCGACGCACTCGCGACCCCGGGGGTGGCGCGCACCCGCCCCAGCACCGCCGGGTCGAGCCCGCCGGCCGCGCCGACGACGGCGTCCGCGCGCAGGTCCTCGGTGTAGGCCTGGTTCGAGACGGCTTCCTGGGTGGTCTGCAGGTAGATGTTGGCGGTCGCGATGCCGACCGCGAGCATGATCGGGGTGACCGCGCCGGCCGCCCGCACCGCGCCGACGCGGGTGTTGCGCAGCGCCACCCGGCCGTTCACGCCGGTGAGCGCCTCGACCGGCCAGCGCAGCAGCGTGGCCATCAGCTTCGTCACGCCGGGGCTGATCGCCGCGAGCCCGAACGCCCACAGCATCACCGCCGGGCCCGCCGTGCTGGCCGCGACCGGGCCGGTCATCACGGCGACCGTGACGATGCCGAGCGCCGTCCCGCCCGCGAAGCACAGGATCGCGGTGATCAGCCGGATCGGCGTCAGCCAGCGCCGCTCGACCGCGGCTTCGGCGAGTGCCTCGGTCGGGCGGATCCGCGACGCACGCCGTCCCGCCACGAAGGCGGCGCCCACGACGGCCAGCAGCGACGCGCCCGCGGCGACCACCGCCGGGAGCCAGCCCTGTTCGAACCGCAGCACGTCGGGGACGACGTGCTGGTCCGCGAGCCGGTCGAACAGCCACTCCCCGAGCACCGGGCCGAGCACCACCGCGGTGCCGACCGCGAGCAGCCCGACCACGAGCGCCTCGCCGAGCACCATCCGCCGCAGCTGGCGCGGCGTCGTGCCGACCGCGCGCAGCAGCGCGAGTTCGCGCTGGCGCTGCTGCGTCGACAGCGTCAGCGTGCCCGCCACGACGAACACCATGACCATCGCCGAGAGCCCACCGGACACGGCGGCCAGCACGATCAGGTTCTCGCCGCTCCGGCCCGTCTCGGGGAACTCCAGGGCGCCGCGGTCGACGCCGGTCGTCACGACCCCGGCGTCCCCGACGGCCGCGGTCACGGCGGCGACGTCACCACCGAAGACGCCGATGGTGTCGAAGCGGCCCGGGTGCCCGGCCAGCCGTTCGGCGTCCGAAGCCGCGAAGAAGACCGCCGCGTCCCGCATGGCCTGCGGCGCTTCGGCGATTCCGGAGACCCGGTACTGGCCGGCGCGGCCGTGCGCGGCGATCGGCAGCGTGTCCCCGACGGCGAGCCCGAGCCCGGCGTCGACCACGACTTCACCCGGCTTCGGCGCCTGGCCGCTGAGCGCGTACGGCGTCAGCACGGCGGAATCCCAGGCGTGGCCGAGCGCGCTCGCGGGGCCGATCTGCGCGGGGAAGCTGACTTCGCCGACGACGTTCGTGACGCCGGGGACCGCGCGCAGGCGGTCGGCCAGACCCGCGTCGAGCCGGACGCGCTCGGGCAGGGTCGCGTTCTCGAACTTGTGCTTGTCCTCGGGCTCGAGGGTCGCCGGGTCCTCCTCGGGCAGCTTGAGCGTCTGCTGCCCGCCGACCACGATCGGGGCCGCGGCCAGCCGCTGCACCGGCGTCTCGGACCGGATACCGGTCTCCATCAGGCCACCGCACGCCGAGACGACCAGCGCGCCGAAGAACACGGCGACGAACGTCGCCAGGAAACCGCCTTTGCGCAGGCGGAGGGTTCGCAGGGCCAGCTTGAACATCAGGCCCGCACCGCCAGCCGGCCCCAGGCCCCGAGGTGGGTCATCCGCTCGGCGACGGCTTCCGCGGTCGGCCGGGCCAGCCGTCCGGCGATCCGGCCGTCGGCCAGGAACACGACGTCGTCGGCGTAGGACGCGGCGACCGGGTCGTGCGTCACCATGATCACCGTTTGACCCGACGACCGGACGGACTCGCGCAGCAGGCCGAGCACCTCGGCGGCGGTCCGGGTGTCGAGGGCGCCGGTCGGCTCGTCCGCGAACAGCACGGCGGGGTTGGTGACCAGCGCCCGCGCGATCGCGACGCGCTGCTGCTGGCCGCCGGACAGCTGGCCGGGCAGGTGCTTGCGGCGCCCGTCGAGGCCGACGTGCGTGAGGATCCGCGCCACGAGCCGCTTGTCCGGGCGCTTCTTGGCCAGCTGCAGCGGCAGGACGACGTTCTGCTCGACCGTCAGCGCCGGGAGCAGGTTGAACGCCTGGAAGACGAAGCCGACGCGGTCACGCCGCAGCTTCGTCAGGTAGGTCTCGCTCTTGCCGTCGAGGTCCTGGCCGTCGAGCACGACCCGGCCGGACGTGGGCCGGTCGAGGCCGGCCGCGCAGTGCAGGAAGGTGCTCTTGCCCGAGCCGGACGGGCCCATCACCGCGGTGAACCCACCGCGCGGGAAGGCGATCGAAACCCCGTCCAGCGCGACCACGCCGTCGCCGTACTCCTTGCGCACGGCTTCCAGCCGAACCGCCTCATTCGTCATGGGGAAAACGCTATTGAGACGGCGCTTCGACCACCCTGGTGCGCGCGTGCGTCTTCCCGGTAGGGACAGCCCTACCGGGGCACTTTCACGTGAAAGTGCCCCTTTTCAGGTGCGGCCCCGGCCGCCGCTGATCCGGCGCAGCACCGCGCGCGGCAGCAGCCCGCCGATCGCGACGACGACCTTGTACTGCAGGCTCGGCACGGAGATCACCTTGCCGCGGCGCAGGTCCGCGAGCGCCTCGCCGACCACCTGTTCGACACCCAGCCAGGCGATTTTCGGGCCGGCTTTGCCGATGCCGGCCCGTTCGTGGAACTCCGTCGCGGTGAAGCCGGGGCAGAGCGCCATCATCCGGATGCCCTTCGGCAGCGAAGCGGCAATGCCTTCGGTGAAGGACGTGACCCAGTTCTTGCTGGCCGTGTAGGTCGAGCCGCGGCCGCTGAAGAAGCCCGCGACGCTGCTGACCTGGATGATTTCGCCGTGGCCGCGCTCGATCATGCCGGGCAGCACGGCACGGGTGAGCCGCAGGACCGCGGTGACGTTGACGTCGAGCTGGCGCTGCAGCGCGTCCGGCGGGATGGTCCAGAAGTCGCCGTTCAGCCCGAAGCCGGCGTTGTTGACGAGGAGGTCGACCGGCCCGGCCGCGAGCCGCTCCTCGACCGCCGTTCGACCGTCCACTTCGGACAGATCGGCGGAGAGCACTTCGACGGCGACGCCGTGCTTTTCCCGCAGCTCAGCGGCGTAGGCGTCCAGCCGCGCGGCGTCGCGGGCGACGAGCACCAGATCGTACTTCTCGGCGGCGAGCGTGCGGGCGAACTGGGCGCCGATACCGGCGGTCGCTCCGGTTATGAGAGCGGTGTTCATCCGGGGCTCCGCCCCGGGCCGGGGGCTCCGCCACCCGGACCCCCGGCAAAGAAACCTGTGGTGGTCATGTGGGTGAACATACTCGCTGGTCACGGGTGGACGTGCGTTCGAATGGGCGGGGAAGTATCGTCCGCCGCATGGGTAAGCACACCAGGCGCAAGAGCGGCTACCTGCCCAAGGTCGCCGCGGGCGCGGCGCCGGTCGCGCTGCTCTTCGCCGCCCCCGCCGCGGCACTCGCGAGCCCGGCCGAGCTGACCCTGCCCCTCGACCACCGCGACGACAGCACGTTCCGGCGTGACGTCGCGACGTCGGGCGAGGACGGCTCGTCGGTGGTGCGCGAGACGCTGACGGCGACCCGCCACGACTTCCTCGCGAAGGAAATCGCCGGCGTAGTGCTCACCAACGACCTGACCGGGTCCGCGATCACCCGCCGCGAAGAGCGGCAGACGGAGACGTCGGCCGCGTCGCGGGAAGCGGAGTCACTCGCCCGCGCCGGCCGGCACACGTTGAGCCTGGGCGGCGTCCGCGCGGTCACCGCGAACAGCCAGCGGTTCGGCCAAGGCGCTTCCCGCAACGTGTCACTCGCTCCCCTCGACGGCGGCGCCGACCACCGGATCGGCCTGGGCGAAGGCACGAGCCACGGCATCTGGCCCGCCGAGGGCGTCGACGTGCTGAGCCAGAACGCGGAGCAGCTGGACACGGGCCTGCACGGCACCTTCGCCGGCGACCTCCAGGGAGCGTTGTCAGCCCGCCGGTCCTCGGGCCAGGCGGCCGACCTCGGCCGCCTCGGCGCGGTCGGCACGGCGTCCGAGCAGTACGCAACGGGCCAGCTCACCGGCGTCCTGGACGTGGGCCAGAGCCACGAAGCAGGCGGCCAGCTGGGCCCGGCATGGGGCCTGGCGAAGACAACCCAGTCCCTCGGCCCGGCCGGCCCGGCCGGTTCAATCCGCGGCGACCTGAGCGTGGACCACGTGATCCACGCCGAAGGCACCACGACGTCAATGCGCGGCACCCTCGACCGGTCGGGGTCGCTCAGCGTCCTCGACCAGCGAATGCTCGGCCTCTAGCTCTCGCTCGGCTTCGGTTCCGCGTCCGCGGGCGGCTGCTGAACCGGCGTCCCCGCCGCCGGGGTGCCCGGGGCCGGGGCCGTGGCCTCCGACGGGACCGGGGCGCTCGCCTGGTGGCGGCCCGCGTCGTAGTCCTCGTCGAACGGGTCCACGATGTCCGCGATCTCACCCAGGTCGCGCAGCAGCCGCTCCAGGCGGGACGGGCCTGCCGTCGGGGCGACGCTGGCCAGGACCCACTCGTTCTCCAGCCAGGCCACGCCGACGTCGCCGCCCAGCTGGTCGGCCGCGTCGACGAGCTCCTGGGTGATCACCGCGCGGGCGCCGTCCGCGTCGTCCGCGAACGCGTACCGGGCGCCGATCGGGCCGAGCATCTCGGGCATGTCCGCGCGCTGGAACGGGACGCTGGACAGCCACATCTCGATCGGGATGCGGTGCTTCTTGTTGCAGCGCACCGCGACCACGACCGCGGGGATCTGGCCCTCGGTCTCGATGTCGAAGATGAACACGGGGCGGCGGCCGTCGGAGGTGAAGGTGGAACCCGCGACCACGTTCACGGCCGCGTCCGCGCCGAAGTAGCCGATCGCGCCGTTGGACCACTGCTGCGGCAGGCGCTCGTCCTCCTCGACGAACTGCCAGCCGCGCAACTGTGCCCAGCGCATTCGCTCGCGGTTGCGCGAGCCCTCCTTCGCCCGGTCGGCCGCGAGCAACCCCAGCCCCGCCACCAGGGCGACGGCCGCGATGACGAACCAGATCCACGCCGGAATACCCACGACCGCCAGGGTATCGCCTGTTACGCCGGAGGGATGATCGCCGGTACCCGTGTCGCCGGGCCCATTCGGAGCATTTTCCGCGGTTCCGGGTCGACAAATCGGCACGAACCACTGTGGACAGCCGTGAAGGCCACCTCGAGCGAGGTGGCCTTCACGAACGGTCAGACGCGGGTGACGGTCAGCGCGTTGCCGGCCTCCAGCTCCGGGGCGTCGACGAGCACGGTGTCGCCGTCCCGGACCCCGCCCGACAGCAGCTCCTTGGCCAGCTTGTCGCCGATCGCCGACTGGATCAGCCGCCGCAGCGGACGGGCACCGTAGATCGGGTCGAAGCCGTTGAGCGCGAGCCACTCGCGGGCGCCGTCGGTGACCTCCAGGTTCAGCCGCCGCTGCGCGAGCCGCGAAGCCAGCCGGGCCACCTGGATGTCCACAATGGACGTCAGCTGCTCGGTGCCGAGCGAGTGGAACACGACGATGTCGTCGAGCCGGTTGAGGAACTCCGGCTTGAACTGCCGCTGCACCACGTCCAGCACGGCGTCCCGCCGCTGCCGCTCGTCGAGCGACGGGTCGGCGATGGCCTGCGAGCCGAGGTTGGACGTCAGGATCAGGATGGTGTTGCGGAAGTCCACCGTCCGGCCCTGGCCGTCGGTCAGCCGCCCGTCGTCAAGGACCTGCAGCAGCACGTCGAAGACGTCCGGGTGGGCCTTCTCGACCTCGTCGAGCAGCACCACCGAGTACGGGCGGCGCCGCACGGCCTCGGTCAGCTGGCCGCCCTGGTCATAGCCGACGTACCCCGGCGGGGCCCCGACCAGGCGCGCCACCGAGTGCTTCTCGGCGTACTCGCTCATGTCGATGCGCTGCATCGCGCGCTCGTCGTCGAACAGGAACTCGGCGAGCGCCTTGGCCAGCTCGGTCTTGCCGACGCCGGTGGGGCCGAGGAACAGGAACGAACCGGTCGGCCGGTCGGGGTCGGCGACGCCGGCCCGGGCGCGGCGGACCGCGTCCGCGACGACCTGCACGGCCTCGGCCTGCCCGATGACGCGCCGGGCCAGCTCCTCCTCCATCCGGAGCAGCTTGCCGGTCTCGCCTTCCAGCAGCCGTCCGGCCGGGATGCCGGTCCACGCGCTGACCACGTCCGCGACGTCGTCCGCGCCGACCTCCTCCTTGAGCATGACGTTCTGCTGGCTGGCCTCGTTCGCCGCGGTGGCCGCTTCGAACTCCTTCTCCAGCGCGGGGATCCGGCCGTAGCGCAGCTCGGCGGCCTTGCCGAGGTCGCCGTCGCGCTCGGCGCGCTCCGACTCGCCGCGCAGCTGCTCGAGCTGCTCCTTGAGCTCGCGGACGCGCTCGATGGAGCCCTTCTCGTTCTGCCAGCGCGCGGTCAGCGCGGTGAGCGTCTCGCGCTTCTCGGCCAGCTCGGCGCGCAACGCCGCCAGCCGATCGCGAGAAGCGGCGTCGCTCTCCTTCGCGAGCGCCATCTCCTCGATCTCCAGCCGGCGCACGGCGCGCTCGACCTCGTCGATCTCCACCGGCCGCGAGTCGATCTCCATGCGGAGCTTCGACGCGGCCTCGTCGACCAGGTCGATCGCCTTGTCCGGCAGGAAGCGCGCGGTGATGTAGCGGTCGGACAGCGTCGCGGCGGCGACCAGCGCGGCGTCCGTGATCCGGACACCGTGGTGCACCTCGTAACGCTCCTTGAGCCCACGCAGGATCGCGATCGTGTCCTCCGGCGACGGCTCACCGACGAGCACCTGCTGGAAGCGCCGCTCCAGGGCAGCGTCCTTCTCGATGTGCTGGCGGTACTCGTCGAGCGTGGTCGCGCCGACCATCCGCAGCTCGCCGCGGGCGAGCATCGGCTTGATCATGTTGCCCGCGTCCATCGCACCGCCCTCGCCGGTCGCGCCGGCGCCGACGATCGTGTGCAGCTCGTCGATGAAGGTGACGACCTCGCCCGCGGAGTCGGTGATCTCCTTGAGCACGGCCTTCAGCCGCTCCTCGAACTCGCCGCGGTACTTCGCGCCGGCCACCATCGACCCCAGGTCGAGGGCGACGACGCGCTTGCCCCGCAGCGACTCCGGCACGTCACCGGCGACGATGCGCTGGGCCAGCCCCTCGACGATGGCCGTCTTGCCGACGCCCGGCTCGCCGATCAGGACCGGGTTGTTCTTCGTGCGCCGCGACAGCACCTGCACGACGCGGCGGATCTCGGTGTCGCGGCCGATGACCGGGTCGAGCTCGCCGGCGCGGGCACGCGCGGTGAGGTCGACGCCGTACTTTTCGAGCGCCTTGAACGTGCTCTCCGGGTCCGCGCTGGTGATCCGGGCCGAGCCGCGGACCTTGGCGAACGCCTCCTGCAGCGCGTCCGGCGTCGCGCCGTGGCGCTTGAGCAGGTCGGCGACCTGGCCGCCCTCGGTCGCGAGCCCGACGAGCAGGTGCTCGGTCGAGACGTACTCGTCGCCCAGCTCGGTGGCGAGCTTCTGGGCGCGCGTCAGCGACTTGACGGCGAAGGTGTCGAACTGCGGGCTCGACACGGTCGCGCCGGTCGCGGACGGCAGCGCCGCGATGAGCGGCTCGAGCTCCTTGTGCACCACCTCCGGGTCGGCCCCGACCGCGGTCAGCAGCGGCGCGGTCAGCCCCTCACCCTGCGCCAGCAGGGCGCCCAGCAGGTGCGGCGCCGACACGTGCGGGTTGCCGGCCATCGTGGCCGCCTGCGCCGCCGACGAGATCGCCTGCTGGGTCTTCGTGGTCGGGTTGAAAGCGTCCATCCCTCACCTCATGCTCGGTACTGCGAGAAGTCCTGGTGACAGGCCTGACCGTGACCCGCCACTTTCTCTAACGCACGAAAACTTGAGTCTGTTCCGCTCAACTTCGCCCGGGGGCGACCGCGCTCGCCGGCAACCGCGAGCCGAGGGTGCCGAGCCCGGCCACCGCGAGGCCGGCGCACGTCCCCACCAGCACCCAGGGTAACCAGTCGGCGACCGAGAACAAGGCCACCACGGCGGGCGCGATCACGTGCGCCACGGTGAACGCGTACTGGTACGCAGCGAGATAACGACCGCGGGCGACCGGAGGTGCCGCGGCCTCGGCGAGCGCCCCCGACCTCGGCCCGAAGACCAGGTCACCGGCGGCGAACACCAGCGTCGACACGAGCAGGTACCCCACCTGCCAGCCGGTGGGCACCAGCAGCACGCCCAGGCTGACCAGGCACCACGCGGCGAACAACGCCGAACCGACGCGCATCGCGTCGATCCGCGTCAGCCGGGCGGTGAGCCGCAGCGCGAGCGTGCCGCCGACGCTGGTCAGCACGGTCAGCAGGGCGAGGATCGCGCCCGGCAGCCAGGCCGGGCCGTGCAGCCGGTCGAGCACGAACACCGGCGTGCCGATCAGGAAGAAGTCCAGCGAGAGCCCGAAGAGCCCGCTGAAGAGGATGAGGGCGAGGTACGGCCGGTCACGCAGCACGCGCACCGACCGTTCGCGGACCGGCCGGTGCGGCCGCGCGAGCCGGACGAAGAAGACGAGGATCGACGCGGCCACGAAGAACGTCAGCACGTCCACGACGAGCGCGACGCGGTAGCCGGCGTTCCCGAGCCACGTCAGCAGCGCACCCGCCACGAGACCACCGAGGCCGAAGCTGGCGGCCCGCATCATCCCCACTTCGGCGAACGGCCGGTCCTTCGGGCCGTCGCCCGCGACGTCGGCGATCAGCACGAACAGTGAACTGTAGAACAGCTGCTGGCCGGCCGACAGCAGGACGGCCGCGACCACCACGAGGGCCGCCCGGTCGGCGATCAGGTACGCACCCGCACCCGCGGCCTGCAGCAGCTGGGCGCAGGTCACCACCGCCCGTGGCCCGAACCGGTCGACGAGCCGGCCGGCGAGCGGCGGCACGACGAGCCCGCCGACGGCGCCGAGGGTGACGGCGGCACCGGCCATGGCCAGCGGCATGCCGACCACCTGCGTCACGTAAACCAGCGCCAACGGGAGGAACAGACCTGAGCCGAAGTTGTCGATCCCCAGCGCGCACAGCAGTGCGACCCGGTCACGCGTCACCCCACCGACGTTAACCCTGACGAATGCCCCTAAGTCAGGACCGAACGGACAGTTTCCACAGGGGAAAAGGACACTTCCGGTGTGCCTCTCCCCGCGGTGTCACTTGTTCGTGTCGGCCAGGCAGGCGTCGCTGCCGAGGGCCTGGCGGAGGTCGGCGTTCATCTCCGCCAGGCGCGCGGTGAGGTCGGTGACGCGCTCGTCGTCCCAGCCGCCGAGCGCCTTCTCCATGAACTCGATGTAGTTGGCGCGCCAGCGGGCGAGCTCGGCTTGGCCCTTCTCGGAGACGCTGACCAGTGACGCCCGGCCGTCCTCGGGGGCGGGGCGGCGGTCGACCAGCCCGGCCGCGGACAGCTGGGTGATCTGCCTGCTGACGACCGAGAGGTCGACGAACCGGCGTTTCGCGAGCTCGGACGGCCGCGTCTCGCCGTTCTTCGCCAGGTCGGACAGCAGCATCGCGGCGGCCGGGTGCAGCCCGGGCTCGCTCTGCCAGGCTTGCATGACCCAAGCGTGCTGGAGCTGGGAAGCGGTCTTCAGCTCTCGCATGAGCTCGACCCGGACGTCGTCGTCGGTGTTGTCGAAGCCCATTCGGTACCTCCTTGGTTGCGCCATACAAGTATATTGCCGGACACTTGCCGTGGACAATCATCTCTCCGGTGAGGTCGCCCACGCCTGACCGGGGCGAATACACCCGGTCGGAGCAACAATGCGGGCAAAAGGGCGCCCGGCGGCTACCCTGCGGACGGACCGCGCGCGCGGTGCGGACGAGTGACGAGGTGGAGGCAGTGGCAATGGACCCAGGAGGCGGCCGTGGGCTGAACTGCCGTCACCGCACCCGGGCCGGCGGTGCATGATCGGGTGTCCCCGCTCAACCGTCCCGGACTCGTGACCGTTCCATGACAGCCGACTCGGTAAGCCCGCTCCCCAGGTCTTCGGCCCCGCGTGAAGCCCCCGCGGCCGTGATCGCGATGGTCCGGCTCATCCGGGACAGCTGGGCCAGGTCCGAGCCGTACATCGCCGACATCTCGCAGTTCTTCTACGGGATGCTGTTCACCCTGGCCCCGACCACGCGCGACTTCTTCCCGATCAACATGGAGATCCAGCGCGGCAGGCTGGTGCGGGCGCTGGTGCACATCGTGCAGATGGTCGACCGGCCGGACGACCTCGCGCCCTTCCTGCGCCAGCTGGGCCGCGACCACCGCAAGTTCGGCGTGGTGCCGCGGCACTACGAAGCGGTCGGGACGGCGCTGCTGGCGTCGCTCAAGAACCACCTCGGCCCGGCGTGGACGCCCGAGGTCGAACGGGCGTGGGCCGAGGCGTTCACCATCGCCGCGCGAGCCATGCAGGACGCGGCCGCGTCCGACACGAACCCGCCGTCGTGGCAGGCCACCGTGGTCGAGCACCGGCGGCTGACCTGGGACCTCGCCCTGGTGCGGCTGGTGCCGGACCAGCCGGTGCCGTACCACCCCGGCCAGTACGTCAGCGTCGAAGTGCCGCAGCGGCCACGGCTGTGGCGCTACCTCTCGCCGGCCAACGCGCCGCGCGAGGACGGCGGCATCGAGTTCCACGTCCGCGCGATCGACGGCGGCTGGGTCTCCCGCGCCATCGTCAGCCACACCCAGCCCGGGGACGTCTGGCGGCTCGGCCCGCCGCTGGGCCGGATGACGGTCGACCGGGAGGCGTCGCGGGCCGTGCTGATGGTCGCGGGCGGCACGGGCGTCGCGCCGCTGCGGGCGATCCTCGACCACCTCGCGCTGTGGGGCGAAAACCCGAAGACCCACCTGTTCTACGGCGGCCCGGCCCGCGAGGACCTCTACGACCTCGAAGAGCTGCGCGCGCTCGCCGCGACGAACCCGTGGCTGACCGTCACGCCGGTGGTGGAACGCGGCGGCGACGTCCCGGGGTTCGAACAGGGCACCCTGGCCGAGGCCGTGACGCGGTACGGCTCCTGGCCCGGCCACCACATCCTCGTGTCCGGCTCGCCGGCGATGATCCGCGCGACGGTGTCGCGCATGCTGGTCGCGGGCAGCGCGCTGGACCAGATCCAGTACGACCCGTTCACGATCGACTAGCCGCACCGGGCGGCTGCAATCCGCCGTCCGGTGATTGATTTCGTTACGCTTCGGAAATCGGCAACCAGTAACAGATGAATCCGACGCGTGATCATTTTCACGCAGCGACAGGCGGGGTTGACCGGGCGTACTTGAATTGCTCCGTTCGAGCGGAACGCGCGGAATCACGCGCATCTGCACGGGAATTCGCCTACAGTCGGGAACCCTCGGGGGCGGCACCGCCACAGCGACGCCGCATGCACGGCGCGAAATCCTTTGCACGACTGGAGATTACCGTTCCCGATGAGTGCTGAATCCGTGAAGATCTCCACCATGCCCGAGACGCTTCCCGTTTCGGCCGTGGAAGGTCGAGAGATGGCCCGGTTGATCCGTGAAAGTTTTGCGGAGGTCGAGCCGAAAGCTGATGCACTGGCGCAGTACTTCTACGGTGCGTTGTTCGTGGTCGCCCCCGATTGCCGGGATTTGTTCCCGGTGACCATGACGACGCAGCGGAGCAGGCTGCTGCGTGCCCTCGTGTACGTGGTGCAGATGGTCGACCGGCCCGACGAGCTGGTCACCTTCCTCGGGCAGCTGGGCCGCGACCACCGCAAGTTCGCCGTCGTCTCCCGCCACTACGACGCCGTGGGCGTCGCGCTGATCGCCGCGTTGAAACGGTTCCTCAAGGACAAGTGGACCGCCGAGGTCGCTTCGGCGTGGACTTCGGCCTACGGGCTGATCGCCAAGACGATGCGCGAGGCCGCCCAGTCGGAGACGGGACCGGCGGCGTGGGAGGCGACGGTGCTGGAGCACCGGAAGCTCGGCCGCGACGTCGCGCTGGTGAAGGTGCGCACCGAAGGCCTCCTGCCCTACCGCGCCGGCGGGTACGTCAGCGTCGAAGTGCCGCAGCGGCCGCGGTTCTGGCGGTACCTTTCGCCGGCGAACGCGCCCCGCGGCGACGGCCAGCTCACCTTCCACGTGCGCGCGGTGCCCGGCGGCTGGGTCAGCGGGAGCATCGTCAACCACACGAAACCGGGGGACGTCTGGCGCCTCGGGCCGTCGATGGGCGTGCTGAACGTCCGCCCGACCTCCACGAAGCGGCGCCTGCTGATGATCGGCGGCGGCACGGGGATCACGCCGTTGCTGGCGATCCTCGACGATCTGTCCCGCTGGAAGCGCAACCCGCCCGTGCACCTGTTCTTCGGCGGCCGGGTACCGGAAGACCTGTACGCACTGGAGCAGCTGCGACGGCTGGCCGCGACGTCGAAGTGGCTGACGGTCACCCCGGTGACGGAGGAGGGCGCACTGTCCGGCGGCGACCGCGGCACGCTCGCCCACGCCGTCACCCAGCGCGGCACGTGGCGCAACCACGACGTCCTCGTTTCCGGTTCGCCACCGATGATCCAGGCGACCGTCGCCAAGCTGCTGGCCAAGGGGATCGATCTGGAACGAATATCCTACGACCCCTTCACGCTGGACTGAGGTGTGCCGGGTGACCTCCTTTTTCTTCGGCGAACACCCGCACCAGCCGTTCCGACCTTCGCACTGGGCCGAGCGGAGCAGCGGAACCGGCGAACGGCGGTAGTTCGTTGACCGTTGTGCCCTAATCGCCTTATGGTCTAGACCACATCGTCCTCCGATGTGCTCGTTCGTCCTCCCCTTCGGAACAACGCCGTTCCCCTTCGAGGAGCCGGAATGACCTGGAAACGCAAGCTCTTCGCGGCCGCGGCCGGCGCCTTGTTCGCGCCGGTGCTGGTCGTCGTCCTCCCCGCCACGTCGGCGAACGCACACGGTTACGTGTCCGATCCGCCCAGCCGGCAGGCCAACTGCGCGGCCGGGAAGGTCTCCGGCTGCGGCAACATCGTCTACGAGCCGCAGAGCGTCGAAGGCCCGAAAGGCCTGCGCAGCTGCAACGGCGGGTTGTCGCAGTTCGCCCAGCTGACCGACGAGTCGAAGCCGTGGCCTGCCAAGTCGGTCGGCAGCACGGTGACGTTCAACTGGGTGTTCACCGCCCGGCACGCGACGTCGAACTACGAGTACTACGTCGGCAACACCCGCGTCGCGGTGTTCAGCGGCAACAACCAGCAGCCGCCGCCGACGTTGTCGCACACGGTGAACCTGGCCGGCTATTCGGGCCGGATCAAGGTACTGGCGATCTGGAACATCTCGGACACGGCCAACGCGTTCTACAGCTGCGTCGACCTGCAGGTCGGCGGGGGCGGCACCCCGCCGCCGACCACCACCCCACCGACCACGACCCCGCCGCCCACCACGACCCCGCCCCCGACGACCAAGCCGCCGACGGGTGGCACCTGGGCGACGGGCACGGCGTACAAGGCGGGCGACGTCGTGACGTACGGCGGCGCGAGCTACCGCTGCCTCCAGCCGCACACGGCGATCGCGGGCTGGGAGCCGCCGAACACGCCGGCCCTCTGGCAACGCCAGTGAGAGTGGTCCTGGCCGTCGTCGCGCTGCTGCTGGCCGGATGCGGCAGCGGCGCGACGCCGGCCGCGCCCGGGTACAACGCGGCCGACGTGATGTTCCTGCAGATGCTGATTCCCCAGAACCAGCAAGGGATCGAGATCGTCCGCCTGGCGGCGGCCCGCCCGCTCCCGGCGGAGCTGAAGGAGCTGGCGGCGGCGATCGAGGTGACGCAGCGGACCGAGATCGACGACATGCGGCGCTGGCTGCGCGAGTGGAACCAGCCCGACACGACGGACCTGAACCCCCAGGCCCACGCGGGCCACGGCGGGCTGAAGATGATGTCGCCGGACCTGGTGGGGGCGTTGAAGGCGGCCCCGGACGGCGAGTTCACCCGCCGCTTCCTGGACGTCCTGACAGGACAGCAGCAGGGCGCGATCGAGCTGGCCCAGGCGGAGAACGGGGCAGCCGGCGGCGTGAACCCGCAGGCGCGTGAGCTGGCTCGCCGGGTGATCGAGTCCCGGACGGCGGAGGTCAAGCAGCTGCTGAACACCAAGGCGTAACCCGCGGCGAAGGCCTCCCCGGTCGCCCGGGAAGGCCTTCGCCGCTTCGGTGGTCAGCGGCGCTTGGGGCGCCAGACCACCAATGCCGTCTGCTGGTTCATCGGCACCAGGTCCCGGCGGTAGGACGCGTGCGCCGCCGCCGTGGCCTGTTCCGCCGCGACGTACGCCGCGGCCAGTTCCTCGGTCAGCTCGGTGATCCGGGCCCGCAGCGCGTCGACCTGGTTCTCCAGTTCGATGATGCGCTTGATACCGGCCAGGTTGACGCCGTCCTCCTGCGACAGGCGCTGGACCTCGCGCAGCAGCGCGATGTCCCGCATCGAGTAGCGCCGCCCGCCGCCGGGGGTGCGGCCCGGTGACACCAGGCCCTGCCGGTCGTACGTGCGCAACGTCTGCGCGTGCATCCCGGCGAGCTGGGCCGCCACCGAGATGACGAACACCGGGGTTTCCTCGTCGCCTTCCTGCGGAATCCCGCCGAACATCACGCTCACCTACCTTGCAGCAGCTCGGTGATCTCGGGCCGGGGATCGTGCCCGGCCATCGCCTCGGCGTACGCCTGCAGTGCTTCGCGCGCCTTGTCGTCCAGTTTGGCGGGAATCGCCGCCTGGAGGGTGACGAGCAGGTCACCCTGCGAACCGTCGCGCTTGGCGATGCCCTTGCCGCGCACGCGCAGCACCCGTCCGCTCGCGGTGCCCGGCGGCACCTTGAGCGAGACTTTGGCTTCCAGCGTCGGCACCGTGATCGTGGTGCCGAGCGTCAGTTCCGTGAAGTCCACCGGCACGGTGATCGTCAGGTCGAGGGCCTTGCGCCCGAACAGCGGGTGCGGGGCCACGTGCACCCGGACGTACAGGTCTCCCGCCTGCGCCCCGCCCCGGCCCGGCTCGCCCTGCCCGGCCAGCCGGATGCGCTGGTCGTCGTCGACGCCCGGCGGGATCCGGACGGTCAGCGTGCGGGTCCGCGTGCTGATGCCCTCGCCGCCGCATTCGGGGCACGGGTCGTCGATGATCGTCCCGCGGCCGCGGCAGTCGCGGCACGGCTCGGAGAACGCGAACGCACCCTGGCTGCGGCTGACCAGCCCCGAACCGGAACAGGTCGAGCAGGTCCGCGGCGACGTGCCCGGCCGGGCACCGTTGCCGCTGCAGGTCGCGCAGGTCGCCGGGCTCGACAGCCGCAGCGGCAGGGTCGCGCCCTTGACCGCCTCGGTGAAGTCGATCCGGACGTCCGTCTCGACGTCGGCACCGCGCTGCGGCCGGTTCGCCGTCGCGCCCGCCGACGCCCGGCCGCGGCCGAAGATCCCGCCGAGGATGTCGCCGAGCCCGCCGAAGCCGCCCTGCTGACCCGCGCCGGCGCCGGCCTGGCCGAAGATGTCGCCCATGTCGAAGCTGCCGCCACCGCCGCCACCGGGGAAGTTGAAGCCACCCCCGCCGCCGAACAGCCGCCGCGCCTCGTCGTACTCCTTGCGCTTGCTCGCGTCGGAGAGCACGCCGTAGGCCTCGGAGACCGCCTTGAACTTCTGCTCCGCCTGCGCGTTGCCGGCGTTCGCGTCCGGGTGGTTCTCCTTGGCCAGCTTCCGGTAGGCCTTCTTGATCTCGTCCGCGGTGGCGTCGGAGGAGACGCCCAGTTCACGGTAGAAATCCTTACCGATCCACTCCCGTGCACTCATCGGGCGTCTCCTCCTCCCACTTGAACCGGATAGTGCTTACTGCTGCTGCTCATCGACTCCGCCGTCGAGTGGCAGCTCGCCACCGACGGACGGGTCCCCCGGGGCCGCACCGGGCTCGTGGTCGGTCACGCCGACCAGCGCCGCCCGCAGTACGCGGTCCCCGAAGCGGTACCCGCGGCGCATGACCACGGTGACCGTCGGGCCCGCCACGTCCGGCGAGGTGTTGTGCTGCACGGCCTCGTGCACGCTCGGGTCGAAGGGCTCGCCCTCGGCGCCGAACGACTCGAGGCCCGCGCGCTGCAGGCCGCTGATCAGCTTGTCGCCGACCGCCTTGAACGCGCCGGTGAGGTCACCGTGCTGCTCGGCCCGCTCGAGGTCGTCGAGCAGCGGCAGCAGGTCGTTCACCACGGTCGCCTTCGCGCCGATCACGACCGCCTCGCGGTCGCGCTCGACCCGCTTGCGGTAGTTGGCGTACTCGGCCTGCAGGCGCTGGAGGTCGGCGGTGCGCTCGGCCAGCTCCTTCTCCACGTCGGAGACGACCGACACCGAGTCGTCCACGATGGTCTCGCCGAGCGAGGGGCCCGCGTGCTCCACGGGCGCCTCCTCCGGCTCCGGCGCGGCGTGGGCCGGACCGGGCGGGCGGACCTGCCCGGTCTGGGGGTCCACCCGGCGCCGGTCCCGCACGACCACCGGCTCCTCGGGGCCTCGGCCCTGGTTCTCGGATTCGTCGTAGCTGTGGGTCACTTCTTCTCGTCCTCTTCGACGATCTCGGCGTCCACCACGTCATCGGCCTTGGCCTGGCCGCCGGCCGCACCGGCGTCCCCGGCCGCACCCGCACCGGCACCGGCGCCACCGGCCGCACCGGCCGCCGCGTCGGCGTTCGCGTTGGCGTACAGGGCGGTGCCCAGCTCCTGCGAAGCGGTGTTCAGCTTCTCGATCGCTTCGCGGATCTTGTTCGAGTCCGTGCCCTTCAGCGACTCGTTGGCCTCGTCGATCGCGGACTTGACCTTGCCCTTGAGCTCCTCGGGCAGCTTGTCGTCGTTGTCCTTGACGAACTTCTCGGTCTGGTAGACCAGCGTCTCCGCCTGGTTGCGGGTCTCCGCTTCCTCGCGGCGCTTCTTGTCTTCCTCGGCGTGGGCCTCGGCGTCCTTGACCATGCGCTCGATGTCGTCCTTCGGCAGCGCGGAGCCACCGGTGATCGTCATCGACTGTTCCTTGTTCGTGCCCAGGTCCTTCGCGGTCACGTGCACGATGCCGTTGGCGTCGATGTCGAAGGTGACCTCGATCTGCGGCACGCCACGCGGGGCGGGCGGGAGACCGGTCAGCTCGAACATGCCGAGCTTCTTGTTGTGCGCGGCGATCTCGCGCTCACCCTGGAACACCTGGATCTGCACCGACGGCTGGTTGTCGTCCGCGGTGGAGAAGATCTCCGAGCGCTTGGTCGGGATCGTGGTGTTGCGCTCGATGAGCTTGGTGAAGACGCCACCCTTGGTCTCGATGCCGAGCGACAGCGGCGTGACGTCCAGCAGCAGGACGTCCTTGACTTCGCCCTTCAGCACACCGGCTTGCAGCGCCGCGCCGACCGCGACGACCTCGTCCGGGTTCACGCCCTTGTTCGGCTCGCGGCCGCCGGTCAGCTCCTTGACCAGGTCCGACACGGCCGGCATGCGGGTGGAACCACCGACGAGCACGACGTGGTCGATGTCGCCGACGGCGATGCCCGCGTCCCGGATGACGTTGTTGAACGGGTTGCGGGTGCGCTCGAGCAGGTCCGCGGTGATCTTCTGGAACTCGGCGCGCGAGAGCTGCTCGTCGAGGAACAGCGGGTTCTTGTCCGCGTCCACGGTGATGTACGGCAGGTTGATGCCGGCGGAGTTCGAGCTGGACAGCTCGATCTTCGCCTTCTCCGCCGCCTCGCGGATGCGCTGCAGCGCCATCTTGTCCTTGGTCAGGTCGATGCCGTTCGTGGCCTTGAACTTGTCGACCAGCCACTTGACGATGCGCTCGTCCCAGTCGTCACCACCGAGGTGGTTGTCACCGGAGGTGGCGCGGACCTCGACGACGCCCTCGCCGATCTCCAGCAGCGAGACGTCGAAGGTGCCACCACCGAGGTCGAAGACCAGGATGGTCTGCTCCTTCTCGCCCTTGTCCAGGCCGTACGCCAGCGCGGCGGCGGTCGGCTCGTTGACGATGCGGAGCACGTTCAGGCCGGCGATCTGCCCGGCTTCCTTGGTGGCCTGCCGCTGGGCGTCCTCGAAGTACGCCGGCACGGTGATGACCGCGTCGGTGATCGTCTCGCCCAGGTACGCCTCGGCGTCGCGCTTCAGCTTCATCAGCACGCGCGCGCTGATTTCCTGGGAGGTGTAGTTCTTCCCGTCGATCTCGGTCTTCCAGTCGGTGCCGATGTGCCGCTTCACGGACCGGATCGTCCGGTCGACGTTCGTGACGGCCTGGTTCTTCGCCGGCTGGCCGGTCAGCACTTCACCGTTCTTGGCGAAGGCGACGATCGAAGGGGTGGTCCGGGAGCCTTCCGAGTTGGCGATGACCGTCGGCTCGCCGCCCTCAAGGACGGCGACGACCGAGTTGGTCGTGCCGAGGTCGATGCCGACCGCTCGCGCCATGGTGGTTCCTCCTGTGTACGGCTGCTATGTTCGTGACCTGCACGTTCGCCCTCGCCTTGAGCGAGGTCCTGGCAAGTTCTATCGGGCCTTCGCGCACCCCGTCAAGCCGGACTTGAGTCGACTGCGCTCAACCTCTGTACCCAGCCTAACGAGGCGATCCGGGTTCTTGTTCCCGGGTCCGGTAGCCGAGCGCCCCCAATGTGCTGTGACGCCGCTCACCGGCCGGTTCGGCTCACCGGCAGACCGCTCCGCGGCCGGGGACGACCCCGTTCACCAGGTACGCCACCTCGGCCGCCCGGGTGCAGGGGGAGTTGAACAGGCCCGTGTGGCCGTCGTCGGTGCGGGTGAGCAGGGCCGCGCCGTCGATGCTCGCCGCCAGTCCGCGGGCCCAGACCAGCGGGGTCGCCGGGTCGTGTGCGCCGCCGACCACCAGGATCGGCGGGGCGCCGTGGACCGGATGCGGCTGAGGTGGGTTCTTCGCCGGGACCGGCCAGCCCGTGCACCCGGCGGCGAAGTCCCAGTACTCCGAGTACCGCCAGCTGTGCGGCGCCGCCGCGCGGAGCAGGCGGGCCATCCAGGCCAGGTCCGCCGGCCTGGTGAACGGCGACGGGAAGTCGTGGCAGCCGATCGCCCGGTAGGCCCCGTAGATCGGGGACAGGAACTGGTTCCGCTCGGTCAGCCCCTTCGCGTCCGGGAACTCGCCCCCGGCCGCGGCCAGGTCCTTGCCCAGCGCCGGCCAGTCGTCCCGGAGGTAGAGGTGGCCGTAGACGCCCGCCGAGACTTCGTCGGCCGTCGCGGACCGGCCCAGTTCGCTCGACCAGATGCCCCCGCGCGCGGCCCTCGCCACGACGTCGTCGTAGAAGCGGAGGACGTCCCGGCCGTGCAGCGCGCAGCCGGCCGAGCCGCGGCACCACTCCGCGAAACGCACCAGCGCGTCCTCGGTGGCCGCGGCTTCCTCGAGGATGGCCTGGTTCATCGGCCGCGCGTGGTCGATCGCGCCGTCGAGCACCATCGAGCGGACCCGGCCGGGGTGCTTCGACGCGTAGACCGCGCCCAGCTCGGTGCCGTAGGAGAGGCCCAGCCACGAAATCTTCGGCTCGCCGAGCGCGATCCGGATCGTCTCGATGTCCTCCGCCGCGCTTTGGGTGTCCGCGTTCGCCAGCAGCGGGCCGGTCCGGGCCAGGCAGTCCGCGCCGGCCTTCCGGTTGTGCGCCACCAGCGCGTCGAACCCGGCCCGCGTCGACGGGAACCGGTCCAGCGCCGGGTCGAACAGCGTTGCCGCGTCGCACGTGATGCGTGGCGTGCTGTACCAGTCGCCGCGCGGGTCGAACCCGACGACGTCGAAGCGCTCGCGCAGCTGCGCGAGGTCCGGCGAGGCCAGCCCGCCGAACTGCACGAACCCGACCCCGGAGCCGCCCGGCCCGCCCGGGTTCACCAGCAGCGACCCGATCCGCCTGTTCGGATCACGCGCGGGCAGGCGGGCCAGCGCCAGCCGCGCCGACCCCAGCTCCGGCCGCGCGCGGTCGATCGGCACGTCGACCGTCGCGCACTCAGCCGACGGCTCCTGCTGCGTGGCGCACGGGCGCCACGAAAGCGCCGACGCTTCGGCGACGGCCGGTACACCCGCCATGATCACGACCGCCGCGATGACCGCGACGACCCGGCGCACGTCCATGATGTGTGTTCCTCCCCTGCACGCCGGCCTTCGGCGTGCTTCCTTCCTAACAGCGGCCACCGACAGTTCAGGAGTGGCGGGCCGTCCAGGAGGAGAGGAAGAAATCCGGTTTTCCTTGCTGCACAACGACTTCGGCCGGGGTGCCAACCCAGGAAGTCACTCGATAGTGGGAATCCGCGGTGACCGGCACCCCCTGCGCCGGCGTTTCCGCGGGCCCGCCCCGCGTAAAGCCGACGGCGCCGAACATCGCCACCGCCCCCAGCAGCGCGGCCACCAGCACGCGCCGTTCGATCCTGCCCATCGGAAATGCCCCCGTAGTAAGTGAAAGTCAGGCCGCGCGGACCGTGACGCTGCCGCTGTCGGTCGTCAGGTCCAGCACGTGCTGGGCCGAGCCGTCGGTCTGGACGCCGATGTCGCGGTGCCCGCTGTCGCTGTCGCCTTGGACGCGGTACGGCCCGTTCGGCACCTTCAAGTCGATGCTGCCGCTGTCGGCGTGCACCTTCACGTCGTTCGCCTGCACCAGCGCGAATTCGACGCTGCCGCTGGAGGACGTCACGTCGACCGGGCCGTGCACGTCGTCGCCGGTGATGCTGCCGGAATCGCTCTGCAGCTGGACCGCGCCGACGTTCCGCAGGTCGATCGAACCACTGTCCACCCGCAGCTTCACCGCGCCCGGGACGTCCTCGACCTTCGCGTGCCCGGAATCGACGTGAACGTCCACAGTCGACATCCCGGCGACGTCCAGCCCGCCGGAGTCGACGTTCCCCGTGACCGGCACCCCCGCCGGCACGACGACCTCGAAGTCGACCTCGCAGTTCGTGCCGCACGAGCCGAGCACCAGCTGGTCGCCTTCGACGCGGTAGAAGGGCCCGTCCGGCTTGTTCCGCCAGTGGTAGCTGACCTCTTCGCGCACCGTCGTCTGCCCCGAGCCGGTGCGGATCTTCACCGCCCCCGAATCGGCCTCGAGCTTCACACTGCGGATGGTTTGCGAAACGGTGCCGGTGTTCTCGTAGTCCGAACCCCAGCCCCACCCGAGCGCGGTCGCCAGGCCGACGCCGATCAGGACGATGCCTCCCAAAGCCAGAAGCGGGCGCGCCATGCTGGTTGGTCCCCTCAGTGGTGTTTCCTCTGCGTGAGAAACGTTATGCCGGGGTGAGCAGGCCGTACATGGGGGTAACCCCCTGAAAGACCCTGAGATCCCTCCCTGAGACGCGGGGGTGGTGCCCGGGGCCTAACCTGGCGCAAGTCTCCAGTTCCGTGATCAGGAGGATCCATGCCGCAAGCACCCGGTCCGTACGAGTCCCTGCCCGACGTGCCGTCGTTCACCCTGCGCAGCAACGACGTCGCCGACGGCGAAACCCTGGCCACGCCCCACTTGTCCGGTATCTTCGGTGCCGGCGGCGAGGACCGTTCGCCGCACCTGGCGTGGGAAGGCTTCCCGGCGGAGACGAAGAGCTTCGCGATCACCTGCTACGACCCGGATGCCCCGACCGGCAGCGGATTCTGGCACTGGGCGGTGTTCAACATCCCGGTTTCGGTGACGGAGCTGGCGTCCGGTGCGGGAGACGGCTCCGGCCTCCCCGAAGGCGCGGTGACGCTGAAGGGCGACGGCGGGGTCAAGCAGTTCCTCGGCGCCGCGCCCCCGCCCGGGCACGGCCCGCACCGCTACTACTTCGCGGTGCACGCCCTCGACCTGGACAAGCTGGAGGTGCCGGAGGACGCGACGCCGGCGTTCCTCGGCTTCAACATGTTCGGGCACACCCTGGCCCGCGCGGTGCTCACGCCGGTGTACGAGAACAAGGGCTGAGTTTTCCGGGACGGGCCCGGCGCTGTTGCGGATCGGCAACGGAGCCGGGCCCGTTTTTGTCGGACCCCGCTGACACACTGCGGTCATGTCACCACCGATAGCGACACCCCGGTCCAGGGCGCTGGGGTTCGGACTGCGGAAAGCGCGGAAGGCGCGCGGGTACGGGCTGCGCGAGCTGGCCCGCGCCACGGACGTGCACGCCGCCGAACTGTCCAATTGGGAGCTCGGCCTGCGGGTGCCCCGGATCGAAGAGGTCGCGCTCCTGCTCGGGCAGCTGCGGGTGCTCGGCACCGAGCGCGACAGGCTGTTCGAGCTGGCCCGCAACGCGCGCGAGCCGAACTGGCTCGAGAAGGAGATGCCCGACGCGCCGTCGATCCTCACGACGCTGGCCGAATACGAGCGCACCGCGGCGACGATCTTCAGCTGGCAGCCGATGGTGGTGCACGGCCTGCTGCAGACGCCGGACTACGCGCGGACGGTGCTGGCCCTCGGCGGCACTCCGGCGCAGCTGATCGAACAGCGGCTGAAGGTGCGGATGATCCGCCAGTCGGCGCTGCGCGAGCACCGCGCGCCGGAATGTTCCATCCTGCTCGGCGAGAGCGCGCTCCGGCAGCCGATCGGCGGCACCGAAACCCTGGTCGAGCAGCTCCGGCACCTTCTTGACGTCCCGAACCGGATCGAGTTGCGGGTGGTTCCGTCCGGCGGCGACTACCACCCCGGACTCAACGGTTCGTTCAGCGTCTTCGAGTACTCGGACCTGCCCGCGATCGTCTTCTTGGACCAGTACCGCGGCAGCGCCTACCTCTACGCTGAGGATCAGGTGGCGGACTACAAGTCCGCCGCGAAGACGATGGCATCCCTGGCGCTGAACGTGGCCGACTCGCGCGCGTTCGTCGAGGGGGTGATCGCCGAACTGGAGGCCTGACATGCACAACTGGCGGAAGTCCAGCTACAGCGGGCCAGAGGCCGAGTGCGTAGAAGTGGCGCTCGCCCCGGTGGTGCGGATCCGTGACACGAAGGACCGCCCGGGCGGAACCCTCGAAATCACCACCCGATCGTGGGACGCCCTCCTCACTGACCTGACGCGGCGCTAGTCGGTGAAGTTCGCCGAGTTGGGCCCTTCGCGCTCCAGGTAGTGCCCCCGGGTGTGCTCGGCGAAGCCGAACTGCCGGTACAGCCCGTGCGCGTCGGCGGTGTGGAGCATCCAGCGGAACTGAGCGCCGGGACCGTTGTCGATCATCTCCCGCACGATCTCCTTGCCGAGACCGCTGCCGCGGGCGGAGTCGACGACGAAGACGTCGGCGAGGTACGCGGACGAGACGCCGTCGGAGAAGGCGCGGGCGAAGCCGACCTGCTCATCGCCGCGGTAGGCGCCGACGACCCGCCACGAGCCGTCGACGGCGGCTTCGACCTGCTCGCGCGTGCGCCAGCGGCCCCAGTAGGCCTCGGTGGAGAGGAACTTCCACAGCACGTCGAGGTCCAGCCGCGTCCGGTCGTCGTCGAGTTCGTAGTCGCCAAAAGTTCGCATGATCCGAAAATAATCGGCACGTCAACGCGGTTTCAGCAGGTAGTCCACCACCGGACGCAGCTCGTCGGCCGACGGCGGCTCGTCGTCGATCAGGCCCTGGATGAGCAGCCCGTCGATGCCCGCGAGGAAGACCCGGAACGCCACTTCGTCGTCGTGGCGGACCATGGACGTCAGGACGTCCAGCCAGCGTCGCGCGGCCGGGCGCAGCTCGGGCTTCCGCGCGGCCAGCAGGTACAGCTCGTACTCCGCCATCGTGCGCCCGCGCCGCGGCCCCAGCGCCTCGGCCAGCAGGCCCGCGACCTCCTCGGCGCCGCGTGAACCGCGGGACCGGGCCCGGTCGATCATCCAGTAGACCTCGGTCGCCATGTCGCGGGCGCACGAGATGAGCGTCGCGACCAGCAGGTCGTCCAGCGACGAGAAGTGGTAGGTCGTGGACGTCGTCGGCACGCCGGCCTCGGCCGCGACGGTCCGGTGGGTGACGCCCGCGACGCCGTCACGCTCGATGATCCGCAACGTGGCCTCGATGAGTTCGGCGCGCCGCTTCTCGCCGCGCACCTTCCGGCCGTCCACTTGCAGCTTCACCATAGGGTGAAAACTACCTGAACGATCGTCCCAAAACAAAGAGCGACGTACACCACATCGGTGGGACTTAGGGCTACTCAACGGGTTACTCATCGGTAGGAAGCATTAGTCTGCCGGCTAACCCACCACGAATCATCCGGACGAAAGGCACCCGAACGATGGGCGCTCTGCAACTGACGCTCGGCGGGATCTCGGTCCTGCTCGGCGTCGTCGCCTGGGGAATGTTCGCCGCGACGATCGCGCGTTTCGTGCGCATCATCCGTCTCGGGCAGCCCGACTCGACCCGCAACGGCCCGTTCTGGCCGCGCATGAAGACGCTGATCAAGGAGTTCGCCGCGCACACGCGGATGAACCGCAAGCGCAGCGTCGGGCCGGCCCACTGGCTGGTCATGTGGGGCTTCCTGCTCGGCTCGCTCGCCCTGTTCGAGGCCTACGGCGAGGTCTTCGTCCCGACGTGGGGCTGGCCGGTCCTCGACGACTTCCCGCCGTTCCAGCTGCTCATGGAGCTGCTCGGGCTCGGCACGATCGTCGGCATCCTGGTGCTGATGGCGATCCGCCAGCGCAACCACCCGCGCCGCGCCGACCGCCAGTCGCGCTTCGCCGGCTCGAGCTTCAAGTGGGCCTACTTCATCGAGGCCGTCGTCCTGATCGAGGGCATCGGCATCATCGGCGTCCGGGCCGCGAAGTCCGCGCTGAACACGCACGAAGGGCCGCTGTGGGCGTCCTTCGTCTCGAACCCGATCGGCCAGCTGCTGCCGGCCAGCCCGAACCTGGTGACGATCTTCGCGTTCGTCAAGCTGATGAGCGCCACCGTCTGGCTGATCGTCGTCGCGCGCACGATGACCATGGGCATCGCGTGGCACCGCTTCAGCGCCTTCTTCAACATCTACTTCAAGCGCGAGGCCGACGGCGGCGTCGCCCTCGGCGCGCTCAAGCCGATGATGAGCGGCGGCAAGGTCCTCGACCTCGAGGAAGCCGACCCCGACGAGGACACCTTCGGCGTCGGCAAGATCGAGGACTTCAGCTGGAAGGGCTGGCTGGACTTCTCCACCTGCACCGAATGCGGCCGCTGCCAGGAGCAGTGCCCCGCGTGGAACACCGGCAAGCCGCTGTCGCCGAAGCTGGTCATCACGCAGCTGCGTGACCACGCCTACGCGAAGGCGCCGTACCTGCTGGCCGGCGGCAAGCGGGACATGGCGGGCGACGAGGTCGGCCTGTCCGGCGACAACATGTACGCGGGCATCGACGTCCTCGCGATCGCCGAATCGCAGAAGACGCTGATCGGCGACGACGGCGGCGTCATCGACCCCGACGTCCTGTGGTCCTGCACCAGCTGCGGTGCCTGCGTCGAGCAGTGCCCGGTCGACATCGAGCACGTCGACCACATCGTCGACATGCGCCGCTACCAGGTGATGATCGAGTCGTCGTTCCCCAGCGAGCTGAACGGCATGTTCAAGAACCTGGAGAACAAGGGCAACCCGTGGGGCCAGAACGCCAAGGACCGGCTGGCCTGGACCGAGGACCTCGACTTCGAGGTGCCCGTCTTCGACGGCGACCTCGGCGACACCGAGTACCTGTTCTGGGTCGGCTGCGCCGGCGCGTTCGAGGACCGCGCGAAGAAGACGACGCGCGCGGTCGCGGAGCTGCTGCACATGGCGGGCGTCAAGTACACCGTGCTCGGTTCGGAGGAGTCCTGCACCGGTGACCCGGCCCGCCGCGCCGGCAACGAGTTCCTGTTCCAGATGCTGGCCCAGCAGAACGTCGAGGTGCTGAACTCGGTGTTCGAGGGTCGTGAGCGCAAGGCCCGCAAGGTCGTCGTGACCTGCGCGCACTGCTTCAACACCCTCGCCAACGAGTACCCGGAGCTGGGCGGCCAGTTCGACGTCGTGCACCACACGCAGCTGCTGAACCGCCTGGTGCGGGAGAAGCAGCTGGTGCCGGTGGCGCCGGTCGCCGAGGACGTCACCTACCACGACCCGTGCTACCTCGGCCGCCACAACAAGGTGTACGAGGCGCCGCGTGAGCTGGTCGGCGCGACCGGCGCGCGGCTGCGCGAGATGCCGCGGCACGGCGACAAGTCGATGTGCTGCGGCGCGGGTGGCGCGCGGATGTGGATGGAAGAGAAGATCGGCAAGCGGATCAACGTCGAGCGCGTCGACGAGGCGCTGGGCACCGCGCCGTCGAAGATCGCCACCGGCTGCCCGTTCTGCAAGGTGATGCTGAACGACGGCCTCACCGCGCGGCAGAGCGACGGCAGCGCGAGCGAGAAGGTCGAGATCGTGGACGTCGCCCAGATGCTGCTGGAGGCGGTCAAGCGCAAGCCGGAACCGAAGCCGGTGGCGTTCGGAGCGCCGTCACTCGCGGAGGAGTGACACAGTTCCCGAGAACGCGCGGCCCCGGTCAGAAGTCCTGACCGGGGCCGTTTTCTTGATCGTAAACATTGGCCACTTCGTAGCCATTCCGCTACCCGTTGTCACAACTTTGTCCTGCCCAGCAGGCTCGCTAGCTGGGGCTTTGCTTCGGTAATCGTTTTCTTGAAAAATGTTCATGATAATCACCGAAATGGCCCATCAGATTGAGGAGAAACGACGGCCTGAACCCTGGACAAGCGGCGTATCCTGGCCTTTCCTCGCCGCCGCCGTTGCCAGCGAGGGCACCTTTGACGATCACGGAAACAGGGGGCGGCACGGATGGCCGAGGACCGGCGGACCACTACGACCGGCCGACACGCTCTCAACCCCCTCCCCGACGGCTACCGGCCCGCTTCGGACTACGTGCCCATCCAGCGCACCCTCGTGCGCCCGTACGTCCTCACGCGCGGCCGGACCCAGTCGCGGCGGCACCTCGCGATCGAAGCGATGGTCTCGACGCGGGCGGAGGCGCACTGGGACGGCGCCAGGCTGACCGGGGAGATCCGCTCGGTGCGCTCGCTGTGCCTGCACCCGCGTTCGGTCGCCGAGGTCGCGGCCACGCTGAGCGTGCCGCTCGGCGTCGCGCGCGTCCTGCTGGACGACATGGCCGAGCAGGGCCTGGTCACCATCCACGACAGCCGGACCTCCGCTGACGGCCGTCCCGCGATAGCGCTCATGGAACGCGTTCTGCACGGCCTGCGACGCCTCTGAGCACTACGCTCACAACGGTGAGTGAGCAATCCGGAAACTCCGGCGGCGAAAGCACCCTGACCGTCCTGCTCGCCGGCGGGGTGAACCTGGCGATCGCCGTGATGAAGCTGGTCGCGGGCATCATCACCGGCTCCGGCGCGATGCTGTCCGAAGCGGCGCACTCGGTGGCCGACACGATCACCGAAGTCCTGCTGCTGACGGCCTTGAAGCGCTCGGGACGCCCAGCCGACCGCGTACACCCCTTCGGCTACGGCAAGGAGCGGTACTTCTGGTCGCTGCTCGCGGCCGTCTCGATCTTCGCCTCGGGGGCGATGTTCGCGCTCTACGAGGGCGTTTCGACGCTGTTCGGGCACGGCGAGGCGCAGAGCACGTCGGTGCTCAGCTACATCGTCCTCGCCGTGGCGTTCGTGCTCGAAAGCACGTCGTGGCTGCAGGCCGTGCGGCAGGTCGTCCGGGAGTCGAAGGCCGCGAACCGCTCGCTGTGGACCTACCTGCGGCTCATCGACGACCCGACGCCGAAGACCGTGCTGTTCGAGGACTCGGCCGCGCTGGTCGGGCTGCTGCTCGCGTTCGGCGGCATCGGCCTGCACCAGCTCACCGGCTCGGAGGTCTGGGACGGCGTCGCGTCGATCGCCATCGGCCTGCTGCTCGCCTGCGTCGCCTACCTGCTCGGCCGCACCAACCGCGGCCTGCTCGTCGGGCGCCAGGCCGACCCGACGCTGGTCCGCGGCGTCCGCGACCACCTGGACAACGCGCCGGAGATCGAGGTCGTCGTGGACCTGCAGACCATGCTGATGGGTACCGACCAGGTGCTGGTCTGCACGCGCGTGGACTTCGACGACTCGCTCGGCGCCGCGGACCTCGAACGCGCGTGCGTCCGGCTCGCGACAGAGCTGACGGAGACGTTCAACGACGTCACCGAGGTGTTCATCGAACCGGTGCCGCGGTCGGATCCGGAGCTGCGGGCGACGGTGCTGGCGCGCTACGGCGACATCGCCGAGCGGTGGAGCAAGAGCCAGTAGGGGCTTCAGCAGGGCTTTCAGCAGGACCTCAGTAGCCGAAGTTCTGGACCCAGTACCAGCCCGCGGTGGTGACGCCGACGCCGATCTTCTTGAGCGTGCAGTTCAGGATGTTGGCGCGGTGGCCCTCGGAGTTCATCCAGGACTCCATCACCTGCGCCGCGGACGTCTGCCCGCGCGCGATGTTCTCCGCGCCCGGCTTCGGGTAACCGGCGTTCTTGATGCGCTGGTCGAACGTGGTGCCGTCGGGGCTGGTGTGGGAGAAGAATTTCTCGGCCGACATCTGGTCGCTGTAGTCCTGCGCGGCCTTCGTGATGTGCGGTTCCTCGGCCAGCGGAGCACAGCCGGCCTTGGCCCGCTCGTCGTTGACCAGCGTGATGACCTGCGCGGCGGCCGACGGGGCAACGCGGGCCGCGGCTTTGGTGCTCGGCGGCGGAGCTTCGGACGTCGTCGCGGGCGGGGGCGCGGACGTTTCGGTCGGCGTGGGGGCCGTGCTGGACGTCGCGGGAGCAGCGGAGGTCGTGGGCGCGGCAGGCTGACCGGGGGTGGTGGTCTGGACCTGACCGCCGGCGAGGTCGGTTCCGCTGCCGCTGCCGGCACCGGCGGGCGCGTTGGGCAGGACCAGCGCCGCGGCGCCGAGCTCGGCGGTGTTTCCTTCCGCGGTGGCCATCCAGGTGCCGGCCGCGGCGGAAAAAACGCCGAGCAGCACACTGAGTGACACGATCACCACGTGAGTACGTTCACCAATGGGGGACACGGCGCAGGAACGTATCACGGAACAATTACAGCGAGAACCCTGCGAACGCAGTGGTCACATTTCCCATCGGTGACAGGCACGGATTTCGAGGCAATCGGGCGCTTCCTCGTTACTCCATTCAGCCCATTCTGACGACGAACGCTGCTTCGTCTGTCGCGATCACCGGACGCCGGGTCGGATCCTGACCGGTAGCCGTTGCTTTACCCGTGAAGCCAACTTTGCCCGCGATCGTTGTGCAGATGTACGAGATTTCGGCGTCCACGGCCAGCTCTCCCGCGGTGCGTGCGCACGACGGCGTGTGGTCGTCGACGACTCCGACGTCGACGAGCGGGACGTCGCCGGTGTTCTTGACCAGGATCGAAAAGGTGACGGTGTCGCCCTCCCGGACTTCGTAGGGGGCCGCATCTTTCATGACGGCGATCCCGGGGTGGACGACGTCGACTTTTGCGTCACCGGCCGATTGCACGGTGCGACCAGTCGGATCAATTCCGGTGATCTCGACGGCTTGCCCGAAGTCGTCGGCGGGCGCTTTGCGGGTACAGGTGTAGGTCTTCACCGTTCCGGCGGCCAGCGCGCCGAACCCGGTGGCGCACGTCGTCCGCTTGGCCGCACCTTCGGCCACGTCTTTGTCCACAACGGACACTGCGGTCAGTGCGACGTCACCGGTGTTCTGCGCGGTGATGGTGAAGGTGACTTCGTCGCCGGCGCGGACCGTCGTGGGCGTCGCGTCGGCGGTGATCTTCACGGCCGGGTGGATGACGTCGATCTCGTCGACGTCTCCGGCGCCGACCGGTGGGCCGACCGGGGCGGCCGCCGTCGCCTTCACAGCGCGGACGACGTCGTCGGCGGGGGCCGTCGTGGCGCAGTCGAACTGTTGCTTGGCACCGGCTTCGAGCTGGTCGAAGGCCTTGCCGCAGGACGGCTCACCCTGGACGTTCACGGCGGTCAGCGGGACGTCGCCGGTGTTGGCGACGGTGATGGTGGAGGTGACGGCGTCGCCGGGGCGGAAGGGGCCGCCGTGGACGTCCTGGGTGAGCTGGAGGGCCGGGTGCAGGACGGTGTAGCCCGCATCGTCGGTCGCGCTGACCTGGCGTTTCGTCGGATCGGTGCCTGTTGTGGTGGCGGAGCTCACGAAATTGTCGGTGCCGGCGTCTACCTTGCAGGAGTGGCGCTGATGGGCGCCGGGAAGGAGGGTGCCGATGGACCGAGCGCACGCCGGAGTCCGGCTGTCCACAAGGGACACGTCGGTCAGCGGGACATCGCCGGTGTTCGCGACGACCAGGGTGAACGTGACGGTGTCGCCTTGTCGCACTCGTGCGGGTGAGGCGTCGTCGGTGAGGCTGATCGCGGGATGGATGACGTCGACGCCGGCCGAGGCGGAGGCGGTCACCGGCCGATTCGTGGCATCGGTACCGGTGACTTTCGCGGCGGCGGTGAAGTCGGTGTCACCGGCGGTTTGGGTGCAGCGGTAGGTGTGCTTCTCCTCCGGTTCGAGCCGGCCGAGGGATTTGGCGCAGTCCGCGGCGAGCGGGTCGGCGACGGTGACGTCCTGCAGCGCGCTGTCACCGGAGTTGGTGACGGTGATGGTCGAGGTCACGGTGTCTTTGTCGCGCACGACGGAGGGATCGACGGTCCGGACGATCGCAACGGCGGGATGAATGACATCGACGGCGGCTTCGGCCGAGGCGGCGACGTCGGGCCCAACCGGCGGAGTGGCGACAACCCGGACACCGCGGGTGACATCGTCGGCCGGGGCGGTGATGGTGCAGGCGAAGTCCCGGGTGGCGCCGGGTTCGAGCGTGCCATCGACAGCCTGGGCGCACCCGGCGGCCGGTGACTGGGTGGGTGGTGCGGTGGGTGCGCCGTTGCCGGACTGGGCCGCGGCTCGCCCGCCGGTGGTCGGCATCTCGGCGACCTGCCCGCCGGCACCCGGCTGAGCCGCGGCCTGCCCGGCGAACGCGCGCGCCCCCGGGGCCTGCGCGTCCGGGACCTGCGCGTCCGCGACTCGGAGGCCGGTCAGCGGCACGTCACCGGTGTTGCGCACCGTGATCCGGAAGGGCACCTTGTCGCCCTCGCGGAACGGGCCGCCCGTTGCCTGGGCCGTGAGCGCGACCGCGGGGTGCTGGACCGCGAACGCTCCCTCGGCGGCCGCCGTCACCGGGCGGGTGGTCGGGTCGGTGGCCGTCAGCGTCGGCTTGTTGGCGAAGCCCGTCGCGCCCGCGAGCGTCGTGCACGTGTACTCCTGCTGTGCCTGCGGCTGGAGCGTGCCGAGCCGCTTCGGGCACGTCGGGACCTGGTCGTCCGCGATCGTGACCTCGGTGAGCGGTACGTCGCCCGTGTTGGCCGCGGTGATCGTCCACGTCACCGTGTCGCCCTCGCGGACCTGGGCCGGTGTCGCGCGCACGGCCAGCCTGGCCGCCGGGTGGATCACGTCCACCGCCGCGTCGTCGGTGACCTTCACCGCGCGGCCGAGCTGGTCCTTGCCGGTGGCCGTGGCCGTGGTGGCGAAGTCGTCCGCCGGGGCCGGGGCGGTGCACGTGTAGGTGACCGTCGTGCCCGGGGCCAGTGCGCCGATCGCCTTGGCGCATGCCGGGACGTCGTCGGTCACGCCGACCTCGGTCAGCGGGGCGTCGCCGGCGTTGGCGACCGTCGTCGTGAACGTGATCGGGTCGCCGGCGCGCGCGATGCCCGGGGTGGCGTTCTTCGTGAGCGTCAGCGCCGGCGTGATCACCGTGACCGTGGCCGACGCGGTGGCCGTCACGGGCCGGCCGGCCAGGTCGGTGCCGGTCGCCGTCACCTGGGACGTCGCCGTCCGGGACGGGTTCGCCGTGCACGTGTGCGTCTGCGTCGCGCCCGCGGCCAGGCCGGCGAAGGTGTGCGCGCACGCCGTCGTCGTGTCGTCGGTGAGCTTCACCGGGGTCAGCGGGCTGTCGCCGGTGTTGCGCACCACGACCGTCCAGGTGACGGTGTCCCCCGCGTGGATCACCGGCGGGTCCGCGGTCTTGGTGACCTCGACCGCGGGCGCGATCGTCGGCGCGGGCGCGTCGGCGGTGGCCGTGACCTGCTTGCCCAGCTCGTCGGTGCCCACCGCGGTCGCCGTGTTGACGCCGTCGGCGATCGGCGCCTTCGCGGTGCACGTCGTCGTGCGGCTTTCGGCCGGCGCGAGCGCTCCGGTGAGCGCGCACGAAGGTGTCTTCGGGTCGGCGACCTGGAGGCCGGACAGCCCCGTGTCACCGGTGTTCGTGACCTTGATCGTGAAGGTCGCGACGTCGCCGGCGCGGTACGCGGGCCGGTCGGCCGTCTTCGTCAGGCCCAGTGCCGGGTGCAGGACGTCGACGGGCGCGCTCGCGACGCCGTCGAGGGCGTCGCCGAGCGCGCTCGTGCCGGTCGCCTTCGCGGTGTTCGCGAAGTCGTCGGGCGGCGCGGTTCCGGTGCACGGGTAGCTGACCGTCTGGTGCGGGGCGAGCGTGCCGAGCGGTTTGGCGCAGCCCGGGACGGCCGGGGCGGCGACCTCGACACCGGACGCCGCGACGTCGCCCGGGTTGGTCACGGCGACGGCGAACGTCACCGGCTCGCCCGCGTGCACTTTCGGCTGGGTCGCGCGCACGGCGATCTGGAGTTCGGGCACCGGCACCGAAAACGCGAGGTTCTGCGCCAGGATCGCGTCGCCGCTGGTGACGATGCCGAGCTTCGCGCTCGTCGCGCCGGCGGGGATGCTGTCGACGTTGAACGCCTTCGCGTCGACGCTGAAGTTGTTCTTGGCGCCCGGTGCCGCGGCGTTGTCGGCGTTGGAGATGAAGAAGTTCGACGTCCCGCCGGTCGCGGGCTCGGCGGCCGGAGTGCCGTCGACCAGGAACTGGTCGCCGGACGCACCCCAGTCGCCGTCGTACGCCGTGACGCCGAGGTGCGCGTCGGCGGCCGCCGCGCGGAAGCCGGTGATCGTCGTCTCGGCCGCCGGGGCGCCGGCGGTCTGCCGGACGTGGCCGTCGTAGACGACCACCTTGCGCTTGTTCGGCGCGTAGTCCGCGTTGCGCTCCGGGTAGGCGTAGACGAGCGCCACGGACCAGCCGCCGACGCAGTCGAAACCCTTGGGCGCCCAGACGTTCCCGACCGTCACGTCGAAAACCGACGGAACCTTCGCGAACCGGCTGGTCACGTCGGCGTGTGCCGAGTAATAACCGCCGTCTTCCGCGTACCCGGAAGGCGCGACGTCCACGGATGGCGCGCTGCCGACGGAAAGCCGGACGTTCTGCTTCGCGGGCGTCCCGGGTGGCGCGACCGCCGACGGGCCGCAGGTGGTGCTCCCGGCCCAGTTCAACCGGGCGAACACGACGTGGGCCCCGGGCGGGACGCCCACCGATGCGCTCGCCGAGTCGAACGTGCCCGGGTCGGCGTCGACGTCGGCCCACTGCATGAAGAACGCGTCGTTGGCCAGGGTGTCCTTGCGGTCGGCGGTGTTCGCGCACGCCGACGGCGTGGCGACCGTGCCACTGGCCGGCGCGCCGTCGGCGGCGACCGGGCAGCGCAGGACGCCGTTGCCCGCGTAGACGAAGTCGCCGTAGACCACGCCGTGGTAGCCGACCTCGAACGGTGGCGCGGCGGCCGCGCTCGCCGCCGGCACGAAGGCCGCGGCCAGGAAGACCAGTACCAGCACGAAAATCGGGCAACGCGATCTTTCGGGCAAGGGCACTCCTCGCCACCTCCGGGGCCGAGACGACCTTGGGAGCGTGGCACGAGACCCGGTTTTACGCCCCCAAACTCACTCGTTCGTGGAACCGGGGCCGGAGCCGGAGCCGGAGCCGGTCAGCTTCGCCGTCGAATCGTGGGTGAGGGCGGTGGCGGCCTGGACGAACCCGATCACCGTCCGGAGTTCGTCGTCGGTGTAGCGGTCGCAGAGCTCGTACATGCCCTTGACCAGGTCGTCCCACAGGTGCACGCCGCTCGCGATGGACCGCATGTCCAGCGCGATGAGGACCTTGCGCCGGTCGTCCGGGTGCGGTTCGCGGTTGACGACGCCCTTGCGTTCCAGCCGATCGATCATCGCCGTCACCGACGCCGGCGCGAGCCCTGACAGCCGCGCGAGGTCCTTCGGCGTCTGCGCGCCGAACCGCGCTAGGTAGTCCAGGACCTTGCCCTCCACCGCCGACAGCCCCCGGGTCTCGGAGATCGCGGTGTGGAACATGACCGTCTCCGTCGACAGCTCCCGGGACCTGAGCAGGACTTCTTCGACGAGTTTCGTGCGCTCGCTTGACACGGCGATCAGCCTAGCCCACTGTTTAGTTCGACAGAACGAATTAGTTTCTAAGATATTCGATGGGACGAACGACATGACACGGGCACTGATCATCGGCGGCGGCGTCGCGGGCACGATCACGGCCATCGCCCTGCACGAGGCCGGCCACGAGCCGCTGCTGTTCGAGGCGTACGACCGCGGCGCCGAAGGCGTCGGCGCGTTCCTGACGCTGGCCGTCAACGGCTTGGACGCGCTGCTCCCGCTGGGCCTCAAGGACGTGGTCCGGAGCGCGGGCTTCGACTCGCCGCGGATGTCGATCGGGCTCGGCAACGGCTCGCGGCTCGCCGAATTCCCCCTGGGCGACGCCCTCCCGGACGGCACGGTGAGCCAGACCGTCCTCCGCTCCGACCTCTACGTCGCGTTGCGCGACGAGGCCGCGCGGCGCGGCATCCGCGTCGGGTACGGCAAGCGCCTGATCGGCGCGAGCCAAACGAACACGCACGTCAGAGCGAACTTCGCCGACGGCTCGCAGGCCGACGGCGACCTCCTGATCGGCGCCGACGGCCTCCGCTCCCGGGTCCGCACGATCATCGACCCGGACGCGCCATCACCGCGGTACGTCCCCTTGCTGAACACCGGCGGGTTCGCCGAAGGCCTGGACCTGCCCGACGAGCCGGGCGTACTGAACATGGTGTTCGGCAGGCGCGTGTTCTTCTGCCACGTCGTCAGCACGGACGGCCGCGTCTGGTGGTTCGCGAACCCCGCCCGCAGAACCGAGCCGACCGCTTCCGAACTGGCTGCGCTCGCCGGGGAGAAGCTCCGCAGCGAGCTCCTGCACCTGGTGGCCCGCGACCGGACGCCGGCGGCCGAGATCATCCGCGCCACGCGGGAGATCTACCCGGCCTGGCCGACGTACGACTTCCCGACGGTCCCGGTCTGGCACCGCGGCCGCATGGTGATCATCGGCGACGCGGCGCACGCGACCTCGCCGGCGGCGGGACAGGGCGCCTCGATGGCCATCGAAGACGCCGTCACGCTGGGCAAATGCTTTCGCGACGTGCCGGACGTCGAGCGCGCGCTGACCACCTACGAGAGTTTGCGGCGCGGGCGCGTCGAAGCGGTGGTCGCGGCCGGCAAGCGAAACGGCGACCAGAAGGTGATCGGCCCGGTCGGGCGGGCGGTCCGCGACTTCTTCATCAAGCGGGCGTTCTCGAAGCCGTTCGACGAGGACCCGAACGCATTCATGTGGAACCACCACATCGACTGGGACGAGAAGGTCGCGGTTTAGCGCCCGAGGTACTTTTCCCCGCCGAGGGCGAATCCACTACCGCCAGGTGTCGACGCGGTGGAAGTTCTTGTACGCCCGGCTCGGGGTCGGGCCGCGCTGCCCCTGGTAGCGGGATCCGGCCTCACTCGAGCCGTACGGGTGCTCGGCCGAGCTCGACAGCCGGAAGATGCACAGCTGGCCGATCTTCATGCCGGGCCAGAGGGTGATCGGCAGGTTGGCGACGTTCGACAGCTCCAGCGTGATGTGCCCGGAGAAGCCGGGGTCGATGAACCCGGCGGTCGAGTGCGTGAGCAGCCCGAGGCGGCCGAGCGACGACTTGCCCTCGAGGCGGCCGGCCAGGTCGTCGGCCAGGGTGACGAGCTCGAACGTCGAGCCGAGCACGAACTCGCCGGGGTGCAGCACGAAGGGCTCTTCACCCTCCTTCTCGACCATCGACGTCAGCTCGTCCTGCTGCAGCTGCGGGTCGATGTGGGTGTACTTGCTGTTGTCGAAGACGCGGAAGAACCGGTCGAGCCGGACGTCGATGCTGGACGGCTGGACCATGCCGGCATCGAAGGGGTCGATGCCGAGCCGGCCGGCGTCGAGCTCTTTGCGGAGGTCACGGTCACTGAGCAGCACGGCCGAAGCCTATCCGGTGGGCTCAGGCGGCCCGCATGTGCTGCGCGTAGGTCGTGTCGGGAGCGAAGATCTTCTCGAGCCGCTTCACGTACCCGCGGCGGCCGGCCTGGCCGATCCGTTCCTGCAGCGCGGTGGCCCCGGGGATGAACCGCCGCACGGTCTCGGCGGCGAAGTTGACCCCCGCGACGGCGACGATCGCGGCCTGCGCGACGGGGTCGTCCGGCAGGCCGAGGAAGTCGGCGTTGGTCTTCCCGAGCACGAGCCGGCTGATCGACGAGTGCACGGCGACAGAGACGTGCGACAGCACCTTCCCGACCGCCC
The DNA here is from genome assembly GCF_046548975.1 of Amycolatopsis sp. lyj-346. Taxonomy (NCBI): domain Bacteria; kingdom Bacillati; phylum Actinomycetota; class Actinomycetes; order Pseudonocardiales; family Pseudonocardiaceae; genus Amycolatopsis; species Amycolatopsis sp. lyj-346. The sequence continues at coordinate 802,858 of NZ_JAJPWT010000001.1, forward strand.
CGCGCCCCTCACCGACGGCGGCGTTGGCCTCGATCAGCGCCTTGGCGAGCCGCTTCGAGTCGTCGTCCGGGATGAATTCGGTGGCGGCGAGCAGCCAGAGCAGCCGCCAGGCGTCCTCTTCACCGGCGGGCAACAGCTCGTCGTCGACGCCCATGAGCCAGCCGATGTAGCGCCAGAGGTGCAGGATGTCGCCGCGCTCGCGGGCGGAGTAGCGGAGGCCGAGCAGCTGCGTGCCGAAGACGTAGACGAGCGAGAAGAGCAGCAGGGTTCCGGCGGTCTGCACCTGGTTGACGGGCCGGTCCCAGGCCGCGTAGTCCCAGTCGTCGCGCCGGTTCATGGCGGCGCGCACGTGGGCGTGCACGAGCCGGATCCGCAGCGCGGAGGCGTACCCCCGGGCACCGTGCTTGAGGGCACCGGGCGTGGTGACGTCGATCCACCAGGCGGCGGTCTCGACGAGCCGCCTGGTGGCCTTGTATTCGATCTCACCGGTGCCGACCAGCGATTTCGTGGCGCGCGAGGCGAGGTAGCCGCCCATCAGCGACATGTCACCGAGCGGGAAGAGCCCCAGCAGCCCAGCCCGCGTGATGGCTTTCGCACCGCGCTCGAGCCGCTCGTCATCGACCCAGTACGGCTTGGCGTCAACCTGGTCGAAGAAGTCCTTGAGCGGCCCAGGCGCTTGGGCACCACCGTTGAGCGCGTCCTCGAAGAGCTTCCGCCCGTGCCCCTTGGGCTGCTGCGCCATCCAGGCGACAACGTCGTCCGCGAGCCGGTCCTGCACCTGGGCGAACTCCCGCAGCCGCGCGACCTGGCGTTCGTCGCCCCGGATGTCACCCTCGATGAACAGCCGCTGAGCCAGCCGGAACCCGCCTTGCCGGAACAGCTCGGGCTCGTCCATGACGCTCACCTCCGGAGTCGACAACAAGTGTTGTCACATGACGCACGCGAGTCAAGGAGGGAGGGCGCTGGACAAGGGGATCACCGTGGCGTGTATGCTGGCAACGCACTGCGGATGTAGTTCAATGGTAGAACATCAGCTTCCCAAGCTGAATACGCGGGTTCGATTCCCGTCATCCGCTCTCATCGAAACCCCGGGCGCTTTGTCCGGGGTTTTCGCTTTCTATTCTGGCTCGCAAATGCGTCACGTGGGCCGCGGGCAAGCCGGTTTCCTCCGCACGCTCCAACGCCCCGAGAGCCGACTCAGAACCCAAGCGGTGCAACAACTCCGCCCGCGATGCGTGCCACCACGGGTACTCCGTCAACTCCGGCAACGCGTCCACCAGCGCCAATGCCTCGGCCGGGCCGTCCCGTTCCGCTACCGCCGCCGCGCGGTTCAACCGGACCACTGGCGTGTCCTGGACCGTCAACAGCACGTCGTACCAGGAAATCACCGCGTTCCAGTTCGTCTCTTCATAAGACGGCGCGAGGTCGTGGCATGCCGCGATGGCCGCCTGGATCACGTATGCGTTCGGCGTCGACGGCGTCCGGCGCAGTCCCCGGCCGACCAGCTCGACGCCTTCCTTGACCAACGCCGCGTCCCACAGCGAACGGTCCTGCGCGGAGAGCAACACCGGGGAGCCGTCCGGTCGGAACCGCGCGGGGCGGCGGGCGTCCTGCAGCAACACCAAGGCCAGCAGCCCCAGTGCCGTCGGCTCGTCCGGCATGAGGGACGCCAGCAACCGGGCCAAGCGGACGCCTTCCGCAAGAAGAGAAACCCGACCCGTGTAGCCCTCGTTGAAGATCAGGTACACCGTCGACGCCACGCCGGCCAAACGGGCAGGGAGTTCCTCCGCCGCAGGCACTCGGTACGGGATACGAGCCGTAGCGATCTTCTGCTTCGCGCGCGTCAGCCGCTTCGCCATCGTCGCTTCCGGCACCAGCAGGCCCCGGGCGACCTCCGCGGTCGACAAACCGCCCAATGTCCGAAGCGCCAAAGCCACCTGGGCGTCCAGGGACAACGCCGGGTGGCAACACGTGAACACCAGCCGCAGCAGGTCGTCGCGGACCGAGACCGGGTCCGGGCACGGGTCGATCGCGGGCATCGCCACGGCCTCCTTCCCGAGCCGCTTCGCCTCGCGGCGGAGCACATCCACCGCGCGGTGGCGGGCCGCGACCAGCAGCCAGCCACGCGGGTTGGCGGGGACGCCGTCGCGCGGCCACGTCTCCAGCGCGCGCACGACGGCGTCCTGGACCGCGTCTTCGGCCAGGTCGACGCTGCCGGTGACGCGGACCAGCGTGGCCAGTACCCGGGTGCCCTCGTCCCGGACCAGCCGCGCGACCGCGTCCCCGGCGCCGGTCACTTGCCGAAGTCGACGACCGGCCGGACCTCGATCGCGCCGTCCCAGGCGCCCGGGATCCGGGCCGCCACCTTGACCGCCTCGTCGAGGTCGGCGCATTCGAGCAGGTAGAAGCCGGTCAGAGCTTCCTTCGTCTCCGCGTACGGGCCGTCGCTGGTGACGATGTCGCCGCCCTTGCCGCCGGTGACGCGGACCGTCGTCGCGGTCGCCGTCGGGTACAGCGCCGCGCCGCCGCGGATCACCGCGGCCGCCCCCGCGCCGAACTCGTCGTAGTCCTTCATCATGTCCGTGGCCTCGGGCGTGGTCGGGTCGATGTCGGTGGCGTAGATGATCGCGGCGTACTTGGGCATGAGGTACTCCTCGCGGGTGCTGACCGGCGCCGATCGCCGGTTCTCACTGTAAGGACGAACGGGCGAAGCCGCGCCGGGACACTTGTCGCGAAGAAAGTCCGGCGGGCAGGGTGAACGCATGGCAGAGCCCGCGCTGTTCGGTCCGGACTTCGATCGCGACCCCTCGCCCGCCTACGCGTGGCTGCGCGAACGACCGCCGCACCGGCTCGCTTTTCCCACCGGCACCTGGGCCTGGCTGATCACCCGGTACGACGACGCCGTGACGGCGCTCAACCACCCCGCCCTGGTCAAGAGCCCCTCCGCCGGCAACGCGGAGTGGCAGCGCTCGGGCATGGGCCTGCCGCTCGACCACCGGCCGTCGCTCGCGTCGAACATGATCAACACCGATCCGCCCGAGCACACCCGGTTGCGACGCGCCTGCGCCGGCGCGTTCGGCCCCCGCCGGATGCAGCACCTGCGTGAACGCGCCCAGCAGGTGACCGACGAACTGATCGACGCCGTCGAAGCACGCAGGCACGGCGACCTGGTCACCGACCTCGCCTACCCGCTGCCGATCGCGATCATCTGCGATCTGCTCGGGGTGCCCGAGCGGTACCGGGACGACGTGCACGAGTGGTCACTCGTCATCGACAGCGCCGACGACACCGACGGCTCGAAGGTCCGCGAAGCCACCGACGTGCTGGAACGCCTGGTCACCGAGGTCGTGGCGGCCAAGCGCGCGGCGCGGGGCACCGATCTGATCAGCGATCTCGTCGCGCAGGAGGCGACCGGCAAACTCTCTGCGGACGAGGTGACCTCGACGGCCTTCCTGATCCTCATCGGCGGCCACGAGACGACCGTCGGGCTGATCGCGACCGGCGCCCTGGCGCTGCTGACCCATCCCGGCGAAGCGGCAAAAGCAAGAACCGACCCCGCGCACCGTGCGGCCGTCGTCGAGGAGACGCTCCGGCTGCACGCGCCGCTGCAGAACGCCACCTGGCGGTTCCCCACCGAGGACGTCGAGATCGGCGGCCGGCTCATGCGGCCGGGCGACCCGATCCTCGTCTCGGTGCTGGCCGCCGACCGCGATCCCGCCGCCTTCGCGGAACCGGACGCCTTCCGGCCGGGGCAGCGGACCGAGGAGCGGCGGCACATCGCCTTCGGCGCCGGGCCGCACCTGTGCATCGGCGCGGCACTGGCCCGGCTGCAGGCCGACGTCGCTTTCGAGACGCTGCTCCGCCGCCTGCCGACGGCCAGGCTCGCCGTGCCCGAAGCAGAACTCACCTGGTGGCCCAGCCCGATCACCCGCGGGCTGTTCCACCTGCCGGTCGAGCTGTGACAACCGGGGGCTCCGCACCCGGAACCCCCGAAAAACGGTCAACCCTCGACGAGCTCCCAGTCGGACTCCGGCGTCGCGCGGTCGTACACCTGACCCGGGGCGGCCTTCAGCACCGTGCGCACGTCCGGGTACAGGTTCGCCACGTGCTCCAGCTCCAGGCCCTCGACCTCGAAGTCCTCCGCCTCGGGGACCTCGAAGCCGACGAACAGCCAGGTGCCGTCCTGCTCGCGGACGACCTGGCGGACCGCGCGCACCGGCTGCTGCGGGCCGGTCGGGATCTCGGTCAGGCCGCTGCTGATCTGGGCTTCGTCGTCCGGCGAGCCCTCGAACTTCCAGGCCGCGCGGCGCTGGGCGAGCAGCCGGACGTCCTCGTCCTCGTCGTCCGAGCCGGTCACCGACGACAGCAGCCACGTGCGGCGCTCGGGGTCCCAGTCGGCGGCCATCCCGGTCGGGAGGCTCGCCAAGGCACCCAGCTGCGGCAGCAGTTCGACGGCTTCGCGCAGCGACATCTTGCCGAAGTTCTCGCGGTTGACCAGCACGTCTTCGGACAGCTCGGTGCCGTCGCTGATGAACCAGTCGTCCTCGTCGTCCAGCACGACGAAGCCCAGCGCGTCGGGGTCGTTCACCAGGGCCAGCGCGATGATGACCGGCCCTTCCGGGTCCTGGCGCAGCGGCCATTCGGTCGACATGCGCCATATCCCACCATCGGAGCCCCCCGCGCGGGGAGCCGGGGTCACCCGATCGGTTAATTCATCGACTGTTGATATCTGACTCCCGCAGGATCATCATGGGCGCATGGTGCTCTCCAAGCGGGTCGCCCGCTTCAACCGCGTCGCGACCAACCAGGTCCTCAAGCACGTCGCCGGGTGGGCTCCCGGGTTCGCCATGGTCGTCCACAAGGGACGGAAGTCCGGGCGCGAGTTCCGCACCCCGGTCAACGTCTTCCGCACGAAGGACGATTTCGTCGTCGCGTTGACCTACGGGCCCGGCGCGGACTGGGTGCGGAACGTGCTCGCCGCCGGCGGCTGCACGCTGGTCTTCCGGCGGGAAAATATTCACGTGCGCGGCGCCGAACTCGTGCACGATGATTCGCGGCAGGCCATGCCGGTCCCGATCCGGAAGATCCTCGGCCTGCTGGATGTCAACGACTTTCTGCTGTTGAAACGGGAGTGAAGATGCTCGAGGGGGAACTCGTCCGGCTGCGCGCGCTCGAACCGGAGGACGCCGAACGGCTGCACCCGTGGACCTACGACCCCGAGGTCGGCCGCTGGATGACCAACGAACACCCGCTGTCGCTCGCCCAGGTGCGCAAGCGCTGCGAGGAACGCCCGCGCAACACCTACGAGAAGGTCGTCCTCGGCATCGAGGCCAAGGCCGAGCGCAAGCTCATCGGCGTCATCGACCTGCGGGACGCCGAGCCCGAACTCGGTGAAGCCGAGCTGGACGTCTACATCGGTGACGCCGAATACCGGGGCGGTGGCTACGGCACCGAAGCCCTGCGCCTGATGTGCCGCTACGGCTTCAACGCCATGCGGCTGCACCAGATCACGCTCTGGGTGGTCGCCGGGAACGAGGCTGCCCGGCACGTCTACCGCAAGATCGGCTTCGTCGAAGAGGGCCGACACCGCGAATCGTTCATCGACGCGGACGGCGAGCGGCACGACATGATCCTGATGAGCATGCTGCGCGGCGAGCTCAAGTGAGGAGACGGCGCGGCGCCTTCAGCCGCCACGCTTCTTCGATCAGCTCGCGAAGCTGATCGAGCTCCACCCGCTCCAGGTCGACGATGATCGAGCCGTGCCCGTCGTAGTGCGGCGTCGTGAAGAAGGCCGCGTCGCCGGACTCCAGCAACGCGGCCTTCTCGTCGAGCCCGCACAGCAGGACCAGGCCACCTTCGGCCTCCGTCCGCAGCCGCGCGAACCCCTTGCCCGCCACCTTCAGCGAAGGCGAGCGAAACCACGTCGACTCCTCGACCTCCGGCAACGCGGAGGCGAGGCGCACGACGTCTTCCCAGGTCGTCATGGGTCCATTGTCGACCCGGTGTCTTGCAAAAACGAGAGCTACGGCAAGCGGGTGATCCGGTTCGCCGCGGGCGGGGCCAGGTTCGGGTGGGCGCCCAGGTACTCGATCAGGGCGTCGAGGTCCACCGGGCCACCCGAAAGGCCGGTGCCCTTGGTGAACTCGGTGAAGCCGTCCCCGCCGGCGGCGAGGAAGTTGTTCACCGACACGCGGTACGACGCCGCCGGGTCGACCGGCGTGCCGTTGATCGTGATGCCCGAGACCCGCGAGCCCTGCGGCGCGGACGCCGAGTAGCTGTAGTGCAGCGAGCTCGAAATCTGCAGGAAGCGCGTCACCGTGCCCTGCCACTGCTGCTCCAGCACGTTCTTCAGGTTCGCGCCGGTCAGCGTGATCGTCTGCATGATGTTCCCGAACGGCTGGACGGTGAACGCCTCGCCGTAGGTCACCACGCCGTCGCCCTCGCCGTTCGCAGACGACTTGTAGGTCAGGTCGGCACGGATGCCACCCGGGTTGGTCATCGCGACGACCGCGTTGTTCGACTGCGTGCCCGCCAGCTGCGCGTCCGCGATGACGTCGCCGAGCAGCGACTCACCGGCCGCGTTGCCCGCCGCCGGCAGGTCCGCGGTGATGGTGCCGACCTGCTTGTTCGCGATCGGCGCGGCCTTCGTCTTGGCGTCGGCGATCAGCGCGGCCACGGCCGGGTCGGGGGTGACCGTGCGGGTGACGATCTCGTTGAACGCCTTGGTCTGCGAACGCACGACGTCCCGCGTCTGGCGGCTGATCTTCAGGTCCACCACGGACAGCAGCCTGCCGAACGACGAGCCCTGGATGACCGGCCGCGGCTGGCCGGCCGGGTCGGTGAGCACGCAGTTGTACTGCTGGTGGCTGTGCCCGGTGAAGAACGCGTCGACCTTCGGCGTCACCGCGGTCGCGATCGCCGAGGCCGGGCCGGGCCGCAGCTTGCAGTCGTTCGGGCCTTCGACCTCGGTGCCGTCACCCTGGTGCAGCAGCACGACCTGGGCCTTGACGCCGAAGTGGTCGAGCAGGTTCGCGGTCCGGTTGATCGCCTCGACCTCGTCGCCGAACTTCAGGCCCTTGATGGCCTCCGGCGTGACGACGGTCGGCAGGTCCTTCAGGGTGGCGCCGATGACGCCGATCGGCACGCCGCCTTCGAACTTCACGGTGAACGGCAACAGCGCGGGCAGGCCGTTGGTGAAGTACACATTGGACCCGATGAACGGGAAGTTCGCACCCTTGAAGGTCTTCTGGAACTGGCAACCGTCGGTCGGGTGACAGCCGCCGAACTGCATGCGCTGCAGTTCCTTGAAGCCCTCGTCGAACTCGTGGTTGCCGACGACGGACGCGCTGACGCCGAGCATGTTCAGGAAGTCGACGGTCGGCTCGTCGTGGAACAGCGCCGAGATCACCGGCGACGCGCCGATGTTGTCACCGGCGGACAGCACGACCGAGTTGCGCACCTGCGAGCGAAGCTGCTTCACGTGCGTCGCCAGGTAGGCGGCGCCACCGGCGTCCACAGTGGTCCCGTCGGACTGGATGACGCGGCCGCTGGAGCCGGACGGCGGCTCGAGGTTGCCGTGCAGGTCGTTGAACGTGATGATCCGGACGTCGGTGGTGGAGTCCGGGCGCTGGCCCGCGGACGCGGGTGCGGTGGTCACCGCCGTGGTCGCCAGCGCGGCCGCGGCCAACACCGCGAGCCGGGTCGAAAGCCTCATGCGTGTTCTTCCTCCGATTCGCGCCCAAGTTCCCCGAACGGGCGCACGGCGGAGGATTCTGCCTCGCGAAGCAGTCACCTGCCAGGGTCAAAAGACGGACGTAAAGGGAACGTCACCTAACGGCTTCCGTCGAGCAGCACCCGCGCGACGAGTTCCGGGTCGTCGTTCATCGGCACGTGCCCGCAGCCCGGCAGCAGCCGGAACACCCCGTGCGGCGCGACTTTCCGCAGGTCGGCGACGCGCGGCCGGGCGAGGATCCGGTCGTGCTCGGCCCAGGCGATGGTCACCGGGACGTCGGTGACCGGGCCGGTGAACCGGAAGTCACCGCGCGACTGCGCCGCGGTCGGCTCGAACCCGGCGCACGACGTGCGGCGGCGTGCGCTGCGCGCGGGCTCGATGCCGTACCCGCCGGCCGGTTCGGGCGACGCACCGAAGCCCGGCAGGTCGACGGCACCAGCGGCTCGCCGCGGCCCGCCCGGTCGTAGACAACGTCGTCCATGATCCGAGCCTAAGACGCGGACAGCGGAAAAGCCGCAACCGCCAGTAACAGTTACTCCGCGTCCGGCTGGGTCCGGGTGCCGCTGTCGGCCGACCGCTGGACGGCGTCGAGCACCCGGTGCAGGCGCAGGGCGTGCGCGAAGTCCGGCAGGTCGCCCTTGAGGTGCCGGGCGTAGGCGTGCGCGACGTTGTACGACGGCTCGGCGCTGCGGCCGGCCAGCTGCGGCAGCTCGTACCGCGCGGGCACGGTGAGCTTCTCCAGCGTGCCGGTGCGGCTGCCGCGCAGCGTCAGTTTCGCGATCCAGAACAGCGGGTCCGCGGCCTCGACGACCAGCGTGCCCTCGGTGCCGTTGATCTCCCAGTGGAAGTCCGTGGCCGGCGACGTCCCGCCACGCAGGTGCAGCGACGCGACGGCACCCCCGGTCAGCACCCCGGTGACGGCGATCTGGTCCGGCGCCGTCATCTCGACCGACTCGCCGGTGACCTCGTCACGCACCCGCGGCCGGACGGTCGCCATCGTCGCCGACAGCTCGGCGAAGCCGCCGAGGACCATGGCCAGCGCGTCGACGGTGTGCGCGAACGGAATGGTCAGCATCGTCGCCCCGCCCGCGGGGTGCAGCTGGTAGTCGCGGCCGGCCCGCACGCTCGGGCCCCAGTTCGCGCCCGAAGCGATCAGCGACGTCGAAAGCACGCGGCCGACGTAACCGTCCTTGATGAGGTCGCGCAGGTAACGCAGCGCAGGCGCCGACCGCCCTTGCAGGCCCACCGCGGTCGTCTTTTCCCGGGCGGCGTCGGCCAGCGCCTCGGTTTCGGCCAGGCTGACGCCCAGCGGCCACTCGCTCAGCACCTGCTTGCCCGCGGCCAGCGCGGGCTCGATGAGCGCCCGGTGCTGCGGCACCTTCACGGCGACCACCACGAGGTCGACCTCCGGGTGACGGGCCAGCTCCCCGGCGTCGCCGAAGGTCAGCGGCACGCCGTACTTCTCCCCGGCCACCCGCGCCGAGTCGGCGCTGCTGCCGGCGAGCGCGCGGAGTTCGTAGCCGTCCACCGCGGCCAGCGCGGGCACGTGCGCGGTCGCGGCCCAGCCGCCGTTCGCGCTGAGCCCGACGATGCCGACCCGGACCGGTGCCATGAGCGTTCCTTTCGTTGCCTGCATAGAGCCCGACGTGCCGAGCGTCGTGCTCATTCCCGTATCGGCGCAAGCAGCATCCGGTTACGCCGGCATGACATCGATCACCCGCCGCCCGCCGATCGGTCGCGCGGGGATCGGCCGAGTGGCCGATGGCGTCGGACCCTTCGACCGAAGCGGCACCGGCGGCAAGATCCATAACGTCGGTGGCATGACGAACGCACAGCTCACGGCCCTGCAGCACGGCTTCATCGCCTTCCTCGCGCTGTGGGCCGTGGTCCTGGTGCCGCAGCTGATCACCCAGCTCGCCCGGTACGGCGGCCTGCGGCCGCGCGGCCTCGCGACCACCGCGGCGGTGCTGCTCTACGGCTGCATGACGCTCGCGGTCGTGTTCCTGCCGCTGCCGGGTCCCGGCACCCGCCGGCTCGCGCAGACCGTGCAGCTGCACCCGTTCCAGTGGATCGCCGACATCCACACCGAGCTGCTCAAGCACGGCGGGACCTGGTTCATGACGCAGACGTTCCAGCAGGCGTGCCTCAACGTCCTGCTGTTCGTGCCGCTCGGGGTGTTCGCGCGGATCCTCTGGCGCCGCGGCCTGACCGGCACCGCGCTGATCGGCTTCACGGCGTCACTGCTCATCGAGCTCACGCAGCTCACGGCGAACTTCGGCACGGCGCCGTTCGCCTACCGCATCTTCGACGTCGACGACCTCGTGAACAACGCGTTCGGCGCCGTCGTCGGCTGGGTGTTCGGGGCGCTGCTGCTGACGCTCCTGCGGTCAACGGTCGACGTGCAGCCGGCCCGGCGCGAGCGGGTCCACTTCGCCGAGACGCGCTAACCGCGCTTTCCGCTGCAGCGCGGCCCGCTTGGCGGCCCGCCGGTCTTCCATGACGACAACGAGCGCGGCGACGGCCAGAACCAGCGCGACCAGCCCGAGGACGATCGGAAGCTGCACGAATCCTCCTCGGTACGGCGCTGTGCGGGAGATCACACAGGTTACGCAGGTCAGTACCGAATTCGCTACCCCCCGCGACGGGTTCGACCTCCACGTCGCCGCGCATGCCGGAAACTGGACGGGTGAGCACCCGACCCACGAAGGACCAGCTGGCCGCGGCGCACAACGCCACCATCCCCGACGTCATTGCCCCTGACCTCGACGTTCTGTTCTGCGGCATCAACCCCGGTCTCTACTCCGGCGCGCTCGGCCGGCACTTCGCGCGCCCCGGCAACCGCTTCTGGCCCGCGCTCCACAACGGCGGCTTCACCCCGCGGCTCTACGCACCCAGCGAGCAGGACAAGCTGCTCGAACTCAAGCTCGGCGTCACGAACGTCGTCGCCCGGACCACCGCCCGCGCCGATGAGCTCACCGGCGACGAGCTGCGCGAAGGCGGGAAGATCCTCACCGCGAAGGTGCTCGAGTACCGGCCGCGGTGGCTGGCCGTCGTCGGGATCACCGCCTACCGGACCGCTTTCGGCTTTCCGAAGGCGCGCGTCGGCCCCCAGGAGCACCGGATCGGCGACACCAGCGTGTGGGTGCTGCCGAACCCGAGCGGGCTCAACGCGCACTGGACGCCGTCCGGGCTGGCGGCGGAGTTCGCCCGGCTGCGAGCCGCATCCGATGACTGTCGAAATCGTTGAACGGACTACGGGCCACCCTCAGTAGCGCCGACTGCCCCATCAGCCCCTTTCCCGCCCGGGCGAGCCAACTGTCCAAGATCGACTTCTACGGAAAGTTTGCTGTGACCGGCGGATTGGGCCATGAGGGGGATTTGGCGTCATGAGCTGGGCAATCGCGACTCGTACCAAGCAGGAGTAGTCACTTCCGGCCGGTCCAAGCAGGGGGACCGGGCGGTGCCGGAGACGTCCGGCCCCCGGGAGTGACGACAGAGACGGAGGCCCGCGATGCACGGCATCGAGCCCACCCGCAGGCCCACCGGGCCGCCCGGACCCGGCGGTCGCAGCCTCGGCGTGGCGGTCGTCGATCCCGTGCCGATCTTCCGCGACGGCCTCGCCGCGCTCGTGCACCGCAGCCAGGGGCTGCACTGGGCCGGTCAGGCCGCCAGCCACCACGCCGCCCTGCAGCTGTGCGAGCAGGTCAAACCGGACGTCGTCATCCTGGACTCGGCGCTCGACCCGAACTGCCACCTGACCAAGCTGCTCAACGCCGGCGACCCCGCGCTGCTGCTGGTCACCCTGATCCGTGACGCGAATCGCACACAGCAGTACCTCGCGGCCGCGATCGCGGCGGGCGCGCACGCGATCGTGCCGCGGTCGATCGATTCGCGACGGCTCGCCGAAGCGATCCGGCGGGCGCACAGCGAACGTCGTTACATCGACCCGGCCATCGCCCCGCTGACCGCCCGGCCGAAGCGCGCCACCACTCCGAAGGGCGACCTCGCCCACGACAGCCCGCCGTCGCCGCGCGGCGGGATGCCGCTGTCCAGGCGCGAGTACCAGGTGCTCCAGCTGGTCGCCGAAGGACTCGAAAACTCCGGGATCGCGAAGCTGCTGTTCCTGTCCGTCGAGACCGTCCGGACCCACGTGAAGAGCATCCTGCGCAAGCTTTCCGCGCGGGATCGGACACACGCGGTGACGATCGCCTTCCGCAGCGGGATCCTCATCGCCCGGCCCGAGGACGGGCACGTTCCGGTGACGGCGGACACAACAGCGATCCCGGGCCACCGCTGACCCCTCTTGCCCAGGCCGAAGGCAACATTCAGGTGGATTTCCGATACTCGGAAGTGCGGATCTGCTTGCTCCAGTTACCCGCAGGTAATATCCTGAAGTTACCGGCGAGTAAGGCGAATATGTGCCCGGCCGGGGAGCCGAACACATTGGAGTGACGACATGGGCCACTACAAGAGCAACGTCCGAGACCTCGAGTTCAACCTCTTCGAGGTACTCGGCGTGCAGGAGCGCCTGGGCAAGGGCGTGCTCGCCGAATCCGACGAAGAGACCGCCCGCGGTGTGCTGTCCGAGCTGAACAAGCTCGCGACCGGCCCGCTCGCCGAGTCCTTCGCCGACGCCGACCGCAACCCGCCCGTGTACGACCCGAAGACGTTCAGCGTCAAGATCCCCGAGTCGTTCAAGAAGAGCTACAAGCAGCTCCTCGACGGCGAATGGTGGCGCCTCGGCCTGACCAACGACCTCGGCGGCTTCGGCCTGCCCCCGACCGTGCAGTGGGCGGCGTCCGAGCTCATCCTCGGCGCGAACGCCCCGCTGTTCATGTACATGGCGGGCCCGAACTTCGCGATGATCGTGAACAAGAACGGCACCGAAGAGCAGAAGCACTGGGCCCAGCTCATGATCGACCGGGCCTGGGGCGCCACGATGGTGCTGACCGAGCCGGACGCCGGCTCCGACGTCGGCGCGGGCCGCACCAAGGCCACCAAGCAGGAGGACGGCTCCTGGCACATCGACGGCGTGAAGCGGTTCATCACCTCGGCCGAGCACGACATGAGCGAAAACATCATGCACCTGGTGCTCGCTCGCCCCGAGGGCCCCGGCATCGAGACCAAGCCGGGCACCAAGGGCCTGTCGCTGTTCCTCGTCCCGAAGTTCCACTTCGACTCGAAGACCGGTGAGCTGGGCGAGCGCAACGGCGCCTTCGTCACGAACGTCGAGCACAAGATGGGCATCAAGGCCTCGACGACGTGCGAGCTGACCTTCGGCCAGCACGGCACCCCGGCCAAGGGCTGGCTGCTCGGCGAGGTGCACGACGGCATCGCGCAGATGTTCCAGGTCATCGAGTACGCCCGGATGATGGTCGGCACGAAGGCCATCGCGACGCTGTCGACGGGCTACCTCAACGCGCTCGAGTACGCCAAGGAGCGCGTCCAGGGCGCCGACCTGCCGAACATGCTGAACAAGGCCGCGCCGCGCGTGACCATCACCCACCACCCGGACGTCCGCCGCTCGCTGATGCTCCAGAAGGCGTACGCCGAGGGCCTCCGCGCGGTCTACCTGTACACCGCGTCGTTCCAGGACCAGCTGTGGACCGGCGAAGGCGACCTGAAGCTCGCGCACGGCGTCAACGACCTGCTGCTGCCGATCGTCAAGGGCGTCGGCTCGGAGCGCGCCACCGAGCAGCTCGTGCAGTCCCTGCAGACGCTGGGTGGTTCCGGCTTCCTGCAGGACTACCCGATCGAGCAGTACATCCGCGACGCGAAGATCGACTCGCTGTACGAGGGCACCACGGCCATCCAGTCGCTGGACTTCTTCTTCCGGAAGATCGTCCGCGACAAGGGCCAGTCGCTGGCCTTCGTCGCCGGGGAGATCACCAAGTTCATCGAGTCCGAGGCGGGCAACGGCCGGCTCAAGAACGAGCGCGTGCTGCTCAAGCAGGCTCTCGAGGACACCCAGGGCATGCTCGGCTCGCTGATCGGCTACCTGACGGCGTCCCAGGAGGACCCGCAGAGCATCAACAAGGTCGGCCAGCACACGGTCCGCCTGCTGATGTCGGTCGGTGACCTGCTCATCGGCTGGCAGCTGCTCAAGCACGCCGAAGTCGCCATCGGCAAGCTCGACGCGGGCGCGTCCGCCAAGGACGTCCCGTTCTACGAGGGCAAGATCGCCTCGGCCTCGTTCTTCGCGAAGCAGGTGCTGCCGGAGCTGACCGCCCGCCGCGCCATCGTGGAGGCCGCCGACAACGCGCTCATGGAGCTGGACGAAGCCGCGTTCTGATCAACGTGTTCGCCCGAAGGACCCCTTCCCGGCCGGGAAGGGGTCCTTCGGCGTTTCGGGATCCGATCGCCGGGGAATTCCGTCTTCGAGTTCGCGGGATCCGAGTGGCCGGACCCGCACCGAGAGGAGAAGCGATGACTGTCGCCGGCATCATCAGTGCCATCGTCGTCGGGTTGATCATCGGCGTTTTGGGCCGGCTGGTCGCTCCCGGCAAGCAGGGCATCCCGATCTGGCTGACCATCCTGATCGGTATCATTGCCGCGTTCATCGGTACGGCCATCGCGCGGGGTCTGGGCTACGCCGACACGAATGGTATCGACTGGCTCGAGGTCCTCACCCAGGTCGTGCTCGCCGCGATCGGCGTCAGCATCGCTGCGGCCGCCTACGGCCGTCGTGGTGTAACCAGGTAAGGCTTTCGGTCACAGCCCGGCCGGTCCACCTTCGGGTGAACCGGCCGGGCTTTTCCGTGCTACGGCTTGGCCGACGCGCGGGCGAGCGCGACGGCGAACCCGGTACCCACCAGCAACAGCACCGCGGCCCAGGTCATCGTCGTGGTGATGGCGTGCGCGGACGAACCGGCGGCGAGTGTCAGGAAGAGACTGCCGAACGTCGCCACCCCGATGACCTGGCCGAGCTGCAACGTCGTAGTGAGCAGGCCGCTGGCGTCCGCCGCGCGTTCGAGCGGGACGTGGGTGAGCGCGTGCGCCATCAGGGACCCGAACGCCAGGCCCATGGAAAGGCCGAACAGCAGGAGCGCGGCGAAGAACAGGACACCGCCGTCTCCGCCGTCCTTGAGGCTGAACCCCAGCAGGGCGTAGGCGACGGCGGACCCGACGTAGCCGCACGGCGTCAGTGCCGTGTGGACGCGTCCGGGCAGCTTGTGCCAGAAGAACCCGCACACGCCGAAGACCACGCCGCCGGGCGCCATGGTGAGCCCGGCGGCCAGCGCCGTCGCTCCGAGGCCCGCCTGCAGGTGCAACGCGACGCAGAACAGGAAACCGCCGTAGGACGCCACTCCGGTGGCCAGCGCGGCCAGTCCGGGTGCGACACCGCGGATCCGCAGGACGCCGAGGTTCACGAGGGGATCGCGCACCCGGCGTTCCACGACCACGAACAGCACGGCCAGCAGCGCGCCCGCCGCGAGCGAAGCGAACGTCCACACCGGCCAGCCGGTTTCGTGCCCGAGGACCAGCGGCAGCACGAGGAGCACCACCGCGGGCACGGCGAGCGCGAGGCCGGCGACGTCCAGCCGGCGGCCCGCCTTCGCCGCGCCGCCCGGCACCAGACGCAGGGAGAGCACGGCCACGAGCACCCCGATCGGCACGTTGACCAGGAAGATCGGCCGCCAGACCGCCCCGAAGAGGTCCGCGCCGACGAGCACGCCGCCGAGCACCTGGCCGGACACGAACGCGACCGAGATGACCGCGGTGTACGCGCTGAGCGCCTTGGCCCGCGCGGGGCCGCTGAACTGCGCCTGGATGACGCTGATGACCTGCGGCATCATCAGCGCGGCCCCGGCGCCCTGCGCGATCCGCGCGACGATCAGCGTGGCCGGGTCCGGCGCGAACCCGCAGAGCAGCGAGCAGGCGGTGAAGGCGAGGACGCCGGTGACGAACAGCCGTCGCCGCCCGAACAGCTCGCCGAGCCGGGCGCCGGTGATCAGCAGCATCGCGTAGCCCACGGTGTAGCCGGAAACGATGAGCTGCAACGCGGCGCCGGACGCGTGCAGGTCGGTGCGGATGTCGGTCATGGCGACGTTCACGACGGTGACGTCGAGCAGCGCCATGAACTGACCGAGCAGCAGGACGGCCAGCATGAACCACGGCCGCGCGGCCCGGTCGGGGATGGCCGGGGCAGAGGTGGTCAGAGTCATGCTGCTGACCTTGGGGGTCTTCGGTCCGGCGCGGAGAGAGCCTGCCGATGCTGGTATTGGGAGCACCTGCCTTGGTCCGGGGGTCCAGGTGGCGGAGCCCCCGGCTCGGGGCGAAGCCCCGGACAACACAGCGGAAATTGTCGTACCCCTCGGGCACCATGTCCGCATGACGTCAACGCAGGTCCACGCCGGCCGCCGGGAGGAACTCGGCCAGTTCCTCAAGGCGTGCCGGGCGCGGATCGGTCCGGAGGAGGTCGGGCTGCCACCCGGCGTGCGCCGCCGCACGAGCGGGTTGCGGCGGGAGGAGGTCGCACTGCTCGCCGGCGTCGGCGTCACCTGGTACACGTGGCTCGAACAGGGGCGGCCGATCAACGCGAGCGCTCAGGTGCTCGACGCGGTGGCGCGCACGCTGCGGATGGACCACCCCGAGCGGGAGCACCTGTACCGGCTGGCGGAGCTGACGCCGTCGCGGCTGCCGTCGGCGGTCGAGGTCGTGCCGGACACCGTGCGCGAGGTGCTGCGCGCGCTCGATCCCCTGCCGGCCACGGTGATCAACGGCCGGTTCGACATCCTCGCGTCGAACGCGGCGCAGGAGGAGCTGTTCTGGGAGTGGCACAGCCTGCCGTGCCTGCACAAGAACCTGCTGTGGTGCTGCGTGACCGAGCCGAACGCGCGGCGGATGCTGCTGAACTACGACGAGGAGGTGCCGCACATGGTCGCGCGGATGCGCGCCGAGTACGGCAGGCACGTCGGTGACCCGTCGTGGGACGAGGACATCCGGCGGCTGTCGGAGCTGAGCCCCGAGTTCGCCAAGTTGTGGGCGCGGCACGAGGTCGCGGAACCGCGGCCGCGGGTGCGGGAGTTCCAGCACCCGCGGGCAGGCCGGATGAACCTCAGGCTGACCGAGCTGGCCGTGTCGGAGGCGCCGGGTCTGCGGATCCAGGTGTCCACTCCGGACGACCCGGCGACGTGGGCGTTGCTGCCCTTGACCCGGCTGGAGGAATCGTGACCCTGCTGGACCTGAGCGACCGGGGGCTGACGTCGGTGCCGTCGCTGCCGGACGACGTCACCCGGCTCGACCTGTACAAGAACTCGCTCTCGGCGGTGCCCGGGTCGCTGTGGTCGCTGACCGGGCTGCGCGTGCTGAACCTCGCGGCGAACCGGATTTCTTCGCTGCCGCCGGGTATCTCGGCGCTGACGTCGCTGCACACGCTCGACCTGGCGCACAACCGGTTCGACTCGCTGCCGGACGAGCTGGGCGAGCTGGCCGGGCTCACCGAGTACCTGTACGTCAGCGACAACCGGCTGACGAAGTTCCCGGATGCCTGGTGCCGGCTGGGAAAGCTGCGGTACCTCGGGTGCACGGACAACCGGCTCACGTCGCTGCCCGCGGACCTCTCGGGGTTCGCGGCGCTGCGTGAACTGCGGCTGTACCGCAACGAGCTGGCGGCGCTGCCGGAGTCGATCGGCACGCTGGGAGCGTTGCGGGAGCTGCACCTGCGGGGCAACCGGCTGACTTCGCTGCCGTCGTCGATCGGCTTGCTGAGTGAGCTGCGTCAGCTCGACCTGCGGGAGAACCAGCTGACGACGCTGCCCGCGTCACTGGCCCGGCTGTCCAAATTGGACAAGCTGGATCTGCGCTGGAACAAGCAGCTCCGGGAGCCGGCGTGGCTGCGCGACTTCGAGGAGGCGGGGTGCATGGTCCTTCGCTGACAACTCAACAGAGAACGGTCGGACGCGGACCGTAGGTCGCCGTGTGCGACGTCCGCCGGAGCTCGGTGCCGCTCGCGAGGTCGTAGAGCACGCGGGTGTCAGTGACGCTGAAGCCGGACGAGCCGATCGAAGGACGGCACGTCCCGTCCTCGCCGGAGCCGAACTGGATCGGGGGCGGGTCGCCGGGTGTCTGCGCGCCGGTCTGGCCCTCGACGCGGAAGTGCCGGGTGCCCCAGATCCGGACGGTCACCGAGTCACCGGAGACGGTGGCCTGGATGGCGATCCCGGTGGCGGCGTCGTTGGTCAGCTTGAGCTCGACCGGGCTGCCGTCGGCGTTGACGGCCTTGGCGTCGCGGCCGACGGGGTAGCGGTCGAGGTAGTGGTCGTGCTCCAGGTGACCGGCGTCGGCCAGGCCGGCGAGGTAGGCGGCGTTGTACAAAGTGGACGCCAGCTGGGAGACGCCGCCGCCGACCACGGACGGGCCGGTGCCGTCCTCGTCGACCGGGGCGGGCACGTAGCCGGCGTCCGCGGTGCGCGGGCCGGAGCGGCCGCCGAGGCTGAACGTCTCGCCGGGCTTGACGATCGTGCCGGACACGCGGGCGGCGAGCGTCCGGTTGTTCGTCTCGGCCGGGCCGGTCAGGCCGCCGGTGGTGAACTCGCCGATGACCTCCTTGATGCCGAGCGCGTTGGCGGCGTCGGTGGTCACGCTGGGTGTCGACGCGCTGTAGACGACGGGGAGATCCCGCCCGTCGGTCTTCTTGAGCACGTCGATCAGGGGGAGGAAGGTCTTCTCCCAGTCCACCTTGCGGGCGTCTTCGGACGGCTCGATCGTCGGCTGGTCACCGGTGAAGACGATCTGCGCGTCCTTGCCGTCGGTCTCGGTGCTCGCGAGCTCGTCCTTGAGGGCGGCCTGCAGCTTGCCCTGGTCGATGCGGACCTCGACGGCCCCGCCCTCGACCGCGGCGAACTGGAACGAAGACGCGATGGTGGCGGGCTTCAGCGGAACGTCCTTGCCTTCGCCGTGCACGACGACCGGTTTCGCCACGGCGGGCACGACGATCTGCCGGCAGGCGGCCTGCACCCCGGCGGCGGTCGCCCGCACGGGCGTGATCGCCATGGCCAGCTTGACCCCGCCGGGGTCGAGCCAGTGGTCGGTGACGGTGTGCGCGGCGCCGGCCAGGTCGGTCAGCTGCTGGCCCTGCCGCGGCAGGATCGGGTAGGCGGTGACACCACCGTCGCTGCCCGCGATCGGGGTGAACCCGACCGAGCCTTCGGTCGCGGGGTGGTTCAGCTTGCCCTCGGCCAGCTCGCGCACGGCGTCCGCGATCCGGTTCTGGTCGGTGCGCGTGGCCACCCCGACCTCGCGGCTGGTGAAGAAGGACATGATCCGCGTGATCGGGCTGAGCGGCTGGTGCCCGGCGAGCCCGAGGGTGTTCGGCCAGTCGAGCCCGAGCCCGGACCGCGAGGGCACGAGTTCGGCCTGCACGTCCCCGCCGTGGACGACAACGGGCCGGATCAGCCGCGGCTCGAGTTCCTGCCGCAGCTTGGCCTCGGCCTCGGCATGGCTGAGCCCTCCGACCTCGATGCCGGCCACGGTGACCCCGCGCGGCACGTCCCCGGCGCTGACGGCCAGATCGATGGCGTAGAGGATGACGAAGAGCCCGAGCGCGAGCCCGATGGCCATCATGGTCCGGGCGACGCCCGTGCGCAGCTTCCGGGCGGGCGTCTCCGGAGCCGGCGGGGGCGCGGGGGTTTCGAGCAGCTCGCCGAGCAGGTCGTCGGAGAAGAGATCGGTGGTGGCGGCCGGCGCTTCGGCAGCGGGCTTGGCCGGTACGGGTTCTTGCGGCGCGGCATCCGGTTCCGCGGCGGGCCAGACCGGCGGCAGTCCGGCTTCGGCTCCGGGTTCGGCGCTGGTCTCGGCCCTGGGTTCGGCGCCGGGTTCGGCCAACGGCAGCCGGGGTTCGGCCTCAGGCACCTCAACCGACTCAGGGGCCCCAGCGGACTCGGCCACCTCAGCCGGCTCGGGCTCCGCCGTGCTCGCGAGCTCGCGCACGTCGGTGCCCTCGCGTACCTCTTCGTCTGCCACGCGCCTGCCTTTCGCGGGACCCGACCTACAGGTAGAGCCCCGTCCCGTGCTCGGTGCGCTCGGTCGCCACCGCGTGGATGTCGCGTTCGCGCATCACCAGGTGCCCCTCGCCCTGGATCTCGACCTCGAGCTGGTCCTCCGGGTTGAAGAGCACGCGGTCGCCGGTCTTGACGTTCCGCACACTGTTGCCTACGCCCAGTACATCACCCCACGCCAGCCGTCGCGCCACCTGCGCCGTCGCGGGGATCACGATGCCGCCGCTGCTGCGGCGCTCCCCTTCTTCCGGCGACAGCCGCACGAGTACCCGGTCGTGCAGCATTTGGATTTCGAGTTTCGGCCCGTCAGACACGGCCTGCATGTTACCCGCCGGTCCGAGGCTCACCGGCCATGACCAGGCTCAATTCGCTCGCGCCGCCGTCCTCGATCCGCACCGGGACGCCCCAGTCCTGCCGGGTGATGCGGCACGCGGGGTGCTCGGCGCCGTCGTCGCAGCTCGCGGCCTGCGCGACGACCTGCAGCACGCCCTCCGTGACGCCGGGGGCCAAGCGGATCTTGCGGTTCAGGTCCGTGCCGGTCCCGCCGCCGTCGGCCAGCAGCGACGGCGGCGACGCGCTGATCTCCAGCCGCGTCGACGGGCCGAACCGGTCGTCCAGCTTCTCGCCGGGTGGTGCCGTGAACACCACCGAAAAGTCGATCTCGCCCGGCGCGAGCACCGTCGGCGGGCGGCGCACCGCGTGCGCGTCGCCGGTGACGAGCGTCGGCTCGGCCGCCGTGAGCGGGGTCAGCCGGTTGCCCGCGGACTCGACGGCCAGCAGCTCGCCGTCGTGCAGCAGCAGGCCCTGGGGCTCGGCGAGCCCGGTCGCGATCGTGGTGACCTGGCGGGTGAAGACGTCGAAGCGGCGGACCGCGCCGTTGTAGGTGTCGGCGATCGCGATCTTGTCGCCGGGCAGCACGGCGAGGCCCAGCGGGTGCTGGAGCAGCGCCTGGTCGGCCGGGCCGTCGGTGTGGCCGAAGGAAAACAGGTCGACGCCGATCGCCGTCTGCACGGTGAAGGACTCGCCGTCGGGCTCGATCCAGCGCAGCGCCGACGTCTCCGCGTCGACGAGCCACAGCTTGTCGCCGTCCACGGCCAGACCGGACGTCTGCGCGAAGAATGCTTCGCCGACGTCGCCGTCGCGAAGCCCTTCGACGGTTGTGCCGGCGAAGCGGCGGATCGTGCCGCCGACCGGGTCGAACACGCTCAGCGTGTGGTTGCCCGCCATGGCGACGACCACTCCGCCGGCCGGGCCCCACCAGACGACGTCCCACGGGCTCGTGAGGTCGGTCTCGGTGGCCTTGCCGGAGTCCGGCCCGGTACGCCACTGCGCGCCGGTGCCGGCGACCGTCGTCACCTCGCCGGTGATCAGGTCGAGGCCGCGCAGCCGGTGCCCGGCCGTGTCGGCGACGACGGCGTGGTAGCCGACGCGCTCGGCGATGTCGTACGGCAGCAGCGCGATGCCCGACGGCTCGGTGAAGGTCGCGATGTCGAACGGACCGTCCTGGTCCCCGCGGGCCCCGCTGCCGAAGCGGCGGATGACGGTCTCGCCGTCCGAGGCGAACTCGACGATCGCGTGGTGCCCGGTGTCGGCGACCAGGACGCGCCCCTCGGCGGTGGCGACGGCCTTGCTCGGGAACCGCAGCTCGCCGGGCTGCTCCTCGACCGGCACGTACGGGCTGCCGCCGCGCCGGAGCGTCCCCTTCGCTTCGTGCTTCGTCACGAGCTCCGCGATGACGCGGCGAAGCGCCTCTTCGTGCCCTTCGCCCGCGGCGACGTGTACGACGTACCCCTCGGGGTCGACGACGACCAGCGTCGGCCACGCGCGGACCGCGTACTGCGACCACAGCTCCATCCCGGGATCGTTGACCACCGGGTGGTGCACCTCGTACCGGCGGACCGCCGCCTCGATCGAGGCGCGCTCGCCCTCGTGCAGGAACTTCGGCGAATGAACACCCACGGTGACCAGCACGTCCGCGAACTCGGCTTCCAGCGGACGCAGCTCGTCGAGCACGTGCAGGCAGTTGATGCAGCCGCTGGTCCAGAAGTCCAGCAGCACGACGCGGCCGCGCAGCTCGGCGAGGGTGATCGGGCGGCCACCGGTGTTCAGCCAGACGTCGCCGCGCAGCTCGGGGGCACGCACGCGGCTCTGCGGTCGTGGAGAAGTCACGGCATGAGTGAACTACACGCGCTCACGCTCTGTTCCCCGGTCCGCCCGATGAGAGAACAAACTCACCCATTGGTGGACCTCCAGGTCGGCGCGAAAAAGGACGCGCGGGCGGGTGAGCCGCCGCTTAGGCTCAGGTCATGACCCCCGTCCAGCCGGCCGGCGCCCTCACTCCGGAGGAGGCGCGGCACCTGCAGGAGAACCTCCGGGAACCCGTGCGTCCCGGGCTGAGCGAACCCGAACTCGACGACGTCGAGCGCCGGTTCGGCTTCCGCTTCGCCGCGGACCACCGGACGTTCCTGTCCGCCGGCGTCCCGATCGGCGACCGCTGGCCCGACTGGCGCTGCGGCAACGTCGAACAGCTGCGCAAACGCTTGGCCTGGCCGGTCGACGGCGTGCTGTACGACGTCGAACACAACGGCTTCTGGCTGCCGGACTGGGGCACCCGCCCGGTCGGCCCGGAAGACGCGGTCCGCGAAGCCCGGCGGCGCCTGGCCGACGTGCCGCAGCTGGTGCCGGTGTGCGGGCACCGGTACCTGCCCGGCCTGCCGGGCGCGGTGGGCTACCCGGTGCTGTCGGTGTACCAGACGGACATCATCGTCTACGGCAGTGACCTGCGGGATTACCTGCACCGCGAGTTCGCGACGGGCGGCATCAGCACGGCCCCACCGGACGGCCCGCGCTACATCCCGTTCTGGTCCCGCTTCATCGACTAGCCTCGGCGGCCCGCTTCAGCCGGGCCAGGGTGGCGGCGATGTTGGCGGTGTTGGCCCGTTCCCGGTCCCAGACCCCGGTGACGGTCGAGGTCGCGACCTTGAACCACGCCGGCCGCCGTTCCCACATGCTTTCGACGACGACACAGCCGTCGCGCCCGGGTTCGAAGTCGTACTGCCAGCGCGCGACGGGCAACCCGGCAACCGAGGTGACCTCGAAACCGAACCGGCGCCCGGGCTCGGCGTCGGTGATGGTGGACAGGGTGCTCCACCGCCGCAACCCCCGCCGGTTGCGGCCGCGGAACTTCGCACCGACGACGGGTCCGGAGGCACCGCCGACCCACCGGTGCCCGGCATATTCCTCGGCAACACCCGCGAGCGCCGCGGGATCACTGACCAGGGCGTACACGGTCTCGGGAGCCGCATCGATCTCGATCCGGCCGGTGACGTCGGGTGCGTTCAAGAAAACCTCCACACTGAGGGACATACCGAGGGTATGTCAGAGACCGCCGTTGGGTAAACGGCCTGTGGATGCCCACCGAGTGATGTGGACAGCCGGTGCCGGAAACGCCGTTACGGCCGGGTCTGTCAGCCCCCGGCGATAGACTGGACCTGGGGACGCCCCCCGGAGAGGGTGGGGGCTGGGGTTGGGGAGATCTGGCCGGCCGTCGCTCAGTTGTCGCGGCGCAGCATGCGGCTGACACCCGCCGCCACGGTGGTGGCCAAGATCCATCCTGAGGCTGTGAAGCCCGCCGCCACCCAGTTGTCCGGGCCGTGCATGTACCACCTCGACTTGTTGCCGAAGTCGACGATCGGGACCAGCAGGTCGGCCGTGTAGATCACCGGGTTCCACTGCAGGCCGGTGTCCTGCTGGTTCACCACGCAGCGCGGGCCGCTGGCCACGAAGCGGCCGGACTTGTCGTTGACGCAGTTGTCGGAACCCAAGCCGAACCAGAGGCTGCCCAGTACCAGCAGTGTCAGGAGCCAGCCGAGGGCGCGGACCGGGCGGTAGCCGTAGCCGACCATCGAGCGCTGGAGCCAGCTCCACAGCCGCACTCCCGGGCCGAAGAACTTGAAGCCGCCGGCCAGCGCTTCGTACCTGAACTGCTGCTTGCGCAACGCCACCGTCGAGGCGTGCTCTTCGTTCCCGGCCGCGCGCAGCATGTGCGCGAGCTGGTCGTACGGCCCTGGCCGGTAGCCGCGCATGGCCTTGCGCAGGAGCTCGATGCGCTCGTCGAGGGCCTTGTCGTCGGCGAGGGGGATGCCCTTCTTCAGCGCGTCGTAGCGGAAGTCCTCCAGCTCGATGCCGTCGGAGGCCGCCCAGAACTGCTTGTTGTCGCTCAGCGTTCCGCAGTGGGCCCGCCTCAGCACGATGCGGCCCGCCGGTGGGCTGCTCGGGGTCAGGATGAACTCGTCCGAGGCGACGTCGCCCGCGTCGAGGGCGACGCCGAACGGGGGGAGTGAGCCGAGCTGGGAACCGCGGAGGTCCACGCGGCGGGCGACCTGGGCGCCGTCGAGGTTCACGCCGCCTTCGGCCACGAACGGGCGGCCGTTGGCGTCCCGGAGCGTCAGGTCGCGGCCGACCCGGCCGGTCCGGACGTCGAGGGAATAACTGCTGGTCGCGCGGCGGCCCGGGTCGGTCAGCCGGGTGCCCGCCAGGTTGATGCTGCCGCCGACCTCCACACCCTGCAGGCGCAGCGTGCCGTGGATCGTGGCGTCGGTGAGCTGGAAGTTGCCCGCGATCTTCGACCGGCGCGCGGAAAACACGTCCCGGCCCGGGTGGCGGAACATCGAGTTCCAGGCCAGGAAGTTGCCGCCGACGGTGACGTCGGCCAGCCGCAGCTGTCCCGTCGGCACGCGCAGGCTCGTCGCCTCGATGTCGCCGCCGATCTCGGTGCCGTCGAGGTGCAGGGCGCGGTCGTAGTACGGCACGGTCTTGCCGCGTTCGACGCGGATCTCGGCGCCGGCCAGCCGCAGCGAGCCGCCGATCCGGGCGTTGACCATCCGCAGCGTGCCCAGTGCCTGCAGGCCGTCGGACAGCTCGACGTTGCCGTCGACGCGCAGCCGGTCGGCGACCAGCGCCGGCCGCGGGTCGATGTACGGGTCGTTGGACTTCCACGCGTCGACGGCGATCGGGCCGTGCTGGGACACCGTCAGCTTGGCCTCGCGCAGCGAGATGTCGCTGTCCACCGTGGCGCTCGGCAGGTACATGATCCCGGTCGCGGAGAACCGCTTGCGCTGGCTGGCCGGCCCGTAGTTGTCGACCTCGCACAGCAGGCTGCCGCCGATGTGCAGGCCGTTGCCGTTGAGCGCGAAGCCGTCCGGGTTGTTCAGCGTGGCGCCCGAGAAATTGACGTTACCGCCGGTCCTCAGGCCGGGGAGCCGGACTTCGCCGTTCGCGACCATCCGGTACGCCAGCAGCGCGCCGTTCAGCACGAGCCGGTCGGCGTGGATCGCCTTGCCGTGCGGGTGCGAGATCACGGTGCGGGTGAGCAC
Source organism: Amycolatopsis sp. lyj-346 (assembly GCF_046548975.1). Classification (NCBI taxonomy): domain Bacteria; kingdom Bacillati; phylum Actinomycetota; class Actinomycetes; order Pseudonocardiales; family Pseudonocardiaceae; genus Amycolatopsis; species Amycolatopsis sp. lyj-346. Next base: position 827,964 of record NZ_JAJPWT010000001.1, read on the forward strand.
CATCGAGCCCTCGATCACGGCGTCGGTCAGGTTGACCGCGGCGTTCGGCATGCCGCGTTCGCGGTCGTCACCGCGCTGGACCGTCGTCTCTTCGATCTCCCGCCGGTCCCCGTCGACCTGCACGACGCTGCGGATCAGCCGGACGTCGTTGCGGCTGCGCAGGTTGCGGGCCTTGAGCCCGGGCAGCCAGCACTTCCGGAAGACCAGGCCGAGCAGGTGCGCCTCGCGCACGTCCGGTGGCTGCTCGAACCGGCAGCGCTCGAACCGGAAGAGGTACTTGAGGTCCGCGGCCCGCAGGTCCAGCGTCCCGGTGATGTAGGCGTCCTCGACGTAGACGATCGGGGCGTTCGTGGCCTGCCGCCGCCAGCGCATCAGGCCAGCGCTGCCGGGTTTCAGCAGGTCGGAGGCCTTGACCTCGTAGCGGCGGTCCGGAATGCCCGCGAAGGGGTCCAGCGGTGGCAACGCGCTTTCGGTCGACATGCCTGCCCCCTCCCTCACCCGCCATCAAGGTAGCGAAAAAACGGCGGAAACGGTGCCGGAACACCGTTTCCGCCGCACTCTGCTTCTTCCGGGGGCTCCGGGTGGCGGAGCCCCCGGCTGGGGCGAAGCCCCGGATGTCACAGCCCTCAGGCGTTGGGGTTCAGCACCCGGGCCAGGAAGGACTTGGTCCGCTCTTCGCGCGGGTTCCCGATGATCTGCTCGGGCGGTCCCTCTTCGACGACGACGCCGCCGTCCATGAACAGGACCTTGTCCGCCACCTCGCGCGCGAACTGCATCTCGTGGGTGACGACGACCATGGTCATGCCGTCCTTGGCGAGCTGCTTCATCACGCCGAGGACGTCGCCGACGAGTTCCGGGTCCAACGCGGACGTCGGCTCGTCGAACAGCATCAGCTTCGGCTTCATCGCCAGCGCCCGGGCGATGGCGACGCGCTGCTGTTGCCCGCCGGACAGCTGCGCCGGGTAGTTCTTCGCCTTGTCCGCGAGGCCGACGCGCTCCAGCAGCTCGAGCGCGCGCTGCCGCACCTCGGCCTTCGGCTCGCGCCGGACCTGGATCGGCGCCTCCATGACGTTCTCGATCGCCGTCATGTGCGGGAAGAGGTTGAAGCGCTGGAACACCATGCCGATGTCCTTGCGCTGGAACGCGACCTCGTTCTCGCGCAGCTCGTGCAGCTTGTCGCCGCGCTGCTTGTAGCCGACGAGCACGCCGTCGACGTAGAGCCGGCCGGCGTCGATCTTCTCGAGGTGGTTGATGCAGCGCAGCAGCGTCGACTTGCCCGAGCCGGACGGCCCGATCAGGCAGAGCACCTCCCGCTCGCGCACCTCGAGGTCGATGCCCTTGAGGACGTCGACACTGCCGAAGCTCTTGTAGATCTTCTGCGCCGAGACCACGGGGGTCTTCGGCTCGGCGACCTCGGTGGTCATGTGACGTTCCCTCCGCCCCGGCCGAACACCCTCGACCGCCAGCCAGCCCGCTGGACGACGTCCCGCGAGGTACCCCGCGCGAAGCGCTTCTCGATCTGCATCTGGATCAGGGTCAGCACCGACGTCATGAACAGGTACCAGGCGGCCGCCGTGATCAGCAGCGGGACCGTCTTGTAGTTCTGCGAGTAGATGGTCTGCACCGCGACCATCAGCTCGAAGTACCCGATGGCCACGACCAGCGACGTCGTCTTCAGCATGGAGATCGTCTCGTTGCCGGTCGGCGGGATGATCACCCGCATCGCCTGCGGCAGGATGATCCGCCGCAGCGTCTTCGTCCGGCTCATGCCCAACGCGCTCGCCGCTTCCAGCTGGCCCGAGTCGACCGACTGGATGCCACCGCGCACGATCTCCGCCATGTACGCGGCCTCGTTGAGGCCGAGGCCGAGCAGGGACGCGGTGAACTGGGTGATCAGCTGGTTGGTGTCCCAGCTGACGAACTCCGGTCCGAACGGGACGCCCAGGCCGAGGCGCGGGTAGGCCAGCGCCAGGAAGTTCCAGATCACCAGCTGCGTGATCAGCGGCGTGCCGCGGAACAGCCAGATGTAGATGCCCGCCGCCCCCGAGGTCAGCGGGTTCGGTGAGAGCCGCATCACGGCCAGCAGGATGCCGCCGACGATCCCGATCAGCATCGAGATCACGGTCAGGATCAGGGTGTTCTGCAGGCCGCGCAGCACCCGGTCGTCGAAGAGGTAGTCCCCGACGACCGGCCACTGCAGAGCGTCGTTCGTGATCACGCTGCGGACCACGATGAACGCGACGAAGAGCACGATCACCCCGGCCACCCAGCGCCCGTAGTGGCGCACCGGGACGGCCTTGATGGGCTCGGCGTCGTTCGGCGCCTCGGCGGGAGGCGCTTCGGAGGAACTCAAAACCACGTCCTAACTCGACAGACTCAGGAGGCCGGGTTGATCTCCGACTTGGTGACCGCGCCGGCGGCGTTGAGACCCCACTTGTCGAGGATCTTCTTGTACGCGCCGCTGTCGATCAGCTTCTGGATCGCACCCTGGACGGCCTTGCCGAAGTCACCGCTGTTCTTCGGCAGCACGATGCCGTACGGCGCCGTGTCGTACGGCGCGCCGACCGACTCGAGCTGGCCGTTGGTCTGCTTGACCGCGTAGTCGATGACCGGGGAGTCGGCCAGCTCGCCCTGCACGCGCTTGGCGGTGAGGGCCAGGTTGACGTCGGTCTGGGCCTGCAGCTGCGTGACCTCGATGGCGGGCTTGCCCGCGCCGGTGCACGCGGCGTTCTTCTTGTCGAGGTCCTCGACCTGCACGGTGCCCTTCTGGACGGCGACCTTCTTGCCGCACAGGTCGTCGATCTTCAGGCCGTCGGGGTTGCCCTTCAGCACGGCCAGCGAGGTACCCGCGCTGTAGTAGGAGATCATGTCGACCGACTGCAGCCGCTCGGCGTTGATGCTGAACGACGACATCGCCAGCTCGTACTTCTTGGCGCCGATGCCGGGGATGATCCCGTCGAACGCGGCGTTCTGGAAGTCCATCTGCACGCCGAGCACCTGGCCGATGGCGGTGCCGAGGTCGACGTCGAAGCCGGCCGGCTTGCCGTTGTCGACGAACTCGTTCGGCGGGTAGCTCTGGTCCTGGCCGACCACGATCTTGCCGTCGGCCTTGACGTCGGCCGGCACCATGGCGGCCAGCGCGTCGTCCTTGGCAACCGTGCCTGCGTCACCCGATCCGGTGCCCGGCGCGGGCGCGGAGCTGCTGGTGCCCACGTTGCCCGCGCCACTCCCTCCCGCTCCGCACGCCACGGTCAAGCCGACCAGGGCGAACGCAGGCAGCAGGGCGATCGCCTTGAGCTGGGTTCCTCGGGCCACGTCGTCACTCCTCGTAGTTCTCAGGTTCTGAGAGCACGCATATTGCCACTCATCCATACCAAAGCACAGCACCGTGAAGTTACGGCGATGTTTAGAGCGACGCGCGTCGTACCGCGGGTATCGCGCCCACCCCGTGGCGTGAGTAAGGATGTCGTTCATGAACGCCACCCCGCCGCGGCTGCCCCCGTCCGGTCGACGCGCGAGGAAGGCGGCGGCCGGCCGGATCACCCGTCCGGGAGACCGGTTCGAGGGATACCTCTCGCCGGAACGGCCGCACGCCGAGGCCTACGACGAGATGTTCGCCACCGACGGCACGGTCCGCGGCCCGTACCGGGCGCTGTACGAATCGATCGCGGCCCTCGACGCGCACGACCTCAACTCGCGGTCGCTCGCCCTGGACCGGGCGATGGTCGACCAGGGCATCACGTTCTCGCTGTCCGGACAGGAGCGGCCGTTTCCGCTGGACCTGGTGCCGCGGGTGATCCAGGCCGCCGAGTGGACGAAGATCGAGCGCGGGGTCGCCCAGCGGGTCCGCGCGCTCGAAGCGTTCCTCGCCGACGTCTACGGCGACCGCCAGATCCTGCGCGACGGCGTGCTGCCGCGGCGGCTGATCACCTCGTGCGAGCACTTCCACCGGGAGGCCTTCGGCATCAACCCGCCGAACGGCGTGCGCATCCACGTGTCCGGTGTGGACCTGGTGCGGGACGAGGAGGGCACCTTCCGGGTGCTGGAGGACAACCTCCGCAACCCGTCCGGGGTGTCGTACGTGATGGAGAACCGGCGCACGATGGCCCGGGTCTTCCCGGACCTGTTCGCCCAGCACCGGGTGCGACCGGTCGGCGACTACGCGTCGCACCTGCTCCGGGCGCTGCGTGCGGCGGCCGCGGCGAACGTCGCCGACCCGACGGTCGTCGTGCTCACCCCCGGCGTGCACAACTCGGCGTACTTCGAGCACTCGCTGCTGGCCCGGCTGATGGGCGTCGAACTGGTCGAAGGCCGCGACATGTTCTGCCGCGACAACGTCGTCTACCTGCGGACCACCGAGGGCGAGCGCCAGGTCGACGTCGTCTACCGGCGGATCGACGACGAGTTCCTCGATCCGGTGCACTACCGGCCGGACTCCGTGCTCGGCGTCGCCGGCATCCAGAACGCGGCCCGTGCGGGCAACGTCGTGGTCGCGAACGCGATCGGCAACGGACTCGGCGACGACAAGCTCGTCTACACCTACGTGCCCGAGATGGTGAAGTACTACCTGAACGAGAAGCCGCTGCTGCCCAATGTGGACACCTTCCGCTGCTGGCTGCCGGACGAGTTCGACCACGTCATGACCCACCTCGACGAGCTGGTCGTGAAGCCGGTCGACGGCTCCGGCGGCTACGGGATCGTCTTCGGGCCGGAGGCGACGAAGAAGGAGCTGGACACGTTGCGGCGCAAGGTGCGCGCGCACCGGCGGGGCTGGATCGCGCAGCCGGTGGTCCAGCTCTCGACCGTGCCGGCCAAGGTGGACGACCGGCTCGCGCCGCGGCACGTCGACCTGCGGCCTTTCGCCGTCAACGACGGCAAGGAGATCTTCGTCCTCCCCGGTGGCCTGACGCGGGTGGCGCTGCCGGAGGGCAGCCTGGTCGTCAACTCCTCGCAGGGCGGTGGCTCGAAGGACACCTGGGTGCTGGCGTCCCGTGCGTCGACGGCCGAGCGCGAGCTGGAGCAACCCGCGCTCGGCACCATGTCCACTGTGGATGGACTGGCCGCCGAGCAGGGGCCGGAACTGACGACGTCCCAGCAGCAACAGCAGCAGCAACAGCAGAGCTAGGGGGGTTCGCATGCTCGCACGCAACGCGGAATCGCTGTACTGGATCGGCCGGTACGTCGAACGCGCCGACGACACCTCCCGCATCCTCAACGTCTCGGTCCACCAGCTGCTGGAAGACGCGACCGTCGACCCGGACCAGGCGAGCCGCCAGCTACTGGCCGTCCTGGGCATCGACCCGGAGGGCGCGGAGTCGCTGGACGTGTGGAAGCTGACCGAGCTGGTGGCGTACGGGAAGGACAACCCCGCGTCGATCGTCGGCTCGATCAACTCGGCGCGCGAGAACACGCGCGGCGCCCGCGAGGTCGTCTCGACCGAGTTGTGGGAATGCCTGAACGCGACGTGGAACGCGGTGCCCGACCGGCAGCGCTACGCCCGGCGCGCCGGCCCGCACGCGTTCCTGTCGTTCGTGGAGGAGCGCGCGGCGATGTTCGCCGGCCTCGCCGATTCGACGATGAGCCGCGACGACGGCTGGCTGTTCATGGTGCTGGGCCGCTCGATCGAACGCGCCGACATGGTGGTGCGGCTGCTGCTTTCGCGGGTCGCGGACCGCGCGTCCTCGCCGGGCTGGATCACGGTGCTGCGCTCGGCCGGCGCGCAGGACACCTACCTGCGGACGTACCGGGGCGCACTGGACGCCGGCCGCGTCGTGCAGTTCCTGCTGCGGGACACGCTGTTCCCGCGTTCGGTGTTCCACGCGCTGCGGCAGGCCGAGGAGTGCCTGCAGCGGCTCGACCCGGGCGGCGGCGCGCGCACCAACGAGAAGTCGGAGGCCCTGCGCGAGCTCGGCCGGGCCCGCAGCGAGCTGGAGTTCCTGCGCCCGTCGGAGCTGCTCACCGACCTGCCGCGCCGGCTGACGGCACTGCAGACGTCGATCAGGGAAATCGGGGAAGCGGTTTCATTGCAGTACTTCAGCACGTCGCCGTGGGTGGCGTGGAGTGGCGCGGAGGTTTCGCTGTGACGTGGCAGCTGCGGGTGGCGCACCGGACGGGGTACCGGTACGCGACACCGGCGACGCAGTCGTACAACGAGGCCCGGCTGACCCCGCGCTCCGACCGCCGCCAGACGACGGTGGCGACGCGCATCGAGACGACCCCGGCCACCCGCGCCTACCGGTACACCGACTACTGGGGCACGACGGTGACGTCGTTCGACCTCCACGCGCCGCACACGGAGTTCACCGTGCTGGCGACCTCGGTGGTCGAGACCGCGGACGAAGCCGAACCGATCCGCACGGCGTCGTGGAAGGACTTGCGTTCCGACACGGTCGTCGACCACCGCACCGAGTACCTGACCCCGACCGACTACACCCCGCGCGACGTCACGCTGGCGCGCGAGGCCCGCGCACTGCGGCGCGGGCTGGACCCGGCGGACGCGGTGCTGGCGGTCTGCGAGTGGGTGAACAAGCAGCTCAAGTACCAGCCGGGAACCACGGGCGTCCACTCGACGGCGACCGACGCCTGGCAGGCGCGCGAAGGCGTGTGCCAGGACTTCGCGCACGTCACGCTGGTGATGCTGCGCGCGATCGGGGTGCCGGCGCGGTACGTGTCGGGGTACCTGCACACGAAACCGGGCGCGAAGCTCGGCGAGGTCGTCGAAGGCGAGTCCCACGCGTGGGTCGACGTCTGGACCGGCGGCTGGTGGGCGTACGACCCGACGAACGCGATCCAGGTCGGGCCGCGGCACGTGTGGGTGGCCATGGGCCGGGACTACGCGGACGTGGCGCCGCTGAAGGGGATCTTCACCGGGGGTGGGCAGTCCATTCTGGACGTCTCGGTGCAGCTGACCCGGCTGGCCTAGGCGGTCCGTTCGTCGAGCAGGTTCCGCAGGTGGTCGATGGTGGCGCGGACGTCGTTTTCCCACTTCCGCGCCTCCTCGTCACCGCCCTTCGCGGCGTCGAGCTGGGCGAGCACCCAGGTGCGGATCAACGCGGTCGGCTGGACGTTCCGTTCGACGGCAAGCTGCCTGAGTTCCTCGATCCGGTCGACGGGGATGCGCACGCTGTAGACGGCGGTGGGGTTCTTGGACGGCCGCTGGTGCCGCACCCAGTTGACCTCGGCGTCGGCGCCCGGATCGGCCTCCGCGGCCTCTGCCACGCGAGCGAGAAGTTCTTCGTCCGTGATCACGAAACCTCCCAAATTCCTTGATAAACCTGCCGGGTCCGCTTGTCCGCGGGCCAAGCCGTCGCAACCAGCCAAACACCGTCCGGCGGATGTTGGTCCGGCAGCAGGACCACCACTGTCAGCGCCGCCTCCACTGCGTGCTCCGGTCCGATGCCCAGGAAAGTATTACACGGTAATACAAACTCGATCGAGGCAACACCAAAGCCGGCGCGTCCCAAGGTTGGAACGCGCCGGCTCGGGAAGACTTCAGCCGCGGGCGTGGGCGTCCAGGATGTGGGCGACGGCCTCGGTGACCTGCTGCGCGTAGCCGAGGTGCAGCCACTCGTCCGGCACGTGGATGTTCGAGTCGGCGCCGCACGCGCCGGTGACCAGGAACTGCGCCTCCGGGTACTTGCGCGAGAGCAGGCCCATGAACGGGATCGACCCGCCCATGCCGGTCGCGCGGTGCGGCCGGCCGAAGACCTCGTCGCTGACCGTGCGCAGGGCCGTCGTCAGCCAGGGCGACTCGGTCGGTGCGTTCCAGCCGTTCTCCGCCTGCGGCGCGTCGAGCGTGACCTTCGCGCCGTACGGGACGTCGGTGGTCAGGACGCGCTTCACGGCTTCGAGCGCCTTCTCGGCGTCGACCGTCGGCGGGAGGCGGAAGCTCAACGTCAACGTGGTGCTCTCGCGCAGGACGTTGCCGGCGTCGGCGGGCTTCGGGAAGCCGTCGGCGCCGATCACCGACAGCGTTGGGCGCCACGCGTTGTTGAGCATCAGCTCCAGCGCGTCCTCGGTGATCACGCGGCCGCCTTCGACCAGCGGGAACGCCTTCGACAGCGCCTCCGGGAAGTCCTGGGAGACGGCCTTGAGCTCCGACAGCCGGTTCGCCGGGACGTCGACCTTGAGCTCGTCCAGCAGCAGCTCGCCGGTCGCGCTGTCCTCGAGGCGTTCGATCAGGTGCCGCAGGATGCGGAACGAGCTGGCGACGACACCGCTGGCGACGCCGGAGTGCTGCGCCGAGCCCAGCAGCTGCACCGTGACGTCGAGGTGCAGCATCCCGCGCAGGCTCGTGACCAGCCACAACCGTTCGTAGTCACTGCCGCCGGCGTCGAGGCAGACCACCAGCGAGACGTCGCCGATGCGGTCGGCCAGGTGCTCGACGTAGGCGGGCAGGTCGGGGCTGCCGGACTCCTCGCCGGTCTCCAGCAGCAGCACGATGCGGGCGTGCTCGCCGCCGGCCGCGTGCACGGCTTCGATCGCCGTGGTCGCCGCGTAGCCGGAGTAGCCGTCGTCGACGGACCCGCGGCCGTACAGCCGGCCGTCGCGGATCACCGGGGTCCACGGGCCGAGGCCTTCGGACCAGCCGCCGACCGGGGGCTGCTTGTCGAGGTGGCCGTACATCAGGACGGTGCCCTTGTCCGCCGCGCCCGGGGTCGCCGGGACGTCGACGAGCAGGACGGGGGTCCGGTCTCCGAGCTGCACGACCTCCAGGCTCGCGCCGGGCAGGCCGCGCCCGGCGATCCACTCGCGGACGTGGTCGACGGCGGCGGCGAGGTGGCCGCTCTTCGCCCATTCGGCGTCGAAGGCCGGGGACAAGGCGGGGATCGCCACCAGCCCGGACAGGCTCGGGATGACGTCGTTGGTCCACGACGACACGACGGATTCACGCACGGATTTTTGCTCCACGCCGCCATCGTGCCACGCGCGTCCCGACGTGCGGCACGTCACAAGGTCGCTCACCCCTCGTGAGTGGTTAGGGGGTGGGAACCCCCCTAAACCCCTCACGACCCCTGGTGAGCACGCGCGTCGATTCCCTACGCTCGTAGGTCCGATGCTCGGGCTTCCTAACGTTTCCCCTGTTCAGGAGGCCTTTCTCAGCAACAAATCAGTATCCGTGACTCACCAAAGCGTGGACCTTCGTGCCAGGATGTCGGCGTGAACCGTCAACGCCGACGGTGACCGAGCGCTTCGGACCCGATGCGCTGGTCCCCGCCGGTGCAGTCGCTGTGGTCGCCACAAGCGGCCGCCAGAGGCACCGACACGAGGAGTACTGCGCATGCCGTCCGAACAGTGGACGCACCCGGAGCCCGGAGACGGGCCGGCCGCCGTCGCGGCCCAGCCTTCCCCCGAGCAGGTGATCGCCGGATTGCGGGCAACCAGCGAAGGTGGCGCTGAGCTGACTCAGCTGCTCACCCCCGAAGGCGAACGGGTCCCCTCGCCCCAGTTCGACAAGTACGTCGAGGACGTCGACGCCGAAGCGCTGTGCGCGCTGTACCGCGACATGGTGCTGGTGCGGCGGGCCGACCGCGAGGCCAACGCCATGCAGCGCCAGGGCCAGCTGGGCATCTGGGTCCCGCTGCTCGGGCAGGAAGCCGCGCAGATCGGCTCCGGCCGGGCGTTGAAGACCGGCGACATGGCGTTCCCCAGCTACCGCGAGCACGGCGTCGCGTACGCGCGCGGGGTCGACATGAAGGACCTGCTGGGCATCTTCCGGTGCACCGACCACAGCGGCTGGGACTACCAGCGCCACGGTTTCCACCCGTACACCATCGTGATCGGCAACCAGGTGCTCAACGCCGCCGGCTACGCGATGGGCCAGAAGTTCGAGGGCAAGGTCGGCGACGACGACGGCGAAGCCACGATCTGCTACTTCGGTGACGGCGCGACCTCGCAGGGCGACGTCCACGAGGGCTTCGTCTGGGCCGCGGTCTACGACGCGCCGCTCGTCTTCTTCTGCCAGAACAACCAGTGGGCGATCTCCGAGCCGACCGAGCGCCAGTCGCGCCTGCCGCTGTACCAGCGCGCCCGCGGCTACGGCTTCCCCGGCATCCGCGTCGACGGCAACGACGTCCTCGCCTGCCTCGCGGTGTCGCGCTGGGCGCTCGACGAGTGCCGCCACGGCAACGGCCCGGTGCTGATCGAGGCGTTCACCTACCGGATGGACGCGCACACGACGACCGACGACCCCAGCCGCTACCGGCTCTCCGACGAGCTCGAGGAGTGGAAGCTCAAGGACCCGATCGAGCGCGTCCGGGCGTACCTGGCCCGCGGCGGCTACGCCGACCAGGCGTTCTTCGACAGCGTCCAGGCCGACGCCGACGCGTTCGCCGCCGATCTGCGCGAGTACACGTTCAACATGCCGGAGCCGCCGCCCGAGAGGATCTTCAGCAACGTCTACGCCGAGGGCAACCCGGTGCTGGACGCGCAGCGCGAAGAGTTCCTGTCCTACCTCGACGGCTTCGTATCGGCAGGTGAGCACTGATGTCCGACCTCCAGAAACTCACCATCGGCAAGGCCATCAACCTCGGCCTGCGGCGCGCGATGGAAGAAGACCCGAAGGTCCTGATCATGGGGGAGGACGTCGGCAAGCTCGGCGGCGTCTTCCGGATCACCGACGGCCTGCAGAAGGACTTCGGCGAGCAGCGCGTGCTGGACACGCCGCTCGCGGAGTCGGGCATCATCGGCACCGCGGTCGGCCTGGCCGTGCGCGGCTTCCGGCCGGTGTGCGAGATCCAGTTCGAGGGCTTCATCTTCCCCGGCTTCGACCAGATCTCCTCGCAGCTGGCGAAGCTGCACTACCGGACGCAGGGCAAGATCAAGATGCCCGTCGTGATCCGGGTGCCGTTCGGCGGCGGGATCGGCGCGGTGGAGCACCACTCCGAGTCGCCGGAGTCGCTGTTCGCCCACATCCCCGGCCTGAAGGTCGTCTCGATCTCCAACGCCGTCGACGCCTACTGGGGCATCCAGCAGGCGATCAAGTCGGACGACCCGGTCCTGTTCTTCGAGCCGAAGCGGCTGTACCACTCGGGTGCGCTGCGCGCCGAAATCGACGTCGCCGCTACGCCGGTCTCGTGCTTCTCGTCGCAGGTCGTGCGCGAAGGCACGACGGCGACGGTCGTCGCGTACGGCCCGTCGGTGAAGGTCGCCCTCGACGCGGCCGCCGCGGCCGCGGACGAGGGCAAGTCCCTCGAGGTCATCGACCTGCGCACGCTCTCGCCGCTGGACCTGGGCCCGGTGTTCGAGTCGGTGCGCAAGACCGGACGGCTGATCGCGCTGTCGGAAGCGCCGTCCGAGTCGTCGCTGACTTCGGAGATCGCCGCGCGCGTCCAGCAGGAGTGCTTCTACTCGCTGGAATCGCCCGTCCTCCGGGTGACCGGGTTCGACACGCCGTACCCGCCGGCCAAGCTCGAGGAGCACTACCTCCCCGACCTGGACCGGGTGCTGCACGCCGTCGACCGAGCACTGTCCTGGTAAGGGGGATTTCCGCGCAATGCCCACGTACAAGCAATTCCCCTTGGCCGACACGGCGGAGGGGCTGACCGAAGCCGACATCCTGTCCTGGCACGTGAAGCCGGGCGACACCGTGACGGTGAACCAGATCGTGGTCGAGATCGAGACCGCGAAGGCCGCCGTCGAGCTGCCGATCCCGTGGGCCGGGGTCGTCACGGAGCTGCACGTCGAGCCGGGGCAGACGGTGGAGGTCGGCACGCCGATCCTCACCATCGACGTCGACCCGGGTGGTGCGGCCGCGCCCGCTCCTGCCGCCGCGCCCGCTCCCGCTGCCTCGGCTCCGGCCGAGGAAGAAGAGATGAAGCCGCTGGTCGGGTACGGCTCCAAGGCCGTCGTCACGCAACGGCGCGCCCGCAAGGGGGCTGCCCCCGCGGCGGCTCCGGCTGCCGCTGTCACCGCGCCTGCCCCGGTTGCTCCCGCGGCTCCCGCTCCCGCCCCGCGGGGTGGGTACGTGCCGCTGGCCAAGCCGCCGGTGCGGAAGCTGGCGAAGGACCTCGGCGTCGACCTGCACGCACTGACCGGCAGCGCCGAGGGTGGCGTCATCACCCGCGACGACGTGGAGCGCGCCGCCAACGGCACTCCGGTCGTCACGTCCACTGTGGACAGTGGATCCCGTGAGCGGCGCGTGCCGGTCAAGGGCGTCCGCAAGATGACCGCGGCCGCGATGGTGCAGAGCGCGTACACCGCTCCGCACGTCACGGAGTTCCTGACCATCGACGTCACGCCGATGATGGAGTTCCGCGAGAAGCTGAAGAAGTCGCGGGAGTTCGCCGGGATCAAGGTCACGCCGCTGACGTTCGCCGCGAAGGCCGTGTGCCTGGCGGCGAAGCGCACTCCGGACATCAACGCGGTCTGGGACGAGGCGGCGCAGGAGATCGTCTACAAGGACTACGTGCACCTCGGGATCGCCGCGGCGACGCCGCGTGGGCTGATCGTGCCGAAGATCCGCGACGCCGATTCGATGTCGCTGAAGGAGCTGGCGGAGTCACTGACGCAGCTCACGGAAACCGCGCGGGCGGGCAAGACGACGCCGGCCGACATGGCGAACGGCACGTTCACCATCAGCAACATCGGCGTCTTCGGCATCGACACGGGCACCCCGATCATCAACCCGGGCGAGTCGGCGATCCTGGCGCTCGGCTCGATCCGCGACACGCCGTGGGTGGTGGACGGCCAGGTGCAGGTCCGCAAGGTGATGCAGCTGTCGCTGAGCTTCGACCACCGGGTGATCGACGGTCAGCAGGGCTCGGAGTTCCTGGCCGACGTCGGCGCGTTGCTGGCCGACCCCGCCATGGCGATGACGTACTGAGCTGACGCAGGTAGAGGGCCGTCCCGGGAGTCCGGGGCGGCCCTTTCCGCTTTCGCCGCAGGCGTACTCGCTTGACGGAGTGAGTACTCACTCCGCACACTGGTCGCATGACACCAGCACCCGAAACCCGGCGGCGAGCGCCGGGCATGAGCGTCGAAGCCCGGCGCGCCATGATCGTGCACGCGGTGCTGCCGCTTCTGATGGAACACGGCACCAGCGTGACGACCAGCCAGATCGCCCGCGCCGCCGGCATCGGCGAAGGCACGATCTTCCGCGCGTTCAAGGACAAGGACGAGCTCTTCGACGCCTGCACCACCGAGGCGCTGCGGCCCGACCACGTGCTCGACGCGATCGCCGACATCCCCCTGGACCAGCCCCTGGAAGACCGGCTCGTCGAGGCCGCCGAAGCGCTCAGCGCCCACCTCGAGCGGATGGGCACCCTGATGGGCGCCCTGCACGCGTCCGGACGGCACAAGCTGCGCGACCCCGAGCAGCGCCTCAAGGACCGGCGCAGCAGCTGGAAGGGCAGCCGCCGGGAATCGATGGCCGCCATGCGCGGCGCGATGGTCGAACTGTTCACACCCGAGAAGGACCGGCTGCGGCTGCCGCCCGAGCAGCTCGCCTCGCTGTTCCTGGCCCTGCTCTTCGGCGGCCGCCCGATGGCCGCGGACGGTGACGCGCCCACCACGCGCCAGGTGGTCGACGTCTTCCTGCACGGCGCCGTGGAGGCCCCGTGATCCCGGGCGGCGGGGGCGGCATGGAGTTCATGATGGCCCGGCGCGGCCGGCGGCGGCACGCCGTGACGGTGCCGGAGAGCGGGCTCACCGGGCCCGTCGACATTCCCGAACCGAAGCAGGACGACCAGCCGAAGGATCTGCGCTCCCGGTTGAAGCGCGCGAAGACGTCCGTAGCGGGCACGGTCCGCGGCCTGCCGAAGGTCGTCAAGCTGACCTGGCAGGCCAGCCCGGTCCTGACGATTCTCCTGGCGCTGATCACGCTGCTGTCGGGGCTGCTGCCGACCGCGACCGCGTACATCGCGAAGCTGCTGCTCGACGCCGTCGTCGCGGCGATCCAGGGCAAGGGGACCACGGGCGACATCGTGAACGTCGCGCTGCTCCAGTTCGGCGTGCTCGCCGCGACCGCGATCAGCAGCGCGCTGACGTCGATCGCGCAGTCGCTGCTGCAGGAACGCATGACGCTGACCATCCGCCACCAGGTGATGGCGCACGCCAGCGACCTGCACCTCGCGTACTTCGAGGGGTCCACGTCCTACGACATGCTGCGCCAGGCCGCGCAGGAGGCGCCGACGCGGCCGCTGTCGATGATGAACTCCGCCCTGGGGCTCGTGCGGACGCTGATCACGTTCGGCAGCATGGTCGCGCTGCTCGTCGCGATCAGCCCGCTGCTCGCACTGGTCGCGCTGGTGGCGCCGATCCCGGCGTTCATCTCGCAGTCCAAGTACGGCTCGCGCGCGTTCTGGCTGACGTTCCTGATGTCGCCGATCAAGCGGCGGATGGACTACCTGTCGTCGCTGGTCACCACGGACACCTACGCCAAGGAGACGAAGCTGTTCGGGCTCGGCCCGTACTTCGTCGACCGGTTCCGCCGGCTGGGAGTGGTCTCGTACGAGCGGCAGCGGAAGCTGACGATCAACCGCAACATCAGTTCGACGTCCTGGGGACTGCTGAGCACGCTCGCGGGTTCGGCGATCGCGCTGTACATCGCACTGGAGGCGGTCGGCGGCCGGCTCACCCTCGGCGACCTGGCGTTGTACACGGCCGCGGCGACGTCCGTGCAGACGTCGGTGTCCGGGCTGTTCACGGCGTTTTCGGGGATGTACGAGAACAACCTGTACTTGGACACGCTGTACCGGTTCCTGGACACGAAGCCGGAGATCACGGCGCCGGCGTCCCCACGGCCCGTTCCTCCTGTTGTGGAGGGTCACATCGAGTTCGACTCGGTCACCTTCGCCTACCCGGGTGCGGACGAGCCGGCGCTGGAGGACGTCAGCTTCGAGATCCGCCCGGGCGAGACGGTGGCGGTGGTGGGCCGCAACGGCGCTGGCAAGTCGACGCTGTTCAAGCTGCTGTGCCGGCTGTACGACCCGACGGACGGCCGCATCCTGCTGGACGGTGTCGACATCCGCGAGTACGACCCGGTCGAGCTGCGCAAGCGGATCAGCGCGATGTTCCAGGACTACGTGACGTACCAGGGAACGGCAGCGGAGAACATCGGCCTCGGCGACCTTTCGCGGCTGGAAGATCGCCCGCACATCGAGGATTCGGCCGCCCGGGCGGGCGCGGACGAGCGCATCGAGCGGCTGCCTTCCGGCTACGACAGCCCGCTGGGCCGCTGGTTCGACCAGGGCGTCAGCCTGTCCGGGGGCGAGTGGCAGAAGATCGCGCTGGCCAGGGCGTTCCAACGGGAGGCGCCGATCCTGATCTTGGACGAGCCGACGTCGGCGCTGGACGCCCAGGCCGAGCACGACCTGTTCGAGCGGCTGCGTTCGCTGTCCGAAGGGCGGACGACGCTGTACATCTCCCACCGGTTCTCGACGGTGCGGCAGGCGGAGCGGATCCTGCTGCTGGACCACGGAAAGGTCGCGGAGTACGGCACGCACGAGGAGCTGATGGCGGCGAAGGCGGGGTACGCCGATCTGTTCACCCTGCAGGCTCGGGCGTACCTGGACGAGGTGCCGAGCTGAGCCGTTCCACCGCCGCGACGGCGGCCGTCCGGCTACCGTCCTCGTCATGGGGGAGTTCGCCGGGTTCGAGCCGGCACCACCGGTAGTGCTGCCGCCGTCGCGTTCCCGGTCGAGGACGTGGCGGCGGCTGCTGGTCGCCGCGCTCGTCGTCGTGGTGCTCGTGGTGGTGATCGTCGTGCTGACGCGGGAGCCGGGCCCGGGTGAACCGGGCTGGCAGCCCCTGACCGGGGAGGTCGAGAACCATTCGAGCACCGGAGCGGCCGGCCTGCAGTTCGCGCAGGTCCTGGCGAACGACGAGGACAGCGACGTCGTGATCGAGTCGGTGCGGGCGGAGGTGCCGGCCGGGCTGACCGTCAAGGAGCCGGGACAGCTGCCGCTGGGGTGGTTCACCGAGGGTTACTGGCTCACGCCGCCGAAGCTGATCCCCCTGCCGGTCACCGCCCCGGCCGGCCACAAGATCAAGTTCGTGGTCCGGTTCCACGTGAGCTGCCCACCCGCGAAGCCGGCCACGCGCATCCCGTGGCGGCTGTTCCTGACCGTGCGGTCCGGCCCGGTGCGGCAGGAGGTCGAGGTGGGCTCGCTGCGGCCGATCGAGCTGGTGGACAGCGCATTGCCGGAGTTCTGCGGCTAGGGAAACGAGCACGACCTTGCCGATGCTGCGCTGATCAGGTGATCGCGCGGCGCGAAGGCAGGGCCGTGCCGCCGCGCAGCTCGACGTCCTGCCACGGGAGAGCGATCTCGTCGTCGTCGTCCTGGTCGACGACGGTCACGGTGTCGAGCACCCCACCGGTGAGCCGGATCCGCCCGGCGACCCCGCTCAGGTCGACGCGGCACCGTTCGAACCGGCAGTTCTCGGCGAGCACCGGGGCCGGCAGGACCGCGGATCCGTAGCCGCGCCTGCTCGAGAGGTCGAGCTCGAGGTCGGTGAAGTCGCAGCGGTCGAACACCAGCCGGCCGAAGGCGAAGTCCAGCTGCCTGAAGTCCAGCACGGGCGCGGTGAACCGGCACCGGAAGAAGGCCACCGACGAGGACTGGAGGAAGGCGTCGGCGAAGTCCACCTTGCCGCCGGCGAACTCCGCGCCGACGAACAGCACCTCGCCGGCGAACCGCCGTCGCGCGAAATCGGCGTTTTCCATGGTGACGCCGGTGAAGTCGAAGTCGAGCGCCGACCAGGAACCCGTGGTCCGGTCACGGATCACCCGCAGGATCGCCTCCCGCACCTCGATCTCGCCGTCACCTTCCCGCGTGATGCGGAGGTAGCCGCAGAGAACGTCGACGCAGACCTGGCGCTTGTCGGCCCAGTCGTCGGCCAGGCCGGCCATCGCGTAGACACCGGCGAGCCGGACGGCCGGGCTTTCGTTGGCCAGCTGCTCGGCGGCGCTGCCGAAGCGTTCGTTGAACTTCTGGACGACTTCGCGATCGGCCCGCTGAACGGCAAGAGCGTGTTCGTCCTCCGCCACCCGCTGTTTCCGGTAGCTGACGGCAAGCAGCACCACGCCACCGAACCCGGCCACGACGGAGAGGGTGATCTTCAGCAGGTCGAGCAGCTGCCCGACGTCGAACTGGCGGCTCGCGGGCAGCTGCGGCCAGCCGAGGAACCACAACAGGCCCCCGGCGGCACCACCGGCCACGAGCACGGCAACCCCGAGCCACCCGACAACCGACACGGCCATCCCCCGACGCCGGGGCTGCCGACGCGTGCGCGTCCACACAACCCCGGGAAACCCGGCCCGCCGGCGACGACCGTGCCAGAGCACGAGCAAGGCCGCGACCAGGCACAACGCAATGAGGAGCCAGCGAAGCCAGTCGGACACGAGGGGTGAGACTAGCCGGTGCCGTCCGCCGGCGGGATCAAATCGGACAGGTCGTTCGTTGTGCGGGTATGGCTGTCGCGTTCCTGCTTTACGTCTTCGCCGAAATCGCCGCGATCTGGGCGGTGGGTTCGGCCGTCGGCGTGCTCGGCACGGTGGGCCTCCTCCTGGCGGGCGCGTTCCTGGGCTCCTGGCTGGCCCGCCGCGAGGGCGGCAAGGCGATGAGGGCCTTCACCGCCGCGGCCCGCTCGGGACGCCCGGCGGAGAAGGAACTGACCGACGGGATGCTGGTCGGCCTGGGCGGAGTGCTGATCCTCGTGCCCGGGTTCATCAGCGACGTGCTCGGGCTGCTGTTGATGCTGCCGCCGTCACGGGCGGTGGTGCGCCGGTGGTGGCTTCGGCGGGTGGAGAAGCGAGCGATGCGGTTCGCCAACCAGCGACGAGGGCCGGTGATGGTGGTGGACAGCGAGGTCGTGCCGCCGACGGAGCCGCGGCGGGAGCAACCTACGGTGATCGAGGGGCGGATCGTCGAGAATTGATCATGCGTGCACCTCGCGGTGGTACTTGAGGAAGTCGCTGCCGAGGTTGTGTGACTCCTGCACGGTCAACACGCCCGCCGGCTGCCCGTGGCGAACGATCGTCAGATCCGGGTCGATGACAATGGCCCCGCGGTCGAACTGGACGTGACAATTGGGGCAAAGACACAGCACGTTGGGCGGCAGGTCGGGGCCGCGGTGGAGGCCGCCGAGCGCCTGGATGTGCGCCCCTTCCGAATATCCGCGGCCATCACCCACCGACAGGCGGACACCGCAGATTTGACAGGTGTGGTCGTACATCTTCTTCACGTACTCGACGACCTCGGTCGAGCGAACTGTTCGCTGAGTGACGACCTTCTTGCGTTCCGGCTGAACGTTGCCCAGCGGGGCTTCACCGTGGTGCAGTTCAGCAGACAGCAAGACGTCTTGCCTGGCGAATGCGACGTCAACTCCGACGCTCATCTTGACCATGCGGAACCGACAAATCTGGTAGCCGCCCTGCCCTGACACCAGTGCGGCATCGTCGACTCGAAATAGACCGTCGTAGCGGTAACCCGAATCGGGTGCGTACGGCGACTTCCGATCCGCGCCGCGCACCACCCGGACCGGAGCACCGGTCAACCAGCTGGTGCGCAAGGCAGCGTTTCCCGACGCTTCGAACGTCTGGTCAGCGTTCTGTCGACCGCGGTCATCCCGACCTCCGTGGCCGGTGTAGAGCAACTCATCCCCGTGATCGTCGTCGTCCTCATAACCGCCGGACGACACGATGGACTCAGCGCCCGTCTTGCCGGTTCCCACAATGCCCGCCTGCAGCGCACGATGGATGCCACTCGCCGCCACCTCAGCCCGGCTGGCGAACACTGCGCCTTCCGAATAGCCGGGGATCTCGCCAATGCCCGACCCGAAGCCCGCGGTCGACAGGACGTTGAGATCTCGGAAGTCGAAACCCAACGCGGTCAACCGCGCGACGACGGTCTGCAACCCACCGCTGAACTCTTTGGCCGTAAGGACCTGGCCTGTCGCATATCCGTGGGCCGCGCCTAGGAGTGCCTTCGAGTCGTACTGCTTGCCGCCATAGAGCACGACGTACCTGCGTGACTGGCCGAAGCCGTACTTGTTCAGGAACGCATCACGGCCGAGGTCATCGAACTCGGCGATGGCTTTGAGGACATGCTCCTGGTTCACGTCGGCGAGGCTCATAGCACCACCCTAAGGTGGGACACCGACAGTTTGGTGTCACCGACCCGCGACAGCTAGTCCACGGATGGCTTAGGGATGTCGAAGTAGCTCGAGAACCGCACCGCAGGGGCGTACTCGCCCTTCACCTTCACCCGGCCCGTCACGAACATCGCTGCCACGGCCGCGTTGCCCGTGGCCATCCGGATGAAGTCGTCCACGGACAGGGTGATCGTCGTGTCCGGGGTTCGGGACAGGTCCGTTGACGAGACGCACACTCCGTCCTCGATCACCGTCTGGAAGCGGTCGTAGCCGTCCTCGCCGGTGCCCTCGGAAAAGCGCCAGGAGACCACGCAATCCACGTGGCGGGCTCGGGTTGGTGAGAAATGCTCCGACATTCGGCGGAAGATCTCGTCCAGAAATACCGCACGCAACTCCGGGTGGTCCGCGATGGCCTTCAACTGGTCGCGGGATGCGCGGCGGACCACGTCCACCAGGACGTCCGTCGACAAGGAGCTCAGCTCGATGCCGGCGCCCGCGGAGCCCAGCATGTGCAGGGTTTCCAGGACCTGGATGAACTGCTCGGGTGTCAGGCGATCGATGACCAGCTTGTCCGCGAACGCGTTCACCGCGTGACCGCCTCGAAGAGTGCGGGGCCGCGGTAGGCGCCATTTCGCGTTTCGGGGCACGGGGACGGACTATACGGGGTGCGGGAGGTCGAAGAATCCGATCAAGCCGGCCGCGAAGGCCAGGTCGCCTTTGACCTTTATCCGGCCCGTGACGAACAGCACCGCCGGTGTTGCCTGGTGGGTGATGAGCCGGAAAAAGTCGGCCGGCGCGATCGTGATCGTGACCCGCGGGGCGGAGTGCATCTCCCGGCTCACCGTGCACGAGCCGTGCGAGATCGCTGTCTCGTAGCGGTCGTAGCCGCCCTCTCCCGCTCCGCCCGACAGGCGCCAGTGGACCACTGCCTGCAGGTCGCGGGCGCGATCGGGCCGGATGTGCGCGCCCATGCGGGCGAAGATCTCGTCCAGCACGCGCTCCCGCAGCGGGCGGTCCGCGACGACGCTCTCCAGCTGCGCGCGCGACGCCGAGGCCACCAGGGACGCGAAGCGGGCCGGCTCGACCTTGCTCAGGTCGAACGCCGGGGCACGGGAAGCCAACGTGAGCAGTGCCTTGAGGAAACGGCGGAAGTCGTCCTTGCGGAGTTCGGCGGGGTCGAGGGCTTCGACGAGCGCGTTGACGTCGAGGGCGTGGGCCTCCGGACCCAGCGGGTCGAGCCGCTCCAGTGCGTCGAGCAGCGCCGCGCCGCGGAGGTCCGCGATCCGATCGGCGCTGGTCATCCCGGCGTTTTCGGCCATGGTCACCCCTCTCCCAGTTACCCAAGAGTAATACTACCCGTCAGTAGGTAGGCGGGCAAGCGTGCCGAAATCACTCTCACGGGTCCGCTCCCGGTACCGTCTCCGGGCAGCAACGAGGAGGTCCAGAGTGTCAGAGGAAGATCAGCGTCCGCCCGAACGGGCCAGGCGGCTGCCGCGCGCCGTGCGCGAGCGGCAGATCCTGGACGCGGCCGTCCAGGTCTTCTCGCGCCACGGCTACCACGCCGCGTCGATGGACGAGATCTCCGACGTCGCCGGCGTCTCGAAGCCGATGATCTACACCTACCTCGGTTCGAAGGAAGACCTCTTCGGCGCGTGCATCCGCCGCGAGGCGACGCGCCTGCTCGAGGCCATCCAGGCCGGCGTGCAGCCCGACCTGCCGCCGGACATGCAGCTCTGGCACGGCCTGCGGTCCTTCTACCGCTTCGTCGCCGAGTACCGCGAGTCCTGGACGGTCCTGCACCGCCAGGCCCTGACCGTCGGCGGCGCGTTCGCCGCGGAGGTCACGGACATGCGGGTGCGGGCGATCCAGCTCGTCGCCGCGCTCGTGGTGTCCGCCGGCACCCGCAAGGGCGTCGGCGAGCAGGCCGAGTTCTCCGGTGAGGGCCTGGCCGCCGCGTTGGTCGGGGGGGCCGAGTCGCTGGCCGACTGGGCCCTCGACCACCCCGACATCTCCGACGGCGTTCTCGCCTCCTGGCTGATGAACCTCGTCTGGCTCGGCTTCAACGACCTCATCGAGGGCGAGGTCTGGAAGCCTTCAGAGTGAGGTGATCGAGCCTTCCAGGTGCGGCTTCGATTTGCTCCACAGCTCGAAGGCCCAGCCGTCGTCCACCGGCCACGACGTGAAGGCCGCCTTGGCCGGCAGCAGCACCGGCTGCTTGAACTTCACGTCCACGGTGAACGCCTCCGGCAGCCGGCCTTCGAACGCGGCCAGCGCGTGGGCCTTCGTCCACATGCCGTGGGCGATCGCCGCCGGGAAGCCGAACAGGCGGGCCGTCAGCGCGTGCAGGTGGATCGGGTTGCGGTCGCCCGAGACCTCCGCGTAGCGCCGCCCGATGTCGCCCGGGATCCGCCAGATCGCGTCCGGCGTCGGCGGTGCGAGCTGTTCACGCCGCGAGGAAGACCCGGAACCCGAGCCGCGCCGCAGGTACGTGCTCACGTCCGTCCACACCGCCTCGTCGCCGACCTGCGCTTCGCTGATGACGTCGAATTGACGGCCCTTCTCGTGCGGACGCAGGTTCTCCGCCCGTACGCGCACGGTCAGCGGCTCGCCGACCCGCAGCGCGCGGTGCTGGGTGATCCGGTTCGCCACGTGCACCATGCCGAGCAGCGGGAACGGGAAGCCCGGCTCGGTCATCAACGCCATCTGCAGCGGGAACGCCAGCATGTGCGGGTACGTCGCCGGCAGCTCGTCGCTCAGCCGGAAGCCGCACACCGTGTTGTACGCGGCGAGGTGCGCCGGGTCGACGACGACGCCCGTGCGCACCAGCTCCGTGTCCGGCAGCTCGGCGCCGGCCGCCTTGCGCAGGACGCCGCCGAGCAGCGCCTTCGGGTACAGCGTGGCCAGGCTCGGCGTGCTGTCGAGTTCGCGGATCGCCACGTCACGCCCCCAGCAGGGCCTGGCCGCAGACGCGGACCACGTTGCCGTTCACCGCGGCCGACGCCGGGTTCGCGTACCAGGCGATCGTCTCGGCGACGTCGACCGGCAGGCCGCCCTGGCCGAGGCTGGACAGCCGCCGGCCGGCTTCGCGGATGAACAGCGGCACGGCCGCGGTCATCTTGGTCTCGATGAACCCGGGTGCGACGGCGTTGATCGTGCCGCCGTAGGCCGCCAGCTGCGGCGCGCCGACGTTGACCATGCCGATCACGCCCGCCTTCGACGTCGCGTAGTTCGTCTGGCCGACGTTGCCGGCGATGCCCGCGATCGACGAAACGCCGATGATGCGGCCGTTCTCGTTGAGGACCTTGTCGGCGAGCAGCTTGTCGTTCACCGCGAGCTGCGAGGCGAGGTTGACGGCGAGCACCGAGTCCCACGCGCTCTCGCTCATGTTGCCGAGCGTCTTGTCGCGCGTGATGCCCGCGTTGTGCACGACGATGTCGACGCCGCCGTGACGCTCCTTCAGGTACTCCGCCAGCTTCGCGGGCGCGCTCGGCGAAGTGATGTCGAGCTGCAGCGACGACCCGGCGACCTTGTTCGCCACCTTCGAGAGGTCACCGCCCTGCGCGGGGATGTCGAGCGCGACGACGTGCGCGCCGTCGCGGGCCAGCACCTCGGCGATGGCCGCGCCGATGCCGCGGGACGCGCCGGTGACCAGCGCGACCTTGCCGTCGAGCGGCTTCTCCCAGTTCGCGGGCGCGGAAGCCGTCTTGCCCTCGGTGCCGATCCGGATCACCTGCGCGTCGACGAACGCCGACTTCGCCGAGAGCAGGAAGCGCAGCGTCGAGTCCGTTGCCTCTTCGGCACCGTCGGCGACGTACACGAGCTGAGCGGTCGCGCCGCGCTTCAGCTCCTTGCCCACCGACCGGATGAAGCCCTCGAGTGCGCGCTGCGCGATCCGCTCGCGGCCCTCGACCTGCTCCGGCGGGGTGCCCAGCACGACGACCCGGCCGGACGGGCCGACGCTGCGGATCACCGGGTGGAAGAAGTCGTAGACCTCACGCAGCCGCGCGGGGTCGGTGACGCCGGTGGCGTCGAAGACGAGCGCCGCGTGCCGGTCGGCGGCGGTGGTGACGACCTCGATGCCCGCGTCGGCCAGTTGGTCGCGGAGGGTCTTCTCCAGCCGGCCGCCGGGCGCGGCGCCGAGAAGTGCGGGACCCTCGAGGGCGGGTTGCCCGGGCCGGTACCGGCGCAGCGTCGCGGGATTGGGCAGGCCGAGCTTCGGCACCACGAACTTCCCCACCGGGGTTTTCGTGAACTGCTGGTACCTGTCAGCCATCGGATGCCTCCCGTGCAGTCTGCGTCACGTCGCAGTCTAACCTACTCGCTAGTAGGTTACAGTGTGAGGGAGACGACCAGAGAGGTGAAGTCATGCCGCCGAGGAAAACGCCCGCAGTGCGCAAGGTCGCGATCATCGGGGGCAACCGGATCCCCTTCGCGCGGTCGAACGGTCCGTACGCGAAGGCCTCGAACCAGGACATGTTCACCGCCGCGCTCGACGGCCTGGTCAGCCGCTTCTCGCTGCAGGGCGAGGTGATCGGCGAGGTCGCCGCCGGCGCGGTGCTCAAGCACTCGAAGGACTTCAACCTGGCCCGCGAGAGCGTGCTGGGCAGCAAGCTTTCGCCCGCGACGCCCGCGTCCGACGTCCAGATGGCGTGCGGCACCGGCCTGCAGGCGATCGTCAACGTCGCCAACAAGATCGCGCTCGGCCAGCTCGACTCGGCGATCGCCGGCGGTGTCGACACGACCAGCGACGCGCCGCTCGCCGTCAACGAGGACCTGCGTCAGATCCTCATCCAGCTCAACGCCGCCAAGACGCTCGGCGACCGCCTCAAGCTCGTCGCGAAGATCCGCCCGGGACACATCGTCCCGGCGATCCCGCGCAACGAGGAGCCGCGCACCGGGCTGTCGATGGGCGAGCACGCCGCGCTGACGGCCAAGGTCTGGGAGATCACCCGCGAGGCGCAGGACGAACTGGCCGCCAGCAGCCACCAGAAGCTCGCCGCCGCCTACGACCGCGGGTTCTTCGACGACCTCGTGACGCCGTTCCTGAAGCTCGCGCGCGACCAGAACCTGCGTCCGGACTCGACGGCCGAGAAGCTCGCCAAGCTCAAGCCGGCCTTCGGCGGCCCGAACGGCACGATGACGGCGGGCAACTCGACGCCGCTGACCGACGGCGCGTCGACGGTCCTGCTCGCCACCGACGAGTGGGCGAAGGCGCACAAGCTGCCGGTGCTGGCGTACCTGACGTTCTCGCAGACCGCGGCCGTCGACTACGTCCACGGCGATGAAGGACTGCTGATGGCGCCCGCGTACGCCGTGCCGCGGATGCTCGCGCGGGCCGGGCTTTCGTTGCAGGACTTCGACTTCTACGAGATCCACGAGGCGTTCGCGTCGCAGGTGCTGGCCACGCTCAAGGCGTGGGAGGACCCGGCGTTCGCCAAGGAGAAGCTGGAGCTGGACGCGCCGCTCGGCGCGATCGACCGGGCGAAGCTGAACGTCAACGGCTCGTCGCTGGCGGCC
This sequence comes from Amycolatopsis sp. lyj-346, assembly GCF_046548975.1. Taxonomy (NCBI): domain Bacteria; kingdom Bacillati; phylum Actinomycetota; class Actinomycetes; order Pseudonocardiales; family Pseudonocardiaceae; genus Amycolatopsis; species Amycolatopsis sp. lyj-346. The sequence continues at coordinate 852,573 of NZ_JAJPWT010000001.1, forward strand.
GGGCACCCGTTCGCCGCGACCGGCGGCCGGATCGTCGCGACGCTGGCGAAGCTGCTGCACGAGAAGGGATCCGGCCGCGGCCTGATCTCGATCTGCGCGGCCGGCGGCCAGGGCGTCACCGCGATCCTGGAGAAGTAACTTTCCCAGGGAAAGTGCCGCCCTCGGGAGCCCGGGAGCGGCACTTTCCCTGGGAAAGAGTCAGTTGGGGAGGGCCTTCTGGGCCCGCTTCGCGAGCTTGTTCGCGCGCTTCTGGCCCTTGCGGCTGAGCTTCTCGGCGCTGTGGCCGACGTCCTTCGCGGCGCGGCGCGCCCGCCAGCCGACCGACGGCTTCCCGGCCGTGTCGGCGACCGCGAGCAGCAGGCCACCGGCCAGGCTCGCGTTCTTGAAGAACTGGATCTGCTGCTGCTGGCGCTCGGCGGGCTCCTTGATGGTCCAGAAGCTGTGCGTCGAGAGCGTCGTGGGCACCAGGCTGCCGAGGAGCAGCCCCGCCGCGAGCCGCGGCGCCTTGCCGGACGCGAGCGCGAGACCGGCGCCGATCTTCACCGCGGCGTCGATCCGGACGAGCGTCACCGGATCGCGCGGGACCTGCTCCGGGACGACGTCGCCGAACTTCTCGAACGCGTTGTTGAGGAACGGTTCCGCCGCCTTGGCGTGGCCCTCGGCCTGCCTCAGCGCATTGATCCCGCCCGTCACGAAGATCGTGGCGAGCAGGGGACGTGCCACTCGACGGAGTATCACGGTCATAGCCTTCCTCGTACGGGCCGCTGCCTGGTCGAACCTACTCCGTGGATGCCCGCTCGGCCCGTGCTCGAATCCTCATCGGGCTTTCTGCGCGAATATCGCGTGAAGGCTAGAGGTCACTATAAAGCGTTAGCGGTTGACCTTGACGTTGCGTCAACTTCTATCGTCGACGTCATGGAGTGGTCGATCCAGGACATCGCCCGCTCGGCGGGGACCACGAGCCGGACCCTGCGCCACTACGACGCGGTCGGCTTGCTCGAGCCCAGCCGGATCGGCAGCAACGGCTACCGCTACTACGACGAGCAGGCGCTCGTCCGGCTGCAGCGGATCCTGCTGCTGCGCGAACTCGGCCTCGGGCTGCCGGCGATCGCCGAGGTGCTCGCCGGGCAGCGCGACAGCGCCGCGGCGCTCGAAACCCACCTGGAGCTGCTCGAAGACGAACAGCGGCGGATCGGACGGCAGATCGAGTCGGTCCGCACGACCCTCCGGAAACTGAAGGGAGGTGAACGACTGATGGCAGAAGAAGTGTTCGACGGCTTCGACCACACGAAGTACGAGAAGGAAGTGACCGAGCGGTGGGGCGCCGACGCCTACCGGCGTGGCAACGAGTGGTGGAACTCGATGTCGGCGGCGGAGAAGAAGGCCCACCAGCAGGAGCAGCTCGACATCGCGGCGGCGTTCGGCGCGGCACGCGCTTCGGGTTCGGCACCGGGTTCCGCCGAGGTCCAGGCGATCACGCGGCGGCTGCACGAGTGGCTGCGGCCGGCGGTCTCGTCGGTGTCCGCGGGGTACTTCGCGGGACTCGGGCAGTTGTACGTGGACGACCCGCGCTACGGGCTCGAAGGCGCGACCGCCGAGTTCGTCCGGGATGCGATGAAGATCTACTCGGAGCGGAACCTGACCGCCTAGTGGCGCGTCGTAAGGGCGCACTGGGGGTAGAGCCGACCAGGGCTGCAGACCTGTTCGGCTCTATGTACGGCCATCCGGTCGAACGTCGGCGACACGCACCAGGCGTCTATGGCGGAATATCGGGCTCACCCTAGAAACGCCGATAGCTTGGCAGAGTGGACCCCATCCGCAACCCCTTCGCACCGGGCGCCGGGCAGCGGCCGCCCGAGCTGGCCGGGCGTGAGCGTGAGCTCAAGGCCTTCGAAGTCGTGCTGGAGCGGGTGGCGCGGGGGCGGCCCGAACGCAGTCTCGTGCTCACCGGGCTCCGGGGCGTCGGCAAGACCGTGCTGCTCGGGGAGCTGCGGGCGATGGCCGTCCGGCACAAGTGGGGGGCCGGCAAGATCGAGGCGCGACCGGACGCCGAGCTGCGGCGGCCGCTGTCGGCCGCGCTGCACCGGGCCATCCGGGACCTCGCCGTGCGGCACCGGGCGCCGGATCGGGTCGAAGAGGTGCTGGGGGTCCTGAAGGCGTTCGCGCTGCGGGCCAACAAGCCCGACGCCAAGCTGCGCGACCGGTGGCAGCCGGGCATCGACGTGCCCGCCGCGCAGGGACGAGCCGACTCCGGGGACATCGAGATCGACCTCGTCGAGCTGTTCACCGACGTCGCCGAGCTGGCCGCGGACGTCGGCACCGGTGTCGCGCTGCTCATCGACGAGATCCAGGACCTGCAGCCGGACGACGTCTCGGCGTTGTGCGCGGCCTGCCACGAGCTGTCGCAGTCGGGCGCACCGCTCGTCGTCGTCGGGGCCGGGCTGCCGCACGTGCCCGCGGTGCTCTCGGCGTCGAAGTCCTACTCCGAACGGCTCTTCCGGTACGCGCGCATCGACCGGCTCAGCCGTGAGGACGCCGACTTCGCCGTGATGGCGCCGATCGAACGCGAGGACGCCGGCATCGAACCGGAAGCCCTCGACGCGCTCTTCGACGCGTCCGGCGGCTACCCCTACTTCATCCAGGCCTACGGCAAAGCGGCCTGGGACGCGGCGCCGTCCGACCCGATCACCGTCAAGGACGTCCAGGTCGCGGCGCCCGAGGCGGAGTCGGAGCTGGCGGTCGGGTTCTTCGGCTCGCGCTACGAGCGCGCGACGCCGGCCGAGCGGGAGTACCTGCAGGCGATGGCCTCGCTGACCCAGGGCCGTGACGAGCCCGCCGGCACCGCCGACGTCGCGGTGTTCCTCGGGAGGAAGCCGTCGTCGCTGTCGCCGGCGCGCGACAGCCTGATGAAGAAGGGCCTGGTCTACTCCGCCGAGCGCGGGCAGATCGCCTTCACCGTGCCGCACTTCGGCCACTACCTGCTCGGGCGCGACTGACCTGGGCTTTTCCGGCTCTCTCGCACTCTATGCACGTCGCTATGACTTTATAGCGGATTCTCTAGATCAACGTAGACAGTTGTAGCAGGTTGCTTCGCCGTGACCGCCGCCACCCTCGATCTCTCCGGCCCATACCCATGTTTGCCGATGATTCATCGGCCAGTGCGCCAAGTCACCGGATATTCATTGGCATCCTTGTGAAAAAAGGCGCATACTAGACCTACAAGCCACCAAGAACCCTCGAAGGGGATGCAGAAACCGATGAACAACATCGCCGCCAAGCTCCGTGCCCGTCGCGCCGAGACTCGCACTCGCCGGGCGCTGAACCGGGCGATCGACACCGCCGCCACCGCGACGGTCCGTCAGGAACTCATCGCGATCGCGCAGGCTCGCTCGGCCTACATGCGCTGATCTCTCACCCCGTGGCGGGTCGCCCATTCGAGTGACCTAGGCCACATCGTGCTCACGGTGTAACGCCGCCCGAAGGGGCGTCGATACCCAGTACGACCCCGTGATGCTGGCGGACCCCCGACCTGGCAGCATCGCGGGGTTTTCCATTTCCCCGGAAATCCTCTTGCCGCGGGCGCTTTCCGCAGTAATCTTTGACTTCGTCAACGAACTTGTTGAGGTGGTCAATGAACGAAGCTCAGCTCGCCGACCGGGTGTCCGCGGTCCGCGCCTTCAACCGGCTCTACACGTCCGTCATCGGCGTGCTCGACGAAGGCCCGGCGGACGCCGAGTACTCGCTGCCGGAAGCGCGCGTGCTGTTCGAGCTCGCGCACCAGGACCCGCTGCCCGTGACGGACCTGCGCAAACGCCTCGACCTCGACGCCGGCTACGCCAGCAGGCTGCTCGCGCGGCTGGAGTCCCGCGGGTTGATCGCGCGCGAACGGTCCGAGGAAGACGCCCGCCGCCAGCTCGTGCGGCCGACCCCGGCCGGCCGGGAGGCCTTCGCGGTGCTGAACCGCCGCTCGACCGACCGGATCGGCGGGCTGCTGCACCGCTTCGCCGACGAAGACCAGCAGCGCCTGCTGGCGGCGATGCGCACGATCGGCGACCTGGTCGGCGACCGCCGTCGCGACCCGGCCCTCGTCCTCCGCCCACCACGGCCGGGTGACCTCGGTTGGGTGGTGGAACGACACGGCGCGTTGTACGCCCGCGAGTACGGCTTCGACGCGCGGTTCGAGGGACTCGTCGCGCGTGCGGTCGCCGGCTTCGCCGACCGCAGCGACGACCCCGGGCAGGCGTTCTGGATCGCCGAACTCGACGGCGAGCGCGTCGGCAGCATCGGCTGCGAGCGCGGCGAGAACGACGGCACCGCGCAGCTGCGGCTGCTCCTGCTCGAACCGTCGGCTCGCGGTCACGGCGTCGGCAAGCGGCTCGTCACCGAGTGCGTCGAGTTCGCCAGGGCGCACGGCTACCGGGCAGTGGAGCTGTGGACGATGTCCGCGCTCACCGCCGCGCACGCGATCTACCGGGCCGCCGGGTTCCAGCTCGTCAAGGAAGAACCACACGACGGCTTCGGGCCGGCGCTGGTCCAGCAGTTCTGGCGCCTGGAGTTCTAGCGCGGCACCCGGCCGAGCAGGAAGAACTCCGGGTTCGGGCGGAGATCAGTGAGGTGGGCGAGCCGGTTCGACATCGCGAACAACGCCGTGATCGCGCCGACGTCCCAGATTTCGTCTTCGGTCAGACCGGCGTTGCGCGCGGCTTCGAGGTCGCCTTCGCCGAACAGCGCGGAGTCCTGGGCGAGGGCGAGCGCGAGGTCGACGATCGCGCGGCCGCGCTCGTCCAGCTCGACCTGCCAGGGGTTGCTCGACACGCGGTCGGCCAGCTCGGGGTCCTTGGCGCGGATGCGCAGGATCGCGCCGTGGGCGACAACGCAGTAGGTGCAGTGGTTGGCGCCGGAGGTCGCGACGACGACCAGCTCGCGCTCGGCCTTGGTGAGTCCGTCGGTGCGTTCCATCAGCGCGTCGTGGTAGTCGAGGAACGCGCGCAGCTCGGCGGGGCGGTGGCCGAGCGCGCGGAAGATGTTCGGCACGAAGCCGGACTTCTCCGCGATCGCGCCGATCCGCTCGCGCAGGTCGTCGGGCAGGTCTTCCGGTTCCGTGATCGGGAACCGGCTCACGGCGTCGTCGCTCATTGCAGGCCTTTCGGGGGTCCGGGTGGCGGAGCCCCCGGCCCGGGGCGAAGCCACGGTTGTCACTGCGCTTCACGCCAGCCGTGGTTGGGTAGCGGCGTGACGGACTACGTCGACGGGTACTGCGAACGGATCGGGCCCGGGCTCTGGGGTGAGCCGCTCAACAGTCTCAGCAACTTCACCTTTCTCGTCGCCGCGATCCTCGTGTGGCGGCTGGCCAACGGGGGCCGCGTCGGGCGGGTGCTCGCCGCGCTGATCGGGCTCGTGTTCGTCGCGAGCACCGCCTTCCACCTGCTCGCGACGCGGTGGGCCGCCGTCGCGGACTCGGTGGCGATCCTCGGGTTCGTGCTGGTGTACGCCGTGTTGTTCGCGCGCACGTTCTGGAGCCGGCGGCACGCGTGGGTCGCCGCGCCCGTGTTCCTCGCGCTCACCCTCGTCACGGCGTTGCTGGGTGGCGGGCTTTACCTGGGCGCCCTCATTGGCTTGGCGGTCTTCGCCGCCGCACTCGCCTTCGCGCGCGACGCCTACTGGACGCACTTCGCCGTGGCGGGCGCCGTTTTCGCACTCTCACTGAGCCTGCGTGCGCTCGACCGGGACGTGTGCGACTACGTCCCGGCCGGCACGCACTTCCTCTGGCACCTGCTCAACGGCCTGGTGCTCTACCTCGTCTCACGGACGATCGTGCTCAAAAACCGTCCTTGATGGACTAGTGGACGCCGATCGGGCGCAGGTCCTTGTCGTGCTCGTCGGCGTGGTAGTCCTCGGGCTCGGTGTCGTCCGTGCCGTTGAACACCTTCATCTTCCGCGCGATCACCGTGACGATCGCCGCGACCACCAGGTTGCCGATCAGGGCGACGAAGCCGACGTAGATCTGGACCGGCGAACCCGCGAAGGGGTGCCAGCCGAACAGCGACAGGTTGCCCAGCGGCAGCGCCGAGCCGCCGAAGTGCTGCTTTCCGCTGGCCGGGTTGGGGATGCCGTACAGCATGATCAGGCCCCAGCCGATGCCGACGATCCAGCCCGCGATCAGGCCCCAGCGGTGGAACCAGCGCGTGTACAGCGCCAGTGCCACGGCCGGCAGTGTCTGGAGGATCAGCACACCACCGATGAGCTGCAGGTCGATGGAGAACTGCGGGTCGATCAGGATGATCACGGCGACCGCGCCGAGCTTCACGACCAGCGAAGCGAGCTTCGCCTGCTTGGCTTCTTCCTGCGGTGTCGCGTTCTTGCGGATGTACTCCTTGTAGATGTTGCGCGTCCACAGGTTGGCCGCGGCGATCGACATGATCGCCGCCGGCACCAGCGCGCCGATGCCGATCGCGGCGAACGCGATGCCGGCGAACCAGGACGCGAAGGTGCTGTCGAACAGGACCGGGACGATCGTGTTGCCGTCCGGCTTGCCGGTCGCCGCGTTCGTCAGCGGCTTGACACCCGCCGTGATCGCGACGTACCCGAGCAGTGCCAGCAGGCCGAGCACCAGCGAGTACGCCGGCAGCGCGACCATGTTCCGCTTGATGACGCTGCGGCCGCGCGAGGCCAGCACGCTGGTCAGCGAGTGCGGGTAGAGGAACAGCGCGAGCGCGGAGCCCAGCGCCAGCGTCGCGTACTGCAGCTGGTTGTTGGCCGTCAGCAGGATGCCGTCGGCCTTCGACGGCGTCTGGTCGAACTTGGCCACCGCGGTGTCGAAGATGTGCGACCAGCCACCCAGCTTCGAGGGCAGGTAGATGATCGCCACCAGGATGACGATGTAGATCAGGATGTCCTTGACGAACGCGATGAGCGCGGGCGCCCGCAGGCCGGACTGGTAGGTGTAGAAGGCCAGGATGACGAAGGCGACCAGCAGCGGCAGGTGCCCGACGATGCCGGAGCCGTTGATGCCCATCGTCCGCAGCACGGCTTCGAGGCCGACCAGCTGCAGCGCGATGTACGGCATGGTCGCGACGATGCCGGTGATCGCCACCAGCAGCGCGAGGATCGGCGAGCCGAAGCGCCCGCGGACGAAGTCGGCCGGGGTGACGTAGCCGCGGACCCGCGAAACCGACCACATCCGCAGCGCCGGGAGCAGCACGATCGGGTAGACGACGATCGTGTACGGCAGCGCGTACAGGCCGAGCGCGCCGGCGCTGAACACCAGCGCGGGCACCGCGACGAACGTGTACGCCGTGTAGAGGTCGCCGCCGAGCAGGAACCAGGTGATCCACGAGCCGAACTTGCGGCCGCCGAGACCCCATTCGTCCAGGTGGTCGAGCGTGCTGCCGCGCTGCCAGCGCGACGCCATGAAGCCGAGCACGGTGACCAGGGCGAACAGGATCGTGAAGATGATCAGCTCGGGCCACTGCAGGTTGCTCATCGAGCGTCCCCCTCATCCAGGTCGTCGACGCTCAGCTTGTCCGGGGCGTCAACCGTCGGCTTGTCCCGCGTCATCAGGTAGACGATCCAGGTGCTCAGCACCCCGATCGCGACGAAGAGGAACTGGAACCAGTAGAAGAACGGCAGCCCGAACAGCCGTGGACCGTCCATGTTGAACAGCGGCGTGACCAGGACCAGCAGCGGGACGATCAGGAGCAGGTTCCACGGGCTGAACTGGAACCCGCGCACCTTCCCGTCGTGCTTCACAGTCGACATCGGACCTCACCTAACACTCCCGTAACCGACCGCATGACCTTAAGACCTGGGTGACAGCGAGTCACGCAAGTCGGATATCGATTTGATCGCCGCGCGGAACGCTCTCCGACGAACGTGGGTTGCCCAGCCGGTACGGGGCCTATATCAATAACCCGACTCCGCACGCGCATACCCGATAGGGGCAACCGAATGACTCGACTCCGCTACGCGGTGGTGATCCCGGCCATCGCCGGCACCCTGCTGGCCGGGTTCACTCCTGCATTCGCAGGTCAGGAGGTCGCGGCCGGTAAGCAGCCGCTGAACTCCACGAACATCCCGGCGCAGTACGCGAACCAGAAGCTCGATTGGCACAAGTGCGCTGTCCCCTCCGAGCTGCCGTCGGCCCCGCCCGCGGGCGCCGAGGACATGGAGTGCGCGACCTACAAGACCCCGCGCAACTGGTACCAGGCGAACGCCCAGATCGACCTGACCATCGCGGTCAGCCGCCTGAAGGCGAAGCTGGACTCGACCGCCAGCGTCGTCACCAACCCCGGTGGCCCCGGCGCGCCGGGCCGCAACTTCCCGGCCCGCCTGCGCAACCAGACGAAGCTGCGCGAGCACCAGGAGATCGTCGGGTTCGACCCGCGCGGCACCGGCAAGAGCACCAACATCACCTGCGGCGGCGCCATCGGCACCGGTTCGGACCTGGACCCGCGTGACCGGGACCGCGGCAACCTGAACCTGATCCTGCAGGCCACGAAGTACGCGGCGCTGTCCTGCCAGCAGAAGTCCGGCGAGCTGGGCCCGCTGATCAACACCGACCAGACGGTCAAGGACATCGACCTGCTGCGCGTGCTGCTCGGCCGCGACACGATCAACTGGGTCGGCTACTCGGCGGGCACCTGGATGGGCTCGCACTACGCGCAGGCCTACCCGACCCGCACCGGCCGGTTCGTGCTCGACTCGGCGACCGAGTTCACCACGACCTGGCAGAAGTCGTTCGACTGGCAGCCGCTCGGCTTCGAGCGCCGCTGGCGGCAGGACTTCCTCCCGTGGATGGCGAAGTACGACAAGCTCTACCACTTCGGCACCACCGGCGAGGCGGCCCGCCAGACCTACGAGCAGGTCCGCTACGCCCTGACCCAGGGCGCGGTCACCCTGCCCGACGGCTCGACCGTCTCGGCCAACGGGCTCGACTCGTTCATCGCGTCGCAGATCTACTCGAAGCGCGCGTTCCCCGGCCTGGCCGACTACCTGGTCAGCGTCCGCACGCTGACCCAGGGCACCGCTTCGGCGCAGGCCAAGTCCTCGGCCGCGCAGAAGGTCAAGGCCGGCGACAAGAGCACCGTCACCTACGGCCCGCAGCCGCTGATGGTCCCGGCCGACGGCGACTCCTACGACGCCAGCTTCTGGACCATCCCGTGCAACGAGGGTCCGTGGACCGGCTCGCCCAACAGCGCCATCAAGGACTCGCAGAAGCTGATCGACAAGCAGCTGCCGCTCCTGGGTGCCGGCTGGTTCATCCAGCCGTGCCTGTTCTGGAAGAAGCCGCCGTCCCCGCTCCCGGTGCTGGACGGCAAGGGTGTCCCGCCGGTGCTGATCGTCCAGTCGGAGCACGACCCGGCGACGCCGCTCGAGGGCGCGAAGCGTGCGCACAAGGCGTTCGCGGGTTCGCGGATGCTGACGATCACCGGCGAGGGTGACCACGGCATCTACGCCGGCGGCAACGTGGGTGTGGACAAGGTCGTGGAGGCCTACCTGGTCGACGGCGTGGTGCCGAACGACCAGAACCTGCCCGGCATGCCACTTCCGGTGCCCGCGGGCGCCTGAAGGCACTAGATCTGGTGGGGCCCCGTCGAGCTTCGGCTCGGCGGGGCCTTTTCCACACCTGTGCACAGAGTTATCCACAGGCAGTGGACAACTCCAGTGGTATGGGGAGTGGTATTAGAATCGGTCTCATGGTGCGAGTGCCGCTGACGGACGAAGAGCGCGAACGGGGCGAACGCCTCGGCCAGGCGTTGCGGGCGGCGCGGGCCGGCCGGAGCATGGTCGACGTCGCCGCCGAGGCGGGGATCTCGGTCGAGACGCTCCGGAAGATCGAGACCGGCCGCATCCCGACGCCGGCGTTCTTCACGGTCACGGCCATCGCCGACGCCGTCGGCCTGCCGCTGGACGAACTGCGCGCGGTCGTCACGCCCGCCGCGTCACCACCGCTTTCGCAGGCCAGCTAGAGCGGGCGCAGCTGCTTGAGGATGTGCTCGCGGTCGTTGAGGAACGCGCAGCCCCGCACCGGCAGGTCGTAGCTGTTGAGCAGCTTTTCGAAGTCGGAGAACTCGTCGGCGGAAAAGCCGAAACCGACCCGGACCGCGTGTGCGGCCAGCACGTCGGCCAGTTCCTCCCACTCTCCGGCCCACAGCAGCGTCCGGTAGTGCGTGTAGTCCTCCGGGGAGAGCCGGTTGCCGATCGTGGTCAGGACGCTGTCGGCGAAGAAGCTGATCCGGTTGCCCTTGAGGTCGGCGACGGTCGGGTTCGCCGGGTCCCGCGCGGTGTCGGGGTTGCGGACCACGCCCGGCCCGGCCACCGGGTAGGCGGTGTGCACGTGCCCGTTGTCCTCGACCAGCACGATCACGTGCACGTTGAACCGCTCGCCGGCACAGCGCCACCGGCCGTTGCGCTGCTGCCGCCGGGCTTCGCTCGGGTCGTTCGCGACGTCCTTGACCACGGAGATGATCTGCTCGTCGGTCCAGCCGGCCGGGAACTCGCTGGTCGCCCTGCGCCCGACGCCCGGTGCGTGCCCGCCGCCCACTGGCTGCTCCCTTCGTCGCACCGAGAGTAGGTCAAACGGCGGCGGCGAGCACCACGATGCCGACGACCTGCAGATCGAGACCGCGGAAGAGCTGCCGGGTGAGGTTGGCGGGCATCGGGCCCATCGGGGTGTCGATGAACCCGGGATTCGCGTAGTCAACGGCGGTCCGGGTGACCGTGCGCAGGATCGAGAGCACCGACAGCGGCACGGCGAGCCACGCGGTCGCGGCGAACGACGTCCCACCCGCGCGGGTGACCAAGACGAGCACCGCCGCCCAGAGCAGGCCGGCGCCGGCGAGCACCAGGCCGTGGGCCAGCACCAGGTTGCGGTCGGCCGAGCCCAGCCACCGCCGCCGTCCCGGGTTCCGCCAGAGTTCACCGAGCCCGCCGCCGAACGGCATCAGCGCGACGTACGCGCCGATGCCGATCAGGACCGCGCCCGGCACGGTCGGCACCGCGATGTGCGCGACGACGACCGCGAGGCCGACCAGCAGCGCCGCGCCCGCGTACCGCGACCGGCCGAGCGTGCCCGCCCAGGCCAGCCGCAGCGGGGTCGGGCGGCGCAGCGAAAGCCCGCCGACCGGCGCGGACGGCGGGAGCAGCATCAACGGGTCGAGGAAGGTGACGGCGACCGCGCGCAGCACCCGGCCGTCCCACCCGGCGAGCAGGGCCGCCCGGCCCGCGCGCGACACCGGTTCGCCGCCGAAGGCCAGCGGGAGAGCCGCGGCCAGCACCCCGGCCGCGACGAGCTGGACGGCCGCCGGGCCGAGGCCGAACGCGGCGATCCCCAGGCCGAGGACCGCGAGCACCAGCGGGCCGGCCGCGTCGAGGCGCCGGGACGTCCGCCTCGCCGTCGCGAAGGCCGCCACCCCGGTCGCGGCGACCATCGCGATCGCCGCCCGCCACTCCGCCAGCCCGGCCCCGCCGACGGCGAGCAGCAGCGCGGCCAGGTAACCGGTCACCGCGACCACGCCGGTCCACGCGCCGAGCAGCCGCAGCGTGACGACGCGGCCGCGGTCCACCGGGGCGAAGTCGAGCCAGGTCAGCTCCGCCGGTTCGACCCACGCGAAGCCGCGGCGAAGCAGGCCGCGCCAGCCGACCGCGCAGCAGAGCGTCAGGAGCCCGAGCACGGCCGGGAAGGCCGGAGTGGACGAGCCGTAGAGCGCGGGCCGCCAGCTGTCGACGTGGAAGAACGCGGTGAACAGGAACCCGAAGCCGAACAGGAAGGCGAAGGTGGCGGTGTCGCCGCTGAAGATCCCGCCGAACCGCTTGCGACCCGGAATCCGCATCCGGCGAGGCGCCGACGTCACCACAGTTCGAGCACGCTGTCCGCGGCCTCCAGCAGCGGCGGGTGGTGGGTGGCCACCACGACCGCCGCGCCGGCCGCCGTCGACCGGGCGATCACCTCGACCAGCCACTCCTTGCCCGCGGTGTCCAACGCGCGTTCCGGCTCGTCCAGCAGGAGCACCCGGTGCGGCCGGGCGGTGACGCCGAGCAGCAGCAGGCGACGGCGCTGGCCCGCGGAGAAGTGCCCGGACGTCACGCGCATGCGTTCGCCGAGGCCCGCGTCACGCAGCAGCTCCTCGTGGTCGCCGAGGTCGGCGCCGAACGAGCCGGCCATCAGCTCGAGGTGCTGCAGCGGGGTCAGCTCGGCGAAGAAGTCGGAGTCGTCGAAGAGCACCGACACCGTGCGCCGGAACTCGACGTCTCGCTCGTCCGGCGCCTTCCCGTCGACCAGCACGCGGCCTCGCTGCGGCTTCTGCATGCCGTAGAAGCAGCGCATCAGCGTCGACTTGCCGACACCGTTGGGCCCGACGATCGCGGCGCACTCCCCGGGGTCGACGGAGAAGTCGAGGTCGTCGAACAGCCACAGTTCGCCGGCCCGGACGCCCAGCGCCTTCGCGTCGATCACCGGAGGTGCTCGAGGACCGGCGCGAACTCCTCCAGGAACGGTTCCAGGATGGTGAAGTAGCTGAACCCGAACCGCTCCCGGCGCCCGCGGAGCTGGTCGGCGATCTGCGCGGGTGTGCCGACGAGGGCCACCGGCAGTTCGCCGACCTCCGCGGCGGTCAGCCGCCCGCCGGCGAGCTGCTCGACCTCGGCCAGGCCGGCCGCCCGGTCGTTCGTCACCTTCACGAACTGGCAGAGAAGGTTGAACTCCACCTCGGACTCGCGCTCACCGAGCCTCGCCCGGACGAAGGCCACCCGCTCGTCGACCTCCTCGGGCCCGGCCGCGGCCAGTGGCGCGCCGTCGGGTGTCTTGGTGGTGCCGGTGAAGCCGATGATGTCGGCGTGCTCGGCGGCCAGCGTCAGGATCCGGTCGCCGCGGCCGGCGAGCAGCAGCGGCGGCCCGGCCGGGCGCACCGGCGCCGGCTTGTGCTCCGGATCGGCGTAGCGCCGCTTGAGCTCGGTGATCGTCCGCTCGAGGTGGTCGACGCGCTCGCGCGCGGACGGGAACGGCATCCCGGCGGCCTCGAACTCCGCCTTCACGTACCCGGCGCCGAGCCCCAGCTCCAGGCGCCCGTCGGTGAACTGGTCGGTGCCGGTGACGTCCCGGGCCAGCAGCACCGGGTTGTAGAACGGCGTGTTGAGCACGAAGGTGTTCAGCTTGACGCGCGAGGTGACCTCGCCGGCCAGCACGAGCGCCGGGAACGGCGGCGCCATGCCGAGGTGGTCGGCCGCCGACAGGACGTCGTAGCCGAGGTCCTCGGCTTTGCGGCACTTCTCGACCCAGGCGGCGCGGCTGTCCGGCACGACCATGTTGACACCGAAACGGAAATCCCCAGTCATGCTGACCAAGGTACTCAGCGGAGCTTTTGGATCACCGGGGAGAGCCTGGTCAGGTCGTCTTCGAGCACCGTGAAGTAGCTGACACCGAGGGTCTCGCGGGTGCGCCGCAGCTGCTCGGCCACCGCTTTCGCCGAGCCGGCGAGGACCGTGGCCAGCGCGCCGAGCTCCTCGACGCCGAGGTGCGGCACGAGCTGGTGGGCCGTCTCCAGTGCCGCCCGCCGGTCATCGGTGATCCGGACGAAGTGGACCATCAGGTTCAGCTCGGCGTCCCGGCCGCCGAGCGCCCGCCGCACGAAGCCGGCGCGCTCGGCCAGCGCGGCGGGACCGGCCAGGGCCAGCCGCCCCTCGGCCGCGCCGGGCGCCGTGCCGGTGAGGGCGATGGTGTCGGCGTGCGCGGCGGCGAAGGTCAGCATCCGGTCGCCGCGGCCGCCGAGCAGCAGCGGCGGCCGCGTGCGGCCGGTGAACGCCCGCTCGATCTCGGTGACCACGTCGACGAGCCGGCCGAACCGGCGGCCGGGCGTGCCCCAGTCGATCCCGGCGGCCTCGAACTCCGCGCGGACGTACCCGGCGCCGACCCCGACCTCCACCCGGCCGCCGGTGAACTCGTCGAGCGCGGCGAGGTCGCGGGCCAGGAGCACCGGGTTGTGGAAGCTCGCGTTGAGGACGTAGGTGTTCAGCCGGATCCGCTCGGTGGCCTCGGCGGCGAGGAGCAGGGCCGGCACCGGCGCCACCCGTCCGAGGTGGTCGACCACGCCGACGACGTCGTAGCCGAGGTCCTCGGCCTGGCGGCACTTGGCCACCCACTCGGCCCGTGATCCGGGCACGTACAACGCCACGCCGAACCGGAACGGTCTCATGGCCGCGAAACTACCCCGGACATGAAGAAGGGACGCCTCCCGGATGCGGCCGGAAGGCGTCCCTTGCTCAAGGAGCTCAGGCGAGGCGCTGGGCCAGCGCGTCGAGCTCGTCACGCAGCGACGTCGGCACCTTGCCGCCGATCTTCTCGAACCACTCCTCGATCAGCGGCAGCTCCTCGCGCCACTCCTCGGGCTTGACGTCCAGGGCGGCCTGGATGTCCTCGATCGGCTCGGTCAGGCCCTCGGTGTCGAGGTCCTCGGCCCGCGGCACGAAGCCGACCGGCGTCTCGACGGCGTTGCCCTTGCCCTCGACGCGCTCGATGACCCACTTGAGGATCCGCGAGTTCTCGCCGAAGCCCGGCCACAGGAACCGGCCGTCGTCGCCACGGCGGAACCAGTTGACGTAGAAGATCTTCGGCAGCTTGTTCGCGTCGGCGTTCTTGCCGAGGTTCAGCCAGTGCTTGAAGTAGTCACCGGCGTGGTAGCCGAGGAACGGCAGCATCGCCATCGGGTCGCGGCGCACGTTGCCGACCGCGCCGGCGGCCGCGGCGGTGGTTTCCGACGACATGGTGGCGCCCATGAACACGCCGTGCTGCCAGTCGCGGGCCTCGTTCACCAGCGGCACGGTGGTCTTGCGGCGGCCGCCGAACAGGATCGCCGAGATCGGCACGCCCTTCGGGTCGTCCCACTCCGGCGCGAGGATCGGGCACTGCGACATCGGCGTGCAGTAGCGCGAGTTCGGGTGGGCGGCCTTCTCGTCGGAATCCGGCGTCCAGTCCTGCTGCTTCCACGAGGTGGCGTGGGCGGGCTTGTTCTCCATGCCCTCCCACCAGATGTCGCCGTCGTCGGTCAGTGCGACGTTCGTGAAGACCGTGTTGCCCTTCTCGATCGTGCGCATCGCGTTCGGGTTGGTGTGCCAGTCGGTGCCCGGGGCGACGCCGAAGAAGCCGAACTCGGGGTTGACCGCGTACAGCCGGCCGTCCTCGCCGAAGCGCATCCAGGCGATGTCGTCGCCGAGGGTTTCGGCGCGCCAGCCCGGGATGGTCGGCTGCAGCATGGCGAGGTTGGTCTTGCCGCAGGCGCTGGGGAACGCCGCCGCGACGTAGTGGACCTTGTTCTCGGGCGAGATCAGCTTGAGGATCAGCATGTGCTCGGCGAGCCAGCCCTCGTCACGGGCCATCACCGAAGCGATGCGCAGCGAGTAGCACTTCTTGCCCAGCAAGGAGTTGCCGCCGTAACCCGAACCGTAGCTCCAGATCGCGCGCTCTTCGGGGAAGTGCGAAATGTACTTCGTTTCGTTGCAGGGCCAGGAAACGTCCTTCTCGCCCGGTTCGAGCGGCTTGCCGACCGAGTGGAGTGCGGGCACGAATTCGCGCTCGGATCCGTCGGGAGCGACGAACTTCTCGAGCGCCGCCTTGCCGGCGCGGGTCATCACGCGCATCGAAGCGACGACGTAGGCGAAATCCGTGATTTCGATACCCAGCTTGGGATTGTCGTCGCCGAGCGGGCCCATGCAGAACGGGATGACGTACATCGTGCGGCCACGCATCGAGCCGCGGAACAGCTCGGTCATGGTGGCCTTCATCTCGGCCGGGTCCATCCAGTTGTTGGTCGGACCGGCGTCCTCGGGACGCTCCGAACAGATGAAGGTGCGGTCTTCGACGCGGGCGACGTCGTTCGGGTCGGAAGTGGCCCAGAAGGAGTTCGGCTTCGACTTGAGCTGCACGAACGTGCCCGCCTCGACCAGCTCCTGGTTGATCCGGGCGGCTTCTTCGTCAGACCCGTCGACCCACACCACGCGGTCCGGGGTGGTCAGTTCGGCGACCTCCCGGACGAAGGACAGCACGCCGGTGTGCGTCGTCGGCGCGGTGTCCAGTCCGGGGATGGCGACTGCGGTCATCTCTACTCCTGACTTCCGACGACAAATGCGCCCGCACCGGAACGACGTTGTCCCGGTGCGGGCGTCATTGCCGGCGACCGAATGGCTTCGCACACCGGCTGGCGAACCGGTGTGTGCGATTTGGGATTCCCCGAGAGTAGCCGCATGACCGGCGAGTAACCGAGAGCTGACGTGTAGGTTCTCTCACAAGAACGATAAGGGAATCGATTCAGATGTCACTTGATCGGTGTATTCGGTGAAAATCTTGCGGTGCGCTGGCTCACATTCGCCACTTCCCCTGGGTCCGGGGCGGGAGCGCCCGGGCGGGCGTGGGGGTCGCACCCCACATGATTCTGTGACCTGCTCGTTTTCATTGACGACATGAAGAAAGCCCGAGGCAAGAGCCTCGGGCTTTCAAACTATGACCTGGGTCACCTTCAGTTCGGCGAAATCCACTGCCCGGTGCCGGAGTCGATGCGCGCGACGCCCTCGAGCGTCTGCGTGCCGGCCTCGCCCCACGCGGCGTCGGCGGCCGGGTCGCCGTCGGTCCCGGCGTTCATCAGTCCACTGGAGACTTCGGTCCACTGGCCGGGGCCGGAGTGCTCGAACGTCGTGGTCGTGCCGTCGGCCTCGGTCTGCACCGCGATGTCGGCTTCGCCGTCGCCGTCCTTGTCGGTGAAGGCGATAGTGCCGCCGCTCTTCGTCTCGACGATGGCGGTGTCGTTGTGGCCGTCGTGGTCGGTGTCGATGGTCGCGACCCCCGCGTCCACCTCGCCGTCCGGCAGGTCGGCGTGGATGTGGCCGCCGGAGCTGTCGTCCCGGCCGCCGGTGTCGGAGTCGTCCTGGCCGCCGCCGTCCTGGACCCACTGGCCGCTGGCCTCGTCGTAGACCGCCTGCTCGACGACCTTGCCGTTCTCGTCCAGCACCGCGTAGTGGTCGGCCTCGCCGTCGTGGTTCGTGTCGATGAAGGCCTGCGCCGAGCCGTCTTCGTGCTCGATGATCGCGGTGTCGTTCACCCCGTCTTCGTTCACGTCGTAGTTGACCTCGGCCTGGTACTCCTGGCCGTCGACGTGGACGGTCATCGCGTCCGCGCTGCTCGCGTCGGTGTCGCTGCCGCCGCTCTCGTCGACCCACATGGGACTTCCCCCTTCGAACCGGGTAACACGCTCCGACCTGCTGTCTGAGGGTATGACTCACCGTAGGCCCGTTCGGTTCCGCTCCACAACCGGACCGGCGCTCAGGCGGTTTTGTCCCGGAGCGCCCGGATGCGGGTCAGGAAGGCTTCGGCGCGCTCCCGGCCGTCGCTGACCTCCTTGAGCCGCTTCGACACGACGGCGATCTTCTTGGCCCGCTCCTGCGCGCCCATCTTGATCGTCTTGTCGACTTCCTTCAGCTCGGCCTCGATGGCGTCGATGCGACGGCCCAGTGCCTCGTCCAGCGCCATCGACAGCTGCTGCTCGGCCTCGATGAGCTGCTCGGCGACGAGCTGGTCGAGCGTCGAGCGGGCGTCCGCGATGGCCTCCACCAGCCACTGCTTCATGTGCTGCTTGTCGGCGGCGTGCTTGCGGGTGCGGGCCATCCACCAGCCGGCACCGAGGCCGATGATGATCGTCGCGGGCAGCACGACCGGGTTGAGGATCGCGACGCCGGCCAGCGGGAGCGCGACGATCTTGCCGGCGCCGACACCGCCGGAGATGCCCATGAAGACGAGCAGCTTGTCCTCGGCCGTCGGCGGCTTCTTGTCCGGCGGGCGCAGCACCACCGGCGGGCCGCCCGCCCGGGCGAACTGCGCGCGGATGACGTCGAGCTCTTCGGGCGAGAACAGCTCCGACAGCGAGACGTTGGTGACCTGGTTCAGGCGCTGCGAGAGCAGCATCGAGATCCGCTGCGACGTCGTCTGCAGTGCGATGTCGACCTGCTGGGGCAGCGCGGCGAGCTCTTCGCGCTTGGCCGCGTCGATCAGCTGGCGGAAGTGGGTCTGCGCGTCCCGCATCTGCCGGCTGCTCTCGTGCCCGACCTCGACGCGGGTGCGCTGCACCTCGCCGCGCAGCTTCAGCTGCCAGCCGCGGGTCGAGCTCCGGCGTTCGGCCTGCAGCTGGTCACGGCGTTCGCGCAGCTGCTCGGCCTCGGCCTCGCCCGCCGACAGCGCCCGGCTCTCGGCCTGCAGCTTCGCCTTGAGCTCGCCGAGCGCACTGGACAGCGCGCGCAGCGTGTTCGCCTCGCCGAGCATCGCCGAGCGGCCCACGAGCAGCTCCTGCAACGCCGTCTGGATCGCCGCGACCCCGGACTTCTCCCGCAGCATCGCGGCCATCTGCTCGTTGGGTGCCTTCGCCGCGGTCTCGAACATCCGCGCCGACACCGGGTGGAACACCGCTTCGGCGAAGCGGGGCGCGTGCTCGCGCAGCAGCTGCCGATCGGCCTCCATGATCTCGCGCCAGCCGCGGAACATGTCCACCTTGGTCAGCGCGAACACCACGGTCTCGACGCGCTCGCCGACGTCACGCAGGAACTGCAGCTCACTCGAGGTGAAGGGCGCCGAGGCGTCGACGACGAACAGCAGCGCGGTGGCGCCCGCGGCGGCTTCCTTGGCGAGCTGGCCGTGCATCGAGTCGAGCCCGCCGACGCCCGGCGTGTCGACCAGCGAAAGCCGTTCCAGCAGCGGCACCGGCCCGGTGACCTCGACGTACCGCGGCGGAATCTGGCCCGGCGGCAGCTCGTGGGCGGCGGAGACCCAGTTGATCAGCTGGCCGAGGTCGATCGGCACCGGGGCGAGCTGGCCGGGGTAGCAGGCCTGCGCGCCCCACGTGCCGGCGTGGTCGAAGACCAGGTAGGTCGCGGTGGCCACGTCGGCGTCCACAGGGGACAGCCCCGGCCGCGCCAGCAGCGCGTTGACCAGCGAGCTCTTGCCGCGGTTCGTCTCGCCGACGACCACGACGGCCGGCTTCTTCGGCCGGGCCTTCCGGATGTCGTCGACCCACTTGGCGGCGTCGGGATCGGCGTCGCGGACGACGGTCAGCAGCTGGTCTCGGGTCGCGGCGACCTGCGCGGGCAGGCTCGGCGCGGTCGGTGCGCTCACGGGCTCTTCTTCGCGTAGACGGTGACGATCGGGGGACGCAGCAGGCGGTCGTGGTCGGCGAAGCCGGTGACTTCGGTTTCCGCGACGATGCCGTCGAGCGCCGGGTCTTCGGTCGGGACCGCGCCGCCGGCTTCGTGCCGGGCCGGGTCGAACCGTTCGCCGTCGGGCCGCAAGGCCTGGACGCCGATCGCGGCGAGCCCTTCCTCCAGGCGTTCGACGACGCCGCCGCTGCGGGCGCGGTCCAGCGCGTACAGGCACATCTGGATCAGGGCCTGGCGGTCGGCGAGCGCGCGCTCCAGGTCCGCGACTCCTTCGGGGGCGGCGACCTGCTGCTGCAAGGGATGCACATCGGTGTCCGACGCGGCGGCACCGCGTTCGGTTCCGTCCTTGCGAAACCACGCCATGCCCACAGTGAACCTCATTCAGCCGCCGTCCGGCGGCGAAGCCGGGCGAAGGAACCGGATCAGGATCGTCCGGAGGATCGCCAGTTCGGCCGCCAGATCGAGGTCCGGGTCCAGGGTGACCCGCGAAATCATCGCGTCGATCAGGCCGACGAGCCAGCCGGCGGCCGCGCGCGGGGTGACGCCGGGGTCGATCAGCCCGGCGTCGGCGGCCCGCCGCACCAGCACGGTCAAGCCGTCGCGGAGGGCCACGTCGTTCCGCCGGATCAGCTCGGCGAAGTCGTCGTCGCGGGCGGCCTGCGCGGCGGCTTCCAGCACGAGCCGGGCGACCGCCGGGTGGGCGAGCTGGCCGGCCAGCTCGGTGACGACGTCGAGCAGCGCGGTCAGCGGATCGCCGGTCTTCGCCGCGGTTTCGAGGCGTTCGGCCGTCTCGACGGCGTCGTCGGTGAAGATCGCCGTGAACACCGCGCGCTTGCTGGGGAAGTAGTGGAAGAGACTGCCGGAGCTGATGCCCGCGGCCCGGCAGATGTCCGCCGTCGTCGTCCGCTCGAAGCCCTTCTCGGCGAAGCACCCGGCGGCGGCGTCGACGATCGCGCGGCGCTTGGCCGCGTGCTTGGCCGGGTCGACGGTCCTCATCGCTCGACCGGCGGCTCGTCTTGCCAGGGGTAGCCGTGCTCGGCGAAGGCGGGCGCCAGCTCGCGGCCGGAGAGGTCGGTCTTCTCGCGAGCGATCTCCCGGCCGTCCGTAGTGCGCAGGACCAGCTCCTTGCCGTCGAGGTAGACGGCCTCGAGGTCGGCCTCGATGCGCCGGGTCTTGTCGCCGCGGACCAGGGTGACCCGGGTCGGCGACACCGTGACGACGAGCCGCTCGTGCGCCCAGATCGCGGCGAACACCAGGCCGAGCAGGAGCCCACCGGCCACCGCGGCCAGCGTCGCCCACGGCTGCGGCAGCTTCGTGAGCACCTTGAACACGCCCTGGAACGGGAAGACGGGCAGGTCGCTCACCCAGGCGGCGCCGGCCCAGACCCCCACGCCGAGCGCGCCCCCGATGAGCGGGCAGCCGACCCAGGACCCGGTGCGCAGCCAAGACGGCTCGTCGACGGTCGTTTCCATACCCCATTATTAGACCGCGCGCTCGGTTTATGCAGCCGGGGGTCAGACGAGATCGTCGATCACTTCGCGGAGGACCGCTTCCAGGCCGGGACCGTTTTCGGCGAGGCGGGAGGAAACGAGCAGCTGGTCTTCGGCCGTGCGCAGCCAGATCGAGCCGGCCACCGAGATCTCGATGACGTTCAGGCGGAAGGGGTAGGCGCGGCGGCCCTGCTTCACCTCGGCCTCGCGCACCAGCTGGCCGAGCCGTTCGCCCGCCACGATCTGGCGGCGGTAGAAGCCGGGTGCCCACGGGGTGGTGCCCGGCGGCTCCTGCGTCCCGCGCAGGGCCGGACCGCGGGCGTTGGCGAAGTGGCGCGCCGCGGCCGGGGCGAAGAAGTCGACCGCCTGGCGCATCGCCGAGCCCGGGGCGAGCGCCGTCCGGCCGTACCGGGCGCGGGCACTGCGCGGGTCCGGGTCCTCGCGGCTGCGCAGGAAGGCCAGCAGATCGACCCACCAGTCGGCCCACTGCGCCTGCACGGCCGCCCGGTCGAGCCCGGCCGGAACGTGCACGGGGACCTGCGGCTCCACCGGCGGCAGCACCTGTCCCTCGGAAACGGACAGTGCCAGGGCGTCACGGATGTACAGCGCAACGTCGACCTCGGTCTCGCTGCTCCAGCCGGCTCGCCAGGATGTCGTGTTTTCTAGGCGCACGACTCAACAGTACGCGGAAGAAGGGGCTCACCAGGGGAAGTCGGCAAGCAGCAACAAACTCACCCTTCTCTGACCTGTTGCCAGATCAGGAAGTACGCCCGGTGGACGACGTGCGCGACGCGGCTCTGCGCCGGCGTCGCCCCGAAGGACGCGAAGGACCGCCACCAGCCCGCGCGCTCGAGCGCGTGCGCGGCCAGCTCCGGCCGCGGGGCGCCGGGCTTGCCGAGCTGGGCGCCGATGTCGGCGTTGCTGCCCACCCGCAGCACCTCTTCGGACAGGTCCTCCGGCATGTCGACCGCGCCGGAGGCGACCAGCGTCAGCGCTTCGAGCAGCCGCAACTGGTGGGCCTCGGGCTTGGCGAGCAGCACCTCGATCGCGTCGTGGACGCGCTGGCGCTCGGCCGGATCGGCCGACGCGTGCGCGAGCGCGGTCACCGAGGCCAGTGCCGCGGCCGCCTTGATGCCGTCGGCGCGGGCGGCGAACACCACCGCCAGCCGCTGCCGGACCGCCTCCAGG
Source organism: Amycolatopsis sp. lyj-346 (assembly GCF_046548975.1). Taxonomy (NCBI): domain Bacteria; kingdom Bacillati; phylum Actinomycetota; class Actinomycetes; order Pseudonocardiales; family Pseudonocardiaceae; genus Amycolatopsis; species Amycolatopsis sp. lyj-346. Next base: position 874,436 of record NZ_JAJPWT010000001.1, read on the forward strand.
CCGGACGCGTCGAGCAGCGCCCGCCGCAACGCGCCCGCGGTGAGCTCCGGCTCCTTGCGGATGGCCTCGACGGCGTGCGAGATGCCGAACAGGTCGAGCTTCTCCAGCAGCCGCAGCCGGGTGCCGGCCGGGACGTCGCACTCCCAGCTCGTGAAGATGTCGGCCGAGATCAACATGGTCTGCAGGACGTCGTCGTCGAGGTCGGCGAGCTGCCGCAGGGCCTCGGCGTCGGCCGAGGTGAACCCGCCGGACTCGGCGGATTCGGCGATCAGCCCGATCACCGGCAGCACGTCGGCGACACGCGGCTTCAGCGTCGACGCCTGCTTCTCGGCGAGCAGCGTCGCGGCCTTCCAGACGTCGCCGCCCGCTCCTTCGACCGACTCGGGCGCGATGGTGTCGGCCTTGTTGAGCACGGCGATCGCGTTGACCGGGCCCGCCTCGCGGCTCGCGGTGGCCGCGGTGAAGGCGGCGAGGGCCTGCTGGTCGTCCGCGCGGACACCCTGGGTGACGACGTACAGGACGGCTTCCGCGCCGGCGACGGCGTTGCGCGAGGTGTCGTCGAGCTCGTCCGAGCCCTCGTCGTCCTCTTCCTTGCGGTGCTTAGCCGCACCCAGCAGCTGCTCGGTGCGGGACACCGATGCGGCGTCCAGCGAACCGAGGCCCGGGGTGTCGATCACCGTCATGCCCTGGAGGACGGCGTTGGTCAGGTACGCCTCGATGTGCGACACCTGCTCGATGTCGACGCCCAGCTCGGCGGGGATCATGCCGTCGGAGGCGAACGGGAGCACCTGCTTGCGGCCGTCGGTGAAGACGATTTCGACACGGTCCACCGTGCCGTACTGGAACCGGGTCACCAGCCGGGTGCACTCGCCGATGTCGGTGGGCGCGACCCGGCGCCCGATCAGCGCGTTGACCAGTGTCGACTTGCCCGACTTGATCCGGCCGGCGACGGCCACCTGCAGCGGCGCCCCGAGCCGGCGCAGCACCTCGGCGAACCCGGCGGCGGTGCGCGCGGAGACCTGCGGCTGCAGGCGGTGGCACAGGTTGGCCACGGACATCGACAGCGGACCCGCGAGCCGGCCCTGCTCCGGTGACGTCACGGCCCCCAGCCCTCCCCCGTCTCACGGACAACCCCTGTACGACAACCCCTGAATCGTGCCATGCGCCTCATCCCCAGGTCGCACCGAAGGTGGTACCGCCGACCGACGCGCCGTCTCCGCGGCGCGACCTAGTGTTGTGTGGTGCGACGGCTGAGCCTCTGGATGCGTGCCCACCCCATGGCGGGCGACTCGGTGCTCGCCGTCCTGCTCGGCCTGTTCGACCTGATGTTGTTCGCCGCCGGCGGCTTGGACGAGGTCGTCGGCCTGCCGCCCTGGTACGTCGCCGTGCCGGTCAACATCGCGATGGTGCTGCCGCTGGTGTTCCGGCGGCGGTCGCCGCTGTGGTCGGCCTACACCGTGCTGGTGATCAGCATCGTGCACGCGACGCTGCAGCTCGGCATCGCGAGCGTTGCCGGCCTCGCGATGAGCATCTACTCGGTCGTCGTCTACGCGGGGCGGCGGCAGGGGCTGGTGTTCGTCGGCGCGGTCGTGGCCGCGTCGGCCGTGCAGCTGGCGCTGGACCAGACGGAGCTCGTCATCTCCGTGCTGTTCCTCGCGTTCGGCATCGCCCTGTGCTGGACCCTCGGCGAGTTCGTCGGGGCCCGGCGCGCCTACGACGTGGAAGTGGAGGCCAGGTTGCACCTGCTCGAGACCGAACGGGACCAGGCCACCCGGATCGCGGTGGCCGAGGAGCGCGGGCGCATCGCGCGCGAGCTGCACGACGTCGTCGCGCACGCGGTGAGCGTCATGGTCGTGCAGGCCGACGGCGCGTCGTACGCGATCCAGAGCAACCCCGAGCTCGCGCAACGGGCCCTGCAAACGATTTCCGAGACCGGCCGCGGCGCGCTCGGCGAGCTGCGGCGCCTGCTGGACGTGCTCCGCAGCGACGACGCGGACGGTGAGCCCCGGGTACCGCAGCCGGACGCGCACGCCGTCGCCGAGCTGGCCGACCGGATGCGCACCGCCGGCGTGCCGGTCGAGCTGGAGCTCGGCGAGCTCGGCGACCTGCCGGCCGGCGTCTCGCTGGGCATCTACCGGATCGTGCAGGAATCGCTGACCAACACGCTCAAGCACGCCGGGCGCGGCGCGACCGCTTCGGTGCGGGTCCACCGCACCGGCGACCTGGTGGAGGTGCTCGTGTCCGACGACGGCGCCGGCCGCGTCCCGCAGCTGGTCCCGGCCCGACGGCGCGACCCCCGGCTGCCGGGCGGGAACGGCCTGATCGGCATGCGCGAGCGCGCGCACGTGTACGGCGGGACGTTGGACGTGGGCCCGGCCCCGGGCGGAGGGTGGCAGGTCCGCGCGGCCCTGCCGGTTAGGTTGGACAAGTGATCCGGGTGGTGGTCGTCGACGACCAGGAACTGATGCGCGTCGGGTTCCGGATGGTGCTGGGCGCGCAGGCCGACATCGACGTCGTCGGCGAGGCCGGCGACGGCGCGCAGGCCATCGAGCTGGCCGCCGAACTGCGTCCCGACGTCGTGCTGATGGACATCCGGATGCCGGTCCTCGACGGCGTCGAGGCAACGAAGCGGATCGTCGCCGACGGCACCGCCCGCGTGCTGGTGATGACGACGTTCGACCTCGACGAGTACGTCTACGCGGCGCTGCAGGGCGGCGCGAGCGGGTTCCTGCTCAAGGACACCCAGCCCGACCACCTGGTGTCGGCACTGCGCGCGGTCGCATCGGGCGACGCGGTGGTGTCGCCGTCGGTGACCCGCCGGCTCCTGGACCGCTTCGTCGGCACCGGCAGCTCGCCGATGCGGGACACCGCCGAGCTCGACGTGCTCACCGACCGCGAACGCGAGGTGCTCGTGCTGATCGCCAAGGGCATGTCGAACCTGGAGATCGCCGACGCACTGTTCCTCTCCGAAGCGACCGTAAAGACCCACGTCGGTCGGATCCTGGCGAAGCTGGAGCTGCGGGACCGGGTGCAGGCCGTGGTGCTGGCCTACGAAACCGGCCTCGCCCGCCCCGGCCTCGCCTAACGCGCTCAAGCGGCACTTTCACGTGAAAGTGCCGCCCTTGGGGGTTAGCGGAAGGTGGTGGGTGGGGTGGTTGCCGGGTCCTTGCCTGCGTGGCGGACTTCGGTTAGCCAGCGGCCGAAGTCCGGGCGGTCGCCGTCGATGTCGGTGTAGCCGTACTCCTTCATCAGGGTCCAGGACGCCAGGGTCTGGCCGGCGAAGCGGGAGACCTCGGGGTCTTGGGCCAAGGCCGCGACGCCGCGGGCCAGCAGGTACGGGGTCTCGGAGATCTTGAAGTCGGCCGGGGCGAGCTTGCCGACCGCGTCGCGCCAGTTTTCCTCGGTGACCTCGAAGTGGTCGAGCATCGATTCCGAACGCAGGAAGCCCGGGGTGACGGCGAGGCCGACGCAGCCGTCCTTCTTCAGCTCCACGCCCAGCGCCCGGCCGAGCGCGCGGATGCCGCACTTGGCCAGGTAGTAGGGGAGGCCGGCGCCGACGTAGTCGTCGTTGTCGCCGTCGGTCACCTCGAGGACCAGGCCGCGGCGGGCAACCACCAGCGGCAGGAGCTTGTGCAGGGCGATGAGGTGCGTGTCGAGCGCGTTGTGCGTCAGGGTGAGCGCGTCCTCCAGTGGCGTCTCCCAGAACGGCGCGTCGAAGTGGAAGTACATGTCGCCGCCCCAGACGTCGTCGACCAGGATGTCGATTCCGGCTGCTTCGGACTCGATGCGCGCCTTCAGTGCGTCCACATCGGACACCGAGGTGAAGTCGCAGCGGACGACGACCGCGCGGCCACCCGCCGCCTCGACCAGTTCGCCCGTCTCTTCGATCGTCTCCGGGCGCTTCATCGGCGACGCCGTTTCGCGCGTCGTGCGGCCGGTGACGTACACCGTCGCGCCCGCGCGGCCCAGCTCCACCGCGATCGCCCGTCCGCAGCCACGGGTCGCCCCGGTGACCACCGCTACCTTCCCCTGCAAACTCACGTGTTCTCCCGTCCCCGCCACGCGGTCAGCACCGCGTCGACGTCCTCCGCCAGCCGGTCGGCCAGCCGCCCGTGCGGCCGGATCGACCAGTCGATCGACACTCCGTTGATCACCCCGAGCACCGCGCGGGCCGCCCGCGGCACGCTCGGCGCGTGCGGCAGCGATCCAGCCGCCGCCCGCACGAGCCGCCGCAGTTCTTCCTCGACCGCCGTGAAGTGCTCGCCCAGCAGCGACCGCAGCACCGGGTCGCCGATGTCCACGCCGAGCTGGCCCAGGTGGTTCGCCGCCTCTTCGGCGTCACCGAGCACCGCGTAGACCGACACCGCCGCGGCGCGCAGGCCGCCGACCGGATCGTCCGCCCGCTCCGCGCACTCGCGCATCTGCTCGACCGCCCGCCGCGTGGCCCGGCGGCTCATCGCCTGCAGCAGGCCACTCTTGGAGCCGAACCGCTGCGCGACCGTGCCGACCGAGACACCGGCTTCCGCCGCCACCTGCGCCAGCGTGAAACCGGGGCCGCAGCGGCCGATCACCGCCTCCGCCGCACCCAGCAGCCGTTCGTCGGTGATGCTCCTCGGCCGGGCCACGCAGTTATTGAACCACAGTTCATTAATGCCGTCGAATCAGGGTCGTCTCAGGGTCATCACGGATCGCGCATCGGCCGAAGAGCCAGCAAGGTACTACTCAGGTAGGGGGAGCGGCTCGGCCTTGAGGGTGACGCGCAAACCACCCCCGACCCGCGACGATGAACGCGTCGTAAGCGAGGGGCGGAAGAGGAGCAGTCATGATCGAGGCAACGGGCCTCACCAAACGGTACGGAAAAACGCTGGCGGTGAACAACCTGTCGTTCTCCGTGGCCGCGGGCCAGGTCACCGGCTTCCTCGGTCCGAACGGGGCGGGCAAGTCCACCACCATGCGGATGATCCTGGGCCTGGACAACCCGACGGGCGGCCAGGTCACCATCGGGGGCAAGAAGTACCACGACCTCAAGGAGCCGCTGCGCACCGTCGGCGCCCTGCTCGACGCGAAGTGGGTGCACCCGAACCGCTCGGCGCGCGCCCACCTGCTGTGGATGGCGAAGTCCAACCGCATCCCGGCCGCCCGCGTCGACGAGGTGCTCGAGACGGTCGGCCTGACCAGCGTCGCGAACAAGCGCGCCGGCGGGTTCTCGCTCGGCATGTCGCAGCGCCTCGGCATCGCGGCCGCCCTGCTCGGCGACCCCGAGGTGCTGCTGTTCGACGAGCCGGTGAACGGCCTCGACCCGGAGGGCATCCTCTGGATCCGGAAGTTCATGCACCGGCTGGCCGAGGAAGGCCGCACGGTTTTCGTGTCGAGCCACCTGCTTTCGGAGATGGCGCTGACCGCGAGCAACCTCGTGGTGATCGGCCGGGGGCAGCTGATTTCGCAGTCGTCCACCGAAGAATTCGTCGCCCGCGCCGCCGAAAACACGGTGAAGGTGCGGTCTCCGCAGTTGGCCGAACTCCGCGACGCCTTGCAGCGCGCCAGCGCGGGGGTCGTCGACGAGGCGAACGCGCTCGTGGTGTCCGGGATGGACAGCGACAAGATCGGCGAGATCGCCGCCGCCAACCGGATCGTGCTGCACGAGCTGAGCCCGCAGACCGGTTCGCTCGAGCAGGCCTTCATGCAGATCACCGGCGACTCGGTCGAGTACCACACCGGCCTCGACGCCGAGGCGCAGCACGTGCTCGAGTCCGCCAAGTAACCGGGGAAACCAAGATCATGAACCTGCTCGCGGTCGAACGCATCAAACTGTTCAGCACCCGCTCACCGTGGTGGTGCGCACTCATCACCCTGACGCTGGCCGTCGGCTTCGCCGCCATCATCGCCGGCGCGTCGCCCGCCGACGAACCGCTCTCGGTGGCCGCCACCCAGTTCGGCGGCTCCCAGTTCGGCATCGCCGTGGTCATGGTGCTCGCCGCGCTCTCGGTGACCACCGAATACCGCTTCAACACCATCCGCACGACGTTCCAAGCGGTGCCGCACCGCTCGCCGGCGCTGATCGCCAAGGCGGCCGTCGTCGCGCTGGTCGCGCTGGTCATCGGCGAGATCGCCGCGTTCGGCGCCTGGGGTCTCGGCCTGCTCATGCGGCCGAACGACAACCTGGGCCTGCACACCACGCAGGACTGGCTGAACGTCGCGGGGCTCGGGCCGGTGTTCGCGGTCAGCGCCGTGCTCGCGGTGGCGCTCGGCGTCCTCATCCGGCACAGCGCCGGGGCGATCGCCCTGCTGCTCATCTATTACTTGGCCGTCGAAGAACTGGTGCAGCTGATCCCGAAGGTCGGGCAGAACATCCACGAGTGGCTGCCGTTCAACGTGGCGAACAAGTTCCTGCGCGGCTCGGCCGTCGGGGGCGACGGCCCGGCGCCGTCGGACTCGCCGCTGAGCCCCGGCTGGGCGCTGGCGTACTTCGCCGGCATCGCGGTCGTGTTCCTGCTCGTCGCGCTCGGGGTCGCGAAGAAGCGGGACGCCTGAGGGGAAACAGGGGAAATAGGGGAAACCGGGAATCCGGGTCGCGCTGTCGGGGGGCGACCCGGATTCCCGTTTCGCAGTAGGCTCCCCTGGACGGACGGGGGAGCCCATGATCGAAGCCACAGCACTGACCAAGCGGTACGGCGCCACCACCGCGGTCAACGAACTCACGTTCACCGCGCGGTCGGGGCGCGTCACCGGCTTCCTCGGCCCGAACGGCGCCGGCAAGTCGACGACGATGCGGCTGATCCTCGGCCTCGACAGCCCGGACGCGGGCCGGGTGCTCGTCGACGGCGTCCCGTACCGGCAGCTGAAAGATCCACTGAGGACGGTCGGCGCGATGCTGGACGCCACCTGGCGCCACCCGGGCCGCAGCGGGCGCGACCACCTGCGCTGGCTGGCCGCGACCAACGGCATCCCGGACAAGCGGGTCGAAGAGGTGCTGACGCTGGTCGGGCTGACGAGCGTCGGCAAGACGCGCGTCCTGCAGTACTCGCTCGGCATGCAGCAGCGGCTGGGGATCGCCGCCGCCATGCTCGGCGACCCGCGCGTGCTGCTGTTCGACGAGCCGGTCAACGGCCTCGACCCCGAGGGCATGGCGTGGATCCGGAAGCTGCTGCACTCGCTGGCCGCCGAAGGCCGGACCGTGTTCGTGTCCAGCCACCTGCTGCCCGAGATGGCGCAGACCGCGCAGGACCTCGTGGTGATCGGCCGCGGCCGGCTGATCTACCAGGGCACCATGGACGACTTCATCGCGCAGACGAGTGAACACGGCGTGCGCGTCCGCACCCCGCACGCGGAGCAGCTGCGGGCGGCGCTCGCCGGGCAGGCCGAGTTCACCGAAGCCGACGGCGCCTTCCTGGTGTCCGGGTTGGACAGTGACCGGATCGGGCAGCTCGCCTTCGACGCCGGCGCGACGCTGCACGAGCTGAGCCCGCTCACCGGCTCGCTCGAGCAGGCCTATCTCGACCTCACCCGCGACGCCGTCGAGTTCGCGGTGCCGTCTTCGGAGGCCTCACGATGATCGCCAACCTCCTCCGCGCCGAACGCATCAAGCTCGTCAGCACCCGGGCGCCGTGGTGGTGCCTGGCCATCGCGATCGTCGCGCCGCTCGCGTTCACCGCGCTGTTCTTCGCGCTGGCCGGCCCGGAGATCCCGCCGACCGTCGGCAACACCCAGCTCGCGAGCGGCAACGGCCGGACCGTGCTGCTCGTCCTCGCGGTGCTCGCCACCGCGTCGGAGTTCAACTGGGGCACCATGCGGCTGACGTTCCAGGCGGTGCCGAGCCGGGTCCCCGCGCTGCTGGCCAAGGTCGTGGTCCTCGGCGCGCTGGGCACGGTGCTCGGGCTGGCCATCGGCTTCGGCTCCTGGGGACTGGCGTCGCTGGTGCAGCCGGACGCCGACCTCGCGCTGCATTCGGCCGCCGCGTGGCGCTCGGTGCTCGGCCAGAGCCTGGTCTTCCTGTTCACCGCGGTGGCCGGGGTCGGCGTCGCGCTCCTGCTGCGCAGCGTCGCCTTCGCGCTGACGGTGGTCCTCGTGTGGACACAGGTGCTGGAAGGCGTCCTCGTCTTCATCCCGGGCATCGGCAGGCAGCTCTACCTGTGGATGCCGTTCCACGCCGCCGACGAGTTCCTCGGGGCGGGCGGGTTCGCCGCAGGACCACTGGGCCTGCCGCCCGCGCCGCTGGGACCGTGGGGCTACCTCGGTTACTTCGCGGCGATCACCGTTGCCCTGTTCGTGGCCGGCGTCCTCGTCACGGCACGGCGCGACGCCTGAGCGTGACCGCCGTCTCAATACCGCACAGAACCTTGTTAACAAAAGGTGAAACAACTGTGGCTTCTCTCACAGGCACCGGACATACTGCTACGACCAGGCAAGATTCATAAGTGAAGCACCGGACCCGTCTGAGCTCCCCTGGAGGTGAATCTTGACGGTGGACACCGGGCAAGAATTGGGCGGCACGATTCCCCGGGCCCGCGCCGAAGACGACGCTCCCCGGCTCGAACCCATGCTGCACCTCGAATGGTCGCGGGCGATCGAACTCCCGCAGGCCGCCATGACGGCGGCAACGCCGGCCGAACTCCGCCGCGCGTGGGTGCACCGCGCGCCCGAAGACAACGTCCTGGCCCTGTTCCGCGCTTCGAGCGGGATGGCGGGCCCGGTCCCGGCGCCGTGGTGGCTGCGCGCGATGGCGGACGGCAAGCTCGATTCGCGGGAACAGGGTTTCCGCGTCGAGGACCGGATCGCGCAACTGCTCGGCAGGCGCCCGGGGTGGGAATTCGTCCCGTGGGCCGCGGACGGCGAATCCGGCTACTGGGAGTTCATGCCGTCCGAACGCGGGAAATCGGGGCACGCGATTCCCACGACGGTGATGAACACCGACCGGCACGCCGGCTGGATCGACGTCCTGCCCGCGCACACCGGGCGGACACCGGACCCGATCCCGGTCGCCGGGCTGGCCGGGTTGCGATCTCGTCTCGGGGTGTTCGAAGCAGTTCGTTGATCCATCCATGCCCCCGCCACCACCCTCAACGGAGGCGCTGCGAGCCCAGCTACATTCCACCCGTGGAAAACGAGGACCAACCCCGGCTACGCAGTGTCGTCAGCTTCGTGAAGCGCGGCGGCCGGATGACCGTCGGGCAGCAGCGCGCTTGGGACGAGCTGTGGCCTGATCTGGGCCGCACGGTGAGCGAGCTGCCCGCCGGTCCGCTGGACTTCACGGAGTGGTTCGGCCGCGAGGCGCCGGTGATGCTGGAGATCGGCTCCGGCATGGGCGAGACGACGTCGCAGCTGGCCGCCGCGGCGCCGGAGCTGAACTACGTCGCGGCCGAGGTCTACGACCCGGGCCTCGGCCAGCTGATGCTGCGCGCCGAAAAGCTCGGCGTCGAGAACCTGCGGCTGCTGCACGGCGACGCCGTCGTGCTGCTGACCAAGCACGTCGAGCCGAACTCGCTGCACGGGGTACGGCTGTTCTTCCCCGACCCGTGGCCGAAGAAGAAGCACCACAAGCGGCGGATCGTGTCGCCGTCGTTCGCCGCGCTCGTCGCGTCACGGCTCGCGCCCGGCGGCACCTTCCACATGGCGACCGACTGGGAGAACTACGCCGAGCAGATGCTCGAGGTCTGCTCCGCCGAACCCGCACTGCGCAACCGCTACGACGGCTGGGCCCCCCGGCCGGAGTGGCGCCCGGTGACCAAGTTCGAGCAGCGCGCGGACGTCGAAGGCCGCGTCTCCCACGACCTCGTCTTCGAGAAGCAATAGGGGCACTTCCACGTGGAAGTGCCCCTCCCTGGTGGGCACTTCCACGTGAAAGTGCGGGGTTCGCCCCTCCCCCGACAGAGGGGCGAACGCGCTATTCGTCGGCCAGCGGCTCGGCCTGGACCCGCTTGAGCGCGGGCGTGCAGACCGACGCGCCGAGCAGGGCCACCCCGACCCCGAGCACGACCGGCGCCAGCAGCCACGGGCTGAGCACGATGCCCCGCTCGTCGACCATGCTGTAGAGCCCAACACCGACCAGTACTCCGACAATTCCCGCGCCGATGGTGGCGACCAGTGCCGGCAGCGCGGCTTCCATCCGCAACGCCCTCGCCAGCACCCGCACCGGCGTGCCCGCGGCCATCAGCGCGCCGAACGTGCGGCGGCGGTCCATCACCGAACCCGCCGTCGCGACCGCGGCACTGCAGCCGGCCAGGATCCCCGCCGCGATCAGCCCGATCACCGTGACCCGGCGCAGGTCGCCGAGCTCGGTCTGCTGGTTGTACAGGTACTGGTCGCGGCTGCCGATCTCCGCGCCCGCCGCCGGTCCGGCCAAGGCCGTCCGGACGGTCTCGCGGTTCGCGTCGGTGGTCGGCGCGACGACGGTGTAGTCCTTCGGCGTGAAGCCGTCCGGCAACGCGGCCGGGTCGATGACGAGCGAGCCGGACAGGTCGGCGTCGGGGTAGTGGACGGCTTCCACCCGCGTCCCCGACTTCGCGGCCATCGCCGGGCCGTCCCAGTTCGCGGCGATCCGGTACTGCGCCAGGTCGATCGCCGAGTCGCCGAAGACGGCCGGGCCGCCCGTGCAGTTCTCCGGCGTGAGCCCGAAGCGGGTCAGCTTGACGGCGTCGGCACAGGTCATCACCAGCGCGCGGTGGCCGTAGCGGTTGTCGCCCGCACCCTTGACGAGGTAGACCTCGCCGACCGCGACCGCCTTTTCGGACTGGCCGTACTTCTGGAGGGACGCGTTGGCCTGGTCGACGATCTTGCCCGCGTGCGACGCGTCCGAGTCGACGTAGAGCACGGAGTCGGCGAAGGACCGCCCGCCACCGGCCATCGACTCGAACGTCGGCAGCAGCGTCAGCGCCATCGACCCGGCGAACACCGCGAGCACGATCCCGGCGGACGCGCGGTAGGCACCCTTCGGGTCGTCACGCAGGCGGCGGCCGGCGAGCAGCGCGGACGGGCGCCGCCAAGCCTGGACGAACGTGCCGCCGACCGCCGACGTCACCCACGGCCCGACGATCGCGGCCGAGCCGACCAGCAGGAACAGCCCGGCCATCACCAGCCCGATGCCGCCGGTTTCCTTCACCGTCGTCACCGCGACCAGGAAGAACAGCCCGGCCGCGGGCAGCGCCAGCAGCCGCCACCAGCGCAGCGGCTTCTTCGTGTGGCCGCCGGTGGCGAACAGCGGGTTCTTGAAGACGCGGCGCAGGCCGAGGACACCGGCCAGCACCACGAGCACCGGGATGAGCAGGACGATGAACACCGTCAGCCCGGCCGGCAGCGCGAAGTCGGCCGCCAGCCAGGTACCGCCGGCCCACGGCACGAACGACGCGAGGCCGTGCAGCGCCGGGCTGATCAGCAGGCCGAGCAGCGCGCCGATGCCTGCCGACAACGTCGTCTCGGCGGCCACCATGTTCGTGACCTGCCCCGGCGTCGCCCCGGCCAGCCGGATCGCGGCGAGCCGCCGTTCCCGCCGGGCCGCGGTCAGCCGCGCCGACGACGCGACCAGCACCAGGCTCGGCACCAGCAGCACGATGATCCCGACCCAGGACAGCAGCATGAGCAGGGGATCCGGGCTCGCCTTCCCGCTCGGGAAACCCGCCAAGGGGGAAACGTTCTCCGGCATCGCGTCCGGGGTGTGCCCGGTCAGCGCGACCAGCTGCTCCGGGAACCGGAGGCCGTCTTCGGTGAAGGCGCCGACGGGCTTGCCGAACCGGTCGCCGAGCTCCGCGGCCGGGTGGGCCTGCAGGAGGCGGCCGAGCGCGGGTGACACGACGGTCTCGCCCGGCCCCGGCAGCTGCGGCACCCCCGGCGGAAGCGCGATGCCCGCCGCGGTCGCGCCCGGCGCCAGCGCGACGTCGACGCGGGTGATCTGCTGCCCGCCGAAGTAGTCCATCGAGGCGGAGTAGAGCAGCTTGGCCGGGCCGTCGGCGTTGCGGCTGTAGAAGTCGGCGCCCTGCCAGAGGGCACGCTGTTCGCGGTTCTGCGTGGCGAACGGCAGCGTCGCCAGCAGCAGCACCAGCCCGGTCGCGACGGCCACCCCGATCGCGGTGAGGATCGCCGACGTCCGGGTCCGCCGGTCCACCCGCAGCACCCGCAGGGCGATCTGGAGGGAGTTCACGCCGCCAGCCTCGTCGCGATCAGGCCGTCCCGGATGGAGACGGTCTTGGGCATCGACTCGGCCAGCTCGCGGTCGTGGGTCACCACGATCACCGCGGCACCGGTCTCGTGGGCGGCACCGAGCAGGGCGTCCATCGTCTCGCGGCCGGTGCGCGTGTCGAGCGCGCCGGTCGGCTCGTCGGCGAAGATGACCTTCGGCCGGTGGGTCAGCGCCCGCGCGATCGCGACGCGCTGGGCCTCGCCGCCGGACAGCTCGCCGGGACGGCGGCGTTCCTTGCCGGCCAGGCCGAGGCGCGAGAGCCAGACGCGGCCGGCGTCGATGGCTTCCTTGCGGCCGAGCCCCGCCAGCAGCGACGGCAGCGCGACGTTTTCTTCGGCCGTCAGCTCGGCCACCAGCATCCCCGACTGGAAGACGAACCCGAACTCGGTGCGGCGCAGCTCGCTGCGCTTCTTCTCGCCGAGGTGGTCGATCCGCTGCCCGCCCAGGAAGATCTGCCCGTCGTCGGCCCGGAGGATGCCGGCCAGGACGTGCAGCAGCGACGTCTTGCCCGAGCCGGACGGCCCGACGATGGCGACGGCGTCCCGCGGCTGGATGTCGATGTCGATGCCGGCCAGGGCGTACTGGGTGCCGTAGCGCTTCACCAGCCCGCGGCCGGACAGCACCGGGCCGTTCGTCGCGTGTGGAGTGTTCGGGTCCACGAGGTTCTCCCTGTCGTTCGGATCTTGATGCCGATGAGCTTCACCGAGATCAGGGGGCGTCCACTTCGGGCAGAAGGCCAGTCACACCCCGGTCCGCCTCGGCCGATCGGCCGAGGCAGCGCGGGCCAGTCGGCCAAGGTGCGGGTGCCGGGGAATCACGTAACGTCACGTTGTGCCCGCCGCGCCTCTGCCGAAAACGCTCTCCACCCGCACCACCGCCCTGGTGCGGCGCATCGGCGTGCCCTCGGCCGTCCTGTTCGCCGCCCTGCTGTTCGACGTCGTCTACACAACCCAGGCGGCGCTCGACGAGCACGGCCCGCGCTTGGTCGATTTCGGCCTGCTGCCCGGCATCTTCGCGATGGTGGCCTGCGGGCTCTGGGCCCAGAAGCGGGCCGCCGTCGCCGCGGTGGCCGGCGGCGGGGTGCTGATCTTTTCCACCCTCTTCATCCACGCGTTGCGCATCCCGCCGTACTCCAGCGTGCTGCCGAAGGTGACCATCACCGAGGTCGTGGCCGGGGTGCTGATGGTCTACTACGTGGCCCGCCGGGCGCGGGCCGGCGTGGCGTTCTGCGTGGTGGGCTTCCTGGTCTTCGCGGGCCTCGTCGCCGTCTTCGGCCGGTACGCGGGCGTCGCCCAAATCGACAGCAGCACGGGCACCCAGGCGCTGCTGTTCGGCCTGCTGCTGCTCGTCGGCCCGCTGGTGCCCGCCATCGCGGCCCGCGACCGCGGCCCGCGCGCCGATCCGCGGACGCGGCGGCTGCGCCGGATGAACGAGCTGGCGATGGGGCAGTGGCCGCTGATGGGGCTGCTCGCCTTCGCGCTGCTGTTCGAGTTCGGCTACACGTACTCGAACACCGCCCGCGGGTTCCCGATCCTGTTCTGCTCGATCCTCGCGGCCGTGATCGCGGTGCTGTCCCCGCGGCGGCCCGCGGACGCGCTCCTCGGGCTCGCCGGCGTCATGCTGCTGTCCGCGGTCATCACGCCGTTCCTGCAGCTGCGCTCCTTCGACTACCCGGTGCCGGGCGGCGTGCCTGCCACGCAGATCGTGGCCGGCATGGGCGTCGTGGTGAACCTGACCCGGGCCCGCGGGCTGAGCCAGTCCTGGGCGCGGGTCGCGGTGCTCTCGAGCGTCGTCGCGCTCGCGACGATCCTCAACTCGGACGCGCGCCAGGGCCTGCAGACCGATCCCCAGACCCTGTCCATCCTCGCCTTCGCCGCGACGCTGATGCTGGGCATCTCCATCGCCCTCGGCCTGATGCTGCGGTCACGGGACTCCGAACGGACCCAGGCCGTGCAGTCCGCGGTGAGCGACGCGCAGACGGCCGAGCGGATGGCGCTGGCCCGCGAACTCCACGACGTCGTCGCCCACCACGTCACCGGGATCGTCGTGCAGGCGCAGGCCGCCCGGCTGATGGCCGCGCAGAAACCCGAGATCGCGGTCGAGGCGATGGGCCGGATCGAGAACGCCGGCGTCGAGGCCCTCGCGGCGATGCGGCGGCTGGTCCGCTCGATGCGCGGCGACGCACCGGCCGGGTCGAGCGAGTTCAGCGAGCAGGCCACCACCGACCTCGGCGCCGACCTGCGGAAACTGGTCGAAACGGCCAACCACGGCGTGCCGACGTCGATGCACCTGGACGTGCCGCCGGACCTGCCGCACGAGGTCGGCCGCTCGGCGCTGCGGCTGGTGCAGGAGTCGCTGACGAACGTCGGCAAGCACGCCTCGGGCGCGACCGAGGCCTTCGTCGTCGCCGAGGTTCAGGGGAACCAGTTGCACCTGCGGGTGACGGACAACGGACGCGAGACGGCACACCGGCCGGCCGGCGGGTCGGGCGGCTACGGTCTGGTCGGCATGCGCGAACGCGTCGCGCTGCTCAAGGGCCGGTTGTCGGCCGGGCGGGGCCCGGACGGCGGCTGGCGCGTCGAAGCTTGGCTGCCGCTGGCGGCCGGAGACACGGAAGGGGACGAGTGATCCGGGTACTGATCGCCGACGACCAGGAGATGGTGCGGATGGGCTTCCGCATGATCCTGGAGTCCAACGACGACATCGAGGTCGTCGCCGACGTCGCGGACGGCGTCTCGGCGGTCTCGAAGGCCCGCGAGCTACGCCCGGACGTCTGCCTGCTCGACATCCGCATGCCCGGCCTCGACGGCCTGGAGGTCACCCGGCAACTGGCCGGACCGGACGTGGCCGACCCGCTGAAGGTGGTCGTCGTGACGACGTTCGACCTCGACGAGTACGTCCACACGGCACTGCGCAACGGCGCCTCCGGGTTCCTGCTGAAGGACGCCGGCCCGGCGCTGCTGATCGAGGCGGTCCGCGCGGCCGACCGCGGCGACGCACTGGTCTCCCCGCAGATCACCGTGCGGCTGCTCAAGCACTTCGACGGGTCCGGCTCGGCGAAGCGGCACGTCGCGCCACCGTCCGAGCCGCTGACCGCCCGCGAGCTGGACGTCGTGAAGGCGGCCGCGCGCGGGTTGACGAACACCGAGATCGGCGCGGAGCTGTTCATGTCGCTGTCGACGGTGAAGACGCACCTGGCGTCGGTGCAGAGCAAGATCGGCGCGCGGAACCGGGTGGAGACCGCGGCCTGGGCGTGGCGGAGCGGAGTCGTTTCGTAATTGCGGGTGCGTAGTATCCAGAGATGCAACGCCGTTTCCACGCCCCTGTCGTTCTCCCCGCCGACCCGTCCTGTTCGCTTCTCCGTGACGCGGTCGTCGATGTCGACGCCGATGGGCGCATTTCGTACTGCGGACCGGCGGCCACCGCCCCCGGATCCGCCGCACCGGTCACCACCCTGACCGGCATCCTGCTGCCCGGCCTGATCAACACGCACGCGCACAGCCCGATGACGCTGCTGCGCGGCATGGGCGGCGACCTGCCGCTGCTGCCGTGGCTCAACGAGATCATCTGGCCCGCCGAGGCGAAGCTGCGCCCGGAGGACATCCGGACCGGCATGCTGCTCGGCTCGGTCGAGATGCTCCGCCACGGCGTCACGACCAGCGCCGAGATGTACTTCGAGGGCGAGCAGCTGGTCGACGCGGTCCTCACGACGGGTGGCCGCGTGCTGGTCGCGCCGCCGGTGATGGAGCTGCCGGGCCTCGACTGGCGGGCCCAGCTGGCCGCCATCGAGCGCTGGATCGACACGGACGGCCTCCGCTTCGGCCACGGCGACCGCATCGAGCTCGGCTTCGGCCCGCACTCGGCGTACATGCTGTCCGAGGATGGCCTGCGGGCGACGGCGGAGTCGGCCTTGTCGCGCGGCGCGCTGGTGCAGATCCACGTCGCGGAGGCGGCGGAGGAGGACACGGCGGTTCGTGCCGCGCACGGTTCGGTGCCGGCACTGCTTCGTGAGCTGGGCATGTTGGACGGCCGGGTGCTGGCGGCGCACGCAATTCACTTGTCGGATTCGGATATCGCGCTGTTCGCTTCGCACGGCGTCGGAATGGCGCACTGCCCGGGCTCGAACGCGAAGCTGGCTTCGGGCATCGCGCGGATCGCGGATCTGCGGGCCGCGGGGGTTTCGGTGGGTCTCGGCACGGACGGCCCGGCCTCCAACGACGACCTCGACCTGTGGGAGGAACTGCAGCTCGCGGCCATGCTGGCCCGCTTGGCCACGGGCAACTCGACGGTGCTGACGGCAGCGGACGCCTTCCTGCTGGCCACCCGCGGCGGAGCCGCGGCACTGGGCCGGTCCGACATCGGCGCGCTGGAGCCGGGCCGGTGGGCGGATCTGGTGCACATCGACCTGGACGACCCGGCGTTCGCGTGCGGTTTGGAGGTGCCGGACGAGCAGCTGCTGTCGAACCTCGTGTGGGCCGCGGGGTCGCGGCGGGTGCGGGATGTTTGGGTCGCGGGTGAGCAGGTGGTGACCGACGGCGAGTCGGTGAAGGTGGACCGGGCGAAGGTGCAGGCCGGCGTGGCCGAGACAGCGGCACGGCTGCGGGCCTGATCCACAAGCGCACGGCACTGTGGACAACTCGGGCCGGTAGCGTCGATCGGGCGGGTTTGTCGGTAGCCGCCGATATACTGGACTTGGGGACGCCCCCCAGGGAGGGCGGGGGAGTTCGGCCGGGCCCGATGGCTGCTCAGCGGGGGCGGAGGATGATCTCCGTCGGGTGGGCGTCCGGGGTGGCTGATACCGCCGTCACGACCGCGGTGGCCACCGAGTCCGCCTTCAGCAAGTGCGCCGTGTCGTACTCGCGGCCTTCGCCCGCGAAGATCTCCTGCTGCATCTCCGTGTCCGTGCGGCCAGGGTAGACCGATGTCACGCGGATCCCCGGCTCCTCCTCGCGGAGGGCGTCGGCGAAGGCGCGGACCGCGAACTTGCTCGCCGCGTACGGGGACCAGCCTGGGCGGGCGTTCAGGCCCGCTCCCGAGTTGATTACCACCACGTGGCCGCGGGCCGTGCGCAGTGCCGGGAGCAGGAGGCGGGTCAGCTCGACCACCGCCAGGGTGTTGACCTCGAAGTTGTCGCGCCACGCGGTGGCCGTGGCGTCCTCGATGCGGCTCAGGCGGGCGACGCCAGCCGAGTGGACCAGGACGTCCAGTGAAGTGATGTCCGCGACCGCCGAAGTGAGCGAAGCGGAGTCCGTCAGCTCCACGGGCCACGGCTTCGCGCCCGGGAGTTCCTTCGCCAGCGTGGCCAGCGCGTCGGCGTCGCGGCCGCCGAGGAGCAGCCGGTGCGTCGGGGCCAGCTGGTGGGCGACCGCCGCGCCGATCCCGCGGGAGGCGCCGGTCACCAGGGCGAGGGGAAGATCCGTCATGGCCCCACCGTAGCGGCGAACCCGGCGTCGACCGTGCGGTCTTCGCGCTTGCCGGTGCCGAGGGTGCGCGGGTCCGCGCAGCCGGACGCCGGGTCGGTGTCGGAGTCTCGGGCGTCGTCGCCGGTGTCCTTGGGTGCCGGGTGGTAGCCGTCCGCGGTGAAGCACACCTGGTACGTGCCGTCGTCCAGGCCGTCGAAGCCGTACGCGCCGTCGGGGCCGGTGACCACGCTCGCCAGTTCCTTGCCGTCGGCGTCCTTCAGGACCGCCTTGACGCCGGCGAGGCCAGGTTCGCCCGCGTCCTGCAGGCCGTTGGCGTCCGTGTCGGCCCAGGCGAAGTCGCCGATCCGGTTCGTCGGGGACAGCAGGCCGAGGTCCGCCGCGAAGTCTTCGTGGGACGGCCGGCCCACCGTGCGCGGGGCGGTGCAGCCGCCCGGGTCGGCGTCCGAATCACGGTCTTCGCTGCCGGCGTCGCGGCGGGTCACGGTGAAGTCCGCCGGGACGGCGAAGCAGAGCTGGTAGGTGCCGTCCTTCAGCTTCTCGAAGCCGTACTTGCCCTTGTCGTCGGTCGTCGCGGTGCCGACCGTGCCGCCCGCGCCGTCCTTCAGCGTCACCTTGACGCCCGCGACGCCGGGCTCGTCCGGGTCCTGCAGGCCGTCGCGGTTGCGGTCCGCCCAGACGAAGTCGCCGATCTTCGCGATGGCGGGCGGCGGGAGGACGGTGATCGTGGCCGACGCCGTCTTGTCGCCGAGCGTGCCACCCGGGTGGTGCACGCCAGTGACCTTCGCCGTGTTGACGTGCCCGCTGTCGGCCACCGCGAGGTCCGGGTGGTCGCAGGTCAGCTGCCGGTTCGCGCCGGCGGCCAGCGCGAACGGCGCGAACGGCTCGGCGCACCACGGGTCCTGCACCGTGATCCCGGTGAGGTCCTGGGTGCCCTCGTTGGTCACGGTGATCCGGTAGTGCGCGGTTTCGCCCGCGGTGACCGTCGCGAACGACGCCCACGCGCCGGTCGCCGGGTTCTGCACTTCCTTCTTCACCGAGTACGCGGCGAGCTGGAGGTCGACGCAGTCCCAGTGCAGCCGGTCGAGGGTGGTCGTGGCGAAGAACTTCACCGCCGTCGCCTTCGGCGGCGCCGTCACCGCCGGGAAGTCCTGGTGGACGAGGGTGTCGTCCCCGGCGTAGTGGTCGGCGACGAGCTTGGTCTCCTGGATCTGCGTGCCGGTGGCGTCGTAGAACCGCAGGCCGGTGGCCGGTTCGTACCGCGGCGCGCGCGAAGCTGTCCAGACGCTGAGGGAGTAGACGCCGCCGGGGACGAACCGCTCGGTCTGGTAGGCGGTGCTGGTCTTGCCGTCCGGTGTCTGGACGACCGCCGCCCGCTGCCCGTCGACGGCGTACTCCCGCACGGTCAGCAGCTTCGGCACCTTCGCCGCCGGCGTGCCGGGCGGGACCGGAGCGGCCGGGGCGAAGACGTACCCGTCCGGAGCGCCGTTGCGGGCCGCGAGCTCGAGGCTCGGGTTCGCCGCCAGCCCGCCGCAGACCGGCGCCGCGTCGGCGGCGGTGGACGTGGACGCGGGCACGACCGCCGCCGCGATCGCCACCACCGCCACCGCCACCGTGCGCCCCGAGAAGATCACCTCTCGACTATGGCGCGCGGTGCGGGCCCGCACCGGCCGAGAACCGTCCACTTAAGAGTGAACCTCGGCCGGTGTGAGCCCGGTGGGTCAGCGCTCGCCGATGCGGCCGGGCAGCCCGAAGCGGCCCTTCTTCCACACCGAGACCAGCGACGGCCGCGGCTGCGAGGTGCCGCCGTCGGGCCAGTGCGACGTCGGGTTCGCCGAGCTCGCCGCGTTCTCGCCCGGGTGCTGGACCGCGACGAGGACCAGGTGGTCCGTCACGACCGGGCCGCACGTCTCGGCACCGACCGGCACCGAGAGGAACTGCTTGACGTGACCGCGCTCGGCTCCGGTCACCGGCACCGAGAACAGGCCGTCGTTCCAGCCCAGCGCGTTGCCGTCGGTGGAGACCCACAGGTTGCCGTGCCGGTCGAAGGCGACGTTGTCCGGACAGGAGATCGGGCTGACCTGGTCCTTCGGGAAGCCGCCGTAGTAGGTGTCGGCCGCCTTCGGGTCACCGCAGACCAGCAGCAGCCGCCAGGAGAACCGGGTCGACGCCGCGTCGCCGCGGGCCTCCTCCCACTCCAGGACCTGGCCGTTCTTGTTGGCCACCCGCGGGTTCACCTCGTCGACGCCCGCCTTGCCCGCCGCGCCGCGGTCGCTGTTGTTGGTCAGCGCCGCGTAGACCCGGCCGTTGACCGGGTTCGGCTCGATGTCCTCCGGCCGGTCCATCTTCGTCGCGGCGACCTTGTCGGCCGCCTGCCGGGTGAAGACGTAGACCTCCTCGGCGGTCATGCCGTCCACAAAGGACTTGTTGCCGCTCGCCAGCGGGATCCACTCGCCGGCGCCGTCGAACTCGCCGTCGGCCGGGAGCTTGCCGGTGCCGTCGACCTCGCCCGGGCTGTCGCCGGTGAAGCGGGCGACGTACAGGGTGCCGTCGTCGAGCAGCGCCGAGTTGTGCCGCCGCGCGTGCGCGCTCTTGCCGGGCTTGTACTTGCCGTTCGAGACGAACTTGTAGATGTATTCGAACCGCTCGTCGTCGCCGGTGTAGGCGGCGACGCGGCCGTCGGCGGTGATCTTGATGTTCGCGCCCTCGTGCTTCAAGCGGCCCAGCGCGGTGTGCTTGATCGGCGTCGAGTTCGGGTCGTTCGGGTCGATTTCGACGACCCAGCCGAACCGGTTCGGCTCGTTGGGCTCCTGCGCGACGTCCCAGCGCTTGTCGAACCGCTCCCACTTGCGGGTGCTGGCGCCGGTGCCGATCGCGTACCGCTTGAGCCGTGCCGCTTCGACCGGGTCGGTGACCGTGCCGGCGTTCGCGAAGTACTGGTGGATGTTCTCCTCGCCGGAGAGCACCGTGCCCCACGGCGTCACGCCGCCGGAACAGTTGTTCTGCGTGCCGCGGACCTTGCGCCCGGTCGGGTCGGCCGACGTGCGCAGGTACTTCGACCCGGCGGCCGGGCCGCGGACCTCGAAGATCGTGTCGAGGGTGATCCGGCGGCCGAACCGGCTGGGCACGACCTCCAGGCCGCCGCGGACCGGGTCGCGGCGGGCCAGCAGCACCGACAGCCCGTGCGCCGCCCAGGCGATCTTGACCTGCTCCTCGGTCGGGTTGGCCGGGTCGTACTGGTCGGCCGGGAACATGTGCGTCTCGGCGGTGTACTCGTGGTTCACCACGAGCAGGTTGGTCAGGCCCAGCGGGTCCTGCGGGATCAGGCCGACGAAGTCGTTGTTGTAGCCGAACTGCTTGGCCTGCGCCGCCGCCGTCTGCTTGGTGAAGTCGAACTTCGGCGCGCCGGGGACGACCGGGTCGCCCCAGCGGATGACGACGCGCTGGGCGTAGCCGTCGGGGATGCTGACCGCGTCGAGCTTGTTCGGCGGGACCGGGTCGAAGTCGGTGCCCGGGACCGGGCGCGGCTTCGGCCCGTGTCCGTGTCCGTTCGCGGCCGCGGTGCCGTCGGCGGCCGCCGCGGTCCCGGACAGCGCGGCGAGGCCACCCGCGGCGGCGGCGAGCACGGCGCCGGCCTTGAAGACCCGGCGGCGGGACATGTCCTTGACGAGGTCGCCGAAGTACTCGTTCCCGGACTCGTTCGGCTCCGGGTGAGCGCACGCGTTGCCGCAGCGGTACTCGCAGGTGATCGGGGAACGTCCACCCGGGTGTGCGGGGAACAGCGGGAGCAGACGGTCGGGCACAGCGCCTCCATGGTGGGAGTTCGGGAACCCAGTGACCGTATGTGCCGAAAACCAGCCGATCCAGACATCCGGATGAACAACGGGTGTATTACTCGCAATGCTCACGCGTGGGCGCCCCCGAACGGCCGACGGCTCCCGGACACTTGGTCCAGGGGCCGTCGCTCAGCGTGATGTCAGAACTCTTCGCCGACCAGTACCGCTTCCGGCGGCACGGTGTGCGGGTCCGCCTTCTTCTCCCGCAGCGAGAGCAGCGCACCCGCGACGACGCACAGCACGGCCGAGGCGACGAACGGCGCCTGCGGCGAGCCGAACCACTCGGCGACGTGCCCGACGAGCGTCGCGGCGACCGCGCCACCCAGCCAGCGGCAGAAGTTGTAGCCCGCGCTGGCGACCGGCCGCGGCGCGTCGCCGATCGCCATCGCGGTGCCGGTGAACAGCGTGTTCAGCAGGCCGGACACCAGGCCGGAGACGATGATCCCGGCGACCAGCACCGGCTTGCTCGGCACGGCCAGGACCACCATGAGCACGGCGTACCCGAAGACGGCAGCCGCGGCGGCGTGCCGCTCGCCGAGGCGGGCGGCCAGCCGCGGTGCCAGGGCAACCCCGGCGACGGCAACGCACAGGCCCCAGCCGCAGAAGACGAGCCCGACGGCGATCGCGTTCCAGCCGAGGACGAACGGCGACCAGGCGAGGACCGCGAAGAACGCGGCGGTGTACAGCGCCGAGGCGACGGAGGTGCGCAGCAGGCCGGGGTGCTTCAGCGCGCGCAGCGGGTCGAGCAGCATGATCGGGTCGCGCTTCTCGTGCTTGTCGCTCTGGAGGAAGACCGCGCACAGCACGAGCGCGCCCGCCATCAGGATCGCGGTGCCGAGGAACGGCCCCCGCCACGAGATGCTGCCGAGCAGCGCACCCAGCAGCGGACCGATCGACAGGCCGACACCGAGGGCGGCCTCGTAGAGCAGGATCGCGCCGGACTGGCCACCGGTCGCGGCGCCGACGATCACCGAAAGCGCCGTCGCGATGAAGAACGCGTTGCCGAGGCCCCAGACCGCGCGCAGCCCGACGAGCTGCTCGATCGAGCCGGCGGCCGCGCAGAGGGCGGTGGCCGCGACGATCAGCGTCAGGCCGGCCAGGACCGTGCGCTTCGCGCCGAAGCGGGCACTCACCGCGCCGGTGACCAGCATCGCGACGACCTGGACGCCGAGGTAGGACGAGAAGAGCAGGGTGACCTGGGACGGCGTCGCGTCCAGCCCCTTGGCGATGGACAGCAGGATCGGGTCGACCAGCCCGATCCCCATGAAGGCGATGACCGCGGCGAACGCGGTGATCCACACCTGCTTGGGCTGGCCCTTGACCGCGTCCAGCAGACTCGAGTGGTGTTCAGCGCTCATCGCTGATCAGTTCCTCCTTCTTGGTGTCGACGAGCAATTTGGCGAGGGCGGGCAGGGCGGCTTCGATCGCGGCGCGGTCGGTCTCGAACTCGGCCGGTGGGCGAGATCGGTGATCTCGGAAGTCACTTAGCCAGGCTAACAAAAATTAGTAAGGGTAGCTAAGTAAGTCCGCTCACAGGCTAGGCTCGGGCCATGGACGCGGTGATCTTCGACCTCGACGGCGTACTGGTGGACTCCGAGCGGATCTGGGACGAAGTGCGGCGCGCGGTCGTCGCCGAGCACGGCGGCACCTGGCGCGAGGAGGCGACCCGGGCCCAGCAGGGGATGAGCACCCCGGAGTGGGCCCGCTACTTGGTGGAGGAGCTCGGCGCGCGGCTCTCGCCACCGGAGATCGCCACACTCGTGGTCAAGCGGATGGCCGCCCGGTACGCCGAGGAGCCGCCGCTGATCCCCGGCGCGGTGGACGTCGTCCGGCAGGTGTCGAAGCGGTGGCCGGTGGCGATCGCGAGCTCGTCGCCGGTGATCCTGATCAAGGGCTTCCTGGACGTGACGGGCCTGCCGGTGGGCGCGGCGGTGTCGTCCGAGCAGGTCGGGGCGGGGAAACCGGCGCCGGACGTCTACCTGCGGGCGGCCGAGCTGCTGGGTGTGGCGCCCGCGAATTGTGCGGCGGTGGAGGACACGACGAACGGGCTGCGGTCCGCGTTGGCGGCGCGGATGGCGGTTTATGCGGTGCCGAACCCGCACTTCCCGCCGGACCCGGAGGTGCTGAAGCAGGCGACGGCGGTGGTGGAGAAGATCACCGGCTTGCCGGGGGCGCTTGGGTTGGGTTGACCTCGTAGCGGACCGGCGGCGAACCGGGCTTCACGTCGGCCAGGAACAGCCGGCCAGGACCCAGCAGACCGACCGCTTTGGCTTGGCTCAAATCACCCGCGGCGTCGTAGAGGCGCAGCGACTGCACCACCCGGTCGACGAGGAAGACGGCCTTGCCCTCGGGCAGCGGCCCACCGTTCTTGCCGACATACGCCCCCTTCACGGGGTACCCCGTGAGAGGGACGCACGACGGAGACTCGATGCCGTAGTTCGGCCCGCCCCTGGTCACGCCCTTGATCAGCGCTTCGACGCAGAACATGCGCTCTCCCGCGGTTCCGGTCGCGACGACGGCGTGCGAGGTCCAGTTGTCCGTCTGCCCCGTGAAGTCGACGAGCGCCATCGAATCGCTCGTGTCGAGCGCGGGCGGCGAGATCAGGGGCTTGGCGATGACCAGATCCTGCCCCGGCTTCGCCGCGGGCTGCGGGGGCGGGGTCGGGGCCGGGTTGAGCTGCGTGGCCAGCAACACACTGGTCAGCACCACCAGCACCGCGGCCAGCGGGGCACCCCACACCGCGACCCGGCGGCGGCGTGACTTCGCCGGCCGCCGCTGCCTGCGCTGCTGCTCCGCCCACGCCGCGTCGAGGTTGGGCGTGACCTCCCGGGCCTGCCCTCGCAGTGCTTCGGCCAGCTCGCGTTCGAGGTCGGTCATCGCTCACCTCCCAGGTCGTCCCCCAGGTGCTTGCGCAGGTTCTCCATCGCGTGGTGCGTCGTCGCCTTGACCGTGCCCGCGGAGATGCCCAGCGTCTCCGCGATGCCCGCCGTGCTGAGGTCCAGCCAATAGCGGAGCACCAGCACCTCGCGTTGCCGCCGGGACAGCCTCGCCAGCACCGCGCGCAGCTGCCCGTGTTCCCAGTTGGCCACCGCCCGGACCTCGGCCGACAGCTCGTCCGGCGGCCGGTCCTGCGGGGTTCGCCGGACGACGCGCAGGTGCCGGGTCCGCGACCGCGACATGTTCACCACGGTCGTGCGGAGGTAGCCGGCCACGCGCGTGTGGTCGGTCAGGGAGTCCCAGCGCTGGTGGAGCTTGACGAAGGCCTCCTGCGCGACGTTCTCCGCGTCGTCCGCGCCGAGCAGGTGGGCCAGCCGGGTCATCTGGCCGAAGTACTCGCGGAAGAGGTCGTGAAAGGTCGGCGCGCCCAGGTCCCCCGGCGCGCTTTCGCCGACACTCGCACTCACACCCCGCCAACGCCTACCCCGCCCCATCGGTTTACCCATCCGGCCAAAAAGTAGGCCGCCCCCCGCACGACACGTAACCTCCACTCCCAAGCCACTCGGCCGTGACTGTGGTCGGATGGGTAAAGATCGGCACAGTGTGCACCACGCGAAGAAGGCCGCCACCAGCGGTGACGGCCTTCGACGGGAGACAGTTTTACCGCTCGACCTCGCCGCGGATGAACTTGTCGACGGCGTCGCGCGCGGTCGAGTCGTCGTACTGCTCCGGCGGCGACTTCATGAAGTACGACGAGGCCGACAGGATCGGGCCGCCGATGCCGCGGTCGAGCGCGATCTTCGCGGCGCGCACCGCGTCGATGATGATGCCCGCCGAGTTCGGCGAGTCCCACACCTCGAGCTTGTACTCCAGGTTCAGGGGCACGTCGCCGAAGGCGCGGCCCTCGAGCCGGACGTAGGCCCACTTGCGGTCGTCGAGCCACTGCACGTAGTCCGACGGCCCGATGTGGACGTTGCCCTTGCCCAGCTCGCGGTCGACCTGCGAGGTGACGGACTGGGTCTTGGAGATCTTCTTGGACTCGAGCCGCTCGAGCTCCTTCATGTTCAGGAAGTCCATGTTCCCGCCCACGTTGAGCTGCATCGTCCGGTCGAGCTGGACACCGCGGTCCTCGAAGAGCTTCGCCAGCACGCGGTGCGTGATGGTGGCGCCGACCTGGGACTTGATGTCGTCACCGACGATCGGGACGCCCGCGTCCTCGAACTTCTTCGCCCACTCGGGGTCGGAGGCGATGAACACCGGCAGCGCGTTGACGAACGCCACGCCGGCGTCGATCGCGGCCTGGGCGTAGAACTTGTCCGCCACTTCGGAGCCCACCGGCAGGTACGACACGAGCACGTCGGCCTCGGCCTCGCGCAGCGCCGCGACGATGTCGACCGGGGTCTCGTCGGACTCCTCGATCGTCTCGCGGTAGAAGCGGCCGAGCCCGTCGTGGGTGTGGCCGCGCTGGACGGTCACGCCGAGCGGCGGCACGTCGGCGATCTTGATGGTGTTGTTCTCGGAAGCGAAGATCGCCTCGGACAGGTCGCGGCTGACCTTCTTGGCGTCCACGTCGAAGGCGGCGACGAACTCGATGTCGCGGACGTGGTAGCCGCCGAAGTCGACGTGCATCAGCCCCGGGACCCGGGTGGCCGGGTCCGCGTCCCGGTAGTACTGGACACCCTGGACCAGCGACGCCGCGCAGTTGCCGACGCCCACGATGGCCACCCGTACGCGGCGGTTGTCGCCCATGGGGTTTTCTCCTTCATCCGTGTCTGTTCAGTAGGTCTGGTGCCGCGACGCTGCGGCCCGGGCCGGCGGCTCAGGTCTCCGGACCCTGCCGTTCGGCTTGTTCGTGCGCGATCAGCTCGTTGAGCCAGCGCACCTCCCGCTCGCTGGTCTCCAGCCCCAGCCGGTGCAGCTCGCGGGTGTAGCGATCGATCTTCTCCTCGGCCCTGGCCAGCGCCGCTCGCATACCCTCACGGCGTTCTTCCACGCGGCGGCGGCGGCCCTCGAGGATCCGCATCCGCACGTCGGCCGGGGTGCGCGAGAAGAAGGCCAGGTGGACGCCGAAACCCTCGTCGTCCCAGGTCTGCGGCCCGTCGTCGCCGAGCAGCTCACCGAAGCGCTCCTTGCCCTCCGCGGTGAGCTTGTAGACCCGCCGTCCGCGCCGCGACCACGCCCGGTCGTCGGCCTCGTCCAGCTCCTCGACCAGGTACCCGGCCCGCAGCAGCTTCCGCAGGGTCGGGTACAGCGAGCCGTACGAGAACGTCCGGAACGTGCCGAGCGTCTCGTGCAGCCGCTT
Source organism: Amycolatopsis sp. lyj-346 (assembly GCF_046548975.1). Classification (NCBI taxonomy): domain Bacteria; kingdom Bacillati; phylum Actinomycetota; class Actinomycetes; order Pseudonocardiales; family Pseudonocardiaceae; genus Amycolatopsis; species Amycolatopsis sp. lyj-346. The sequence continues at coordinate 901,100 of NZ_JAJPWT010000001.1, forward strand.
GCGCAGCACGTACCCGTGCATGGGCGCTTCGTGCAGAAGACCGAGGATCGCGAACTCCAGCACACCGCACCCCCTTCGGGAACAAACCGAGACAACCCGCGTTGCTCCGAACGAGCGCCTCGGTCCAACCTACTCAGCCACTATATCGCGCCGATACATCGGAGTGGCGAAGGTAACCCTCACCAAGTACCCATCGGGGGCGAAATTCACCGGAGAGTTATCGAACTCCCGGCGTGTCCACGCCGGTCCCGGGCTTGGCCGCGCTAGGGGGCGTGGACCACACAGGAAGAGCCCGTACTCTGTTCTCGTGATTAACCAGCGGCAGGTCGTGGACTACGCGCTGCAGCGCCGTGCGCTGCTGGCCGAAGTCCGCTCCGGGCGCGTCGGCAGCCACGAAGCCTGCGACGCGAGCCCGTACCTGCTGCGGGCGGCGAAGTTCCACGGCCGGGACGGTGAGCTGCCCTGCCCGATCTGCCGCCAGCAGCCGCTGACCCTGGTGTCCTGGGTCTACGGCGACGAACTCAAGCACGTCGCGGGCTCGGCCAGGACCCCCGAAGAGCTGGCCAGGATGGCCGGCTCGTTCGCCGAGTTCACCGTGTACGACGTCGAAGTGTGCCGGGCGTGCCACTGGAACCACTTGGTCCGGTCATACGTCCTGGGCACAGGGGAACCGGCGGATCCGCGAAGGACCGCACGCCGGTGAGCCACTGTACGACCATCGCAACACGCAGGTCAGTACCCCTGCGGGTACTGATCCGGGAGGCCCATCCGTGACCGACGACAACCGCTCCTGGCCGAACCAGGAGCCAGACGCACCTCGCCGCGCCCAGTGGCCGGGTGAAGAGGCGGGACCCGCGTGGCCCGGTGAGTCGCCCCGGCGCGCCACCCCGGCTCGCGGCAACCCCCAGCAGGGCGGTCCGGCCTGGCCCGCCGGCGACGAAGGTGGCCAGCAGTGGCCCGGTGACCAGCCACAACGTCCGCAGGCGCCCCGCGGTCAGAGCGGCGCGGCCGGACGACGTCAGCCGCCGCCCGGCCGCCGGCCCGGCGGTCCGCCCGGCTCGCCGCCGCAGGGCTTCCGGCAGCCGCCGCCCGCCGGGCGTCGTCCGGAACCGGAACCCGCGCGTGAGCCGGATCTCATCACCCACCACGCGCACAACGGGACCGAAGACGGCTACGAGCCGTACGACGACCGGTTCGACGAGTTCGCCGACGACGTCGAGCCCCAGCAGGAGCTCGACGAGAAGGGCCGCAAGGTCCTCACCCCGGCGCAGCGGAAGAAGCGCCGCTGGAAGATCATCCGCCGGGTCGCCTACGCCTGCGTGGGCGTCTTCTTCGTCGTGCCGGCGATCGCGTTCGTGATCACCTACTTCATGGTCGACGTGCCGACGCCGGAGAGCGTCGCGGCGCTGCAGAGCCAGCCCGTCACCTACTACTACGCCGACGGCAAGACGGTGATGGGCCGTCAGCTGCCCAAGGGCGGCGACCGCCAGCTGCTCAAGCCGGGCGAGATCCCCGACGTCGTCAAGCACGCCGTGTACTCCGCCGAGGACTCGACGTTCGAGACCAACTCCGGCTTCGACTTCACCGGCATCCTGCGCGCGGTCTTCAACCAGGCGACCGGCGGCCAGGGCGGTGGTTCGACCATCTCCCAGCAGTACATCAAGCAGGCCACCCAGAACGACGCCCCGACGCTGACCCGCAAGTGGACCGAGCTGGCCAAGTCGTTCAAGATGAACAACCAGGAGTCCAAGGAAGAGATCATCACGGGCTACCTGAACATCGTCTACTTCGGGCGCGGGGCGAACGGGATCCAGGCGGCCGCGAAGGCCTACTTCAACAAGGACGCCAAGGACCTCAGCCCGTCCGAGGCGGCCCTGCTCGCGGGTCTCATCCAGGGTCCGGGCCGCTCCGAGAACCAGGAGTACGCCCAGCGCCGGTGGACGTACGTGATGGACCAGATGGTGGCCAACAAGTGGCTGCGCGCCGACGAACGCGCGGGTGCGCAGTTCCCCACGCCGATCCCGAAGTCGTCCAGGGACACCGGTCAGTCGATGCCGTTCCACATCCAGCAGCGGATCGACGAAGAGCTGGCCGCCCAGGGCTACGACAGCGCCAAGCTGCACGCGGCAGGCGCCAAGGTCTACACCACGATCGATCCCAAGGCCCAGAAGGCGGCCGAGGACGCGGTGACGAACAAGCTGAAGGGCCAGAAGGACACTCGGCTGAAGGGCGCGCTGGTCGCGGTGAGCCCGAAGACCGGCGGCGTCCTCGCGTACTACGGCGGCCCGGACATGGTGAAGAACGACAAGGGCGAGGACCAGACCGGCGAGGACTGGGCCGACGTGCCGCAGAACCCGGGCTCGTCGTTCAAGGCGTTCGACCTCGCCGCGTACCTCAAGATGGGCAAGGGCCTCGGCGACACCTTCGACGGGTCCAACAACCGGATGTTCCCCGGCCGGTCGACACCGCTGCGCAACGCGGGTGACAGCGCCAGTTGTGGCACGGAGTGCACCGTGGCCAAGGCGATGGAGATCTCCGCGAACACCGTGTTCTACGACATGGTGCTCAACGTGACGAAGCCGGCGCGCGTGGCACAGGCCGCCAACGAAGCGGGCGTGCCGACGTCGCCGCAGATGAGCCAGGACATCAACATCGCCCTCGGCGGTGGCGCCACCGTGGCCACGCCGGAGGCCATGGCCGCGGGGTACGCCACCTTCGCCGGTGACGGCATGCGCCGTGAAGCCCACTTCGTCACCAAGCTGACCAACGCCCAGGACGAGGTCGAGTTCGACGAGAGCAAGTACGAGGCCAAGCCCGCGTTCGACGGCGACGCGCAGAAGACCGCGCAGATCGCCGGCAACGTGACCACGGCGCTCGGCCCGGTCATCACCCACTCGAAGCTCGACTGCCCGACCGGTCACCAGTGCGCGGGCAAGACCGGTACGCAGCAGTACGACCTGCGGGACGGCGACCCGAAGAACTACTCGGAGCGCAACGCGCAGACCTGGATGGTCGGCTACACCCCGTCGGTCTCGGCCGCGGCCTGGGTCGGCGGCGACGGCAACGTCCCGCTGCACGACAACGCGAACAAGCCGATCTTCGGTAGCACCTACCCCGGGCCCATCTGGGAAGAGTTCATGAAGAACTACCTGCAGGGGACCCCGGGCGAGAAGTTCGACAAGGTCGACCCGATCGGCAGGGACGCCAACGAGGTCACCACGACGCAGCCGAAGCCCTCGAACACGCCGACGACGTCGGAGACACCGCCTTCGACGTCGTCCGAGACGCCCACGGAGACCTCCAGCGAGACCGAGACCTCGACGTCGCGGCCGAGCCGGACGCCGCGGCCGGGCCCGGGCGGGTCGACCCCGCCGCTGCCCGGCGACGGGCTGGCCCGGCCACCGGGCTCGGAAGAAGGCTGACCGGAGGCCCCGCACTGGAAACAGTGCGGGCCTTCCGTTTGGTGAACCACCGCCGTCCGTGGTCCGTGTGGAGTGTCGAGGGGTCTGCGCCCGCAGCCCACCGGCGTACCGAGGACGGCCCGTGTACACCGACCGAAATCGCTCGAGGTCCGGCCGCAGGCCGGTTCCGCGTGGTCGCTACCAGCCACGCCGGCCCCTCCCGCAGCCGGCCGAACCGGACGGCCCCGCCGACGACGGCACCCTGTCACCGGAACCGGCCCCGTTGCCGGACCTGCGCAAACGCCGCTGGAAGACCGTCCGCCGGGTGCTGTACGTGCTGTCCGGCCTGTTCTTCCTGGTGCCCGCGGTCGCCTTCGTGATCACGTACGTCGCCGTCGACGTGCCTTCGCCGGCCACCGTCGCGCAGTCGCAGGGCCAGGCCGTCACCTACCTCTACGCCGACGGCACCGAGATGGGCAAGGACGTGCCCGCCGGCGGGAACCGGCAGATCCTCGACCCGGCCCAGATCCCGGACGTCGTCAAGAAAGCGGTGATCGCCACCGAGGACGCGTCCTTCGAGACGAACTCCGGCTTCGACGTCTCCGGCATCCTGCGGGCCGCCTACAACCAGGCCACCGGCGGGTCCGGCGGCGGCTCGACGATCTCGCAGCAGTACATCAAGAACGCCTCCGGCGACGACGCACCGACGTTGACGCGCAAGTGGGTCGAGCTCGCGAAGTCGTTCAAGATGAACCAGACCTACGAGAAGGCGGACATCATCACCGCCTACCTCAACATCATCTACTTCGGCCGCGGCGCGTACGGCATCCAGGCGGCGGCGCAGGCGTACTTCGGCAAGGACGCCGCCCAGCTCACCTACTCCGAGGCCGCCCTGCTCGCCGGGCTGATCCAGCAGCCGGGCCGTTCGGAGAACGCGACGGTCGCGCGCGACCGGTGGGGCACGGCCCTGGACCGCATGCAGCGCAACGGGTACCTCACCACCGCCGACCGGAAGGCGGCGAAGTTCCCGACGCCGGTCCCGCTCGTCGAATCGCGGCAGGGGACCACGCTCAACCCCTTCGTCAAGAAGCAGGTAAAGGCCGAGCTGGCCGCGGCGGGGATTCCCGAGGAGAAGTACTACTCGGGCGGGTTCCAGGTGTTCACGACGATCGACTCGAAGGCGCAGGAAGCCGCCGAGAATGCCGTGGCCGAGGGCATGGCCGAGCAGACCGACGACCGCATCCTCGACGCGCTGGTCGCCGTCGACCCCCAGACCGGCGGCGTGCTCGCCTACTACGGCGGGGCGCCGATCGTGAAGGGCCCGAACGGCGAGGACCAGGCCGGGCGCGACTGGGCGGACGAACCGCACAACCCCGGGTCGTCGATGAAACCGTTCGACCTGACGGCGTTCCTCAAGGGCGGCCGCGGGCTCAACGCGATGTTCGACGGCCGCTCGCCGCGGACGTTCCCCGACGTGCCGCTGCCGGTGCGCAACGCCGGCACCAGCAGCAGCTGTTCCGAGCAGTGCACGGTGGCCGAGGCGATGCAGCGGTCCACGAACACCGTCTTCTACGACATGGTGCTCAACGTGACGAAGCCGGGCGGGGTGGCCGAAGCCGCGCAGGAGGCGGGCATCCGCACGAAGGACAACGGCGGCCGCAGCGTGCTGTTCACCGGGGACAACAACATCTCCATCGGCGGCGGCCAGACCGCGGTGACACCGGCGGACATGGCCGCGGCGTACGCGACCTTCGCCGCCGGCGGCGTCCAGCGCGGCCGCCACTTCGTGCAGAAGGTGACGAACTCCCAGGGCGAGACCGCCTACGAAGCCGACGTCCGCGCGACGGACGCGTTCGCGGACAACGACCGCGGCCGGAGCCGGCAGATCGCCGGGAACGTGACCGCCGCGCTGGCGCCGGTGATCCCGTTCTCGCGGCTGTCCTGCCCGGCCGGCCACGAGTGCGCGGGCAAGACCGGCACCCAGCAGCACACGCCCGGCGACGACGAACCCGCGTCCGCGGCGAACTCGAACTCCCAGACGTGGATGGTGGGCTACACGCCCTCGGTGTCCGCCGCGGTCTGGGTGGGCAGCGACGGCGACAAGGCCCTGCGCGGCCCGACCGGCGCGCCACTGACCCCGTCGGCCGTGGCCGGTCCGGTGTGGCAGCGGTTCATGCAGCTCTACCTGGCCGGCAAACCGGCCGAGCGCTTCGACCGGGTCCAGGCGATCACCTCGCCGCAGGACGACCAGCTGCAGTTCCAGCTCCAGCAACAGCAGCAGGACCAGCGCTTCAGCATCGGCCGCGGCGACCGCGACGACGACCAGGACCAGCAGCAGCAGCAGGACCGCGGGCGCGGCAACGACCGGCGCGACCGCCGCGGCGACGGGAACGGGAACGACACCGGTCAAGCGAACTTCGGCCCGTGAGCACGCCGGGCCGGGGAGGAGGCCGTGACCTCGGAGCTGGGGGTCATCGAGGTCACGGCCAGTCAGGGGGTCAGAGCTCGACCACGGTGCCTTCGACGCCGGAGCGGTGGGCCGCCTCGATCACGCGCAGGGCCGCGACCGACGACGCCGGGTCGACCGGGAAGCCGCCTTCGCCGCGCAGGGCGTCACGCACCTGGGCGTAGAACTGCTCGTAGCGGCCGACCTCGGTGGGCACGGTCTCGACCTCGGGGCCGACGCCGAGCTTCCCGGCGTCCCCGGCGGGCTCGGTGCCCCAGCCCGCGTCGCCGGGCCGCAGGCCCGCCTTGATCTGCGGTTCCTGCACGTCGAGGCCGTACTTGGTGAACGTCGCCCGGTTGCCGAGCACCCGGAACCGCGGGTTCTGCGTGCCCGCGAGCGCGGTCGCCCACAGGTGCGAGCGGACGCCGTTCGCGTGGTGCAGCGCGACGAAGACGTCGTCGTCGACCTGGACGCCGTCCCGGCGGCGGTCGACTTCCGCGTAGACGCGCGTGACCGGGCCGAACAGCTGCAGTGCCTGGTCGACGATGTGCGCGCCGAGGTCGTAGAGCAGGCCGCCGGCCTCGGCCGGGTCGCCGAACTCGCGCCAGTTGTCCTTGGGCTTCGGCACCCAGCGGTCGTAGCGGGACTCGAAGCGGAAGACCTCGCCGAGCCGTCCGGAGTCGAGAACCTTCCGCACGGTGAGGAAGTCGGAGTCGAGCCGCCGGTTCTGGAAGACCGTCAGGCCGACGCCCGCCGCGTTCGCCGCGTCGACGACCCGCTCGGCTTCGGCGGCGGTCGGCGCGAACGGCTTGTCGACGACCACCGGCAGGCCGGCTTCGATCGCCCGCAGCGCGAGCGGCACGTGCGTGCGGTTCGGCGTGCTGACCACGACGAGGTCGAGGTCGCCCGCCCGCTCGAACAACGCGTCGGCGCCGGGCACGACCTCCGCGCCCGGGTGGTCGGCGCGCGCCTGGGCGGCGTTGCCCGACGTGGTGATCACCGCCGGGGTGAGCCCGGGCGTCGCCGCCACCAGGGGAGCGTGGAAGACGCGTCCCCCGATGCCGTACCCGAGGATGCCCACGCGCAAGTCGTCCGCCATGCCGCCATTAAACAACAGCGTTGCCTAACTGACCAGACGTGCGAAGATCCTGCCCATGGCGGACACCGGGGTGAACCTGCGCGACGTGCGCGCACACAACCGTGCCCTGCTGCTCACGCACATCCTGCGGGCGGGCGGCCTCAGCCGGGTGGAGCTCGCCGAACGCACCGGGCTCACCCAGCAGGCCGTCTCCAAGATCGTCCCCGAACTCCTCGGCACCGGCCTGCTGGACGAACAGCGGCAGCAGCGCAGTGGAGCAGTGGGCAAACCCCGCACGGCGCTGCGCATCCGGGCGAGCGCCAAGCACGCGCTGGGCGCGCGCCTCGACCGCGACGAGTACCGCGTGCTGCGCACCAACCTCGTCGGCGAGGTCGAGGAGACGGCGGGCGGCCCGCTGCCGCCCGGTTTCACCCCCGAGCAGGCCGTCGACGCCATCGGGGCCACCGCGCTCGAGCTCGCCGACGGCTTCGACGTGCTCGGCTTCGGCCTCGGCGCGGTCGGCCCGCTGGACCACCGCGCCGGCCTGGTCCGCGCCGCGACGAACATGCCGGGCTGGCACGACGTGCCCCTGCGCGACCTGCTGGAGCGGCGCACCGGGCTGCCGGTGACGCTCGACAAGAACACCAACGCCGCCGCGTTCGCCCGGCTCTGGCCGCACGGCGAGCCGACGGCGACCGCGGTGGTGCTCGTCGGCACCGGCATCGGCGTCGGCCTGCTGATCGACGGGCGCCTCTACCGCGGCCCGCGGACCAACGCGGGTGAATTCGGCCACACCACGATCGCCTTCGACGGCCCGCGCTGCGCGTGCGGGCGGCGCGGCTGCGTCGAGATCATGGCCAAGCGGGCGCCGGACACCCGGGCCGCCGCCGGCTTCCTCGGCATCGGGCTGGCCGACCTGGTGCAGGTGCTCGACCTCGAACGGATCGTGCTGGCCGGGCGGGCGGTCCGGGACGAGCCGGACGTCCACCGCGAAGCCGTCGCGGCCCGGCTCGAAGAACTGCTCCCGCTGCCGCACTGGCAGCGCATCGAGGTCGTCGAAGACACCTCCGGCGAGGAGCTCGTCGCCCGCGGCGCGGCGGCGGAGGTCCTGGCCTCGTACTACGCGAATCCCGCATGATCACCGGCTTCACCGCCGCGCACACCGATCACCGATACGATCCGCCTCGTGCCAGAGGAGACCACGCGGGAGGCGGAACCCGCTCCCGTGACGCTGACCCGGGCGGAACGGATCGTCCCGAGCTGGAACGAACCGCTCGCGGCGGCGGTCACCAGACCGCTGGGCGGCCCGCTGGGTGAGCACGCCGCGGTGGGCAGGCACTGGTTCTGGTCACCCCAGCGCGTCGGGCTGCTGCTGGCCACCCTGGCGCTGGTGCTGTGCTGGTTCGGCAAGAGCTCCTGCATCCAGCAGTACCAGGACTCCAGCGGCGCCACCCAGCTCGACTGGCGCGCGGGCCGTCCGTTCGTGGCCATGTGCTACTCCGACATCGTGCCGCTCTACGGCTCCGAGCGGCTCGACCGGCCGGGCACCTTCCCGTACTACACGTCGTGGAAGGAAAGCTCCCAGACCGCCGAGGACAACACCCGGTACATGGAGTACCCGGTGCTCACCGGCCTCTTCCAGTGGGCGAACGCCAAGCTCGCGGCGGGCTGGTACAACGTCGCCGAGGCCGGCTGGCTGCCGGGCGGCCTGCCGGTGGCGATCTACTTCGACATCACGGCGTTCTTCCTGGCGGCCGCGTGGCTGGTCACCGTGTGGGCGACCGGCCGGACGGTGAGACGCCGGCCGTGGGACATGGTCCTGGTGGCGATCTCGCCACTGGTGCTGGTGCACGCCTTCACCAACTTCGACGCGCTCGCGACCGCGTTCACCGCCACCGGCCTGCTCGCCTGGGCGCGGAAGCGGCCGCTGCTCGCGGGGCTCCTGCTCGGGCTCGGCGCGACGGCGAAGCTCTACCCGCTCTTCCTGCTCGGCGTGCTGTTCGCGCTGTGCCTGCGCGCGGGCAGGCTGACGCCGTTCTGGAAGACCGCGGGCGCCGCCGTCGCGACGTGGCTGGCGGTGAACGCGCCGTTCATCCTCACCGCGACCCGCGGCTGGTGGGAGTTCTTCCGGATGAGCACCCTGCGGCCGATGGACCCGGACTCGCTCTACAACGTCTTCTCGTACATCACCGGCTGGGCCGGGTTCGACGGCGTGCTGCAGAAGAACCAGACACCGACGTACCTGAACATCACGGTGGCCGTGCTGTTCCTCGGCTGCTGCGCCGGGATCGCCTACCTCGCCCTCGCCGCGCCACGCCGTCCGCGCGTCGGCCAGCTCGCGTTCCTCGTCGTGGCCGCGTTCCTGCTGACGAACAAGGTGTGGAGCCCGCAGTACTCGCTGTGGCTCGTCCCGCTGGCGGTGCTGGCCATCCCGCGTTGGCGGCTGCTGCTCGGCTGGATGCTGATCGACGCCGTCGTGTGGGTGCCGCGGATGTTCTACTACCTCGGCGTCGACCACAAGGGCCTGCCCGAAGGCTGGTTCCTCGGCACGGTCGTGGTCCGCGACCTCGCCGTCGTCGCGCTGTGCGTGCTGGTGGTCCGGGAGATCTACCGCCCGGCCACCGACCTGGTGCGGATGGAGGGCGAAGACGACCCGGCCGGCGGCTTCCTCGACGGCGCCCGGGACGTGATCATCCCGAACGCCACCCGGCGCCGCCGGCGGGCCGTAACCGTCTAACCCAGCTGTTCGCGCAGGTAGGCGATGTCGGCGGCCTGCCCGTCGGCCGGCGTCTCGACGACGACCGGGGCGCCCGCCTCGCGGGCGACGCCGACCAGCGCCTCGGGGTCGATCGTCCCGTCGCCGCGCACGACGTTGGCGTGCCGGTCGCGGGTCGAGCCGAACTCGTCGCGGGAGTTGTTGAGGTGCACCAGGTCGATCCGGCCGGTGATGGCCTTGACCTTTTCGACGGCGGTCGACAGGTCCCAGCCCGCGGCGAACGCGTGGCAGGTGTCCAGGCAGAACCCGGCGCCGAACTCGCCGACCTTGTCCCACAGCCGGGCGATGACGTCGAGGTCGCGGGTGATCGCGTTCTCGCCGCCGGCGGTGTTCTCGATCAGGATCGGGACCTTGAAGCCGCCCTTCTCCTGCTCGCGCTCGAACAGCTTGCGCCAGTTGTCCAGGCCCGCCTCGACGTCGTCGTTCGCGCCGACGTGCCCGCCGTGCACGATCAGGCCCTTCGCGCCGATCGCCGCGGCGCCGTTCGCGTGCTGCGTGACGTTCTTCCGGGACGGGATCCGGATCTTGTTGTTCAGCGAAGCCACGTTGATGAGGTACGGCGAATGGATGAACACCTCGACCGGGTCGGCCGCGATGGCCTCGCCCTGCGGGTGCGGCTTCGGGGCCTTCCAGCCCTGCGGGTCGGAGAGGAAGAACTGGACGACGTCGGCTTTGCGGTCGGCGACCGCGGTCAACGGGTCGTCGTCACGGACATGGGCGCCAATCAGCATGCCGAGCACGGTACTCCGGTTCCATTTTCGGCCACTTGAGCCGGTTGGTGACGCTCGTGGAGTACCGTGAGCGCGTTCCGTGATCCAGATCGGTCCGACTGCCGGAGGGGCATGATGGGGAAGCACGTCGCCCGGATCACCGCACTGGGGTTCACGCTCGCGGCGTCAGCGGCGCTCGCGGCGCCGGCGGTCGCGGAAACCAACCCCACCCTCGGCGGGAGCTGCGAGGCCACGCTGCAGCAGGGGAGTTCTTCCGGGCTGACGCTCGACGCCGGCGCCCCGCTGAACGCCCCGAACCAGCTCACCGTCGGCCTCGACTCGAGTTCGCGGAACACGAACGGCTCGGCACCCCTGCTCACGCTGCCGCTCGGCGACACCGTGAAGGCCCTCGGCATCGGCCGGCTGCCGGTGGTCGGCGACGCGGCGGCGAAGGGTGTCTGCCCGGCCGCGCAGGGCACGGTCAACGCCGTCGGCAACCTGACGCAGGGCGTGGCAGGCGAACTGCCGCCGCTGCCCATCCCGCCGGACCCGAACCCGCCGCAACCTCCCACTCCGCCCGGCCCGACCCCGCCGCCCGGCCCGACCCCGCCGCCGGGCCCCGGGCCGAACCCGCCGGGCAGCAGCACCGGCCCGATCGTCACCGGACCGGGGAACGCGGGCCTGCCGGGTGACGCCATCTCGGGCATCTTCACCAACGCCGCACTGCTGCCGGGCAGCCTGGTGCAGGCGCCGGTGATCGCGCAGATCATCCCGGGTCAGCAGCTGCCGCCACCGACCGTCGACGCCCAGAAGTCGGGCACGGCGGAGGCGTTGCCCGGCGTCACGCCGCCGGCGAAGCTGCCGATGCTGCTCGCGGTGCTGGCCCTGGCGATCGTCGCGGCCGCGCTCGTCCGGGCCTGGATCCGCCGCAGCCCCGCCTGACGCACGGTGACGTCGCCTTCCACCCGAATGCCGGACAATTCTGAACGAGCGGGCGTCACCCTGCTGCCTTAGCGTCGTTGTCCTGGGAAGAAGGCGACGACACCAGGGGCGGTGAGCATGCAGGACCGGACACGGAGGGCAACAGCGCTCGGTGCGGCGGCGGTCGTGCTCGCGGGTTCAGCCGTGCTCGGGATGCCCGGCACCGCCTCCGCGGACACGAAGACCGTGCCCTGCGGCAGCACCGTTTCGGCCAAGCCGGGCGACCGCGTCCAGGGCTCGCTGCTCGGTCTGCCGCTCATCGACCTGGGCCTCGTCACCCAGGCGACCACCGTGCTGACCACCACCGTGAGCGGGCTGCTCAACACCGTCTGCAAGGTCACCGTGAACGTGGTGAACACCGTCGTGTCCCCCGTGCCGGTGGTCGGCGCCCCCGCGGCGAGCGCGCTCAACCAGGGTGTCGAGGGCGTGACCGGCGGCGCCCAGCAGGGCCTCCGCTCTCTCAGCGGCGGCCAGCCCGCGCCGCAGCAGCCCGGCGGCACGGGCGGCAGCCCGCAGCAGCCACCCGCCCAGGGTGGGTCCGGGGGCGCGCCGCAGGGTGGCACCCCGGCGGGCACCACGCCCATCCCGGACGCCAACAGCCCGCTCCTGCCCGGCTTCGCGAGCACCCCGGTGTTCGGCGGCTTCCCCTTCACCCTCGGCACGGGCTACGCGCCGATGCGCGACTACAGCGGCATCCCGTTCGCGACGGCCGGCCTGTTCACGCCGTCGCCGGCGATCCGGTACGGCAGCCAGATCCCGGGTTACGCCCCGCAGTACGGCCTCAGCGGTCCGGATGGCGCGGCCGACGGCAACTCCGGCGTCCAGACCGCGGGTCAAGCCGAAGCGCTACCCTCCGCCTCAGACGGCTTCACGAACGGGTCGAATCTGCCCCTGTTGATCGCGGTGCTGGCACTGTCCGGAGTCAGTGCGGGCCTCGTCCGCACGTGGGTGATCCGCCGGATGGCCGCTGCAAATTGAGCCAACTGCCGAGTATCTTTCACGTATCTCGGTCGTTCATTCTGGTGTTGCCTGGAACGACGCCCCCGTAATTCCCTGGAGGACAGCGCCCGTGCGGAAGATCCTGACCGTCACCGCCATTGCCGCGTTCATGGCCGGCGGCGCGTTCCTCTCCACGGGCACCGCCGCCGCCGCGACGACCCTCGTGAGCAACAGCTGCACGGGCTCGGTCACCGGGCAGATGGGCGACCAGGTCGCGATCGACGGGGCCTCGGTGAAGACCCTCGTCACGAACGGCGCCAACAACGCCGGAACCGTCGCGATCGGCAGCTGGGCGGGCGATTCCATCGCCAAGAACCACTCGATCCCGGTGGGCCAGGTGCCGAACGCCGCGGGCGGCGAGGTGACCGGCGCCGCGATCGGCAAGGCGGTGCGCACCGCCTTGGCCAACTCCGGCACCTGGGGACTCGGGCTCGACTGGAACAAGACGTTGAACAGCGTGGAGAACACGGTCGCCAAGGGCTGCGGCCTCACGCTGCTCGCCGGCAACTACGTGGCGCCGAGCACCCCGGGCCAGCCGGGCAACGCCGGCACTCCGCAGGGCAGCACCGGCACCAGCACCAGCCCCGGCGGCGCCGGCGGCAACCTCTCGAACCTGAACCCGGGCACCGCCGGCGGCACGGGCGGCAGCGCGCCGATGCGCGACTACAGCGGCATCCCGACGGCGACCGCCGGTACGGCCGTCGCCCCGGGTGTGCGGTACCCGGCGAACGGCACCCTGCCCGGTGACGCGTCCGCCCCGCAGGCGGGCCAGGGCGACCAGAGCGGCCAGGGCGCCGACATCCGCGACGCCGGCAACGCGCAGTCGCTGGCCTCGAACAGCGCGTCGAACGACGTGCAGCTGCCCATGCTGCTCGCGGTGATCGTGCTCGCCGGGGTGACCGCCGGGCTCGTCCGCACCTGGGTCCTGCGCCGGGCCGGCTGACCCCGCCGTCCGGCCCCGCAGGCACCCCCAGGTAGCCTTACCTGGACAAACCCTCCTGTCACGGACAGTCCGTGACCGCGAGCCCATAGGAGGTGAGTGGTTGTGTCACGCCATTACGAGGTAATGGTCATCCTGGACCCCACGCTCGACGAGCGCACTGTCGCTCCGACGCTGGACACCTTCCTCAACGTCATCCGCACTTCGGGCGGAAGCGTCGAGAAGGTCGACGTCTGGGGCCGGCGCCGGCTTTCGTACGAGATCAAGAAGCACGCGGAGGGCATCTACGCCCTGCTGGACCTGAACTCGTCCTCGGACGCGGTGAAGGAGCTGGACCGCCAGCTTTCGCTGCAGGAGACCGTGCTCCGCACCAAGGTCATGCGTCGCGAGGTCAAGCGCGCCGCGGCCAAGCCCGCCGCCGCCAAGGCCTGAGCCGAAGGGGAATCCCGATGGCTGGAGACACCGTCATCACGGTGATCGGCAACCTGACGTCCGACCCGGAGCTGCGCTTCACCCCGTCCGGTGCGGCGGTCGCGAACTTCACCGTCGCGTCCACCCCGCGCACGCTCGACAAGCAGTCGGGCGAGTGGAAGGACGGCGAGGCGCTGTTCCTGCGCTGCAACATCTGGCGGCAGGCGGCGGAGAACGTCGCCGAGTCCCTGACCCGCGGCGCCCGCGTCGTCGTGCAGGGCCGCCTGAAGCAGCGGTCGTTCGAGACCAAGGAAGGCGAGAAGCGGACCGTCGTCGAGCTCGAGGTCGACGAGATCGGCCCCTCGCTGCGCTACGCCACGGCCAAGGTCAACAAGGTCAGCCGCGGTGGCGGCGGCGGTGGTGACTTCGGCGGCGGCGGCGGTGGCGGCGGAAACCGCGGCGGCGGCGGCGGAATGCCTGCCGACGACCCGTGGGGTTCCGCCCCGGCCGCCAGCAGCGGTGGCGGCGGCGGCTTCTCGGACGAGCCCCCGTTCTGATCTCGTACACATCCACACAGATTTGAACTTCCAGGAGTAACCAGTGGCCAAGCCACCCATTCGCAAGCCCAAGAAGAAGGTCTGCGTGTTCTGCAAGGCCGAGAAAAAGGGCCGCCCGGAACTGATCGACTACAAGGACACCAACCTGCTGCGGAAGTACATCTCCGACCGCGGCAAGATCCGTGCCCGTCGCGTCACCGGCAACTGCAGCCAGCACCAGCGTGACATCGCCATCGCGGTCAAGAACTCCCGCGAGATGGCGCTGCTGCCCTACACCTCGACCGCGCGCTAAGGGAGGGCACTGACATGGCGAAGATCATCCTCACCACGGACGTGGCCAACCTGGGCGGCCCCGGCGACATCGTCGAGGTCAAGGACGGCTACGCGCGCAACTACCTGCTCCCGCGGGGCTACGCGATCGCGGCCTCCAAGGGCGCGGAGAAGAACGTCCGCACGATCCAGCGCGCGCAGGAGAGCCGTCGCATCCGCGACCTCGACCACGCCAAGGAGATCAAGGCGACGCTGGAGGGCCTCGGCGCCATCCAGCTCACCGGCAAGGCGGCCGAGGGCTCGAAGAAGCTCTTCGGTTCGATCACCGCCGGCGAGATCGTCGACGCGATCAAGGCGGCCGGTGGCCCGCTGCTCGACAAGCGCGTCATCGAGCTCCGCGACCACATCAAGACCGTGGGCAAGCACTCGGTCGGCGCCCGGCTGCACCCGGACGTCAAGGTCGAGGTGCGGCTCGAGGTCAAGGCCGTCGCGCAGTAAAGCTGTACGTCGTGTGAAGGCGGGTCGCCCCCTGGTGGGCGGCCCGCCTTCACGCTTTCCGGGGAACCTCGGACACCGCGGCGCCGTCGGAGGAGAATGGGCGCCGGACGCGAAGGGGATGGATCGGGATGGGTAACGAGGTCAACATGTCCGCGCCGGCCGGTGGTGGCGGCGGTTTCACGTTCGACGCCGACAAGATCGACGGCGTCATCAAGAAGTGGCAGGACCTGCAGTCCGACCTGAAGCGCGACTACGTCGACGCCAACCTGATGGCGAACGTGAAGGCGCCCGGCAAGGAGTTCGCCAGCGGCGACTGGGAGAAGCTCGCGAACCCGTCCGGCAAGGCGTTCCTCGAGCAGAACCGGAAGATGCAGGAATACGTCAAGAACTACATCGACGCGCTCACCGCCGCGAAGCAGAAGATCACCACCAAGGAGTCGGACACCCTCACCGACCTCTCGAAGACGGGGAACCAGGCCACGTGAACCGACGACTCACCGCCGTCCCGGCGCTGGCCGTTGCCGTGCTCGCTCTCGCCGGCTGCGGCGGCACGACCAGGGGCACCGCCAACCCGGCGCCGTCCACGGCCGAGTCGGGCAGCGAGACCACCCGGTCCACCGCCGACACCGCGCCGAGGGTGCCCAGCCCGCTGAAGACCGGGTCGATCACCTCGGACGCCTGCGCGACGATCGACGCGTCCGGGCGCTCCTCGCTGGGCCTCGGCGAAGGCGAGCCGCGGACCACGGGCAACGGCCCGAGCTGCACGTTCCAGGAAACCGCCGACCCGGGCAACCAGATCGACGTGACCACGGTGACGGCGAACAAGAACGGCCTCCAGGACGTCTACGACACCAAGGCGAACGACGCCTACTGGGGCGAGACCCAGGCCGCCGGGTACCCGGGTGTCTACGCCGCCGCGGTGGACGACCGCAAGAACGGCAAGTGCGGCCTGTTCGTCGCGGTGACCGACGAGCTGGTGGTCAACATCCTGGTTCAGTACGACAACGGCGCCGGGGCGGCCGACCCGTGCCCGGTCGCGATGAAGTTCGGCGAGGCGATGATTCACACCTTGGGAGGCTGAGATGCTGGAACTGGTGCTCCTGGGCGGCTTCGCCGCGTACAACATGGCGACGACGCATTCGGACGACCACACGTCGGTGCAGGGCGAACGCAAGATCGACTGCTACGACATCTGGGAGAAGATCACCACCGGTCCCGGTCCGGGCTCGATCGAGAACGGGCAGTCGGCGGCGAGCCGGCTGAAGGGTGCCTACCAGGAACGCCTGGGCACGATCGACGCGCTGGCCAAGGAGATGGACGCGGCCTGGACCGGCGGCGGCGCCGACGCGGCGCAGCAGGCCGGCGCCCACCCGCTGCGGGTGTGGATGGAGGACTCCGGCACCAAGCTCACCGACTCCGACAAGTACCTCGGTGAGCAGCACAGCGCCTTCACCACGGTGCACGCGCAGGTGCAGCCGGTGCCGAAGGACCCGCCGAAGAACAACCTGCTCAACGCGGTGACGCCGTGGACGACCGACACCGACCGGGCGATCCGCGACTACAACGCCAAGGGCCAGGCCAACGTCGACGCCTTCAACACCTACTACAAGGCGAGCAACGACAACGGCCAGAAGATGCCGACGTACGCCGCGCTCGAGGGCCAGCAGGAGAACGTCAACGTCGACGGCGGCAAGGACGGCAAGAAGAAGCCGGGCGGCACCGACGGCAACGGCTCGGGCGACGGCAACGGCAACGGAACCGGGACCGGGACCGGGACCGGCTCGGTCCCCGGCGTCAACATGCCGGCACCCGGCACCGTGCCGTCCTTCCCCGGCCAGCCGAACACCCCCGGTGGCAGTTTCGACCCGTCGAAGGTGCCGGGCTTCAACGACCGCTCCAACATTCCGGGCTTCGACCCCTCGAAGATCCCGGGCGGGAACTACGACCCGTCCAAGATCCCCGGGGCGGGCAACTACACCCCGCCGAACTTCGGTGACGGCACCCACTCGTCGGGATTCACCCCGCCGAAGATCCCCGGGGCCGGCGGCGGCTTCGGGCCCGGTGGTGCGGGCGGCGCGGGCGACTTCGCCATCCCCGGCGGCGGCTTCGGGCCCGGCGGCTCGGGCGGGATCGGCGACCCGGCGGCGGGCTTCGGGCCGGGCGGCGGGGGCTTCGGGCCCGGCGGCTCGACCGGAGCGGCCATGCCCGGCGCCGGTGACGCGGCCGGTGCCGGTCGCGGCGGCGCGGGTGCCGGCGGGGCGATGGGCGGCGCGGCCGCGGGCCGCGCCGGTGCCTCCGGGATGGGTGGCATGGGCGGCATGCACCCCGGCGGTGCCAGGGGCCAGGGCGGTGGCGACGACGAACGCACGTCGAAGTACCTGCTCGGCGACGACCCGAACGACATCTTCGGGACCGACGAGCTGACCGCGCCGCCGGTCATCGGCGAGTAGCGCACGCAGGCCCGCCGGGCGCGTGCCAAGATGGGCGCGCCCGGCGTCTTCCGCGATCACCGGGTTCACCGAGTTCGATCTTCACTGTGTCCGATTCTTACTGTGTCCGATTCTTACTGGGGGCAAGAGCGGTGCTGGACAGGCAGGTCACCATCACGACCGGCACCCTGGTCAACCTGATCCGGCGCCGGGGCGGCGAGCCGCACACCGTGCTCTCCGAGACGCCCACCTGGTACAGCGACGAGGCCCAGCGCTCCGAGGACGAGCGGACCAACGCCGAGCTCGCCAAGGCCGGGCTGTTCGGCCCGCGTGGCATGCACCCCGGGTTCGTCGCGACGATCGAAGCGGTCGCCCGGCCGCAGCTGGAGTACTACGGCTGGATCGACGGCGGGTTCCAGGGCAAGCCGGTGAGCTACCGGCTGCTCGCCGGCAGCGCCGGGGGCGAGGCGTTCGTGCTGGCCAAGCACGAGGAGCTGGACGTCGTCGTGCTCGAGTCCTCGCGCCCGGGGGAGCTGCTCGACGACTTCCTCGGCCAGATCCCGAAGCTGGCGCCCGGCCGCGGGACGCCGCTCGCGGTGCCGAAGAGCCAGATCGAGGGCACCGCCCGGAGCGACGAAGGCGGGTTCGCGGTGCTTCGCAGCGACCGTCCGGCCGAGGGTTCGCAGGAGGCCGACGAGCTCCGCCGCATCCTCGCGTTGCGCCGGATGGGGAGCGGGAGCCTCTACGTCGCGGCCCGCAGCCGCACCGGCGCGCGGCACCGGATCGAACGCCCGGTGAACTACATCGATACGTCGGAAGGCCGGTGGCTGACCGAGGAGATTCCGGGACGCGGCGAAAACCGGATCGCCTGCACCCCGGCCGACCAGCGCGTTCTCGCCGACCGGTTACGCAGCGCACAGGGCCGGCTCACCGCGGCCTGATCCACCAGCCGTTCAGCCCACCGGGTTACGCGTCTACCCTCCGTGATATTCATCCACAGGCCGCCCGGTTCAATGGGCTCGAGCTGGTCCACGACACGCCGAAGGACGGACTTCCCGCGACACGCCGGACGAGTTTTCCGCAAGTTCTCCACACCTTGTACACAGTCGCTGACCAGCGGATTCCCCAAAGCCGATCACGCTTGTCCCCAACTTGTCCACAGCTCTCACGGCACCTGTGATTGGTTACCCCCGTTCATCCACAGGTTGTCCACAGAAGGGTCCCCACCCTGAATTGCCATCGGCCTTCCGGGGGATCTAGCGTGCCCGCTCGGGCCTGTACTCACGGTGGCGCTCCGCGTGTCTGCGGCAGCCGGCCGGCGTTGTCGCCGATCATCGGGGGACGAGGTCAGGTGAACGAAGGTGCGGGCGCCAGCCACGTGCTTCGAGAGCGAAGATCCGGCATAATCGAACGGGTGTTCGACACAATGAGGAGGTGTCCGGGGCGGTGGCGCTGACCGACGACCGCAGTCCGATGTACGCGGAGTCCGACCCGGGTCCGAGCGACCCCGGCGGCGGCGGCTTCGACCGCCAGCCGCCGCAGGACATCCCGGCCGAGCAGTCCGTGCTCGGCGGCATGCTGCTGTCGAAGGACGCGGTCGCCGACGTCATCGAGGCGCTCGGCCCCGACGACTTCTACAAGCCGGCCCACCAGGCGATCTACGACTGCATCCTCGACCTCTACGGCCGCGGCGAGCCCGCCGACCCGATCACGGTGTCGGCCGAGCTGGAGCGGCGCGGGGAGCTGGGCCGCGTCGGCGGCGCGCCCTACCTGCACACGCTGATCGCGACGGTGCCGACGGCGGCGAACGCGGGGTACTACGCGGAGATCGTCTCGGAGAAGGCGGTGCTGCGCCGGCTCGTCGAGGCGGGCACCCGGATCGTGCAGTACGGCTACGGCGCGGCGGCGGGCGACGGCGCGAACATCGACGAGGTCGTCGACCGCGCGCAGGCCGCGATCTACGACGTCACCGAGCGGCGGACCAGCGAGGACTACGTCGCGCTGGAAGAACTGCTGCAGCCGACGATGGACGAGATCGACGCGATCGCCTCGCGCGGCGGCCAGTCACAGGGCATCCCGACCGGGTTCGCCGACTTCGACGAGCTGACCAACGGCCTGCACCCCGGGCAGATGATCATCGTCGCGGCCCGGCCCGGTGTCGGCAAGTCGACCCTCGGCCTGGACTTCGCGCGTTCGGCGTCGATCCGGCACGGCCTGACCAGCGTCATCTTCTCGCTGGAAATGAGCCGCACCGAGATCGTCATGCGCATGCTGTCGGCCGAGGCCAAGATCCGCCTCGCCGACATGCGCGGCGGCAAGATGTCCGACGACGACTGGACGCGGCTGGCCCGCCGGATGAGCGAGGTCTCCGAAGCACCGCTGTTCGTCGACGACTCGCCGAACATGACGATGATGGAGATCCGCGCGAAGGCACGCCGGCTGAAGCAGCGGCACGACCTCAAGCTCGTCGTCCTGGACTACCTCCAGCTGATGACGTCGGGCAAGCGCGTCGAGTCGCGGCAGCAGGAAGTCTCGGAGTTCTCCCGGCAGATGAAGCTGCTGGCGAAGGAGATCGAGGTCCCGGTGATCGCGATCAGCCAGCTGAACCGTGGTCCGGAACAGCGCACGGACAAGCGCCCGATGCTGTCCGACCTGCGTGAGTCCGGCTCCCTGGAGCAGGACGCCGACCTCGTCATCCTGGTCAACCGCCCCGACGCCTGGGAGCGGGACGACCCGCGCGCGGGCGAGGCGGACCTGATCATCGCGAAGCACCGCGCCGGGCCCACGGCGACGATCACCGTGGCGCACCAGCTGCACTACAGCCGTTTCGTCGACCTCTCGCACGACTAACCGAGAGCGCTGTACCCGCGGACGAAAGCCGTGAGGAGCCTGCCGAAGTTCTCGCGGTCTTCCTCCGGCCAGTCGGCCATGACCTCGGCGAACACCCCGCGGCGGAAGGTGTGCAGCTCGTCCAGGTGCGCCTGGCCGGCCGGCGTCGGCACGAGCACCGCCCGCCGTCCGTCTCGCTGATCGGCTTCGCGGCGAAGCAGCCCTTGCTCGACCGCGCGCGCCACGAGCCGGCTGGCGCGCGGCTGGTCGACGCCCATCGCCGCGCTCAAGGCCGTCACCGTGCTGGGTTCCCCGCGTTCGGCGAGCTCTTCGACGACGTCGAGCAGCTCGAACACGGGATCGTGCGCACCGCGGCCTCTCGCCTTGCCGATCCGGCTGAGGGCACGCCGCTGCTGGCTGCGGCGGATCGCGATCATGGCGCGCTCGACGTCGGCCACCGCGTCCGTCATGGTTGCTCCATCTCCGAATTACCGGTACCTCTCGAATCCTCCATGACCCAGGCCCTCGACGCGGAACCGCCACCCACCGCCTGAGGAATATCCCGGGGCACAGCGTCGTCTACTCCAGTAGTTGAACTTTCAAGCACTGGAGCGTTCGATGACCCGCACCCCGGTTCTCTACCTCAGCCACGGCGCCCCGCCGCTCGCCGACGACGCCACCTGGACCCGTCAGCTGGCCGGCTGGTCCGCGGCCCTGCCGGAGCCCCGCGCGATCCTGATCGTGTCGGCGCACTGGGAGGAGGCGCCGCTGACCATCGGGGCGACGACGACCGTGCCTCTCGTGTACGACTTCTGGGGCTTTCCCGAGCGCTACTACCAGGTGCAGTACGCCGCTCCCGGGGCGCCGGAGCTGGCGGAGAAGGTCCGGAAGCTGCTTCGCTCGGCGGAGACGCCGGTGCACGACGCCCCGGAGCGCGGCCTCGACCACGGCGCCTACGTGCCGCTGGTGGAGATGTACCCGGACGCGGGTATCCCGGTGCTGCAGGTCTCGATGCCGTCGCTCGACCCGCAGGAGCTGTTCGACCTCGGCCGCAAGCTCGCGCCGTTGCGCGACGAAGGCGTGCTGATCATCGGCAGCGGCTTCTTCACCCACAACCTGAGCGGGATGGCCCGCGCCACCGACGGGACGCCGCCGGCGTGGTCGGCCGAGTTCGACGACTGGGGTGACGAGGTCCTGCGCAGCGGTGACGTCGACACGCTGCTCGACTTCCGGCACAAGGCGCCGGCGGCGGCGCTCGCACACCCGCGGATCGAGCACTTCGCGCCGCTGTTCGTCTCCCTCGGCGCCACCTCGGACGAGGGCTCCGGCCGCACGGTCATCGACGGCTTCTGGCACGGCTTGGCGAAGCGTTCTCTCCAGTTCTCCTGATCCGCCCCGCGGACGCGAGCGAGCCCCAGGAGCCGATGCGGCTCCTGGGGCTCGTCGTCTCCAGGGAAGGAGTGCTATTCGGTGTTCGCGGGTGGCCCGCGTCCGCGGTCACGTCGCTTGAGCGCTCCGTGCGAGGTTGCCCTCGCGGCGCGGTGGAGCGCCTGCCTCCGTGACTGCGGAGTTCGTGGGCCGGCGGGCTCCCCGGGTTCCGGAGAACCCGCCGGCATCACCGCACTACTTGCGCTTGACCAGGCCCATCAGCTTCGCGAGGAAGCCAGTGGAGTCCAGGCCCGACATCGCCGGAACCTGCGGGGTGCTGTCGAGCACCGGCAGCTTGGCGTTCACCGGCACGGCCGGGGCGGCCGGCAGCGCGGTCGGCAGGGCGACCGGCAGGGCCGGGGCCTCGAAGGGCAGGCCGGTGGCCGGGACGTCCGCACGCTCGGTGCCGCGGCCCCCGAGGGAACCCAACGCCGACAGCCCGTTCACCGCGGGCAGCGCCGAGGCGGTGGGCAGCGACGGAACCGCGGGCAGCTTCGGCAGCGCCGGAGCGCCACCCACGGCCGGCAGCGTGACGGGCAGGCCGGCAGCCGGCACATCCGCACGCTCAGTGCCGCGACCCCCGAGGGAACCCAACGCCGACAGCCCGTTCACCGCGGGCAGCGCCGAGGCGGTGGGCAGCGACGGAACCGCGGGCAGCTTCGGCAGCGCCGGAGCGCCACCCACGGCCGGCAGCGTGACGGGCAGGCCGGCAGCCGGCACATCCGCACGCTCAGTGCCGCGACCCCCGAGGGAACCCAACGCCGACAGCCCGTTCACCGCGGGCAGCGCCGCGGTGGTGGGCAGGGCCGGCTTCGGCAGCGCCGGGGCCGGCAGCTGCGGGAGCTGCGAAGCACCCGACAGCGGGCTGGTCAGCTGCGGCACGTCGGCGCGCTCGGTGGCCAGCGGAGCCGCGACCGGCAGCGCGGGCAGGCCCTGGGTGGGCAGCCCGGCGGTCGGCAGGTTGCTCGCGAGCCCGGTCACCGAGGGCAGGCCCTGGGTGGGCAGCTGGCTGGTCTGCAGCGCACCGGTCAGCCCGTCCAGCGCAGGCAGCCCGCCGACCAGTCCGCCGACCGGCAGCTTGCCCATCAGCCCGTCCACCGACGGCATGCCACCGGCGGTGGGCAGACCGCTGCGAAGCGGCGCCAGCGACGGCAGCTCGTCGGCCGCGAGCTCCGACCCTTCGGCCGGGAACGCGATGGCGTCCACGGCTTCGTCGTCGATGCTCGTCGCGTTCGTCGCGTACGCGGTGGCGACCCCGAGCAGTTCGAGCGGCACGCCGAAGATCTGCACCGGCAGCGCGAACGCGTGGTACGCGTTGATGCCCGACAGGCTGGAGTGGTCGCCCGCGGTGACGGCCTTGCCGCCGTTCTGCGTGGTCAGCGTGTTTTCGCCGATGGCGTGCGCCACGCCGCCCACGGTCACCGCGTCGCCGAACACCTGCGCGATCGCGGTCACCGGCAGGTCGAGGATGTTGCCGGAGATCGCGCCTTCGACACCGGAGGTGGTGTCGTCGCCCGAGTTCTCGACCTCGGTCATGTTGATGCCGGTGCCCTTGGCGACACCCGCGACGCTGACGGCGTCACCGAAGACCTGCGCCACCGCCAGCGGGTCGACGCCGACGATGTTGCCGGCCACGCTGCCGCGGTCGCCGTTGGTGGTGGCGTCGCCGCCCGCCTCCGACTCGACGTCGTTGGTGCCGGCGCCGGTGCCCAGCGCGGCCCCGGCGATCCCGTTGCCGAAGACCGTGCCGGCGCCCGCGATCGGGGCCTTCACGATGTTGCCGGTCAGCGCACCGTCGCGGCCGTCGGTCACGGCGTCGCCGCCCGCCGTCGCGTCGGTGATGTTGTCGTTCTCACCGGTGCCGATGCCGCCGAGGGCGCCACCGACGCCCATCGCCTGCACGGGCAGCGCGACCGGGGCCTCGATGATGTTGCCCGCGCCGGCACCCGCCGGGCCGTTGGCCTTGACGTCGCCGCCCGCGTTGGACGTCGTGTCGGTCGAGCCCTTGCCGTGGCCCTGGCCGATGAGGGCGCCACCGAGGTTGGCGGCCTGCACCGGGGTCGACAGCGGGACCGTGCCCAGGTTCGAGCTCAGGAAGCCGCCGTCGTCCACGGTGCTGCCACCGCCGCCGCCGGAGACGACCTTGGTCTCGTCGGCCGCGCCGGTGCCCTGGCCGATGAACGAGCCACCGATGCCGAAGACCTCGGCGGGCAGGCCGACCGGCACCTGGACGAGGTTGCCCGAGCCGGCCGAGTCGTTGCCCTGCGTGCCGTCGTACGCCCCGGCGGTGACCGTCTTGTCCTCGGTCGCCGTGCCGGTCGCGTTGCCGATGTGGCTGCCGCCGATACCGAAGACCTCGGGCGCGCCCGCGGCCTGGGTGTTGACGATGTTGCCGCCGAGGAAGGCGCCGTTGCCCTTGGTGTAGCTGCCGTTGCCGGCGTTGGCGTCGGTCGTGTTGTCGTGCGCGGCGTTCGCCTGGCCGATGTACGTGCCACCGATGCCGAAGGCCTCGACCGGCAGCGCGACCGACGGGTTGAGGACGTTGCCCGACCCGCTCGAGTCGTCACCGGTGGTCTTGACGAAGCCACCCGAGTCGACAGTGCTGGAGGAACTGCCGGCGGCGGGGATGCCCGAGGAGGCGTTGCCGATCCACGAGCCCGCGACACCCGCGACGTTCGCGATCGGGGACAGCGAGGCCGCCCCGCCGTTGCCGGAGAGGAACGAGTCGTCGCCGCTGGTCTCGAGGTAGGTCGGGATGCCGAGGCTGCCCGTGCGGGTGGCGCCGGCCGTGGCGTCGGCGGAGGTGTTGCAGCCGTCGGAGTTCGACAGCGAGCCCCACACGGCACCCGAGTTGCAGTTGAACTTGACCGGCAGGGCGATCGGCGCACCGACCACGTTGCCCGACCCGGAGGCCTGGTCGCCGGAGCTGAACAGCGAGCCACCGGAGGTGGCGACGGTGTCGGCGGAGTAGTCGTGGCTCTGCCCGTTGCCGAGCAGGAACGAAGCGGCGTTGCCGGTCACCTGCACCGGGGTGGCGAACTGGCCCGCCACCACGTTGCCGGAGAGCGCGGAGCCGTCGCCGTTGGTGTCGACGTCCCCGGTCTCGGTGGTGCTCTGGCTGGCCGACCCACCGGTCACGCGGCCGGTGCCGCCGGCGACCCCGCCGCCGTTGCCGGCGATCTGGACGGGGAGCGCCCAGTCGAGGACGACGGCGTTGCCCGCGAGGCTGGAGTCCTGGCCCGTCGTCTTGACGTCCTGGTCGTGCGTCCAGGTCTGCGAGTGGTCGCCGCCGACGACGTGCGCGTCGCCGAGCACGCCGATCGCGTTGTCGACGATCTGGATCGGGACGACGATGTCGCCCGCGACCTTGTTGCCCTTGAGGTTGTTGTGGCTCGGGGTGAACTTCGCGCCGAAGGCGCTCTCACTGACCGGGCTCGCCTCGTCGAACTGCTTGGCGGCTTCGTTGGCCGGCTTGGTGACGGGCTTGGTGCTCAGCTCCGTCTGCCCGGCGGGCAGGTCCAGCTGGCCGAAGGGGGTGCCGACCGCGTTGTTGGCTCCCTGGATCGGAGCCGTGACGTTCAGGTCGAGCGGCGAGGCAGGGGTGTCGGGGTTGACGTTCTCGTCAGCCGAGGCGATGCCGGTGCCCAGCATCAGCAACCCACCCGTGACAAATGCGGTCTGGAGTCCGCGCTTTGCCCACGTCTGCATGGGGTTTTTCTCCTTCATTTAGGGTTCCCTTGCGGGTTCATGGGGTGCGCCCGTCGAAAGAACGGCGATGGCGCCCGAGCGCACCGAGGGGATGGAACTTCTTGCGGGCGCGAGAAAGCGCACCGCCGAGTCACGGGTGTGGAGCGGACGCGAAGCCGTCAGCGAAGGACGGATGTGGACGCGTCAGCGACCCGTGGTGGGAGGTGTTCAGTCAGGAGTGACGCCGGGCTGTTCGCCCGGGGTGCGCATCGAGTGGCGCAGGCCGGCGCGGCTCATTGCCGCGACGGCGGTGTCGACGGCTTCGGTCGTCCAGAAGGGGACGCCGAAGTTGAAGCCGTCGAGGTGTCCACCGGGGGCCGTGGTGCCACCCGGGGCGGTGGGGACGGCCGGCGCGGCCGGAAGCTGCGCCGGAGTCAGCGGCGACGGCAGATCACGGTGCCCGTCGCGGGAACGTCCCGCGGCACCGGTGCCGTCGTCGTGCTGCCAGCCCGCCGGCATCGCGAGCGCGGCTCGCAGCGCGGCGGGAAGTTCGACGGTCGAGACGGCGGGAGTGCCCGCCACCTCGCCAGCGCCGGAGGTCACCGGCGCCGCCTCGACCGGGTCGAGACCCGGGAGGCCGGGGAGCGGGACCAGGTTGCCGTGCCCGGCCGGGTCGAGCAGCTGCCACACCTGGCGGCCGAAGTCCGTGGCCGGCTTGGGGGCGATGGTCTCCTCGATGACCTGGCGGGTGTCCTCCGGCTTGCGCGCGATGTGCTCGAACGCGCCGAGGGTGCGCTGGGCCGGGTTCAGCACGGCTTCGTCGGCGAGGTCGGTGACCGAGTCGCCGACGAGCTCGGAGGCCTTGCGCCCGGCGGTGCCGGCGTCGGTGCGGCCACACGGGCGCGGGGCCTGCGGCTCGCTCCACGTCGTCGCGTCCTGGTGGCAGGCCACCTCGGCGGCCCCGCCGGCGACCTCGCCCGCGAAGTGGCCGGTGCCGCGGTTCGCGTCGCCGATGCCGGCCGACGTGGCGTCGGTGACCGGGGTGACGGAGGCGGTGCCCACCTGGACGGTGTCGGCGGAAGCGGACGCGTCGGAGACGAGCCACGCGGCGGCGGTGCCCGCCATCGCGCCACCGAGGACGAGCAGCGCACGCGACACGAGACGGACGGCGCGTTTGGCGCTCTGCCCCTCGTTCGTCGCGGTGGTCGCCACTCGTCGTCTCCTTCATGCATGGTTCGTGATCCGGCCGTTGCGGAAGCGACCTAACCAAACCGGCAGCGCGCCGCGCACTCTTGACACGACTTGATGCCCCCATCGTGTGAAAGACACACGGTGTAGCCCGATTTGACGGTCGGTGATCATCCCTGGCCGCCACGTGTGTCGGACGCGGCCGCGGGAATGCGGCCGGATCGACCGGTCCAGCCGCTACGGTGAGCCGGTGACCCACGCGCGACGCGAAGACCCGTTCCTGCCGGAGCACGAGGACGTCACCGGGCTGATCCCCCGGGGCCTGCGCATCAGCGCGGCGCTGGCGTGGCGGCTGATCGTGGTGGCGGCGGCGTTGTACGTCGTCGGGTGGGTGATCGGGCGCCTGTCCGTCGTCGTGATCCCGCTGGGCATCGCCCTGCTCCTCGCGGCGCTGCTCGCGCCGGCCGTGCAGAAGCTCGTGGCGGTCCGGTTCCCGCGGGGACTCGCGACGGCGATCGTGCTGATCGCCGGGCTCGCCGTGCTGGGTGGTCTGCTGACGTTCGTCGTCACGCAGTTCTCGAGTGGCCTGCCCCAGCTGCAGAGGCAGCTCAACGAGAGCCTCAACCAGATCAAGGACTGGCTGATCAACGGCCCGGCGCACCTGCGCCAGGAGCAGATCCAGCAGTTCATCAACCAGGTCTTCGGGTTCCTGCAGGACAACCAGAGCTGGCTCACCGACACGGCGCTGACCACGGCGAGCACGGTCGGCGAGATCGTCACCGGTTTCCTGCTCACGCTGTTCATCACCATCTTCTTCCTCAGCGGCGGCGGCGACATCTGGACGTTCCTCGTCCGGGTCGCGCCCGGCCGGGTCCGCAACCGCGTCGACGTCGCCGGGCGCCGCGGATTCGCGTCGCTGGTCAGCTACGTGCGGGCGACGGCGGCCGTGGCGGTCGTCGACGCCGTCGGCATCGGCATCGGGCTGTGGATCGTGGGCGTGCCGCTGGTGATCCCGCTGGCCACGCTGGTGTTCCTCGGCGCGTTCATCCCGATCATCGGTGCGGTCATCACCGGCGGCGTCGCGGTGCTGATCGCCCTGGTCACGAACGGCTTCATCGGCGCGGTGATCGTGCTGGCCATCGTGATCGGCGTGATGCAGCTGGAAAGCCACGTGCTGCAGCCGCTGCTGCTCGGCCGCGCGGTGAAGCTGCACCCCCTCTCCGTCGTCCTCGCCATCACCGTCGGGCTCGTCGTGGGCGGGATCGCGGGCGCGCTGATGGCGGTGCCGATCCTGGCTGTGCTCAACGCGGGCATCCGGTCCCTGCTGCACGAGGAGAACCCGGACCCGGCCGAGGTGAACGTCCTCACGGACCAGGCGGCGCAGCCGAACGACGCCGAGCCCGGATCCCCGACCGCCACGGTGGCGACCCGTGGCGAAGACGACGACGAGAAGTGACCGTCCGGCGGACGCCCGATCCGGTCACGCCCATGTGGCGGGGCGTGCTCGCCTTCCGCGTGCTCACCTGGGCGTTCGCCTGCGCCACGGTCATCGTCCAGAGTGGTGAGTACCGGCGCGAATGGCTGGCGTGGACCGTCCTCGGCGTGATGGCCGCCTGGTCGGTCGGGAGCAGCTTCCTCTACCTGCGCGAGCGGACGCGCCCGCCCGCGCTGGTCGTCTTCGACCTCGTGCTGACCACCGGGCTGCTGCTGACCTCGCCGTGGGTGCTGAGCGACACGCAGTTCGCGCTGAACGTCCCGCTCATCACCACGGTGTGGGCGGCCGTGCCGCCGGTCGCCGCGGGCGCGCGGTTCGGTGCCGTCGGCGGGGTGCTCGCCGGCCTGGTCGTCGGGGTGGCGACCGCGCTGGCGCGGGAGAAGTTCGACCTCGACATCGCCCGCGACGGCGTCCTGCTCGCCGCCGCCGGGCTGCTGGTCGGGATGGCTTCGACGATGGCCCGCCGGTCGGCGGCGCGGCTGGAGCAGGCGCTGCGGAAGGAAGCGGCGACGGCCGAGCGGGAGCGGCTGGCCCGGTCGATCCACGACAGCGTGCTGCAGGTGCTCGCGCGGGTCCGCAAGCGCGGCAACGAGGTCGGCGGCGAAGCGGCGGAGCTGGCCCGGCTGGCCGGCGAGCAGGAGATCGCGCTGCGGTCGCTGGTCACGACCGAACCGGTCAAGCCGAACGAAAGCGGCCGGACGAGCCTGCGCGCCGCGTTGCAGCTGCTCGCGACGCCGTCGGTGCAGGTCTCGGCCCCGGCGGACGACGTCGAGCTGCCGTCGCACGTCACCGGCGAACTGGTCGCCGTGACCCGCGAAGCCCTGGCGAACGTCGAGAAGCACGCCGGCCGGGACGCGCAGGCGTGGGTGCTGCTGGAGGACCTCGGTGACGAGGTCGTGGTGAGCATCCGCGACGACGGACCGGGCATACCGGACGGCGTTCTCGAGCAAGCCGCCGCGGAAGGGCACCTCGGCGTGGTGGAATCCATCCGGGGGCGGGTCCGCGACCTCGGGGGCAGCGCGACCCTCGACACCGGGCCCGGCCGGGGCACGGAGTGGGAGGTCAGGGTGCCGAACACGAGGGGTGCGAAATGAGTGACGAACCGCGGATTTCCGTGATGGTGGTCGACGACCACCCGATGTGGCGCGACGGGGTGGCCCGTGACCTCACCGAACACGGCTTCGACGTGCGGGCGACCGCGCCGGACGCCGGCGCGGCGGTGCGGATCGCGCGGACCGTGCAGCCGGACGTCGTCCTGATGGACCTCAACCTCGGCAGCACGTCGGGCGTGGACGCGACCCGCGAGATCACCGCGGCCCTTCCCTCGACGAAGGTGCTGGTGCTCTCGGCCAGCGGCGAGCACAAGGACGTCCTGGAAGCGGTGAAGGCGGGCGCGTCCGGTTACCTGGTCAAGTCGGCGTCCGCGGTGGAGCTGGTCGACGCCGTGCACCGGACCGCCGCCGGCGATCCGGTGTTCACCGCGGGCCTGGCCGGGCTGGTGCTCGGCGAGTACCGGCGGATGGCGGACGCGCCGGCGGAAGGGGCCGAGCCGCCCCGGCTGACCGAGCGCGAAACCGACGTCCTGCGCCTCGTCGCGAAGGGGCTGACCGCCCGGCAGATCGCCGAACGGCTCGTGTTGTCGCACCGCACGGTGGAGAACCACGTGCAGTCGACCCTGCGGAAGCTGCAGCTGCACAACCGCGTCGAACTCGCCCGGTACGCGATCGAACACGGCCTCGACGAGGAGTGACCGTCAGAACAGGACCGCCAGGCCCGACCAGTTTCCGGCCGGCAGGGCGGCCTGGCCCAGGCGCCACTGCGGTTCGCCGGGGTGCCAGGCGGCGAGGACGCCGTCGGCGAGCACCAGGTCACCGGCGGCCGACCAGTCGAAGCCGCCACCGCGGTTGAGGTGCTCGGTGACGAACGGCATCCCCGGCACGTGTTCCCAGGTCGGCCCGTCCGGGCGGAGCAGCCAGATGTCGCGGACCTGCGTGCCGGTGTTCCGGTAGGTGGGGTTGGCGAAGTCGGCGGCCCAGACGGTGCCTTCGCGCGAAGGCACCACGGTGGGTGCCGCGCCGCTCGCCGGCCTGCCCAGCTGAGTGCTGCGGTTGCCGCGCAAGTCGACCAGAGTCAGGTCGGTCAGGCCGTCGAGCAGCATCCAGTCGCCGGCCACGCCGAGGATGCGCGGAGCCTGCCGGACCGTGCGGCCGGTGGACGGCTCGATCAGGGCGTCGGTCGATTCGACGGAACCGGAGTTGATGGTGATCAGCAGGCCGTGCGCGGTCTCGGTCCGCACCTGCGTGCGGCAGCTGGCGGGCTGGCCGCGGCCGAGCTCGCCCGCGGAGAACGAGACGTGCTGGAGGCGGCAGTCGTCCGGCGCGTCCTGCCGGATCAGCCAAACGCCTTCGCGGTCGGCGTCCGGGGCGACCGACCAGGCGCGGCCGAGGGACCGCGGCGGGCTCGACGGCCCGGTGTACTCGAGGACTTCGAAGGGTTCGGAGTTCTGGGTGTACGGCGGATAGGCCGTCAGCACGGCGTGCTTCCCGACCCGGACGACGGTCAGCCCGACTTCGCCGCCGGGGTAGCCGGGCGGTGTGGCCACGGCGCCGCGGTCGGCGTCGAAGAGGGTGGGGCCGACGGTCGGGAGCAGCACGGTGACGCCGATGCCGCCGGTCGCCTGGACGCCGGTGAGCCCCTCCGGCGGAGGCGTCGCGGGAGACGGCGGTGTGGTCGTGGTGCTCGGCGGCGGTGCCGGAGGTTCGCCGGTGCACGCGGACAGCAGGACCACGGCCGCGAC
The DNA here is from genome assembly GCF_046548975.1 of Amycolatopsis sp. lyj-346. Lineage (NCBI taxonomy): Bacteria > Bacillati > Actinomycetota > Actinomycetes > Pseudonocardiales > Pseudonocardiaceae > Amycolatopsis > Amycolatopsis sp. lyj-346. The sequence goes on from NZ_JAJPWT010000001.1 coordinate 932,020, forward strand.
GGCGGCGGCGCGGACTACGGGTCCGTTCAGGGTTTTCCCCCGATCTCCCTGGTGAGATCCGGTTCTACCATCGTGAGCATGGGCGAGGAAGAGACCGCGGCGGCGGAACCGCTGACCGAGACCAAGCCGTTGAGCGAACGCGATCTCCGGGTGTCCGACGACGAGCGCGAGCACGTCATCGGCGTGCTGCAGAAGGCGATCGGCCGCGGGATGATCGACCTCGACGAGTTCACCGAGCGCACCGACCGCGCGCTGGCGTCGAAGACACGCGGCGAGCTGAACGCCGTGCTGGCCGACCTGGCCGGTCTCTACCACCCGGCCGCGGCTCTCGCCGCCGCCCCGGCGTACGCGTCTCCGGCGGGCTACAGCGGTTACCCGGCCGGCCGGCGCATCGAGCTGAACGCGAAGTATTCGTCGCTGCACCGCGGCGGGCCGTGGGTGGTGCCGTCCGAGCTGGTCGTGCGCAACAAGTACGGCTCGACGAAGCTGGACTTCACCGAGGCACAGGTGCAGTCGCCGGTGGTGCACATCGAACTGGACGCCAAGTGGGGCTCGGTCGAGATCATCATCCCGGAGCACGCCGCGGTGGACCTCAACTCGATCGGTGACGTCAAGTTCGGCTCGATGGAGGACAAGACCCACAGCAACGGGAGGATGGGCAACCCGCGGTACGTGCTGAGCGGCCGGGTCCACGGCGGTTCGCTGCTCGTCCGGCACCCGCGGCGCGGGCTCTTCGGCTAGCCGGGGCCCCTCTGCCCCCGGCGTCAAGAAGGCCTCCCCGCCCAGGCATCGGGCGGGGAGGCCTTCGCGCGTCAGGCGGCGAGCGTCCGGACCGAGCGCAGGTGCCGGGCGACGAAGAAGACGAGGACGGCGAACGCGACGGCGGCCAGTCCGGCGACGACGTGCAGCCCGTCGGGCAGGCCGTGGGAGCGGACGACGGCGTTGCCGAGCGTGCCGACGGTGGCGAGGCCGAAGGCGTAGCCGAACTCGTTGACGGTCTGCGCCAGCGAAGCGGCGGCACCGGCCTTGCGCACCGGAACCGAGCCGACGACGAGATCGGTGCCCAGCGCGACCATCGGCCCGACACCCAGCGACGTCACGGCGAACCCGAGTGCCGGCCAGCCGGGCCCGGCCGCGGGCTCGACGAAGGCGAGGACCGCCATGCCGGACGCGGCGAGGGCCACACCGCCCGCGATCAGCCTGCCGGGCCGCACCCGGCGGGCGAGAACGGGCGCGGCGAGGAAGCTGACGGTCGAGGCGGCCATCCCCGGCAGCAGCCCCAGCGCGGCCCCGACCGGCGACAGGTGCTGCGCGAGCTGGAAGAACTGCGCGACGAACAGCATCGTGGTGCCGCCGAGCATGCTGAACAGCAGCAGGACCATCGCGGGGACGCCGAGCAGGAAGACCGAGCCCCACCAGAAGTGTTCGAGCATGAAGCCGCCGACCACCGGCCCGACAATGGCGCCGACGGTGAAGCAGCCCGCCCAGATCCCGATGGCTTCGGCCCGCTGCCGCGGGTCCGCGAACATGGTGCCGATGAGCGAGAGGGTCGACGGAGCGAGCGTGGCCCCGGCGATCCCGAGCGCACCCCGCGCGACGATGAGCATCCCGGCACTGGTGGAGAAGGCGGCGACCACGGAGGCGACCCCGAAGGCGGCGGCCCGAAGGCGGCGGCCCCGATGAGCAGCAGCTTCCGCCGGTGGCGGTCATGGTGAGGTCCTCTCGACTCGGGTGCTTCCCTTCTCACCTCTTCGTCGAGCGGCCGTGGCCAGGATCGACAGCGGCCCGGATTTTTTGGGCCGAACGCCGTCTTGAGGCGAGGTTGCCCACACCCCTCGATCAATGTGGACAACCTCGCCGGTTCAGGTTCGCACAAGGCAGCACTGTCGGTGATGACCGATAGACTGAAAGTGGGGGGCGCCCCGGCGGGTGGGGATTGATTCGCGCACGGACGAAACCATCAGCCGAGCCGGGCGGGCTCTGGCGGGCAGGTTCAGGGGCGGGCTGCCGCGCGGGCGGTTGTGGGGCTCGTGGTTGCCAAGACCGCTTCGGCCAGGGCTTCGCACTCCGCCAACGTCGTCGCCGCCAGGCTTGCGCCGACCGGGCGGATTGCCGGGGCGTTCATCGACAAGCTCGTCAGGCCCAGGCCCGCCAAGACGAGGGCCAGGCGCGGGTCGGCCGCTGCTTCGCCGCAGACGCCTGCCGGTTTGCCCGTTGCCTTGGCTGCGTCGCCGATCAGCTTCAGCAGGCGCAACAGCCCCGGCTGCCAGGGGTCGTTGAGCTTGGCCACCGCGCCCAGCTGGCGGTCCGCCGCGAACGTGTACTGGGCCAGGTCGTTCGTGCCCACCGAGACGAAGTCCACCGCTTCGAGGATTTCGCGGGCGCTCAGCGCCGCCGCCGGGATCTCGATCATCACGCCCGCACGGGCGATGCCCGCCGCGCGGACCCGCTCCGCGAACCAGGCCGCTTCCTCGACCGTTGCCACCATCGGGGCCATCACCGAGACCTCGGCGCCCGAATCGCCCGCCGCGCCGGCGATGGCCTCGAGCTGGCGGTCCAGCACCTCGGGGCGGTCGAACGCCACGCGCAGCCCGCGGACGCCGAGCGCCGGGTTCGGCTCGGCTTCCGGGGACAGGAACGCCAGGGGCTTGTCGGCGCCCGCGTCGAGGGTCCGCACGATCACCGGCTTGCCGCGGAACGGCGACAGCACCGCCGTGTACGCGGCGCGCTGGTCGGCCACCGACGGCTCGTCCGAGGCGTCCAGGTAGCAGAACTCGGTGCGGAACAGGCCGACCCCTTCGGCGCCCGCGTCGGCCGCGGCCTGCGCGTCGGCCGGGGAGCCGACGTTGCCGTAGACCTTCACGCGGTGGCCGTCGGCCGTTGCGCCCGTGCCGTTCCACTCGGTGAGCTGGGTCACCGTTGCCGTGACGACCGGCGCCGACGGGTCCGCGAGCTCGACCGTGCCCGCGTCGCCGTCGACCGCAAGCGCTTGCGCGTCCAGTGCCAGCAGTCCGCGCACCGCGACGACGGCCGGGATGCCCAGTGCCCGCGCCAGGATCGCGGTGTGGCTCGTGGGCCCGCCTTCCTCGGTGACCAGGGCGAGGACCTTCGCCGGGTCGAGGCCGGCGGTGTCGGCCGGCGCGAGGTCGCGGGCGACCAGCACGCTCGGCGACGCCAGCTCGGGCACGCCAGGCGGCGCGATGCCGAGCAGCTCGGCGATCAGCCGGTCACGCACGTCGCGGACGTCGCGGACGCGCTCCGCCATGTACCCGCCGGCCGCGGCGAGCGCTTCGGCGAAGCCTTCGGCCGCCTGGTAGACGGCGCGGGCGGCGGGCAGTCCCTGCGTCTTGACCAGCGTTTCGGCCTGCGACGCGAGCGCCGGATCGGCCGCCATCGCCGCGGTCGTGATGAGGATCGTCGCTGCCTCGCCGGTGGCGGTCTCGGCCTGCTTTTCCAGCCGGCCGGCGACGATCGCGGCCGCGGGAGCGATCCGGGCGGCTTCGGCGGCCGGATCGGCCGGGGCCGGGGTGGCGGCGGGCTCGCCGAGCGGCTCCGCGACACGGACGACGGGACCGCTCGCGCGGCCGGGGCTGACGGCGACTCCGTTGAGGGACCCCGCGGAGGCGGCATCGGACCCCGCCGACGCACTCTTTCCCGCGGAGGCGGCATCGGACACGACCGACGCACTCTTCGCGGAGGCGGCGTCAGGCTCGGGCGCGGCGGCAGCAAACTCAGGCATGGTCTAGACCATAACTCAGGTAGGCCTGGATATCTCGTGGTGGCGGGCACAAACCGCGTTGCCCTACCTGTTCGAGCACCGGCCGGACCTCCTCGTGCCACCAGGAGCCGGCCAATTCGCCGCGGCTGCGGACGGGCCGTCGGGTCAGCATACGGCGGAAACCCCAGGCCTCGGCCGAGTCGGCGAGCCGGAACCAGTCGGCCGGATGATCATTCCCCCAGGTCGGCGGCGGTGGGGTAGGACGGCTGGGCCCCGTGCCGCGTCACGCTGAACGCCGCGACGCGCACGGCTCGTTTCGCCGCGGAAACCAGGTCGGCACCGTCGGCGAGCGACGCGGCGAGTGCGCCGGCGAAGGCGTCACCGGCCCCCGTGGTGTCCACGGCCTCGACCTTCGGCGACTCGACCCGGCTCACCGAGCCGGTTTCGACGACGACGGCGCCGGCCGCACCCAGCGTGACGACGGCCGCCCGCGGGCCCAGGTCGAGCAGGGTCCGGAAGTCGGCACCGGGCCCGGTGAGCCAGGCGGCCTCGTGCTCGTTGACCAGCAGGACGTCGAGCTTGGCCAGCGTTTCCGGGGAAAGCTTGGCAGCCGGCGAGAGGTTCAGCAGCACCTTCACGCCCCGTTCGGCGGCCCGCGCGACGGCGTGCTCGACGGTCGGCAGCGGCACCTCCAGCGAGACGACCATGATCTCGACCCCGTCGAAGACGGCGTCGACGTCGGCGGGCTCCAGGCTGGAGTTGGCGCCGGGGGAGACGAGGATCGAGTTCTCGCCGTCCGGGGTGACGGTGATGTAGGCGATGCCGGTCGGCCGCTCGCTGGTGCGCACGAGCCCGGTGTCGACGCCCGCGGCGCGGAGCGAATCGAGCAGCAGCCTGCCGTAGGGATCGTCGCCGACGGCGCCGAGCAGTGCGACGTCCGCCCCGAGCCGGCCCGCCGCGACCGCCGTGTTGGCTCCCTTGCCGCCCGGCGAGAGCACGGTGTCGCCGCCCAGCACCGTTTCCCCGCCGCCCGGCCGCCGGTCCACCGCGACGACCAGGTCGGCGTTGGCGGATCCCACCACGAGCACGTCCGAGTTCATACCCCGCACTGTGCCACGAAGGCGACTGTGCCACGAAAGCGGTCAGGACCAGGTCAGCAGGGGCGGCGGGGAGATAAGTGAAGGTTTTTGTAACTTATCCGGGGCGGAGTGCGACAATCATGCGAGCAGCGGATGCCCGTCACTCGATCGGGGGATGTCCGTCCCCCGGACGTCACTTCGTGGCCCCGGTCCCGCTCTCCTGGTGCGTCACCACGCAAGACGTGGTGGCTTGCCCCCACCGGCGCGAGCCGGGCAGGGCATCGGGTCGCCGGCGCCGATCACGTAGCCCCCCGAGTGATCGGCGTCGGCGGCGCCCCGCCCGACGGTCAACACGACCTCGCGGGGCAGCGATGTGGGCGCGCGCCTGCCGAACTTGCGTGCCGCCGAGGGCTCAACGTCTGCGGCAGCCCCTGCACGTCAGTAGCCGTACGGTGATCGCGCTGGCCAGCGGCGGGCCGGGACCTGGGTCGTGCACTTCTTCGCCGCGCTCGGGATGGCCGCCGTGTGCATGTGGTTGCTGAGGCCGCTGACGCGGTGGCAGGCGCGAACGCCCGATCCGGTCGATTTTTCGCACACTCGGTAACCGCTGCCGTATCGTGCGTGACGTACGAGGGAGGTCGAACGCGAGGGGAGCGCGGTTCGGTGGGGTTGTTCGGCGACATGCTCGACGCTGCCAAGCACGTCGGGTCGGAGATCGCGCGCGCCGTCCAGTCGGGCGGTGAGCGGCTCGGCAACGTCTTGGCCGGCGCGGGCGTCGGCCTGCTCGTGGGTGGGCTGCCCGGCGCGATCGCGGGGGCCTACGTCGGCTCGCAGACCGGGACGGGGGCGGCGAACCCGCAGGCTGCCGGGCTGTCACCCGGTCAGCTGGTCCGGGCCGTGCTGAGCGGTCCCGGTACCGAGTCGCTGCAGAAGGTCCACCAGGCGGGTGTCGACCAGTCCGCTTACCAGCGCCGGCTCGAACAGGGCACGCGTGAGCTGACCTCCGCTCTCGAATCCGCGTGGACGGGTGGCGCGTCGGACGCGGCTCGGGAGCGGCTCAAGCCGTTGACAGCGTCGGCGACCTCGGCGTCCACGACCCTGGACCGCAACTCGACGCTGGCCCAGGCGCAGATCGACCAGTTCCACCGGATGAAGAACTCGCTGCACCCGGACGTCAAGGACCAGCCGCCGACGCGCAGCGCCTGGGACGTCGCGACGCCGTGGGACACCGACACCGAAGCCAAGATCAACCAGTACAACCGGAAGGCCCAGGAGAACGTCGAGCGGTACAACGCGTACTCCCGGCAGTCCAGCTCGAACACCGCGGCCCGGACGATCGACTACGGCCAGCTCCGCGAGTACACCGGCGGCGACTTCACGGTGAAGGGGTTCGCGATGAGCAGCTCGGAAATGCGGGCGATGCTCAAGAACGCGACGGAGTTGCGGATTTCGATCCAGCAGCAACGCGACGCCGCGCAAGTGCTGTCGCAGGCGACGCCGCCCCGCTCCGGAGCCGGCCAGCACCGCGGCCGTCACCGGTCCGAACGGTGTGAACGAGGCCGGGCGCTACTACCAAGGCCATCTCGATCACCAGTACAAGTACCTGTCCGAGTTGATCAAACGGCTGCAGAAGGCACTCGGGATCGTCGAGGCGGCCGACCGGCAGGCGGCAGACGACACGAACAAGACAGGCGGAGCCCTCGAATGACGAAGCGATCCACCACGACCACGGCCGCGATCATGGCCGGCGGCTTGCTGATCTCCGCGTGCAACGGCACACCGAAGGCACCAGCGAACACCACCGCACCTTCGAGTACCGCATCGGCGAACAGCGACGTGCCTGCCGTGCCGAATCCCCTCCCGGCGCAAGCACTCGAGGGCAGCCCGTGCGAAAGCGCACTCACCACCAGCCAAGTCAGCCACTTCCTCGGGCAGCCGACCCCGGCCAAGCCCAGTGACACCGAACTCGGCCCGATGTGCCAGTGGAGCAGCGCTTCCGGATCAGGAGCCGGCATCACGGTCGCCTACCAGACGAAATCCGAGCGGGGAATCGGGCTGGCTTACGAGAACGTGAAGCCCAAGGCCGCGCGCTGGCAGCCGCTCGAGCCGGTTCAAGGATTTCCCGCCGTCGCCTACACGAACACCGATGACAACCGCGCCTGCGTCATCGTCGTCGGCGTCACCGACCAGCTGGCGTTTTCCACGGCGTTGACGCTCGGCGACAAGTCCGCGGCCGAAGGCAAGGATTGCTTCGACGCTGCTCCGGACGTGGCAGACGCCGTACTGACGAACCTCAAGGCGCGGGCCTGAGCTGCACCTTTTCGTTACGGCAGACATCGCGTCAACGCAAAATCTGTCGTACCAAGCGCCTAGACTGTTCGGATGAGCCACCCCACGCGAAGGGGTCGCGCGCGTGCGGCTACCGAACAGGACATCCGGCGGACCGCCCGGAAGCTGCTCGTCGAGCAGGGGCCGGAGGCGGTCACGCTGCGGGCCATCGCGCGGGAGCTGGGGATCACCGCGCCCGCGCTCTACCGCTACTACGAGTCTCGTGACGACCTGGTCGAAAACCTGCGGCTGGACGTCTGCGCCGACCTGGCCGACGAACTCGCCGAGGAGATCGCCGAACTGCCGGATGACGGCATGCTGCAGCTGTTCGCCATCTGCAAGGGTTTCCGGCGGTGGGCGCTCACCCACACGAAGGAGTTCACGCTGGTCTTCGCGTCGCCGACCGGTGGGGTCGGGTCGACGTCGGGGAGTGCGCTGAGCCGGGTCGACGAGCCGTTCGGGCGGATCTTCCTCGCCGCCGCCGGGCGGGTGCTCGCCCGGCACGACATCGTGCTGCCCTCCGCCAGCGGGGTGCCCGATGAGCTGCGGGACGACCTGAAGACGTTCCAGGAGTCGCTGGTCACCGTGCTCGTCGAGTCCGATCAGGGCGTGCCCGTCGAAAAGATCGACCTCGGCGTGACGTACCTGATGATCCAGTTCTGGGCCCGGCTCTACGGGCACGTCACGCTCGAGGTCTTCGGCAACTACCCGATCCCCATGTCCAAACCGGACGTCCTGTTCGAGGCGATGCTCGCCGACCTCGCCCGGGAGATCGGGCTCTACTCCGGTTAGGCCGCGTGGCCGCCGTCCACGGACAGCACAGCGGCGGTCACGTAGGCGCTGGCCGGCGCGGCCAGGTAGGACACCGCCGCGGCCACTTCGGCCGGTGTGCCGTAGCGGTCGAACGCCGTCAGGGCGCGCTGGTCCGCCGCGTACGGGCCGTCGGCCGGGTTCATGTCCGTGTCCGTCGGGCCCGGGTGGACCAGGTTCACCGTGATGCCACGCGGGCCCAGCTCGCGGGCGAGCGCCTTGGTCAGGCCGACCATCGCCGCCTTGCTGGTCGCGTACAACGCCATGCCCGGCCCCGGTACGCGGTCCGTGACGCAGCTGCCGATCGTGATCACGCGGCCGCCGTCGCCCAAGACGCCGGCCGCCGCCTGCGTGGCCGCGAACACGCCGCGGACGTTCACCGCGAGGACGCGGTCGACGTCTTCCAAGGAGGTTTCGTCGAAAGCGCCCACGAACCCGACGCCCGCGTTGTTCACCAGGACGTCGAGCCGGCCGAACTCGGCGACGGTCGCCGAGACCGCCGATGACACGGCGGCCGCGTCGGCCGAATCCGCCTGGATCGCCAGCGCGCGGCGGCCGAGGTGCTTGATCTGTTCGACCACCTCGGCCGCCCGCGCGGCGTTGTGCTGGTACGTCAGCGCGACGTCCGCGCCGTCCTCGGCGAGCCGCAGTGCCGTGGCCGCGCCGATGCCCCGGCTGCCGCCCGTCACCAGTGCCACCTTGCCGTCGAGGGTCATCCCCGGTTCTCCTTCGATCGAACGGTCTTTCCTTGACCGTTCAATCAAATCGAGAACGCACGAGAAGCACCGGCGGCTTTCGGACGGTGCGCTACAGGACGATGTTGACCAGCCGCCCCGGCACCACGATGACCTTGCGGGGCGAGCCGTCGCCGACCATGGCCGCGACCTTCTCGTCCGCCAGTGCCGCCGCCTGGACCTCCTCCGACGACGCCGAAGCCGCGACCGTCACCCGGGACCGGACCTTGCCGTTGACCTGGATCGGGTACTCGACCGAGTCCTCCACCAGGTACTTCTCGTCCACCACCGGGAACGGGCCCTGAACCAGCGAATCCACGTGGCCCAGCCGGTGCCACAGCTCCTCGGCCAGGTGCGGGGCCAGCGGCGCCAGCATCAGCACCAGCGGCTCGGCCAGCTCTCGCGGCGTCGACGCAGCACCGCCGTACACCTTGGTGACGTGGTTGTTCAGCTCGATCAGCTTCGCGCCGGCCGTGTTGAACCGCATCTCCGCGTAGTCCTCGCGGACACCCGCGATGGTCTTGTGCAGCACCTTGCGGTCCGCCTCGGAAGCGTCCTCATTGGACACCCGCAGCTCACCGGTCGTCTCGTCGACGACCAGGCGCCACAGCCGCTGCAGGAACCGGTGCGCGCCGACGACGTCCTTCGTCGCCCAGGGGCGCGACATGGCCAGCGGGCCCATCGCCATCTCGTAGAACCGGAACGTGTCGGCGCCGTAGTTCTCGGCCATCTCGTCCGGCGTGACGACGTTCTTCAGGCTCTTGCCCATCTTGCCGTACTCCTGGGTGACCTCTTCGTCGTTGAAGAAGTACTTCCCGTCGCGCTCCTCGACCTGCTCGGCCGGGACGTAGACGCCGCGGGCGTCCGTGTACGCGTACGCCTCGATGTAGCCCTGGTTGAACAGCTTCCGGTACGGCTCCTTGGACGTCACGTGGCCCAGGTCGAACAGCACCTTGTGCCAGAACCGCGAGTACAGCAGGTGCAGGACCGCGTGCTCGACGCCGCCGACGTACAGGTCGACGCCGCCGGTGTCGTCCGCGCCGTACTCGCCGGGGCGCGGGCCCATCCAGTACTGCTCGTTCTCCGGCGCGCAGAACGTCTCGCTGTTCGTCGGGTCCAGGTAACGCAGCTGGTACCAGCACGAACCCGCCCAGTTCGGCATCGTGTTGATGTCGCGGCGGTAGGTCTTCGGGCCGTCGCCCAGGTCCAGTTCGACCTCGACCCAGTCGGTGGCGCGGGCCAGCGGGGACGACGGCATCGAGTCGCGGTCCTCGGGGTCGAACGTCACCGGGGAGTAGTCGGCGACCTCGGGCAGCTCGATCGGCAGCATCGACTCCGGAACGGCGTGGACTTCGCCGTCCTCGTCGTAGACGACCGGGAACGGCTCGCCCCAGTAGCGCTGGCGCGAGAACAGCCAGTCGCGCAGCTTGTACTGGACGGTTCCGGTGCCGGCACCCTTTTCGGCCAGCCAGTCGATGATCGCCTTCTTCGCTTCGGCGACGTCCATGCCGTCCAGGAAGCTCGAGTTGATCGCCGGGCCGTCACCGGTGTACGCCTTGCCGTCGAAGCCTTCCGACGGCTGCACGGTCCGGATGATCTCCAGGCCGAACTTCTCGGCGAACTCCCAGTCCCGGACGTCCTGGCCGGGCACGGCCATGATCGCGCCGGTGCCGTAGCCCATCAGCACGTAGTCGGCGACGAAGATCGGGATCTGCTTGTCGTTGACCGGGTTCGTCGCGTACGCGCCGGTGAAGACGCCGGTCTTCTCCTTGTTCTCCTGCCGGTCCAGCTCGGACTTCCGCGACGCGGCGACGCGGTACTCCTTGATGGCCTCGGCGGGCGTCGCCGCACCACCGGTCCACCGGGCGTCGACGTCCGGCGGCCACGCCTCGGTGACCAGCTCGTCGACCAGCGGGTGCTCCGGCGCCAGCACCATGTAGGTGGCACCGAACAGGGTGTCCGGCCGGGTCGTGAAGACCTCGATGCCGTCTTCGCCGGCCTTGAAGGTGACGCGGGCGCCGTGCGAGCGGCCGATCCAGTTCCGCTGCATGGACTTGACCTTCTCCGGCCAGTCCAGCAGGTCCAGGTCGTCGACCAGGCGATCGGCGTACGCGGTGATCCGCATCATCCACTGCCGCAGGTTGCGGCGGAAGACGGGGAAGTTGCCGCGCTCGCTGCGGCCGTCGGCGGTGACCTCTTCGTTCGACAGCACGGTGCCCAGGCCCGGGCACCAGTTGACCGGCGCTTCGGAGATGTACACCAGGCGGTGGTCGTCGATGATCGTCTTGCGCTCGGCCGCGCTCAGCGACGCCCAGTCCTGGTCGCCCGGCACCGGGCGCGAGCCGTCGGTGAACGCGGCCTCCAGCTCGGCGACCGGACGTGCCTTGCCCGCCTCGGTGTCGTACCAGGAGTTGAAGATCTGCAGGAAGATCCACTGCGTCCAGCGGTAGTACTCGGGGTCGATCGTGGAGATGCGACGGCGTTCGTCGTGGCCCAGGCCCAGGCGCCGGATCTGGCGCACGTAGGTCCGGATGTTCTCCTCGGTCGTCTTGCGCGGGTGCTGCCCGGTCTGGACCGCGTACTGCTCGGCCGGCAGGCCGAACGCGTCGAAGCCCATCGTGTGCAGCACGTTGCGCCCGATCATCCGGTGGTACCGGGCGAAGACGTCGGTGCTGATGAAGCCCAGCGGGTGCCCGACGTGCAGGCCGGAGCCCGACGGGTACGGGAACATGTCCTGGACGAACAGCTTGTCGCTGGGCACCTGCTGCCCCTCGACGGCGAGCGGCCCGACGGGGTTGGGCGCGTGGAAGGTCCCCTGGTCGGCCCAGTGGTCCTGCCAGCGCTGCTCGATCTGGCCGGCCAGCGCGGCCGTGTACCGGTGGGCCGGGACGTCGGTCCCTGTCGCCTCAGTCATGCCGTCTTCCTCCGCTGTCGCTACTCCAGAAACAACTCGACCCCTCAGCCACCAGGGCATGAGGGGTCGCCGCGCCGGCCGGGCCGGGCCCGGTCAGCGCGGCAGGCCAAGCCCCTTGAAAAACGGGAGCAGCCGAGCCGTGTTCATGGGTTCATCTTAACTTGCTGGTCAAAGCCGTTCCGAGGGGACCGCCAGTGCGACGAACTGGGTGACCTGCGTCGCCGAGAAGTTGTTGTCGCTGACCAAGATCAAACTGCGCTCGCCGTTCGGCAGCTTCGGCCCCCACGTCATCCCCTCCAGGTTGTCCACAGTGGACAAGCCGAGGTCGGCCGCGTCGAAGAGGAACCGCTTCTTCACCGGCTTGACGTGCTTCGCGTCGGCCAGCGACTTGACGTTCAGGACGTTCGTCGCGCCCTTCGTGTCGATCTCGTAGACGCGCACCTTGTTCCCGACGCCGGTGCTGAACGAGCGCTCCATCATGAGGAACTTCGTCGGGTCGGCCTGGTCGACGGCCAGCATCGAGGAGACGCCGGTGGTGGCGAACGCCGTCGGCGGCACCGGCGCGGCGAACAGCGGCTCCTGCGGGTAGGCGAACTGGGCCAGTACCGGCCCGAACCGCGACTGCAGGGTGATCCGCGACAGCGCGCCGGCGGTCGTGGTCGCCTCCGGGCCGTCCTGCAGCAGCGGGCCTTCGACCTCGCTGGCGATCAGGGAGCCGAAGCCGGCGAACGTGAGGCCTTCGAGGACCAGGTTCTGCCGCGGACCCGCCGTCGGCGTCATCTTCTCGTTCGCGGGGATCGGCAGGTCGCGGACGTATTCGCCGTCGCGGCGCGCCTCGCGGATCGACGGGTCGATCAACGTCGTCGCCGTCCGCTCGCCCTCCTGCGACCAGTAGTAGCCGCCGCTCCACGGGTCGACGCGCAGCTCTTCGGGGTCGATCGTCTGCTCGTTCTGCGGCTTCGCCGGGTCGTTCTGCACGAGCGGCGGGTACGGGGTGCCGTCGGGACGCAGCAGCGGCTTGGTCCCGGTGAGGGTGACCGGGCCGACGCCGTTCGCGGAGACCGGGAAGGTCGCCGTGTAGAAGCGGGCGGGGTTGATCGCCGACCGGTCGTCGCAGATCAGCGCGTAGCCGCCGGTCCGCGGGTCGTAGTCGATGCTGGACAGGCCGCCGACCGTCGTGCCCTGGAACTGCAGGGCGTTGGGGACGATCTGTTCGCCGAGCAGCCGGATCGGCCGCTGGTGACTCTCGGTCGCCTCGGCCGGCGCGGCGGCGAGGATTCCCCCGATCAGGGCCGTAGCCAGGACGGTGGGCAGTACACGCGGTGACATGGCCTGTAGCACAGTCGATCAGGGTATCCGGCAGGTTGCCAGGACGTCACGCTTATCCTTGACCTCGTGTTCGCTATCGCGCTGGTTCCGGTCGTGCTGGGTCTGCTTGTCGGCTTTGGTGGGTTTCTCGGTTTCCGCGAGCGCTTGACGCGCGAAGGCGGCACCGGGGTGCGCACCCAGGCGACGTTGCGCAGTGAAGAAGCGTTCAAGCTGGCCAACCGCGTCGCGGGCCTGCCGACCATGGCCGGTGGCGCGATCTCCGTGCTCACCGGGCTGGCCGGGCTGGCCATGCCGACGACCGGTGGCCTGGTTTCCGCCGCGCTCGCGGGCGTGCTCGCGATGCTGCTGCTGGTCATGGGCGGTGGCGTGCTCGGCAACCGGGCCGCGCTGACCGTGCCCGCCCCGGCCCCGGCGGCGCCGGCCGGCTGCAGCGGCTGCGCGTGCGGTGCCGGCGGCTGCGGCGTCTTCAAGAAGGAAGAGGCCTAATTCCGCTGGAGGTCGCCCGGGTGGGTGGCCAGTAGCGCGAGCGGGATGCCCTGACGGCGCAGGACCTGGCTCCACAGGTCGCCGTCCGGCGAGGCCAGGATGTCGCTCGGCAGCGCGGGCACGATGACCCAGTCGTCACGCTCGATCTCGCCGGCCAGCTGCCCCGAGTCCCAGCCCGCGTACCCGGCGAACACGCGCACGCCGCGGACCTTCGGCACCAGCACTTCGGGATCGGTGTCCAGGTCGACCAGCGCGACCGGGCCGCGGACCGCGATCACGCCCGGCACGCTCGCCGCCGTCTCGCCGGTGCGCAGCGCGGCCAGGCACAACGCGGTCTTCTTCTCGACCGGCCCACCGACGAACACGGCCTGCGGTTCGGCGACGTGCCCGCCCCAGCTGGGCAGCACGTCGTGCACGGCGACGTCGCTCGGCCGGTTCAGGACCACGCCCAGCGTGCCCTCTTCGCGATGATCGATGACGAACACCACGGTCCGCCGGAAGTTGGGGTCGACCATCGTGGGGGCGGCGACCAGGAGCGTTCCCGGTTCAACCTCGGCGTCCGCTGGCACGCGACCCATGATCCCACCCTTGGCCAGGCGAATGACTTCGGCTCGGGAACAATCGTCCCAGCAGCCTCGTTTGAAACATGTGGCCGGCGCACTCCGTGTCCCCCGGGCTCACTGAAGAACCGCCTTTGTGGAATACCGTCCGGCTGGAGCCACACTGCGCATAGCCGCCGAGAGGCGACCTCAGTGCGTCGGCCACCCTTTACTCTGGCTTGGTGACGATCAGCGCCCAGTCGGCGACAGCTCGAAGAGGTCCTCGGGAGCTGCTCAAGGACCCCGACTTCCGGCGTCTGCTCTTCACGCGCTTCGCCGCCAGCTGGGGCGACGGCGTCTTTCGCGCCGGCCTCGCGGGCGCTGTCCTCTTCAACCCCGAACGCGCCGCCGACCCGCTGGCCATCGCCGGTGGGTTCGCCGCGCTCCTGCTGCCGTACTCGGTCGTCGGGCCGTTCGCCGGCGCCCTGCTGGACCGCTGGGACCGCCGTCGCGTCCTGATCTTCGCGAACCTCCTGAGGGGACTGGCGATCGTCTGCGCGTCCGCCGCCGTCGGCTTCGGGTTCGGCGGGATCGGGCTGTTTTCGCTGGCACTGGCGGCGGAAGGGATCACCCGCTTCATCGGCTCCGGCCTTTCGGCGTCGCTTCCGCACGTCGTCGAAGAAGAGAGCGTCGTGACGGCGAACGCCTTCGCCACCACGCTCGGCTCGGTGGTCGCGGTCATCGGCGGCGGCTGCGCGATCGGCCTCCGGGCGCTCTTCGGCAGCAACGACGTCGGATCGGCCGAGACCACGGCGTTCGCGGTGCTCGGCACGCTCGTCTCGGCGTTCATCGCGCGCGGCTTCGCCCGGGGCGTGCTCGGGCCGACGGTGGTCGACGAGCCGCCGAACCCGGTCCTGGCGGTCGCACGCGGGCTGGCCGACGGCGCGCGGCACGCGTGGCGCGCCCCGAGCGTCACGGCCGGGTTCGTCGCGCTGTTCGCGCACCGGGCGTCGTTCGGGGTGTCGCTGCTGGTCACCGTGCTGCTGATGCGCAACTACTTCACCGACCACGGGATCCTCCGCGCCGGCCTGCCCGGGCTCGGCCAGATCGCCGCGCTCGCCGGAGCCGGCCTGCTGATCGCCGGCTTGCTGACCGCGCGGCTGATCCGCCGGTTCGGCCGGCTGCGCGCGGTGCTCGGTTCGCTGCTGGTCGCCGCGATCGCGCAGTCCGCGCTGGGCCTGCCGATGCTGCTGCCGCTGGCGCTGCTTGCGTCGTTCGCCATCAGCGGGGCCGGGCAGGTGCTCAAGCTCTGCGTCGATTCGTCGATCCAGCTCGACGTCGCCGACGAAGCCCGCGGCCGGGTGTTCGCGCTGTACGACACGCTGTTCAACATCACCCAGGTGGCGGCGGTTTCGCTGGCCGCGCTGGTCGTGCCGGACGACGGCCGTTCGCCGGGCCTGCTCATCGCCGCGACGGCGTGCTACCTCGTCGGCGGAGCGGGGTACGTACTCGCCCGGCGACGCGTGATTCGCTGACGCAAACACCCGAACCGGTCACGGTGACTGCTCCATTGGCATTAGGGTGACCGGGAAGTCATTAGTAGGTTCGAGGGACACCGGGGGCACCTGTGACCACCGCGGGCGACGACCGTGCACAGCTCGAAGCACGCAATGCCGCGATGAAGGACCGGATGGACACCCTCCTGGAGAACTTCGAGCGGCAGACCGCGCAGCTGCGTGACGCCCAGGCCGCGGCCGCCGAAACCACCGCACAGGTGAGTTCGCCCGACGGCCTGGTCCGCGCCACCATCGACGCCGCCGGCAGCCTCGCGAAACTCGAATTCGCCCCGAGCACCTTCGAGCGCACCACGCCGGCGCAGCTCGCGAACACCGTCCAGACCCTGGTCCGCCAGGGATCGTTGCAGGTCAAGCAGAAGATCGCGGAGCTGATGGCCCCGATCACCGAGGGCCTGCCCGACCTCTCGGACCTGGTCGAGGGCGCGCCGTCACTGGCCGGGCTGGTACCGCCGATCCCCTCGTTCGACGAAGAACCGCCTCCGGCACCGCGGCCCGAGTCGTTCGAAGACGGCGGGTCGATCCTGCGCAACGAGCAGGCACCTCCGCCGGTGCCCGCGCCCAAGCCGGCCCCCAAGCGCGTCCGCCCGCCGCGTGAGGACGACGAAGAGCCACCGTCGTCCTGGATGACGAGGGGCGACTGATGCCGGAGGGGGGTTCCGGGTTCACCGCGGAGCCGGACGCGGTCCTGCGCGCGTCGAACGGCCTGGTGACCGCGGCCGACGCGCTCGACAACGCGGGAAAGGCACTGCAGGCCGCCCTCGCCGCACAGGGTGAGTGCTGGGGCGGCGACGAGTCCGGCAAGGAGTTCGCCAAGGACTACGTGCCGGGCGCGCAGGGCGCCGTCGAAGGGTTCACCAACCTCGTGCAGGGGTTGCGGGGGATGCAGCAGAACGTCACCAAGTCGATGAAGGCGATTTCGGGCGCCGACGAAGACGTGACGTCCCAGCTGAGCAAGGGGCAATGACGCGTGGGTATGGAGATGCCCGACGCGGTCAAGTGGCTGCTGCCGATCGTCGTCGGGGAGAGCTGGCCCGAGGGCGACGAGACCAAGCTGCGCGCACTGCGCGACGCGTGGCACACGGCGTCTTCGGCGATCGCGCCGGTGTCGGAGACGGGCAACGTCGCGGCGTCCGGCATCCGCGACAACTGGACGGGTGACGGCGCCGACGCGTTCGCGGAGCAGTGGAAGAAGTTCGTCGAAGGCGACGAGGCGTACTTCAAGCAGCTGGCCGAAGCGACGAAGGCCCTCGGGGATTCGTGCGACCAGACGGCGTTGGACGTCGAGTACACGAAGTACATGATCATCATCTCGCTGATCGTCCTGGCCGCCCAGATCGCGGCGATGATCGCGGCGGCGGCGGTGACGTTCGGCGGTTCGACGGCGGGGATCGCGCCGGCCCAGATCGCCACCCGGATGACCGTGCAGATGCTGTTCCGGCAGCTGCTCGAGAAGCTGGCGCAGCAGGGGTTCAAGCAGGTCGCGAAGGAACTGCTGGAGAAGCTGCTCAAGCAGGGCCTCAAGAAGATCGGCATGGAGGTCCTCAAGAACGAGGCGATCAACCTCGGGATGGACGCGGGCATCCAGGGCCTGCAGATGGCCAAGGGCGATCGCAAGGACTGGGACTGGTCGAAGACGTCCGACGCGGCGATCTCGGGCGCGGTCGGCGGCGTCGTCGGCGCGGCGTCCGGCTCGATCGGCCGCGGGGCGACCGAGGGACTTTCACACAGCGCGGGCGGGCAGATCGCGGACGCGGCCATGCGCGCCGGAACCCGGGGCGCGGTCGAGGGCGTCGCGCAGACCGTCGGCCAGGCGGCGGTGACCGGGGACCTGGGGTCGTTGACGCCGGAGCAGCTGCTGATGGGCGCGTCCAGCGGCGCGGTGGACGGGGCGGTCGGGGGCGCCAAGGAGCAGATGCACTCGGTCCGCGACACGAACATCCCGCGCGTCGACTCGGATGGTGACTCCGGGGACTCTGGTGACTCCGGTGGGCCGGGGGATTCGGGGGATTCGCGGCGGGGGGCGGGTGAGGAGCCGGGTTCTGCTTCGGAACCGGAGTCTCGCGGTGAGTCCTCGTCGGAGCCTGAGGCCCGGCGGGAGTCTGAAACTCGCGGTGAATCCTCGTCGCAGCCGGAGTCTCGACGGGAGTCCTCGTCGGGGCCTGAGTCTCGCAGGGAATCTTCGGCGGAGCCGGAGGCCCGGCGGGAGTCTGAAGCTCGCGGTGAATCTTCGTCGCAGCCGGAGTCCCGGCGGGAGTCCTCTTCGGAGCCGGAGTCGCGGGGCGAAGAGCCACGCCGTGAGACCTCCTCCGAGCCGTCACGCAGCGAAGACTCGCGCCGTGAGCCGGCCGCGGCACCCGAGTCGCGAGGCGAAGAGCCGCGTCGCGAGGCCTCCTCGGAAGGTGAGACGCGCAGCGAGCAACCACGCCGCGAAGCCGTCGCCGAGCCGGAGCCGCGTCATGAGGCGTCGTCCTCGCCGGAGGCCCGGCGAGAGCCCGAAGCGCAGCAGCGTGCGGACGGCGGGTCCCCACCGGCCGCCGAGCACCGCGCGCCCGAGGGGCCGCGGCCCAGCACGGACCAGCAACCGGAACGTCCGGTCTCGCCGGCTTCGACACCGAGCCAACCGTCGACGGGCGGCGGCGCACCACAGGGCGGCTACGGCATGGCCCCGCCGCCGGGCGCCGGCCAGGAGCCGGGCCGCCCGAGCGGCGGACGCCCCCAGGACAACGTCGGAGCGGCCGGCTTCACGGGCGGCCAGAGCCAGCCTTTCGCGGCGGATGCGGGGCCGGCACCGTTCCAGAACGGACCGTCCCCGCAGCAGGCACCACCACCGGGTGGATTCCCGCCGCCGGGCGGTTTGCCGAACGGCGGTGGCCAGGGAGGCGCGGGTGGCCCCGGTCCGCGCCCGGGTGGGTCGCCGATGCCGCAAAACGGCGGCGAACAGCCACGCCGGGTCCCGCCACAGGACCCCCGCCGAATGCTGCAGGGCGGCCAGCCACCGATGCCGCAGGGCGGGTATCGCCCAGGAGGCCAGCCCCCACAGGCCGGCCGGCCCCAGCACGGTGGGCAGCCGGGTGGGCAGCCAATGCATGGCGGACAGCCGGGCGCCCAGCCACCCGGCGGTCAGGCAGTTCAGCCCGGTGGACAGCCGCCGCACGGTGCTCAACCGGGTGGCCAACCACCGCACGGTGGGCAGCCAATGCACAACGGCCAGGCCGCTCAGCCCGCCGGGCAACCGCAGGGCAGGCAGGCAACTCAACCCGGCGGCCAACCGCCGCACGGTGGGCAGCAGGGTGGCCAGCCGCTGCATGGCGGCCAGGCAACTCAGCCCGGCGGGCAGCCCCCCCATGGGGCTCAACCGGGTGGCCAACCGCTGCATGGCGGGCAGCCACCGCACGGCGGCCCGACAACTCAACCCGGCGGGCCGGCGCCGCACGGTGCACAACCCGGCGGCCAACCGCCGCACGGCGGCCAGGCCACTCAACTCGGCGGGCAGCCGCCGCACGGTGCACAACCCGGCGGCCCGACAACTCAACCCGGCAACCAACCGCCACACGGTGGGCAGCAGGGTGGCCAGCCGCTGCATGGTGGCCGGACAACTCAGTCCGGCGGCCAACCGCCGCACGGTGCACAGCCCGGCGGCCAGCCATTGCATGGCGGCCAGGCAACTCAACCCGGCGGGCAACCGCTGCTGGGCGGGCAGCCCGGCGGCCAACTTCCGCACGGTGCACAACCGGGCGGACAGCCGCCGCGCGGTGGACAGGTCGCTCAACCTGGCGGGCAGCCGCCGCACGGCACGCAACCGGTGCGGCCGGGCGGACAGCCGCCGCAGGGTGGTGGGCAGTTGCCGCAGGGTGGGCAGCCCGTTCAGCCCGGTGGGCAGCCGCCGCGTGGTGGGCAACCGGGGATGTCCGGGGCGCCGCTGCCGCCGGGTGGGCAGGCTCCGTTGCCGCCGGGGGTGCGGCCGCCTCAGGGTGGGCAGCCGCCGGTTGGGGGTGGGCAGGCGCCTCAGGGTGGGGTGCCTCCGCAGGATCCGCGGCGGATGCCGCCGCCGCAGGGTGGGCAGCGGCCGCCGATGGCTGGGGGGCAGCGGCCCGCGGGGTATCCGAATCAGCCTCGGGGTCCTCAGGGACCCGGGCCGCACTCCGGTGGACGGCCGCCGATGCCGCCTCCGCCGGGTGGACGGCCGCCGCACGATCCTCGGTTGGGGCCGCCTCGGCAGGCTGGGCCGCCGCAGGTGCCGCCGCCGCGGTTCGGGCCGCCGCAGGAGCAGCTGCCGCCGCGGGGACCGTTCGAGCCGCCGCGGCCGATGGACCGTGCGCCGGAAGCGCCGCAGCGACCGGTCGAGCAGCCGGGTCCGGTGGCCGAGCCCACGCAGCCGCCGGTCGCCGAGCAGCCGGTTGAGCAGCCGAGCGCCGACCAGCGCACGCCTGCGCCCACCGAACAGGGGCACCCGGCAGAACAGGGCGCACCGGGCAACGAGCGGGGTACCAGCGAACGGCCGGTCACCGAAAACCCACCCACAGCCGAGCGCGAGCCTGCCCAGGAACGCCCGGCCAGCGAGCCAACCGACCAGCCTGGACACGACCGGACCCAAGAACAAACTCCGGCCCACGACCGCTCGGCAGGACAGCCGACCACCGAACCAACGGACCAGACTGGACACGACCGGGCCGGCGAACAGCGTGCTCCCGAAACCGAGCAGGGAACGCCCGCCCACGAACGGGCGGCGGACGAGAACCCGGCCACCGCCGAGCAGCCGGTGGACCAGAGCCCTGCCGCCGATGGACAAGAGCCGGCCGGAGCGGGGCGCGAACACGACTACGGCCAGCCTGGTCTTGACGAGCCCTACCTCACCGATCCTCGCTTCCACACCGATGATCCCGCCGGGATCAGGCGGATCGAAGACACCTTCATGGACTCCGGGAAGACGAGCGACCAGGACGGTGAGTGGCGGCACGAGCAGGTCAATCGCGAAGCGCGGGCGAAACGCGACCAGTGGCACCCCGGGATGTCCGACGCCGGGGCCGTTGCCGTGCACGCCTATACGCGGACCGAGATGGTCGGGCCGCTCAACCACGCGCTGCGGATGGGGAGTCCCGAACTCGTCCATCTCGCTCCGCAGGCCGCCGCGCTCGTCTCGGGGCTGAACGAACTTCCGCCGCATGAAGGTGTTGTCTCGCGGCGGGTTGACTTCAAGGGTGATCTCGGGCGGCTGCAGGCCTTCCTCGCGCGGTTCCACGACGGTGCGCACATCACCGAACCGTCGTTCCTGAGCTCCTCGAAGGTCGACGCGCAGCACCCGCGCAGCAACTTCCCCGGCGAAGTCGAGATGCGGATCCAGTCGAAGACCGGGCGTGACGTCGAAAAGCTGGCCAGCATCGGGCACGAGCGCGAGGTTCTCTTCAAAGCCGGGACGCAGTTCAAGATCACCGGCATCGAAGAGGGGCCCGGGCACCCCAACCACAAGCCGGCACCGGTGCGCGGCGAACCGCACTACGTCGTGCACGCCGAAGAGATCGCGCCCGGCGATCCGGGACACCTCGTCGACGCCGATGCTCGCGATGCCATCGAGCAACGCCGGGCCAGTGAGCGTGCCGACGAGGACCGCTTCCAGCGCGAAGCCGACGAAGAGCTCGCGAAGTTCTACGAGCAGTACCCCCAATACGCGCCGGGCAACGACATGGCGTCGAAGCTCAACGCCTTCGATCCGCCGGGTGCCGAGCCGCTGCCCGAACGGCGGCCGCCGGCCACCGGGGAACCGGAGGGTGGCTGGGTGGAGCTGGCCGAGCCGCTCGCGCCCGGCGGGCCGCCCGTGCTGCACGCCGGGTCCGTCGAGACGCCGCAGCAGCACGCGCGCCTCGTGCGTGACGCCGTTCCCGAGCTCGGTGGGGTCAACACCCGCAACCACTACAGCCCGGACGGCCTCGAAAACGGCTACCGGACCAACGCCGCCGAGTCGGTGGTCGCCTTCGACCGGCGGATGAACGGCGAGGACGTCGTCGCCGGGCCGGCGCGGCAGCAGAGCCTCGGCGAGCGGCTCGGCGGCCCGTGGAGCGGCCGGGACAGCTTCGACGGCGTTGCCCGTGAGCTCGGCGAACGTCCGGTCGGTGCGCGGAGTGCCGTCGCCTTCGAGACGCCCACTGGGGAGTCGCGGCTGGTTGCCGCCGTGCACACCGAACACGGGGTGCTCTTCGCCGATCCCGTCACCGGGCGGCTTGCCGAACTGCCGCACGACGCCACCGGGATCCACTCGATGCCGCTCGGCGGCGACGCACCCCAACACCACGAAACGCCCCCGCACCACGAAGCGCCCCAACACGACGAAGCGCCTCCGAAGCAAGAAGCGATCAGCGACCGGCTCAACCCGCCGTCCGAGCGCGTCCCGCACGACGAGGGCTACCTCTTCGACGGCGAGCACCGCGGCACCCCGGCCGACCACGAGAGCATCCGCCGCGCGGTCGGTGACGACGACATCTACCAGCAGGTCCACGACCGCGCGCTCGCCCGCCGGGACGCCGCCGGGCTGCCGGTGACCGATGCGGGTGCCGTCGCGCTGCACGGCTACACGCGCGGCGAGTACGCCTACGACGTCAACGAGGCCCTGCGCCGCGGCCCCGAGCACCCCGGTTTCGACCTCGCGCAGCAGAACACCCGCGCGATCGTGGACGGTCTCAACCAGATCGTCCCCGAGTCCGGCGAGACCATCCGCGCCTACGACGTCGGCGGCGACCCGCGGCTGGCCGACCTGGTCGCCGGGCCGTACGAGCCGGGTGCGGTGGTCGTCGAGCCCGCGTTCTCGAGCGCGTCGATCAAGACCGGCGAGCTCACGTCGTCGAAGTTCGGCGATGACATCGAGCTGCACGTCCGGTCGAACAACCTGCGTGACATCTCGAAGCTCGCCGAGAACCCGGGTGAGCGCGAATCGCTGTCGCCGCCCGGCACCCAGCTGCTGGTCCACGAGCGGCGGCTGGAGACGGTCGACGGCCGCCGCAAGTGGATCATCGTGGCGGAGGAGATCGGCCCCGGTCACCCGCGCTACCTCGACCCCGAGACCGCGAAGCAGAAGATGGCCGAGCGGCGGGCCGAAAACGAGCACAACGCGCCCGAGTTCGAACGGCGCAAGCAGGCCGCGATCATGGAACGGCTCGGCGGCCTCGGCGAGCCGCAGCACGTCTCTCCGCAGCCGGAACACGCGTCGGTCCACGACGTCCAGGACAGCCTGGCGGAACCGCCGCCGCCCCCGGCGCCGGTGCACGACTACTCGCGGCTGGCCAGGGCGACGAACCCGCCGTCGGAACCCGCCATCCACGCCGGCGGCACGACGGAGAGCGAGCGCGCGGCCTACGTCCAGGACCGCCACCCGCACCTGCGCGAGGTCAACCCGGGCTTCCGCGAGCCGGGCGCCTTCGAAAACGGCTACATGACGAACTGCACGCGCGGTCCCCGGGCCTACATGGACCAGCTGCGCGGCGGCGACACGACGGCCGAGCCGATCCTGCCGCACGAGATGGGCAGCCGTGGCACGCTCGAACACCTCGAGGGCGAGTTCGGGGAGACGTTCTCCCCGCGCGACAGCTACGACGACGTCATCCGCGAGATGCGCGGCATGCCGGCCGACCACCACGCCGTGGTCGCGGTGAAGTACCCGGGCCCGAACGGGGTCGAGTACGGGCACGTGGCGATGGTCGTGCACACCCGCGAGGGCGTCGCGTTCATCGACCCGCAGTCCGGCGACCTGATGCACCTGCCGCAGCCGCCGTCGGGCATCAAGCTGATGCACGTCGGCACGCCGGACGAGGTGCACGTCCAGCCCGAGCACGGCACCGGCGAGAGCCACGGCGGCTACGGCTCGGCGGCCCCGCACGACGCCTTCCTGGCCCGCGACGACGTCGCCGCGGCGCTCGACGGGCACGCGGACGCCGACTACATCCGCGCGCACCTGGGAGAACACCCCGGCTTGGTGCGGCTGCTTTCCGACCCGGGCAACGACTACTTGACGCGCTCGCTGCTGGACAACCCGAAGACACTGGCCAGCCTGCTCAAACACCCCGAGGCGATCCCGATCCTCGAGGACGCGGTCCACGAGGTGAACGAGCGCGGCTACAGCGTGATCGACGACGTCGAGCACCAGGGCGTCGAGCCGTTCGACCCGACTCCGGAGCAGGTGGAAATCTCGGCGGACGTGGCGCGGATCGCCCAGGACTCCCCGGAATCGTCGCGGCGACACGGCAGCTTCGACCAGGAGCGGGTCGGCGACCCGGAGTACTGCGAGCAATGGGTCGCCGAGGAACGCGAGCGCTGGCCCGAGACGCAGGGCACGCTCAACCGCATCACCGAGCGGATTGCCGGCGAGACCGACGGCCACCCGGGATTCCGGCCGGAGCCGAAGGACAGCGTGCGGGCGTTGGCGAAGATCGAGAAGCACGACTGGGACGGTTCGCAACTGCATGACCTGGTCGGCACCAAGATCCAGTTCGAACAGGTGGCGGACATGTACCGCGCGCTTGACGCGGTGCGCAACGACCCCGAGTTGACGATCGTCGACTTCACCGACCGGCTGGCCGCGCCGAAGGACAGCGGCTACCGGGACCTGCAGCTCAACGTCCGGCTGCCGAACGGGCACGTGGCCGAACTGCGGCTGCACCTGACGCACATCGACGAAGTGGCGTCGTACGAACACGCGCTCTACGAGGTCCGCCGCGATTTCGAGACGTTCAGCAGGAAGGACGGCCGCGAAGGCCTCCTCTCGCCGGAGGAGGCGGCCCTCACCGCGGCGCTGACCGAGCAGGTCCGAAGCCGTTTCGAGGAAGCGTTCCGGCTGGGGATGACATCCGAGGAGAGCGGCTGATGGCCTTCCAGACCCCGATGTTCTACAAGTACTACTCCCGCACCTACCGGATCGACTCCACGCCCGACGGCGGGTTGAAAGGCACCATCCTCAATCTCCGCACGGGGTTCTTCGAAGAGGACACGGACAGCAGCCACATCCGCGAGCTCATCTGGTCGACGACCGAATCGAACATCGGCGGTCCGTTCGACGAAGAAAAATTCGTCCAGGAGACCGAAATCGAGCGGTGCAACTACCTGAACGGCGACGGCCCGATCTTCGCGCTGTACGAGACCATGAAGGGCATCGACGATGTCGCTGTCCGGGAAGGACGCCGACGGACTCCGCAGGAAACCGCGCTGGTCCGCGCCCTCCGCAAGCGCACCTTCAAGATGTGGGAAGACGAGGCCGCTCGCCGAGCCGCCGGTGAGCCGCCGTCGTTCACGGTGACGAGCCGGTTGAGTCCGAGGCAATGATTCACGTGGAACATCGACTTTCGCCCGACGAGCAGCGCACTCTCCTGGTGCGGCTGGGAAAGCTCGTGCGCGAGCACCGGGCCGACGCCGCCGTGCCCGCCGTCGCCGACTTCCGGCAGGTCGGGAAGCACGCCGAAATCGCGGGCCACAACACGGCAACGCCGGACGAGCTGGCCGATCTCTTCACCGAGCTGCGGGCCGGCATGTACGCCGAGGGCCGCGGCACCTGGCTGCAGGCGCGGTTCACGCTCGACCCCGGCGGCGGCTTCGACTTCGACTTCGCGCTCGACGACGATCCGGTGTGGACCGACCCACCCGAGCCGGCCGCCTACCCGGAGGAGCTCGCCGCGTTCCCGCGGGCCGACGAGCACGTCCCGGACTGGTGGCGGCTGCGCGCGCAGCTGCCGCTGGG
Organism: Amycolatopsis sp. lyj-346; assembly: GCF_046548975.1. Lineage (NCBI taxonomy): Bacteria > Bacillati > Actinomycetota > Actinomycetes > Pseudonocardiales > Pseudonocardiaceae > Amycolatopsis > Amycolatopsis sp. lyj-346. Next base: position 957,249 of record NZ_JAJPWT010000001.1, read on the forward strand.
CGTGGTGTTCCGGCACGCCGACGTCGGCGGCCCGGACGTCGAACGGCCGCCGCTGACCGACACCGAGGTGCCGCTCGTGCTGCAGTACCTCGAGCGCGAGGCCGTCGTGCACGAGGACGGCGACGAGCGCTTCCACACCGACGGCACGTGGATCTGGTCCGACGCGGTCGCGCTCCTGCTCGCGGAGCACGGCGTGCCGCCGGAGCCGGACCTGGTCGCGCACATCCGCCGTCACCACTTCCAGCCGCCGTACGTCGAGCCGCTGGTCCGGCGGACCGCCGAGGCGGACCTGCTGGGCAAGCCGCGGCCGAAGCCGGGCCGCGCCGACGTGAAGAAGACCGCCGGGGACGTCGTCGCCGAGCTGGAAACCACGCCGGACCCGCAGCTCGGCGACGAAGAACTGCTGATCGTGCTGGTGCAGCGGCTCGGCGAGCACGGGGTGTGGCCCGAGGCGTACCGGGTCGGCGAGCGCGCGGATGGCGCCTGGTGCCTCAACTACACCGCCGACGGCTGGGAAGTCGCCGCCCACGCCGGCGGGAAACCCCGCGCACCGAAGTACTTCACCCGGCTCGAAGACGCCGCGCAGCAGCTGCTCGGCGCGTTGCTGCTGCACCCCGCCCGGATGACCGCCGGGCACGAAACACCGCTGGAAACCGCGAAAGAGCTCGACGACTGGCCGGTGCACCCGGCGCCGGGTGAGCCTCCCCTCACCCTGCTCCGCAACAAGCGCATCACCAGGCTGGTGGCGGGTACGGTCGTCCTGCGCTTCGGCGAGGAACCGGGCAACCTCGTCCACCACGGGGAGGTACGGTTCGCCACGACGTCGCTGCCGCTCGAACGGGAGCGGGTGCGGCGGAGCTACCGGCTCAGACGCCCCCTGCACGTGATCACCGGCATCACGGTTCCGTGGGCGAACCTGCCGGGTGGCGCGGTGGCCTTCGTGCTGCCGAAGACGATCGCCGAGCACGAGTCCGACGGAAGCCTGGAGAGGATCGAGTAGGTGGAAGCGGCGGAAGCGATTGCCAAGGTCGGCCAGTGGCTGCGTGCGGTGCACGGTCCGGACGTCTCCGGCCCCGCCGGGCTCCGGGTGGACACCGAGAAGGTGCTGCGCATCCCCGAGGGCTGGTCGGTGCCCTACAACACCATCGCGTTCCTCGACGAGGGCCGGCCGGAGAAGGAGATCTTCCCGCCGCCGTCGGTCGTCGTCCGTGAGCCGGACGGCGAGCTGCGGCAGGCGCACCCGCACCCCGGCGGGCTGTCGGTGCCGGTGGCGTTCCCCGGCCAGGAGAACTGGCGCGAGGTCGTCGACCCCGAGTACGTCAAGGCCGGGCTCGGCGAGCTGGGCGTGCCGCTGCAGGCCGTCGCGGGCTGGGTGAAGGTCGACGCCGACGGCAACCAGACCGGCGAAGAGCGGGAGAACCCCGAGTACAAGGCCGGGCCGATCCGCCGCGGCTACCCGAAGCCGGAGAACACCCTGGAGACGCTGCTGTCGTTCGGCAGTGTCGGCTGGCTGACCCGGGAACTGCTGCTCATCGGGCTGATCCGGTGCGAGGTGTTCGTCCCGCTCGACCTGGAGACCGGCAAGACCGACCGGTTCTACTTCGCCGAGGAGCGCAACGAGCTCAAGGTGTTCAGCTCGACCCGGCACCTGCCCTATCGCGAGCACGGCTGGTGGAAGGTCGACGTCGCCACGCTGGCCGAGTTCGAGCACCCGCCGAACCTGGTGATCAACGGCGGCCCGACGACCATCGAAGACGTCTCCAGCGGGGAGCTCGCGGAGATCGTCAAGCGGTTCCCGCGGCACGAGCCGCGCATCGACGTGCACGGCCGCTGCCCGGAAGCGGAGGAGGACCTGATCCGGGTCGCCGCCGAGACCGCGGCCCGGATGGGTCTGCCGGACCCGGTGAAGCCGCCGCTCCTGGCCGCCGAGAAGGCACGTCGGCGCGGCTTCGAGCTGACCGCCGAGGAGTGCGCGAAGACGGTGCTCGGCGCGTCCTGGCTGAAGCGGATGGAGATGCCGGAGCCGCCGCGCAGCAAGCCCAAGGACCTGCGCGCGAACGGCCTCGCGCCGGCGTACGACAACGCCGGCCGCACGGTGCCGCGGCTCGACACCTTCGGCAAGTACTTCGAGCGTGACCTCGACGGCTTCCGCTACGGCTGGCAGCGCGTCACGGGTGCGTACGTCGGCTTCGCGCTCGGCGAGGCCCTCGGCGCGGCCGTCGACCGGATGATGCTGCACGACATCCACGCGAAGTTCGGCATCGAAGGCGTCACCGACCTCATCCCGGCGTTCGACCAGCCCGGCCGGATGGGCTCGCTGACGCAGCGGCTGCTCTTCTACACCGAGGCGGTCATCCGCAGCCCGCACCGCGAGCAGCCGGAGTCCCGCGAAGCCGAGCAGCTCTTCCCCGACGTCGTCCGCGGGGCGCTGCAGCGCTGGCTGCGGACCCAGGGCGCCCCGATGGACGCCCCGGACGGCTGGCTCGTGCAGGTCCCGGACCTGCACGCCCGGCGCGACATCGACGACGCCGAGCTCAACGCCTACCACCAGATGGCGACCGGGGCCGCGGGCGCGCTGCCGATGACCGGCCCGGCCGCGCTGATCCCCGCGTTGCCCGCCGCGCTGACCATGGCCGGGCCCGGCAGCGGGTTCAGCGGCGGGGCGCGGCAGGCGGTGCGCGCACTGGCCGGCGTCACGCACCCCGACGAGCCCGATCTGGCCGCCGCGACCTACCTGACCTGGCTGTTCGAGCACGCGCTGACCAAGGACGCGTTCAGCTTCCCGATCTGGAACACCAGCCGCGAGGTGCTCAACCCGGACAGCCAGTTCCAGCAGGGGCCGGAGTGGACGGCGATCGCCGAAACGGTCGCCGAGTCGGTGCCGTTCTTCGGCGAGCACGGGCTGCCCGACCTGCGGATGCCCGAGCTGATCGGTGACGGCAAGACGACGCTGTCGGTGCTCGGACGCGCCTTCGCCGCGTTGTCGGGCTTCGAGAACTATCCGGAGCAGGCGCTGCTTCGCGCCGTCAACCACTCCGGCCGCAGCGCGCTCACCGGGGCGATCGCCGGTGCCCTGCTCGGCGCGCGCACCGGGATTCCCGGGCTGCCGCAGAAGTGGGTCGACCAGCTGGAACTGCGGTACCTGGTCGAGAACGTCGCATCGGACGCCTACTGGCACTTCGACCGGCATTCGGCGCTGAGCGCGCTCGGCGACGTCTGGATCGAGCGGTACCCGCGGCATTAGCGCGAGGATGGGGAGAATGGACGAAGAGGAAGCCGTCGCTCGCGCGCGGGAGTGGTTGCGCACGCGGCCCGGCGGTGACCGGCTGCGGATCCGGCCGGAGTTCACCGCGCGCCGCCCGGACGGCTGGAGCTTCACGGTCAACGCGGCCGGCTACCTGGACGGCACCGACATCGGCGCCGGACTGTTCCCCAGCCCGGTGGTCTTCGTGCCGGACGACGGCGAGACCGGGCTGGACCAGGCGGCGATGGCGAGCACGCCCGCCGAGGCCGAATGGCGGCCGGACGTCGACCCCGAGTTCGACGAGAAGTCGTTCCCCCAGCTCGACCTCCCGGTGCGGGCCGTCCGCGGCTGGACCCGGGCGAACGGCGAGCACCGCGTCAACGAGCAGTACACGCCCGGTCCGGTCTGGCGCGGCTTCCCGGTGCCGTCGACCGACGCCGAGAAGCTGCTGAACTACCTCGCCGCGAACTGGATCAGCCGCGCCGAGTTCGTCCGCGCCCTGCTGGACTGCGAAGTGCTCGTGCCGTTGCTCGGCACCGGCGAACCGCTGCTGCGGCCGGTGCCCGGCACGGGCGAGCGCGAAGTCATCGCCTACAGCTCGTCGGCGAAGGTGCCCGGGCGGTACCCGCGCCGCCGGCGCGTGACGGTCCGGGACCTGCCGCCGTCCGGGCTGACCCTCGACCCCGGCACCGGGCTGGTCCGCAGCCTCACCGCCGCCGAACTGGGCACGACCGGCGAGCACCGGCCCGTCGTGGAAGAGCCCGCGCCGGAAGCCGGGCCCGAGGTCGCCGAGGCGCTGCCCGCGCTGGTCGCGGAGTTCGGCGTCGAGCCGCCCGACCTGCTGGAACGGCACCTGCGGTACGCCCTGGACCACGCCCGCGACCACCACTTCGAGCTGACGCCGGACGAGTGCGTCCGGTACCTGCGCGGGTTCGCCTGGCAGTACCGCAACGGCGTCCGCCGCCGGGCGGGCCAGGAGCCGGAATGGCCCGCCGACCTGGGCGCGAACGGCTTGATCGCGCACGTGGACGAGGACGCGCGCCCGCGCCCGGTGCCGTGGACGTTCGGCAAGTTCTCCGCCTTCGGGACGCCGGCCGACCGCTTCGCGTGGCACCGGATCGTCGGCGCGTACGTCGGCTTCGCGATCGGTGACGCCCTCGGCGGCGGCGCGGACCCGGCGGACCCCCTGCCGTTGGGCGGCCTGACCCGGCACCTGCTCTTCCACACCGACATCGTGCTGCGCGGCCTGCCGCCGGTGCCGACCGGCGAAGTCCCGGCGACCCTGCCCGAACCGGACCCGGTCGGCTGGCTCGCCGTCGCGACCCGGCACGCCGGCCCCGCGCCCGCCGAGTTCTCCGCTTTGCTGGCCACAGCCTTGGCCGCGACGCCGGCCGCGGCGGTGGCACTGGCGGACGTCGACGGCGAGCAGTACGCGAAGGACGTCGCCCGCGAGCTGACCGGCAGCGCGGCCGGTGCCGAGGTCACCGAGGGCGTCGAGCTGCTGATCTCCCTGTTCCAGGCCCTGCTGACCCGGGAGACCTTCGCCCTGCCGGTGCACGTCCGCCTGCACGAGGTGGGTGGCGACCTGGCGACGTCGACGCTGGCGCTGCGGGCCGACCGCGACGCCGACGACGTCACGCAGCTGGAAAGCATCGGCGACGGCCGGAGCGTCCGGTCGGTGCTCGGCCGCGCGCTGTTCGCCGCGGCCAAGCGCGGCTACGACCCCGAGGCCGCGATCAGGCTCGCCGCGCGGTCCGGTCCGGTGGCCGGGGCGATCGCCGGTGCGCTGGTCGGCGCCCGCGTCGGCGTGCCCGGCCTGCCGTGGGTGGCTTCGCTGCCCGATCTCGGCCTGCTCGACGACGTCGCCAGCGACATCTTCTGGTACTTCAACCGCAACGGCCTCCAGACGGAGACCGCGGAGCACGCACGCTGGGAGCGCCGGTACCCGAGCGGCCGGTTCACCCCGGAACGGAAGGGACCCGACTTGCGATCGCGACTGCGGGGCAGCCTGCTGGCCGGGGCGATCGGCGACGCGCTGGGTGCGAAGACGGAGTTCGACTCGATCGACCGGATCCGCGAGATCGCCGGGCCGGACGGCATTACCGACTTCATCCCCGCGTACGGCGGCGTCGGCCGGATCACCGACGACACGCAGATGACGCTCTTCACGCTCGAAGCGCTGATCAGGGCCCACGCCCAGCAGCGGAAGACCGGCTCCGCCGACGTCGTCCACTCGCTGCAGATGGCCTACCAGCGCTGGCTGCACACCCAGGGCGTCACGTGGGACCGGGCCCGGGGCCCGCAGTCGGCGGTCGAGGCGGCCGACGGCTGGCTGATCACCCACCAGGAGCTGTTCAGCCGGCGGGCGCCCGGCCTGACCTGCTTCGGTGAGCTGGAGGCGTACGGCCGCTCGGGTGTCCGCGGCACCATCGACCGGCCGGTGAACAACTCGAAGGGCTGCGGCGGCGTGATGCGGGCGGCGCCGATCGCGCTGTGGTCGGACGACCTCGCCGAGGTGTTCCGGCTCGGGGCCGAGAGCGCCGCGCTGACCCACGGTCACCCGAGCGGGTATTTGTCGTCCGGCTGCTTCGCGGTGATCGTGCACGAGCTGCTGCACGGAAAGCCGCTGCTCGACGCGGTCGCGACCGCGCGGGCCGAGCTTGTGAAGCACCCGGCGCACGAAGAGCAGAGCGCCGCGCTCGACGCGGCTCTGGCGCTGGCGGAACAGGGGCCGCCGACGCCGGAGAAGCTGGAGTCGCTGGGGCAGGGCAACGTCGGCGAGACGGCGTTGTCGATGTCGGTGTACGTCGCGCTGACCACCACGGACGTCGATTCGGCGTTGCTCGCGGCGGTCAACCACAGCGGCGACAGCGACTCGACCGGTTCGGTCTGCGGCAACCTCGCCGGCGCGATGTACGGCGAGGAAGCACTGCGGCAAAGCTGGCTGGACCAGCTGGAACTTCGCGAAGTCATCGTCGGCCTCGCGGACGACGCGCTCACCGAGTTCGGCCCGGGTGCGCCGGGCGACGACCGGTGGTTCGCTCGGTACCCGGTCGACTAGGTTCTTGGGGTTACTGGGGACGGGGAGGACAAACGTGCGTTACCGGGTTGAGGTCGCCGAACGCCCGGACGGCCTGTACGCGACGTGGGGTGAGGGGACCTACCGCGCGCAGCGGTCGACCACGGACGGCACCGTGCTGCTTTCGGTGCTGCCGGAGGAAGAAGCGCCGGAGGGCTTCGACAAGGAGTTCAACGGCCGTCCGGCCCGGGTGGTGCCGGCGGGCGAGGTGCCGTCGACGTTCACGCTGCGGACCTTCGCCGAGTACGACGGCGAGGTCTTCGAGGTCGCGCCGGGCGACCGGCCGGAGCTGACCCTGCGCTGGGTCCGCGACGACGCCGCCCGCGCGGCCCAGCTCGGGCTGACCGACTTCTCGGTCACCGTGCCCGCCAAGCAGGTCACGGCGCTGTGGCAGACGCGGCTGGACTTCACGGAGACGCCGGAAGCGCGGCCGCAGCCGGGCACCGGCGACCAGAACGCGCTGCTGCGCGCCATCGGCCGGACGCTCCTGCACACCGTGCCGGGCGGCTGGGCCCGCGTCGGCGCGCAGTTCCGGCAGGTCGGGGACTACGCCGAGATCGAGGTCCGCGCGGTCGGCGACGAGGACGGCCCGGTGTCGGTGTCCCTGCCCGCGGTGCCCCGCCTCGGCGGGCTGTTCGCGCGGCTGCGGGCGGCGATGTTCCAGGCCGAGGCCGGCACCTGGTTCCAGGGCACGTTCACCCTCGACGCCGAGTCGAAGTTCGACTTCGACTTCGACGCCGACCGCGAGCCGGACTGGCGGGTGCCGCCCAACGACGGTGGCCGCCCGTCTACGGCCGCCTACGAGCTGGAGCTGGCGACCTTCCCGCGGACGCCGAAGTACCTGCCGGCGTGGCTGACGGCGAAGGCCGGGCTGCCGCTGGACGTCGTGTTCCGGACCGCCCGGGTCGCCGACTCGCACGTCGAGGGCGAGCGACCGGTGGTCAACCGGCCGCCGGTGCCGCCGGACCAGGTCCGCGGCCTGCTCGACTACCTGTTCCGGGCGCCGGTGGCACTGCACCGGCCCGCGCCGCTGCCGGACATCTTCGGCGGGCCGGGCGCGAAGCCGGACGTGCCGAACGCCTTCCACACCGACGGCACCTGGATCTGGCCCGCCGCCGTGCCGCACTACCTGCGCAAGTACGGAGTGCCGCCGGAGCCGGAGCTGGTCGAGCACATCCGGGCAGCCGGGTTCCGCCCGCCGTTCGTCGGGGAGCTCGTGCGCGCGACGGCGGAGGCGGAGGTCCTCGGGCAGCCGCGGCCGCCGCAGACGGCCGCGGACCTGCCGGACGAGCGCGCGCTCACCCGGGTCGCCCGCGGCGAGCCGGTGCGGCACCTGCGTGGCGCGGAGACCCTGGAGCTGCTCCAGCAGCGGCTCGCCGAGCACGGCGTGCCGGCCGCGGCCTACCGGATCGGCGCGAACGAGGTGCCTGCCGAAGGCGTGTGGACGCTGCGCCGCGCCGAAAACGGCTGGGAGGTTTCGCGGCCGCCGTTCGACGAGCCGGTGGCGTTCGGCTCGCTCGGCGACGCGGCCCGGTTCCTGCTCGGCGTGCTGCTGATGCTGCCGCCGCGGCCGGCGGAGGAGTCCGACCAGCCCGCCGACTGGCCGATCCTGCCGATGCGCGGCGAACCGCCGTTGAACTTCTACCGCGGCAAGCGCCTGCTCGTGCTGCCGCCGGGCACCACGGTCGTCCGGTTCGGCAACGAGACCGGCAACCTGGTGCACGCCGGCGGCTCGCGGTTCGTCGAGACGGCGCTGGCGTTCGACCGCGAACGCGAGAAGCGGCTCTACCGGGTGCAGCGCGCGATCCGCGTGCTGACCGGCGTGACGGCGCCGTGGGGCGGGCTGCCGGGCGGCGCGGTCGCCTACCTGCTGCCGCGGCCGCTCGCCCAGCACGTCGAGACGGGTTCGCTCAGCAGGCAGTGATCAGGACGGCGGGCGACCACCAGTAGTCGGCGAGCGGTTCGACGCCGACTTGCGCGAAGCCCGCCGTCGTCAGCTGCTGGGCCCAGACTCGGGCCGGGTGCTCCCAGTTCGTCCGGTGCTGCCCGGAGACGATCCCGAGCAGCACCGGCAGCAGGAAGCCCTGGGCGACCAGCGAGGCGTCTTCGCCGTACTCGGCCACGCCACGCTCGTAGCGCTCGACGAGCGACCGAAGGTGCTCCGGCGAGCCTTCTTCGAACTCCGGGACGTCGAATTCGGCGATCACCAGCGTGCCCGTGCGCAGCTGCAGCGCGCGGAGCACCTCGGCACGCTGCTCGGGCTCGATGGACTGCAGCGCGAACGTCGACTGGACGAAGTCCCAGCCGAGGTCGTCGCGGGCCAGGAAGTCCTGGGCGGTCGACTGCCAGCACTGGGCCGACGGCACCCGCTCGTGGACGCCTTCGAGCAGCGCGGCCGACGGCTCGACCAGGTCGATCCGCGCGGGAACGTGCGACGCCTGCTCCAGCGCGGGGACGACGGCGAGGCCGTCACCGCAGCCCAGGTCGAGCAGCGACTCCGGCTTGGCGGCGTCGTACCGGGCGGCCAGCTCGGCGCTCAGCGCCCGGTACAGCTCGACGTTGCCGCCGCCGCGGATGAACGCCGTGAACGCGCTCGGCTGGTCGTACACCGGCGCCGACTCCTCGCCGGCCAGGTGGGCCCGCAGTTCGTCCGCCAGCGTGGAGCCGGCGCGCCCGGCCTGGGCGGCGAGTTCGGCGGCTTGGTCGCGGTCACCGGAGCGGTAGGCGGCGAGGGCGTCGGCCAGCAGGTCGATCGAGGTCATGGTCAGGAGATATCAGAACGGGACCCACAACGTCACCCGTGTGCCACCCCCGGCGAGTCCCGATTCGACCAGCGACGTCCCGCCGACCTCGGCCAGCCGCGCGGTGATCGACTCGCTGATGCCGAACCCGGCCGGGTGGTCGGCCGGGCTGAAGCCGCTCCCGTGGTCACGCGTGATCACCGCGATGCCGCCGTCCCGCTCTTCGACGCGGACCACCACCCGATCGGTGCCGGAGTGCTTCATCGTGTTCCGCATCGCCTCGCGGACGGCGTCGCGGATGGCGATCTGCCGGACTTCCGACAGGGTGTCGTCGTCCAGCTCGGCCACCACGAGCTGGGCCCGCAGGCCGTCGCGGGCCATTTCGGCGGCGAGCGCGGCGAGCTTCTCTCCCAGCGGCCGCGCGCCGGCCTCGGCCCGCTCGGACGCCGCCGATTCGATCGTCTGCCGGACCTCCACCGCCTGCGCCCGCGCCAGCCGCTGGATCTCCGCCAGCCGCTCTTCGGCGTCGCCGGGGCCGGACAGCGCGATCGCCTCCAGCGTCTGCAGCACGGTGTCGTGCAGCATCCGGTGCTGCTTGGCGCGCTCGGCCAGCCGCCCGTTGCGGGTGCCGTAGGCCAGCGCCAGGCGCGTGCCGAGGCCGGTCAGCACCAGCGCTGCCGCCGCCAGGAACAGTTCCGCGAGCAGCACGGAGTACGTCGAAAAGGCGGCGCCGACCTCGAACCGGCCGGTGTTCAGCCAGTTCGCCAGCATCCGCAGCGGGAAGCTGAGCAACCCGAAGACCAGGCCGCTCGGGACGCCCAGCGCGAGCGTCAGCAGCCCGGCCTCGCCGAACAGGTGGACGCTGGTGACCGCGAGCGCGTCGAAGTACACCGGAGCCGGCACGGTCAGCGCGATGAGCAGCGGCGAAACCACCGTGAAGGCCAGGTCGGCCGCCAGCAGCTTCCCGGCGTTGCGGCCGCGGTACGGCGCCGAACGGAACATCCAACGGAAGCCGATGACGTTCAGCGCGACCGACAGCAAGGTGAACACCCCGACCGGCAGCAGCCCGGTCGTGCCGTGCCGGAGGACGTAGCCGCCGAACTGGCCCGGCACCGCGAGCAGCCGGTACGCCAGCGGGATGAGCACGACGTAGCGGGTCGCGCGCAGCAGCAGGCCGTCGCGCTCGGCGGGGTCGATCGGGCCGGACATCCGGGCGATGCGCCGCAGCGCGTGCATCGGCGCCGGGTCGGCGATCTCGTCGGGCAGCTCACTCGTGGCGGTGGCGATCGCGGGGGCACCGCGCCTCAGCAGCGCCACCAGGAAGCTGCCCCCGCCCGCCACGGCTCAGGCGCCCCCGACGCCGTTTTCCGCGGCCCACTTCTTCAGCTCGGCGACCGCCTCGTCGTGCTCCAGCGGGCCCCGCTCCATCCGCAGCTCCTTGAGGAACTTCCACGCCTTCCCGACGTCCGGCCCCGGCTTAAGGCCGAGCAGCTCCATGATCTGCTCGCCGTTGAGGTCCGGCCGCACGCGGTCGAGGTCCTCCTTGGCCTTGAGCGCGGTGATCCGGGCCTCGAGGTCGTCGTAGGTCGCCTGCAGCGCGGCCGCCTTCCGGCGGTTGCGCGTGGTGCAGTCGGCGCGGACCAGCTTGTGCAGCCGGGTCAGCAGGTGTCCGGCGTCGGTGACGTACCGGCGCACCGCCGAGTCCGTCCACTCGCCCTTGCCGTAGCCGTGGAATCGCAGGTGGAGGAACACGAGCTGGGAGACGTCGTCGACGACCTCCTTGGAGAACTTCAGCGCCCGCAAACGTTTGCGGGCCATCCGTGCGCCGACCACCTCGTGGTGGTGGAAGCTGACGCCGCCGCCCGGCTGGAACTCCCGGGTGGCCGGCTTGCCGACGTCGTGCAGCAGCGCCGCCAGCCGCAGGATCAGGTCCGGCTCGGACGTCGGCTCGTGCGTCTTCTCCAGGTCGATCGCCTGGGCGAGCACGGTCAGCGAGTGCTGGTAGACGTCCTTGTGCTGGTGGTGCTCGTCGATCGCCAGCCGCATCCCGGGCACCTCCGGCAGCACCCGGTCGGCCAGCCCGGTGTCCACCAGCAGCTCCAGCCCGGGCTGCGGGTCGGCCGCCAGCAGCAGCTTCGACAGCTCGGCCTGCACCCGCTCGGCGGTGATCCGGTCGATCTCCTCCGCCATCGACGTCATCGCGTCGACCACCCGCGGCGCGGCGGCGAAGCCCAGCTGCGCGGCGAAGCGGGCGGCACGCAGCATCCGCAGCGGGTCGTCGGCGAACGACTCCTGCGGCGTCGCGGGGGTGTCCAGGACCCGCTCCCGCAGGGCGCTCAGCCCGTCGTGCGGGTCGATGAACGTCTTCGACGCCAGCTCGACGGCCATCGCGTTGACGGTGAAGTCGCGGCGCAGCAGGTCGCCCTCGATGCTGTCGCCGAAGGTGACCTCGGGGTTGCGGCCGACGCGGTCGTAGCTGTCGGCGCGGAACGTCGTGATCTCGAGCTGCATGCCCTTCTTCGTCACGCCGACCGTGCCGAAGGCGATCCCGACGTCCCAGACCGCGTCGCCCCAGCCGCTGACGATCTTCAGCACCCGGTCGGGCCGCGCGTCGGTGGTGAAGTCGAGGTCACCGGAGGGGCGGCCGAGCAGCGCGTCGCGCACGCTGCCACCCACGAGGTACAGGCGGTGTCCCGCACTGGCGAACCGTTCCGCCAGCTCCTCTGCCAGTGGAGCGACCTCCATCAGCCCCACCACCTGCTTGTCGACCACGTCGTTCACGAAAATCCCACTACGTTCCAGGTGCGATTGCTCCAGGCACCGCCGGACACGGACACGCTGTCCAACCTACCGGTGCAACCGTTTGCTCTAGCATCGCAGCATGTCTGGATCAGCCGGCCGCCCCGGCGCCTCGAAGCCGCGCAGGCGGCGCAGGCGTCAGCGCGGCAGGCGCCTGACCACGGTCGACGAGACGTCGGCCGGTGGCCTCGTGGTGGACGCCGACCGCGAACAGGCGGTGCTGATCGGCCGGCTCGACCGGCACGGCAGACTGCTGTGGTCGCTGCCCAAGGGCCACATCGAGGACGGTGAGACGGTGGAACAGACGGCCGTGCGCGAGGTGAAGGAGGAGACCGGCATCTCCGCGCGCGTCACGCGGCCACTGGGCACCATCGACTACTGGTTCGTGGCCGAGAAGCGGCGCATCCACAAGACCGTGCACCACTTCCTGCTCGAAGCGCTCGGCGGTGAGCTCTCCGACGAAGACGTCGAGGTCACCGAGGTGGCCTGGGTCCCGCTGGCCGAGCTGGAGTCCAAACTCGCCTACTCCGACGAGCGCAAGCTCGTCCGGAAGGCCAAGGAACTTTTCGCGCGCCCGGACGTCCACGGACGAGACGAGCACGCCCCTGAGGGAGCCCCCGAGTGAAGCGGTTCGCCGCAACCTTCCTGTCCGTCCTCTTCCTGGCCGTCCCCGCCCTCGCCGGCGCCTCGGTCGCCCAGGCGCAGGAGGGCGCGCGCCTGCGCATCGACCTGGCCGGGCTCAGCCCGCGGGTGATCACGACGTCGGCGACGACGCTGACCGTCACCGGCACGGTGACCAACACCGGCGACCGCCGGGTCGCCAAGCCGCAGGTCCGGCTGCAGGTCGGGGACCGGGCGACGACCGAGCGCGGGATCGGCGACGTGCTGTCCGGCGCGGTCGTCAAGGACACTCCGCTGACCGAGTTCACCTCGGTCGCCGACGTGCTCGAACCGGGCCAGAGCGCCCCGCTGAACATCACCGTGCCGCTGACCGGAACGCGGGCGGACCGGTTCGCCCGCCCCGGCGTCTACCCGCTGCTGGTCAACGTCAACGGCACCCCGGAGTTCGGCGGGCCGGCGCGGCTGGGTGCGGTCAGCATGCTGATGCCGGTGCTGGCCGGGCCGGGCAAGCAGGCCGCCGCGCGGGGCGGCGCGCCGAGCATGACCCTGCTCTGGCCGCTGACCGGCAACATCCCGCACGTCTACGCGGCGCCGTACGGGAGCCCGATGGTGCTGGCCGACGACCGGCTGGCCACCGAAATCAGCGGTGACGGCCGGCTGAACGCGCTGGTCACCTCGGCGGCGACGGCCGTGCGGAACAGCTCGAACCTGGCGAAGTCGATGTGCTTCGCGCTCGACCCCGACCTGCTCGCCACCGTCGACGCGATGACCCGCGGCTACCTCGTCCACACCGACACCGGGAACGTCGACGGCAAGGGTGCCGAGGCCGCGAAGGCGTGGCTGTCCGAGCTCCGCACGCTGGTCGGCGGCCGCTGCGTGGTGGCGCTGCCGTTCGCCGACGCCGACCTCGACGCGCTCACCCGCATCCGGCCCGGCGACACCAGCCTGGTCAGCCGGGCCGTCACCGGCGCGTCGACCATCCAGCAGCTGACCGACGTCACCCCGCAGACCGGCGTGCTCTGGCCGGACGGCACGCCCAGCGCGTCGGTGCTCACCGCGCTGACCGAGGCCGGCGTGCGGACCGTGCTCACCGACGCGGGCAAGCTCGCGCCCGCCGGGGCCGGCGGCGGCGTCACCGTGCAGGGCAGCACCGCCCGCCTGCAGCCGACCGACTCGCTGATCTCGGCCGCGATGACCGGCGTCCCGACCGTGCCCGGCTCGGTCACGGTGCCCGCGACGACCGAGCGGGCGGTCGCGAGCCAGAACGGCCTCGGCGCCCTCGCCTTCCGGGCCGGGCTCGGCCTGACCGCGGGGCCGCAGCGGCCGGATCACCTGCTGGTCGCGCCGCCGCGGCGCTGGGACGCCTCGGCCGAGGAGTTCGGCACCTACCTGCAGCAGGTCGGCGAGTTCCTGACCGCGGGCCTGGTCACGGCGACCGGGCTCCCGGCGCTGCTCGCCGCCAGTCCCGAGGTCTCCGGCTCGGTCGGCGACGGCGGGCCGGACCCGGCCACGGGGGTCGACGCCGGGGTCGTCTCGACGCTGGCCGGACTCGACGTCCAGGCCACCGGGCTGGCGTCGGCGATGCAGCTCGACCCGACCAAACGGGTGAAACCGGACGACGTCGTCGAGCCGGTCCGGCTGGCCGAGCTGCGCGGGGCGTCCACGGCGTGGCGGGGGCTGCCCGCCGACGCCGCGACCACGAACGCGCAGGCCGAGCTCGCGGCGATCAGCGGGCGGGTGACCGTCTCGCAGCCGAAGCAGACCATCGCGCTCGCGTCCGGCAACTCGCCGCTGCCGGTCTACGTCAGCAACGACCTGCCGGTCGGGATCAACGCCCGGTTCGCCCTCGACAACAACACCGGCCTGCGCCCGGGGGACGCCAAGGACTGGTTCTTCCCGGCCAGCGGCGGCAAGAACTACTTCCTGCCGGTGGAGGCGCTGCGGGCCGGCCGGTTCAGCGTCGATGTGTCGTTGCGCACGCCCACCGGTACCCCGCTCGGGTCATCCGCGCGGTTCGAACTGACCTCCACCGAGTACGGCGCGATCACCATCATCGCGACCGTCGCCGCAGGTGTGGCCCTGCTTCTGCTCGCTTCCCGGCGGATCTACCGGCGGGTGAAGGACGCCCGCGCGGGCCGCGACGTCGTGGACTGATCCGTCGGCCTTCGAGTGTTCCGGGCGGTTCGCGATTACCCTTGGTCCGCACGTGCGCGGCACCGGGCCGCGGCACCGGAGTAGAGCACCGAGGATTGGGCACGCGTTGGAGAGAGAGCCGGGCTTACCACCCGAGCGTGCGGGTCGTCCTCGGCGCGAAGGGCCCACACCACCGCCCCCGCCACGGGGCGACGGTCCGCCACGGGCGTCGCAGCCGGTCCGCCGCCAGCAGCAGCCACCGCCTCCGCCCCCGGAGCGCGGCCGCCGCCAGCCGCCCCGCAACGGCCACACGCGCCAGATGCCGGCGCCCGACGACGCGACGGTCCGTGACCAGCGCCCGGTCCGCGAAGACGGCCCGCCCCGGGACGGCCGTCCCCGCCGCGGCGACCAGGCACCCCACGACGGCCGCGCGCCCCGCGGCGACCGCCCGGCGCGCGACGACCGCCCACCCGCCGACGACCGCCCGGTCCGGGGCGACCGCCCACCCGCCGACGACCGCCCGGTCCGGGGGGAGCGCCCCCCTGGCGGCGGCCGCCCGGCCCGCGCTCCCCGTGGCGACCGCCCGGCCCCGGACGACCACCCCGTCCGCGGCGACATCCCGCCCCGCGACCAACGAGCCCCTCGCGGCGACCGCCCGCCACCGGACGATCACCCGGCCCGCGACCACCCGGCCCGCGGCGAACGTGCACCCGGCGGCGACCGCCCGGTCCGCGACCCGCGCGCCGCACGCGGCGCTCGGCCGGCGCCGGACGACCTGCCGCCCCGCGACCAGCGCGCCCCCCGCGGCGACCGCCCGGCCGCGGAGGAGTTCCCGGCCCGCGAGGGCGGCCCCCGCGGCGACCGGCCGCGCGACGACTGGCCCCGTGACGACCGCGGCCCGCACGACGACCGCGCCCTCCGCGAGGACCAGCCGCCGCGCCGGGTTCCGCCGCCGCAGGGCGGCCGGCCGCCGCGCAACGCCGGCCCGGCACCGACGCGGGTCCAGCCCGTGCCGCCGCCGAACGGTGGGCAGCCAGTACCGCCGGGCAACCCTCAGCCGGGCCTGCCGCCGCACGGCGGGGGACAGCCGGCCGTACCGCCGCCTGGCCTGCCGCTGAGCGGCGCTCAGCCCGTCGTATCGCCGGGCAACCCGCAACCCGGCCCGCCGCCGCACGGCGGGGGACAGCCGCCGCACAGCGGAGGGCAGCCAGTACCGCCGGGCAACCCCCAGCCGGGCCTGCCGCCGCACAGCGGAGCCCAGCCGGCCGTACCGCCGCCAGGCCTGCCACTGAGCGGCGCCCAGCCCGTCATATCGCCAGGCAACCCGCAACCCGGCCCGCCGCCGCACGGCGGGGCGCAGCAAAGTGGCCCGCAGCCGGTCCCGGGCCCCGCTCCGCACCAGGGACGGCTCCCGCAGCCCAGCCCGCCGCTGACCCCGCCGCCCGGCAGTCCGGCGCTCGGTCCCGGCACCCCGCCGCCGGGCACGCCGGTTCCGTCCCGTGGCCGCGGGGCCCGCCGTCCGGCGCCGGTCCGGCCGTGGCAGGAGGAGGCCCAGCAGGCTCCGCACCCGCCCGACCCGGAGGCGACGCGGTTCATCCCGCGGACCGCCGGCGTCCCGATGAACTCGCGCTGGCCGGTCGCCGACCCCGACGTCATGCGGCCGTACGACGCGCTGGCCACCCAGGTCATGCCGGCGCTCAAGGGGCCGCTGGTCAAGCCCCGGCCGGGCGAGGAAGCGCCGGAGGCCCCGGCCAAGGCGCCGTCGCTGGCGAAGGCGTCCGGCCGGATGGCCATCGCGTCGCTGATCAGCCGGATCACCGGCTTCCTGTGGAAACTGCTGCTGGTCGGCGCGATCGGCCAGGGCATCGCGAACGACTCGTTCAACGTCGCCAACACGATGCCGAACATCATCTTCGAGCTGCTGATGGGTGGCGTGCTCGCCAGCGTGGTCGTGCCGCTGCTGGTGCGCTCGCAGGACGACCCCGACGGCGGCACGGGCTACACCCAGCGCCTGCTCACGGTGGCGTTCTCGGTGCTGCTGGTCGGCACGGTGGTGGCGGTGCTCGCGGCACCGGCGTTCACGAGTCTCTACGTCGACTCGTCCGGCCAGGCCAGCGCGGCGCTGACCACGGCGTTCGCCTACCTGCTGCTGCCGGAGATCTTCTTCTACGGCGTGTTCGCGCTGCTGTCGGCGGTGCTGAACGCCAAGCAGGTCTTCGGGCCGACCGCGTGGGCGCCGGTGATCAACAACCTGGTGGTCATCTTCACCATCCTGGTCGTCTGGATCATGCCGGGCGACATCAACACCACGCAGGTGTCGATCACCGACCCCAAGGTCCTCACGCTGGGCATCGGCGTCACCGGCGGCATCGTCGCCCAGGCGCTGCTGCTGATCCCGCCGCTGCTGCGGTCCGGCTTCCGGTTCAAGTGGCGCTGGGGCATCGACAAGCAGATGAAGGAGTTCGGCGGCCTCGCGCTGTGGATCCTCGGCTACGTCGCGGTGAGCCAGATCGGCTACACGATCAACACGCGCGTGCTGACCAGCGGTTCACCCGGCGGTGTCACCGCCTACAGCAACGCCTGGCTGCTGTTCCAGCTGCCGTACGGCGTCATCGGCGTCTCCCTGCTGACCGCGATCATGCCGCGGATGAGCCGCGCGGCCGCCGACGGCGACCACAAGAAGCTGATCGGTGACCTGTCGTACGCGTCCCGGATCTCGACGGTGATGCTCGTGCCGATCTCCGCGGTGATGACCGTGGTCGGCGGCTCGATCGGCATCGCGCTGTTCACCTTCGGCAAGGGCACGGTCGAAACGGCCGAGCGGCTCGGCGACGCGCTCGCCATCTCGGCGTTCGCGCTGCTGCCGTACGCGCTGGTCATGCTGCAGATGCGGGTGTTCTACGCGATGAAGGACGCGCGGACGCCGACGCTGATCATGATCGTGATGACGCTGGTCAAGGTGCCGCTGCTGTACCTGTGCCCGGTGCTGCTGTCGCCGGACAACGTCGTGCTCGGCGTGATGATGGTCAACGCGCTGACGTTCGTGGTCGGCGCGATCCTCGGCCAGGTTTGGCTGTGGGTGACGCTGGGCAACTTGCGAAGCAAGCGGGTGATCGGCGTGATTCTCTTCACGGTCGTCGCGAGTGTGCTGGGTGTGGCCGCCGCGTGGGTCGCGGGCAAGCTGGTGCCCGACTCGTTCGGGCCGACTTTCGGTGCCTGGGTGAAACTGCTGCTGCAGAGCGTCGTCGGCATCGTCGTTTCGTTCGGCGTGCTGGTGGCGCTGAAGGTGGAAGAGCTGAGGCCGGCCACTTCGAGGTTCACCCGGTTGATCAAGCGCGGGTAACGATTGCGGTACGGAAGGCGACAACTCCCGCGTCGTATTCTGGGTACCCTCAGTGCGGGGAGCTAGCGGGAGAGTGCGGGTGGACACGAGGCGGAGCGAACAGGCGGGGGGTGCGAACCACGTGGGCAAGGCCCAGGTCGGATCGCTGGCC
This sequence comes from Amycolatopsis sp. lyj-346, assembly GCF_046548975.1. NCBI lineage: Bacteria > Bacillati > Actinomycetota > Actinomycetes > Pseudonocardiales > Pseudonocardiaceae > Amycolatopsis > Amycolatopsis sp. lyj-346. The sequence continues at coordinate 975,360 of NZ_JAJPWT010000001.1, forward strand.
CCCGGGCGTGTGGTCGGTGACGGCCGCTACCGCCTCCTCGCGCAGTTCGGCGTGGACGAGCGGGGCGACGCGCACCTTTGGCGTGCCCGGGACGGGCAGCTGAAGCGGGACGTCGCGCTGACCCTGCTGGTCGGCGACCCGGCGGATCCCGAAGCCGCCCGGCTGGCCCGGCGGACGCTGGAACGCGCAACGCACGCGTCGAAGTTCGGCCACGGTGGCGTCGCCCGCGTGCTGGACGTGCTCGCCCTCGGCAGCGGCATCACCTCGAGCGAAGGCCTGCTCGGTGTCGTCGTCGCGGAGTGGACCAAGGGCAGCGACCTGGTGGACCTCGTCGCGCAGCGGCCGGTGGCGCCCGCCGCGGCCGCGCGGATGGTGCAGGCGCTGGCCGAAGCCGTCGAGCAGGCCCACCAGAACGGGCTCGTCCTCGGCCTCGACCACCCCCAGCGCCTGCGGCTGACGCCCAACGGCGCGCTCAAGCTCGCGTTCCCCGGCCCGCTGCCGGAGGCGACGCTGCGCGACGACGTCAAGGCGCTCGGCGCGGTCCTGTACCTGCTGCTGACCGGCCGCTGGGCGCTGCCCGGCGGCCCGCCCGCGATCCCGGCGGCCCCGCTGACGCCGCAGGGCCGGATCGTCCCGCCGCGCCAGCTGGTGCCGACGGTGCCGGCCGACCTGTCGTCGCTGGCCGTGCGCACGATCGAGGACGGCGGCAACGGCGGCATCCGCACCAGTGCGGCCATCCTCCGCGTGCTCGACCAGGTGGCCGAGGAAGAGGAACGCACCCAGCTGATCAAGGCCGTCGGCGGGGACGTCGCCGAGCCCGACGGCACGATCTGGACGACGAAGAAGCCGGTCAAGGACGTCGCCCGGCGGCGCAAGCTCGCCCTCGGCGTCACGGTGCTGGTGGTCGCGACCGTCGTCATCCTCGCCTGGGGCGGCCTGATGCTGATCAACGTCTTCCAGGGCGATTCGAAGGCGAGCGGGCCGTCGATCAACGTCGCCGCGCCGCCGGCGTCGAGCCAGCAGAACGGGGCGCCGCCCCCGTCGTCGTCGGCTCCGGCCCCGCCGCCTTCGCCGACCGTGGGCGCCCCGGTGGCCCCGCAGTCGGTGGCCGTCTTCAACCCCGAGGGCCGGGGCGACAACACCGGCCGGGCGCGGTACGCGATCGACGGCAAGCCCGAGACGGAGTGGCGGACCGAGAAGTACAAGCAGCAGTTCCCGGCGATCAAGCCGGGTGTCGGGCTGCTCGTCACCTTCGAGAACCCGATCAACCTCAGCCAGGTGAAGATCACCGGAGGCACCCCCGGCACCAAGGTCGAGGTCCGCTCGGCGACCGAGAAGAGCCCCGAACTCGCCGACACGAAGGTGGTCGGCAACGGCGACCTGAAGGACGGCGAGACGACGATCCCGCTGGCCCAGCCGACCCAGGGCGAGTACTTCATCGTCTGGATCACCCAGCTGGGCGACGCGGACGGGCAGTTCATGACCGAAATAGGCGACCTGTCCTTCCTGCCTGCGGGGTGACGCACCCGACAGGGTCAGTAGGCTCTTGCGGGTGACAGCTGCAGCTCCCACGGATGCGGATCTGATAGCGGCTCACGCCGCGGGAGACCCTCATGCGTTCAGCGAACTCGTCCAGCGACACCGCGACCGCATGTGGGCGGTGGCCCTGCGCACGGTCCGCGACCCGGAAGAGGCCGCCGACGCGTTGCAGGACGCGTTCATCTCGGCGTTTCGCGCGGCCGGGAACTTCAGAGCGGAGTCGCAGGTCACGACGTGGCTGCACCGGATCGTGGTGAACGCCTGCCTCGACCGGATCCGCCGCCGCCAGGCGCGCCCGACCGTGCCGCTGCCGGAAACCGGCTTCAACGAGCCCGCCACGCCCCGCGACTCGATGGCCGAGCGGGAGACCAGCCTGCTCGTGCGCGAGGCCCTCGACCAGCTGCCCGAAGACCAGCGTGCCCCGATCGTGCTCGTCGACGTCGAGGGATACTCCGTCGCCGAGACGGCCAAGATGCTCGGGATCGCCGAGGGCACGGTGAAGAGCCGGTGCGCGCGGGGCCGCGGGAAACTCGCGAAGGTTCTCGGGCACCTGCGGAACCCCGATGCGATTGCGAACGTCCCAACTCACGAAAGCAAACGGGCCGGGCGTCAGCCGGGTAGCGGGGAGGGACGATGACGGACGAAAGCCGGGGGATCGGGGGGACCATCGGTCCGCCCTGGTCTGTCGACGTGCTCGCCGACCTCCACGCCGGCGTCCTGGACGACACCGACGCGGCCGAGCTGTGGCCGCTGGTCAACGCCGACCCCGAAGCCCGGGCGATCCTGGACGCCCTGGACGCCACGCAGGCCGATCTGGCCTCCCTCGCGGACGCGCCGGCCCCGCCGATGCCCGCGGAGTTCGCCGCCCGGCTGGACGCGGCACTGGCCGCCGAAGCAGCGGCCGCCTTTCTTGGACAAGCACAGCCTGGACAAGCACAGCCTGGGAAAGCCCAGTCGGCGGCCGGGGGAGCGACTCCGGCAGCTCCGGCACCTCGGGACGCACCGGTGGTGGACCTCGCGGCGGCCCGGCGGCGGAACAAGCGGCTCGGCTGGGCCGCCGGCGTCCTGACCGCGGCCGCGGCGGCGGTCGTCGCCGTGACCGTCGCGATCCCGAACACCGCGCAGCGGCCCGGCACCCCCGACGTCGCGGCTCCCGCCCCGACGGGCCCCTCGGTCGGCAGCGACGGCGCCGGTGCGCAGGCACTGGTCGGCAAGGCGATCGGCGTCCGCGACTTCGGCCCGCTGCAGAGCGAGGACCGCCTCGACGCCTGCATCGCGGCCGCCGGGCTGGACCCGAAGGTGCGGCCGGAGGGCATCCGCCCGGTGAACGTCGGCGGCAAGGCGGGCGTGATGATCATCCTGACCACCGGCAAGCTCGCCCAGTTCCGGCTGGTCGCCTTCGGCGCGGACTGCGGGCCGGGAAATCCGGCCGTGCTGTTCGACAAGGTCGTCGGCGAGAAGTAACCGCGCCTCCGAGGAGACGAGTAGCGGCTGTCACGCCGGGGAACATGGCCACCTACGATCGTGTTGAGCCTGGTACACGGGTCACTACGAGCGGAGGTCACGGGTGGCTGCCGAGGAAATCAGGAACCTGATCATTGTCGGGTCGGGTCCTGCCGGATACACCGCTGCCGTTTACGCGGCGCGGGCCCAGCTTGAACCGCTGGTGTTCGAGGGCACGCAGTTCGGCGGCGCGCTGATGACGACGACCGAGGTCGAGAACTTCCCCGGGTTCCGCGACGGCATCATGGGTCCGGACCTGATGGAGGAGATGCGCAAGCAGGCCGAGCGTTTCGGCGCCGAGCTGCGCGCGGAGGACGTCGAGTCGCTGGAGCTGACCGGCGAGGTCAAGTACGTCCACGCGAACGGCAAGCGCTACGCCGCCCGCGCGGTCATCCTCGCCATGGGCGCGGCGGCGCGGTACCTGAACGTCCCGGGCGAGCAGGAGCTGCTCGGCCGCGGTGTCTCGGCCTGTGCGACCTGTGACGGCTTCTTCTTCCGCGACCACGACATCGTGGTCGCCGGCGGTGGCGACTCGGCGATGGAGGAGGCGACCTTCCTGACGAAGTTCGCGAAGTCCGTCACGGTCGTCCACCGGCGCGAGGAGTTCCGCGCGTCCAAGATCATGCTCGAGCGCGCCCGCGCGAACGAGAAGATCAAGTGGAAGCTGAACTCGCAGATCACCGGCGTCCTGGGCGACGGCAAGGTCGAGGGCCTGCAGCTGAAGGACACCAAGGACGGCTCCGAGTCGACGCTCGACGTGTCGGGCTTCTTCGTCGCGATCGGCCACGACCCGCGCAGCCAGCTCGTGCGTGGGCAGGTCGACCTGGACGAGGACGGCTACGTGCTCACCCAGGGGCGGACTTCGTTCACGAACCTGGACGGCGTCTTCGCGGCCGGCGACCTGGTGGACCGCACCTACCGGCAGGCGATCACCGCCGCGGGCTCGGGGTGCAGTGCCGCGATCGACGCGGAACGATGGCTCGCGGAGCACGGCGAAGCGGACGCGCACGAGGCGGCCGAGCTCGTCGGCGGCGGCTACGGCGCGGGCACCAACTGACTTTCCGGCGTTCAACCACCCCGAAGGAGAAACCATGGCCAACACCGTGAAGGTGACCGACGCAACGTTCGTCGACGAGGTTCTGACCAGCGAGAAGCCGGTCCTCGTGGACTTCTGGGCCACCTGGTGCGGCCCGTGCAAGATGGTCGCCCCGGTGCTCGAGGAGATCGCGGCCGAGAACGGCGAGAAGCTGACCATCGCCAAGATCGACATCGACGAGAACCCGAACACGCCGCGTGACTACCAGGTGATGTCCATCCCGACGCTGATCCTCTTCCAGGGCGGCAAGCCGGTGAAGCAGATCGTCGGCGCGAAGCCGAAGGCCGCGCTGCTGTCGGATCTCGCCGACGTCCTCTGAACCGAACAAGCCCGGCGAACCCGGGGCCTGCGGGAATCCTCCTGCGGGTCCCGGGTTCGTCGTCTTTCGGAGGAATCTGTTCCCTGCGGGTGAATCGAGCGTGACGAGAGCCACCGCGGGTACTCCGCGAACGGGTCCTTGACGTACCTACCGGGCCTGCGCTGTCACCCAGAGTTGGCAAGGCACAATAGAAGACCTGGGCTCGTCCCAGCGAAGGTTTTCCCCAAGTCCTGCCACGCGCCGAGCCCCCCGAATCGGTGCCTTAGGAAGAGCGAGGAGTGCATGCGGGTACTCCGCCGCGGTGACGCCGGTCCGGACGTCGCCGAGATCAGGTCCATCCTGGCCGGGATGGACCTGCTCCCGCCGGTCACCGGTACCGACGACTACGACACGTTCGACGTCGCCGTCGAGCACGCCGTCCGTGCCTTCCAGCAGCGCCGTGGGCTGATGACCGACGGCATCGTGGGTGCGGCGACGTTCCAGGCGCTCAAGGGCGCCAGCTACCACCTGGGCAGCCGCCCGCTGTCGTACATGATCGCCTCCCCGGTGCACGGCGACGACGTCTTCACCCTGCAGGAGCGGCTCACCGAACTCGGCTTCGACGCCGGCCGCCCCGACGGCTACTTCGGGCCGGCGACCGAGCGCGCGCTCAAGACGTTCCAGCGCGACATGCGCCTGACGCCGGACGGCATGTGCGGCCCGGCGACCATCCGCGAGCTGCACCGCCTGTCCTCGCCGCGGGCCCGGGGCGGGCGCCCCGTGTTCCTGCGCGAGCAGGAGCAGGTGCGCCAGGCCGGTCCGCGCCTGCGCGGCAAGCGCATCGTGATCGACCCCGGGCACGGCGGCGACGACCTCGGCGTGGTCGCCGGCGGCCTGCGCGAGGCCGACATCGCGTGGGACCTCGCCCGCCGCCTCGAAGGCCGGATGAAGGCCACCGGCATGGAGGCGCTGATCTCCCGCGGCCCGAACCACAGCCCCACCGAGCTGGAACGCGCCCGGTTCGCCAACGACGCGGGCGCCGACCTGTTCCTCTCGCTGCACAGCGACAAAAACCCCTCGCCGCGCGCGCAGGGTGTCGCGAGCTTCCACTTCGGCACCGGCAACGGCACGACGTCGACGGTGGGTGAGCTGCTGGCCGGCTTCATCCAGCGTGAGGTCGCGGCCCGCACGGGCATGCTCGACTGCCGCACGCACTACAAGTCGTGGGACATCTTCACCCGCACCCGCTGCCCGGCGGTCCGGGTCGAGATCGGCTACCTGACGAACCCGGACGACGCCCGCAAGCTCGGCGACCCGGCGTTCCGCGACATCGTCGCGGAAGGCATCCTGATCGCTGTCAAGCGCCTGTACCTGCTCGGCGAAGGCGACCAGCCGACGGGCACGTTCACGTTCGCGGACGTCCTCGCGCACGAGCTCGCCAAGGCCGAATAGAGCCGACCACAACCCCTAGCGGCTCTCCTTCACCTGCCCCACCACCCCTGGGGACGCGTTCGGCGCGTCCCCAGGTTTCCGGGCAGTTCTCCACAGGTTTTCCACCGCTCCTATCAGCGCTCTGTGGATAACTCGGCACTTCTTCCACAGTTGTGCACACCACTCTTTCGGGCATGCCCAAGCACAGGCGCAAACGTTTGCGACCGAGGAATCAGGCGCCGGGAACCAGGCGCCTGACATCAGGTGCGGAGGATCAGGCGCGGCCGAGGCTCGGCTCGGCGGTGGTGATCGTCACCTGGCCGAGCAGCTTCTCCAGCGCCGCCTCGACGTCTTCCTTCCAGGTGATGGCCGAACGCAGCTCCAGGCGCAGGCGCGGCCACTTCTGGTGGGGACGGACGGTCTTGAAGCCGACGCTCTGCAGGAACGCCGCCGGCAGCACACAGCTGTGGCCGCCGTCCGGGTCCGCCTCGTCGGGACGGGCGTCGCCGAACGCTTCGATCGCGCGGACACCGCGCTTGGTCAGGTCCTTGGCGACCGCTTGGACGAGCATCCGGCCGAGCCCACCGCCGCGGAACTCCGGGAGGATCTGGAACGCGGTCAGCAGGACGGCGTCCGCGCTCGGCGGCGACGTCGGGAAGGCCAGCGCACGCGGGACGGCGTTCGGCGGGGCGTACAGCACGAACCCGACCGGCAGCGTGTCGCTGTAGACGATGCGGCCGCAGGAACCCCATTCGAGCAGCACGCTCGACACCCAGGCTTCCTTCTCCACCTCGGTCGCGCCGAACTCCTCGGCCTGGTGCTTGAGGTGGGGGGCGAGCTCCCAGTACACGCACCGGCGACAGCTCTTCGGCAGGTGCTCCAGGTTGTCCAGTGTGACGCCCACGACGCGACGCGACACCCGCGACCTCCCTGACCTGCGCTTCCGACCGGCTGCCCGTTCGTCAAGCCGCGCAAGATCCACGGCACGAACACGGGAGCCACGGTCGAGGATAGGCCGATGTGACGAGCACCGAAAGGCCAGGGGGTCCTGATGGGTGCACGGTTACACTCGATGGGATCCACCAGCTCCCGCGGGAGTGACCGTGTCCGCCGAGCCCCGGGTGAACGTCGATGACCGAGAACCGCCCCAGCAAGCCGCACAGCGGCCGCCAGAACCTCGACCCCCACCTCGAGCGGTACGCCGCGCGCACCGCGGGGATGACCGCCTCCGAGATCCGGGCGCTGTTCGCGGTGGCCAGCCGGCCCGAGGTGGTTTCACTGGCCGGCGGGATGCCGAACCTGGCCGCGCTCCCGCTCGACACGCTGTCGGCGCAGGTGGCCGAGATCATCGCCGAAGACGGCATGGTGGCGCTGCAGTACGGCTCGGCGCACGGCATTCCGGTGCTGCGCGAGCAGATCTGCGAAATCATGGCTCTGGAGGGCATCAAGGCGCACCCGGACGACGTCGTGGTGACCGTCGGCTCGCAGATGGGCCTGGACATGGTCACGCGGCTGTTCTGCGACCCCGGTGACGTCGTGATCGCCGAGGGCCCCTCGTACGTCGGTGCACTGGGCTCGTTCGCCGCCTACCAGGCGCAGGTCGTGCACGTGGCGATGGACGACAACGGCCTGGTGCCCGAGCTGCTGCGCGAGGCGCTCGCCCAGACGGAGAAGGCCGGCCGCCGGGTCAAGTTCCTATACACGATCCCGAACTTCCACAACCCCGCCGGCGTCACGCTGGCCGTCGAGCGCCGCGCGGAGATCCTGGAGATCTGCCGCGCCCACGACGTCCTGGTCGTCGAAGACAACCCGTACGGGTTGCTCGGCTTCGACGGGCAGACGTACCCGGCGCTGCGCTCGACCGATCCCGACAACGTCGTGTACCTCGGTTCGTTCTCTAAGACGTTCGCCTCCGGCCTGCGCGTCGGCTGGGTGCTGGCGCCGCACGCGGTGCGCGAGAAGCTCGTGCTGGCCGCGGAGTCGGCGACCCTGTGCCCGCCGACGTTCAACCAGATGATCGTGTCGCGCTACCTGGCCACGCACGACTGGAAGGGCCAGATCAAGAAGTTCCGCGAGAACTACCGCGAGCGGCGTGACGCGATCCTGTCCGCGCTCGACCAGTACCTGCCCCCGGGCTGCTCGTGGACGAAGCCGGACGGCGGGTTCTACGTCTGGGTGACGGTGCCGGAAGGCGTCGACACGAAGGCGATGCTGCCGCGCGCGGTGACCGCGCGGGTGGCGTACGCGTCCGGCACCGGCTTCTACGCCGACGGGTTCGGCAGCCGCCAGATGCGGCTGTCCTACTGCTACCCGACGCCGGAGCGGATCCGCGAAGGCGTGCGGCGGCTGGCAGCCGTGCTGGAGTCCGAAATGGACCTCGCCCGCACCTTCGGTAGCGTGGTTTCGCGCCAGATCCAGGGACCGCAGAACCCGTCCCCGGACACGGTCTAGTTCTTACCTTCCTAAGGAGTTTCCACGGTGGTCGACCGTACCGTTGCCGTGCTCGCCGGCGGGCTTTCGCACGAACGCGATGTCTCGCTGAGGTCCGGGCGACGGCTCTCCGCGGCGCTCAAGTCCGAAGGCCTCGGCATCGAGGAGTGGGACACCGACGCGGGCCTGCTGGAGCGCCTGCGCACCCAGCGGCCGGACGCGGTGGTCGTCGCGCTGCACGGCGGCGAGGGCGAGAACGGCTCGGTGCAGACGGTGCTGGAGATGCTGGAGGTGCCGTTCGTCGGCACGGGCTCCCAGGGCTGCCGCCGCGCGTGGGACAAGCCGACCGCGAAGGCGCTGCTGGAGAACGCCGGGTTCGTGACGCCGGACTGGGTGGTGCTGCCGCACAGCACGTTCCGCGAGCTCGGTGCCCAAGCGGTGCTCGACGCGATGGTGGAGCGGCTCGGCCTGCCGCTGATCCTCAAGCCGGACCAGGGCGGCTCCGCGCTCGGCACGCAGGTGGTGCGCGAGGCGGCGGAACTGCCGGCGGCGATGGTCGGTTGTTTCGCCTACGGGGACACCGTCCTCGCGGAGCGGTTCGTGGACGGCGTCGAGGTGGCCGTGACGGTCATCGAGGGCGAGGACGGACCCGAGGCCCTCCCCGCGGTCGAGATCGTCCCGGAGAGCGGCGTGTACGACTACACGGCCCGCTACACGGCCGGCCTGACGGACTTCTTCACCCCGGCCCGCCTCGACGACGCCGCGGCCAAGGCGGCGGCCGAGCTGGCCGTCGCCGTCCACCGCGTGCTCGGGCTGCGGGACATCTCGCGCACCGACGCGATCGTCGCCGCGGACGGCTCGGTCAACTTCCTGGAAGTGAACCCGTCGCCGGGCCTCACCGAGACGTCGACGGTGCCGATGGCGATCGACGCGGCGGGCAAGTCGCTCGGCACCGTGTTCGCCGACCTGATCGCGCGGGCGATTTCTCGCTGACCCCAGCGCCCACGAAAGGCCACTACCGAACCTCGGTGGTGGCCTTTTTCGTGTCCGGGGTGATCATCACTGAATGTGTTCGCCGTGACTGCGTCGAGCAATCATCACCGTGACGAAACACCCTGGGGTGATCCCTAATCGGTTTTCGGTGTCTGATTTGTCCCATTCGCATCGATGATCGAGACGATCCGTTCGAGGTCGTCGACCGACCCGAACTCGAGCGTGATCCGGCCCTTGCGGCGGCCGAGGTCGACCTTCACGCGGGTGTCGAAGCGGTCCGAGAGGCGGTTCGCGAGCTCCTGCAGCCCCGGCGCCTGGATCGGCTTGCGCGGCGCGGGCTTCGGCTTGGCCGGCTTCTCGCTCTTCTTGAGCGTGACGGCTTCCTCGGTCGCCCGGACCGACATGCCCTCCGCGACGATGCGCGCGGCGAGCTCCTCCTGGCTTTCCGCGTCCTCCAGCGACAGCAACGCGCGCGCGTGCCCGGCCGACAGGACGCCCGCGGCCACCCGGCGCTGCACCGGCAGGGGAAGCTTGAGGAGCCGGATCGTGTTGGTGATGACCGGGCGGCTGCGGCCGATCCGGCTCGCCAGCTCCTCGTGGGTGACCGCGAACTCGTCGAGCAGCTGCTGGTACGCCGCCGCCTCTTCGAGCGGGTTCAGCTGGACGCGGTGGATGTTCTCCAGGAGCGCGTCACGCAGCATCGACTCGTCGGCGGTCTGCCGGACGATCGCCGGGATCGCTTCGAGCTCCGCCTGCTGGGAAGCACGCAGCCGCCGCTCGCCCATGACGAGCTCGTACTCGTCGTTCCCGAGCTCGCGGACGACGATGGGCTGCATGAGCCCGAACGCGCGGATCGAGTGTTCGAGCTCGGAGAGCGCGTCCTCGTCGAAGACCTGGCGCGGCTGCTTCGGGTTCGGCTTGATCGAGCCGACGGGGATCTCGCGGTAGACCGCGCCGGCGACCTCACCGCTGTGCTGCTTTGCCTGACCGTTGGCCGCGAACCAGCCCTTGTCCTCGGCCGCCTTCTTGTCCGCCGCCGTCGCGTCGCCGGGGGCGGGCAGGGGACCACCACCGGTGGGTCCGGTCGGGATCAGGGCGGCGAGGCCGCGCCCCAACCCTCCTCGACGCTCGGTCATGTCGAACTACCCTTCTCCATCTTTGCGCCGCGCTCGGCGATCTCCTTGGCCGCGTCGACGTAGCTCATCGCCCCGCGTGAACCGGGATCGTAGGCGAGCACGGTCTGGCCGTACCCGGGCGCCTCCGACACCTTCACGCTGCGGGGGATGACGGTCTTCAGCACGGTGTCGCCGAAGTGGTTCCGCACCTCGTTCGTCACCTGGTCGGCCAGCTTGGTCCGGCCGTCGTACATGGTGAGGAGGATCGTCGAGACGTGCAGTTCGCGGTTGAGGTGCTGCTGCACGAGCTCGATGTTGCTCAGCAGCTGCCCCAGGCCTTCGAGCGCGTAGTACTCGCACTGGATCGGGATGAGCACCTCCTGCGCGGCGACCATCGCGTTGACCGTCAGCAGGCCCAGCGACGGCGGGCAGTCGATGAGGACGTAGTCGACGCCGATCTGGTCGAGGATCTCCGAGGAGATGGCCTCCTTCAGCCGCGACTCGCGGGACGCCATCGAGACGAGCTCGATCTCGGCGCCGGCGAGGTCGATCGTCGCGGGAACGCAGAAGAGGTTGGGGGACTGCTCGGTCGGCTGGGCGGCCTCCGCGAGCGTCACCTCACCGATCAGCACCTCGTAGATGGAGGGCGTCCCGGACCGGTGGTCGACGTCGAGCGCGGTGCTCGCGTTGCCCTGCGGGTCGAGGTCGACGACGAGCGTCTTGAGCCCGTGGACGGCGAGTGCGGCGGCGAGGTTGACCGTGCTGGTGGTCTTGCCGACGCCGCCCTTCTGGTTGGCGACGGTCAGCACGCGCCGGCGACCGGGGCGGGGAAGCGTCCGCTCCGGGTGCAGCAGACGCGCGGCGCGGGTGGCTTCTTCGGCGATCGGCGTCCAGCCCACGTCGTGGCTGGTCTCCGTGGAGTCGGACGGCGGGGGATTCACCGGTCTCGACACCTCCTCCATCTAGACGTCTGGTCGGTGGTCGAGTCGCTTCGTTTCACGTGGAACATCGCGGCCCGTTAACGCTTCCTGCTCCGCGCCTTCGGCTTGCCCGTGGCAGGGAGGCGACGGATCTTCACGACCGTGCTGGGGACCTCGAGAACCGCCGCACCGCACTCGACGATGAGTGGGTCAGCCCCGCCCGCCTTGCGGATGGCGGCGCCGTCCCGTTCGATCTCGTCCGCCGCGCTGGCGCCCTTGAGGGCGACCAGGAAGCCATCGGGACGGACCAGCGGCAGGCACCAGTCCGCGAGACGAGCGAGCGGGGCGACCGCGCGAGCGGTGACGATGTCGGCGCCACCGAGCTGCTCACGCACAGGCTGCTCCTCCGCGCGTCCACGGACGATGGTGATCGGGAGTTCCAGCTTCTCGGCCACCTCGGCCAGCCAGTCCACCCGGCGGGCCATCGGTTCGAGCAAGACGATATCGAGGTCCGGTCGCGCGATCGCCAGCGGTACACCCGGAAGCCCGGCCCCCGACCCGACATCGACGACGCGGGCACCCTGGGGCATCTGCTCGCCGATCACCGCCGAGTTGAGCACGTGCCGTTCCCACAGCCGCTCGACTTCCCGCGGACCGATCAGCCCCCGCTCGGCCCCGTGCCGCTCCAGGAGTTCGACGTACCCGGCCGCCTGGTCGACGCGCTCACCGAACACCCGTCCCGCCGCGGCCCGCACCGCATCCGCGGCCTCCTCCAAGCTCACTCCGTCTACTCCTCGTCCGCCGGTTTCACGTGAAACCACGCTCGTGTGATTGTCCCCGATGAGCCGGAGAAAACGAGCCGACAGTCCGCAGATGTGGACAACTACACTCAGCCGCCGTCGCTGTGGACCGTTCCACGTGAAACATCACGCGTGTAATTCGCTCCGCCGAGGCGTCGCGTTCCCCAACCGGATGCCGCTGAAGCCCAGCGAGCTCGCCGCGGCCGCGTCGACGAAGTCCCAGAGGTTCGTGAGCACCCGCAGCTGGATTCCCGCCGACGCGTGCAGCGCGAGCAGATCGCCGACCGGCTCCGGTGGGCCGAGTGGCGCCACCGGGGTCACCGCCACCATCGCGTGGCCGTGCTCGCCGAACGGCTCGAACGCCGACGCCGGGAACCGGTACGCGAACAACCGGACCCTCCGCACCGCCTCGAGCCACCGGTACTCGATCGCGTGGACCCGCGAGCCGTCCCCCGGTCCCAGGATCCGCGAGCGATCTTCAGCCGAAGTCCCCGCCGCCACCCACGCCATCGCACGCGGGCACTGCCGCGGGAACCAGTAGTCCGGGGCGCGGCCCGCGTCGACCGCCCAGACGTACGCCTCCGGCTGCCGCGCCGTCGCCGCCACGTGCGGCTCGAAGCGGGTGATCGCCGGGTCTTCCGAGAAGTGCAGGACCTCTCCCGGTGCGGGACGCATGAGCCACACCTAGCACACAAAGAAGCGGCCCCACCCGAACCAGTCGGGTGGGGCCGCTCCGAGAACCGGGGCCTCAGGCCTCCGGGAAGATCACCACACGGCGCTTCGGGTCTTCGCCCTCGCTCTCGCTCGTGACGCCCGAGACCGTCGCGACCGCGTCGTGGACCACCTTGCGCTCGAACGGGCTCATCGGCTGCAGCCGCACGCGCTCGCCGCTCTTCAGGACCGACTCCGCCGTCGACCGGCCGAGCTCCTTCAGCTCCTCGCGGCGGTCCGCGCGCCAGCCCGCGACGTCCAGCATCAGGCGGCTGCGGGAGCCCGTCTCCTGCTGGACCGCCAGGCGGGTCAGTTCCTGCAGCGCCTCGAGCACCGTGCCGCGCGGGCCGACGAGCTTCTCGAGGTCCTCGCCGCCGTCGATGCTCACGATCGCGCGGCCGGCTTCCACGTCGAGGTCGATGTCGCCGTCGTAGTCGAGCAGGTCCAGCAGCCGCTCGAGGTAGTCGCCGGCGATGTCACCCTCCCGCACGAGGACGTCGTCGTCACCACCTTCCGCCTTCTGCTCGCCCGTCTCACCGTCGGCCGGCGTCACGTCTTCCTGATCGGCGTCGATCGTGTCGATCGTCTCCGACATCATTCGTCTCCTCTCCGAACCGGTCGCGCCTCAGCGGCGCTTCCGGCCCGACTTCCTGGTCGAGTCTTTGAGAAGGCCCGGCACTCCGGTGCCGTTGTCCTTCGAGCCGTTCTGGCTGCCTGCGTCGGCCGGGACCTGATCCGCCGCCGTCGCGCCGTCCGCCTTCGCGGCCTCTGCCGCCGCCTTGGCGGCGGCCTCCGCGGGCGTGGTCTGGGCGAAGCCGTGGGCCGAGCCCGCCTTCGTGACCTTCTTCTGGGAGCCGGTCTGCCCGGACTGGTTCTTCCTCTGCTGGACCGGCTTCTGACCGACCTTCGGCGCGGTCGGCTTCTGACCCGGCTTCGGCCCGAGCGTCGCGCGCTTCTCCGCGGCCTCCGCCTTGAGCGCCGCCTCTTCCTTGTCGATCTTCGTGTAGACGAGGCGCTGCTGCATCAGGGTCCAGCCGTTGTTCGCCAGCCAGTAGAAGAGGAGGCCGAGCGGGAACAGGGCACCGAAGACGAGCACACCGAGCGGGAAGATGTACATCGTCAGCTTGTTCATGATCGCGGTCTGCGGGGTGGCCGACGCGGCGTTCTGCCGGGCCACCGAGTGCCGCGCGGTCAGGTGCGTGGCGATGGAGGCGACGATCATCAGGGGCAGCGCGACGGGGAGGACGCCCCACTGGAAACCGACGTTGACGGCACCGCCGCTGACGACCCCGACACCGTTGTAGACGGCCTCACCGAGGTTGACGCCGAACAGCTTCGCGTTGACGTAGGACTCGACGTCGTGCTGGGTGAAGAAGTAGTTCTCGGTCTTGGGGCCACCACCGGGCGGCGGCATCGTGAACGCGCGCAGGACGTGGTTCAGGCCGATGAAGACCGGGATCTGAAGCAGCATCGGCAGGCAGCTGCCCAGCGGGTTGACGCCGTGCTCCTTCTGGAGCTTCTGCATCTCCGCGGCTTGGCGCTGCCGGTCGTTCGCGTACTTCTTCTGGATCTTCTTCATCTCCGGCGCGAAGTCCTGCATCTTCTTCATCGACCGGACCTGGTTCACGAACGGCTTGAACATGATGCCGCGGACCGTGAACGTCAGGAAGATGATGCCGAGGATCCACGCGACCGCCGAGGCTTCCCCGAAGACGAAACCGAAGACCTTGTGCCAACACCAAAGGATGAAGGACACGGGGTAGTAGATGAAATCGAGCACTGCTGCTACTCCTCGATCGGGGTTTCAGGTCGTCGGTGGCGCCAGGAGAACGTCTCGGGCACGGGGTCGCGGCCTGGTGGCGTCCAGGGGCCGCAGCGCAGCAGCCGGCGCAGCGCGAGGTAGGAGCCACGGCCGGCACCGTGCCGGGTGAGGGCGTCGACTGCGTACGCGCTGCAGCTCGGGTAGAACCGGCAAGCCGGCGGGAGGAAAGGCGAAATCGCCTTGCGGTAGAGCTTGATGGGGAACAGCAGGACCCAGGCGACGGGACCGGGCCTCGGTGGCTCGGGTTCGACGTCGTGGTCGTGGTCGTGCTCGGGGGTGGCTCGCATGCCGGTCACACCGCTGATCCGTGGTCGGGGGCCGCGTCCGCGGGACGCGTCGGGCGGGGGACATCCCCGGCCGGACGGCGCGACGACAGAAGCCCCAGCCGGCGCAATGCGGCGTCGAGATCGGAGCCGAGCTCGGCGCTGGAAGCGGTCGACGACGGCGGCAATGCCCGTACGACCAACGCTGTGCCGGCGGGCAGTGTTCCGAGCCTCGCCGAAACGAGATGACGCAACCGCCGGCTGACGCGGTGGCGGACCACCGAATTGCCGACGGCCTTGCTCACCACAAAACCCGCCCTGGCCGCCGACGGTGGATCGGCGGCCTCGGACGGGTCCGTGGTCAGCGCGTGGACGACGAGGCGGCGCCTGCCTGCCCGGGACCCGCGACGGAGAACCACGCGGAAATCCTCGCTCCGCCGCAGACGTGCGGCAGCCGGCAGCACGGCGCGCCTCGATCGGGTGCGATCAGGCGGACAGCTCAGCGCGGCCCTTGCGACGGCGGGCCGCGAGGATGGCCCGGCCGGCGCGGGTCCGCATGCGCAGGCGGAACCCGTGGGTCTTCGCGCGGCGGCGGTTGTTCGGCTGGAAGGTGCGCTTACCCTTGCTCACTGCTTCTCCTGTGTGTCGCGTCGGGCGGGAACAGTTCCTTCCCCCCGCCTGGCGTGTCGTGCGGGCGCACGGCAGTCTCTGATGTCTCCTACCAACGTGTGGCCTCGTCACGACGAGCGATGACAACGTGGGCACGCGAAACGCACCCGTCGCATACGGGAGACCTTACGAGGGTACGCACCCCCGTCGGGCGGCCGGTAAGCACCCCCTCGGCCACGGTACGCGACCGGTCGGCGCACCCGCGGGGTTCAACGCCGCGGCACCGAATGGCAACGGGCCGTGCACCGTGAAATGCTGGCCGCCCAGGATGCCTTGTGGCCACGAGCGGGGCTTGTTAGCGTGCCTCTCTCGGGTCACCGGTCGAGGTGCACGAGTATCCGGGTGGTGGAGTGCCCACCGGCGTACGACGAGCCCGCAGGTGACGGCACCGCGGGTCGCCGTACATTAGTGCACAGCTGTGGACAACTATGTGGATATTCGCTGTGCCGGTGCGCGGACAGGTCTCCTGTGATCGCCGGGTGGAGTGACCGGGGCGGTCCCGGGGCCGGTCCGGCCGTCCACGCCGACGAGGGGAGGGGAGCCAGACAGGTGTCGGATCACCAGCACAATCTGGGTGTCATCTGGGAACAGGTGGTACGCGAACTGTCCGACGGGACCCTGTCTCCCCAGCAGCGCGCCTGGATGCGGGTGACCCGGCCGATCGGCCTGCTCGACGGCACGGCGCTGCTCGCGGCGCCCAGCGACTTCGCCAAGGAAGCGATCGAGCGCGGGCTGCGCGGCGCGATCACCGACGCGCTTTCCCGGCGGCTCGGCCGCGCCATCTCCCTCGCCGTGAAGGTCGACAGCGCCGAAGCCGTCGCCCCGGCACCCGCCCCCCGCTACGTGCCGTCACCCGGCCGGGTGGAAAACGGCGGGAGCCCCGAACCCGCCCCGCCGATGCCGGGCAACGGCGCGCCGATGATGCCGCCGGCGCGGCCCGCCGAACCGGCGCCGCCGATGCCGATGCCGATGCCGGCCCACCAGGCCGTCGCGTCGAAGCCGGACGACGGCGACGACACCGACGAGGAAGTCGACGAAGAGGGCGAGGCGCTCGCCGCGGTCCACGAGATCTGGCCGACGTTCTCCGGCCAGCCGATCGCCGGCCAGCCGTACACCGCGCCGGCGCAGCCGCAGACGTCGAAGACGAAGCTGAACGAGAAGTACACCTTCGACACGTTCGTCATCGGCGCGTCCAACCGCTTCGCGCACGCGGCCGCGGTCGCCGTCGCCGAAGCACCCGCCCGCGCCTACAACCCGCTCTTCATCTGGGGTGAGTCCGGGCTCGGCAAGACACACCTGCTGCACGCGGTCGGCCACTACGCGCAACGGCTCTTCCCGGGCATGCGCGTCCGGTACGTCTCGACCGAAGAGTTCACGAACGACTTCATCAACTCCCTGCGTGACGACCGCAAGGTCGCCTTCCAGCGGCGCTACCGCGACATCGACATCCTGCTCGTCGACGACATCCAGTTCCTGGAGGGCAAGGAAGGGACGCAGGAAGAGTTCTTCCACACCTTCAACACCCTCCACAACGCGAACAAGCAGATCGTCGTCAGCTCCGACCGCCCGCCGAAGCGCCTCGAAACGCTGGAAGACCGGCTGCGGACGCGGTTCGAGTGGGGCCTGATCACCGACATCCAGCCGCCCGAGCTCGAGACGCGCATCGCGATCCTCCGCAAGAAGGCGGCGCAGGACAGGCTGGCGGTGCCGGGCGACGTCCTGGAGTTCATCGCCTCGCGCGTCGAAGCGAACATCCGGGAGCTCGAAGGCGCGCTCATCCGCGTCACCGCGTTCGCGTCGCTGAACCAGCAGCCGGTCGACGCCGGGCTGGCCGAGATCGTGCTGCGGGACCTCATCCCCGACTCCCACGCCCCGGAGATCACCGCGCCGACCATCATGGGCGTCATCTCCGAGTTCTTCGACGTGACGCTCGACGACCTGTGCGGCCCCGGCAAGACGAAGGCGCTCGCCACGGCCCGCCAGATCGCGATGTACCTCTGCCGCGAGCTGACCGACATGTCGCTGCCGAAGATCGGGCAGACGTTCGGCGGCCGCGACCACACGACGGTCATGCACGCGGACAAGAAGATCCGCAAGGAGATGGCCGAGCGCCGGCGGATCTACGACCAGGTGCAGGAGCTGACGTCGCGCATCAAGCAGCGCGCCCGCCAGTAGCACATCCCTTACCTCCCAACGACTTCGGGGCGTCCACGCAAAGTGGACGCCCCTTCGTCGTTATTGGACACAGTCGTCTTTGGAGCGTCCGAAGCACGCGTACGCCCGCGAAGCGCGTGTACGCGTGCTTCGCCAAAGTCGCGAAAATTGTTTGTACACAAGGAAGTTTCCCCATGGTGTGGGCAGATTGCCCACAGTGCCAACGGATCTCCCACCAGCGATGATCCGGATTCGGTCCACATCCCGCCCACAGCCGATCCACAGCGCATCCACACCCTTGTCCACGCTGATTCCACAGGTTGCCCACATGCTGTGCACAGGAGGGGCCGATCACCCGGAAGAGCGGTTCGAACCCCGTCCGGCACCCCCAGAGCCTGGGTACAAATCGCCTCACACCTGGGGACAACCGTGGGGACAACTGAGGACAGCTGTGGACGAATCCGGGGGTGCCCGAAACCATCCACGGACGGCCCGATCTACCCACAGGTCTGCCACCACCGTTCTCCACATGCCCGCGAGCCGTCCGACCTGCGCGAACGAGCTCAATCCACACAATCCACAGCCCCTACTACTGCTACTGCCTTTTAGATCTCTTCTAAGAGAGAAAAAGATAAAAACAGGCGGAGGCCGAAACTGGGGACAGCCGCGAGATCGAGTCGTCATGTCGACAAAGGCAAGGGGAGGCCGAGGTGACGGCGGTGCCCGCGACGGCCTAACGTGGATGCCTGCACCTGGTCCGCGCTCCGGCCGCTCGAGCGGAGGACGGACCGGCCGGAGGGGCAGCCGGTCACTGCTCCGCGAGAGAGGCCTGGCCCGAGCCCGCAGGGGGCTCGATCGTCGAAAGGATGCGCGCATGAAGATCCGCGTCGAGCGTGACGGGCTCGCCGACGCCGTCGCGTGGGTGGCCAGAAGCCTCCCCTCCCGGCCACCGGTGCCGGTGCTGGGCGGTGTCCTCCTCGACGCCGGTTCGGACGGCGAAACCGACGCGCTGACGGTCTCCGGCTTCGACTACGAGGTCTCCGCCACGGTCGGGGTCCCCGCGACGATCGCCGACGGTGGCCGCCTGCTCGTGTCCGGGCGCCTGCTCGCCGACATCACCAAGTCGCTGCCCGCGCAGCCGGTCGAGATCTCCGTCGACGGCTCGCGCGCCACCATCACCTGCGGCAGCGCGCGGTTCTCCCTGCCGACCATGCCGGTCGAGGACTACCCGCAGCTGCCGTCCCAGCCCGCCTTCGCGGGCGAGCTCGCCGGCGACGCGTTCGGCCAGGCCGTCACCCAGGTCGTCGTCGCCGCGGGCAAGGACGACACGCTGCCGATGCTCACCGGCATGCGGCTCGAGATCTCCGGCAGCTCGCTGACCCTCGTCGCGACCGACCGGTTCCGGCTCGCCATGCGCGAGTTCACCTGGCAGCCGGCCGAGGGGCTGGCCGACGCCGCGGTGCTCGTCCCGGCGCGCACCCTCGCCGAGGCGGCCAAGACGCTCGGCGCGAGCGGCGCCACGATCCGCCTCGCCCTCGCCAGCGGCGAAGGCCTGCTCGGCCTGTCCGGTTCCGGGCGCTACACGACGACCCGCCTGCTCGACGCGGAGTTCCCGCCGTACCGGCAGCTGCTGCCCGCGTCGCACACCTCGCGCGCGGTCATCGAAGTGTCGGCTCTCACCGAGTCCATCAAGCGCGTTTCGCTGGTGGCGGAGCGGGGGACTCAGGTACGACTGGAGTTCGGGGACAACACGCTGCGGTTGTCCGCGGGCGGTGACGACGAGGGAAGCGCCGAAGAGGAGCTTCAGGTCGAGTACGAAGGTGAGCCGGTGACCATCGCGTTCAACCCGGGTTACCTCGTCGACGGCCTCGGTGCGCTCCACAGCGACCGGGCGGAGCTGACGTTCACCACGCCGAACCGGCCCGCGCTGATCAAGCCCGCCGACGCCGAGGGCAACGTCGTCCCCGGCTACCTCTACCTCCTGATGCCGGTCCGCCTTCCCGGCTGATGAAGCATCTTTTCGGGGTCCGGGTGGCGGAGCCCCGGCCGGGGCGAAGCCCCGAGTGACACAGCACTTCTCGTTCGCACGTAAGGGGATCTCATGGTTCAGCTCGGTCTGATCGGCCTGGGCAAGATGGGCTTCAACATGCGTGAGCGGCTGCGCGCGGCCGGTCACGAGGTGGTCGGCTACGACCGCAACCCGGACGTCAGCGACACGACGTCGCTCGAGGACCTGGTGTCCAAACTGGACGCCCCGCGGATCGTGTGGATCATGGTGCCGGCCGGCGACCCGACCCGGGCGACCGTCACCGAGCTGGGCAACCTGCTCGCCGAGGGCGACATGGTGATCGACGGTGGCAACTCCAAGTACACCGACGACAAGCTGAACGCCGATCTCCTCGCGGCGAAGAACATCGGCTACCTGGACTGCGGCGTGTCCGGTGGCGTGTGGGGCAAGGAGAACGGTTACGGCCTGATGGTCGGCGGCGCGGCCGCCGACGTCGAGCGGGCGATGCCGATCTTCGACGCGCTGCGCCCGGACGGCCCGCGCGAAGAAGGCTTCTCGCACGCGGGGGACGTCGGCGCGGGGCACTACGCGAAGATGATCCACAACGGCATCGAGTACGGCATGATGCAGGCCTTCGCCGAGGGCTTCGAACTGCTCGAGGCCGCGAAGGTCGTCAACGACGTGCCCGCGGTGATCAAGGGCTGGCAGCGCGGCACGGTCGTCCGGTCCTGGCTGCTCGACCTGCTCGTGCGCGCGCTCGACGAGGACCCGGAGCTCGACGACCTCGAGGGCTACGTCGAGGACTCGGGCGAAGGCCGCTGGACGCTCGAAGAGGCGATCAACAACGCGGTGCCGGCGCCGGTCATCTCGGCCGCGCTGTTCGCGAGGTTCGCTTCGCGGCAGGAGCACTCGGCCGCGATGCGCGCGGTCGCCGCGCTGCGCAACCAGTTCGGCGGGCACGCCGTGAAGAAGATCGGCGGGTAGGGAGTCTCTGGTGTATCTGCGTCATCTGCAGGTCACCGACTTCCGCTCCTGGCCACAGGCCGATCTCGCCCTCGAACCGGGGCCGACCGTGCTGGTCGGCCAGAACGGTCGCGGCAAGACCAACCTGCTGGAGGCGATCGGGTACGTCGCGACGCTGGGCTCGCACCGCGTCGCGACGGACGCGCCGCTGATCCGGCACGGCTGCGAGCGCGCGCTGGTGCGGGTCGCGGTGGTCAACGACGACCGCGAACTGACCGTCGAGCTCGAGATCACCGCCGGCCGGGCGAACCGCGCCCGGGTCAACCGCGGCGCGGTCGGCCGGCCCCGCGACGTGCTCGGGATCCTGCGCACGGTGCTGTTCTCCCCGGAGGACCTCGCGCTCGTGCGGGGTGACCCGGGCGAGCGACGCCGGTTCCTCGACGAGCTCCTGGTGCTGCGCGCGCCGCGGTACGCGGGAGTCCGGGCGGACTACGAGAAGGTGCTTAAGCAGCGGAACGCCCTGCTCAAGACGGCCGGGAAACGACGTACGGGCCGCGAAGACCCGTACGCGCTGTCGACGCTCGAGGTCTGGGACGACCACCTCGCGGTTACGGGCGCGGAGCTGCTCGCCGCGCGCTTGAATCTCGTCGCCGACCTCGCGCCGTACGCGGCTTCGGCGTACATGGGCGTTGCGCCCGACTCGCGTCCGGCGAAGATCGCCTACCGGTCGTCGCTGGGTGCGGCCCTGCCGGAGACGTACGGCGTACCGGACGGTGAACGGGCGCAACCCGAGGTCCTGAAGGACGTCTTACTCAAGGCGCTGGGCGAAGCCCGCAAGGCGGAGCTCGAGCGCGGGATCAGCCTGGTCGGCCCGCACCGGGACGAGCTGGAGCTGATCCTGGGCGAAGCCCCGGCCAAGGGCTACGCGAGTCACGGCGAATCGTGGTCGTTCGCGCTCGCCCTCCGGCTCGGCAGCTACGAGCTGCTGCGCGCGGAGGCCGGCGAGCCGGTGCTGCTGCTCGACGACGTGTTCGCCGAGCTGGACCGCAAGCGCCGGGCCCGGCTGGCCGAGGTGGCCGCGAGCGCCGAACAGGTGCTGGTGACCGCCGCGGTCGACGAAGACGTGCCCGTAGAGCTGGCCGGCCACCGGTTCACGGTGGCGGATGGTGAGATCACGCGTGACTGAAGAGGGCGGACAGCGTCCGGCAAGATCGAATCGCACACCCCGTGTGATCGCCGACACAGAAGTTACCCACCGATCTGGGGACAAACCTGTGGACAGTGTGGATAACACGGTGAATGAGTTATCGCCGCGCGTGACCAAGCGGCCAGATGGGTGGCGAAAACCGTCACGCGAAGGATTTTCCGGCGACTCGAAGCCGGCCGCGGGTACGGAGCGTGACGGCGACGCTGCGCCGAACGATACCCCTCCCACTGGGCGCGACCTGGCGCACGCGGCCCTCGAGGCCGCGAAAGCCAAGGCGAAGGAGCGGGGCGTCCCGCCCGGGCGCCGCCGTCCCGCGGTCGGCAGCGGGCAGCACCCCCGGCGGCGCCGCTGGTCGGGGCCGGGGGCGGACGCGCGCGACCCGCAGCCGCTCGGACGGCTCGTCTCCCGGCTGGTCAAGGACCGCGGCTGGAACGAGAGCGTCACGAGCGCCCGCGTCTTCGCCCAGTGGGCGCGGCTGGTCGGCGAAGACGTCGCCGAGCACGCGCAGCCGGTCGCGCTCAAGGACGGCGAGCTGACCGTCCGCGCCAGCTCCACGGCGTGGGCCACGCAGCTGCGGTTGCTGCAGGGAAAGCTGCTGGCCAAGATCGCGGCGGGGGTCGGCAACGGGGTCGTCAAGCGGATGCGGATCCAGGGGCCGACCGCCCCGAGCTGGCGGAAGGGACCCCGCCACGTACCGGGCCGCGGCCCCCGTGACACGTACGGCTGACCCGGGTTGCGCGATGCTCGGTTGAATGCGCCGAGAACGCATCCAGACCTCCCGAGATACGTCAAGACTCGACTCGAACCGATTTCGTTCGTCTGTGACGCGTTCAGGGGTGTCCTTGCCGCATGTCAGCAGACGCGGCCAAGTACACTGGAGGAGAGCGAGTATCCGCTCGGGCGAGACGAGGAGAAACAACGCCGGTGACCGAGAACAAGAGCGAGTACAACGCGTCGTCGATCACGGTGCTCGAAGGCCTCGAAGCGGTCCGCAAGCGCCCCGGCATGTACATCGGTTCCACCGGTGAACGCGGGCTGCACCACCTCGTCCAGGAGGTCGTCGACAACTCCGTCGACGAGGCGATGGCCGGGCACGCCACCAAGGTCGAGGTTACGCTCCTCGCCGACGGCGGCGTCCGCGTCGTCGACGACGGCCGCGGCATCCCCGTCGACATGCACCCCAAGGAGAACAAGCCGACCATCGAGGTCGTGCTCACCCAGCTGCACGCGGGCGGCAAGTTCGACAGCGACTCCTACGCGGTGTCCGGCGGCCTGCACGGCGTCGGCATCTCCGTGGTGAACGCACTCTCGACGAAGCTGCTGGCCGAGGTCAAGTACGGCGGCCGCAGCTGGCGCCAGCTGTACACCAACCAGATCCCGGGACCCCTCGAAGACCTCGGCCCGGCGACCGAGACCGGCACGACGATGACGTTCTGGGCCGACGGCGACATCTTCGAGACCACGACGTTCAACTTCGAGACCATCTCGCGCCGGCTCCAGGAGATGGCGTTCCTCAACAAGGGACTGACGCTGTCGCTGCGCGACGAGCGCGTCGCCGACGAGGAGACCGAAGAGGACGCCGAAGGCAAGGTCGCCCGCGTCAAGGAGAAGGTCTACTGCTACCCGGGCGGGCTCGAAGACTTCGTCAAGCACATCAACGGAAGCAAGGACCCGATCCACCCCAGCGTGATCTCCTTCGACGCGAAGGGCGTCGGTCTCGAGGTCGAGGTCGCGATGCAGTGGAACAACGGGTTCACGCCGTCGGTGTACACGTTCGCCAACACGATCAACACCCACGAGGGCGGCACCCACGAAGAGGGCTTCCGCGCCGCGCTGACCCGCGTCGTCAACACCTACGCGCGCGACAAGAAGCTGCTCAAGGAGAAGGACTCCAACCTGACCGGTGACGACGTGCGCGAGGGTCTCGCCGCGATCGTCTCGATCAAGCTGGGCGAGCCGCAGTTCGAGGGCCAGACCAAGACCAAGCTGGGCAACAGCGAGGCCAAGACGTTCGTGCAGCAGCAGTCGAACGAGTGGCTGGCGGACTGGTTCGAGCGCAACCCCACCGAGGCGAAGACGATCATCAACAAGTCGATCTCCTCGGCGCAGGCCCGGATGGCCGCGCGCAAGGCGCGTGACCTGGTCCGCCGCAAGGGTGCGCTCGAGATCGGCGGCCTCCCCGGCAAGCTCAAGGACTGCCGCTCGACCAACCCGGCGGAGTGCGAGCTCTACATCGTCGAGGGCGACTCGGCCGGCGGCTCGGCCAAGGAAGGCCGCGACTCGATGTACCAGGCGATCCTGCCGATCCGCGGCAAGATCATCAACGTCGAGAAGGCCCGCATCGACCGCGTCCTCAAGAACACCGAGGTCCAGTCGCTGATCACCGCGCTGGGCACCGGCATCCACGACGAGTTCGACCTCTCGAAGCTGCGCTACCACAAGATCGTGCTGATGGCCGACGCCGACGTCGACGGCCAGCACATCACCACGCTGCTGCTCACCCTGCTGTTCCGCTTCATGACCCCGCTGATCGAGCACGGCCACGTCTTCCTGTCGCGGCCGCCGCTGTACAAGATCAAGTGGCCGCGGGCGGAGCCGGAGTACGCGTACTCCGACCGCGAGCGCGACGCCGTCATCAGGGCGGGCGTCGAGGCGGGCAAGAGGCTGCCGAAGGACGACGCGATCCAGCGCTACAAGGGCCTCGGCGAGATGAACGCCGAAGAGCTGTGGGAGACCACGATGGACCCGGCGAACCGGCTGCTGGGCCGGGTCACGATGGACGACGCCGCCCAGGCGGACGATCTGTTCTCCGTCCTGATGGGCGAGGACGTCGAGGCCCGCCGGTCGTTCATCACGCGCAACGCCAAGGACGTGCGCTTCTTGGACGTGTAGGCGTTCCCCGCTCTTTGTCCCGCTAGGACTCTCCACTCGAGAAGGACCTCATGACGGAAACTCTGCCGCCGGCTCCGGAACACGACCGGATCGAGCCGGTCGACATCCAGCAGGAGATGCAGCGCTCCTACATCGACTACGCGATGAGCGTCATCGTGTCGCGGGCGCTGCCGGACGTGCGTGACGGCCTCAAGCCGGTCGCCCGCCGGATCCTGTATTCGATGTTCGACTCCGGCTTCCGGCCGGACCGCGGGTACAACAAGTGCTCGCGCGTCGTCGGCGACGTCATGGGCAACTACCACCCGCACGGTGACTCGGCGATCTACGACGCGCTGGTCCGGCTCGCCCAGCCGTGGTCGCTGCGGTACCCGCTGATCGACGGCCAGGGCAACTTCGGCTCGTCGGGCAACGACCCCGCGGCCGCCATGCGGTACACGGAGTCCCGGCTCGCGCCGCTGGCCATGCAGATGCTGGCCGACATCGAAGAAGACACCGTCGACTTCTCCGACAACTACGACGGCCGCACGCAGGAGCCCAACGTCCTGCCGTCGCGGTTCCCGAACCTGCTGGTCAACGGCGGTTCCGGAATCGCGGTCGGGATGGCGACCAACATCCCGCCGCACAACCTGCGCGAGGTCTCCGAAGGTGTCGCCTGGGCGCTGGAGAACCCCGAGGCGACCGACGACGAGCTGCTGGCCGCGCTGCTGGTCCGCATCAAGGGCCCGGACTTCCCGACCAAGGCGATGATCCTCGGCACGTCCGGCATCGAGGACGCCTACCGCACCGGCCGCGGCTCGATCCGGATGCGCGCGGTCGTCGAGGTCGAAGAGGACGCGAAGGGCCGCACGATCCTGGTCGTGTCCGAGCTGCCGTACCAGGTCAACCCGGACAACCTGGTCGAGAACATCGCGAACCTGGTCCGCGACGGCAAGCTCACCGGCATCGCCGACATCGCCGACGAGTCCAACAGCCGGTCGGGCATGCGGATCGTCGTCACGATCAAGCGCGACGCGGTCGCGAAGGTCGTGCTGAACAACCTCTACAAGCACACCCAGCTGCAGCAGAACTTCGGCGTCAACATGCTGGCCCTGGTCGACGGCGTGCCGCGCACGCTGCGGCTCGACCAGATCATCCGGCACTACGTGAAGCACCAGGTCGAGGTCATCGTCCGGCGGACCAAGTTCCGCCTGAAGAAGGCCGAAGAGCGGGCCCACATCCTGCGTGGGTACGTCAAGGCGCTCGACATGCTCGACGAGGTGATCGCCCTGATCCGGCGGTCGCCCTCGGCGGACGAGGCCCGGCCGGCCCTGATGGAGCTGCTGGACGTCGACGAGATCCAGGCCACCGCGATCCTCGACATGCAGCTGCGGCGCCTGGCCGCACTGGAGCGTCAGCGGATCATCGACCAGCTGGCCGAGATCGAGCTGGAGATCGCCGACCTCAAGGACATCCTCGCGAAGCCCGAGCGGCAGCGCTCGATCATCCGCGACGAGCTGATGGCGATCGTCGAGAAGTACGGCGACGACCGGCGCACGAAGATCATCGGCTTCAGCGGCGACGTCACCGACGAAGAGCTCATCGCGGTCGAGGACGTCGTCGTCACCATCACCCGCACGGGGTACGCCAAGCGGACGAAAACGGACCTGTACCGCTCGCAGAAGCGCGGCGGCAAGGGTGTGCAGGGCGCGACGCTGAAGCAGGACGACATCGTCCAGCACTTCTTCGTTTGTTCGACGCACGACTGGATCTTGTTCTTCACGAACAAGGGCCGCGTCTACCGGACCAAGGCGTACGACCTGCCCGAGGCCAACCGCAACGCGCGCGGCCAGCACGTGGCGAACCTGATGGCGTTCCAGCCGGACGAGCAGATCGCCCAGGTCATCCAGATCAGGAACTACGAGGTCGCGCCGTACCTGGTGCTCGCCACCAAGCGCGGCCTGGTCAAGAAGACCAAGCTCACCGACTTCGACTCCAACCGCTCCGGCGGCCTCATCGCCATCAACCTCCGCGAAGGCGACGAGCTGGTCGGCGCGGTGCTGGCGGCGGCCGAGGACGACCTGCTGCTGGTGTCGGCCGAGGGGCAGTCCATCCGCTTCCACGCGACGGACGAGGCGCTGCGGCCGATGGGCCGCCCGACGTCCGGCGTGATGGGCATGCGCTTCAACGACGGCGACGAGCTCCTCGGCATCAGCGTGGTCAAGGAGGGCAAGTTCCTCCTGGTGGCGACCGACGGCGGCTACTCGAAGCGCACGGCGATCGAGGACTACCCGGTCCAGGGCCGCGGCGGCAAGGGCGTGCTCACCATTCAGCACGACCGCAAACGTGGCAGGCTGGTGGGTGCGCTCATCGTCGACGCCGAGGACGAGCTGTACGCGATCACCTCGAGCGGCGGCGTGATCCGCACACCAGCGGGCGACGTCCGCAAGGCAGGACGGCAGACGAAGGGGGTCCGGCTGATGAATCTCGGCGAAGGAACCACTCTTCTCGCGGTCGCACGCAACGCGGACGAGCCCTCGGACGTCGCCAATGGTGACGCTCCCGAAGCGCCGGAAACAGCTGAAGCGGCCGAAGCGGCTGACGAGACGACGACGCCGTCGGAGCAGTAAGTTCCACAACTACGGACAGCGCCCCACGGCACGGGTAAGGACTGACTCTTCGTGACACCGACCGAGAATCCCGAGGCAGCGGGTTCGAACGGAACGCCGGCGAGCCCGCCTTGGCAGCGGGTCGACAAGGAAGGCGACGCCGAAGCAACGGTCAAGCTGGCCACGGACGAGGCTGTGCCCCCGGCCGGAGCAACGCCGCCCGTCGCCGCCGAACGCCCGGTGGTGACGGGCAGCGCGGCCCCCCGCCTGTTCGGCGGCGCAGCCGAAACCCCACCGTCAGGCAGCGGCGAGGTCCCCCCGGCCGCGACGCAGCGAGCTCGCCCGAGCGCGCTGCGCCGCCCGGGCCGCGGCCCCCGCCGCGCGTCCCTGCAGGTCAAGCGCTTCGACCCGTGGTCGGTCCTGAAGCTGTCCCTGGTACTGGGCGTCGCAATGTTCTTCGTCTGGCTGGTGGCCGTCGGAGTGCTGTACACGGTCCTGGACGGCATGGGTGTCTGGGACAAGCTGAACGGAACGTACTCCTCGCTGGTCGGCGGCGAGGGCGCAAACGCCTCGGCCGAACCCCTGATCAGCGCGGGCCGCGTCTTCGGCATCGCAGCCATCCTCGGCGCGATCAACATCGTCCTGGTCTCGGCACTGGCCACGGTGAGCGCCTTCATCTACAACGTCTCGGCCGACCTGGCCGGAGGCCTGGAAGTGACGTTGTCCGAACGGGAGTGACCCGGTTGCAGGGCCCCTCCGGGGGTCCTGTAAAGTTCTTCTCGTTCAAGGGCCTATAGCTCAGGCGGTTAGAGCGCTTCGCTGATAACGAAGAGGTCCCA
The DNA here is from genome assembly GCF_046548975.1 of Amycolatopsis sp. lyj-346. NCBI lineage: Bacteria > Bacillati > Actinomycetota > Actinomycetes > Pseudonocardiales > Pseudonocardiaceae > Amycolatopsis > Amycolatopsis sp. lyj-346. The sequence goes on from NZ_JAJPWT010000001.1 coordinate 1,003,598, forward strand.
GGTTCAAGTCCTGGTAGGCCCACGCAGGTCAAGCCCGGTCCGCTTTTGCGGACCGGGCTTTTGCATGACCTGACGAGCTGGGCAGCGTTGTCACCCCCTGTTCGCACGAGCAAATAGCTCGGTGTCGTTTCGGCAGGTCCGGGCTTAACTTCGGGCAATGGCGAACGAACTGACCATTCCGCTCCTGCCCTGCCCTTCCATCGACGAGATCGCGTCGTTCTACGAGATGCTCGGCTTCGAGATCACCTATCGGCAGACGCGGCCGAACCCGCACGTCGCGGTGCGGCGGGAAGACCTCAACCTGCACTTCTTCGGGATGGACGGCTACGACCCGGCGCAGTCGTACAGCACGTGCCTGGTCATCGTGGCGGACACCAGCGAGCTGTTCGAGGCCTTCGCGGCGGGAATGCGTTCCGTGCACGGAAAACTGCTCGTCTCCGGCATCCCGCGGATGACCCGGCCGCGGCTGCGCAACGACCGGTACACCGGGTTCACCGTCGTCGATCCGGGTGGCAACTGGATCCGGATCCACACGGCCGCCAAGGAACCCGAGGCGCAGACCAAGCTCGCCAAAGCCATGGAGAACGCCGCGCGGCAGGCGGATGCGCGCGGCGACGAACGCCAGGGACTGAAGATCCTGGAAGGTGCGCTGAAGCGGGCGACCGGCGACGAACCGGAGTTTCCGGCGGCGCAGGAGTACCGCGACGAGCTCATCGAACGGATCAGGGGGGTCTGAGCCGCGGCCGGCGAGCGCGTCAGTCGTGTTCCATGGTCAGGATCGCGCCGGTCTGCTGGGCGATGTCCACCTCGATGCGGCCTTCGCCGCTGTCGGCGATCTCGACTTCCCAGCTCGGCTTTCCCTGAGCCGAGTCCTGTTCCACGCCCAGGGAGTGGCCGCCGTACTTCTGGGTGGCGATGCGTGCGGCCTCCGCCTGGTCGACCACGTGCGCGGGGGCGGCCGGCGCAGAGCTCGGTGCCGGTGCCGGTGCCGGTGCCGGTGCGGAACTGCATGCGGTGGTCACGGCGAGCAGGACGGCGGCACCGGCGATCAGTGGGGCACGCATGGAACAACAACTCCTTCTGTTGACGACTTTCCCTTCCGAGGATGTCTTCGGCAGAAGGTGACGACATCGGGGTTCGACCCTGAGATGTCCCGGATACAGGTCAGCCCTGCCGGGAAGAGAAGGCCGGCAGGGCTGAGCGGTTACGGTCGGCGCGCCGCACGGTCGCCTCTCGGCGAACGGCGCATCGCGGCTCCAGCCTGACGGAACTCCGCGAAGGCGATGAGGTGAGGCCCGGGGGACACGGTGGGCACACCGACCAGTCAGTACAACAGGGCGGCCCCAGCTGCTATTTCCCCGTGCGTGTGACATGCGTTACCAGTGGTTCCACGTGGAACCAACGAGTGCCCGAGACCCGCGCCGGAGCCGTGCAGTAACATCACGGGGTAAGGGAAGCAAGCTGAGAAGGGGGCTTCGGTGAAGAAGCTGCTGGCACTCGCCGTCATCGCGGGCGGCGTCCTGTTCGTCGTCAAGCGCAACAAGGCGGCCAAGGCCGAGGCCGACCTCTGGCGTGAGGCGACCGCGCCGGTCCCCTCCACCAACGGCACCACTCCGGCCAAGCCGGCGGGCGCTTCCCACAACTGATCCTCCGCGGGCGGTTCGCCGCCCGCGTCCGGGGCTGTAGCTCAATTGGTAGAGCACCGCCTTTGCAAGGCGGGGGTCAGGGGTTCGATTCCCCTCAGCTCCACAACTCGAACGGTCCGCACGCGCAAAGCGTGCCCCAGGTCAGGTTCGTGTCAGGTCGGTGTCAGGCCGTCGCTCGACAGTGGTTCCCATGACAGACCTGGCGATCACGGCCTCCGGACTTCGGAAGGCCTACCAAGACAAAACCGTCCTCGACGGCGTTGACCTCGAAGTCGAGGCCGGGACGATCTTCTCACTGCTCGGCCCGAACGGGGCCGGCAAGACCACCACCGTCAACGTGCTCACCACGCTGGCCAAGGCCGACGCCGGCACGATTCGTGTTGCCGGGCACGACGTTGCCACCGAAGCCAAGGCCGTGCGGGCGGCGATCGGTGTCACCGGGCAGTTCGCCGCCGTGGACGAACTTCTTACCGGGCAGGAAAACCTGCAGCTGATGGTCGACCTGAACCGGGCCGGCAGGGGTAAGAAGACCGTCGCCGAGCTGCTGGAGCGCTTCGAACTCGCCGAGGCGGCGCAGAAGCCCGCGTCGACCTACTCCGGGGGCATGCGGCGGAAGCTCGACCTCGCCATGACGCTCGTCGGCCAGCCGCGGATCATCTTCCTCGACGAGCCGACCACCGGCCTCGACCCGCGCAGCCGCCGGACCATGTGGGCCATCATCCGCGACCTGGTCGCCGACGGCGTCACCATCTTCCTCACCACCCAGTACCTCGAGGAAGCCGACCAGCTCGCCGACCGCATCGCCGTGCTCGACCAGGGGCGGCTGGTTGCCCAGGGCACTGCCGACGAACTGAAGCGCCGGATTCCCGGCACCCACGTCCGGCTCCGGTTCACCACCGCCGCCGGGCTCGACGCGGCCGCGCGCGTGCTCACCGACGGCACCCGGGACGACGAAGCCATGGTGCTGCGCGTGCCCAGCGACGGTGGCACGAAATCGCTTCGGTCCCTTTTGGACAGACTCGACGAATACGCGCTCAGCGCCGAAGAGCTGTCCGTTCACACCCCTGATCTCGACGACGTCTTCCTCGCCCTGACGGGCCACGCCACGGAGGTTCCCGCGAAATGAAGTCCCACTCGATGGTGATGCTGCGCCGCAACTTCAAGCACATCGCCCGGAACCCGATGTCGGTGTTCAACGCGATCCTGATGCCGGTCGTCGTCATGCTGATGTTCGTCTACATGTTCGGCGACGCGTTCAGCGTCGGCGTGAACTACGTCGACTACGCAACGCCGGGGCTGATGCTGCTGGCCGTCTGTTACGGGCTCGGCGCCACCGCGACCGCGGTGAACTCCGACATGACCAAGGGCATCATCAACCGCTTCAAGGTCATGGACGTCTCGCGCGGCGCGGTGCTGACCGGGCACGTCGTCGCCAGCGTGCTGACCAACCTGGTCGCCATCGCGGCCCTCCTCGGCGTGGCCTTCCTGCTGGGCTTCGACCCGGCGGCGGGCTTCCTCGGCTGGCTCGGCGCGGTCGGCGTCGTCGTGCTGCTCGGGTTCGCGACCGGCTGGCTGACGATCGCGCTGGGGCTGGCGGCGAAATCGCCGGAAACGGCGGGCCTGGCTTCGGTGCCGCTGGTCATGCTCCCGTTCTTCAGCAGCGCGATCGTGCCGGCGGACAAGATGGGCCCCGGCCTCAAGCAGTTCGCCGAATACCAGCCGTTCACGCCGATCATCGAAACCCTGCGCGGGCTGCTCAACGGGACGCCGGCCACCGGCACCCTGCTCGCCGCCCTCGCCTGGTGCGCCGGGATCGCCGTCGTCGGCTACCTGTGGGCGACGTCCACCTTCAAGAAGCGAGCGTGACCGCGGCCAGCTCCGGCCAGCCCGCCTCCGCGCCCGCCCGCGTCGCCTCGGTGAACCCCAGGTCACCGAGGCGACGCCGGGTGGTCTCCTCGATGCGGGCCACGTCCGGGTGCGACCGGTCGAGCAGGCCACGGACGCCCGCGCTCGCCCCGAGCAACCGCGCGGCCTGTTCGTCCTGCCCGCCGCGCAGCGCCAGGTCCGCGAGACCGATCAGGACCTGCGCGATCGTGAGCGGGTGCCCCGCCTCGGTCGCCGCTTCGAACGCCGCCGCGCGGTGCGCAAGGGCCTCGCCGAGGTCCTCGGCGAGGTAGCCGAGGAGGTCCTGGGCCACGGCTTGGACGCTCGGGCGCCGGGCGTCGTCGCCCAGCATCGTCGTGGCGACGTCGAGCTGACGGCGGGCCTGGCCGCTGTCGCCGCGCCAGCGGGCGAGTTCCGCCTTGGCCAGCGCCAGCTCGGCCAGTGCGTTCGGCCAGGCGACGCGCTCCGCGGCCCGCTGAGCCCCGGCCAACGCCGCCGCGCTCGCCTTCTCGTCGCCCAGCAGCCAGTACAGCTGGGCCTGCCGCGACCGCATCCGCACGACGTCCTCGATGGCGCCGACCTCGGTCACGACCTCGACGGCCTGCTCGTAGTACTCGCAGGCTTCGGCGAACTCACCGCGCACGGCGATGCGGTCCGCCAGCTCGGTCAGGGCGAACGACGTGCCCCACCGCTCACCGAGCGCGCGGAACTCGGCGACCGCCGCCTCGACAAGCGCGTCCGCGGCCTGGTCGCCGTGGCCGAACTGGATGCGCATCTTGCCCAGCTGCAACCGGGCCACCGCGCGCACCCACGGGTCCTCGTCGGCGAGCAGCGGTTCGAACGCCGTCAGCGCCGCGTCGGGTCCGTGCAGCAGGCGTTCCAGCGCGGCGGCGAAGCGCAACGCCAGCCGCGGGTTTTCGACCCGGCGGCTGATCTCGTACGCCTTGCGGATCCAGTCCTCCGCCCGGTACTCGTCGCTCTGCTGCCCGGACGTCACGAACTGGACGACGAACGTGTAGACCACCCCGCGGATCTCGTCCGGCACCTCGCCGGGCAGGGCGGTGGCCGCCATGATCAGCTCGTTGCCCTCCGCCCGGTGCCCGGCGAGCCACCAGTACCAGCCGGCGGTCGCCGCGAGCCGCATCGCTTCGGCCGCCTCGCCCGCCGCGAGTGCGCCGCGCATCGCCGCAGTGAGGTTGTCGTGCTCCGCTTCGAGCACGCCGAGCCACGCCAGCTGCTCGGCACGGCGCAGGTGCGGCTCCGCTGTTTCGGCGAGCTCCGTGAAGTACGCGAGGTGGGCGCGCCGGGCGACGTCCGTCTCGCCGGCCTCCGCGAGCCGCTGCTCGGCGTACTCCTTGATGGTGCCGAGCATGCGGTAGCGCGGGGCGTCTTCGCCCACGACGACCACCAGCGACTTCTCGGTCAGCGACGTCAGCAGGTCGAGCACCTCGTCGCTGCCGCAGACCCGCTCGGCCGCCTCCAGACTCGCCCCGCCGGAGAACACCGAAAGCCGGCGCAGCACCACGCGTTCGGCGTCGGACAGCAGCTCCCAGCTCCAGTCGATCACCGCGCGCAGCGTCCGGTGCCGCGGGAGCGCGGTCCGGCTGCCGCCGGTCAGCAGGCGGAACCGGTCGTCGAGCCGGTGCGCGAGCTGGTCGAGCGACATCGTGCGCAGGCGCGCCGCGGCGAGCTCGATGGCCAGTGGCATCCCGTCCAGCGCACGGCAGACGCGGGCCAGGGTGCGGGCGTCCGCCGCGAGGTCCTTGCGCACCGCGCCGGCCCGGTCGCGCAGCAGCCGGACGGCCGGAGCGGACTCGATTTCGGCGTCGTCCGCGTTCTCCGCGGGCAGGACCAGCGGCGCGACCTGCCACAGCGCCTCACCGGTGATGCCGAGCGGTTCCCGGCTGGTCGCGAGGATCCGCAGCCGGCGGCACTCGCCGAGCACCCGGTGCGCGAACGCCGCCGCCGACTCGATGACGTGCTCGCAGTTGTCCAGTACCAGCAGCATCGACCGCTCGCGCAGGGCGGCAATGACCCGGTCCGTCGGCTCGGCATCCGGTGCCTCGCCGACGAGCGAATCCCGCAGCTTGAGCGCACCCAGCGTCGCCTGGGCCACGTCGTCGCCGGCCCCGATGCCCGCCAGCTCGACCAGCCACGCGCCGTCCGGCAGATCGCCGAGCAGCGTGCGCGCGGTTTCCGTGGCCTGCCTGGTCTTCCCCGACCCGCCCGGCCCGATCAGCGTGGTGAGCCGGTGTTCGGCGATGAGCTCGCGGACCGCGGCGACGTCGGCGTCCTTGCCGACGAAGCTCGTCAGCTCGGCCCGCAGGTTGGTCTTCCGGGTCTCCTCCCGCCGTCCGAGCTCGCCGCGCAGCAGCGCCACGTGCACTTCGGCCAGCTCCGGTGACGGGTCGACGCCCAGCGTGTCGGCCAGGGTTTCCCGCGTGCGCTCGTACACGAGCAGTGCTTCGGTGTCGCGGCCGGTCGCGACGAGGGCGCGCATCAACGCGGCGACGAGCCGTTCCCGCATCGGATTCGCGGCGACCAGGTCGGTCAGCTCGGTGACCAGTTCCGCGCCGTGGCCCAGCCGGACCTCCGCGTCGAACCGGTCCTCCAGTGCGGCCAGGCGCAGGCCTTCGAGCCGGGTGACCGCGGCCTGGAACGCCGCGCTTTCCGGCAGGTCGACGTCTTGGGCGGCCGGACCGCGCCAGAGGGCGAGCGCCTCCCGCAGCCGCCGCGGATCGTCTTCCTTGCCGGCCTGGCCGACGAGCCGCTCGAAACGCACGGCGTCGACGTCGTCGGGCGCCACCACCAGCCGGTAGCCGGTCGGGCGGCCGTCGACCGAGCCTTCCGGCAGTGCCTTCCGCAGCCGGGAAACCAGGCGTTGCAAGGCGTTCGGCGCCTCGGCGGGCGGCTGCTCACCCCAGATCCAGTCGACGAGCGTCCCCTTCGGGACCACCTGCCCCGGTTCGAGCGCGAGCGCGACCAGCAGCCCGCGCAGCCGGGCGCCCGGCACATCGGCGAGCGCGCCGTCGTCCGTGCGCACTTCGAAGGGCCCCAGGATCCCGATCTGCACCTGGCGATCTTGCCACGGGCGTCGGTGTCCGAGGCGTGTCAGGCCCGTGTCAGCCCGCTCGGCGATCGTCGTCGGCACACACCACGAAAGGAACTCCGATGAGCCAGACGGCCGACGTCCCGCACGGACTCCCCATGGACCGCGACGCGGGGCCCTTCGACCCGCCGAGCGCGCTCACCCGGCTGCGCGACGCCCGCCCGGTCAGCCCGCTGGTGTTCCCCGACGGGCACGAGGGCTGGCTCGTCACCGGCTACGAAGAGGTCCGGCAGATGATGGCCGACACGCGGTTCAGCTCCCGCCTGGACCTCGACGTCATCCACGTGCCGTACGAGACGGGCATGCCCGCCGCCACCGAGCCGTCCCCGCCGATGCCGGGCATGTTCGTCGCCATGGACCCGCCGGACCACGGCCGGCTGCGCCGCAAGCTCACCGGCGCCTTCACCGTCAAGCGGATGAAGCAGCTGGAGGAGCACATCACCGACGTCGTCGAGCGGCAGCTGGACCACCTGGCGCGGCTGGCCCCGCCGGTCGACCTGGTCAAGGAGTTCGCGCTCCCGGTGCCGTCGCTGGTGATCTGCGAGCTGCTCGGCGTGCCGTACGCGGACCGGGAGACGTTCCAGGCGAACTCGGCCCAGTTCATGCTCCGGGAGCAGACGCTCGAGGAGAAGATGGGCGCGTACATCGCGCTGAACACGTACCTGTCCGAACTGGTCACGAGCAAGCGCGCCGAGCCCGGCGAGGACATCCTGTCCGACCTGGCCCGCCACGACGACCTGACCGTCGAAGAGCTGACCGGCGCGGCGTTCCTGCTGCTCCTCGCCGGCCACGAGACGACGGCCAACATGCTGTCCCTCGGCACGTTCGCGCTGCTGGAGCACCCCGGACAACGCGCCGAACTGACCGCCGACGCGGAACTGCTGCCCGGTGCCGTGGAGGAGCTGCTGCGCTACCTGGCCGTGGCCGACCTCTTCTTCCGCTACGCCACGGAGGACCTCGAACTCGGCGGGGAGACGATCACCAAGGGCTCGACGGTCGTCGTCTCGCTACTGGCCGCCAACCGCGATCCCCGGCGCTTCGAAAACCCGGACACCCTGGACATCCGCCGCAACGCCCGCGGCCTCCTGTCCTTCGGCCACGGCGTGCACCAGTGCCTGGGCCAGCAACTGGCCCGCATCGAGATGCGGGCCGGGTTCGAAGGCCTGCTGCGCCGCTTCCCGACCCTGGCGCTGGCGGTTCCGGCCGGGGAAGTGAAGCTGCGCACGGACATGAACATCTACGGCGTCCACGAACTGCCGGTCACGTGGACCGCAGGAAGCTGATCACCGCGTCCCGTCCCGCGTGGCCGCGCTCGCGGTTCTGGATCGAGTGCGACTCGCCCGGCACGATCACCAGCCGGCCCCGCGGGGCCTGGGCCGCTTCCTCGCGGGCCCACTCCAGCGGCGTCGACAGGTCGCGGTCGCCGTTGAGCAGCAGCACCGGGACGTCCGGCAGCGGCCCGGCCGGGTTCGACGCCGGACGTTCCGCCGGCCACGGCAGGCAGGTCTGGATGAACCCCTGCTGCGTGGCCACACCCGTCGTGTACGGCCAGGTCGCCGAGTCCGGGAGCGTGCGGGAGGCCAGGGACAGCAGCGGACGGCGGAGCGCGATCGGCGTCGCCGCGGAACCCCACGGGAACCGGCCGTCCGCGCACAGCGTGGCCGCGTGGAGGCCGGCGCTGAACGCTGCCGGGTCGTCGCCGCCGGGCTGGTACGCGGCGAGGAGACCGTCGAGGCGGGCCGGGGCGCCGCCGCGGGCTTCGTGGAGGGCGCCGATGATGTCGCCCGCTGCCGGGTTGCGGTAGGTCGGGTCCGCGAATTCGTACGACACGATCGTGTCGAAGATCCGGACGCCGTCCGCCGTGCCGCGGTGGCGGACCACCCACGCCAGGTCCTCGGCCGGGTCGTAGCCGCAGGCCGGGGCCACCGCGCAGGCCTCGCGCAGCACGCGGGCCTCCGCCGTCAAGCCCGTCAGGTACAGCGAAGCCGACGCCGTCGCGTGGTGCGGCAGCACCGAATCGAGGATGACCTTGCTGACGTGGTCCGGGTGCGCGATCGCGTACCGCGCCGCCGTGAAGGAGCCGTAGGAAACGCCGTCGACGACGAGCTTCGGCACGCCCAGTGCCTGCCGGAGCCGGTCGAAGTCGGCCACGCTCTGGTCGGTCGAGTACAGCGGTGCCGTGTCGCCGAGGATGCGCGCGCACTCCTGCACCGCGTCGGCCGACGGGGTCGCGATGTCCGAACTGCCCACCTGCGCCTGCAGGCCGGGGCACTTCAACGCGCCCGACGGCCCGGTGCCGCGCTGGTCCAGCATGACGATCCGGTAGTCCTGCGCGACTTCCGGCAGCCGCTGCTTGGCGATCCGCGTGATGGTGCCGACGCCGCCCTGCCCGGGGCCGCCGGTGAGGAACAGCAGGACGCCCTTGGGCGCGTTCGCGTTGTCCGCGGTCGCGACGGGCAGGTCGAGCGTGCCCGGCACCCGGCCGGTGTGGTCGAGCGGCACGGTCAGGGTCGAGCACGTGAAGCCCGGCTGTCCCGGGCACGGGTGCGGATCCGCCAGCTTCGGTCGTCCCCCAGGACGCGCATCGGCCGGGGCCGCACCCCCGAGTGCGGCGGTCAGCGCCAGGACCAGCCCGGCGGTCAGCATCTTCGAGCGCATGCGTGCATCATGCGCACAGCCGCCCGCGCCCGCGATACCCCCGATCAGGGTTTGACGCAGGAGATCTTCGCCCGCACCGCACCCGCGGGGGCGGCTTCGCCCGCGGTGTTGGGGACGTTGTCGCGGCGGTTGCCGTCGGACTGCGTGACGCACAGGCGGCCGTCCGGCAGGAGCACCGGGCTGGTCGGGAACTCCAGCGGCCCGCCGTTGCGCAGCTTCGACGTCGGGTCGGCCGGGTTGCGGAAGTACTCCGCCACGCGGCCGTCGCGGCGGGCCACGACGATCGCGTTGCGCTCGTTCACCGCCGTCCAGACGCCGCCCGCGCGGTCGAGGACGATCCCGTCGGCGCCTTCGAGGTACGGGTGCTGCACCTCGACGTTGTCCAGGCACAACGTGTTCGGCGGGAAGGCGACGTCACAGCCGGTCGTGGCGCGCGGCAGGCCCGCGCGGGTCATCGGCACGCGCCAGAGCGCGCCCCGGGCCGTGTCCGCGACCAGCAGCGTGCCGTCGGCGGTGAAGGCCAAGCCGTTCGCGACGATGTGCTGCGAGCCCGCGGTGTCCGCCGCCGCGCGGCCGTTCGGCGTGATCGTGACCGTCCCCGGCGGCAGGCCGCGCACGTCCCGGCCCACTCCGCCGACGCCGTTGACCACGTTGACGTCGCTGACCATCGGCTGCACGCGGAACTGCTCGGCGGCCACGCCGTCCGCGCCCGCGCGCCACACCCGGCCCTGCCCGGTGGTGCCGTCGGAGATCCACAGCGCGCCCGAGGAGTCGAAGGCCAGGCCGTTCGCACCGGGGACGCCGCTGGTGAACACCGTCGCGGACGGCGGGTTCGCCGCGTCCGGCACGAACGACACCACGGTGTCCGCGTTCGCCACGTACAACCGGCCGCGGCGGTCGAACGCCAGCCCGGCGGGGTTGCACGGCCCCGGGATCGTGCCGACGACGGCCGCGGGACCGCCGGTGGCCGCGACCCGGTGGACCGGGCACGGATCGGCGCCGCGCGCCGGCGTGTAGAGGTTGCCCCGCCCGTCGGTGGTCAGCCCTTCCAGGCCGAGCGGCGCGGCGAACACCGTCTCGAAGACGGCGGGGTGCCGCGGCGGGGCGGTTTCACCGGCGGAAGCGCCGGACAGCAACCCGGCGGACAGCGCGGCGGTGGTGGCAAGGACGACGATCCGGCGCATCAGGGCCTCCGTTTTGTCGGATTTCCTGCCTACGCCGCCGCGTCGGGGCCGTCAAGGCCAGAGGCGCTCGCGGACCCAGCCGCCGCCGGACTTCCGGTACCGCAGCCGCACGTGCCGCCGGTCGTGACTGGCCTGCCAGAACTCGACGACGTCCGGGTCGACGAGGTACCGCGTCCACGTTTCCGGGGCCACCCCCGGGTTTTCCGCCACCCAGCGTTCCGCCGCCGCGGCCGCCGCGTCGAGCTCCGCCGGATCGGCCAGCACCTGCGACTGGTTCCCGATGAACGCCTCGACGCGGGACGCCGGCGGCCGGGCGAGGAAGTCCGCCGCGGACACCCCGGGCGCGGCGGGGGAGACCGGGCCGCGCAGCCGGACCTGGCGGCCGCGGCCGGGCCAGAAGAACGTCAACGCCGCGCGCGGATCCTTCTGCAGCTGGAGGCCTTTCGGGCTTTCCGAACTGGTCGCGACCGCCCAGCCGGCCGGGCCGACGTCCTTGAGGATCACCACGCGCGCGTCCGGTGCGCCATCGGCATCCACTGTGGACAGCGTGACGGCGTGCGGCGCCAGCACGTGCTCGCCGGCTTCGGTCAGCCACTCGAGGAACAGCGCCTGCGGGTCCGGCGGCGCCCCTTCCGGCGTGAACCCGGGAAGTTCTTCGGGGAACGACGGCCAGCCGCGCAACTGCACCATGTCAGTAACCGTACGGACCCTGCTGGGGCGCGTGCCCCGGCGGTGGGTAGACCGGCGGCTGCGGACCGGCCGGGCCGGCGTACGGCGGGGGCGGCACCTGCGGGGCTGGCGCGGCCATCGGCGGCTGCTGACCGGGGTACTGCTGCTGGGCCTGCTGCCACTGCACCTGCTGGTAGACCTCGGCGGGCTGCGGGAAGCAGTACGTCAGCTTGGCGTTGACCGAACCCTGCACCGCGGCGCCCCAGAACTTGCCGCCGACGAACGCGTACAGCTGCCCGGCCGAGAGGTCCACCGCGACCATCCGCGTCTCGCCGCCGAACTGGTTGCCCGACTTCGCCGACGCGGCCTGCGCGGCGTCCGGGTACACGCGGCCGCCGACGAGCCCGGCGATGACGACGGACGCCGCCGTCCAGCCCATGGTGCCGGTCAGGTTCGCGCGGGCGTGCTGCGTCGCGCGCCCGGTGAAGTCGTACAACGCCGCCGCGCTGACTTCCGGGACGGCGGCCGCGACCACGCAGTAGTTCATCGTCGAGAGCATCACCGACTCGGTGAACAGCCCGACGACGGCCGTGGCGGGGCCGATCTGCACGGTGTTCAGCCGCCCGCCGGCCCGCTGGATGCGCTCGGCCATCGCGCCGAGGTACTGCTCCGGGGTGAGCACGGGGTCATCGTCGCACGTCCGGTCGTCACGCCGACGTCAGCCAGCGGTTTTCACACATGCTTCGTGGTTGACTGTCCGCGCTATGCGACGACTCGTACTTCTCGCGCCCGCCGTGGCCCTGCTGGCCGGCTGCGGCGCCACCACCGTGACCGGCACCGCGGCGCCCAGCCCGCCGTCCGCGTCCACGAACTCGAGCAACGCCGGCGGCCTGCCACCGGACCCCCAGCCGGGCGCGACGGAGGACTGCCCGTACCTCGGCAGCGAAGTCGTGGCCGAGGCGAACGGCCAGCACGTGTCGAAGGTGCGCGTGTCGGCCGACCAGCCGCACCCGGCGTGCTTCTTCTACCGCCCGGACGGGAAGGTCCAGCTCACCGTCCGGGTGTACGTCGGGGACGCGAAGACGGCGACGGCGCTGGTCAACCAGGCGGCGCCGCTCGATTCGTCCAACCCGGCGAGCGACCCTTCCGGCTGGAAGGGTGGCTATTTGTCGACCGGCGACGGGGCCGTCTACGCGGTCGCGAAGGGGTCGGCAGCGGTCATCGCGTCCACGAACCAGAAGCAGAGCGTCAAGGCACGGACAGTGGTCAAGAAGGCTATCTCTGCCCTGAAGCTCTAGGTAGTGACCTCCACACGGGTGAGTGATGTTGATCTTGTATTACCCTGTGCGTCACGCGCAGGCTTCGTGGACTCGCGCACCGCAGCCACCGGGGATCCCCACCCCGGGGCGGGGCACCAACTCTGCAACGACAAAGGACAAGATTCGTGGCTGACACCCTCAAGGAAATCCTGCTCGACTCCGGCCGTCGCCCGGCTGTCGTCTCCGACTTCGAGACCCTCGTCGACGCCGAGGTCTCGGACAAGGGCGGCGTTTCGGGTGCCGTCGTGAAGACCGGCTTCGCCGCGGTCAAGAAGATCAAGCCGGGCATCATCCCCTCGGCCGTCGACACGCTGCTGCCGGACTTCGCCTCCGCGCTCGAGCCGTTCTACGGCGACTACCGCGCCAAGGGCGGCAACGACTTCGGCGCCTACCTGTCCAGCCGCTCGGACGAGGCCTCCGACGCGCTGCTGAGCGTCACCGACACGCGTGCCGAGAAGAGCAGCCGCGACAGCATCAAGAAGGTCTACTCGAAGCTGCGCCCGAACGGCAAGAAGAACGTCGAGGAGGCGCTGCCGCGTCTCGGCCAGCTGATCGACAAGCACGCCGCTGCCGTCTGAGCAGACTGAAGCACCACTGAAACACCGCACGACCGAAGAGGCCCCCGGCTGCACCACCGGGGGCCTCTTCGCGTCCTGTTCAGTTCTTCTTTTCGGCCGGCGCCGCGGACGGCGCCTTGCCGTTCGCCTGCGGGGTCGGCTTCGCCGCTTCGGCGGGCTTCGGCGCGGGCGGGGTGGCCTTCGGCGGCGCGGGCGCGACCGGCGGCTCCTGCTTCGAGCGGAGGGCGTAGGCGGCACCTGCGCCGACCACGACCAGGCCGAGCAGCCACGGCCACTTGCGACGGCTGCGGGTGCCCTTGGCGGCCGACTTGGCCTCGGACAGAGCGGCGTAGAAGTCCTTCTTCGCCGCCTTGAAGTCCTTCTTGCCGCGGCGCTTCGACTCGCCGGCCGCCTTCGCGGCCTTGATGGCGGCCTTCTTCGCCTTGCGACCCGGCTTGCGCAGCTCGGAGAGACGCGCGAGCGCCTCCTGGCGAGCGGCCTTCGAGCTCTTCTTGAGCTCCTTGCGGGTCAGTTCCGTCTTCTTCGCGAGCTTCTTCTGCGCGCGCCGCCCCTGCTTGACACCCTCGGTGACGAGTTTGTCGGCGGTCTCGACGGCCTGGGCTGTCGCCCGGGACATGGGCTTCACCTCATCATTCGTTTTGACACTGCTCTGTTACCCGTAACCTATCGTGCCCCTTTTTCGCGGCGCCCGCCGCAGATGGCACGATGAAGCTCGTGAAAGCTACGCTGCACACCAACCAGGGTGACATCCACCTGAACCTGTTCCCGGACCACGCGCCGAAGACGGTCGCGAACTTCGTCGGGCTCGCGGAGGGCACCAAGGAGTACACCCAGCCGAACGCGGCGGGCACGAACTCCGGCCCGTTCTACGACGGTTCGATCTTCCACCGGGTCATCGACGGGTTCATGCTCCAGGGCGGCGACCCGACCGGCACCGGCCGCGGCGGCCCCGGCTACAAGTTCGGCGACGAGTTCCACCCGGAGCTGCAGTTCAGCAAGCCGTACCTGCTGGCCATGGCCAACGCCGGGCCCGGCACCAACGGCTCGCAGTTCTTCATCACCGTGGCGCCGACCACCCACCTCAACTTCCGCCACACGATCTTCGGCGAGGTGGCCGACCAGGATTCGCGCACGGTCGTCGACACGATCGCGCGCACGTCGACCGGCCCGGCGGACCGCCCGCTGACCGACATCGTCATCGAAAAGGTCACGATCGAGCACTGACGGCTTCCTCGCGTGGGTTTCGGTAGGTTGGTGCCATCGTGAACCAACCGCCGAACCCCGCCGCCGAACAACAAGCCGCGCTGCCCGGGTGCTGGTGGCACCCGAACCGCCCGACCGGACTGAGCTGTTCCCGGTGCGGGCGTCCGGCGTGCCCGGATTGCCTCCGCGAAGCCCCCGTCGGCTTCCAGTGCACCGACTGCGTGCACAGCGGCTCCCAGCAGCAACGCCGTCAGCACCGCGGCTACCAGGAAGCCGGCTTCGGCCAGCGCACCGTCTTCGGCGCGCGCATGTCGCAGTCGGTGCTCGTCACCCAGGTCATCCTCGTGGTGAACGTCGTGATCTACCTGTTCACGGTGTTCCAGGCGCAGAGCCTCAACGACAACGAGCTGTCGCCGCTCTTCCAGTACGGCACCCTCTACGGCGACGCGACCATGGGCCACGGCGAGTGGTGGCGCGTCCTGACCAACGGGTTCCTGCACTACGGGCCGATCCACATCGCGGTCAACATGTTCTCGCTGTGGATGATGGGCCGGTCGCTCGAACAGGTCTGCGGGCGCGGCCGGTACCTCGCGCTCTACTTCGTCTCCATGCTCGGCGCGTCCACGGCGGTGCTGCTGTTCGGCGACCCCACCGGCTTCCCGGGCACGGCAGGCGCGTCCGGAGCGCTGTTCGGCCTGATGGGCGCGTACGCGGTCACGGTGCTGAAGCTGCGCCTGAACCCCACCGGCCTGATCATCACGCTCGCGCTGAACGCGTTCATCACCTTCGGCATCCCGGGCATCTCGATCTTCGGGCACATCGGCGGCCTGGTGACCGGTGCGCTGGTCACCGTCGCGCTGCTCTACGCGCCGCAGTCCGTCCAGGCGCGGTGGCAGGCCATCGGCATGGGGATCATCGTCGTCGCGCTCCTCGGCCTGCTGGTCTACCGCGGCGCGCAGGCCGTCCCCGTCGAGACGTGCCAGTTCGTCCAGTACCGCGTCGGCCTGTACTACACCTGCGGCTAGCTCCGCGCTCGCAGCGTGCTGAGGACGTCCAGGACGTCCCGCGGGTCCTCGCCGAGGTCGAGCCACCCGAAGACGTACAGCTGCTCGTCGTGCTCGATTTCGAGCGTGACGCCGTCGCGGCCCATCCGCCGGGTGGTGCGCAGCCGGGTGCGCGTCCGCGCCCACGGCAGCCGGTGCGTGCCGCTCAGCGTCCGGGCCACCAGGCCTTCGGCGTCGGCGGCCAGCCGGGGCCGGACGACGGTGGCGTGCCCGGCGAACGCGCCGACGGCGACGGCCGCCAGCGCGAACAGCACCAGCCCGCCGCGGTCGCCGGCCAGCGCGCCGGCTGTCACGCCGACCAGCAGCAAGGCGGTGACCGCCCAGGCCGATACCACAACGGCGGGGCGGGGCGCCCACGAGGTGGGGTAGTTATCCACAGGGGTTATCCACACTGGGGATGAGTCACACCGCTGTAATTCGACGTCAAGCCGCCGATCGGAGTAATAATCAGCGCCAGCGCATGGTCATGAGGAGACCGGCGATCATCAGCGCGAACCCGCCGGCGAAGTTCCAGTTCCCCAGGTCGGCCATCCAGGAGATCTTGTCCCCGGCGATGTAGTTGACCAGCAGCCACACCAGGCCGAGGATCATCAGCCCGAACATCGGGATCTTCCAGGCCAGGCCGGTCGGGCCGGCAGCCCGCACCTTCACCGGCGTGCGCCGGTCAGCGGGCGGGGTGTAAGCGGTCTTCTTGCGGACCTTGGACTTGGGCATCGTGTGTTCCTCGCGGTGCTCTTCGGGCTCGTCTGGTGGCGACGTCCCGCTGAGGGTGCGCAACCGGCGCCACGTGCACACGTTAACGTAAACGACCGCAGGAAAGCAGCGGCCAGGAGTGGTCGGATTTCCCGGACCGTGACAACGGGGTCACCCAGGGTTCGACGCGGCTTGAGAGGAGCTTGCGTGGCTACGCGCGAAGGACCGGACGACGACCGGCGCAGATACCCCGGACCACCCATGCCGCCGCGCCGTCCCGCCACACCCCCGCGCGGTCAGGTGCCGCCCCGCCAGCCCCAGGCCGGCCCCCAGGGTCAGCCGCCCCGGCGTCCGCAAGGCCCGCCGCCCCGCCGCTACACCAGCCCGCCCCCACCGCCCAGTGCGAACGAGGAGACCGTCGTCATCGCCCCGGTCGGGAAGGGCGGCACCGCGACCAAGGAGAAGCCCGCCCCGGCCCCGCTCGGCAAGGGCGGCGTCGCGATCCGGACGGCCGGCGAAATCCTCATCACGCTGGGCCTGGTCGTGCTGCTGTTCATGGTCTACGAGCTCTACGTGACCGACCTGTTCTCGGCGGGCAAGCAGTCCGAGGCGAGCGACCAGCTCGAGGGCGAGTGGGCGCACGACCGCACGCTGCACCCCGAACTGATCGACGGCAAGGCGTTCGCCCGCATCCACATTCCGACCTTCGGCGTCGACTACAACTTCACCATCCAGGAGGGCACCGACGACGTCGCCCTCGAAGTCGGCCCCGGCCACTACAAGGGCACGGCGCTGCCCGGCGAGCCCGGCAACTTCGCCGTGGCCGGTCACCGCGTCGGCAAGGGTGCCCCGTTCAACGACCTGGACAACCTCTCCTCCTGTGACCAGATCGTGATCGAAACCTCCACCGACTTCTACGTCTACAAGGTCCTGCCCTACGACGACGAGGTGAAGGACTGGGCGGCGGGCAAGGGCGCGGACCCCCAGTGCAAGGGCGTCTCGACCCTGCGTGCCGCGAACTCCGAGGACGGCGGCGCGTACAGCGAGACCTTCGGCCGCAAGGTCGTGCTGCCCAGCCAGGGCACCGCCGTGAACCCGGTCCCGTACAAGGACGCCGACGTGCTGCCCAAGGCCCAGCAGGCCGCGCTGCTCACGCTCACCACCTGTCACCCGCAGTTCTCCGCCCGGGAGCGGCTCATCATCACCTCGGTGCTGACCCAGCAGGTGCCGAAGAACCAGGTCAAGGACTACGGCGACCTGCTCTCGAAGATCGGGGAGGCCTGATGTACGCCTGGATCTGGGGGAAGCTGCCCGGTCCGTTCGCGGCAAAGCTGACGATCGCGGTCGTGCTGGTGCTCGGCGTGATCGCGCTGCTGATGTTCGTGGTCTTCCCCTGGCTGGAGCCCCGGCTGTGGTTCAACGAGGTCGCGGTCAACTGAGGTTCGGCGTCTTCCTGGTCAGCGGCCGCTTCCCCGGCCAGGCGGACGGCGACGTCCTCCGCCGGTCGGTCCGTGCCGCCGAGCTGGCCGAAGAGGCCGGCTTCGACGACGTCTGGTTCGCCGAGCACCACTTCATGCCCTACGGCGTGTGCCCCTCCGCGATCACCCTCGCCGCACACGTGCTGGGGCGGACCTCGCGGATCGGGGTCGGCACCGCGGTCAGCGTCCTGTCGACCACGCACCCGGTCGCGCTGGCCGAGCAGTGGGCGATGCTCGACGCCGTGTCCGGGGGAC
Organism: Amycolatopsis sp. lyj-346; assembly: GCF_046548975.1. Taxonomy (NCBI): domain Bacteria; kingdom Bacillati; phylum Actinomycetota; class Actinomycetes; order Pseudonocardiales; family Pseudonocardiaceae; genus Amycolatopsis; species Amycolatopsis sp. lyj-346. Next base: position 1,021,338 of record NZ_JAJPWT010000001.1, read on the forward strand.
GGTTGCGGCTCGGCGTCGGCCGTGGCGGGCCGTGGCAGGACCTCGAAGTCTTCGGCACCGGGCTGGACCGGTACGAGAGCGGCTTCGAGGAAACCCTCGACGTCTTCCTGCGCGCCGCCACCGGCCGCGTCGACGCGGCGGGGAGGCACTTCGCCTTCCGCGAGGTGCCGGTGGTCCCCGCGCCGGAACGGCGGCCGGACGTCGTGGTGGCGTGCGGCGGGCCGAAGTCGGCCGCCGTTCGCCAGGCCGGGGCGCGTGACCTGCCGCTGCTGCTCGGCCTGCACGCCGACGACGAGGAGAAAGCCGCCACCGTCGCGGCCTACGGCAAGCCCGCGGACCACATTTCGACGGTGCTCTGCCAAGTGGGGGACGCCGGAGTGGTGCGAAAAGCCCTGCCGGGGTGGCTGGAGGACGGGCTCGGTGCGCACGTCACGGTCGACGGGCGGCCCGGGCCCAGCCGGGACCCGGGTGAGTACACCGAACGGCTCTGCGCCATCCACCCGGTCGGCGACGCGGCCCACTGCGTCCGGACGCTGGAAACGAGCCTCCGGCGCACCGGCGTCTCCCACGTGCTCATGCTCGTGGAAGCGTCGGGTACGCCGGAGGGCACGTTCGAGAACATCGCGCGGATCGGCGCCGAGGTGCTGCCCGCGCTGCGGGCTAGCAGTCCCGCAGTTCCGGGCTCTGGTTGAGCAGCTGGCCGCGCGGCGAGACGAACGCGCGGTAGCGGTCGCCGTCCAGCTCGGAGTTCTTGAACACGGCGACCCGGTGGCAGTTCTGGAACGCCAGCTTGACGCCGAAGTGCCGTTCGAGACCGCCGCGGATCGCGTCCGAGGCCAGCGCCCGCAGCAGCTGCCCGCGGGCGGCCTCGCTCGGCGGCGGGGTCTCGTTGTCGGCGAAACCGTCCGCCGCGCCTTCGGCGTCGGCGATGACGCCGGTGATGACCTCCCAGGCGTACGGCAGGGATTCCTTGACGCAGGTGACGAACTCGGCGTCGGTGACCTCCCCGCGCTCGGCCTTCTCCAGCAACGCGGGTGACACGTCCAGGGACATCGAACCTCCAGTTTGAGCAGGGCCACCTTCCTGGCTACTCGGCGGGTGGTCGGGCCACAAGAGAAAACGATGATCATCACCACTTTGGCGGAAGCGCCGGTCACTCCCAGCGAAAGAGCTTCGCCGCCAGTGCCGATCCGAGCACCGCGAAGGCACCGAGCACGACGAGCTGCAGCGGCTGCACGCCGGTACCGACCCAGGCGTCCTGGAGCGGCTGCGTGCCCGGCGGCACGTAGTCGCCGATCCGGCGGATGACCTCCGGCAGCAGTGGCCGCGGCAGGTACACCCCGCCGAAGAACATGGTCGGCAGGAACGCGACCATCGCGACGCCCGCGGCGGCCTTGGCCGTGCGGGCGACCGCGGCCGCGATCAGGCCCAGCGCGAACATCGAGACGACCCCGAGCAGCAGCGTCAGCAGGAAACTGACCGGGTGCTTCGGCATCGGGACGTCGTAGACGGCGTTGGCCAGCCCCAGCACCAGCGCGATGCCCGCCAGTGCGATGACGACGTGGATCAGCAGCTGCGCGCCCAGCAGGTTCGCCGGGTGCACCGGCGTCGTCGCCAGCCGCCGCAGCACTCCCTGCTCGCGGTAGGTCGCGACGGCGCCCGGGATCGACTGCAGCGCGAGCATCGCGAGGCTGACGACGATCAGCGACGGCACCCACGCGTCGAGGAACCGGTACCCGCCGGCCGCCGGGCTCGGTTCGGTCATGCCCGGGATGGCGCCGATGGCGAGCAGCAGCACGGCCGGCAGCAGGATGCCCGCCGCCGCCACGAACGGCGAGCGGAGGAAGAGTTTCGTTTCGGTGGCGGTGATCTTGGCGAAGGTGTTCACCGGGCACTCCTCGTGAGCGAGACGAACGCGTCGTCCAAAGTGGCTGCATCGACTGACTGGCGGAGCTCGGCCGGGGTGCCGGTGGCGACCACGCGCCCGGCGTCGAAGATCGCGACGCGGTCGCAGAGCCGCTCGGCCTCGTCCATGAAGTGGCTGACCAGCAGGACCGTGACGCCGGTGGCGCGGATGCCTTCGACGAGCCGCCACGTCTCGCGGCGGGCGTGCGGGTCGAGCCCGGTGGTCAGCTCGTCGAGTATCGCCAGGTCGGGCTGCCCCACCAGGGCCAAGGCGATCGAGACGCGCTGCTTCTGGCCGCCGGAGAGCTTGCCGAAGAAGCTGCGGGCGTGGTCGCGCAGGTCGAGCTGATCGAGCAGGACGTCGACGTCGGCCGGTTCCGGGTAGAAGGACGCGAACAGCTCCAGTGCCTCGCGCACCCGCAGTTTGGCGGGCAGCCGGCTCTCCTGCAGCTGGACGCCGACGCGGCGAGTCAGTACTGCGTGGTCGGTCGCCGGGTCGAGGCCGAGCACGGAGATCGTGCCGCCGTCGGCCCGGCGGAGGCCCTGGAGGCATTCGACGGTGGTGGTCTTCCCGGCGCCGTTCGTGCCGAGGATGCCGAAGATTTCGCCGCGCTCGACGGTGAACGAAACGCCGTCGACCGCGACCCGGGTGCCGTAGCGCTTGCGGAGGTCGGTGACTTCGATGATTGGCATGGCTACGAACGTACGAACTCGGAGCGGTCCGCAGAATGACGCTGAAACCCCAGCTCAAGTAGGGTTTTGCTGAGGCGGGGGTGGGGCTGGGCCCACCCCGGTCCGGAGGCTCGGGGCAGTGCGCGGACCCGGTCCGGCCGACGAGGATCTCGGGGAAGGAGGTGCTCGATGACGTACCTGCGTGCGGTCGGCCGGGCGTTGGCGCTCGCCGCGTTCGCGTTGCTGAGCTGGCTCGACGTGCTGGTCGAGCTGATCGCCTTCGCGCTCCTGTGCGTCGGGTTGGTCTTCTTCCTCGGCCCCGCGGTCGAATGGTCCCGCGGCCGGTCGAGGCTCGCCCGGACGCTGGCCGCGCGCTGGTGCGGCGTCGAGATCGCCTCGCCGTACCGGCCGCCGCCGCCGGAACCGACGCGGGAGCGCGACGGCTGGTACCGCGACGGCAACACGCTCTACAAGCGGGCGTTCTGGATCCGCTGGCAACGACGGCTGACGTGGGCGCTGGAGGATCCGGCCGCGTCGCGCGAATGCGGCTGGCAGCTGGTGAACCCCCTGGTCACCCTGCTGCTGCCGATCGCCGTGCTGCTCGGCGGGCCACCGGTGCTGCGCGGGTACGGCCGGTGGACGCGGTGGTGGATCGGCCCGCACCCGGTTCGCGAACGGCGCGGGAACTGGCTGCGCCGCCACCTCGAGTCGTTGGGCCACCAGCTCGGCATCCTCGCGCTCTCCTTGGTGTTGTTCGTCTTCTCGGTGTGGCAGCTGGTCATCATCTTCGGCGCCATGCCGGTGGCGGCGCCGGTCGTGGTGTGGAGCCGGTCGATCACCGACACGCTGCGCCGCGAGGCCGGGAACTGGACCGGCGTGCGGATCGCCCGGCCGTACCTGCCGCCGCCCGGCCTGCCGGTGCCCCGCCCGGACGGGCTCTACCAGGTCGGCAAGCAGCTGTACGAGGAGCCGTGGTGGGCGATCCAGCAGGCCCGCACCCAGTGGCTCCTGCGTGATCGAGCGACCTGGCGCGACCTCGCCGGCGGCCTGCTGATCTCGCTGGTTTCGCTGGCACTGGCGCTGCCGACGTTCGTGTTGACCACCCGGGGACTCCTCCAGCTGCTGGCCATCTGGGTGTGGCGGCCACTCGCGTCGCGTCCCGTCGACTGGTTCCCGCTGCCGGAGGTGTCGACGCACCTCGACGCGCTCGCGCAGACCCCGGTGGCGCTCGCGATGTTCGTCGCCGGCCTGGCGCCGACCACGTGGCTCGCCCGGCAGCAGGCTCGGTTCGCCCGCGTCTGGCTCGGGCCGACCGAGTCGTCCCGGCTCGCCCAGCGCGTCGAACGGCTCAAGCAGACGCGCTCCGACGTCACGGTCACGCAGGCGGCGGAGCTGCGGCGGATCGAACGCGACCTGCACGACGGCATCCAGGCGCGGCTGGTTGCCATGGGGATGAAGCTCGGCGCGGTCGAAGCGCTGGTGGACACGGACCCGGCCGCGGCGAAACGGCTCACGGCGGAGTTGCGCGCGTCGTCGTCGGAAGCACTCACCGAGCTGCGCGTGCTGATCCGCGGCATCCACCCGCCGGTGCTGTCCGAACGCGGGCTGCTGGACGCCGTGCGTGCGCTGGGGCTGGACAGCCCGCTGAAGGTCCAGGTCACCGGCTCGCTGCCGGGACGGGTCGAGGAGCCGGTCGAGGCGTGCGCGTACTTCGCGGTGTCGGAGCTGCTGGGGAACGCGGCGAAGCACGGCGCGAAACGGGCGGCGATCGACGTGCGGTTCGCCGACGACCTGCTGACGGTCGTGGTCACCGACGAAGGCCCGGGTGGCGCGAACCCGGCCCTCGGCTCGGGGCTGCGCGGAATCGAGCGCCGGCTCGGCGGGTTCGACGGTAGGTTGACGCTGACCAGCCCGATCGGCGGCCCGACGAAGGCGACCCTGGAGATCCCGTGTCAGCTGGACCAAGAACCCTTGTCGCCGAGGACCAGTACCTCCTCCGAGACGGCCTGACGCACCTGCTGACGGCACACGGCTTCGACGTCGTCGCGGCGGTCGCCAGCGGTCCCGAACTCGTGGCGGCGTTGCGCTCCCACCGCCCCGACGTGTCCATTGTGGACGTCCGGATGCCGCCGACCAACACCGACGAGGGCCTGCAGGCCGCGCTGGCCGCCCGCCGGGAAACCCCCGGGCTGCCGATCCTGGTGCTGTCCCAGCACGTCGAGCAGCTGTACGCGCGTGAACTGCTGGCCGACGGCACGGGCGCGATCGGCTACCTGCTGAAGGACCGCGTGTTCAACGCGGAGCAGTTCATCGACGCCGTCCGCCGGGTCGCGGCGGGCGGCACCGTGATGGACCCCGAGGTGATCGCGAAACTGGTGGCGGGCAACGCTTCCGACCCGTTGGCGGCGTTGACCCCGCGCGAGCGCGAGGTCCTGGCGCTGATGGCGGAAGGCTGTTCCAACGCGGCGATCGCGTCCCGGCTCCACTTCAGCGAAGGAGCGGTGGGCAAGCACACGGCGAACATCTTCGCGAAGCTGGACATCACCGCTTCGGACGACACGAACCGCCGCGTGCTCGCCGTGCTCACCTACCTCGGCGCGGGGGCTTAGCCGCGCGAGACCCGGGTCATCTCCTCGCGCTCGACCACCTTGACCCGCTCGCGGCCCGCCGCCGCCCCCAGTGCCTTCTCGTGCGCGTCGAGCCGGCCCCAGCCGTCCCAGTTCGTGAACGGGATGCCGCGTGCCTCGAGGAAGTCGAGGATCGACTCCGGCGACGCGTACTTCGGTGCCGTCAGCGTGTCCGCGTCCGCCAGGAGGCTCGCGATCGTCTCCGCCGCGTCGCCCTTCGTGTGGCCGATCAGGCCGACCGGGCCGCGCTTGATCCAGCCCGTCACGTACACGCCCGGCAGCTGGTTCTCGTCCAGGTCCAGCACGCGGCCCGCCTGGTTCGGCACGACGCCGGCCACGTGGTCGAACGGCAGCTCCGGCAGGTGCGACGACAGGTAACCGACCGCGCGGTACACCGCCTGGACGTCCCAGTCGTGGAACTCGCCGGTGCCGCGGACGTTCCCGTCGCCGGTGAGCTCGGTCCGTTCCGTGCGCAGGCCCGTGACGCGGCCGTCCTCGCCGAGGACCTCCGCGGGCGAGTGGAAGAAGTGCAGGTGCAGCCGGCGCGGGCGGGACCCCGGCTCGCGGATGGCCCACTCCTGCAGCGTCTTGACCACCATGTCGATCTGCTTCGACGCGCGCAGGGCCGCGATGCTGCCGTCGTCGAACTCGATGTCCTCCGGGTGGACGATGACCTCGACGTTCGGCGAATGGTCCAGCTCACGCAGCTCCAGTGGCGTGAACTTCGCCTGCGCCGGCCCGCGGCGGCCGAACACGTGCACGTCCGTCACCGCGCTGGCCTTCAGCCCCTGGTAGACGTTGTCCGGGATGTCGGTGGTCAGCAGCTCGTCGGCGGTCTTCGCCAGCACCCGCGCCACGTCCAGCGCGACGTTCCCGACGCCGAGGACGGCGACCGAGGAAGCGGTCAGCGGCCACGTGCGCGGCACGTCGGGGTGGCCGTCGTACCAGGACACGAAGTCGGCGGCGCCGTAGCTGCCGTCCAGGTCGATGCCCGGGATGTCGAGCGCGCGGTCGGCGGACGCGCCGGTCGAGAAGATCACCGCGTCGTAGAACTCGCGCAGCTCGTCGAGCTTGATGTCGGTGCCGTAGTCGATGTTGCCCAGCAGCCGGATGTTCGGCTTCGAAAGCACCTTCTCCAGCGCCGTCACGATGCCCTTGATGCGCGGGTGGTCGGGCGCGACGCCGTACCGGATCAGCCCGAACGGCGCCGGCATCCGTTCGAACAGGTCGATCTGCACGTCGGCGTCGGCCTTGTCCAGGATGTCGGCGGCGTAGATCCCGGCGGGACCGGCACCCACCACGGCTACACGAAGAGATCGGCTCACTCGCTCCACGGTAAGTTAGGGTCGCCTAACTTAAAATGTGATTTGGCGTACGGTCCACGGAGTGGGAGCCGGTAAGCTCGGCGCCATGCGCGTTCTCGTCGTCGACAACTACGACAGCTTCGTCTACAACCTGGTCCAGTACCTGGCCCAGCTCGGCGCCGACTGCACGGTCTGGCGCAACGACGTCGTGGAACTCGACCGCGTGCCCGAGTTCGACGCCGTGCTCGTCTCGCCCGGCCCGGGCACCCCCGAACGCGCCGGTCAGAGCATGGACGTCATCCGCAAGTGCGCCGAGACGAGCACGCCGATGCTCGGCGTCTGCCTCGGCCACCAGGCGCTGGGGGTCGTCTACGGCGCGACCGTCGACCGCGCGCCCGAGCTGCTCCACGGCAAGACGAGCCAGGTGCGGCACACCGGCGCCGGCATCCTCAAGGACCTGCCCGGGGAGTTCACGGCCACCCGGTACCACTCGCTGACCGTGGTGCCCGACACGATTTCCGAGGCCGTCTTCGAGATCACCGGCCGCACCGAATCCGGCATCGTGATGGGCATGCGCCACCGCGAGCTGCCGCTGGAAGGCGTCCAGTTCCACCCGGAGTCCGTGCTCACCGAGGGCGGCCACCGGATGCTCGCGAACTGGCTGGCCGCCGCGGGCCACCCCGTCGACCCGGCCAAGGTGAACGAGCTCGAGCGCGCGACCAAGGCGCTCCAGAAGGCCGCTGTTGCGTGATCCGGCTCGAGGGGGTCGGCAAGCGGTACGGGCGTGGTGACCTCGTCCTGCGCGACGTCGACCTGACCGTCGAGCCCGGGCACGTCGTCGGCATCCTCGGCAGCAACGGCTCCGGGAAGTCGACGCTGCTGCGGATCATGGCCGGCGTCTCGCACCCGACCACCGGCACAGTGGCAGGAACCCCGCGGATCGGCTACCTGCCGGACCGCTTCCCGGCCGGCCAGCGCATGGGCGCCCGCGCCTACCTGCGGCACATGGCGCGCATCCACGGGCTCGCCGACCTCTCGGTGATCGACCCGCTGCTCGAACGGCTCGCCCTCGTCGGCGGCCCGGCGGCGCCGCTGCGCACCCTGTCCAAGGGCAACGCGCAGAAGGTCGGCCTCGCCCAGGCGGTGATGGTCCGGCCCGACCTGCTGATCCTCGACGAGCCCTGGTCCGGGCTGGACGTCGGCACGCACACGATCCTCGGCGAGCTCGTCGCCGAGACGCGGGCGCGCGGGGCGAGCGTCGTGTTCACCGACCACCGGCCGCAGGTGGTGCACGACCACGCCGACGTCGTCCACCGCATGGACCAGGGCAGGCTCACGGCGGAAAGCGCGGAGCCGACCACCCGGATCGTGCTGCGCGGCGACGGCCCCGGCTGGGCGGCCGAGCCGGGCGTGCGGCACGCCGTCACCGAAGGCCCCCAGGTGGTGCTGACGGTCGAGGTCGCCCGCGTCGACGCGGTCCTGCGGCGAGCACTCGAGAACGGCTGGTCGGTGCGGGAGGTGGCGCCGTGCTCGCCATGACCCGGTACTACCTGGCGCTGCTCGGCCATTCGCAGCGGTACCTGCCGGCGTTGCTGGCCTACCTCGCGCTGTGCGTGATCCTCTACGCCGACCCGAATTCGCCGCCGCTGCCGCTGTTCGGCACCAGCGCCGGCGGATTGCTGGTCGTGTCGTGCTGGCTGACGATCGCGCTGCTCGACATCGAAGACCCGGTGCAGCGCCTGGTGACCCTGAGCCACGCACGCCAGTGGCGTCGGATGATCACCGGCGCAATCCTCACGGTGCTGGCTTGTTCCTTGGTCCTCACCGCGATCACCGAGGTGTGGTCGGCACTCAAGTCGTTCCAGATCCAGCCGTCGGCGCTCGGCATCGGGCTGCTCGCGCACCTCGCGTGCGCGGTGCTGGGCATCGCGATCGCCCTGCCGTGCTCGCGGCTGCTGGTCAACCGCATCGGCTGGACGGTGCTCGCCGCGGTGATCACCCTCTTCGTCGTCCTGCTGGCGAAGATCCCGCTGGTCCACCCGCTGCTGCGCGCACTGACCGACGAGAAACCGGTCGGCGGTCCACTGGCGCTGGCGCTGGTGACGTCGGTGGCGATGCTGGCCGCCAGCTTCTTCGCCGTCTCGGCGCTCGTGCACCGGCGTTCCTGACGTTGTTCCACGTCGGTCACCGCCTGCGGAACACGTCCTGCCGTTGCCCTAGTGACAGGCATCCACCTGATTGCCCAGGTCACGCAACCCCGGTCTGCGAGAGGCGAACCGGGCTTGACCTGCGCGGGCCTACCAGGACTTGAACCGGGGACCTCTTCGTTATCAGGGCAAGTCCGCGGCTCACTGCTCCCTGAGACACCGCGCTAACCTCACGCTTCAGTGTCCGTAGACGTCCACTAACGACTACGGCTGATCTCGGCGGTTGTCACTGAGTTCGTCACTCATGCGCTGAGCTTGACCAGAAGGTCAGGGCATCTAGACCAGGAGAGCTTGAGGCCGCGGGGTGCCCGCGAACTAGCCATCTATCAACCCGACCTCGGTCATCCATGTATGCAATTGGTTGTCTCCGTGGCTCCCCATCCTCTGCCATCGAACTGAGCCGTCCGACATAAGCAAGGTGGTATCAGCTTGACCGTAGTCGGCAAGCAGGTCAGCTGCGATGTTATAAGCAGAGGTCAGGAGCTGAACAGGTTCCTCGATCAGCGAGTGCAAAGAGGCCGTGAGGTGAGACGGCTCGTTCGAGCCACGCTTGACCGAACTATGATCGATAAACATGCTCTGTTCGGTCGGCGGCCGCAGGTCCGGACTGACCGTCTGTGCGCCGATGGTCCTCGCAAGCACATCGATGTCACCGTAGGCTCCGACCCAATTCGCATAAGAAGAGGCCATATGCAAAAGCGCCAGTATTCGCAGCTCAAGTGCTGAATAGTTGAGCTTCGGGGGCTCACCATGGCTTCCTACACTCACAAGGGTCCTTAGGAAAGACGAGCCATCCGTATACCACTCCGCCTCAGCAAGGTCGAATTCATATCGCAGCCGCCCGCGTTGCACGATCGGCATGCGCCCAATAAATCCCTGAGCGAGGCCAGGAATGGGCGCATTTCTAGCCAGGCCGCCATAGAACCCAGCCATCTGACTAATGAACCCTGTATCTACCCGACGTTCAGCTGGCACAGCAGGCACGGCCGCCAGTTCCAAAAATACGAGAGGCCTAGCATTGTAGACGTCCCCTCCTTCAGGGGCCAAACCGGTTCCTCGCTTGAAAACCTCCCGAACCCGGATGACATGGTCTTCAGCCAGCCTAAACCGATCTCGATAACGAGCCGCTATCTCATTCTCCTCAAGCCAGGCGGTATTGCGACCCACCCGTAGCGCATAAGAGTATTCCGGTCGACTCGTTTTTCGAACTGCATGCGGAGCCAGAGGACTGCGAGGTACACCGATTAGATAAAAACCCATTCCTGAGGCGTCCGGGTCTTCCACCACCCGTATCGCGACGTCAGGATAAAGCGGCACCACTCTTGCTCGCAGTCCTTGTTCCATCTTGCCAATTAGGTCATCACATTTAGTAACATCTAAAGGCCTCAGCTCGAATGCGTTCCCCTGGTCATCCTCGGCGATGCCAATAATGATCAACCCACCTTGAGCGTTGGCTAGCGCCGTAACGTCTTTGGCGAGTTCGTCCAACCCAACTGGCTTGGAGGTGTACGAGTCCTCGGCCTTGAAGTCGAGTTGGACATCCTCGGCTACCCGATCCTGGCATGCCCTCCGGAGCTCTTCGACACGGAGATCTTGGAAGTCGGCGCCGAGCTTGGCGGCTACGCGGGGCAAGCGGACAGACATCTGCTCATCCTACTGGTTGGCACCCTCTTCAGCCTTGGCTTTTTGTGCCTCCAGCCTTTCGTAGTGGCGCTCAGCAACCTCTCCGTACTTCTCCGTCCACGGGTATGCAGGCTCGGGTTTCACAACCAGGCGAGAACCATCGTTTTCGAAGTACCGAAGATCCAGATTGAACAGATGCGAGTCGCGGACGTTCATACCAAGGTCGCGAACCCAGAACTCAACCTGCAGGAAGCAGTTCTCCGGCTTACTCACGCCCGCCATCCGCAAGTCATCAGAATGAATAAATCCACGCCATTCTACGTACCGCGTTTCGCTTGGCGGCAATATGATCTCCTGCCCGCTTCTCATGCCGACGAATTCTCCGACCGAGTGCCTTAAGATGTCTACACGAGCCGAAATATTCGAGCAGTTTACAAGAGCAAAGCTCACATGTCGAACGAAAAGATAATTCTGCGTGCTCTCCAGATGCATAACCGAGTCGACCTTGACGGGGACTGAGTTCCAGTCAATGGGCGCTATTCGATCGAGATATCCGAGCGAGGGCAGGGCGTCAGCAGCTGAATTCGGCGCCCGCCCCCCTGGCATCGCCCGAACGTATACCGCAGGGGCCCGTGTATCGAGTTGAGCTTTTATGAATCGCTCCTCAGCAGCCTCCGACGCGGCTCGTTCGCGTTCCTCAGCGGCTAGCGCTCTCGCCTCCGTCCTCTTGGCGCGTTCTTCAGCCTCTTGGAGCGCGCGGACCTGTCGGTCAGCGTCCTCACGGGCCAACTCCAACTGCCCCAGATCTGCAGCTACTTGCTTGCGTATCTCGTCCACCTGCAACTCGGCCGCTTTCGCGGTCTTGGCAGTCCACCTTGCAGCAAGCACAGCTGCACCCAAAGCCAGGAAAGCAGAGACGCCCCCGATCCATGTCGGCACGTCGCCAAGATCTGCACTCATAAGTGGCCAGCCTAACGTGTCCTGCGTCACTGTCCGGCGCCTACTTCGGACATCGGCGCGCCTTTACGCCGACATAGACACGATCCGGCTACCGGGGCTTGCCGAGAGGTGGCCAGCACGGCTTAGCTGCCTTCTACGAGACTTTGATAAGGCCCATCCGGTCGGCCATGCCGCGGACCTCGCGGGCTACCCCTTCGCGCCGAGCACGGGCAAGCATCGTGGAGATGATCTCTCGGACGAACGGGTTCGTCCGAGTCCGGATGTGCCCCAGCTTTTCAGCCCGTACCAGGAGGGCAAGCACCTCCTCGTCGGGCCGCCGGATGCCGTAGAGCGCGCGGGCGTGCTCGATCAGGAACGTTGTGCGGCGCGAGTCGATGGTGAGCTCGGCCGGATCGACGGTCGCGGCCAGCCGGGCGGCTTCAGCGTGGTCGCCGCGTTCGAGGGCTGATGAGATGCGCCAGAGCACGACGTTGGCCGGGCTGAACAGTAGGAAGTTTCGGTTGCCGTACTCGACGTGCTCGGCCAGGCCGGCGGCTTCGTCGAGCGCTGCGGTTGCGTCGCCGCCCAGGACGGATTCGGTGTAGCCGGTGGTGAGGGTGAGTGCGCCGCGGACGTCGTAGGCGTCGGCCGGCACGTAGTCCAGGGCGCGCTCGGCGAGCTTGGAGGCTCGTTTGTGCGCGCCGAGGCCGGATAGGGCCTGTGTGCGGGCAAACTCGGCGAGGGCGATCCAGCCGGGTTCGCCGAGCCGCTGTGCTGCCTCGTGGCCGCGGTCGGCGGCGATCCAGGCCAGCTCGAATGCTCCGAGCCCCTTCGTGAGCAGGGCCGTGGTGTGAGTGGCGGTGACGAGCGAGCGGAGCGCGTCCGGCTTGTCGACGTGGGTGTGTAGGGCGAGCAGCAGCTCGGGGAGTCGGGCGCCGACCTCGGCGTCCTGGTTCGCCTGCCGCAGGGCTGCGACCAGCTGCGTCTCGGACAGCAGTTGCGCAAGGTCGCCGATCGGCGGCTCGGTGCCGTCGAGGTCGGTGCTCAGCAGGGCGTCGCGGATAGCGGGGATGGCAGAGTCGGCCTGCGGGTCGCGGATCTCCAGTCCGTCGCCTGTGATGTCGGAGAGGCTGACGCGGAGCGCGCCGGCGATCGCGACCAGGGTTGAGCGCTTGTCGATCGCGGTGCGTTCGTTTTCGATCTTGGACAGGTAGCCCTTGGACAGGCCGGACAGCCCGGCGAGCTGTTCGAGGGACAGGCCGCGCCATCGGCGAAGTCTGCGGATCGTGATGCCGATCGAGTCCATGCGCCTCAGGGTACAGACTTGGGTTTCCTGGCAGGAAACGTTTGTGACCTGCACCTTTGTACGGTCACTAACTATGCGTGATCGACGACGTACGCGACAGAGCACCGAGGGGGTCGACCACCTCGGCAATCCCGCCCAGGTCGAGGTCGAGGTGCGGGATGACGGCCGGATCGCGCTGACCAGCTCCACACCGCCCGACGAGCCGATCCTGTTCAGCGCCGAGTCGGCCGCGCAGCTTCGGAACCAGCTGGGTGACGCGTTGACCGTCTCGCTGCGCGACGCTCGCACAGCTCGGGGGTGCACGACGCCATGACCGCGGAGCACTTCGACGACCGGCCGACGTTCTGGTGCGGTGCGTCGCTGTTCAACTCGGGTGGTCAGCGGCTCAACGAGATCGATCTCGATACCTACCGGCATCCCAAGATGCACGTGGACATGACCGACGCCGACTGGGAGCAGGCCGCCGCCGCTCTCCGGGCGTTCGAGGTCGAGCGGGGGCTTCGATGACCGCGTTGGACGACGGGCCGATGACCGGCACCGACTCGCACCAGGACTTCTGGGAGTGGTACGAGTTCACCGGTGGCGACGGGTGGGCTCACCTGTACCTGCACTCGCAGATGGCCAACCCGCGGCTGTTCATGCTGCTGCCCTGGTGCCTGACCGACGTCCGGTTCCCGCTGGAACACGACCGGCCCAGCATCAGCCGCCGCCGGATCATCCCGAAGCCGGGCCGGGTGTGCCCGGTCTGCGCGGCCCAGAACGAGCGCCGGCGGATCGAGGTGCCGCGTGCACGCTCGTGATCGCGAGTTGCTCGCCGCGCTCTCGAAGGTCAATTCCACGATCGGGAGCGTGACGGTCGAGCTGCTGACCCTCCAGCCGGACGACGCAGCCTACGCCGCCGGCCTGCGCACCCTTGGCCGCCAACTGATCCACATCGGCGTCGCCCTCACTCGCCGCGCCGACGAACTCGACGGCACCGAGCTCGATCCATTTGCGCTGCTCGACGCACTCAACACAGAGACCTACGACCGAACGGAGCGGTCTGAACCGTGACCGAAGCTGCACTCCGACCAGCCGTCATCGCCCTGGCCGGCGGACTCCGCGAAGCCCGAAACGACCGCGGCATCGGCCTGCGCCGGCTCGCCGCCATGGTCGACATCCATCCCTCCGTGCTGTCGAGCTTCGAACTCGGCCACCGAACACCACAAGACACGACCGTGGCCCACATCCTCGGCGTCCTGCGAGCACCGCAACACGTGCGCGAACACCTCATCGACCTGGCCCGCCGTACCCACGACCACGACTTGATCGACCACACCGGACACGCCGAGAACTACCTGCGCACCGCCTTCGAGCAGCGATCCACCCACGTAACCGAATGGTCGCCGACGCTCATCCCCGAGACGCTGCAAACCGCCGAATACGCCCGCGCGTTGCAGGACACCGGCTTGCTCAACCCCGAGGCCGCCGACGTGAGTTGCCTTCTCCGCACCGCACGTCAGCTCGCCCTGTCCGACCAGCCGGGACCGCTACACACCTTCCTGATCGGCGAGGCCGCCACACGCCCCGACGCCTGCACCCCCGACGTCCTCCGCGACCAGCTCGACCAACTGCGCACCTGGACAAGAAAGCCGCGGATCGCCGTACGCATCGTCCCCGCCGCCGACTGCCCACCCGGCCTGGTCGAACCGTTCACCCTCTACGAACACCTCGCCGTCGCACTGCGCCACCACGGCAGCGCCGTGTACTCCACCCACCAAGCCACCTTGACGACCTACGAGAAAACCGCCCGAGCACTCCACCGCCGCGCCACGGAATGCAATTTGCAAGCTTCAATTTTCTGCCCGGGCTTCCAGCGAGACCACCCGGCCGACTAAGGTTCGGGGCCTCTCCGGTTCCGGGCGAAAGGAGATCGGGTGACGGCTGGGATCGTCGCGATCACCGTGCCAAACTCCGCCGGCGAGCTTCCGGAGCTCGCCGCCTGGCTGCGAGGCGAAGACGAGCTCCGCGGCCGCGTCCAGGTCTTCGACGCCGTTGTGGTCGGGGTGTCGAGCAGCTCCGCCGACGTCTTCTGCCGCTCGCTCTTCGCGTGGCTGATGCGGTGCCGGGAAGCCCGCGTCTCGCTGAAGGTCAAGCGCTCTGGTGCCGCCGAGGAACTCGAACTCGACTTCGGTGCCGCGAGTAACGCCGATCAGGTTCTCGTTGCCGTGCAAGGGTTTCTCGACAAGTCCTGACTTATGAAGAAGGCCCGCACGGCGAACCGTGCGGGCCTTCTTCGCGAGCCTGGGATCAGGGGCCGGAGGTCTTCGTCGTCGTTGACGGGAACAAGCTCTCCGCAACGCTGACGGTGACCGCCTGGTCCTTGTCGATCTGGGTGCCCGCCCTCGGGTTCTGGCCGGTGACCGTGCCTTCCGGCTGCCCGCTGGTCCGGTCCGCTCGCTGGCTCAGGCTTCCGGTCCAGCCCATGCTCTGCAGCTTCTGCTGCGCCTCTTCGACGGTCATGCCGACGAGGCTCGGCATCTGGATCTGGGTCGGCTGCGTCTGGTCGGGGCCGGTCGACACGGTCAGCGTGATGACCTCGCCGACTCCCAGCTGCCCACCGTTCGGGTTCTGGGTGATGACCGTGTCCTTCGGCACCGTGTCCGAAGCCTGGTCGACCCTCTTCGTCTTCCAGCCCTGGCCTTCCAGCGCCGCCTTGGCCTGCGAGTACGGCTTGTTGGTGAAGTCGGTGACCGTCTTGAGCTGCTTCGACTTGCCCACCGTGATCTTCACGCTGGTGCCCTGGGCGACCTCGGAAGCCGCGGCCGGGGTCTGGTTCTGCACCAGGCTGGCCTGGTTCGGGTCGTCGACCTCGACCTCGCCGACGTTCGGGTCCAGGGTCAGCTTCGCCTCGGTGAGCGCCTGCTCGGCCTGGTCACGCGTCTTGCCCTTGAGGTCCGGCACGCTGGCCTTGCCCGGTGCGGTGCCGACGTACAGCGTGATCTTCGTGTTCGGCGCGACCGAGACCCCGGCCGACGGGTCGGTCTTGATGACCTTGTTGATGTCGTCCTGACCGCACTCCGGGTTGCCGTCGGTCGCCGGCACCCCGCAGGTGACCTGCTTCGGCTCGATCGTGCCGTCGAAACCCTTGCTCTTCAACGTCTCGCGAGCCTGGGGCACCGTCTGGTGCAGCACGTCGGGGATCGCGATCGTGGAGCTGTCGTTGCTCTTGAACGAGCCCGACAGCCACATGATCAGCAGCACCGCGCCCAGCACGAACACCGCGGCCACCGCGGCCAGGATCGTGCGGCGGCGGCGCTTGGCCTTGGGGTCTTCGTTGTCCGGCTCGCTGTACTCGTCGTAGCGCTGCGGCTGCCGCCGGTCGGCGTTCATCACCTGCGTGCGCTCGTCCTCGGACATCACCATCGGCGCCACCGGGCGCTGGCCCGAGAGCGTGCGCACCAGGTCCGAGCGCATCTCCGCGGCCGACTGGTAGCGGTTCGCCGGGCCCTTGGCCAGCGCCTTCAGCACGACCGCGTCGAGCTCCGGTGCGACCGCCGGGTTCACCGAAGACGGCGCGCTGGGGTCTTCGCGGACGTGCTGGTAGGCCACCGCGACCGGGGAGTCGCCGGTGAACGGCGGCTCGCCGGTGATCAGCTCGTACAGCACGCAGCCGGCGGCGTAGACGTCGGAACGGGCGTCGACCGACTCACCGCGGGCCTGCTCCGGCGACAGGTACTGCGCCGTGCCGATCACCGCGGCGGTCTGGGTCATGGCGGACTGGCCGTCGTGCATCGCGCGCGCGATGCCGAAGTCCATCACCTTGACCGCGCCGTTCTTCGTGATCATCACGTTGGCCGGCTTGACGTCGCGGTGCACGATGCCGTGGCGGTGCGAGAAGTCCAGCGCCGCGCAGACGTCGGCCATGACCTCCATCGCCCGCTTCTGCGACATCGGACCCTCGGTCTTGACGATGTCGCGCAGCGTCCGGCCTTCGACGTACTCCATGACGATGTACGGCAGCGGCCCGAACTCGGCGTTCGCCTCACCCGTGTCGTAGACCGCGACGATCGCCGGGTGGTTCAGTGCGGCGGCGTTCTGCGCTTCCCGGCGGAAGCGCTCCAGGAACTGCGGGTCCCTGGCCAGGTCGGCACGGAGGATCTTGATCGCGACTTCCCGGCCGAGACGCACGTCGTGGCCGTGATGGACCTCGGACATGCCTCCGTAGCCGAGCGTTTCGCCCAGCTCGTACCGGTTGGAGAGCAGTCTGGGTGTGCTCATCTCTGGGTGCCGTTCCATTCCGTCCAAGGTGTGGTCATGATGCCTTGCCGGCCATCGTCGGCCGTGCCCGGAGTGCTCGCCGAACCGGCAGGCTCCTCCGCAGGCACCTGTCTGCCCGGAACCACCTGGCTCTGCGTCTGGCCGTTGTACGGTGGCGAGCCGTTGCCGCTGCTCAGCATCTTCGCCACCAGCACGATGGCCGCCACCAGGACAACGAGCAGGATGGCCGCGAGAAGCGCCCACCAGCCCCACTGCGTCTTCTTCCGGGGGGCCGGCAGCATGACCTGCCGCGGAGCGGGCCGCGACGGCGGGCCGATGGCGGCCATCGGGTTCATCGCGGGGGACGGCGGGCCGAGCGGCATCTGCTGTTGCTGCGGTGGCAGCTGCTGCGGGGGCACCGGCACCGGCATCGACGGCGGTGGCTGCACCTGCTGCTGGGGTGGTTGCTGGGGCTGCTGCCCGGTCGCGTACGTGGCGTTGACCAGCCCGGACGGCGTCGGCAGCGGCAGCCCGGAGCGAACCGCGGCAACGGCGGCCGCGAACTCGCCGCCGTTGTTGTAGCGCTGCCGCGGATCCTTGACCAGGGTCGCCTCGATCACCGCACGCGCCGCGGGCGGCACGTCCGGCGGCAGCGGCGGCGCGATGTCGCGGATGTGCATCATCGCGACCGTCACGGCGTTCTCGGACAGGAACGGCCGGTGGCCGGCGAGGCACTCGTAGCCGCACACCGCCAGCGAGTAGACGTCGGACGCCGGCTCGGCAGGTTGGCCCAGCGCCTGCTCCGGGGCGATGTAGTGCGCGGTGCCCATGACCATGCCGGACCGGGTGACCGGGGCCGCGTCGGCCGCCTTCGCCACGCCGAAGTCGGTGATCTTCACCTGCCCCGCCGAGGTCACCAGGATGTTGCCCGGCTTGACGTCGCGGTGGACCAGGCCGTGGGAGTGCGCTGCCTGCAGCGCGTTGCCCGCCTGCTCCAGCATGTCGAGGGTGAACTCCGCCGACAGCCGCCCGTGCTTGGCCAGCAGCCCGGCCAGCGGGTCGCCGTCGACGAGCTCCATCACCAGGTACGCGATCGGCAGGTCGCCGTCGAAGAGGGTTTCGCCGTAGTCGTGCACCGCGGCGATGCCGGGGTGGTTCAGGGACGCCGTCATCCGCGCTTCCGTGCGGAAGCGGTGGAGGAACTCGGCGTCGCCGGAGAGTTCGGCCTTGAGGATCTTGACGGCCACGGTCCGGTCGAGCCGGGTGTCGCTGGCCTGCCAGACCTCGCCCATCCCGCCGACGGCGATCCGGCTCGTCAGCTTGTAGCGGTCGGCCAGCAGCTGACCGGAGGACAGCATGCGCTATCCACCCCCGAGCTTCGCGTTGATGGCCGCGCGGCCGATCTCCGCCGCGACCGTGCCGCCGGTGGCCGCGAGGCCGCGGTTGCCGCCGTCCTCGACGATCACCGCGACCGCGATCTGCGGGTTGTCGGCCGGGGCGAAGGCGGTGTACCAGGCGTGCGGGGCGGTGTTCTTGGAGTCCGTGCCGTGCTCGGCGGTGCCGGTCTTCGACGCGATCTGGACGTCCGGGCGCTTGCCGCCGCCCTTGGTGAAGCCTTCGGAAGCGATCATCATGTCCTTGAGGATCGCGGCGTTCGACGACGACAACGCCGGGGTGCCGGTGAGCTCGGTGGGGCTGTAGTCCTCGATCGTCGACAGGTCGGGGGCCAGCACCGACTGCACCAGCTGCGGCTTCATCGCCATCCCCCCGTTGGCCACGGTGGCCGCGAGCAGGCAGTCCTGGAGCGGCGTCAGCCGGACGTCGCGCTGGCCGATGCCGCTCTGGTAGAGCGCGCCCTGCGAGTCGAGCGGGCCGACGGTCGAGGGGGCGACCTTCATCGGCACGGTCAGATCGGTCTGCCCGATGCCGAAGTTCGCCGCCGTCTTCTTCATCTTGTCCGCGCCGAGCTGGCCGGCGAACTGGGCGAACGGCACGTTGCAGGAGTGCGCGAGCGCGTCCTTGAACGTGTTGCCGGGGCAGCCCTGGCCCGCGTAGTTCTCCAGCGTGACGCTCGTGCCGGGGAGCTTGGTGTTCGGCGCGGTGTCGACCTGGGTGTCCGGGCCCTTGCCGTCTTCGAGCACGGCCGCCGCGGTGACCAGCTTGAACGTCGAACCCGGCGGGTAGGTCTCCGAGATCGCCCGGTTCAGCATGGGCTTCTTCGGGTCCTTGATGTTCGCGTTCCAGGCGTCGGTCTGGGCCTTCGAGGTGTGCGAAGCCAGCTGGTTCGGGTCGTACGACGGCGTCGAGACCATCGCCAGGATCCGCCCGGTGCTCGGCTCCATCGCGACGACGGCGCCGGTGTAGCCCTTCTGCGTCATCAGGTCGTACGCGGCCTTCTGCACCGCCGGGTCGATGGTCAGCCGGACGTTGCCGCCGCTGGGGTCCCGGCCGGTGACCATGTCCGACAGCCGCCGCACGAACAGCCGCGGGTCGGAGCCGTTGAGGACGTCGTCCTCGGCGCGCTCCAGGCCGCCCGCGCCGTAGTTGATCGAGTAGTAGCCGGTGACCGGCGCGTACATCGGGCCGTCGGCGTAGGTCCGGATGTACTTGTACTTGTCGTTCGACGGGTTGATGCTGGCCAGCACCTCGCCGTTGGCCTGCGACACGATCTTGCCGCGCTGGCGGGCGAACTCTTCGTAGAGCACGCGCGCGTTGCGCGAGTCGGTGCGGTAGTCGTCGGCCTTCACCACCTGGATGTAGGTGGCGTTGGCCAGCAGCAGAACGATCATCACGAGCATCGCCATGCCGACCTTGCGGAGCGGGGTGTTCATGCCTGCGCGCCCCCGTCCGCCGGCGGGCGCTGCACGAGCACGGTGTGCGCCTCCGCGATCGGGGCCTGCGGCTGCTGCTGCGGCTTCGGGCGGGAGGCGGGCTTGCGGGCCGCGTCGGAGATGCGGAGCAGCAGCGCGACCAGGATGTAGTTCGCGAGCAGCGACGAACCACCCTTCGACAGGAACGGGGCGGTGATACCGGTCTCCGGGATGAGTTTCGTGACCCCGCCGACGACGACGAAGATCTGCATGACCATGGTGAACGCGAGCCCGCCGCCCAGCAGTTTGCCGAACGTGTCGCGCACGGCCAGCGCGCTGCGCATACCGCGCATCGCGACCAGCAGGTACAGCATCAGCACCGCGGCCAGCCCGATGAAGCCGAGCTCCTCGCCGATCGCCGCGGTGATGAAGTCGGTGGCGGCCTCGGGCACCATGTCCGGCCGCCCGGCACCGAGCCCGGTGCCGCCGACGCCGCCGGTGCCGAGCCCGAACAGGCCCTGCGCGAGCTGGTAGCCGCCGCCTGCCTCGTCGTAGGTGGCCAGCGGGTCCAGCCAGTTCGCCACGCGCTGCTGGACGTGCGTGAAGAGGTTGTAGGCGATCACGCAGCCGACGGCGAAGAAGCTGAGGCCGAGGACGACCCAGATGATCCGCTCGGTCGCGACGTACAGCATGACCAGGATGACGCTGAAGAACAGCAGCGACGTGCCGAGGTCCTTCTCGAACACCAGGATGCCGATGCAGGCGAACGCGGCGATCAGGATCGGGCCGAGGTCGCGGGCGCGCGGGAGCTCGACACCGACGAGCTTCTTGCCCGCCACCATGAACAGGTCCCGCTTCGACACCAGGAACGATGCGAAGAAGATCATCAGCAGGATCTTCGCGAACTCGCCCGGCTGGATCGAGAAGAACGGCAGCTTCAGCCACACCTTGGCGCCGTTGACCTCGGACAGGCTCGACGGCAGCAGTGCCGGCAGCGCCAGTGCGACGATCCCGACCAGGCCGGCGGTGTAGCCGTAGCGGGTCAGCGTGCGGTGGTCGTTCACCACGACCAGCACCACGACGAAGAACACCAGCGAGATCCCGGTGAACAGCACCTGCGCGGTGACGGCGGGCGTGTAGTCCTTGCCCTGCTGCGTGGCCCGTTCGGCCAGTGCCAGGTCGATCCGGTGGATCATCACCAGCCCGATGCCGTTCAGCAGCGCGACGCAGGGGAGCAGCACGGGGTCGGCGTACGGCGCCCACCTGCGGACGGCCAGGTGCGCGCCGGTCAGCACGCCGAGGTAGGCCAGCCCGAGCCAGATGATCGACGCCGTGAGCTCCTGCTCCTGGTTCGCCTCCACCAGGACGAGCGCGATGGTGACGATGAACGTCGCGAACCCCAGCAGCACCAGCTCGGTGTTGCGGCGGGTCGGGACCTCGCGCGGCGGGTTCGTCTGGAACTGCGCGGCGAGCGGTTCGGCGGCACGCGCGGCGGGCTGGCTCATCAGTTACCGCCTCCCGTCGTCGGTGCCGTCGAACTCGGCGTCGAGCAGTCCCTCCCCGCTGGCTGGCTCGCCGACGACGGGGCGGTGGAGCCGGCCGGAGCCGACGGAGTCGTCGTCGGCGTGACCGGAGGGGTCGGCGTCGGGGACGGCTGACCGCCCGCCGGCGCGCAGTTGTTCAGGCGCTTGCGCAGCTGCAGGAAGTCGTCGATGTACTTCCGCGCTTCGTCGAGGTTGTCCTTCTTGACGCCGTTCTGCACCGCCAGCCGCGCGTCCTCCTGGAGCTGGGTGACGCGCAGCTTGTCCGTGCACACCTGGCTCGGCGGGCAGGACCCCTGCTCGTAGGCGTGCAGGTCGATGCCGAGAATGCTGCCGGGGACGCCGCGGTAGATCACGACCTCCCCGTCCGCTCCCTCGCCGACATAGTACTGACTCAGCACGAAGTAGCGGGTCGAGATGGCGGCCGCGGCGAGCACGACGAGCACCACGAGTGCGCCGGCCAGCCAGCGGAACCGCTTCCGGCGCCGGGCCTTCGGGTCTTCCTGGGGCTGCGGCAGTTCCTGGCGCGGCGGCGGGGGCGGCTGGGTCAGCGCCCTGGCCCGCGCCGCGGGGGAGTCGCCCTGGTGCCGTTCGTCGCTGCCGTCCCCGGCGGCGCCGCCCACGATGGGCGCGTCCTCACCGAAGTCGACGTCGACGACGTCGGCGATGATCACCGTGACGTTGTCCGTGCCGCCGCCCTTGAGCGCCAGCTCGATCATCCGGTCCGCGCACTGCTGCGGGTCCGGGATCTGCACGGCCTCGGCCAGCGTCTCGTCGCTGACCATGCCGGACAGGCCGTCCGAGCAGATCAGGTACCGGTCGCCGGCGCGGGCTTCGCGCACGGTCAGGCTCGGCTCGACCTCGTGCCCGGTGAGCGCCTTGAGCAGCAGCGACCGCTGCGGGTGCACCGCCGCCTCTTCGGGCGTGATCCGGCCTTGTTCGAGTAGTTCGTTGACGAAGCTGTCGTCCCGCGTGATCTGCGCGAACTGACCGCCGCGCAGCAGGTAGGCCCGTGAGTCGCCGACGTGCACCAGCCCCAGCCGGGTGCCGGCGAACAGGACGGCGGTGAGCGTGGTGCCCATCCCGTCCAGGTCCGGGTCCTGCGAGACGAGTTCGGCGATCGCCGCGTTGCCGTTCGCCACCGCTTCGCGCAGCTGGGCGAGCAGGTCGTCGCCCGGCTCGTCGTCGTCGAGCGGGGCGAGGGAGGCGATGACGACCTTGCTGGCGACTTCACCCGCCGCGTGCCCACCCATGCCGTCGGCGAGCGCGAGCAGGCGAGGGCCGGCGTACACGGAGTCCTGGTTGCTCGAACGCACCAGGCCCCGGTCGCTGCGGGCTGCGTAGCGGAGGACGAGAGTCATGGGCGAAGCTCGATCACCGTCTTGCCGATCCGGATGGGGACTCCGAGCGGGACCCGGAGGGGTGCAGTGACCTTAGCCCGGTCGAGATAGGTGCCGTTCGTCGAGCCCAGATCTTCCACGTACCAGTCCTCACCGCGCTGGGCGATCCGCGCGTGCCGGGTCGACGCGTAGTCGTCGTCGAGGACCAGTGTGGAGTCGTCGGCACGGCCGATCAGGATCGGCCTGCCGTCCAGCGCGATGCGCGTCCCGGCGAGCGCGCCGTGGGTCACCAGCAGCTGCTGCGGCGACTTGCTGTTGCGCGGCTTCTTCTCCTTCTTGCGCCCGAAGGTCGGCACCTGCACGCGCATGCCCGACGCCGCGTAGAGGTCCGAACGGACGACTCTGAGCGCGGCGAACACAAAGAGCCAGAGCAGCACGAGGAAGCCCACCCTGGTGAGTTGTACGACCAGCTCTGGCACTTGGTGTGTCCGCTCCCGACTCGTCCGTGCAGCCGCGGCGCGGGTACGCCGCGGTCCCCCCGCACGTCAATTCTGCGGGAACAGTATTCCGGGTCCCGAGTCAGCCCTGTGTACGGAACACGAGGGACGAATGACCCACCCGGATGACGTCGCCGTCGGCGAGCTGCCAGGTCTGGACCGGGGTGCCGTTCACGGTCGTGCCGTTGGTCGAGCCGATGTCGGCGAGCGTCGCGCTCTGACCGTCCCAGGTGATCTCCAGGTGGCGGCGCGAAACCCCGGTGTCCGGCAGGCGGAAGTCGGCGTCCTGGCCGCGGCCCACGACGTTCCCGCCCTGCTTCAGCGAGTACGTCCGGTTCGAGCCGTCGTCCAGCTGCAGGCTCGCCGCGAGCTGGCGGCCCGGCGCGGGCGGCGCGTAGCCACCCTGCTGCTGGGCGTACGGGTCGGCGGCCGGCTGGCCGTACGCCTGCTGCTGGCCGTACTGGTCGTACCCGCCCTGCTGCGGCTGGCCGTACTGGTCGTAGCCACCACCCTGCGGCTGCGCGTAGCCGCCCTGGTCGTAGCCACCACCCTGCGGCTGCGCGTACCCGCCCTGGTCGTAGCCACCGCCTTGAGGCTGCGCGTAGCCGCCCTGGTCGTAGCCGCCACCCTGCGGCTGGGCGTAGCCCTGGTCGTACCCGCCGGCCTGGGGCTGCTGGCCGTACTGGTCGTAGCCACCACCCTGCTGCGGCTGGCCGTACTGGTCGTAGCCACCGGCGGCCGGCGGCTGCTGACCGCCGTACTGGTCGTATCCACCCTGCTGGCCGTAACCCTGGTCGTACCCGGGCTGCTGGCCACCCTGCTGTCCGTAGCCGTACTGGCCCTGCTGGCCGTACGGGTCACCCTGGTCGTATTGGCCGTAGCCGGGGGGCTGGCTCATTGCTGGGTCTCCTGCGTTGCTGGGTCGTGCCGACCGCGGTGAACCGGCGCCGGAGGGGCGGGCGTCGGGATCGACGGACGAACGGGTCTTGAACTGTCCAGTATGCAGCGCCTCGTTGCGCTCGAGTGATACGACGACGTCACCATAGGTGTCCAGGCCCTCGGCGGCGAGGTGTTCCGCCACCGCCTTGGCCAGCACCTGGGTGACGCGTTGCTCGTCGCCGGCCATGCGTTCGTGGTCAGCTGCCCCCAGGGACACGATGTAGTGATTCGGGGCGAGCTGCCGGCCGCCTGCCAGCTCACGAACGTTCTCCTCACTCTCCCGCTCCAGGGCGATCGCCACTTCCTGCGTGACGACATTGCCACCGAACATGCGCGCGAAAGTGTTCCCCACCAGGTTCTCGAGTCGCCTGTCGAATCGTTCGGCGCGGCCCACCGGGGAAAACCTCCTCACACGCGTGCTTTCGCATCGATCCTATCCGGGTGAGCCAGCCCCTACACGGCCCCCGGTGAAAGCCGTTCAAAGCACCTGCTAGTCTTCTCCTCGCTGTCAGAGAAGCGCTCGGGCGAGTGGCGGAATGGCAGACGCGCACGGTTCAGGTCCGTGTGTCCGAAAGGACGTGAGGGTTCAACTCCCTCCTCGCCCACGCTGTTCAGGGGCCCGATCGCTAGCGCGATCGGGCCCCTTCCCATTTGCCTGGTGTCTCCCGGGGGGCCGAGCCCCCCGGACCCCACGGTGCCTTCCCTCGCCTTCCAGCGTGGTCCGGGAGGCAGTCCGTGGGCTATGTCACCGTGTTCGCCCTGGGCGAAGTTACGCCGTGTGGGTGGCTATCCAGTCCGCGATGACGTCCGCGCGGCTCGTCGTCTCGATGCCCGCGTGGGGGCAGCCCGGTCCCGTTGCCTCCAGTGCGACCAGTTCGGTGCCCGAGAAATACGGCGCTCCCGAGTCGTACGTGCAGGCGCTGGTCGTGGTTTCCGGGGCGGCGCCGCGGACGCCCAGCGTGGTCGGGTCGACCTTGGCGATCGCCACCGTGCCCTGCTGCAGGCGGGTGGCCGGCTTGGGGTTCGGGCCCGTCAGGCTGCCCCAGCCCGCCAGCGTCAGCTGCCGGCCGACCTTCGGGACCGTGCGGCTCACCGACAGGGGCGGCACCGTGGTCACCGGGGAGTCGAGGCGGATCAGCGCGACGTCGTTCTCCTTCGCCTGGAGGACCTCGGTCGCCTTGCGGGCGACACCGGATTCCGTGGCTTCGTCGGTCAGGCCGAGCGTCACCGTCGTCGAGTACGGGACCTTGCCCGAGACCCGGTTGCGGTGGGCGTCGTGGAAGCAGTGGCCGGTCGTCAGGATCCAGGCGGGCGCGACGAGTGCGCCCGTGCAGTAGCTGCTGTACGTCGAGCCGTCCGGGCGCGGGATCTTCGTCATCGCCAGCTTCGCGACGAACCCGTACTGGCCCGGCGGGACGTCGGAACCGTGGGCGACGGCCCAGGCGGCAGGTGCGGTGGAGATGGTCAAGGCAGTGGAGATGGCCAAGACGGCAGCGGCGCGCAGGCGCATTCTTCCCCTTCGTCGAGTCGGTGGTCGACGTCCGACGTTAGGGCCGCTGCCGCGGGCGGGGAATTCCCTGGCCGGGCGTCACCCGGTGGTCCATCGGGTGACGCCCGGCCCGTGGGGATCAGTTCACGCCGACCAGGTCGACGACGAAGATGAGGGTCTCGCCCGGCTTGATCACGCCGCCCGCGCCGCGGTCGCCGTAGGCCAGGTGCGGCGGGATCACCAGCTTGCGGCGGCCGCCGGTCTTCATCCCCGCGACACCCTGGTCCCAGCCGGAGATGACCTGACCGGCCCCGAGGCCGAAGCGCAGCGGCTCGCCGCGGTTCCAGGACGCGTCGAACTCTTCGCCGGTCGAGTGCGCGACGCCGACGTAGTGCACGGTGACGGTCTTGCCCGCCGTGGCCTCCGCGCCGTCACCGACGGTGAGGTCGGTGATCTCCAGGTCGGCCGGCGCTGGTCCGTCCGGGCGGTCGATGAGGGGCTTTTCCAAGGTCATGGGCCTCACCGTACCGACGCCGTGAGGGCTGCGCCGATCGGCCTACGCCCAAGGAGGGGAAAAACGCGAAAACTCTTCACACTTCGGCTACTGCTGGGTAGCGTGCGCTTCGTCACTTTTCTGGACTGAGGGGAGCCCGGCATGCGACGTCGCATCCGCGCCCTGACCGTTACGACACTGGGGGCCCTCGTGGCCGGTCTGACCCAGGTCGCCGTCACCGCGCCGGCCGCGCAGGCGGCCGTGTCGCCCGACGACTACTGCGGCGGGCAGTGCAGCGACATCCTCCCGCCCGGCGAACAGGGGAGTGCCACCCTCGCGGAGATCCTGGCGCACAAGCTGCTCGGCACCCGCCCGGCGCACTCGGCCGACCAGCTCGGGAAGTACTCCTCGCTGGCCACCGGCTACAAGACGCTGACCACCAGCGCGATCAACCAGTACTTCAACGACGCCTCGTTCGGCGTCCCGGCCGACCAGGTGGCGAGCACGACGAAGCCGCGTGCCGACGTCACGATCGTGCGGGACAAGGCCCTCGGCGTCCCGCACATCACCGGGACCACCCGCGCCGGCACCGAGTTCGGCGCCGGGTACGCGGCCGCGCAGGACCGGCTGTGGCTGATGGACGTGCTGCGCCACGCCGCCCGCGGGCAGGTCACCTCCCTCGCCGGTGGCGCCGAAGCCAACCGCGAGCTCGAGCAGTCGTTCTTCGCGAACGCGCCGTACACCGAAGCCGAGATGCAGCAGCAGATCGACCGCGTCGCCGCCAGCGGCCCGCGCGGTGCGCAGGGGCTCGCCGACGCGCAGGCCTACGTGGACGGCATCAACAAGTACATCGCCGACTCGCGCAGCGGCCGGTACTTCCCCGGCGAGTACGTGCTGACCGGGCACATCGACTCGATCACCAACGCCGGGACGATCGACCCGTTCAAGCTGACCGACCTGGTCGCGCTCGCCTCGCTGGTCGGCGCCCAGTTCGGCGCGGGCGGCGGCGGCGAGGTGCAGAACGCCATCGCGAAGCTCGCGCTGCAGGAGAAGTACGGCCTCGTGCAGGGCGAGAAGGTGTGGCAGAGCCTGCGCTCGGCGGACGACCCCGAGGCCGTCAAGACGCTGCACGACGGCCAGACCTTCCCGTACGGCAAGACACCGGTCAACGCGGTCGGGCAGGCCATGCCGGACAAGAACTCGGTGACCCCGCAGCAGCTGGTGTTCGACAAGACCGGCTCCGCGGCCACCGCCACGCCGTCCACCGTGGACGTCGCCGCGCCCGCCGAGCAGGAGCCGGCCCGCGGGATGTTCGAGAACGGCGTGCTGCCGGGCAACATGCTGAGCGAGAAGCACGGCATGTCCAACGCGCTGCTCGTCTCCGGCGCCAAGACCGCCAGCGGCCACCCGGTCGCCGTGTTCGGCCCGCAGACCGGGTACTTCGCTCCGCAGCTGCTGATGTTGCAGGAACTGCAGGGGCCGGGGATCAGCGCGCGCGGTGCGGCGTTCGCGGGCCTGAGCCTGTACGTGCTCCTCGGCCGCGGCCAGGACTACTCGTGGAGCGCGACGACGTCGGGCCAGGACATCATCGACACCTACGCGTTGCAGCTGTGCGACCCGAGCGGCAACGCGCCGACGAAGGACTCGAACCACTACACCTACCAGGGCAAGTGCGTGCCGATGGAGACCGTGGAGGTGAAGAACGCCTGGAAGCCGACGCTGGCCGACGGCACCGCGGCCGGCTCCTACACGTTGCGCAGCTACCGGACGAAGTACGGCCCGGTGCAGAGCCGGGCGACCGTCGGCGGCAAGCCGGTGGCGTACGCGGCGCTGCGCTCGACCTACTTCCACGAGGTCGACTCGCTCATCGGCTTCCAGGAGCTGAACGACCCGACCTTCGTCAAGTCCGCGGCGGACTTCCAGAAGGCCGCGCAGGACATCAACTTCACGTTCAACTGGTTCTACGCCGACTCCAAGGACATCGCCTACTACAACTCCGGTGCCAACCCGGCGCGGCAGTCCGATGTGGACCCGAACATGCCGGTGTGGGGTGACCAGGGGCACGACTGGACCGGCTGGAACCCGGCGGGCAACCAGGCGAACCTCACGCCGCCGTCGCAGCACCCGCAGTCGATCAACCAGGACTACTACGTCAGCTGGAACAACGCGCAGGCCAACGGCTACGCGGCGGCCGGGGCGGACAAGTCCGCCGTGCACCGCGCCGACCTGCTCGACTCCCGGGTGAAGAAGCTGATCAACAGCGGCACCAAGGTCACCCGGGCGAACTTGACCCAGGCGATGTCGGAAGCCGCGGTGGCCGACCTGCGTGCCGAGCGCGTGCTGCCGCTGCTGCTGCAGGTGCTGGACAAGGCGCCGGTCACCGGCGCGGCGGCGGACGCCGTGGCGAAGCTGCGGACCTGGCTCTCGCACGGCCAGCTGCGGACGGAGACGTCGGCGGGCAGCAAGACCTACGCCGACGCGGACGCGATCCGGATCTTCGACGCCTGGTGGCCGCTGCTGGTCCAGGCCGAGTTCAAGCCCGGCATGGGTGACGCCGCCTACAACGCCATGACCGGCGTGCTGGGCATCAACGAAAGCCCGTCCGGCTGGCAGAACGGCAACGGGCAGCACGCCGGCCAGCCCCACAAGGGTTCGTCGTTCCAGTTCGGCTGGTGGGGTTACGTCAGCAAGGACATCCGGCAGGTGCTCGGCCAGCCCGTGGCCGGCCCGCTCGGGCAGACGTTCTGCGGCGGCGGCAACGTCACCGCGTGCCGCCAGGCGCTCGTCGACTCGCTGACCACGGCCGCCGGCCAGGCCGCGAACACCGTCTACCCCGGTGACGCGTCCTGCTCGGCCGGTGACCAGTGGTGCGCCGACTCGATCGTGCACAACGCGCTCGGCGGCATCACGCAGGACAAGATCAGCTGGCAGAACCGCCCGACGTTCCAGCAGGTCGTCGAGTTCGCCGCGCACCGCGGGGACAACGTCGCGAACCTCGCGGCGACGAAGACGGTCAGCGCCACCAGCGCCGAGTCCGGCTTCTACAACTCGCCGGCGTCGAACGCGATCGACGGGAACACCTCGAGCCGCTGGGCCAGCGACTGGAGCGACGACCAGGCGATCACCGTCGACCTCGGTTCGGTCCAGCAGGTCTCGCGGGTGATGCTCAACTGGGAGTCCGCGTACGGCAAGGGTTACCGGATCCAGCTCTCGCCGGACGCCGTGCACTGGACGGACGCGGCCGTGGTGACCGACGGCGACGGCGGCCAGGACAACGTCTCGTTCGCCGCGACCCCGGCCCGGTTCGTGAAGCTGCAGGGCGTCCAGCGCGGCACCAAGTACGGCTACTCGCTGTACGAGTTCGAGGTGTACGCGCACTGAGCCGGTAGGCACTGAGAAGCCAGGCCGGGGCACTCGCGGACGCGTGCGTGCCCCGGCCGCCCCTTATCGTGGGCTGATGGACGACTGGACGCCTCGCACCAAGGCCATCGCCGCCGGCCGGCCGCACGGTCCTGGCGAGCCGCTGAACACCCCGCTCGTCGCCACCAGCACCTACCAGGCCGGTGGCGATTTCGTGTACGCGCGCGGCGACGGGACACCGACGTGGCACGCGCTCGAGGAAGCCGTCGGGGCGCTGGAAGGCGGGCAGGCGACGGCCTTCGCGTCCGGGGTCGCCACCCTGGCGGCGGTGCTCGATCTGCTGCCGGTCGGGTCGCGGGTCGCCGTCCCGACGTTCAGCTACGCCGTGACGCGGGGGGTGCTGGCCCACGCGCAGAAGCTCGGCAAGCTCGCCGTCACCGAGCTCGAGCCCACGGACACCGATGCCTGGGTCGCCGAGGCCGCGACGTCCGACCTGGTCTGGCTGGAGTCGCCGACCAACCCGACCCTCGACGTGATGGACATCGAGACGATCGCGGCCGCCGCGCGCGGCCGGGTCGTCGTCGACAACACCTTCGCGACGCCGTTGCAGCAGCGGCCGCTCGAACTCGGCGCGGACGTCGTCGTGCACAGCGCGACCAAGCTCATCGGCGGGCACAGCGACCTGCTGCTGGGCATCACGGTGGCCAAGGACCCGGCCGTCGCGGCCGAGCTGCGCGGCGCGCGGACGCGGGTGGGGTCGACGCCCGGCGCCCTCGAAGCCTGGCTCGCCCTCAGGGGGCTGCGGACCATGCCCGTCCGGCTCGCGGAGCAGTCCCGGACCGCCGCGCTGCTGGCGGAGCGGCTCGCCGGGCACCCCGCGGTGCGGCGGGTGCGCTACCCGGGCTTCGGGATGATGGTCTCCTTCGACCTCGCCGACGCGGAGACGGCGGACCGCTTCTGCGCGTCGGTCCGGCTGATCCGCTCGGCGACGAGCCTCGGCGGCGTCGAGAGCCTGGTCGAGCGGCGGGCGTGGCTGGCGGGCGAGGAGCGCGTCCCGGCCGGGCTGGTCCGGTTCAGCGTCGGCCTGGAGGACCCCGGGGACCTGTGGGAGGACCTGACGTTCGCCCTCACGGAGTAACGCGGGCCGCCGAAACGTCGATAGTCGCGACATCGCAGGTCGATGTTGGGAGTGCACCGTGGGCAGCACGCTGAGCCGGGTCGCCGGAGTCGTTTTCGCAGGTGCGCTCGCCGCCTTCGCCGCCGCGCCCGCCGCGCTGGCGCAGACGGAAACCAGCACGTCGCCCACGGAAACCACCACGTCTGCTTCGGAGACGGCAACCTCGGGCAGCCCGACGAGCACGCCTGCGTCGGAGACGCCGTCCACGGTGCCGTCGTCCACGTCGGGCATCGCGACCGCGACCCCGGACCAGCCCGAGGCCGAGACCACGGACAAGCGGATCGCGCCCAAGGCGGAACCCGAGCTCAAGGACGACACCCAGGCGCCGGCGAAGGGCGACGACTACCAGGACAACGCCGGCCACGGCTTCGTCGGCCTCGGCGGCGAAGGAGTCCTGGTCATCGGCTGCGCGGCCGGAGCGCCCGGGAACGTGGCGACCCAGTACCTGAGCGTCACCGGTGGCCCGGACCAGGACGAGGCCGACGGCCGCTACTGGAACTACTCGGTGCGCGTGGTCGACGCCCCGGCCGGCACGACCACCGCCAAGTTCAGCTGGACCTGTGCCGGCGTCGAAGGCAACGGGATCGTCGAAGTCCGGCAGGACGAGCCGCCGGCCCCGACGAGCACGACCACGACCACGAGCAGCTCTTCGCCGTCGAGCACCGCGCCGATCACCACGGCGGCCGCCACCACGGCCGGCTCCGCGCCCGCCGGCAACGCCGCGCCGAAGGCCCAGGTCAAGGTCGAGCCCAAGGGCGGCGTCGAGACCGGCTTCGGCGGCACGGCCCGGTGACGGCCCGCCGGGCGGGTGCGGCGCTCGCCCTGGTGCTGGCCCTCGCCGGGTGCGCTACCGCCGAACCACCGAAACCCGCGGCGGCACCGGTGCCGTCGGTGCCGTCTTCGGTGCCGGTGACCAAGCCGTTCAAGGGCCTCCGCCCGACGTCGGTGCGGATCCCGAAGATCGGCGCGGAGTCCAGCCTGCTGGCCGTCGCCGTGAAACCCGACGGTTCGATCTCCGTCCCGTCGGTGCACACGCCGATGCAGGCGGCCTGGTACAAGCTCTCGCCGGTGCCCGGCGACGTCGGCCCGGCGGTCGTGCTCGGGCACGTCGACGGCGACCGGAAACCCGGTATCTTCTTCAAACTGAAGGACCTGGCACCCGGCGACGAGGTCGACATCGACCGCAGCGACGGGCGCAAGCTGAAGTTCGTCGTCGACCGCGTCACCCAGGTCCCGAAGGACACGTTCCCGCGCGAGGCCGTCTACGGCAACAGCGACAAACCCGAGCTGCGGCTGATCACCTGCGGTGGCGCATTCGATCACGCAGAGCACAGCTACCGGGACAACATCATCGTTTACGCGAACCTGGCCGGGTGATCACCGGCGAAAGCGCGGCCGGCGGCACCGTCCGATGTGGATTTCGCCGGGCCGGAACGTTACCGGTTTCCGCAGTGCTTTTCTTCACCTTCAATTCGTTTCCGGCATATGTCGCCGATAGGGCAGGATGTCCTGGTCGCCCGATCTTGTGCGTTCAGCACCGGGCGGCTCGCGTAGTGGGGGTCATTGCGCGTTTCCTTCCCTGGGAGTCACCTTGAAGAAGACCCTGGGCCGTCTTGCGGGCGCTGTGCTCGCGGGGGCCCTGCTCACGCTCACCGTCTCGCCTGCCGCGCTCGCGCAGGAGGCTCCGGTCACCTCGACGACCGAGGCCGCGCCCACCTCCGAGGCGCCGCCCACGACGACGGGAGCACCCACGAGCACCTCGGCTCCGTCCTCGGAGCAGCCCACCTCGCAGCAGCCGACGTCGTCGCAGCCGACGTCGACCGGCACCGGCACGCCCACCTCGAGCAAGCCGACCAAGCCCAGCACGCCGACCACCGAGCCGACCGACCCGTTCCCGCACGGTGACGACTACCTCGACGACGTCGCGTACGCGTGGGAGTTCGACGGCGGCGCCGGCATCCTGGTCATCGCCTGCGCGGCGGGCGAGCCGCGGGACGTCAGGGCCAACGACTTCACCGTGGCCGCCGGCCCGTTCCAGGACGGTGCGGACGGCCGCTACTGGGGCTTCGACATCCAGCTCAACGACGGCAAGCACCTGACCGACACCACCGAGGTCTCCTGGACCTGCGAGGGCAAGCCGGTCACCCGGCCGGTCGGTCACGGCGGCGGCTCGGCCACCGTCGGCGGCCAGGTCAAGGTGACCCCGAAGAACGGCGGCGTCGAGACCGGCGACGGCGCGACGGCCCGGTCCTGACCGCATGACCACGCAGTTCCGCCGTGGCGGCCGCGTGCTCGCGGCCGCACTGGCGCTGTCCTTCGCACTGGCCGGCTGCGGGACCTCCACCCCGCAGGCGGCGGCCCCGTCCTCGTCCGCACCGGCCCCGCCGCCGGTGACCAAGCCGTTCGCCGGCCTGCGCCCGACGCAGCTGAACATCCCGAAGATCGGCGCGCAGTCGTCGCTGGTCTCGGTGCTGCCGAAGGCCGACGGCGGGATCTCGGTCCCGTCGGTGCACACGCCGATGCAGGCGGCCTGGTACAAGATGTCGCCCGTGCCCGGCGAAACCGGGCCCGCGGTCGTGCTCGGGCACGTCGACGGCGACAAGAAACCCGGGATCTTCTTCAAGCTGAAGGACCTTGTCCCGGGTGACGAGGTGGACGTCGACCGCAGTGACGGCAAGAAGGTGAAGTTCGTCGTCGAGCGCGTGGAACAGGTCCCCAAGGAGACGTTCCCACGTGAGGCCGTCTACGGCAACAGCGACAAACCGCAGCTTCGGCTGATCACCTGCGGTGGTGCGTTCGACCAAGCCGAGCACAGCTACAAAGACAACGTGATCGTGTACGCCAACCTCGTGGCGTGATTTCCCGCTGAAGGCCACCTCCGCGACGGAGGTGGCCTTCAGCGCGTTCAGCCGACGCCCGAGCCGGGGTACGGGAACGCGGGCTTCAGCGCGGTGCCGGGGCACACCCAGCGCCGCATGCCCGCGTCGCAGACCGCGTACCCCCAGTTGATCAGCCGGTCCTGCGTGGTTTCGGACAGCCGGGTCAGCCGGGTCTTCGTCTCGGCGAGCCGCCGGGTCTGCGCGGCCGGCGCCGGCAGCGCGTCCGGCAGTTCGAAGTTTTCGATGTCGCTGTAGGTCGCCCAGTACGTCCCGGCGTACGTCTTGTCCTCATAGGACTTGAGCAGCGAGCCGGTCCGCAGCTCGCGGACCTGGTTGTCCATCACGGTCAGCACGCGCAGCAGCTGCATCGGCCAGTTGTGCCTCGGCTTGGCCTCGTGCCGCATCTTCTTGCCCGCGTCGCTGACCAGGACGGTCGCCCGCTGGTTCTCGATCGGGTCGAGGCCGAGGTTGTCGTACACGCCGGCGTCGCTGAGCACGATCTTGCGACCGGGCTCGTGCGGATCGGGGATCACGACCGGGGACAGCATGGGCGGGAACGCCGACGACGCGGCGACCGCGGTGGCGAGCGGGATCTGCCCGTGCGGGCCGGGCTGGCGGAAGAACCACCACAGCGAGCCGTCCTGCAGGCTGGTCGCGGTGAACACGAAGTTCGGCCCGGCCGGGTCGAGGTCCGCCAGGCAGCAGTCGCCGAAGAGGTGCTTCGCGTAACGTGACGCCAGTTCTTCGCCCGCGCTGCGCCACGGGATGAACATCGCCTTCAGCGTCACCGGGACGTCGAGGTTGGTGCGGGCCAGCTTCCGCAGCGGCGCCACGACCTCCTTGCCGAAGTTCTCCGCGACGCCGTCTTCGCCGAAGTACAGCTTGTGCCACGCGTGCGCGAGCACCCCGGCCGCGATCGAACCGCCGGAGACGCTGGAGACGGTGGTGAGCTTCGGCAGCCAGCCGAGCTCGTTGAGCCGCCAGAGCGCGCCGGCGTGGAAGAGCATTGCGCGGTAGCCGCCGCCCGAGAGCGCGAGGCCGACGCCGTCCCGTTTCGCCGAGTCCACGTCGGCGAGTTTAGGGCCGCAGCAAAGGCGCCAGCAGTGGCCGCTGCCCGGCCGGGACGTATTCGGCGTAGTTGTCGTACAACGCCTGTTTGGCCAGGTGTGCCGCGGCCGCGCCGTCGGCCGCGCGGATCGCGTCGAGCACCTCGGCGTGGTGGGCGAGCCAGGCGCGCATCAGCGACGTCCGGTTGCTGGCGTGCTCCAGCTTGTCCTCGATCAGTTCCAGCACCACCCCGCGCACGACCTCTTCGCTGACCACCAGCAGGGGATTGCGGGAGATGCGCGCGATCACCTCATGGAAGGCGACGTCGGCGCGGCTGAACTCGGCATAGCCGTGGGAGACGCCTTCGCGCATCGACTCCAGGGCCGCGTCGAGGCCGGTCAGGTCGTCTTCGGTGCGGAGTTCGGCGGCGAGCAGGTGGGCCGAGCCGTCGAGGATCATCCGGAACTGCAGCAGCTCGGCGAGCCCGACGTGGTCGGCGCGCGCGAGCCGGTGCATCGACCGGTGCAACGCGGCGGGCGAGGCGGCCAGCACCTCCGGGCCGCGCGGGTCCCCGGGCCGGGACCGGATCATCTCGGCCGCCTGCAGCACGCGCAGGGCTTCGCGGATCGTCGAACGGCCGACGCCGAACTGCGTCATCAGCTCGCGCTCGCTCGGCAGGCGTTCTCCCGGCTTGAGCGTGCCGCTCACCACGGCCTGCTCGATCTGCTCGACGACCCGCTCGTACGCGCGGACCGGAGCCACCGGTTCGAACCGCATCCCTTGACCTCGTCGTCCGCTCGGTGCAGGCTACTGGTCAGACCAGTGTACCCACCTGGAGGCCGAATGAAAGCCCGGATCACCGCGTGCGCAGCAGCCTTGCTGCTCGTGGCGGCCGGTTGCTCGGCCGGCTCGTCGGCCAGTGTTTCCGCAGGCCCGGACACACTTTCCGTCGGCTTCACGGCGGAACCGGCGAACTTCGACTTCACGCGCACCGACGGCGCCGCCATTCCGCAGGCGCTGCTCTACAACGTCTACGAAGGCCTGGTGAAGCTCGACGCACAGGGCCGGGTGGTGCCGTTGCTCGCGCAGTCGTGGACGATCAGCCCGGACCGGCGCACCTACGACTTCAAGCTGCGGCAGGGCGTCAAGTTCAGCAACGGCGCCCCCTTCACCGCCGAAGACGTCAAGTTCTCGCTCATGCGGGTGAAGACCGCCTGGACGATCTCGATCAAGTCGGCGATGGACGTCGTCGACCACGTCGACGCCGTCGCGCCGGACCACGCGCGGGTGGTGCTGGCCAAGCCGTCCAACGGCTGGCTGTTCAGCCTCACCAGCCGGCTCGGCGCGATGTTCAGCCCGGCCGGCGTCGCCGACCTGGCGAACAAGCCGGTCGGCACCGGGCCGTACGTCGTGGCGGCGCGCAAGCGCGGCGACTCCGTGGTGCTGAAGGCGAATCCCGCGTACTGGGGCCGGAAACCGGCCTACGGCACGGTGGTCCTCAAGTACATCAAGGACCCGACCGCGCTGAACAACGCGTTGTTCAGCAACGGCATCGACGTCATCTCCGCGATCACCGCACCCGACTCGATCCCGCAGTTCCAGGCCGACGACCGGTTCCAGGTCGTCCAGGGCACGACGAACTCCGAAGTCACGCTGGCCATGAACAACGCGCGGCCGCCGCTGAACGACGTCCGCGTGCGCCAGGCCCTGACGTACGCGATCGACCGCAAGGCGTTGCTCGACACCGCGTGGGCCGGGCGCGGGACGTTGATCGGCAGCATGGTCCCGCCGACCGACCCCTGGTACGAAGACCTGGCGAACGTCCACCCGTTCGACCCCGCGCGGGCCAAGGCGTTGCTGTCCGAGGCCCGCGCGACGAACCTGAACCTGCGGCTGCGGATCCCGAACCTGCCGTACGCGGTGTCGGCCGCGCAGGTCGTCCAGTCGCAGCTCGCCGACGTCGGCGTGCGGACCACGATCGAGCCGCTCGACTTCCCGGCGGTGTGGCTCAAGCAGGTGTTCACCGACCACGACTACGACCTGTCGATCATCCAGCACGTCGAGGCGCGGGACATCACGACGTTCGGGAAGCCGAAGTACTACTGGGGGTACGACAGCAAGCGCGTCCAGCAGCTGCTCGCCGAGGCGGACGGCGGGACGCCGGAGCAGCAGGTCGCGGACATGAAGCAGGTGGCGCGCCAGCTGACCGCCGATGCCGCCGCGGACTGGCTGTTCCTGTTCCCCAACGTGATCGTCGCGAAGACGAAGGTCGGCGGATTCGTGCAGAACCAGGTCAGCGAGTCGTTCGACCTCACCGGGCTGGCGCCGCGATGACGGCCAGGGTGGTGCGCCGGGTGGCGATCTTCGTGGTCAGCGTGCTGGTCGCGTCGATCGTGGTGTTCCTGTTCATGGCGGTGCTGCCGGGCGATCCGGCGCAGGTCGCGCTGGGCGTCAACGCGACGCCGGAGCTGCTGGCCAAGACGCGCGCGGAGTTCGGCATCGACCGCCCGCTCCTCACCCAGTACTTCGACTGGATCGGCGGGGTGCTGCACGGCGACTTCGGCCGCTCGTACGTGACGCGGGACGCGATCGGCCCGCAGCTGCTCGACCGCCTCGGCGTGACGCTGTGGCTGGTCGGCGCGGGCATGCTGGTGGCGCTGGTGATCGCCGTGCCGGCCGGGACGTTCGCCGCGGTCAAGCACCGGAAGGCGGCCGGCGCGGGTGTCTCGGGCCTGTCGCAGATCGGCGTCGCCATCCCCGCGTTCCTCGCCGGGATCATCCTGGTGCAGATCTTCGCCGTGCAGCTGCGCTGGCTGCCGTCGGGCGGGTGGACGCCGCCGAACCAGGACTTCGGCGAGTTCTTCCGTGGTCTGGTCCTGCCCGCGCTGTCGCTCGGTTTGGTGCAGGGCGCGGTGCTCACGCGCTACGTGCGTTCCGCCGTGCTGGACACGCTCGGCCAGGACTACCTGCGCACCGCGCGCTCGAAGGGGTTGCGGCCGGGACAGGCCTTGGTGCGCCACGGCTTGCGCAACGCGTCCGTGCCGGTGGTCACCGTGCTGGGCCTCCAGCTGGCGACGCTGCTGATCGGCGCGGTCGTCGTCGAGCGCGTGTTCGTGCTGCCGGGCCTCGGCTCGATGCTGCTGGACGCCGTGTCGGCGCGTGACCTGCTGACCGTGCAGGGGATCGTGCTCGTCCTGGTGGTCGGTGTGCTGCTGGTCAACTTCGTCGTCGACGTCCTCTACACCGTGCTCGATCCGCGATTGCGGGGTTCGTGATGCGCAATCTGGTCATCGGCGGGGTGCTCGTCGGCCTGGTGGTGCTGGCCGCGCTGCTGTCGTTCGCGTGGACGCCGTTCGACCCGGTGAAGGTGGACGCGACCCACCGGCTGCTCGGCTTCACCGGCTCCCACTGGTTCGGCACCGACAAGTTCGGCCGCGACCTGCTGAGCCAGCTCATGGTCGGCGCGCGGACCACCCTGTACGTCGGGGTCGTCGCGGTCGGCATCGCGGCCGTGATCGGCACGCCGCTGGGCATCCTCGCGGGCATGTCCCCGCGCCGGCTCGGCGAGTTCGTGATGCGCGTCAACGACCTCGTGCTCGCGTTCCCCGCGCTGCTGCTGGCCATCATGTTCGGTGCGGTGTTCGGGGCGGACACGCTGACCGCGATGGTCGCGATCGGCATCGCCACGATCCCGTCGTTCGCACGGATCGCCCGGTCCGGGACGCTGCAGGTGATGAGCACCGAGTTCGTGCTCGCCGCCCGCGCGGGTGGGCGCTCGCGGCTGAACATCGCGCTGCGGCACGTGCTGCCGAACATCTCCGGCCTGCTGATCGTGCAGGCGTCGGTGTCGTTCGCGATCGCCGTGCTCGCCGAGGCGGCGTTGTCGTTCCTGGGCTTCGGGACGCGGCCGCCGACGCCGTCGTGGGGCCGGATGCTGCAAGAATCCCAGGAACTGCTGACCGTGCAGCCGCGGCTGGCGCTGGTGCCGGGGATCGCGATCGCCATCGCCGTGCTCGGCTTCAACCTCCTCGGCGACGGCCTCCGCGACCGCCTCGACCCTCGATTGGCGGCACGCGTATGACGCTCTCGGTGCGCGGGCTCAGCGTCTCTTCGCTGGTCCGGGACGTTTCTTTCGAGATCGGCGCCGGCGAGCGCGTCGGCCTGATCGGCGAGTCCGGCTCCGGGAAGTCGCTGACCGCGCTGGCGGTCATGGGCCTGCTGCCCGAGGAGCTGCCCGCGTCCGGCTCGGTTTCCCTGCACGGCCGGGAGCTGCTGGGAATGTCCGAAAAGGACCTTTCCCGGCTGCGCGGCGACGAGCTGGCCATGGTGTTCCAGGAGCCGATGACGGCGTTGAACCCGGCCATGCGCGTCGGGCGCCAGGTCACCGAGCCCGGCCGCATCCACGGACGCCGTCACCGCGCCGAGGACCTGCTGTCGGCGGTGGGCTTGCCGGGCACGGCCCGCGCGTACCCGCACCAGCTGTCGGGCGGCCAGCGGCAGCGGGTCGTGCTCGCGATGGCCTTGGCCAACAGCCCGTCACTGCTGATCTGCGACGAGCCGACGACCGCCCTCGACGTCACGGTCCAAGCCCAGATCCTGTCGCTCATCAAGAGGGCACTTTCACGTGAAAGTGCCCTTCTCTTCATCACGCACGACCTCGCGGTGGTCGCGTCGGTGTGTGAGCGCGTGCTGGTGATGCTGGACGGCGAGATCGTCGAAGCCGGCTCGACGCGCGAAGTGCTGACGCAGCCGAAGCACGAGTACACGCGGAAGCTGCTGGCCGCCTCGGACCTGGAGGCCCGGCGATGACCGTCATCGAAGTCCGCGACCTCGAACGCCGCTACGCCCGGCGGGACGTCCACGCGCTGCGCGGCGTCAGCTTCGACGTCGAGGCGGGCCGGCGGTTCGGCATCGTCGGCGAGTCCGGCTCGGGCAAGTCCACGCTGGTCCGGCTGCTGGCCGCGCTCGACAAGCCGACCGCCGGCACGGTCTCGTTCCAGGGCAGGCGCATCGACAACCTGCCCGAACGCAAGCTCGGCTTCCTGCGCTCGGAACTGCAGATCGTCTTCCAGGACCCGATGGGCTCACTCGACCCGCGGATGCGCGTGCGCGACATCGTTTCCGAGCCGATGGGCCGACGGCAACCCGACCGCGTCGCCGAGCTGCTCGCCGCCGTCGGCCTCCCCGCCGACGCCGCCCAGCGCTACCCGCACCAGTTCTCCGGCGGCCAGCGGCAGCGGATCTCGATCGCCCGCGCACTCGCGCCGAACCCGAGCGTGCTGATCGCCGACGAGCCGGTCAGCGCGCTCGACGTCTCCGTGCGCGGCCAGATCCTCGACCTCCTGGCGTCGCTGGTGGACCAGTTCGCGCTGACGCTCATCTTCGTGTCGCACGACCTCGGCGTCGTCCGGCACGTCTGCGACCGGGTCGCGGTGATGCGCCGCGGCGAGCTCGTCGAGCTCGGCGACGTGGCGCAGGTCTACGACGCGCCGCAGCACGAGTACACCCGGGAACTGCTGGAAGCCGCGCCGAACCTGCGCGCGGAACTGGCCCGGCTGCGTGGAGGTGAAGATGACTGACTACCCGGACGGCCTGCCGGTCGGCGCGGGCTGGGTGTCCACTGTGGATACCGAAGAAATCGTTTTCCCCTATGACGGGAGCGTGATCGGCCACGCACCGGTCGGCACTCCTGCGCTGGCTTCACGCGCGGTGGACGAAGCTGTCGCCGTGGCGCGCGAAGTGGCTTCACTGCCTTCGCGGGTTCGTCGTTCGCTGCTCAACGACGTCGCCGCCGCGGTGCGTTCTCACCGCGAGGAGTTCGAGAACCTGCTCGTGCTGGAGACCGGCAAGCCGCTGGTCGACTGCCGTGTCGAGGTCGCACGCACGATCGTCACCTGGGAAGCCGCCGCCGAAGAGGTGTCCCGGCTGCACGGCGAAACCGTGCCGCTGGACCTGTTGCCGTCCGGCGACGGACTGGTCGGGTTCTGGAAGCGCAAGCCGATCGGTGTGGTCGTCGGCATCGCGGGCTTCAACTACCCGCTGCTGCTCGCGTCGCACAAGATCGCGCCGGCGATCGCCGCAGGCTGCCCGGTGATCGTCAAGCCGGCCCCGCAGACGCCGCTGGCCACGCTGTGGCTGGTGCACCTGGTCCGGCAGTTCGCTTCGCTGCCGTCGATGGTCCAGCTGGTCACCGGGGACGCATCGGTGGGCGCCGCACTGACGACCGACCGCCGGATCGGCGCGGTGTCGTTCACCGGCTCGGCCGCGGTCGGCCACCGCATCGCCCGCGACGCGGCCCCGACGAAGACGCTGCTGGAACTCGGCTCCAACGCGGCACTCGTGGTCGCGGAAGACGCCGACCTCGAGGCGGCGGTGGACGCCGTGCTGCGCGGCGGGTTCTACGCGTCCGGTCAGGCGTGCATCTCGGTGCAGCGGGTCCTGGTCGTCGCGTCGGTGGCGTCCGAGTTCACCGAACGGCTCCTCGCGCGGCTGGACGAGGTCGTCGTCGGCGATCCCCGCGACGAGAAGACGCGGGTGTCCGCGCTGATCGACCCCGCGTCCACCGAGCGCGTCGCCGCGTGGATCGAGAAATCCGGCGCACGCCGGGTCGGCGGTGGGATCGACGGCACCGTGCTGCGGCCGACCGTCCTGCTCGACGTCCCGGACGGCGTCGAGGCCTGGGACGAGGAGATCTTCGGCCCGGTCGTCTGCGTGCGCACGGTGTCCGATGTGGACGAAGCGTTCGCCGCGGTGAACGCGTCCCGCTACGGTCTCCACGCCGGCGTCTACAGCAAGTCGCTGAACACGGCGTTCCGCGCGCTCGACGAGCTGGAGGTCGGCGGTGTCGTCGTCAACGAGGTGCCCGGCTTCCGCTCCGACACCATGCCCTACGGCGGCGTGAAGGACTCCGGCATCGGCCGCGAAGGGCCGCGCTTCGCCATCGAAGAGCTGACCGTGACGAGGATGGCGGTGCTGCGCCCGTGAACTATTCGACGCTGTTCCGGCTCGATGGACGGCGGGCCGTCGTGCTCGGTGCCGGTGGCATCGGCCGCGAAGCCGCGCGGGCGCTGGCCGCGCACGGCGCTGACGTGGTGTGCGCGGACCGCGACCTCGATGCCGCGCGCGAAACCGGCGTCGGCGAGGTCTACGAGGTCGACCTCTTGGAGCCCGGCGCGATCGATCGCGCGGCGACGGACCTCGGCCCGCAGGACGTCGTCGTGCTGACCGCCGCCACGAACGTCCGCAAACGTTTGCTCGACTACACGCGCGAGGAGTTCGACCGCGTCATCGCGCTGAACCTCGGCGTGACGTTCGAAGTCGTCCGGGCGTTCGGCGCCGACATGGTCACGCGCGGGCGGGGCAGCATCATCGGCTTCTCGTCGATCCGCGGCACGACCGTCGAGCCCGGTCAGGGCCCGTACGCGGCCACCAAGGCCGGGCTCGTCCAGCTGTTCCGGACGGCGGCGGCGGAGTTCGGCCCGGCCGGGGTCCGGGTCAACGCGATCGCTCCCGGCGTCGTCGAGACCCCGCTGACCGCGCAGATCAAGGCGAACCCCGAGTGGTACGACGCGTACGCGGCGAAGAGCGCGTTGGGCCGCTGGGCGCGTCCGGACGAACTCGCCGGAGCGGTCGTGTACCTCGCTTCGGACGCTTCGTCGTTCGTGACCGGCTCCGTGCTGGCCGTGGACGGTGGCTGGACCGCCGTCGACGGCCGTTTCGACCCGCCTGCCTCGTGAGGAGCGTGCATGACCGAGCTGCCTGACCTGACCGCCGTCGAGCTCGTCGCGCAGTACCGCGCGAAGACGCTCTCGCCGGTCGAGGTGACCGAAGCCGTTGTCGCGCGTGTCGAAGCGCGAGAGCCGGAGCTGCACGCGTTGTACGCGTACGACCCTTCGGGTGCTCTCGAAGACGCGAAGGCGTCCGAAGCCCGCTGGGCGGCCGGCGAACCCCTGGGCCCGATCGACGGCGTCCCGCTCACGCTCAAGGAGAACATCGCGACCCGCGGCACGCCGGTGCCACTGGGCACGGCGGCGGCGACGCTCGCCCCGGCCGCCGAGGACGCCCCGGCGGCGGCGCGGGTCCGCGAATCCGGTGGCCTCCTGCTGGCCAAGACGACCATGCCGGACTACGGGATGCTGAGCTCCGGGCTGTCGAGTTTCCACGCCACGGCCCGCAACCCGTGGCAACCGGCGGCCACACCGGGCGGGTCCAGCGCGGGTGCGGGCGCGGCGGCCGCGGCGGGCTACGGCCCGCTGCACGTCGGCACGGACATCGGCGGCTCGATCCGGCTGCCCGCGGGCTGGTGCGGCCTGGTCGGCCTGAAGCCGAGCTTCGGGCGGGTGCCGGTCGACCCGCCGTTCCTGGGCCGGGTCGCCGGCCCGATGACCCGCACGGTCGCCGACACGGCGTTGCTGATGAGCGTGCTCTCGTGCCCGGACCCGCGTGACCACCTGTGCCTGCCGCCGTCGGACCTCGACTGGTCCGCGCTGGACGGCTCGTTGACCGGCCTGCGCGTCGGCCTGCAGCTCGAGGCCGGCCTCGGCCTCCCGGTGGACCCGGCGATCCGCGACGCCGTCACCGCGGCGGCCCGGGCGTTCGAAGCGGCGGGCGCGGTCGTCGAGCCGGTCGAGCCGTTCCTGACCCGCGAGATGCTCGACGGCCTCGACGTGTTCTGGCGCACGCGGGCGTGGTCCGACCTGACGGCCCTGCCGCCCGACCGCCGCGCGAAGGTCCTGCCGTACATCGCCGACTGGGCGGCGGGCGGCGCGAACGCGTCCGGTGTGGACGTCTACCGCGGCTTCGCGCAGATCGACGTGATGAGCGTCGCGGCCCTGCGTGCGACTTCGGCGTTCGACGTCGTCCTGTCCCCGGTCAGTCCGGTCGCGGCGCCGCCGGCGGAGTGGGCGTCGCCGACGAACGACCCGGCGCGGCCGTTCGAGCACATCGGGTTCACGGTGCCGTACAACATGTCCGGCCAGCCCGCGGTGTCGCTGAACTGCGGCTACACCGACGACGGCCGCCCGATCGGCCTCCAGCTCGCCGGCCGTCGCTTCGACGACCTCGGCGTGCTCCGCGTGGCCGCGGCGTACGAACGGCTCCGGCCGCCGCAGCGGCCCTGGCCGGTGGGGTAGGGAAGGAGTTCCGGACCTTCGGCGAAGTGGGGGTGAAGCTGTCGCCGACGGGAAGGAACCCCATGACAGAGGCAGCCCCATGACGGCGGCCACGATGCTGGGCAGCGAGCAGTTCACCGAGGTGCACGACCGCTACTTCCCGGACATCCACCGGTACGTCGCCGGGCGGCTCGGTGCCCAGGTCGCGGAGGACGTCGCCGCCGAGACGTTCCTCGTCGCCTTCGACCGCCGGAAGACGTTCGACGCCGCCCGCGGCGAACTGCGCGCCTGGCTGTTCGGCATCGCGACGAACCTGGTCTCCCGGCACCGCCGCAA
Organism: Amycolatopsis sp. lyj-346; assembly: GCF_046548975.1. Taxonomy (NCBI): domain Bacteria; kingdom Bacillati; phylum Actinomycetota; class Actinomycetes; order Pseudonocardiales; family Pseudonocardiaceae; genus Amycolatopsis; species Amycolatopsis sp. lyj-346. The sequence continues at coordinate 1,065,178 of NZ_JAJPWT010000001.1, forward strand.
GGAGGCCCGCCACTACCGCGCGCTCTCGCGGCTGGACCTGCGCGAGACCGCCGAAGGGCACGAAAACCGCGTCGTCGCTTCGCTGACGGTTGCGCGGCTGGGGAAGGCGTTGTCCCGGCTGTCCGCCGGCGAGCGCGACGTCCTGCTGCTCGTCGCGCTCGGCGACCTCGGTTACGCCGAAGTGGCCGAAGCACTCGGCATCTCCCCGGGCACGGTCGGCTCCCGGCTGACACGGGCCCGCAAGAAGCTCACCCCCGTTCTCGCCGAGGAGGCGTCCGATGAATGACCTGCAGACCCTGCGCGCGGCGCTCTCGCCCCACGAAGTGCCGCAGGACGTCGCCGACCGGAGCCGGCACCGGCTGCGGAACCACATGCTCGCGGGCCCTCGCCGCCGGGTGCGCCCGCTGGCGCTCGGTGCCGGTCTGGTGGCCGCCGCGGCCGCGGCCGCCGTCGTGGTGGCGACCCTGCCCGGCGCCCCGGCGCCCGCTCCGCAGCCGCAGGCCGTGGCCCCGGTCGTCACCGGCCGGCAGGTCCTGCTGGCGGCGGCCACGGTGGCCGAGCACGCCCCGGCGGGCACCGGCAAGTACTGGCACATCAAGACCGCCTCGGACAAGGAGGTCTACGAGTACTGGTACGCCTCCGACGGCCACCTGTTCTTCCGCGGTGCGAAGTCCGGTGGCCGGGTCATGCCGCTGGGGTTGTTCCCGTTGCGGCTGGCGGCCACCGAGGTGACCTTCGAGCAGCTCCGGACCCTGCCCACCGACCCGGCGGCGCTGCGGGACTGGCTCGTGAACGCGATCGCGCACAGCGGTGCCCGGACGAGCGCGGGTCCGTTCACCGCGGCGGACCGGGAACGGGAGCTGCTGCTGTCGATGGTTTCGCTGGTGTCGACCCTGCCCGCACCGCCGGCCGTGCGAGCGACGGCCTTCCGCTCGATCGCGGCGTACCCCGGCGTCCAGGACCTCGGTGCCGTCCCGGGCGGCCGAGGTTTCCTGCTGCCCGGGGAGTACCGCCTGGTGGTCGACCCGTCGACCGGCCGCATCAACCGGACGTCCATGTACGTGTCCCCGGACGGTGCGATCTACGTGGTCGCCAATCCGCAGGGCGCGCAGGTCAATGCCGAGTGGACGGACTCGCTGCCGAAGTGAACCGTCCCGGTGGCCGGGCAACCGGCCCGGCCACCGGGGTTCAGTTCTTGACGGCCTCGGCCAGCGCGAGCACGCGCCGCGCGTTGCCGACGTGCAGGTTCTCGATCATCCGGCCGTCCACGGTCACCACTCCGCGGCCTTCCTTCTGCGCTTCCTCGAAGGCCTCGATGATCCGGCGCGACCGGTCGATCTCTTCCTCGGACGGCGCGAAGATCCGGTTGCACGGCTCCACCTGCGCCGGGTGGATCAGCGTCTTGCCGTCGAAGCCGTACTGACGGCCCTGCTCGCACTCGGCCTCGAAACCTTCAAGGTCCTTCACGTCGTTGTAGACGCCGTCCAGGATGACCTTGCCGGTCGCCCGTGCGGCCAGCAGGCACAGCGAGAGGCCGCCGAGCAGCGGGCCACGGCCGGGCACGAACTCCGCGTGCAGCTCCTTGGCCAGGTCGTTCGTGCCCATCACCAGCACGGTGAGCCGCTCAGACGCTGCCGCGATCTCTTCGGCGTGCAGCATCGCGACCGGCGTCTCGACCATCGCCCAGATCTTCGTGTGGTCCGGCGCCCCGCCGAGCTCCAGCGCGCGCTCGATGTTGTGCACCTCGGCCGCCGAGTTCACCTTCGGCACGACCACCGCGGCCGGGCCCGCGGCCGCGGCCGCGCGCAGGTCGGCGTCGTGCCACTCGGTGTCGAGGCCGTTGACCCGGATCGTCACCTCGCGGGCGCCGTACGAACCGACCGCGGCACACACCCGCTCGCGCGCGGCTTCCTTGGCGTCGGGGGAGACGGCGTCCTCGAGGTCGAGGATCAGCGCGTCCGCCGGGATCGTCTTGGCCTTCTCCAGCGCGCGCTCGTTCGCGCCGGGCATGTAGAGGACAGAGCGCCGGGGCGTGGTCATCCGAGGGCCTCCTTGGTGGCGGCGTCGTAGGCCGCGGCGAGTTCGGGGTCGTCGGCCGCCAGTGCGTCAGCCAGTTCGGCGACCACGCGGCACTGCTTCACCGACGCGTCGTCCTGCATCTTGCCGTCGATCATCACCGCGCCCGTGCCGTCACCCATCTCGGCGATCACCCGGCGCGCCCAGGCCACATCGGACGGCGACGGCGAGAACACCTTCTTCGCGATGTCGATCTGCACCGGGTGCAGGCTCCACGCGCCCACGCAGCCGAGCAGGAACGCGTTGCGGAACTGGTCCTCGCACGCGACGACGTCGCGGATGTCCCCGAACGGCCCGTAGTACGGCAGGATCCCGTGCATCGCGCAGGCGTCGACCATCCGCGCCACCGTGTAGTGCCAGAGGTCCTGCTGGTAGGTCGTCCGGCCCTCGGTCAGGTCGTCGCCCGTCGGATCGGTCCGCACCAGGTAGCCCGGGTGGCCGCCGCCGACGCGGGTCGTCTTCATCCGGCGGCTCGCGGCCAGGTCGGCCGGGCCGAGCGAGATGCCCTGCATGCGCGGGCTCGCGCCGGCGATCTGCTCCACATTGGCCACCCCGCTCGCCGTTTCGAGGATGGCGTGCACCAGCAACGGCTTCGTCAGCCCGGCGCGCGCCTCGAGCTGGGCCAGCAGCCGGTCGACGTAGTGGATGTCCTGCGCGCCTTCGACCTTCGGCACCATGATGACGTCGAGCTTGTCGCCGATTTCGGTGACGAGCGTGATCAGGTCGTCGAGCACCCACGGCGAGTCCAGGCTGTTGACGCGCGTCCACAGCTGCGTCTTCCCGAAGTCGTTCGCCTTGGCGATCGCGACCAGGCCGGCCCGCGCGGCCTCCTTGCGGTCGGCGCGGACGGCGTCCTCGAGGTTCCCGAGCAGGACGTCGACCTTCTTCGCGATGTCCGGCACCTTCGCCGCCATCTTCTCGTTGCCGGGGTCGAAGAAGTGGATCATCCGGGACGGCGTCACCGGGATCTCCCGCACGGGTACGGGCGCGCCCAGGGCGAGCGGGGCGAAGAAGTCCTTCGGGGAGCGCATCGGTCCTCCACGGCGGCGGCTAAGTGACTGGTGGGTAACTTTAGTCCCGCGCGCCCGGCGCCGCTGCGGTGCAAGTCACCGCCGGGTGGGTGACGGCGGACATCCGCAGCTCAGCGGCCCGCGTCCACTGTGGATCCGGCCGTGGTTGCGCCGAACGGGCTAGCCGGACGGGTTTGGCCGATTCTGCCCCGGGTAATCGCCCGTAGCCGGACCGTAATGCCACTCACCCCCGCGATCACTCGGTTGGCCGCACCGTTCGACCGAAGTCCGATGACCGCCTACCGACCGGTCATCGATCGCTGGGCGCCGTCGATCGCAGCCACTCGCACTACCCGGCGACGCCGCGCCGCCGCGCTGTTAGACAAGTGAGGTGCCGGTTTCCCCCGGTCACGAAGCGGTGCAGGTTAGAAGGAGGCGGACTCGTGGCGGCTACACCTCAGAACACCGAGCGCTCGACGGTCGCCGGTGGCGCGAAGCGCAGCCGGTCGATGCCGAGCCGCGTGGTGCCGCCGATCGAGCTCCCCGCGAGCGTCGACGAGCTCGCCCGCGCCGCGGCCGCCCAGCTGGGCTGGAACGGCATCGTCCTGCCCGAGACCACCATCCTCGGCCGCAAGGTCTGCGTGGTCGCCAAGCTTCGCACCGACGTGCACGCCGAACGCATCGCGATGGGTGCCGGCCCGGTGGCCGACCGCGCCACCGTCGACACCTGGACCTGGCCGGAGCTGGCCGGAACCGCCCCCGCCCCGGCCGCCGAGATCGTCGGCGTCCTGGCCGTCGCGCGCCACTGGCGCACCGCGATGGCCTCCGCGGTTCCGTTCGCCCGCTACGGCGAGGCCGCGATGGTGCTCCCGTCGCCGGTCATCCTCACCGAGGACTACGTCGGCAACTGCCTGCCGCGTGCCCGCGCGTACGGCCTCGCCGTCGTGACCGCCGACCCGAACGCGGTCGTCGACCTCGACCTCGAGGGCCGCACCGAGCGCGTCGTGCTGGCCGAGGACCCGGTCTCCCGCCTGGTCAACGAGCTGGTCTACGACCACCTGCTGCGCACCGCCGAGGTCCCCGCGTCGCTCGACTGACGGGCTTGATCCCACCGGGATAGGGTCGGCTCATGCGCGTCGTCATTGCAGGTGGACACGGTCAGATCGCCCTTCGGCTGGAGCGGCTGCTCGCCGCGCGCGGTGACGAAGCGGTCGGGATCATCCGCAACCCCGCCCACGTGGCGGACGTCGAAGCCGCCGGCGCCCAGGCCGTCGTGCTCGACCTGGAGAACTCCGACGTGGACGCCGTCGCCGAAGCCTTGAAGGGTGCCGACGCCGCGGTGTTCTCGGCCGGCGCGGGCCCGGGCAGCGGCACCGCCCGCAAGGACACTGTGGACCGTGGCGCGGCGGCGTTGTTCGCCGAAGCGGCCGAGCGCGCGGGCGTCCGACGGCACGTCCAGGTCGGTTCGATGGGCGCCGACAACCCGGACAACCCCGACGTCAGCGCGGAATTCCGGCACTACCTGCACGCCAAGCGCGCCGCGGAGGACGACCTCAAGGCCCGCGACCTCGACTGGACGATCCTCCGGCCGGGACAGCTCACCGACGATCCCGGCACCGGCCTGGTCCTGCTGGCCGAGAAGACCGGCCGCGGCCCGGTGCCGCGCGCCGACGTCGCCGCCGTGCTCGCCGGCCTGCTCGAGACGCCCGCTTCGATCCACCGCACCCTCGAGCTGATCTCCGGTGAAGCCGCGATCGGCGAGGCGATCTCCGCACTGTGAACGAAACATCGAGAGAGATCGCCGTCTTCAGCGGCAGTGCGCACCCCGAGCTGGCCGAAGAGATCTGCGCGCACCTCGGCGTGCCGCTGCGGCCGGTCGAGATCCAGCGGTTCGCCAACGACTGCCTCGAGGTGCAGCTGCAGGCGAACTGCCGCGAGCGGGACGTCTTCATCATCCAGCCGCTGGTGAAGCCGGTGCAGGAGCACCTCGTCGAACTGCTGCTGATGCTCGACGCGGCGCGCGGCGCGTCGGCGTCCCGCATCACCGCCGTGATGCCGCACTACTCCTACGCGCGCTCGGACAAGAAGGACGCGCCGCGCATCTCCATCGGCGGCCGGCTGGTCGCCGACCTGCTGGTGACGGCCGGGGCGAGCCGGGTGCTCGCGATGACCCTGCACTCGCCGCAGGTGCACGGCTTCTTCAGCGTCCCGGTGGATCACCTGCACGCACTGCAGGAGCTGGCCAAGCACTTCCGGCAGTACGACCTTTCGCGCACCACCGTCGTCTCGCCCGACCTGGGCAACGCGAAGGAGGCGTCGCACTTCGCGCGGCTCCTCGGCGCCCAGGTCGCGGCCGGTGCGAAGGAGCGCTTCCCCGACGACCGCGTCCAGATCACCTCCGTGATCGGCGAGATCACCGGCCGGGACGTGATCGTGCTCGACGACGAGATCGCCAAGGGCAGCACGGTGCTCGAACTGCTGGACCGGCTGGCCGAGCTGCAGCCGCGCTCGATCCGCGTCGCGTGCACGCACGGGCTGTTCGCCGCGAAGGCCATCGAGCGCATCGGCAGCCGGCCGGAGGTGCTGGAAATCGTCTGCACCAACACGGTCCCGGTGCCCGAGGACGAGCGCACCGAGAAGCTGAAGATCCTTTCGATCGCGCCGGCGATGGCCGAAGCGATCCGCCGGATCCACAACGGCGAATCGGTGTCGGCGCTGTTCTAAGCCGGCCCCAGCACCCGGTCCAGATGGGTGTTGCGGAAGACACCACTTGGATCGGTTTCCTTGCGCACGCGCAGGAAGTCGTCGAAGTGCGGGTAGCGCGAGCGGAGGACACCGGCGTCGAGGTCGTGCATCTTGCCCCAGTGCGGGCGGCCGCCGACGGCGCCGGCGATCTTCTCGAACGCGCCGAAGTACTCGCGGTACGGCATGCCGGTGAACTGGTGGATGGCGATGTAGGCGGAGTCGCGGCCCTGCGCGGTCGACAGCCAGATGTCGTCGGCCGCGGCGACCCGCACCTCGACCGGGAACATCACCGGGTGCTTCAGCGTCGGCACCACGGCGCGTAGTTCGGCGAGCACGTCCAGCACTGATTCACGTGGAACAGCGTATTCCGTCTCGGTGAACCGAACGTTGCGCGCGGTGACGAAAACGCGGTGCGAGACGTCGCTGTACTCACGCGCGCTCAGGACGTTGGAGGCGAAGCGGCCGAGTGACGGCCCGAGCTTCGGCATCAGCCGTCCGGCCCGGCACAGGCCGCCGAAGGCGACGTTCTCCATGACCCGGTAGTCGACGAACTCGCGGACCTTGCTCAGCGGCTGCGCCGACTCGGTCCGGTTGTTGCGCTTGACCAGGGCGTTCTTGCCGTAGGGGAACCAGTAGAACTCGAAGTGCTCGTTCTCGTCGGCGAAGTCGTGGAAGCCTTCGAGGACCTGTTCCAGCGGCTCCGGCCGTTCCTGCGCGCGCAGGATGAAGGACGGTTCGCACTTGAGCGTCACCGTGGTGATGACGCCGAGCGCGCCGAGCCCGACGCGGGCGGCGGCGAAGAGGTCGGGCTTTTCGCCGGCCGAGCAGGTGACGATGGAGCCGTCGGCGAGGACGAGTTCGAGCGCGACGACCTGAGTGGCGAGCCCGCCGATCTTCGCGCCGGTTCCGTGGGTGCCGGTGGAAATCGCGCCGGCGACGGTCTGCGCGTCGATGTCCCCGAGGTTGGTCATGGCCAGCCCGAGCGCGTCGAGGGCGGCGTTGAGCTCCCGGAGCGTCGTGCCCGCGCGGACGGTGACGTGCCCGGTCTCCAGGTCGGCCCGTTCGATCCCGGTCCAGTGCCGCAGGTCGAGCGCGTCGGAGTCGGGGGCGGCGATGGCGGTGAAGGAGTGCCCGCTGCCCAGCGGGCGCACGGTGCGCCCGGCCGCGGCGATGCGCTCGATCGTCGCCGCGATTTCCGCCGGGTTGCGCGGCAGGTGAACGTGCTGCGGCGACGCGGACGCCGTGCCCGCCCAGTTGGTCCACCGGGTCATGCGTGCGCACCCTTCAGCCGTGAGTGCCGAAACAGTAAGTGAATAGTATTCGCGTTTCAAGCCCTCATGTCGTACTTTAGACCTCGTGACCAGTGCGACGGTGTACGACTTGGCGACCAAGGACCTCGATCCACCCTTGGCCGTGGTCGACTTGGCGGCGTTCGACGCGAACGCCGCCGACCTCCGCCGTCGCGCGGCGGGCAAGCCGATCCGCATCGTCAGCAAGTCGGTCCGCTGCCGCGCGCTGCTGGAGCGGGCGCTGACGATGCCGGGCTTCGAGGGCCTGATGTGCTATTCGCTGGCGGAAGCGGTCTGGCACGTGGAGCAGGGCACGACCGATGACATCGTCGTCGCCTACCCGACGGCCGACCACGAAGCCCTCCGCAGCCTGGCCACTTCCGAAAAGGCACGCGCCGCGATCGCGATCATGGTGGATTCGCCGGAGCACCTCGACCTGGTGGACGCCGCCCTCGGCCACGGCCACCCGGAGATCCGGGTGTGCCTGGAGCTGGACGCGTCGTGGCGCCCGGCGCCGGGAATCCACGTCGGCACCCGGCGCTCGCCGCTGTTCACCCCGAAGCAGGCATCGGCGTTCGCCCGCGAAATCGTCGCCCGCCCGGGCTTCCGCTTGGTGGGCGTGATGGCGTACGAAGGTCAGATAGCGGGCCTCGGCGACGCGGCCGGCCACCGCCTGAACCGGGCACTGGTGGGCTGGATGCAACGCCGATCGGCGGCCGAGCTGACCCGCCGCCGCGGCGAAGCGGTCCGAGCGGTCCAGGCGGTGACGCCCCTGGAGTTCGTCAACGGAGGCGGAACGGGCAGCCTCGAGTCCACGGGCGCCGACGCGGTCGTAACGGAAATAGCGGCGGGCTCAGGCTTGATCGGCCCAACACTCTTCGACGGGTACACCCGTTTCAAGCCCCGCCCGGCGGCGTTGTTCGCCCTGCCGGTGGTCCGCCGCCCCACCCGCAAGATCGCCACCCTCTTTTCGGGCGGCTACATCGCCTCGGGCCCCACCGGCCCGTCCCGCCAGCCGAAGCCGTACCTGCCAACGGGTTTGAAGTTCCTCGGCTTCGAGGGAGCGGGCGAGGTCCAGACCCCGGTAACGGGCCGAGCAGCCCGAACCCTGAAACCGGGTGACCGGGTATGGCTGCGCCACGCAAAGGCAGGCGAGCTGGCCGAAAGATTCACCCACTACCACCTGGTCCTGGGCGACCGAGTGGAGCGAACAGTCCCGACCTACCGCGGCGAGCACCAAAACTTCGGCTGACCAGCCACTGTGTGCCCCCGGGGAGACTCCCGGACAGCCCCCCACCCTCCCGGGGGCGTCCCCAAGTCCAGTCTATCGGCCCCCACCGACAACCCACCCCGAAACCACCACGTTGTCCACAGGTGTGCATACCTGTGGACAACTTCTGTGGACAGCGTGGACAGCTTCAGCGTGCGGGGCGGTCACCCCGGCGGACGCGATTGACCCGGCCGAGCCTCTAAGACCGCTCCCCGAACCGAGCCGCCAAGTACCCCTTCACCACGTACTTCGCCTCGGCCACGATCTTCTCGTCCCCGCTCGGCTCCCGCCGGAACGCCAGCTTCATCAGCGCGTCAGCCACTTCGTTCGCGATCGTGATCGCGAACCGCAGGTCCTCGACCGGCCGGTCCACCTGCATGGCCACCAGGTCCGTCAGGGAATCGACGATCACCGCGTTGTTGTCGCGGGTCTCGTCCAGCAGCTGGCGGTCGATGATGTCGCCGAAGTGGACCTTCGAAAATCCCGGTACCGTCCGGTGCATCTCCAGGTAGATGTCGAGGATCGAGTCCACGACGTCCCACCAGTGCTCCGGGCCCAGCTGCTTCAGCCGCTCGTTCACCGCGCCCACGAAGCGTTCCAGATTCCGCGCGGTGAGCGCCTGGACGACCGCGCGCTTGTCCGGGAAGAACTGGTACAGCGAACCGACGGCGACGCCGGCTCGCTTGGCGATCAACGTCGTCGTCAGCGCGTCGTAGCCGAGTTCGTCGATCAACGCCGCGCTCGCGTCGAGCATTTGCTCGACTCGCTTCGCGCTTCGTTGCTGGACCGGCTGACGGCGTAAGGGGGTGGCTTCTGCCGGCACCTTCGCGGCCTGGATGTCGGACACGGCACTCCTCCTCGTCTGATCTGGGACTTTATCGTGCCGACGGGCTTCCCCACGGACGAGTGAAGACCTAGTATATGAGAACTTTTCATGTTCACCCGTATGGGTGCCCTGACGAAGGGGTCAGCAGCCGGTGCAGAACCCGATCTTCCCGCCCGACTTCCTCTGGGGTGTTTCGACATCGGCGTTCCAGATCGAAGGTGCCACCAGCGAAGGTGGGCGCGGACCGTCCATCTGGGACACGTTCACCGCGACCGAGGGCAAGATCGCCCGCGGTGAACAAGCCAACGTAGCCGCCGACCACTACCACCGCTACCCCGAAGACATCGCGTTGATGGCGGAACTCGGCGTCGGGGCCTACCGGATGTCCATTGCCTGGCCGCGCATCCAGCCCGACGGGAAGGGCGCGCCCAACCCCGAAGGCCTCGGCTTCTACGACAAGCTCATCGACGCCGTCTGCGAGGCCGGCATCGCTCCCGCCGTCACGCTCTACCACTGGGACACCCCGCAGGCCGTCGAAGACGAGGGCGGCTGGCTCTCCCGGGCGACCGCTGAGCGCTTCGCCGAGTACGCCCGGATCCTCGGCGACCGCTTCGCCGATCGGGTGAAAATGTGGATTCCGCTCAACGAGCCGATGGTCATGTCCATCTTCGGCTACGGGATCGGCGAGTACGCGCCCGGCAAGGTCCTGCTGCTGGACGCCATTCCCACCGCGCACCACCAGAACCTCGCGCACGGCCTCGCCGTCCAGGCCCTCCGCGCGGCGGGGGCGACGAACATCGGCACGGCCAACAACCACTCGCCGATCTGGCCCGCGGACGACGACGCCGGAGACGCGGCCGTGTGGCTCGACGCCCTGCTCAACCGGATGTACGCCGATCCGATGCTGCTCGGCAGCTACCCCGAAGAGCTGCACCAGCACCTGCCCGCCGGGTTCGCCGACGACCTGCCCACCATCGCGCAGCCGCTCGACTTCTACGGCATCAACTACTACGAGCCGCAAGGGGTCGCGATGCCCGGCCCCGGCAATCCGCTGCCCTTCGAGCTGCGCGACGTCGAGGGCTACCCGATGACGACCAACGACTCGCCGATCGTCCCGCACGCCCTGCGCGAACTGCTGCTGGACTTCCACCACCGCTACCGCGAACAGCTGCCGCCGATCCAGATCACCGAAAACGGCTGCAGCTTCGCCGACGAAGTCGCCGAAGACGGCGGTGTCCACGACCCCGAACGGATCGACTTCCTGCACAGTCACCTCGTCGCGCTGCGCGAGGCGATGGACGCCGGCGTCGACGTCCGCGGCTACTTCTGCTGGTCCCTGATGGACAATTTCGAGTGGTCCAAGGGCTACGCGCCGCGCTTCGGCCTGGTGCACGTCGACTACGAGACCCTGCGGCGGACGCCGAAGGACTCGTTCCACTGGTACCGGAAGCTGGTGCGGAATGAGTGAAGCGACCCAGGCGCTCCCGGAAGCGCTGGCCGAACCCGTCGTACGGGTGCGGCCCGGCTGGATGAGCCTGCTGTTCTTCGCGAACATCGCGCTCTGGCTGGGCATCTACGCGCCGATCCAGGTGCTGCTGCCGCAGCAGGCCGAGCTGCTCGACCAGGTGAACAAGGAGCTCGTGCTCGGCCTGGTCATGGGGGTCGGCGCGGTCGTGGCGCTGATCGTCAACCCGGCGGTCGGGCTGCTGTCGGACCGGACGTGCTCGCGGTTCGGCCGTCGCCACCCGTGGACGGTGGCCGGCGCGGTGGTCGCCGCCGTCGGGCTGCTGGTGCTGGCGTTCGCTCCGGACGTCGCGCTGATGATCACCGGCTGGTGCCTGGTCCAGGCCGGGCTCAACGGCATGCTCGCGACCCTGATGTCCGCCATCGCCGACCGCGTCCCGGTCGGGCAGCGCGCGCAGGTCGGCGGGCTGGTCGGGATCGCGCAGATGCTCGGCACCGTGCTGGGCGCGGTCGTGGTCGTCGTCATGCTCGGCATCGCCGGGCTGCCGCTGGCCTACTCGGCCTGCGCCGGGATCGTCCTGGTCGGCGCCGCGTTCTTCGTCCTGCGGACGCCGGACGCGCGCCTGCCGGTCGAGTTCCGCCCGTCGTCCCAGGCCGGCGAGGTCATCCGGAACCTGTGGGTTTCGCCGCGGCGGTTCCCGGACTTCGCGTGGGCGTGGTCGTGCCACTTCATGATCAACCTCGGCAACGCGTTCGGCACGCTCTACCTGCTGTTCTTCCTCAAGGACGCCGTGCACTACCCGGACCCGGACACCGGGCTGCTCATCATGATGGCGTTCTACGGCGTCGCGCTCGTGATCGGCGCGCTGCTCGCGGGCCACTTCTCCGACAAGTCCGGACGGCGCAAGCCGTACGTCCTGGTGGCCTCCGGAGTGATGGCGCTGGCCGCTTTGCTGCTGGTCGTCTGGCCGAGCTGGCCGGTCGCGCTCGTGGCGTCCCCGCTGCTCGGCGTCGGGTTCGGCGCGTACATGGCGGTCGCGCTGGCGATGCTGACGCAGGTGCTGCCGACGGCGCAGGACCGCGCCAAGGACCTGGGTGTCATCAACATCGCGAACTCGCTGCCGCAGGTGGTCGCACCGCTGGTGACGCCGCTGGTGCTCGCCCACCTCGGCGGTTACCCCGGGCTCTTCGCGGCTTCGGCGGTCGCGACGCTCTCGGCCGCGGTGCTCGTGCTGCGCGTGAAGGCGGTTCGCTAGCGCCCCAATGTGGCCTTCGGTGCGTTCAACGCACCGAAGGCCACATTGGGTGCGTTCAACGCACCCAAGGCCACATTGGGGCGGACGTGGAACCGCGGGCCGGTGCCGGTCGGGGGAGGGGAGTGCAACGGCACCGGCCCGCGGAATTCGGGGGCCGCTCTGAGGCGGGGTGACAGCAGGATCAGACCCTTGATCCACGCTGTCTTCGATGATCAATCTAGCGGGCGATTACCGCCTGGGCTAGGCCTAACGCGGATATTTTTCGATTAATCGCGGTGGGGACCGGGGGGTGTTGGCCGAGGACTGGTTCGCGCTGCTCGGGGGTGCGGGCGAAACAGTCCTCGGCCGAGGCGAGTGCAGACGCGGGTCCGATGGGGCGATCGGCCGGCCGCGGCTCGCCTGTCCAGGGGTCAGGCCGTGACCGCTCGGCGCGGGTTCACCAGCGCGTGGCGACCGGTGGTCTCGGCCGCGGTGGGCGCGGGGTGCGTCGGGACCGGGCTCTTGCGGCGGCCCAGCAGGCGGCTGTCCGAGGACTGCTGCGGGGCCAGGCCGCCGGCCACCAGGTGTTCGTGCGCGACCTGCCAGACGGAGCACGGCGCCTTGCAGCGGTGCCACCGGGTCGAGCAGGTCGGGCAGTCACCGCGTTCGTCGGGCTCGTGCATCTTCAGCATCGCGCGCCACGCCTCGGTCAACCGGGGCAGTTCGGAGCGCGCGACCGAGACGAGCGATTGGGCGTCGGCGCGGTTCGCCAGGTCGGTCAGCATGTCGAGGCGCTCCCAGACCGCATTGCGGAGGACCTGCCCGAGTACCTGATCCATGTCAGCTCACCGTTACCTTTCCGCCATCTTGGCGGCTTCGTTGAGCGCGGCGCGCAGCTGGCCGAGCTGGCCGGACGTCAGCCGCGCGGTCTCGCCGGGAGGCGAGACCAGTACCACCTGGTTGTCTTCCACGAACACCGTCACGGCCCGCTCGCGGCTGATGAGGTCGCCGCACTGCACGCGCCACACGAGCTGACCGCCCTCGTAGTGCCGGACGCTCGCGGTGCGGGGGTCCACCGCGGCGGCGGGGGTGACGGGGCGGACGGCAGGGACGGGAGAGACCGTCGCCGGCCGCACGGCGCGGGTTGCCGTGCCGGCATGTCCCCCTGCGAACGAGTCCACGAACTCCACGCCCTTCTCCGCTCTGTCGAAAGTGTCCGAAGATGCCTTCTGCAACATCGCCTTGTCACAACGCTGCGGTTTTCGTAGCTCTCCGTGATCGCTACCGGTGTGCGGCCGGTGACGAAGATCTGACAACTACAGTGAGGTGAAACCGAGTGCGATAGAAGGTGGGATCGGCGTCATAGCGGTGACTGGGGCCGGTTCCACGGTAAGCGGTCAGCGGACTTCGCCCCGACCGATCAGGGCGCCAGTTCGGCTGTTCACACGGTTCCACAGGTTTGCCTACGCTGTTTCACAGACGCCCGACCGGACAGTGGAGGGGGCGCGATGGACGCCAGTAACGGTGGCAGTGCCGACGCCCGGCAGAGCCACGCAGTTCCCGCTGACGCGTGGGAGCAGCCGGAGATGAGAGCGGCTCTCGCGTCCCGCGAGATCAGCTCCGTCTACCGGCTCCTGCGCAAGCACGGTGTCTCGCAGCGCCAGATCGCCGCGATGACCGGCCAGTCCCAGTCCGAGGTGTCGGAGATCCTCAAGGGTCGCCAGGTCATGGCCTACGACGTGCTCACGAGGATCGCCGACGGCCTGGGTGTCCCCCGTGGATACATGGGCCTCGCCTACGACGAGGCCACGGCGATACGGGTCGTCGGCTCCGCCGACGGCCGGCAGGCTGAGGAGGACGAGTCCGTGAAGCGACGGAGGTTCCTCGCGCACGCTGCCCAGGTCACGATGGGTGCGGCGGTGTTCGGCCCGGAATCGGGCACGTGGTCGGCGGGACCGGCGCGGACGCCGGCTCCGGGGCGCATCGGGATGACCGACGTGCGCCAGGTGGAGGCCGCGACGCGCGCGCTCCGGGCGCTGGACTACCAGTACGGCGGCGGGTTCTGCCGCGACGCCGTGGTGGCGCAGCTGTCCTGGGGACAGCAGATGCTGGAGTCGAACGGCACCGAGATGGTGAAGAACCGGCTCTACGTCGCCCTCGCCGACCTCCACTCGCTGGCCGGCTGGACCTCCTTCGACACCGGGCTGATGGACTCCGCCCGCGGCCACTTCGCGAACGCGCTGGACCTGGCCAAGCAGGGGGATAACCACCCGCTCGTGGCCAACGTGCTCTACCGCATGGGCCGCGTCTACCTGCACCAGGACGCCCCGAACGATGCGCTGAAGCTGTTCCAGCTGGGGCAGATCGCCGCCCAGGAAAGTGGTTCCGAGCTCGCCGTCTCCGTGCTGTGCGCGAACGAGGCCTGGGCCTACGCGATGATGGGCAACGAAGAGCAGGCGGTGAAGCTGCTCGGCCGGAGCAAGGACGAGTTCGAGCGCGCCAACCTGGCCGAAGCCGAGTCGTGGGTCAAGTTCTTCACCGAAACCGACGTCTACGCCATGGTCGGGACCGTGCACACGGTGCTCGCGCAGAAGAACGCCGAGCACACCAAGTACGCGATCCCCGCGCTGAACAAGGCCGTCGAGACCTACGACGACGAAATGGCCCGCTCCAAGACGTTCATGTTGAGCGCGCTCGCCACCAACCACCTGCTCGACGGCGACCTCGACCACGGCGCCAAGGTCGGCGGCAAGGCCATCGACTGCGCCGAGGGCATCAAGTCCGAGCGGGTCAAGGACCGGATGCGGCCCCTGCAGGAGGAGGCCGAGCGCCGCCGGAACAACGCCGACGCCCGTGACCTCGCCGACCGCCTCCACGCTTTCTACGCCGCCTGACCCCGAAGGCGCCGGCGCGGTTTTGGACGGCCGGTTCACCTCGGGGAAACTGCGCGGCGTACTGGCCGAGACGTGCGCGCTGCTGGGGTTCGACCCGGCGGGCGCGCGACTGCTGCGGTTCACCAACAACGCGGTGTACGCCCTGGTCGCGGCGCCGCTCGTGGTCCGGATCGTCGGTTCGACGCAGCTGCGGCACCGGGTCGGCACGGTCGTGCGCGTGGCACGGCACTTCGAAGCACACGGCGTCCCCGCCATCCGCCTGCTCGGCGACGTCGAGCAGCCGCTGGAAGTCGGCGGGCACCTGGTGACCGTGTGGCACCAGGTGCCGAGCATCGGCCGGCCGGCGACGTCGGCCGACCTGGCCCGGCTGCTGCGCCAGGTGCACGCGCTGCCCCCGCCTGCCGGGCTCGCCGAGTGGGCGCCGTTCGCCGCGGTGCGGGCCAGGGTGTCCGACGCCGAGGAAATCAGCGACGCCGACCGGGAGTTCCTGCTCGACCGCTGCGCCGAGCTCGAAGCCGGGCTGGCCGAGCTGGAGTTCCCGCTGCCCAGGGGCCTGGTCCACGGCGACGCGTACCCCGGCAACGTCATCCCCGGCCCGGACGGCCCGGTGCTCTGCGACTTCGATTCCTCCTGCGTCGGCCCGCCGGAATGGGACCTGACGCCGCTGGCGGTCGGCCGCGAGCGGTTCGGCGACCCGCCGGTGCGCTACCGGACGTTCGTCGCGGCGTACGGCTTCGACGTGACGTCCTGGCCCGGGTTCGCGGTCCTCCGGGGCATCCGCGAGCTGAAGCTGACGACCAGCGTGCTGCCGATCCTGCGCAGCCGGCCGCAGGTCCGGCCGGAGCTGTACCGGCGCTTGGACGACTTCCGGAACGCGCGGACCGACACGCGGTGGACGCGTTACCGCTGACCGCCATCTGTCACTTCGTGTGATCGAAGACACAGTGCTGCACGTGCATTCGACGACGGCAAATGACCGTTCGTCGCATCCGAACGGCGGTCCGCTCTGGGTAGAAAGTTCTGCCCCACCAGTCACCTCCAATGGGTCACCGGTCATCCCAATGCGCAATTTGCAGCTACTCGCGGTGACTGTGCGCCGGGGTCTACCTGCGGCGACGAGCGTCAGGAGGCGACGACCGGCGCCCGCGTCAGCACGACGGCGAACCCGAACGCCAGTCCCATCACGGTCAGCTCGAGCGTGGCCCACGCGGCGAGCGCCGTGCGGTCGTGCCGGACGATCCGCGGCATCAGGCGCCAGCGGACGTTCGCGCCGAGGAGGGCGATGACGCCGGTGCAGGCGAGCTTCAGGACGAGCAGCTGCCCGTACGGCGTCGTGAAGATGGCCGGCCAGAAGCCGATGGTCGGGTTGAGCGAGATCTCGACCAGGCCGTTGAACAGCCCGGTCGCCGCCGAGAGGACCAGGCAGAGCGTCGCGAGCTTCGAGAACCGGGGCAGCGCGTGCGCCAGCAGTGTCCGGTTCGCCGCGAGGAGCACGGCCATCGCGCCGAGGCCGCCGGTCCAGGCCACGGCGCTCATGACGTGCAGCTCCATCGAGATCATCGTGTAGTCGTGGTAGTTCCAGTTCGACGCGTGCCCGGTGACCGGCAGCGGCAGCAGCGCGAACAGCCCCAGCCCGACGCGGACCTCGGCGGGCACCTTCTCGCCGAAGCGCAGCGCCAGCGCGCCGATCCCGGCGTGCACCAGCGCGAGCACGGCGACGATGACGAGCGCCTTCCCGGCGCCGACGTCGGCGATGTACTGGCCGAGGTCGGACGGCGAAAGCATCGACGAGCCCGGCTTGTACTCCGCGGTCTGCAGGATCAGCGCGACGACCGCGGCGGTGGCCCAGACGAGCGCGGCCGCGACGCCGGCTGGGCGCGCCAGCCGCATGACCGGCTCGGTCAGCTTGGGCCGGTCGTAGCCGACGAGCACGGAGAGCAGCGCGAGCCCGATCGTGGTGACCGCGGCGAGGTCGAGCAGGACCCGGACGACCGGGATGCCGGCCGAGACCACCGCGTCGGGTTGCACCACGCCGGGGACCGGGGCGGTGGCGGTGAGCGCGACGCCGATGAGGGCGCCGAGCAGGCCCGCCGTCACGACGCACAGCAGTGTCGAGTAGCGGACCTTCGTGGTGGTCTCGGCCTGAGTCATCTGAGTTACTGCTTCTTCTCTGCTGTGTTTTCCTGACTGACCTTGCCGCCCGAGCGCAGGGCCACGGTCAGCCCGATCGCCAGCAGCACGACGGCACCGGCGATCCAGACCCAGATCGGCACCCCGGTCGACGACGACTGCGGTGCCGCCGAAGCGGCGCCGCCCGGCGATCTCGCCGCGTCGACGGTCGCCGGCGTGCCGGTGCCCGCGGTCGTCAGGGTGAAGGTGAGCTCACCGGTCACCGGGTGGCCGTCCGCGGACAGCACCCGGTAGCCGACGGTGTACTTGCCGGCCGGTCCGAGCGGCCGCAGGGGCGCGCTGATGACGTTGTTCACCACGCTGATCGGTCCCTCGGCCCACTGGCCGCCGCCGGGTCCGGTCACCGCGATCTGGTTGACGTCCGCGCCCTGCACGTACTGGTCGAAGGTCAGGCCGATCTTCGGCGGGCCGGCGGCGACGGACGAACCGTTCGCCGGGTCCGAAGAGATCAGCACGTTGTGCGCCAGCGCCGGGGTGGCCGTGCCGAGCACGGCCACCGCGGTCAACGCCAGCGCGACGAGCGCCCTGCGCATTTAGCTGTTGCCTCCCGGCTTGGCGGTGGCCTTGCGGGCCCGGATGGTCGCGCCGGCTCCGACGCCGAGGCCGATGGCGCCGACCAGCAGGCCCGCTCCGCCGAGCCAGCGGGCCGTGTTGTCCGACGTCGCCGCCGCGGCTTCGGTGTGCTCTCCGGTGGTGGACGCGGTCATCCCGTGGGCGTCACCCTCGGACTTCGCGGCCAGCTTGACGACCGGCGCCGGGTGTTCCGGCTCCTCGCCGCCCGCCGGCGTCGGCTGGTTCCAGTCGACGACCTTGCCGTCGCTGTAGGTCTGGTGGGCCGGGAACTCCACCTGGTCCACGTTGCTCGGCAGCGGGCCGAAGCTCACCGAGAACTCCTGGTAGTCGGTGGCCTTGAGCTCGCTGCCCGGCTGCGCGGTCCAGGTCACCGCGGTGACGGCCTCGGTGATCTGCGTCCCGTTGTCCTTGGTGATCGGGGCGGGCAGCTTCGACTTCGTCACCTGGGCGGTCCAGCCGGGGACCGGCTTGGTCCGCACCGAGCCGATGCCGTAGTCCGCCTTGAAGTCGACGGCGACCTTCGTGGTGGTGACGGGGTCCTTCTCCTCGCTCGGCACGCGGAACACGATCGCCGCGTAGCCGCCCTTCGTGGGCTGCGGGCCGTAGACGTTGGCGGTGACGTGCGCGGACGCGGCGCCCGCGCCGAGGAGACCGGCGACACCGACGGTGGCGGCGAGGAAACCGGCGCGTTTGAAGACGTGCTGGGACATGGGGTTCACTCCTGATGAACGCAAGAAAAGGGGACGGCCCGGTTCGGGGACAGGGCACTTTCACGTGAAAGTGCCCCCAGTCGCCCGGCGGGGGTGACTGCCGGCCGTTTCGGGGATGAGCTGGGGTTCAGGAGTGGCCGGGCGGGCCGCGCCGCCCGCGGATCCGGCGCAGGTCGACGCCGACGAGGTGGTCCGGACCGGCCACGCGGGCCGGGACGAGCGCGGGTGCCGCGGACGGCACCGGAAGTGGCGTGAGCAGCCGCGGCAGGAACGCCCGCAGCACGGCCAGCACCGTGAGGAGCATCGTGTCCGCGTGGGCGAGCAGCAGTGCGGTGAGCACGGTCGCGACGCTGTGCGCGGCGGTCATGCCGAGCCCGGTGGTGCCGGACACCGCATACGTGTCGTGGTGGTCGGCGAGCGTGGTGAGCAGCAGGTGCATCACCAGCTGGGCGATCCCCAGCAGGGCGATCGTGGCGACCGGCCCGCGCGCCTTGCGGGCGAGCGCGGCCGCGGTCCAGCCGAACAGGCCGGTGAGCAGCACGGTCATCGCCGGATCCGGCAGGCCGCCGTCGGCGATCCGGTGTGCCGTCACGGAAAGTGCACCGGCACTCACGGCGAGCAATGCTCCGCGGGTAGCCCCCAGCGCGGCGGGACGCCGTGCCGGATCGCTCATGAAGAGCAGCCTAAGGGAACTGCCTCGCCGTGAGCGTGTGATCCCGTGAAGTGAGCACACACCAGCTTCACGTCCCACGCCGCGACCCGGTTCAGGTGATTTGTTGCCGATCTCCGGCGGGTAGGCCACGGTGGGCCGCAGACGGGGGTTTGGGCCGGCCGTGTCGTGGGTACTGAGCCGTCGGTCAGGAACTAGCCCGTTCGGGTGAAGGCCGGTGCGAAGGGCGGGAGAGCCACACGGATGAACCTCTTCGACTACATCTCAGACCGGGCGAGCAAACTGTGGCTGGAGGCCTACCTCCACACCAGCATGGTGGTGCAGTGCACGATCCTCGCCGCGGTCCTCGGCGTGCTGATCGGGGTCGCGGTGTACCGCAGCCCGATCGGTTCGGCGGTGGCCACGGCGCTGGCGAGCACGATCCTGACGGTCCCGTCGTTCGCCCTCCTGGGTCTGCTGATCCCCATTTCCGGGCTCGGTCCGACGACGGCCGTCATCGCGCTGGTGCTCTACGGCCTGCTGCCGATCGTGCGGAACACCATCGTCGGGCTCGACGGCGTCGACCCGGCGATCACCGACGCCGCCCGCGGCATCGGGATGAGCCGCTTCGGCGTGCTCACCCGGGTCGAGCTGCGGCTGGCGTGGCCGGCGATCCTCACCGGCATGCGGGTGGCCACGCAGATGCTGATGGGCATCGCCGTGATCGCCGCCTACGCGAAGGGGCCCGGCTTCGGCGCCGAGGTCTTCTCCGGGCTCACTAACGCGGGGAGCACGAACTCCCTGAACCAAGCCGTCACCGGCACGGTCGGGGTGGTCATCCTCGCCCTGCTGCTCGACGGCGTCTACGTCCTGATCAAGCGCTTCACCATTTCTAGGGGTGTCCGTGGCTGAGAACGAGGAAGTCTCCGGCGTCGAGATCGAGCTGGAGCACGTGACCAAGCGGTACCCCGGCACCCGCGAGCCTGCCGTCGACGACTTCTCGATGGTCGTGCCCGCCGGCAAGATCGTCGTCTTCGTCGGCCCGTCCGGCTGCGGCAAGACCACGACCATGCGGATGATCAACCGGCTGATCGAGCCGACGTCCGGCCGGATCACCATCGGCGGCGACGACGCGCTGAAGCTCGACGTCGACACCCTCCGCCGTCGCATCGGCTACGCCATCCAGCAGGCCGGGCTGTTCCCGCACTTCACCGTCGCGCAGAACATCGCGGTGGTGCCGGGCCTGCTCGGCTGGGACAAGAAGAAGGTCAACGACCGGGTCGAGGAGATGATGGACCTGGTCGGGCTCGACCCGGCCGACTTCCGGGACCGCTTCCCGCGCCAGCTTTCCGGCGGGCAGCAGCAGCGCGTCGGCGTCGCGCGGGCGCTCGCCGCGGACCCGCCGGTGCTGCTGATGGACGAGCCGTTCGGCGCGGTCGACCCGATCACCCGCGGCAACCTGCAGGACGAGCTGCTGCGGCTGCAGGGCGAACTGCAGAAGACGATCGTGTTCGTCACGCACGACTTCGACGAGGCCGTGAAGCTCGGCGACAAGATCGCGGTGCTCGGCAACCAGTCGTCGATCCTGCAGTACGACACGCCCGAAGCGATCCTGGCGAACCCGGCGGACGACACGGTCGCGGGCTTCGTGGGCGCGGGCGCGTCGCTGAAGCAGCTGACGTTGCTGCGTGTCCGCGACGTCGAACTCCAGCAGGACGCGCTCACGGTGACCGTCGACGAAACGCCCGCGTCGGTGCGGGAGAAGCTCCAGGCGTCGCGCAAGCACTTCGCGCTCGTGCTGGACGCGCGCCGCCGTCCGACGCGGTGGGTGCACGCCCGCGAGCTCACTTCGGCGACGTCGCTGACCAACCTCGGCAAGCCGCTGCGCGACATCGTCAGCCTGCAGTCGACGCTGCAGGACGCGCTCGAGGCGATGCTCGCCGAGGGCGGGTCGGTGCCGGTCACCGGCGCGCGCGGCGAGTACGCGGGCACCATCCAGCTGGACACCGTGATCGCGACCATCCAGCAACTGCGCGAGGAGCACACGAACGACGAAGAGGTGCCGGCATGACGGCCGCCGTCGACACCGGCTTCAGCACCGAGTCCGGCTCGAAACGCGCGGAACGCGTCCGGCTGTTCGCCCAGCCGATCGTGGTGCTGGTGATCGTCGCGGTGACGCTGACCGCCGTGTTCTCCAGCGGCCTGACCGCGACGGAGAAGGAAACGCTCAACGCGTCTTCACTGCTCACGGCGTTGTGGGACCACCTGCTGATGACGCTGGTGGTGACGGCGATCGTCGTACTGGTCGCGGTGCCGCTCGGGGTCCTCGTGACGCGGAGGTGGGCACGCTTCCTGGCCCCGATCTTCCTGGCCATCGCGAACATCGGCCAGGCCGCGCCCGCGCTGGGCGTGCTGGTGCTGTGGTTCATCATCACCGGCGCGACCGGCGGGATCTGGGTGGCGGCGCTGCCGCTGGCGTTCTACTCGCTGCTGCCGGTGCTGCGGAACACGATGGTCGGCATCCAGCAGGTCGACCCGGCGCTGATCGACGCGGGCCGCGGCATCGGGATGTCGTCGGCCGCGGTGCTGTGGCGGGTCGAGCTCCCGCTGGCCGTCCCGCTGATCCTGGCCGGCCTGCGCACGTCGCTGGTGCTGGCGGTCGGCACGGCGACGTTCGGCATGTTCGTCAACGCCGGCGGCTTCGGGCTGCTCATCGACACCGGCTACAAGCTGAACCTGACCCCGGTGCTGGTGACCGGCTCGGTGCTGGCCGTCGCGCTGGCGCTGCTGGTCGACTGGGTGGGCGCGGTCGCCGAACAGTTCTTCGGACCGAAGGGGCTGCGATGAAACTCCGGCGACTGTCCGTCGTGGCGCTGCTGGTACTGACGCTGTCGTCCTGCGGGCTGACGGTCAACCAGGCGGTGCCGTACGACATCCGGCCGGGCTCGATCCAGCCGATCCCGTCCCTGCAGGGGGTGAAGGTGACGGTGGGGTCCAAGGACTTCACCGAGAACATCATCCTGGCGTACATGGCCGAGATGGCCCTGACGGCGGCCGGCGCGGAGGTCGTCGACCTGTCCGACATCAAGGGGTCGAATTCGTCGCGCCAGGCCCTGCTGTCCGGCCAGACCGACGTCACGTGGGAGTACACGGGCACCGGCTGGATCAACTACCAGGGCAACGAGCTCCCGGTCCCGGGCGGCGAGAAGGCCCAGTACGAGGCGACGGCCAAGGCGGACGAGGAGAAGTTCGGCGTCACGTGGCTGAACTATTCGCCGCTGAACGACCAATACGCCTTCGCGGTGACGGAGGCGTACGGCGCGCAGAACAACCTGAAGACGACGTCCGATTTGGCGGCGTTCATCAAGCAGAAGCCGGACCAGGCGGTGTTCTGCCTGGAGACGGAGTTCACCAGCCGCCAGGACGGCTTCCCGGCGGCGGTGAAGGCGTACGGCTTCCAGAACCCGACGGTGAAGAACTTCGGCATCGGCACGATCTATTCGGCGGTGGCGAGCGGAACCTGCCCGGTGGGCGAGGTCTTCACCACGGACGGCCGCATTTCAGGCCTCAACCTGAGGGTGCTGGAGGACGACAAGAAAGCGTTCCCCCAGTACAACGCGGTGGCCACGCTGCGCACGGAGTTCCTCAAGTCCCACCCGGACCTCCGCGGACCGCTGGAGAAGGTGAGCGCGGCAATCGACAACGAGCAGATGATCGAACTCTGCAAACAGGTCGACGTCGACGGCAAGGACGCGGGCAAGGTCGCCCACGACTGGATGGTCAATAAGGGCTTCATCCAGTAACCGAACGGCCGGGCAGCAATGCTGCTGCCCGGCCGTTTGTCAAATCAGCCATCCACAGGCCCGGAGTTGTCCACAGATTTCCGGGGCACCGGTTTTTGACCCCCACCGCCGATAGACTGGACCAGGGGACGCCCCCCGGGACAGGGTGGGGGCTGCGGTCAAATGCCCAGCCGGTGCAGCAATTGCCCCTCCAGGCGTTCCAGTTCGCCGGCCACCGCGCGGTGCACCGACTTCCGGCGTGCCGACGGCATCCGCTCCGCGGCGCGGATCGAGGCCGACAGCTGCTCCAACGTCCCCAGCGCCCCCTGCGCGAACTCCTGGTCCGCCTTCGACGCCTTCTCGGACTTCCGCAGGTCCTGGCAGCCCTCCGCCACGCCCGCGATCCGGGCGTGCAGGGCCGCGCCCCGGCCGGTGTACTCGCCCAGCCGGTCGACCGAAACCCCCAGCTTGCGCGCCTGGTAGCGGTCGTACGCCTCGCGGGCCGAGCCCGCCGCGCGCACCGCCAGCGGCGCGAGCACCGGGAGCACTGCTGGGCCGAGCACCTTCGCCACCGCGACCGCGTTCTTCGCCCTCTTAGGGGTGAACCTGGCTTCACCCTCGACCTTGGCCTTGCGCGCCATGGCACCTCCTGCGACGTGTCGAGGTCGAACTTACTGGTCGCCCGGGTGGCGGGCATGTCGGCTCGGCGGTGGGAATCTAGAGTGATCTCCATGAACACCGAGGTGGTACTCGACGCGGGCGCGGTCAGCCGCTGCCGTCGCCGCGTGCACCTCGAACACGATCCCGCCATGCGCGAGGTGCCGCTTTCGCCGCCCGACCCCACCGCGCAGCAGCGGATCGACGACGCCGCCGCGCACCGCGAGGACATCGTCGGCAGGCTGATGGCCGCCAACCCCGGCCACTGGGTGAAGATCGCCCGCGACCTCCCGGCGCACGAGCGCGTCGAGCGGACCGAACAGGCCTTCGCCGAGAAAGCGCGGTACATCTGGGGTGCACTCCTGCCGGTCGACGCGGCCGGGCACCGGCGCGGCGGCATCGACCTCCTCGTCCGCACCGGCCGCGGCTACGTCCCGGTGCTCGTCGTGCGGCACCGCATCACCGACCGCGGCGCCGGGGCGATCGTCACCGAACTGACCGATCTCGACCCGGGACACCGGACAGCCGACGAGAGCCGCAAGGTCCGGTCGCAGCCGCGCGACCAGCTCCGGCTCGTGCACGTCCGCCGCATGCTGCAGACGCTCGGGCAGGCCGACGAGAGCCTCACCCTCGGCGGCGTCATCGGCCTCGACGCCGACGTCGTCCTCTGGCACGACCTCACCGCGGGCACCTGGCCGGGCGGGCGCAACGCGCTCACCGAGTACCAGGCCCGGTTCGCCGACCGGCTCGCCATCGCGACCGCCGCCGCGAACGGCGAGGAGCCACTCGCCGAGCCGTCGCGCGTGCTGGAGTGCCGTCGCTGCCCGTGGTGGCCGACGTGCGAGGTCGTGCTCACCGAAACCCGCGACGTCAGCCTCGTCGTCCGCGGCGAGGACGCGGTCGAGCTGCGCCGCGCCGGGGTGTCCACTGTGGACAAGCTGGCCGCGCTCGACCCGGCGGGCGAGTCGCCGGCGGTGAACTGGACCGGCGTCAGCTTCGCGGACGCCGTCGTGCTCGCCCGGGCCTGGCTGGCCGAACTGACGCTGGTGCGCCGCGTCGACCGGGTCGAGGTGCCGCGTGCCGACGTCGAGGTCGACGTCGACATGGAGAGCTTCGGCGACGCCGGCGCGTACCTCTGGGGCTGCCTGCTCAGCGGCGCCGACATCGGCGTCCCGCGGGGCTACCGCGCCTTCGCGACGTGGGACCCGCTGCCCACCGACGACGAGGCCCGATCCTTCGCGGAGTTCTGGGCCTGGCTCACCGACGTCCGCGAGCGCACCGAAGCGGCGGGCCTGACCTTCCGCGCCTACTGCTACAACGCGCTCGCCGAGAACCGCTGGCTCTTCGGCTCCGTCGAGCGCTTCGGCGACCACCCCGGCGTCCCGGCGAAGAAGGACATCCAGTCCTTTGTGGATTCCGAGCAGTGGGTGGACCTCTTCCGCAGCGTCACCGACCAGTTCCTGTGCTCCCACGGCAAGGGCCTGAAGGTGATCGCGCCGGTGGCCGGCTTCTCCTGGCGCGACCCGGAGGCGGGCGGCGAGGCGTCGATGCGCTGGTACCGCGACGCCGTGGGCATGGACGGCGAGAAGCCGGACGACGACCAGCGCGAACGGCTCCTGCGCTACAACGAAGACGACGTCCTCGCGACGCGGGCGCTGCGCGAGTGGATCGACGCGCGGGCCCAGGACGAAATCCCGTACATGTTCGACCTCTGAGGTGCTTTGCCGACTAAGACACTTGCCGGTTGACGCGTCCTGCGTAATACTCGTCCACGAGTACTCGTGGACGAGGAAGCAGGGGGAGCTCGGGGTGAAGCGGCGGAAGGTCGGCAATCTGCTCGGCCTGGCCGTGTTGTCCGTAGTGCTGGACCGCCCCATGCACCCGTACGAGATGGCGGCCGTGCTCAAGGAGCGCGGCAAGGACGCCGACCTGCCGATCAAGTGGGGCTCGCTCTACACCGTCGTCGCCAACCTGGAGAAACACGGCTTCATCGAGGCCGTCGAGAGCGTCAAGGACGGCGGACGGCCCGAGCGGACCGTCTACCGGATCACCCCGGCCGGCCGTGAGGAGTTCGAGGACTGGGTCCGCGAGCTCGTCGGCACGGTCGACCCGGAACCCCCGCGGTTCCGGTCCGGGCTTTCGATGATGGGCGTCCTCGGCCCCGACCAGACGATCAGCCGGCTCCGGCAGCGGCTCGACCGGCTCGACGAACGGGCCGGGAAGCAGCGGGCCGTGCTCGACCAGCTGCGTCCGCTCATGCCGCGGATCTTCCTGATGGAGGTCGAGTACGACATCGCGATGACGGAGGCCGAGGCGCGCTGGGTGCGCGGCTTCCTCGGCGAACTGACCAGCGGCACCCTGCCGGGCATCGAAGCCTGGCGGCGCTGGTACGAGACCGGCGAACCTCCCGCTGACCTGGGGGAGTTCGTGGAAGAGAGATAAGCACGGACCCCGGGGGTGCTGGCACACCGCCCGGGGTCCTCGACCCCGAACCGAGCACGCCCGGTCACGAGGTGGCACCGCAAGGATAAACCGGGTGCGCTCTTCGGTTCGGCTCAACGGACAGGAGAGATCCATGGAGACGACCCGCAAGCACAAACTGCCCGAAATGGAAGGTTTCCAGGCTCGCTGGTACGCCAAGAACCGTGGCACCGAAGCCCAGCTCGCGCAGTACCGGCGGCAAGCGGCCGAAGTGACCGCCGGGCTGGCCGACGGCGCCGAAATCCTGGAGGTGGCGCCCGGGCCCGGCTTCTTCGCCGTGGAGCTGGCGAAGCGCGGCTACCGCGTCACCGGGCTCGACATCAGCCACACCATGGTCGAGATCGCCGCCGGAGAAGCTCGCAAGGCCGGGGTGACGGCGGACTTCCGGCAGGGGGACGTGACGGAGGCGCCCTTCGCGGCCGAGTCGTTCGACTTCGTGATCTGCCAGGCCGCGTTCAAGAACTTCCGGCAGCCGGTGACGGCGCTCAACGAGATGCACCGCGTGCTGCGCCCGGGCGGCTTCGCGGTGATCCACGACCTCAACCACGAGGCCACGAGCGCGGACATCGAGCGCGAGGTCGCCGGCATGAACGTCGGCGCGCTCAGCGGCTTCACCGTCCGGCAGACACTCGGGTGGCTGCGGCGCCGCGCGTTCACGCCGGCGCAGTTCGAGGCGCTGGCCGCGGAAAGCACCTTCGGCGGCTGCTCGGTCACCGCCAACGGCATCGCCCTGGAGGTCCGTCTCACCCGCTGAGACGAGCTTTCCCTAGGAAAGATGCGTCCGAAGGCCCCTCGGACGCATCTTTCCTGGAGAAAGTGCCGACCTCGGGGGTCAGCGCGGGGCCATGCGGAGGGAGCCGTCCATGCGGACGACCTCGCCGTTCAGGTAGTCGTGGTCGATCAGGGACAGCGCGAGCTGCGCGTACTCGTCCGGCCGCGCGAGGCGCTTCGGGAACGGGACGCCGGCGGCGAGCGACGCGCGGAAGTCGTCGCTGACCGTGGCGAGCATCGGGGTGTCGACGATGCCCGGCGCGATGGTCAGCACGCGGATGCCGTGCGAGGCCAGGTCGCGGGCCGCGGGGAGGGTCATGCCGACGACGCCGCCCTTCGACGACGAGTAGGCGACCTGCCCGATCTGGCCGTCGAACGCCGCGATGGAGGCGGTGTTGACGATGACGCCGCGGGCGTCGTCTTCGAGCGGCTCGGTCTTGGCGATCGCCTCGGCCGCGATGGTCAGCACGTTGAACGTGCCGACCAGGTTGATCTGGATGACCTTCGCGTACAGCGCGAGGTCGTGGCGGCCCTTCTTCGACAGGATCCGCCCGGACGGCCCGATGCCGGCGCAGTTCACCACGGTCCGCAGCGGCACGCCGGAGCCGGCCGCGGTCGCGACGGCGGCCTCGACCTGCGCGACGTCGGTGACGTCGGCCTCGACGTAGGTGATGCCCTCGATCTGCTCGGCCTTCTCGATCGACGCTGCCAGGTCGAGCGCGAACACCCGCGCGCCCTTGGCCGCGAGGGCCTTCGCGGTGGCTCCGCCGAGGCCGGACGCGCCCCCGGTGACGAGCGCCGCGGTGCCGTTGATCTGCATCTGTGCCGTTCCCTTCGCTGCTCCGATTCGCGACAAGGTTAACGCTCGTTCGCTGTGACATCCGGGGCCCTGCCCCGGGCCGGGGGCTTCGCCACCCGGACCCCCCGAAAAGCGGCATGGCGGTTCGTGTCTTCGCTCACCGCTTCCAGGCCCGTCTGTTTCCGTTAGCGCGGTGGCCAACTCCGGCTGTCACTTTCAAGAGCATGACGCCAGCTCGGATCGTGGTGGTAGGAACCGGATACGTCGGCTTGACCACGGGGGCCTGCCTGGCCAGTCTGGGGCACTTCGTCACCTGCGTGGACGTCGACCGCGCGAAGGTCTCCCGGCTGAGCGCCGGCCGCGTCGACATCCTCGAACCCGGGCTCGCCGACCTGGTGCACCGCGGGCTCGCGGCCGGGCGCCTCCAGTTCGTCGTCGGCGCGCGGGACGCGGTCCGGCACGCGCAGGCGGTGTTCCTGTGCGTGCCGACGCCGATGGGGGCCGGCGGTTCCGCCGACCTGCGCGCGGTCGAGGCCGTGACGGCCGAGATCGGGGACGTCCTGCCCCGCGGCTGCGCGCTGGTCACCAAGTCGACCGTGCCGGTCGGCACGTCGAAGCGGATCCAGGCACTGGTCGGCCGGACCGACGTGCCGGTCGTGTCGAACCCCGAGTTCCTCCGCGAAGGCACCGCGGTCGCGGACTTCCTCGGCCCGGACCGGATCGTCGTGGGCTCGGACGACCTCGCCGCCGCGCGCTGGGTCGGCGAGCTGTACGCCGAGCTCGACGCGCCCCTCGTCGTCGCCGACGCGGCGAGCGCGGAGCTGGTGAAGTACGCCGCGAACTGCTACCTCGCGCTGAAGCTGTCCTACGTCAACTCGATCGCCGAGCTGTGCGAACGGCTCGGTGCGGACATCGACCTCGTCACCGAGGGCATGGGCCACGACCGGCGCATCGGCCGGACGTTCCTCAAGCCCGGCCCCGGCTGGGGTGGCTCCTGCCTGCCGAAGGACACCAGCGCGCTGGTGAAGGTGGCCGAGTCGGTGAACTACGACTTCACCATGCTGACCTCCGCCATCGACGAGAACCTGGCCCAGCGCGACCGGATCGTCGCGAAGATCGCCGGCGCGGTCGGCGGGACGCTGGCCGGCGCCCGGATCGGCGTGCTGGGCCTGGCGTTCAAGGCGGGCACCAACGACCTGCGCGACTCGCCCGCGCTCGCCGTCTCGTCGGTGCTGGGCGCGCTGGGCGCCGAGCTGATCGCCTACGACCCGGCCGTCGACGGCGAGATCGCCGGGATGACCGTCGTCGACGACCCCTACCTGGTCGCCAAGGACGCGGACGCCGTCGTCGTGCTGACCGAGTGGGCCGAGTTCAAGCACCTCGACTGGGCGGCGATGGCCGAGCTCATGGAGGGCATCGACGTCGTCGACACGCGCAACCTGCTCGACCCGCGGGTGATCGTGGACGCGGGGCTGTCCTGGCAGGGCGTTGGACGGCCGCGCGCGGCGGCGCGAATCAAGGTGTCCTGAAAAACCACTGCGTGAGTGCGGCCCGCCCGCTAGGGTGATCGGCACGGCATCGCGTGTCGGTCACCGGCTGGGTGAGGCATGGAGGTGGCGGGAGTGCCCCGGAGGCATTTCAACCGTGTCAGTATCCGTTTCCGTTGAATTGAACCACCTGATCGTCCCGTCCCGGAACAACCGGGAATCCGCCGAATTCCTGGCGAACCTGCTCGGCCTCGAGGTCGGGGAGGAATGGGGTCCGTTCATCCCCGTCGAGACCCGCAACGGCGTCCGGCTGGACTTCGCGACCATCCCCGAGCAGGACCTGCGCCTGCAGCACTACTGCTTCCTGATCCCGGAGGACGACTTCGACGCCGTCTTCGCGCGGCTCGTCGAAACGGGCGTGACCTACCACGCCGACCCGATGGGGAAGCAGATCGGCGAAATCAACCACAACCACGGCGGCCGTGGCGTCTATTTCCTCGATCCCGGCGGCAACGGGATGGAAATCATCACGCAGCCGTACGAGCCGGAGCGGCGACGACCCGCATCCTGGTAGCCCCAGGAGGGCACTTTCACGTGAAAGTGCCCTCCTTAGCAATGCGTACTATCGAGGCATGTTCACGACGAGGCCGGAGCTGACCGGCACCTTCGGGATGGTGGCATCGACGCACTGGCTGGCTTCGGCCACCGGGATGGCGGTGCTGGAGGACGGCGGCAACGCGTTCGACGCGGCGGTCGCCGCCGGCTTCGTCCTGCAGGTCGCCGAGCCGCACCTGTGCGGCCCGGCGGGGCAGGTCCCCGGCCTCTTCGTGACGGCGGACGACCCGGTCCCGCGGGCGCTGGCGGGCCAGGGCCCGTCGCCCGCGGGGGCCACGCCCGAGCACTTCGCGTCGCTCGGGCTGGACCTGATCCCGGGCAGCGGCCTGCTCCCGGCGACCGTCCCGGGTGCCTGGGACGCCTGGCTCCTGCTGCTTCGCGACTACGGCACGAAGCCGCTTCGCGAGGTGCTGAAGTACGCGATCGGCTACGCCCGCAACGGCGTTCCGCTGGTGTCACGCGTCGGCGACACGATCCACGCCGTCTCCCGCCTGTTCACCGAACACTGGCCGACGTCGGCGGCGCTCTGGATGCCGGACGGCAAACCGGCGTCGGGCCTGCACCGGAACCCGGCACTGGCCGACACGTGGGAGCGGCTGCTGCGCGAGGCGGAGTCGGTCCCGGGGCGCGAAGCGCAGCTCGACGCCGGACGGCGTGCCTGGTCACAGGGGTTCGTCGCGGAGGCGATCGAGGAGTTCAGCCGGCAGGCCTTCCGCGACGACTCCGGCCGCGACCACGCGGGCCTGCTGACGGGTGACGACCTGGCGTCGTGGTCGGCCTCGTACGAGGACCCGGCAGTCGCCGACGTCGGCGACTGGCGACTGGTCAAGATGGGCGGCTGGACGCAGGGCCCGGCCCTGCTGCAGCAGGCGCTCCTGCTGCACGGCTTCCGCGACGAGCTGTCCTATGTG
The DNA here is from genome assembly GCF_046548975.1 of Amycolatopsis sp. lyj-346. Taxonomy (NCBI): domain Bacteria; kingdom Bacillati; phylum Actinomycetota; class Actinomycetes; order Pseudonocardiales; family Pseudonocardiaceae; genus Amycolatopsis; species Amycolatopsis sp. lyj-346. The sequence continues at coordinate 1,095,612 of NZ_JAJPWT010000001.1, forward strand.
GATGGAATTCCGTCGGAACGCACGGTGCACCTGGCGACCGAAGCGGCGAAGCTGGCCTTCGCGGATCGCGAGGCCTGGTACGGCGACACCGACGTCCCCTTGGACGTGCTGCTTTCGCCGTCCTACACCGACGCCCGGCGTGCCCTGATCACCGACACGGCCTCACCCGACCTGCGACCGGGCGACGCCCGCGGCCCGGCCCGCCTCCCGGCCATCCTGGACTCCCTGCAGGGCGTCGAAGCGGGCGGCGGCGCAACGGGCGAGCCGACGGTCGGCCCCCAGGGCCAGACCCGCGGCGACACGGTCCACCTCGACGTCGTCGACGCGGCGGGCAACCTGGTCTCGCTCACGCCGTCCGGCGGCTGGCTGCAGTCGAGCCCGACGATCCCGTCCCTCGGCTTCTGCCTCGATTCCCGCGGCCAGATGTTCTGGCTGGAGCAGGGCCTGCCGAACTCCCTGGCCCCGCGCAAGCGGCCGCGCATCACGCTGTCGCCGTCGCTGGCCCTGCGTGACGGCGTCCCCACCCTGGCCTTCGGCACCCCGGGCGGCGACCAGCAGGACCAGTGGCAGCTGTGCTTCTGGCTGGCCCACGTCTACGGCGGCCTGAACCTCCAGGAATCGATCGACACCCCGGCCTGGCACACCACGGCGTTCCCCAGCTCGTTCTACCCGCGCTCGTGGAACCCGCGCGAACTGGTGGCGGAGTCCCGGCTGGGCCCGTCCACATTGGACGCCCTGCGTGCGCGCGGTCACGCGCTGGTCGACGCGGGCGACTGGGCACTGGGCCGCCTCTCGGCGGTCTCCCGCACCGGCGGCATCCTGCGAGCGGCGGCCAACGCCCGGGGAATGCAGGGGTACGCGGCAGGCCGTTAGCGCTCGGAGCAGCGCAGGTAGGCTGCCCCCAAACCGAGCACTAAGGGGGCAGGACGTGGAAGGAGCCACGGCCGAAGAGACCGTTCCGCCGTCCGCCGAGGAGGCGCCGCGGGCGTCCCGCCGCCGGTTCGACGGCCGCAAGGCGGCGCTGTGGCTCGGCCGGCTGCTCATCAGCGAAGGCCTGATCGCCTTCTACGTCGGCCTGGCGATTTCGATGGTCTTCAACCACCGGATCGTCACGCACCCGAAGTCGTTGCTCACCGGCGGGCTCGGCGATCCGCTGCTCTGGGTCTGGGAGCTCGGCTGGCAGCACCACTGGCTGACCCACGGCGGCGACTTCTGGACGTCGAACCAGTTCTACCCCGCGGTCGACAACTACGCGTTCGGCGAGACGCTGCTCGGCTACCTCCCGTTCAGCGTCTTCGCGGGCGACGGCCAGTACAACAACGTCTTCCTCTACAACGTCCTCTTCGTGTTCTGCTTCGCGCTGGCCTTCGCCGGTGCGTACCTGCTGGTCAAGCAGCTCGGCAGCAACTGGCAGGGCGCGCTGCTGGCCGGCGTCGTGTGGGCGTGGGCGCCGTGGCGGCTCAGCCAGATCGCCCACCTCAACGTCCTCTCCACCGGCGGGATCGCGCTGGCCCTGTGGGCGCTGGCCAAGGGCCACGGCTTCACCTTCCGCGGCGAGCGCGGCGAGACCAAGCCGCGCTGGGTGGTCGCCGGCTGGCTCATCGCCGCCTGGCAGGTCAGCATCGGGTGGGCGATCGGGCTGCCCTTCGTCTACCTGATGGCACTGGTCGGGATCGCGATCGCGCTCCACGCCTGGCGCCTGGGCCGCCGGATGATCATCGCGAACGTCGCCGGCGTCGTCGCGTTCCTCGGCATCGTCTGGTGGCTGGTGGTCCCGTTCCTGCGGGTCCGCTCGGAGTACGGCTTCACGCGCACCTGGCGCGAGGTCGAAGTCTTCTCGCCGCCCGTCAACGGCCTGTGGACCGCGCCGTACGAGACCTGGCTGTGGCTGGAAACGGCCTTCAACGACCAAGCCGCGCTCCCGCAGGAGGGCGCCGGCGAAATGTTGCTCTTCCCCGGTCTCGCGGTCGCCGTGCTGGGGATCGCGGGCCTGTTCTTCAGCGCCTGGACGTGGCGGGTCCGGGCGTTCCTCGGCGGGTTCATCGTCTTCACCGTGCTGCTCTCGCTCGGCACGTCGTTCCTCGGCGGCGGCCTCTACTGGCTGTTCTGGAACTTCCTGCCCGGCTGGGACGCCATGCGCACCCCGGGCCGGATGATCATCTGGGTCACCCTCGGCTTGGCGATCTCCGCGGGCGGCCTGGTCACCCGGCTCTACCGGTTCATCGACGAGCACACCCGGATGGCCACGCAGGTCATCGCGTTCTACATGATGTTCCCCGCCTTCTTCGCGTTGGTTGAAGGCATTCCGCGCTGGCAGCAGGTCGAGAACCCCGGGATCCCGCCGGACGTCAAGCAGGTGTTCACGACCACGGAGGAACCGATCGCGCTGCTGCCGATGGACCTGTGGAGCAACTTCAAGTACCAGCTGTGGTCCACCGAAGGCTTCCCGACGACGGCCAACGGCACGGCCAGCAACTACGGGCCCCAGTTCCACGACATGCAGGACTCGTCGGCCACGTTCCCGGACAAGCACAGCATCGACGTCTTCAAGCGGTACGGCATCCGCAAGGTCGTCGTCGTGAAGTCCATGGAGGGCGCGATGGGCATCCTCCAGCGGCCGACCGACGGCCTGCCGCTGACCAAGGTGGAGTCCAACGACGTCGTGGTGTTCACCCTGCGGTGATCACGGCTTCTGCCAGAGCCAGAACTCGATGCCCTGGTTGTCGGTGCAGTCGGCGGTGGTCCCGTACGGGTGGTTCTCGACCTCACCCGCCCGGCCGCCCTGCGCACGAACCCGCGCCAGGGCGGTCTCGAGGTCGTCGACCGCGTACATCAGCTTCCAGCCCACCTGCCGGTCCCCGGCCCACAACCCGCCTTCGAGACCCGGCCCCGCGAACCCCCACGCGTCGGACACCGAGCCGGGCGTGAACTGCCAGCCCAGCACCGCGCCGTAGAACGACTTCGCCGGCTCGGCCTCCGGCACCTGGAACGTGAAGTACATGGCTTCGCCGTGACGGGCCGGGCGCGGTCCCGCCGCCCGCGAAGGCGCCTGGGACACCAGCCAGCGCTGGCCGAACGGGTCGCGGAACGAACCGTTGCGGCCGTACGGCGAGTCGCTCACCGCACGGATCAGCGTCGCGCCCAGCTCCACCGCCCGCGCAACGCTGGCATCGGCGTCCGGCACCTCGACCCGCACCGACGCACCACCCTCGTGCGACGCGGTGTGGCCGATCTCCGGGTACTCCTCGGCGAGCATCAGCACCGCGTCCCCGATGGCCAGCTCCGCGTGCCCGACGCGGCCGTCGTCCATGAGGATCGGGTCACCGCGCCGGACCGCGCCGAAGACCTCGACGTAGAAGCCGATGGCGGCACGGGCGTCGGAAACAGCCAGGTACGGCGTCAGCGAGCGCAGTTCGGCAGTGGCAGCGGGGGCTTCGGTGGTGGTCACATCGGCTCCGTTCAAGATGGCGCGACGCAGGTCGTCACGCAGTTCGGCGGCGAAGTCCGGGTCGGGCGCAACCCGCTCGGAGGGACGGCGAAGCGCGTCGAAAGGCTCAGGCATCGCGACCCCCCTTCTCCTGGTAGGCGCGCCGGAACGCGGCACGGGCCCGGACGAGCAACGCCTCGGTGGCGTGCACGCTGCGCCCCAGGTGCCCGGCGACCTCGGGCACCCCGAGACCGTCGACGTACCGCAGGGTCAAGGCCGCCCGGTGGTGTGGCCCGAGCGAGCCGAGCACCTGTCTCGCCCGCAGGGCGTCGAGCTGCTCGTCCCACGGGTCCTCGACGTCCGGTGCGCTGTCGTGGACGAGCCGCAGTCCGCGTTCCTCACGTTCCAGCCGCCGCCAGTGGTCGGCGAGCTTGTGCCGCGCCACCCCGATCAGCCACCCGGTGCTCACCGAAGGCGCGTACTCCTTGCGACACGCGGCGACCGCCCCGAGGAACGTCTCGGACGTGAGTTCTTCGGCGAGCGTGCGGTCACCGCAGCGGGACAGCAGGTACCCGTAGACCTCCGGCAGGGCCGTCTCGTACAGCCCGAGCAGCGCGAAGGCCGGGTCCGGTCGCACCCGAGGTTCCGTCACACCTTCATAGTCGTCCGGCGCCCGCCTTTTCCGACGGGTGAATCCCGGATTTCTACACCCGCGGGTCCGGCAGCCGCCGTCCGGTGATCGCGACGATCGCCGCCAGCACCGCCACCACGCCGATCACCAGCGCGAACGCGTCACGGCTCCCCAGCGAGCCCGAAAGCGCCGCGTACAGACTCCCCAAAGTCGCCACGCCGAGCGCCAGCGACGTCTGCTGGTTCGTCGTCATCACGCCCGACCCGACGCCCGCCAGGTCCGTCGGGACGTGGGACAGCACGATCCGGAACAACGTCGTCATCGCGAGTGCGTTCCCCACTCCGATCGCCACCATCGACGGGGCCAGGTCGAGGATCGTCACGTGCGGCCACGTCGACAGCGTCGTGCAGAGCAGCGCCACCATGCCCGTCGCCGTGATCGCGCCGCCGATCGGGACGACCTTCTGGCCGTAGCGGGCCACCAACCGGCTGCTCAGCATCGACACCGTGAAGTACGCGACCGCCAGCGGGGTCAGCGCGCCACCCGCGCCCAGCGGCCCGAAGTGCAGACCCTCCTGCAGCGTCATCGCGAACACGAACATGAACGAGCCGAACGCGGCGAAGAACGGCACGGCCACCACCAGGCCCCACCGCACGCTCGGCAGCCGCATCACCGACGGCGGCAGCAGCGGTGTTCCGCCGCGGCGCTCCGACCGCCGTTCGACGTACACGAACGCCGCCGCGGAAACCGGCGAGGCGATCAGCAACGCGATCGTCCACGCCGGCCAGCCCAGTGCGCGGCCCTCCATCAGCGGGACCAGCAGCGACAGGAGCGTCACCGCCAGCAGCGCCGTGCCCAGCCGGTCGACGCCCAGCGGGTTGTGCGCGCGGCTCTCCGGCAGCCGTCGCGCCAGCACCAGCACCACCAGGCCGATCGGGACGTTCACCAGGAAGATCGGCCGCCAGCCGGTGCCCCACAGGTCGGCTGCCACCAGCGCGCCGCCGAGCAGCTGGCCGACCACCGTCGAGATGCCGCCCGTCGCGCCGTACAGGCCGAGCGCGCGCGACCGCTTCTCGCCCGAAGTCGTCGCCTGGATGATCGAGAGCACCTGCGGCAGCAGCAGGGCCGACGCCGCCCCCTGCGCGGCGCGGGCCACCACCAGCGTGCCGGCCGTCGGAGCGATTCCGCAGGCCAGGGACGTCAGCGTGAACAGCCAGAGGCCGGCGAAGAACAGCCGCCGCCTGCCGAACGAGTCGCCGAGGCGCCCGCCGACCACCAGCAGCACCGCGTACGCGATGCCGTAGGCCGCGACCACCAGTTCCAGGGTGGCGGTGGACGCGTGGAGGTCGGCGTCGATCGTCGGCAGCGCGACGTTGACGATGAAGAAGTCGATGATCGGCAGTGCCGCCCCCAGCAGCACCGTGACCAGGCCGGCGGGGGTCAGTCCCGGCCGGGCCGGAACGCCGGGGGTGCTCGGCGCGAGTTCAGTCGTGGTCATGGGTACTACGATCAACCCGCCGCGAAACTGGTACCAGTTGCTGTTTATCCGGGTACCAGCCACTACCTGGTACCAGGTTCGGGAGCGTGTCATCATGGCACCATGACCACCGCCGTCGAATCCGGCCTCCGCCGCCAGGAGCTGGCGAGGTTCCTGCGCAGCCGTCGTGAGCGGATCACGCCCGAGCAGGTCGGCCTGCCGATCGTGGGCCGCCGCCGGACGCCGGGACTGCGCCGGGAAGAGGTCGCGCAGCTCGCCGGCGTCGGGGTCACCTGGTACACGTGGCTCGAGCAGGGCCGTGACATCAACGCGTCCGAGCAGGTGCTGCAGGCGATCGCCCGCACCCTGCGGCTCGACCCGCACGAGCACGTCCACCTGTTCCGCCTGGCCGGGGCACCCGAGCCGGAGCGGGAGAAGGACTGCCAGGTCATCACGCCGGCGATGGAGCTCATGCTGAAGAAGCTGGAGCCGTACCCGGTCGCGATCCGCAACGCCCGCTGCGACCTGCTCGGCTACAACCGCGGCTACACCTGGCTGATGGGTGACGTCGACGCCATCCCGTTCGGCGACCGGAACACCCTGGTCCAGTGCCTGCTCAACCCCGAGTGGCGCAAGCGGATGCTCGACTGGGACGCCAACATCCCGCGCGTGATCGCGTCCTTCCGCGCGGCGATGGCCGACCACGTCGCCGAGCCGGCGTGGAAGCAGCTGGTGAAGCGCCTCAAGGCCGAGTCGCCGCTGTTCGCCGAGCTGTGGCCGCACCACGACGTCAACTCGGAGCCGATCCGCACCAAGCGGTACCTGCACCCGGACGTCGGGCTGCTGCAGTTCAACTTCACCTACCTCTACTACGGGCGCCGGTCCGAGATCACCATGTCGACCTACACCCCGGCAGACGAGGAAACGGCGGCGAAGCTGCCGCTCATGTTCGACTGACGACGTACGGCGGCAGTGCGCTTCGAGACGGACGCGCGGCCCGGCCGCGACCGGTAGTTTTCGCGGCATGAGATGGCCGCCGTGGGTGGGACGCGTGGTGCGCACCGTCGTCGTCACCGCATTCGTGCTCGGGGCGACCAGCGGTGCCTCGCGCTGGCAGCCCGGCGTGGCGCCGATGACCCCGCTCGCGGCCGCGTGGCTCGCCGCCACCGGGCTGACCCTGCTGGTCGTCCACCGCTTCCCGCTGACGCTCTCCCTGCTGACCGCCGTTTCGGCGTTCGGCTACTACGCCTCCGGCCTGCCCGACGGACCGGTCATCCTGGTGCCGACCATCGCGTTGTTCGTGCTGACCCGGCAGCGCGGGCCGCTCACCGCGGGCAGCACCGGCGCGGCCGCGCTCGCCGTCGCCTACGTCGTGCACGTCGTCCTGACCGGGTCGTTCGCGCTGTCCGCCGGGGCCGGGTTCCTCGTCGTCTGGCTGACCGCCGTCATCGGGGTGGGGACCGCCGTCCGGTACCAGCTCGACGCGCTCGCCGCCCGGCGCGAGCAGGCCGACGAGCACCGGCACCGGCTCGCCGAGCAGGAACGCCTGCGCATCGCCCGCGAGGTCCACGACGTCGTCGCGCACAGCCTCGCCATGATCAACGTCCAGGCGGGCGTCGCCGCGCACGTCGCCGACCGGCGCCCGGAGCAGGCGAAGGAGGCGCTGCTCAACATCAAGGCGGCCAGCGCGTCCGCGCTCAAGGACCTGCGCGCCACCCTGGCCGTGCTGCGCTCCGGGGAGGACAAGGCGCCCGCGCCGAGCCTCGCCCAGGCCGGCGAGCTGCTGGACCACGCCCGCGACGCCGGGCTCACGGTCGACGTCCACGGTGATCCCGGCGACCTCCCGGCCCCGGTCGACGCCGCCGCCTACCGGATCCTGCAGGAGTCGCTGACCAACGTCGTCCGGCACGCCGACCAGCCGGAACACGTCGACGTCCGGTTCGAACGGCAACCGGGGTCCGTCACGCTCCGGGTGCGTGACGACGGCCGTGGCACCGCGCAGCCGGCCCCGGGCCACGGTCTGCGCGGCATGGGCGAACGCGCCGCGGCGCTCGGCGGCCGGTGCACCGCCGGGCCGGTCGACGGCGGTTTCGAAGTGTGCGTCGAGCTACCGATCGAGGGGGAAGCATGATCCGCGTCCTGCTGGCCGACGACCAGATTCTGGTCCGCGCCGGGTTCCGCGTGCTGCTGGAGACCGAAGACGGCTTCGAGGTCGTCGGCGAGGCCGGCGACGGCGAGCAGGCGGTCGCCGGCGCGATCGAGCACCGGCCCGACATCGTCGTGATGGACGTCCGGATGCCCGGCGTCGACGGCCTCGAAGCAACCCGGCGGATCACCGCCCACCCGGACCTGGCCGAGACGAAGGTGCTGGTCTTGACCACGTTCGACGTCGACGAGTACGTCTACGAGGCCCTGCGCGCGGGCGCCAGCGGGTTCCTGCTGAAGGACACCGAACCGGTGGAGCTGCTGCGCGCGCTGCGGGTCGTCGCGAACGGGGAGGCGCTGCTGGCGCCGACCGTCACGCGCCGGCTGATCCAGGAATTCGTCGGGCGGCCGGAGAACCGGCGCATCGACACCAGCGCCGTCCGCGAGGTCACCGAGCGCGAGCGCGAGGTGCTCGGCCTGGTCGCGGGCGGGATGTCGAACGACGAAATCGCCGCCCACCTGGTGATTTCGTCGGCGACGGCACGCACCCACGTCAGCCGCATCATGACGAAGATCGGCGCACGCGACCGCGCCCAGCTGGTGGTGCTGGCCTACGAGTCCGGGCTCGTCACACCGCGTCGCCCCGCCTGACCCGGCGCACCACGCGGACCGCGCGCACCAGGAACACCACGGCGAGGACGCCGACCAGGCAGATCCAGATCACGGCGCCTCCTCTCCCGGCCGATGCTCTGCTCAGTGGGCGTCCGGGAGGGGGACGACGTTCACCGACACGGCGGAAGTCACACCTTCGGGCGAAGCGCGGCCCGCTCCCCGGCTATCCTCGGCGGGTGATCTCTTACGCGCAGAACGCGGAAGACGTCGTCCTCGCCCGCGTCTTCGCGGGGCAGGTCACGGGGCGCTACGTCGACCTCGGCGCCGGCGATCCCGTGGTCGCGTCGGTCACCAAGCACTTCTACGACCTCGGCTGGCGGGGCCTCAACGTCGAGCCGATCCCGGCCAAGGCCCGTGAGCTGCGCAGCGCCCGCCCGGACGACCTCACGCTGCAGGTCGCGGTCGGTGCGGCGCCCGGCACCGCGAAGCTGCACGTCGTCGAGGACGAGTGGGGCTGGTCGACCCTCGACGACGAACTCGCCGTCCACTACCGCGACGACTGCCGCTGGCAGGTGGGCGCGGTCGAGGTGGAGCTGACCACGCTCGCCGCGCTCCTCGACGCCCACCCCGGCCCGATCGACTTCCTGAAGATCGACGTCGAGGGCGCCGAGCGCGCGGTGATCGAGGGCGCGGACTGGACCCGCCACCGGCCGCGGGTGCTCGTCGTCGAGGCGACGGAACCCGGTTCGCCGAAGCCCACCCACGAGCAGTGGGAACCGGTGCTCCTCGACGCGGGTTACCGGTGCGCGTTGTTCGACGGCCTCAACCGCTTCTACGGCCAAGCCGGTGACGCCGACGTCCTGGCGGCGCTGGCGGCACCGGCCAACGTGTTCGACGAGTACGAGCCGTTCGGGCACGCCCGGTTGCGCGAAGAGTTCGCCGCGGCGCAGGCGAGCCGCCCCGCCGAGGTCGGCTACATCCGGCGGCTCGAGGAGACCGTGGCCGAGGCCCAGCGCGCCCGCACCGAACTCGGGCTCGAGCTGGACGAGGCCCGGCGCGAGGTGGCGCAAGCCGGCCGCGCCGCCGAGGAGAGCCGCCGCCGGGCGGCGGCACTCGAACACCGCGTGGCCGAGCTGGAAGCCCACCTCGGCCACCGCCTCCCCTGACCAGCGCCCCAATGTGGCCTTCGGTGCGTTGAGCGCACCCAATGTGGCCTTCGGTGCGTTGGACGCACCCAAGGCCACATTGGGGCGCTGGGGGCTCGGGTCAGCGGCGCACGCGGGGCACGCGGGGCCGGGGGCCGTCACTGGCCAGCTCCGCCAGCCGCCGGTTGATGACCTTCGCGACCGCTGCGGGGCTGCAGAAGCTGCGGATTGCCTCGATCGCCTTCGCGCCCATTTCGGCGCGTAGCCGCGGGCTGTCGGCCAGCTTGCGCAGCCAGCGCGCGGCCTGCTCGACGTCCGCGTCCGCCCACAGCTGCCCGGTCGTGTACCAGTCGCCGAACTCGGCGCCGAACTTGTGGTCGTGCGGGGTGATCGGCCGGGCGTGGTAGCCGACGACCGCCGCCGCGCCCGGTGGCATGAAGTCGATGTTGCCGCCGAACCCGGTCGCCACCACCGGCTTGCCCATCGCCATCGCCTCGGCCATGCCGAGCCCGTAGCCTTCGGAGCGGTGCAGCGACGTGTAGACGTCGCACGTGGCGAGCAGCGTGTCCATGTCCGCGCGGGACATCTCGCGCCGCAGCAGCGTCCCGCCGACCGAGGCGACCGCCGCGCTCAGCGAGGTGTCCAGGTCCGGGAAGCGCTGGAGGTCGTTCGCCTTCAGCACCAGGTGGGCCTTCGTGCCGCGCTCCTCCGGCGGGAACGCCCGGCGGAACGCCTCGATCACCGCCCACGGGTTCTTCCGCGCGTCGCTCGAGGACGCGCTGAACGTGAACAGCACGATCAGGCCGTCTTCGGGAAGGCCGAACTTCGCGCGGTTCCCGGTGACGTCCGGTGCCTGGGGGATGACGTTGGGCACCACGGTGATCGGGATGTCGGTCACCGTGCGGAACGAGTCCGAGACGAACTGGGAGATCAGCCAGAGCTCGTCGATGCCCGGCAGGTGCGGCAGCGCGTGCACCGGCGGTTCCGGCAGCTCCCACGCCCACACGGCGATCGTGTAGCGGTCGAGCGCGTGCTCCGGGATCAGCTGCCACTCGTTGACGTTGACGATCCACAGGTCGACGTCGAACTCCTTGCCCCGGCGCAGCGCGGTGATCTGCGGGGGCACCTCGATCGTGCGGAACGGCGCCTGGCTGTTGAACTCCGTGAAGGTCATCGCGGTGCCGCTCGCGGCGATGGCCTGCACGTACCGGCGAGCGGACTCGGACAGGCCGGTGGTGGCGCGGACGTCGGCGAAGACGTTCACGCCGTGCCGCGGCGTTTCCGGTGGCGCGACGAAGTTCTCCGCCGCCTCGATCGCGTCGGCGTACCCCTGCGCGGCGATCCGCCAGGTGGCGTTCTCCCCGGTCCACTTCCGCGCGAGCTCACCCGCCGCGCGCAGCTCCTCCGGCCAGCACATCCCGCGTTCGAGCAACCGGTACAGCTCGGCCGCCTCGCCCGGCGGCGACGTCGGCACGGTCCAGCAGAACGCCGAGTCGTAGTGCCGGTGCTGCGGCAGGTCGCTGGTGATCACCACCCGCCCGGCGCCGAACGCCCGCAGCATCGTGCCGCTGGTCTCGCCCGCGGTGGGCCACCGCAGGCTGATCACGGCGTCCGCGGCCAGGATCAGGTCGTCGAGGCGGTCCTCCGGCGGCGACAGTTCGAAGTGGACGAACTCGGCGAACCCGCTGGCCGCGACGATCTGCCGCACCTGCTCGAGCAGCACCGGGTCCCCGGCGTGGCCGGCGATCACCAGCCGCGCGTTCGGCCAGCGGCGGCGCAGTTCGGCGAAGGCCAGCACGGCGGCCGTCACCCGCCGGTGCCCGGCCAGGCTGCCGAAGACGCCGAAGACGACCTGGTCGTCGGTCCAGCCCAGCCCGGCTCGCACCGGCTCGCGGCGGGCGGGGTCGGGCAGCAGCGCGCCGTGCGGCACGGCGTGCACCGGGATCCCGGGGTACCGCGCGCGAAGGAACTCCGCGGTGTGCGGGTCGTGCACGACGACCCCGCGGCTGGTCGTGACGAGCCGGCGTTCCAGGGTCAGCGTCGCGTGGTCGAGGGTCTTGACCCCGTCGACCTCGATGGCGGGCAGGCCGTGGAGCAGCGCCGGGTCGTGCTGGTGGCCCCAGATCGGCCCGTGTGCGTACCGCACCTCTTCGCGGAAGGCCTCGGACGCCACGCTGCCGAGGATCCCGGCGTGGAAGTCCAGCAGGGACGGGTCGTGCAGCACCACGACACCCGGGGCCGCGATCGCCCGGCGGTAGATCTCGCCGTGGAAGCCGGCGTGGTTGCCGAGGTGGTAGATCGGCACGCCTTCGGACGGCTCGTCCGGGCCGAGCAGCCGGACGCGAGCGGGCACCCGGGCGCCCGGCGCGTCGGTCATCGCGGCGACGTCGAGCAGTTCGGACAGGGCCTCGGTCAGGTGGTGGCTGTAGTCCGCGATCCCGCTGGTCCGTGGCGGCAGCGGGGTCCACATGGTGGCGCGGGCGGTCATCGCCGGGCGATCAGGCACAGGCGCTCACCCAGACCGTCGGCGGCGGCCACCTCGCGGACCTCGACCTCCGGGAAACCCGCCGCCTCGGCGACGAACCGGAGGTACACCGGGTGCAGTGGCTTCTGCGTAAAGGGATCCAGCTGGAACTCCGTCACGGCGCCGGCACCCGGCGTCTCGACCAGCAACACGCCGCCGGGCTGCAACGCGGCCGCGGCGACGTCGGCGAAGCGCGCGAGGGCGTCCGGGGTGAGGCGCTCGGCGAACCGGAACGCGGTCACGGCGCCGAGCGAGCGGGACGGCAGTGCCGCCAGCGCTTCGAGGGGTTCCTGCGCGGCGACGTCGAGGCCGAGGCCCGCGCAGTGCTGCCGGACCAGCTTGTTGTCCGACGCGGCCAGGTGCGGCAGTTCGGCCGCGCGAAGCACCTCGAGCCATTCGCCGCGGCCCGGGGCGACGTCGAAGACCGGGCCGGTCGCGCCGGCTTCCCGCGCCGCCGTGATGAGCGGCAGGTGCGCCTTGCGGGCTTCGTGCACGCGGCTTTCCGGGCCGTCGAGCAGCTGCGAGAGCGCCAGTTCCAGGAACGACTCCCGGTTGGCGACGTCCGCGGCGACCTCGGTGACGGCGGTCCCGGCCCGGACGCGGTCGAGCGCGACGTCCAGCTGGGCGTGGCGGAGCCGGACGTCGACCGACGCCGACGTCAGCGCCGCGACCTGCGCCTCGAGCGCCTTCAGCCGCAATCCGATGTCGTCGCCGTGCTCGGTCGTCTCCGCCTGCTGCAACTTCAGGTCGGACAGCTGCGATTCGATCCGGCCGAGGCCCGCGTACAGCCGCTGGTTCAGGCCGGCGGTCATCGTCCGGTCCTGCTGCCGCAGCTGCTCGACCTCGTGCGCCAGCTCGGCGTGGCGGACGGCGTCGGCGGGCAGCTCGCGCTGGGCGTGGTGCACGGCGGCGAGCGCGTCCCGGATGGCCAGGTTGGCCTCGATCTGCCACTTCACCTGGCGCTTCCACAGGAACCGCAGGGCCAGCCGCCCGAGCAGGTCGGTCCGGCGCAGCGGCAGGTGCAGCTCGCGGTGTTCGTCGAGGCGGGCCAGCGCGGCGGCCAGCTGGTCAGAAGACATGCACAATCCCACAGTTCGGCGCGATCATCGGTTGAGCTCGCGGAAGATGTTCTGCTGCACGGCCGGCGTCAGCATCGACGCCGCCCCGGCGATGAGCCCGCGTTCGGCGAACTCGACCACCACGACGTCGCTGCGCCCGAGCAGCTCGCCGATCGCGGCGCCACGGTCCTGGTCGGACGTGCTGTAGTGCATGGCGGTCAGGTCGCGGAACGTGGCGGCCATGTACGGCAGGGTGCGGATGGTGAACGAGTCGCCGAGCCACGCCGTGCGGAGGCCGTAGGTGCCCGTCCCGGACGCGGTGGCGGTGTGCACCGGCGGGATGTAGTCGGCGGGCATCGTGCGGGTCAGGTCGGTCCGGCCGTCGGGCATGAGGGCGTAGTGCGTGCCGTCGGTCAGCCCGGTCCGGCCGATCAGCCGCGGCAGGTCGGCCGGCAGCTGCCAGTTCTCCTTCGGCTGGACGCGCCAGCTCCCGGTGATGCCCGGCCGCAGCCGCTCGGTGACCTCGCGGACCGCGGTGATCGCGCCTTCGTCGTTCCAGTGGGCGTCCAGCGGGCCGTAGAGCGGCTGGCCCTTGCGGTTGGCCCAGTCCTGCAGCGGGCCGCGGAGGTCGACCATGAAGTTCTCGGCGTCGACCCGGCGCCAGAAGTCGTTCTGGACGGCGTCGTGGCAGTCCTTGCCCAGGTAGTTGTCGGGCAGGTGCTGCGGCACCATGGTCGCCTTGTCCGGGGCGATGACGACGACCAGCTGACGGCCCGACGCCTCGATGCCGTCGCGGAAGCGGCGCAGCCGGTCGAAGGTCGTGTCCAGGTTCTCGGTGGGCACGCAGTGGCTGGTGACCTCGTCGCCGAGGTAGAGCCAGCCGTCCTTGCCCTCGATCACGGTGGGGAACTGCCGCGGGTCGAGCTTGGTGTCGCCCGGCACCTGCAGCGGACCCTGCTGGTGTTCCTGGTTCAGCGGCGGCGGCTCGCCGAACACGCCCCGGCTGATCGCGTCGGCGGTGTGCACCGCCTGCTCGCGCAGCACCAGGTGGTCGGTGGCCCAGCTGCCGAGCTGCGGGAAGAACGACCAGCCCTGCCCGACGCTCGGGAACGGTGTCAGCGCCCGGTTTTCGAACTCACCGGGCCGCGCGCCGAAGACGACCGACAGGTTCGGCGTCAGGAAGAAGACGGTCGCGCAGATCAGCGCCACGAGCTGCTTCCCGCCGTGGCGCGGCCGGTAGAGCGCGTGCTCGCGGGGCAGGAAGGCTTCGTAGACCGGCAGCATCGTCTGCTGCGGGCTCCCGGGCCGCGTCACGACGTCACCCGCATCCGGCGGGCCACCGGCCGCAGCAGGCGACGGGCCCGTGCGGCCAGCGGCGACCGCGGCGGCGGTTCGGGGGCCTGCCGGGCGAGCCAGGTCCGGTGGGCTTCGCCCAGCCGCTCCCGCAGCCACGCCACGGTGACGTCGGCCGGGTGCGTGCGCAGGATGTGCTCGCGGGCGGCGGCCCCGCGACGGCGGGCTCCGGCCGGATCGTCCGCGACGGCACGCATGGCTTCGGCGGCCGCGTCGAGATCCGGGTCGGCCCAGCGGCCGTCACTGCGGTAGGGCGGCCAGCCCGGACCGACGTCGGTCATCGTGAACGGCACCGGCCAGCCGGACTCCGGCCCGAAGAACTCGGCCGTGCTCGAATAGTCCGTCGCGATCACCGGCAGCCCCCTGACCATCGCCTCGGCCACCGTCAGCCCGAACCCCTCGCTCCGGTGCAGTGACACGTAGGCGTCGGTCCCGGCATACAGGGCGTCGAGGTCGGCCGTGGTGAGGTACCGCTCCACGAACTCGATCCGCGGGTCGCCGTCGATCACGCGCCGCAGCCGCTCGACGGCCGCGGTGTTCCGGTGCCCGTTGGTCGCCTTCAGCACGAGCCGGACGTCGTCGCGGCCCGGGAAGGCGCGGCGGAACGCTTCGGCCACGCCCCACGGGTTCTTCCGGCCGCCGGTCGAGTTGAAGTCGAAGACGGACAGGAACCGCGTGCCCGGACCGGGTTCCCGCGCGAGGAGACCCGGATCGGGCACCGGCACCGGAATGGTCCGGACCGGGACCGGCGAGTGCGCCGCGATCGCCCGGGTGGCGAACTCGCTGGGTGTCCAGATCTCGTCGACGAACGCGAACCCGTCGTGCATCTCGGCCGGGAAGTCCTCGAGTTCCCACGCCCACAGCCCGATCCGGTAGCGCCCGGCGGCGGCGTCCGGGTGGCTGTCGACGACCACCCTGGTGAAGTCGGAGTTCACCGTGAGCAGGCTGACCCCGAACCGCGGTGGCCCAGCGCTTTCCGGGACGGCGAGGCCGGTGCGGACCGAGCCGGCGATGGACCGCTCTTCGACGACGGAGACCATCGGGATGCCCGCCCGGACGATCATCCGCTGGATCAGCCGGGCCATCTCGCCGAGCCCGAGTTCGGCGGTGAGGAAGCCGACGACGTTGACCCCGAAGTCGCCGACCGGGGCCGGCGGCGCCGCGGCGGGCACCGGGAGCGCCCACTCAGGGAGCAGACCTTCGGCGACGCCGTGTGTCGCGCACCACTGCCGGAAGCCGGGCGCGTGCTCGCCGCGGGGATGGGGGAACACCGCCTGGAGGTCGACGCGGGCGCGCCAGACCGCGGCCGCCAGCCGGGTCATCCCGCCGGCGGCGTCGACCGGGTTCGCCGGTTCGGTCAGCCACGCCCGGAACGCGCGGCCGCCGTCTTCGCCGAACGGGTGCGGCGGCAGCTTTTCGGCCGGCTGGTCCGGCGTTTCCGCGCGCAGCCAGGCGTCGTGGTGGAGCTGCCGCATCTGCGGGGTGAGCGGCGAACCGTCCGGCAGCACGGAAAACCGGCCTTCGCCGCCGGACCGCGCCGGGCCGACGCGGTCGCCGTAGGCGTCGCACAGGCGGCGCAGGACCGGGTCCGCCGAGAGCCGCACGCGCGGCCGCGTCGCGCAGTCGGTGCTCAGCAGCCAGGGTGTCTCCGGGTCGTAGCCGCGGAAGGCGATGAACCGGCTGCCGGACGGCGGACGTTCGTGCAGGTTCCAGTAGCCGACGGCGAGCCCGGGGTCGCGCACGACCAGGTGCTCGAACGGGCCGGGGAGCAGGTCCGGCCACCGCCAGGTCGCCTCGGTCCGGTGCGGCGGCCGGCGGCGGGCCCGCTCGGCCCAGTGGTCGAGGAACGGCCGGGCGGCGGGCCCGGCGGCCAGGAAGCCGTCGTAGACGCCGGGGACGTCCTCCGGTTCGAGACCGTCTCGCGGGAGCGGGGCCAGCAGGGCCGCCGCGACGACCAGGCCGTGGTCCGCCGCGAGCGCGCTGACGTCCTCGAACGGCGCGTGGACCTCGATGTCGGCGTCCAGCAGGACCACGACGTCGAACCGCGCCAGCAGGCTGCGCACCAGCAGCGGCCGCAGGACGTCGGCCAGGTCCGCACCCTCGTGGCAGGTCACCAGCCGGAAGTACTCCTCCGGCTCGAGGCCGAGCTCGCCGGGCACGGTGTCGCCGTCGGCCACGAGCACGGTGAACTCGTGGCCGGGGTGGTGCGCGCGGTACGACGCGGCCAGCACCTCGGCGGCGGCCGAGCGGTCCCGGGAGACCACGGTGCAGGCGACGAACCGGCGACGCGCCATGTCAGCCGTTGGCGGGCAGCTCTGCCAGCTGCTTCGCGAGGATCTCGTCGAAAGACTGGGAGACGCCGGCCATGTCGGCCCCGTTCACCTGCACGCGGACCACGGTCTGCTTGTGCACGTAGTGGGCGCGGATCAGGGCGCTGCCGTCTTCCTTGACGAGCTGCACGACGTCGACACCCGGGGGCGTCGTGCCGGTGTACTTCGTGAGCTTGTACTTCGCCTGCAGCGTCCCCAGCTTGTCGACCGCGTTGGCCGCGGCCGCGGCACCGGCGGTCTTGGTGGTGACCACGACGACGGTGACGCCGGAGGGCAGGTTCGACACCGACATCCGCGCGGTGGTCGGGTTCGCCGCGGAGAGGGCGTCGTTTTCCTCGTCGGTGAGGACCTTGCGCGCCTCGAAGTCGTCGAACTTGGCGAAGTCGGTGGTTTCCTTGACGTCGCCCGGGAGCTTGGCGATCTCGAGGTCGTCCTTCGGCTTCTGGGTCGGGGGCGGCGGCGCGGTGGACGACTGCGCCACCGGCGGCGCCTGCTCGTTGCCGTTGCCGGAGAAGAGGAAGTAGCCGCCGACGCCGAGACCGGCCAGCACGACGACCGCGATCACGATCGCGATGATCTTCTTGCCGCCCTTGGCCGGGGTCGTCTCGAACGACGGTTCCGGACCCTGGCCGACCCAGCTGGTGTCGGCGGGGAAGTCCGAGCCGCCCCAGGGCGTGTTCGTGTTCTGCGCGGGCGCCGCCCACGGCATCTGCTGGTTGGGGCCGGACAGGTGCGGCGGCGGCGCGTACTGCGGCTGCTGCTGCTGGGCCGGGAACCCGCCCGAACCGTGGCCCCCCGGGTGGTAACCACCGGTGGTGGCCTGCGGCGGCACGCCCGGCACGACCTGCGTGCGCTCGGCGTCGCCGTGGCCGGCCGGCGCCCAGCCCTGCGGGGCCGGGCCCTGCGGGACGGCCTGGGTGCGTTCGCTGTCGCCGAACGCGGGGCTGACGATCTGGGTCTGGTCGCCCGCCGGCGTGGCCGGGGCCTGCGGCTGGCCGGGCGGCGGGGTCACCGGGGCGATGATGTGGGTGCTCTCCGCCTCACCGGACCCGGTCTGGCCGGCCTGGGGATCGACGTTGACGGCCGCGGAAAGGACGCTGTCTCGACGCAGCCGGTAGTCGTCGGCCGAGATCTGGCCGGCGGCCAGCTCC
The DNA here is from genome assembly GCF_046548975.1 of Amycolatopsis sp. lyj-346. Taxonomy (NCBI): domain Bacteria; kingdom Bacillati; phylum Actinomycetota; class Actinomycetes; order Pseudonocardiales; family Pseudonocardiaceae; genus Amycolatopsis; species Amycolatopsis sp. lyj-346. The sequence continues at coordinate 1,113,465 of NZ_JAJPWT010000001.1, forward strand.
TCGTCCAACTGGCGTAGTTGCTCCTGCCAGGACAAAGCGGGCCCCCTTCTCGTCAACGTCGCCGGCCCAGCCAGCTCCCGCATCATTGTGCACTCAGCCCTGCTCGCCCAGGTCGGAAGGGTCGGTTCGGGAGCCGTGCCGCCTCAGCTGACCGGGAGCACCGCTTCGAGGGTGTCCACGGCCTTGTCCAGCTCACTGCTCAGGCCCGCCTGACCCCGGTCGGGCTCGGCGATCCCGATGCTCACGACGTTGTTGCCGGAGCCGTACCAAGTGGTGTTCAGGAAGGTGCCGCCGTCCTGCCCCGAGACCGTGCGCAACGCCGACTGGACCGACCGGAAGCCGCCCGCCAGCGCGTCCTGGTAGAGCTTCTCGACGACGGCCTGCGCGTTGGCCGCGCTGCCCGTCGGCACGACCAGGACCAGGTACGAGACGTCGCCGTCGGCGGCGCCGCGGTAGATCACCTTGCTCGCCCCGTTGGCGTTCAGCAGGTCCGCGGTCGACGCGGGGTAGAGCCCCAGCTCCAAGCCCTTCGCCACGGACATCGTGGAGTTGTTCGGGTTCTGCTTGCCGGGCATCTGCGGCACGCGCTCGTCCAGCGGCGGGGTGCGGGCGGCGTCCGAGGCGGACGACGGCACGGCCGGCGGGGAAGCCTGGTCCGAATCGGAGCCGAGCCACGCGGTGGCCGCGGCGATCATCGCCAGGACCACGAACACCCCCAGTGCGACGAAGAGCCAGGCCGGACGGCGGCGGCCGCCCGCGGACTCGTCCCAGCGGTGCTTGCCCGGCTCGTCCGTCGCCGGCTCCTCCGGCGGGGGCGAGGCCGGCATCCCGCCGGGCGGGGACGTCGGCGGGAACCGGCTGAGCTGCTGCCGGTCCGGCAGCGGTCCCTCGACGCGCAGGTACCGCGTCGGCGTGATGTCCGCCGGGCTCGGTGCGGTGGTCAGGTGATCCGCGACGGCGGGCACGCCGGCCCCGGTGCGCTTCCACGGCGGCGCGGGCGCCGGCGGGTGGACCGGCGGACGGTGGGGCGGCTGGTGGTTCGGCTGGTGGTTCTGGTTCGGCTGGAAGCTCGGCTGGTTCGGCGGCATTTCCTGCCGCTGCGGCGGCACCGCGGGGTTCTTGCTCTGCCACGCGGTCGCGGGACGGCGCAATGGCGAGGGAACGGGCGAGGCCACAGTCGAACCGGAAGCCTGCGCGAGCAGCTCGTCACGCTGCTTGCGGTGGGCGGCGGGCTCGATGCGCCCGGCCGCCAGGTCCGCGTCCAGCCGGCGCAGGTCGTCCTGCCAGCTCATGAGTAGACCCCCATCCACCGTTCGGGGCATCAGTCTGGCACGCGCGGCCGACCTGAGAGGTTGCTGTTCGAGGTTGATCGGCAACGTAGCGCACGGAACGCGGTTTCGGGAGTCCTCTGAGCGGGCTAGCCGATCGGCTTCGCCGTTGGTCTCGACCGGGTGACGGATGGCCCGCCGTCACCCGTCAGGCCCCGGAAACTGTCGTACATGTGTTCTAAAATTGGCGTTGTCCAGGGGAGATGCCGCCCGCAGCCGCGGGTGGCGTGATGGAGGAAGGCAGGGCCATGGCCTACATCACCCTGTCCACGTTCGTGGGCTACAGCGCGAGTTCCGGGCCGTCGCGGTCGTCGTTCGTCCGGCGGCAGCGCCGTCAGTACGAAGATCCGGCGCGGGCGGCGTTCAACTACTACCGGCGGGCGGCCAACGCGGTGCGCTCCGGGCGGGCGGCGAACCAGGACGAAGTGGCGCTGCGCGCCCTCGTCAACGCCGCCGACGAGCGGACCAAACCGCACTACGCGGCGATTGCCGAAGGCTGGCTCCGGTACCTCGGCCGCAAGTCACCGAAGCTGGTCGAGGTCGGTCGCGGCCGGTGCCGGATCGGCGAGCTCGAGATCGGCGTCAGCCCGCAGATGGGGTTGCGCAAGAGCGACGGCCGCCGGTACGCGACCTGGCTCTACTTCAAGGAGGAGCCGCTGGCGAAGGATTCGGCGCAGCTCGCGCTGTGGGTGCTGGAGCAGGCGATGCCCGACCTCCTGCCCGGCGGTGAGGCACTGGTGATCGACGTCCGCCGGGCGAAGGAGTACCAGCTCTCCGCCCGGGACCGGGCCCGGCTGCGGCCCTGGGCCCGCAGCGAGGCCTCGGCGTTCCTCACCCTCTGGGACGCGGCCTGAGCCAGGGAGGCGCCGGGCGTGCCCGGCGCCTCCCGCGCGGCCGTGGAGCAGCGCGGATCCGCGTGTGACCACTTGGCGGAACCCACCCGGACGAGTGACACAGCTCGCGGTGGCCGGACGGGGACTGGACAAACCGGAGGCCGAACACGAAGCTTTCGCGTGTTCTTCCGCGCCTGGCCGACTCGAGGTCTCAAGAAGTGAATGCTGCCTGGGAAGCCGTCTCCCGCGTCGTCGACGAGCCCGCCTGGTACTGGGTGTACGACAAGCTGGCGTTCTGGCCGAGCACCTACGCGCACGCCTGGCCGGGTTTCCGTGAGCCGGCGCCGTCGCGGACGTGGGACCTTTCGCCCGGGAACCTGGACCGTGCTTCGGCGGAGTTCCGGCTGGGCCCGTACGCGGTCGAGGAGCACCAGGTCGCGTCGATCGCGCTGGCCGCGTTCCGCGAGGTCTGCGGCCCGGACGACTGGATGTGGGCGCTGCACTGGCAGCACCAGTCCTACCGCGTCCGCCCGCACTTGATGTCCGAGGGCGCTCGCTGGCCGGTGCCGGTGTTCCCGCGCGCCGACTACCACCTGTTCCTGGCGGCGGATTTCTCGTACGGCACGCTCGGGCACCCGTGGGAGCGGACGTTGTGCGTGTTCGGCGAGAAGCTGGTGCCGTCGTTCGAGCGGCTCGGCGAAGGCGTGCTGTCGAACGTGCTGCGCCGTGACGGGAAGCCGTCCGCGCTGGCCCGCTGACCCGCTGGTTGATCTCTTGCTACCGTTCTGCGGATGTTCGAATATCACGGCTGGGTGACCATCCAGGCGACCGCGAGCGGCGACGACGACGCGGCGCTCCTGGAGCGCTTGGTCGACCGCGTGCACCGCGCAATCCGCGACGCGGCGGATTTCGACCTGATCGACCTCCGCTGGAGCGCCGGGATGCCCATGCTCCACTTCGCGGGTTTCGACAAGCACGGCGGCCAACTGGCCCCCGAGCTCCTCAACTTGTTCACCCGGGCGGGCGAATTGGCCCCGGGTTCCTACGGCCTCTTGTACACCTGGGACGACCAGGACACGGAGAACGACAACAACTTCCGCGTCTACCGAATGGCCCGAGGCCAGGTATCAGAGCGCGAGGACCCCCACCTGACCCCGGTGGCCCCAACAATCCTCGACACCTACGAGCTCTGAAAAGCAGTCTGGCTGAGCAGAGCCGAGGCACGCCCAAAGGTCTGCGGGACTGCGCCGGGGCACCCTCCCCAGGCCTGGCAGAGGCACCGTGGGGGGTCCGGGGGGCTCGGCCCCCCGGGTGAAATGGCGAAGGGGTCATGGTCGGCGCGTTCTGCCGACATGACCCCTTCAACCCCGAGCGGATGACGGGATTCGAACCCGCGACCCTCACCTTGGCAAGGTGATGCGCTACCAGCTGCGCTACATCCGCGTTGTCTTGCTGATGGAGAGAACTCTATACCCTGCCCTGAGGGGCCTGGAGACCGGGTCCCCCTCTGCCGTGACCGGTGCTTTGGCGTCACAGCTGGCGTACAAGGGGTGACGACGGCTGATTCCCTCCGTATGGTGTCTCCATTCGACCGAATGGGGAGACCTTCGGGGAGGAGGTGCCGGGCCGGATGACCGAGCTGGGCACGGCGCCGCCACCAGCGGCCTCGGAATCCGACGAGCAGGCACTGCTGCAACGGCTCCGCAACGGCGAGGATGCCGCGTTCGGGGAGCTGTTCGAGCTGCACGCCGCCGCGGTCCGCCGGCTTGCGCAGAGCCTCGCGGCCGATCGGTCCGAGGCCGAGGACATCACCGCGGAGACGTTCTTCCGCGTGTTGCAGGCGCTCCGTCGTGGCGCTGGTCCCCGTGACTACGTCCGCGCCTACCTGCTGACCGTGGCCCGCCGGGTGTCGTGGGAGTGGCACGGTGCGCGCCGGGACGTTCCGGTGTCCGATGACGAACTGACTTTCCGCGCCGGGGCGGGGGCCGACACGCACGCCCGCACGGCCGAGCACACGCTGATCACGACCGCGTTCACCAGCCTGCCGGAGCGGTGGCGGACGGTGTTGTGGCAGACCGAGGTCGAGGGTGAGCAGCCCGCGATGGTCGCTCCCCACTTCGGGTTGAGCGCGAACGCGACCGCCGCCTTGGCGCGCCGGGCTCGTCAGGGGTTGCGTGCGGCGTACCTGCAGGCCCACCTTTCGGTGAACCGCGGGCCGGATTCGTGCCGGGCGGTCGTGGAAAAGCTCGGCGGGTTCACCGCGGGCAGCGTCACCGGTGCCGAAGCCGAGCGGATCAAGGCCCACCTGCACGGCTGCCCGTCGTGCCGGGCGACGCAGGACGAACTGCGTGATGTCTGCTCGTCGCTGCGGGCGCACGCGGGGGTGCTGGTGCTGCTGGTGCCGGCCGCCGCGTCGCTGGGCGGCGGCGGGGTGCTGGCCGGGCTCGGCGCGACGGTCAAGGGCGTCCTGGTCGGTTCGAAGGTGAAGATCGGGCTGGCGCTGGCGTCGACCGCCGCGGTGGGTGCCGTCGGCGTCGCGGCCGGGCCGGTGGTGTTCGGGGCCGGGCCGGTGCTGGACGTCGGGTTGCCCGGCGGGGCGCCCGAGCTCGTCGTGGTGCCGCCGTCGGAAACGCACCACCAGCCGCCGCCGCAGGCGCAGCCGGAGCCGCGGATCGGTGTCGGCGTGCTCAACGGCCGTGGTACCAGGATCGCCGTCCCGGCACGGGCGTGGGCCGGGGAGCGGCAGGTCGCCGCGAACGAACTGCCGGACGTGGCGGCGGCCGGGGAGGTCCCGGTCGGGGCCGTGGGCGGCGCCGGTGGTCTGCCGGTTCCGCGTGCGGACGTCCTCACGTCCTCGACGTTCGTCGCGCCCGACCAGCCGGAGACGTCGCCGCGGCTGGACACGTCGAGGCCGGACATGACGATGACGACCGAGTCCGACCCGCCCGTGCCGGAGGACGCCGAAGCGCCCGAGCTGTCGCCGACCGGACGGCCCGGCGAGCCGGCGCCGTCGTCGGACCAGGCGGAGAAGCCGGCGCCGAAGGACGACGAGACCGGCGCCACCGGGACCCCGCCGGATTCATCGCCGGATTCGTCGACGGAACCGTCGACAGAGGTGACGCCGACGTCCGGGAAGCCGTGTCCCAGCACCGCGTCGTCCGTCACCGGGTCGGGCGAACCGGCGGACCCGGTGACGGTCGCGCCGTCGGGATCCTGATCAGCGGTGATCCGGTCCGGCGGGCGAGATGCCCGCTTCCTCCCTCGCGCGGGTGAGCCCGGGCGCGGTAATGTTGAGACGCTCACCCTGCGGGCGCCCCGGGAGGCAACTGAATGAACCGGCTGGTACGCGGCGAAGACGGCCGCGACTGGGTGGTCCGTGCCCAGATGGAATGGCGCGCACCGGCGACGGCCGACGACTTCGAGCACGACGTCGCGGGCAGCTACGGGCCGGGGATCGCGATGATCGTCGTCACCGCGCTGCTGGCCGTGATCCTCGTCGTGTGGACGCCGGACCAGGTCAACATCCCCGCGTGGGTGCTGCTGGCGCTGCTGCTCGTGGTGTTGTTCTTCCCCCTGCGGTGGATCCTGCGCCGTCCGTGGACCGTGGTCGCGGAGACCGAGGGCGACGTGACCGGCGACCGGCCGTCCGAACGCTGGGTCGGCACCATCCGCGGCATGTTCACCGTGCAGGGCGAGGTCAAGAAGATCTCCAAGACCATCCAGCGGCACTCGCTGCCGGACTTCGACGGGCCGCTTCACCCGGTCGAGTAGGACACTGGAGCCATGCCCGAGCTACCCGAGGTCGAAGCACTGGCTCACCACCTGCGCGAGAACGCCGTCGGCCGGACGATCTTCCGCATCGATGTCGCATCGCTGAGCGTGCTGAAGACGGCGAGGCCGCCGTGGACCGAGCTGCACGGCCGCGAGATCACCGGCGCGACCCGGCACGGCAAGCACCTCGACGTCGTGGCCGGCGACCTGCACCTGGTCGTCCACCTGGCCCGCGCGGGCTGGCTGCGCTGGTCCGACGGCCTCGCCGCGGCGCCGCTGAAGCCGGGCAAGGGCCCGATCTCGCTGCGGGTGCACCTCGAATCGGCCACCGGGCCGGGCTTCGACCTCACCGAAGCGGGCACGAAGAAGGGCCTGGCGGTGTGGATCGTCGAGGACCCGCAGGAGATCGCGAGCGTGGCGCGGCTGGGGCCGGACGCGCTCGCCGTCGACGCCGCCCGGCTGCGTGAGCTCTTCGCCGGCAAGAACACCCGGCTGAAGTGGGCGCTCACCGACCAGTCGCTGCTCGCCGGGATCGGCAACGCCTACTCCGACGAGATCATGCACCGCGCGAAGCTCTCGCCGTACGCCACGATCGGCAAGCTCGGCGAGGGGGCGCTGGAAACCCTCGCCGAGGCGATCCACGAGGTCGAGACCGACGCCGTCGAGCGGTCGGTGGGGCAGAAGGCGGCCCGCCTGAAGGGGGAGAAGCGGTCGGGTCTGCGGGTGCACGCGCGCACGGGGCTGCCGTGTCCCGTCTGCGGCGACACGATCCGCGAAATATCCTTCGCCGACAAGTCGTTCCAGTACTGCCCGACCTGCCAGACCGGCGGCAAGCCGCTCGCCGACCGCCGGATGTCGCGACTCCTGAAGTAGCCGCTTCCGGACGCTCGGTAGGGTCTCGGCAACCCTCGGTCATCGTCGTTGGACAGAAAGTGGGATCAGGCCTTGCACCCGGTCGGTCGAGCGCAGAGCATGGACGCCGTGTCCGGCTTCCCGCTTGCGCAGATCGTCCCGTGGGGTCTTGTGGTGCTGCTCGTCGCCGCGGTGATCGTGCTGCTGGTCAGGCAGCGCAGGCCGGCCAGCGTGGTGGAGGACGCCATGCTGCAGGCGGTGCACCGCATGTCGAAGGCCGCGCCGAACCTGCGCGCCGGCCTGGACGAGGACGCCGCCGACAAGATCACCACCCAGCTGCTGCAGATGCTCGACTGCGTTGCCGTCGGCATCACCGACAGCGAAGGCACGCTGCTGTCCTGGGACGGCGAGGCGAACGAGCACTACGTCGACCTCGTCGAGGCGATCGGCGCGGCGATCCGCAAGCACCGCCGTGAGGTCGTGGCGCACGACCGGATGCCGTGCAACCACCGCGGCACCTGCCGGATGAAGACCGCGGTCATCGTGCCGCTGCTGGTGGAGGGCGAGACCGAGGCGGCGCTGATCGTCGTCGGCCGGACCCGGGGCCGGCTGGTGCAGATGGCCGACGCCGTCGCCCAGTTCGTCTGCACCCAGTTCGAGCTCGCCCGGCTCGACGAGTCCAAGCACCAGCTGCAGCAGGCCGAGATCAAGGCGCTGCGGGCGCAGATCTCGCCGCACTTCGTCTACAACGCGCTCAACACGATCTCCGCGCTGATCCGCACGGACCCCGAAGAGGCGCGAGAGCTGCTTCAGGACTTCGCCGACTTCACGCGCTACTCGTTCCGGACGTCGGGCATGTTCACGTCGCTCGCCGAGGAGCTGCGCAACATCGACCGCTACCTGACCATCGAGAACGCCCGCTTCGGCGGACGGCTCGAGGTGCGGATGAAGATCGCGCCCGAGGTGCTCAGCGTCGTCGTGCCGTTCCTGATCATCCAGCCGCTGGTGGAGAACGCCGTCAAGCACGGGCTGGCCAGCAAGCCCAGCGGCGGCTGCGTCACGGTGATCGCGCAGGACTACGGCACCGAGGCGCTGATCAGCGTCGAGGACGACGGCATCGGCATGGACCCGCGGCGGCTCAACGACCTCAAGAGCGCCCACCGCACGGGCGCGCACGTCGGGCTCGGCAACATCAACCAGCGCATGCAGCAGGTGTTCGGCAGCGACTACGCGGTGATGGTCGAGACCGCGCCCGGCGCCGGCATGAAGGTGACGCTGCGGGTGCCGAAGTTCGTCCCGGGCGTCCGGCCGAACATGCCGGACTACAGCTCCGACAACGACACGGCCGACGCCGACGTCCCGGCCCAGGGCGGCCCCGCCCAGCTGAACGGCACCGAGGTCAACGGTGTCAACGGCACGCGCTCCGGCATCCTCCCCATGGGCTGAATCCCGCTAGCCTGGCTTCATGAGCGTTACGGACAAACTGGCTTCGCGGATCCCAGGGCTCGCCGACCGGGTCGAGCGCAAGGACGTCGTGGCCGTGGTGAAGCTGCACGGCGTGATCACGCCGTCGCCGTCGCCGCTGGCCAGGGGCGCGATCAACTTGACCGCGGTGGAATCGGCGCTGACCAGGGCGTTCGGCCACGAGCGGCTGAAGGCGGTCGCGTTGCTGGTGAACTCCCCGGGTGGCGCGCCGACGCAGTCGGGGCTGGTCGCCGAGCGGATCCGGCAGCTGGCCGACGAGAAGAACGTGCCGGTGCTGGCGTTCTGCGAGGACGTCGCCGCGTCGGGCGGGTACTGGCTGGCCTGCGCCGCCGACGAGATCTACGCGCACCGGACGTCGATGGTCGGCTCGATCGGCGTGATCAGCGGCGGCTTCGGGTTCACCGGCCTGCTGGAACGCTTCGGCATCGAGCGCCGCCTGCACACGGCGGGTGCGAACAAGTCGCGGCTGGACCCGTTCTCGCCGGAGAAGCCCGAAGACGTCGAGTGGCTGAAGAAGATGCACACCCAGCTCCACGAGCTGTTCGTGAACTGGGTGAAGGAGCGCCGCGGCGATCGCCTGACCGACTCGGAGGACCTGTTCACCGGCGACGTCTGGCTCGGCGCGAAGGCGGTCGAGCTCGGCCTGGCCGACGGCCTCGGCAGCCTCCGCCAGATCATCACCGAGCGCTACCCGGACGCGGAGATCTCGGTGGCCGAGCCGAAGAGGCCCCTGCTCGCCCGGCTCGGCATCGGCGCCCCGGCGGCTGCGTCGGCCGTGCTGGACGCGGTGACCCAGAAGGCAGCGTGGTCCCGCTTCGGCCTCTGACGCCTCTGATGCCGATGTCCGGTTAGGGTACTTCCGGGCAGACTTTGTGACCTGAATCACCCAAGCCGTGTAACGCCTCTGGAATCGCGTGAACGCGTCAGGTCTCCTTGTCGACGGGCTTTGTTGCGAGCGGCAACAAATCCCGGTCGACAAGGAGGTCGTCCCGATGCCCCACTCCCGCAGAATCGCCGTCGGTGCCGTGCTCGGCGCCGCGCTCATCGCCATTCCCCTCACGATGCCCGCAGCGGCCTCGATCCCGCCGCCCGAAGCGGGCTGGACCACCGTCTTCGCCGATGACTTCACCGGCGGCTCCCGCACGCTCCCGTCCGGCGCGAACTGGATCATCGACACCGGCCACGGCTACCCGGGCGGCCCCGGCAACTGGGGCACCGGCGAGATCCAGAACTACACGGCGAGCCCGGACAACGTCTCCCTCGACGGCTCCGGGAACCTCCGCATCACGCCGTTGCGCGACGGCGCGGGCAACTGGACTTCGGCGCGCATCGAGACCCAGCGCACCGACTTCAAGCCGCCGGCGGGCGGGGTCATGCGCATCGAGAGCCGGATCCAGATGCCGAACGTCACCGGCGCGGCCGCGCTCGGCTACTGGCCCGCGTTCTGGGCCCTCGGCGGCCCCTACCGCGGGAACTGGTGGAACTGGCCCGCCATCGGCGAGTTCGACATCATGGAGAACGTCAACGGGATCAACTCCGTCTGGGGCGTCCTGCACTGCGGCGTCAACCCGGGCGGCCCGTGCAACGAGACCACCGGCCTGCCGAACAACCGGGCCTGCCCGGGCAGCAGCTGCCAGTCGGCCTTCCACACCTACCGCTTCGAGTGGGACGCGAGCAGCAGCCCGCAGGTCTTCCGCTGGTTCGTCGACGGCCAGCAGTTCCACTCGGTGAGCCAGAACCAGCTCGACGCGACGACGTGGGCCAACATGACCAGCCACGCCGGCTACTTCGTGCTCCTGAACGTCGCCATCGGCGGCGCCTTCCCGAACAACCAGTCCGGCACGACCACGCCCGGGCCGGGGATCGTGCCGGGTCGCCCGATGGTCGTCGACTACGTCACGGTGAGCACCCGCGGCGGCGGGGGTGGTGGCACCACGACCCCGCCGACCACGACCACTCCACCGGGTGGCGGCGGCAGCGCATACAGCACCATCCAGGCCGAGGCGTACACCCAGCAGAACGGCCTGGCCAAGCAGACGACCACCGACACCGGCGGCGGCCAGAACATCGGCCCCGCGGGCAACGGCGACTGGGCCCTCTACCCCAACGTCGACTTCGGCAGCAGCGCGGCGACGAACTTCCAGGCGCGCGTGGCCTCCGGTGCCGCCGGCGGGGTCAGCGGGCTGGTCGAGGTGCGGCTGGACAGCCTGTCCAACGCGCCGATCGGCAGCTTCGCCGTCGCCAACACCGGCGGCTGGCAGAGCTGGCGGACGATCCCCGCGAACATCAGCTCGGTCACCGGGGTGCACAACGTGTACGTGACGTTCACGAGTGGTCAGCCCGCCGACTTCGTGAACCTCAACTGGTTCACGTTCGTGCACTGATCAGGAGGGCCCGCGGACCGCGCTGCCGTCCGCGGGTTCTCCTCACTCAATGCGGACGGGGGCTGGACATTGCACTCGGCAATGGGCAGGATGCGTTTCACTGTGAGTGCTCACGATGACACCCGGAAGCTCGTGGTCCTGGCCGTGGACGACGAGCCGAACGGTCTTGACGAACTCGTCCACTGCCTGCGCAACAGCCCGCACGTGGCGAAGGTGTTCCCGGCGATCGACGCCTCCGAGGCGCTGCGGTTGCTGTCCACCGACGACCCGCGGCTGCGCGAGCGCAAGGACCGCGGCCTGCCGATCGTCGACGCCGTCTTCGCGGACATCGACATGCCGGGGCTGTCCGGCATGGAGATGTCACGCGTGTTCGCCGCGCTGCGGCCCTCGCCCGCCCTGGTGTTCGTCACCGGGCACGCCGAAGAAGCCGTCAACGCCTTCGACCTCGGCGCCCTCGACTACGTCCTGAAGCCCTACCAGCAGGACCGCCTCGACCGCGCCATCACGCGCGTGCTGGACAAGCTGGCCGCCGCCGCGGCGCCCCCGCCCGGCGCGCTGGGCGGCGAGCCGGTCAAGAACGACGACGAGGTCATCCCGGTCGAGCTGGCCGGCACCACCAAGCTCATCCCGCGCTCCTCGGTCCGCTGGGTCGAGGCGCAGGGCGACTACGCGCGGCTGTTCACCACCGAAGGCAGCCACCTGGTCCGCATCCCGCTGGCCCAGCTCGAAGAGCGCTGGGAGAAGGCCGGGTTCGTCCGCATCCACCGGTCGTTCCTGGTCGCGCTGCCGCTGATCACCGAGCTGCGCATGGGCCAGGGCGGCTACCAGGTCGTCATCGGCAACGAGGAGAAGGTGCTGCCGGTGAGCCGGCGCCACACCCGCGCGCTGAAGGACCGGCTGGTCGGTTCGGGCCGGAACGGCTGAGCCGGGGACCGGCCATGACCGACGACTACTACGAGCGCCGCGCGAACGGGGTCCGCGAGCCGGACCCGACGCTCGGCAGGCGTGCCCGGCAGCAGCCGCTGCCGCAGCCGACCGAACGGGCCGTCGTCGAGTCCCTGCCGCCGGCACCGGAGAACGAGCCGCCGCCGAAGCCGGAACACCACGCCAAACCCAAGCGGGAGCGGGTGATCCTCGCCGACCCGCGCCGCGGCGCCGGCACCCTGCGCGCCCGGGTCGAGCTGGAGGAGCAGACCAGCTGGGGGAAGCTGCTCGTCCGCGACCACCTGGTGAAGGTGCAGCTGCGGACGGCGTTGCTGCTCTCGCTGCTCGTCGTCGGCGTCTTCGGCTCGCTGCCCGTGCTGTTCTACCTGCTGCCCGGGTTCTCCCGCGCCAGCCTGCTGGGCATTCCGGTGGCCTGGCTGATCCTCGGCGTGCTGCCGTTCCCGTTCCTGTTCGGCGTGGGGATCTGGTACAACCGGCTCGCCGAACGCAATGAACGCGCTTTCGTGGACATGATCGAAAACTAGTTTCGCACTCACTCGTGCGAGGATTCCTCCCGTGCAGCTGAACCCGTGGGCCTTGGCCGGCATCGTGCTGGTCGCCGTGGTGACGCCCTACCTCGGTCACCGCTCCTCGCGGTCGGCCACGAGCACGCACGACTTCCTGGTCGCGCGCCGCACCGTGCGGTCCCGCCGCAACGCCGCCGCGATCTCCGGCGAATACCTGTCCGCGGCGTCGTTCCTCGGCATCGCCGGAATCGTGCTCAAGGACGGCGCCGACGCGCTGTGGTTCCCGATCGGTTTCACGGCGGGTTACCTGGCGCTGATGCTGTTCGTGGCGGCGCCGCTGCGCCGGTCCGGGGCGTACACGCTGCCCGACTTCGTCGAAATGCGGCTCGGCTCGCAGGGGCTGCGCCGGTTCTCCACGGCGTTCGTCGTGTTCATCGGGATCCTGTACATGGTCCCGCAGCTGCAGGGCGCCGGCCTGACCCTGGCGACGATCGTGCCGGTGCCGGCGTGGTCCGGCGCGGTCGCGGTGATGATCGTGGTCACGTTCAACGTGATCTCCGGCGGCATGCGCGCGATCACCGTGGTCCAGGCCTTCCAGTACTGGCTCAAGCTGTTCGCGATCTCGGTGCCCGCCTTCGTGCTCTGCATGGTGTTCTTCACCGGCGGCAGCCCCGACGGGTTCCGGCCGCTCGGCGCGCCCGCACCGCCGGTGTTCGTCAGCGACACGACGGTGGACGTGCAGACCGACGTCACCCTGCACGTCACCTCGGACACCTACCTCTACGCTTACGGCCGCACCGACAACGGGCCGGCGGCCGGGCCGACGCACTGGACACCGCTGGCGCCGCACACGGTCTCCGAAGGCACCAAGCTGAAGTTCATGGCCGGCACGCCGGTCCCGGTGGTCAGCGACTCCGTCGCGGACAACGCGGACTGGCTGCACCCGGGCTCGGGCAGCCTCACCGACCTGCTGCAGACGTACTCGCTGATGTTCGCGACGTTCCTCGGCACGATGGGCCTGCCGCACGTGCTGGTGCGCTTCTACACCAACCCCGACGGCAAGGCCGCGCGCCGCACGACCGTGCACGTCCTGCTGCTGCTGGGGCTGTTCTACCTGTTCCCGACGCTGCTGGGCGCGCTGTCGCGGATGTACGTCCCCGAACTGCTGGTGACCGGCAAGACGGACGCGGCGATCCTGCAGCTGCCTTCGGCGATCCTGCCCGGGATCGGCGGCCAGATCCTCGGCGCGGTCACCGCGGCCGGGGCGTTCTCCGCGTTCCTGTCCAGCACGTCCGGTCTCCTGGTGAGCGTCGCCGGGGTGGTGTCGACCGACCTGCTGCCCGGCCGGGTGCGGGACTTCCGCGTGGCGGCCGGGCTGGTCGCGCTGTTCCCGATCGTGCTGGCGGTCGTGCTGCGGCCGGAGGACATCTCGCTGTCGATCGGGCTGACGTTCGCGCTCGCCGCGTCGACGTTCAGCCCGCTGCTGGTGCTGGGCATCTGGTGGCGCAAGCTGTCCTGGCCGGGTGCGCTGGCCGGGATGCTGGTCGGCGGCGGGCTGGTACTGGCCGCGCTGGTGGTCAACGTCGTGAGCGGCTACACCGGCGGCTGGGCGCCCTGGTTCGTCAACCAGCCCGCGCTGATCACCGTCCCGATCGCCTTTGTGTCGACGTACCTGGTCAGCCGCGTGACCGGCTACGGCCGCCCGGAGCACGTCCACGACATCATGCTGCGGCTGCACGCGCCGGATCCGCTCGGCTTCATGCGGGACAGGGCCGTCGCGCGGTTCGGCCAGGCCGAGGAGAAGACGCGTATCCCCGGGCGCGGCAGGCACCGAAAGTGATGCGCTGACCTCACGCGCGGGCAACGCCTCCGCATGGCAGCATGGAGATCGTGGTGAGCCCTGCTGAACTGCCGACCGCCGAGGTCCGCGACCTGCCCACGGACGGCCTGGTGCTGCTCGACGTCCGCGAAGACGACGAGTGGGCCGCCGGGCACGCACCCGGCGCGGTGCACATCCCGATGGGGGAGCTGCCCGCCCGCGTCGGCGAGCTGGCCCAGCTGCCCGAAGACGAGCCGATCCACGTGATCTGCCGCAGCGGCGGCCGGTCCGCGCGGGCGGCGGCGTGGCTGAACCAGAGCGGCTGGGACGCGGTGAACGTGGCCGGCGGCATGGGCGCGTGGCAGCGCGAAGGCCGTCCGATGGTCGGCGAGCACCCCGGCATCGAACCCGAAGTGATCTAGCTTGCACCCGGGGCAGCCTCCGCAGGGCCGGCCGTACCCGCCCGGGTACTGGCCGCGCCCGGCGGTGCCGCCGACGGCCCAGCAGCTGCAGGGCCGGACGCTGGCCGCGCAGCCGGAGCCGTACCCCTACCACCGCCGTCCGGCGCACCGGCCGAAGCTGCGCTGGGTGGCGACCCCGCCGCCCGGTGCTTGGCCGCGCCGCCGCGCTGCCGCGCCCGAGCCGTACCTCGGCCCGCCGTCGTACCCGGTACCGCCGCGCTGGGGATTCCCGAACCTGGTCTGGCGGCGTCCGACGTCGGTGCCCGGCACGGCCTCCGACGAACTCCGCCCGATCGACCGGGTTCCGGTGCTCAGCCGCAGCGTGGTCGTGGTCCTGTTCGCGTTCGCCGTGCTCGCGGTGGCCGCGGCGAGCGCGGAGATCTGGCGGTACGTGCTGCTCGTCCAGGGCCGGGACTCCGCGCTGTCCCGTTCGGTGGTGGCGTTCTCCGACGGCTTCGTGCTCGCCGCGGGCCTGCTGGCGTCGATCCTCGCGCTGCTGCCCGCCGGGCTGTCGCTCTGGTGGCTGCTGGTCGCGCGCCAGGCGGCGGCGGACGTGTCCGGCGACGACCCGCCGCGGCCGGTGTGGCAGGTGCTGGTCGGCGTCCTCGTGCCGGTGGCGAACCTGCCGATGGCGCTGTCGGTCGTCGGGGAGCTGGAGCACGCGGTGCTGGGCCGGTCTCGTGACGTCCGGCCGAAGCCGTCCCGCCAGGTGCTCTGGTGGTGGGGTGCCTGGCTGCTCAACTGGATCCTGCTGGGCGTGACGATCTTCTGGCGCTTCCGTGAGGACGTGCAGTCGATGGCCGACAGCGTCGTCCTGGTCGCGCTGACCGACCTTTCCGCGGCCGCGCTGGCGGTGGTGACGGCCCTGGTCGTGCGGCGGTTCTCCGCGCTGCTGGCGCCGTCGGACGCCCGGGCCGTGCGCGAGATGCGCGTGCTGAAGGTCCGGGGCGCGCCCGAGCCGGAACTACGGGCTTCGCGACCCGCCGGCGCCGCTCGCTAGTAACGGCGCTAGTAGCGGCCGAAGGCCGGTTCGAGCTGGTCAAAGGCCTGTTCCGCGATGGGCCACAGCTCGTCGACGACGGTTTTCTCGTTCTCGAGGATCCGGTCGAAGACCTCCTGGAAGAGCACCCGCAGGACCGTCGTGAGGTGGGCGGCGGCGAGCGTGGGCGTGAGGTCTTCTTCGGGGTGACGCCGGATGAGCAGGTCGATGAGCGCCGTCTCGCGTTCGCGGTGCATTTCGTGCAGCGCGTTCGTCAGTGCCGGGCTCTCCTTGATCATCCGCACGAAGCCGGGGCCGGAGAAGCCGACCAGCGCGTGCTCGGCGCCCAGCGCTTCGAAGTAGAGCTCGCGCGTGTCGTGGAAGACGCTGTCGCGGATGAGCGCGGCGGGCCAGGCCGTGAAGTCTTCGCGGATGTCGAAGACCAGGTCTTCCTTGCGGGGGAAGTGGTTCGTCACGGTCATCTTGGCGACCCGCGCCTCGGCGGCGATCTCCGCGATCGTCACGTCCTCGAAGCCGTTGCGGATGAACAGCCGCGTGGCCACGTCGGAGATGGTCTTACTGGTCTCCTGCTTCTTACGGTCCCGGAGTCCCTCACTCATGGCGTCACTCTACTGGGTCGAACCCAAGATTGTGCTTGACCCAATGACTGGGTCGGACCTAATCTGAGGTTCGACCTAATCAACCGAGGGGGTGCGCATGACGACGGCAGTCCGGCCCGATGCGGCGCTGTGGCGGCTCGGCGGTGTGCTGATCATGGGCGCGGTGCTGTCGATCCTCGACGCGACGATCGTGACGGTTGGGATCGGCTCGATCGCCCGTGACCTGGACAGCCCGCTGACCACGGTGCAGTGGGTGGCGAGCGCGTACCTGCTCGCGGCCTCCATGGCCATCCCGCTGTCGGGCTGGCTGACCGACCGGTTCGGCGGCCGCGCGGTCTGGCTGACGGCGGTGGCGATCTTCACCGCGGGCACGCTGCTGTGCGGCTTCGCGTGGTCCGCGCCCGCTTTGATCGCGTTCCGGGTGCTCCACGGCCTGGGCGGCGGGCTGATGCAGCCGGTCGGGCAGGCGGTGTTCGCGCAGGCGGCCGGTCCGGCGCTGGGCCGGATGATCGGCGTGATCACGTTGCCGGCAGCGGTGGCCCCGGTGCTGGGGCCGATGCTCGGCGGCGTGCTGGTGGCGGACTTCGGGTGGCGCTGGATGTTCTTCGGCATCGTCCCGCTGGGCGTGGCGACGTTCTTCTTCGCGCGGCGGCTCCTCCCGGCTCCCGCGCCGGGTGGCGCGCATGCTCCGTTGGACGTCCGGGGAATCGCGTTGCTTTCGCCGGGGCTCGGCGCGGTCGTCTACGGCTTGGCCGAGGGCGTGCTCGTCGCCTGGGTGGCCGGGGCCGCGCTGCTGCTGGCGTACGGCGTCCACGCTTCCCGGACGGCGTCCCCGGTGCTCGAGCTCGCGCTGTTCCGGAACAAGGGGTTCGCGGTCGCCAGCGCGAGCACGTTCCTGCTGGGAGCGTCGCTGTACAGCTCGATGCTGTTGCTTCCGCTGTACTACGAGCAGGTGGAGCACGCGAGCGCGTTGCGGGCCGGGCTGCTGCTGGCGCCCCAGGCCCTCGGCTCGGCGGCGGTCATGCTGGCGAGCGGCCGGCTCCTGGCCCGCTTCGGGCCGCGTCGCATAATGCTGGCCGGGATCGCGCTGTCCCTGCTGGGCACGATCGCGTTCACCCAGCTCGGCTCGGCACCCGACGGTGTCCTGCTGACGCTGTCCCTTCTGATCCGCGGCGTCGGCCTGGGCGCGGCGACGGCCCCCGGCATGACAACGCTGTACGGCTCGCTGGACCGGTCCCGCATTCCCCGGGCGGCGAGCGCGTTCAACGTGGTCAACCGGATCGGCGGCTCGTTGGGCACCGCCCTGCTGGCCGCGATCCTCCACCGCGAGCTCACGGCCGCGCCGGCCCCGGCGGCGTTCGGCACCACTTTCACGTGGGCGTTGGCGCTGTCGGCCCTGACCTTGATCCCCGCACTTTTCTTCCCCCAGAGGAGCACACGGTGACTTTCCGCCTCTTGAGCGTCCATGCTCACCCGGACGACGAATCCAGCAAGGGCGCGGCCACCCTGGCGCGCTACGCCGCCGAGGGCGTGGACGTCCTGGTCGCGACCTGCACGGGCGGCGAACGCGGCGACGTCCTGAACCCGGCCCTGGACACGGCCGAGACGTGGGCGAACCTCCCGGCGATCCGCCGCCGCGAGATGGCCGCGGCCGCCGAGATCCTGGGCGTTCGCCAGCGTTTCCTCGGCCTGGTCGACTCCGGCCTGCCCGCCGAGGGCGAACCGTTGCCCGAAGGCTGCTTCGCGGCCCTCCCGCTGACCGAGGCGGCGGCACCGCTGGTGGCACTGATCCGCGAGTTCCGCCCACACGTGGTGATCACGTACGACGAAACGGGCGGCTACCCCCACCCGGACCACATCCGCACCCACGAGGTGACGGTCGAAGCCTTCACCGCGGCCGCCGACCCAGCCCGCTATCCCGGCTGCGGCGCGCCGTGGCGCCCCCAAAAGCTGTACTACCAAGCAACTCTGAGCCGCGCCTGGTTCGAGGCCCTGCACGAGGCCACCCTGGCCGCCGGCCTGAAGTCCTCGATGGCCGAAGTCCTGGCCGAACTCCCGCCCGACAAACTCCCGGTCACCACCAGAATCCGCTGCGAGTCCCACTTCGCCACCCGCGACCGAGCCCTCCTCGCCCACGCCACCCAGGTAGACCCGGCCCACCCGTTTTTCGCCCACTCACGCGAAATCGAGCGCCAGACCTGGCCCCACGAGGACTACCACCTGGCCCACCCCACCCCCACCCCAGAGGACAACCTCTTCACCGGAGTAACCCCATGAACCCCCGCACCGACCCCCAATCACCCGAGATGCCCCTCCAATCACGCGAGATACCTCCCCAATCACGCGACTTCCGGCTTCAATCACGCGAGTTCGGTCCCGAATCACGCGAGATCCGCGTCCAGTCACGGGAGGACCGCCCCGGATCACGTGCAAACCCGAGGCGGGGACCCGTCACACGGTGACCCGAAGCTCCCGCAACCCGCGGATCACGAACTCCGGCCGCCGCGGCGGCGTCTCGGCCAACCGCAGCCCCGGCAGCTTCTCCGCCAGCGCGCACAGCGCGGCGGCGATCTCCACCCGAGCGAGAGGAGCACCCACGCAGTAGTGGATCCCGAGGCCGAACCCGAGGTGGGCGTTCGGCGTCCGGCCGATGTCCAGGCGGTCCGGCTCGTCGAACACCTTCGGGTCGCGAGCCGCGGCACCCAGCAGCGCGCCGATCTTCTCGCCCCGCTGAACGACATATCCGCAGATCGACACGTCCTCGGTCGCCGTCCGCTCGAACAGCTGCAGGGGTGCGTCGAACCGGATCAGCTCCTCGACACACGAATCCAGAAGGGCAGGTGAGGCCAGCAGGCGCTCCCACTGGTCCCGGTGCGTGAGCAGGGCCGTGATGCCGTTGCCGAGCACGTTGACCGTCGCTTCGTGGCCGGCCATCAGCAGCAGCACCGCGGTGGCCACCAGCTCGTCGGGGGTCAGCTCGCTGCGGAGGAGGTCGCTGATGATGTCGTCGCCCGGTGCGTCCGCGCGGGCCGAGGCGACCGAACGGACGTACTCGACGAACTCGGCTGCCGCGCGCTCGGCTGCGTCGCGTCCTTCCTCCGGCAGGTCGTACTCGTACATCTTCACGATGGCGTTGGACAGCTGGACCATCCGCGGCCCGTCGGTGCCGGGGACACCCAGCAGCTCGGCGATCACCGCGACCGGCAGCGGCTGGGCGAGGTGCTCGAGGAGGTCGGCACTGCCGTCGGTGGCGATCGCGGCCGCCAGGTCGTCGACCATGCGGGTGGCGAGCGTTGCGACCATCGGACGCAGCCGCTGCACGTGGCCGCGGCCGAACGCGCCCGCGATCAGGCGGCGCAGGCGGGTGTGCGCCGGCGGCTCGTTCTCCAGGAGCGAGTTGCGGTGCAACAGGTTGAAGGAGGCGAACCGCTCGAGCGGCTGGGCGTCCTGCCAGATCCGGCCCAGCCCGCGGTGACGCAACACCGCCGACGACGCGGCGTGCGACACCGCGACGGCGAGGCCCAGCCCTTCGTGGAAATGGACTTCGCCTCGCGAGCGAAGGGCGGCGAACGCCGGGTACGGGTCTTCGAGGAACACGGGATCGCGGGGGTCGAACACGTCGCGAGACTAACCCTTCGATAGCGTCTGAACCCGAGCCAGAGGAGGCAGCAGTGGGCAAGGGCGCGCGCAAGAAGGGTCCCAAGCAGGCGTCGGACCGCAAGCCGAAGGTGCGCGACGTCTTCGTCGGCCAGCCGTTCGAAGGGCTGGCGGCGGAGCCCGAGCTGATCGCGCTGCGCGAGTTCGTGCCGTCCGCGACGGCCCAGCTCACCCTCGCCGACGGTGGTGACGTCACCCTCGGGACCGTGCTGCCGATGGCGGCCGCCGCGTTCGTCCGCTCGGACGGCCGGCGCTACCTCGGCCTGCAGGTGCAGACCCGCTCGTCCGACATCAGCCGTGACCTCGGCCGGTCGCTGAAGTGGCTGCTGGACGCCAAGGAGGGTGACGTCCTCGGCGTGCCGGACACCACCACCCCGCCGTCCGCCGACGAGCACGCGCGCCTCCAGGACCTGCTGGCGCCGGGCGCCGAACTCGACGTCACGCTGCACACGGACTTCGGCTGGTGGCTGCCCGAGGACGCGGACGCGACCGGTGACGTCGCCGTGTCGCTCGAGCGCGCGAACGCCGCGATCATGCCCACCGAACGGCTCGGCTCTGGTGCCTACTGGGTCCTCGCCGGTGAAAAGGCGCACCTGCGCTGGGTCCGGCCGGAGCCGGAGAACCTGCTGCTCCAGGCGCTGGCCCGGCTGTCCGCGGCCGGCGAGCTCGGCCTCGGCGAAGGCTCGCGCTACGCCGGCTCGTTCCGGGCGCACGGTCTGCTCGTCCCGGTCTGGGACCTCGACCCCGAGGCCCACGCCCGCGAGTGGGCGGAGGCGAAGGACGCCCTCGGCGCCCGTCTCGAGACGGCGTTGAAGTCGCTCGACGACGAGCCGCTGAACGCGACCGAGCGCAGGGCGCGGGACGGCCTCATCGGCCGGCAGCTGACCCTGCGCTGACTCCTCGTCGGCCGGTGCCGGACCGTCGGTACGAACCGGCGGTCCTCCACCGGGCTCGATGAGCGTTCAACCAGGCATTATGTGGTGCAAGCGACACCACAGCCGCAACGCGCCGGTGGGACGATTCTCGGCGTGATACTCCACATCTGCGGGGCGGCCGAGTGGGCCGAAGTGGGCGAAGGCGGCGAGTACCGGCCGTCTTCGCTGGGGGAAGCCGGGTTCATCCACTGTTCCGACTTCGGCACGGCGCACCTGCCGGCCAACGTGCGCTACCGGGGCCGCACCGATCTGGTGCTCCTCGAGATCGACCCGGCGAAGGTCGGGTCGCCGGTGCGCTGGGAAGACGGCGTGCCGCCGCACCCGGCGGGGATCTGGTTCCCGCACGTCTACGGGCCGATCCCGCACGCGGCAGTCGTCGGCGTGCACGAATTTCGCGAGTCCGAGAGCGGCGGTTTCCGGCTGCCCGACTCGCTCGCCCACCGCTGACGTGGGCAGACCCATCTCCCGGCCGGGCGATCACGAACTCGGCCGGGAACGCGGGCAACCTGAGGGGGCTGTGATGCGTGTTGGGGAGGAAGGGGACTCGGCTTCCGGCTATCCGACCCCGATGGGAGGCGATACGGTGACCGCTGCGGCACCCGTCTTCACCGGGGAAGAGACCTGGGTGACCAGCGCAGGCCGAGGGAGGGCCGCGACGTTGGCTGGCGAATTCGTCGACTTCGGCGACTTCGTGCAGGCCACCCTGCCGGGCCTGCTCCGGTACGGCCACGCGCTCACCGGCAACCCGCACGACGCGGCGGACCTGGTGCAGACCGTGCTGGAGAAGATCGGTTCGCGGTGGACGTACGTCCACGAAAAGACCGGCGACCCGCTGGCCTACGTCCGCCGGTCGATGGCGAACGCGCACGTGAGCCGCTGGCGCCGGACGCGCCGCGAGAACCTCGTCGCGGACCTGCCGGAGACCAGCCCGCACGTGCCGGCCGACCCGTTCGAGCACGAGCCGCTGTGGCGTGCGTTACGAACGCTGCCGCCGAGACAACGGGCCGTGATGGTGCTGCGTTACTACGAAGGTCTCTCGGAAGCGGAGATCGCCGGTGCGCTCGGCATCACCCAGGGCACCGTCAAGAGCCAGGCCAGCAAGGCGATTGCTTCCCTGCGGATGAAGCTGAAGCCGGCTGACGGCGAAGGCGAAGGGAGTGATGCGGGTTGAACATCTCCGATGACGAACTGGAGCGGCGCCTGCGCGCGCTGTTCGCCGACGAACGGCTGGACCTGCCGCCGCCGCCGGAGGCCGGCACGGCCATCGTCGCCGGTGCGCGACGCCGTAGCCGTCGGCGGCACACCGTGCAGGCCGTGGCCGGGGTGGCGGCCGCCGTGGTCGCCGTCGGCGGGGGACTGACCATGATCCGGTTCCACACCGAGGAAGGCACCGCGGTGATGTCCGCCGACGGGACCGGAACCGGCGCCAAACCACCCGAGGACCTCACGGCGGGCCGTCCGCCGGAGCCGTCGACGCCGGGGCCGACCGGCACCCAGAGCATCCACGCTTCCGCACCGCCGGAAACGTCGCCGTCGCCGCGGCCGCCGTCCTCCCCGTCGCCGTCCACGCTCGCCAGTGTGATCACCGGGCCGCTGCTCGCGGCGGACGGCTTCGGCAAGCTCAAGCTCGGTATGTCCGAGGCCGACGTCGCCGAAGAGGCCGTCACGCTCAGCGAGGTGCAGGCCGGGGCGAGCTGCACCGTCTACAAGGCACAAGGCAGCGGCGTCCCCGCGTCCGCGAGCGTCGTCATTTCGAAGGCGGCCGGGCTCGTCGTCGTCACCCCGGACGTGGCCACGCACACCGCCGAGGGCATCGGCGCCGGGTCCTCGAAGGACCAGATCCTCGCCGCCTACCCCGCGGCCAAGGAAGAGTCCGGCAGCGTCGTCGCGCCGGCCGGGGCCGCCGCCGAGTACCGCTTCCGGCTCGACGAGACCGGAGTCGTGCAGGCGAGCCTGACGAGCGTCACCCAGGACTGCGCCGGCTGAGCGGCGGGCGCATGCCGAAACCCGGGCTGTCCACAGGGGGAGAGCCCGGGTTCTCGGTCCGGCCGAGCGTCAGAGCTTGCCGCCGGCCACCGGCGGCATCTGCGAGTCGGTGCCGCCGTCGCCGACGGACTCGCGGTACAGGTGGTTCTCGACCTCGAACAGGTTGCCGTTGGCGCGTTTCACGACGTTCAGCAGCGTGTTCATCTGGGAGATCTCTTCGACCTGCTCCTTGAGGAACCACTGCGTGAACTGCTCGCCGATGTAGTCCTCTTCGGCGCGCGCGGCCTTCGCCATCGCGGAGATGTCGGCGGCGACCTCCTTCTCCTGGGCGAGCGCGAGCTCGATGAGCTCGGTGACGCCGGAGAATTCGTTGCGCACCTCCCCGGCGCCGGGGATCTCGACGTGGTGGTCGCGGTCGAGCATGTACTGCACGAGCGCCATCGCGTGGTTGCGCTCCTCGACGGACTGCTTGTAGAAGTGCTTCGCCAGCTGCGGGAGGTCCTCGGCGTCGAACCACACCGCGAGCGCGATGTACTGCTGGGACGCGTTGAACTCGTTGTGGATCTGCGCCTGCAGCAGTTCGTAGAACTTTGAGCGCGGCTCTTTCTTCTTGGTGAGGGCCATGACCACCACGATACGGCAGAATTCGATTTTCGACTACTTCAGACTGGTGATCTGCCCCCTATTAGGGTTACCATTCCTAAAGAAGACGAACCTAATTTAAGTAAGCCTTCCCTAATCGCGTGTGCCGATTAGGGAAGGCTTGCATCACAGGGGATCGCGGCGGACCGGGCAGGACATGCACCGCGGTCCGCCCCGGCCGGAGCCGAGTTCGGAGCCCGCGATCGGCAGCACCTCGATGCCCGCCGCTTCCAGCCGCTCGTTCGTCTCGACGTTCCGCTCGTAGCCGACGACCACGCCGGGCGCCAGTGCGAGGGTGTTGTTGCCGTCGTCCCACTGCTCGCGTTCGGCCGTCACGGGGTCGAGGCCGGTGTCGATGACGCGCAGCCGGTCGATCTCCATCGCCTCGGCCGCGGCCACCAGGAACGGCGCCGGGCCGGCCACCTTCACCCCGCCGTCGCCGGTCGGGCGCAGCGTGAACGCCGTCAGCGAGTCGCGCGCCAGCGGGTACATCACCACCGCGTCGACGTCGACCATCGTGCACACCGTGTCCAGGTGCATGGTCGCGCGGGACTGCTCGATCGGCACCGCCAGCACGGTGTGCGCGATGCCGTCGGCGAACACCGACCGGGCGAGCGACTCCGCGCCGGCCGCGGTCGTCCGCTCGCCGACGCCGATGGCGAGCACGCCCGGCGCCAGCAGCATCACGTCGCCGCCTTCGATCGGCGCCGAATGGGCGCCGTACGCGCGGGCGGCGTGGCGGAACTGCGGGTGGTAGGCGTAGATGAGGTCGAGCACCGCGGTTTCGCGGCGCCGCGCGGGCATGGTCAGCGACGAAACCGCCACCCGATCGGCGATCCACGCCGACGAGTCGCGGGTGAACAGCAGGTTCGGCAGCGGATCGACGGCGAAGTCGTGCGGGTGGTTCATCATCCGCACCAGCGACGCGCCCTCCGCCGACGGCAGCTCCTCGAACGTCATCCCGGCCATCAGCACCTCGGCGAGGCCGGCCGCGTCGACGCCCGACAGGTGCGACCGCAGCGAGTCGGCCAGGTCGCCGCCGAGCCGCCGGTCGTCGACCGCCGCGTGCACGCCCGCCGCGTGGGCCCGGTCGTCTTCGAGCGCGGTCCGCAGCGCGTCGGCCAGCAGGAGGACGTCGACGCCGCGGCTGCGCAGCACGTCGGCGAACGCGTCGTGCTCGGCCTGGGCCCGGTCGACCCACGGGATGGAGTCGAACAGGAGCTGGTCGTTGTTGCGGGGCGTCAGCCTTTTGAGCTCGTTGCCGGGCCGGTGCAGCAGCACCGCGCGCAGGGGTCCGACTTCGCTGTCCACCCGGGGAGGTGTCGTTTCGTCGATCACCCCCCGAGCCTAGTCAGGGAAGCCAGGAAACGTGCCCCTTGAGCAGCGAATACCCGACGAACGACACAAAATCGAACAGCGTGTGCGCGGCGACGAGCGGCCACAGCCGGTTCGTCTTCTGCCACAGCCGCCCGAACACCAGGCCCATGATCAGGTTGCCGACGAACCCGCCGAACCCCTGGTACAGGTGGTACGAACCGCGCAGCACGGCGGCGCCGAGCAGGGCGCTGTTCTCCCGGACGCCGAGCTGTCGCAGCCGCGTCAGCAGGTAGCCGATCACCAGGACTTCCTCGGCGAAGGCGTTGCCGAACGCCGAGAGCGTCAGCGTGATCGGCCGCCACCACGTATCGCCCAAAGTGGACGGTTGCACGGCCAGGCTGAACCCGAGGTGGTAGGAGATGAAGTAGAGGGCCAGGCCCGGAAGGCCGATCAGCGCGGCGAGCACCACGGTCAGCAGCGCGTCACGGCCCGGCGACCGGCGGTCCAGCCCCAGCTGTGCGACCTTGATGCCCGCGCGCCACAGCAGGTACAGCCCGAGCGCGCCCCAGCCGACGAGCTGCGTCGCCGACAGCAGCTGCTTGAGCAGGTCGATCAGGCTCGCCGCGGCCTGCGGCACGTTCAGCTGGGTCTGCTGCTGGGCCAGCGGTACCGGCTGCAGCAGCGAGTCCACAAGGGACAGCAGGCTGCGGATCCCGGACAGGCCGAGCGTGATCCCGAAGACGATCAGCAGCTCGAGCTTGATCGCGCGGCGCTCGGCGGGGTCCTCGATCGTCCCGGGGAACTCGGGGCGGGCCGGGGCCAGCCACGATCGCGCGGTGAACGTCATGGACGCACGCTACCTTCGGGGTATGCCGAGGAGCATCGCCACCAACGAATCCGTCGACCGCGCCGCGCTGGTCGAATTCCTGTCGACCCGTCACCGCGCGATCCTGCTGACCACGAAGGCCGACGGCGGCCCGCAGCTTTCGCCGGTCACCTGCGGCGTCGACGCCGAGGGCAGGCTGGTCGTCTCGACCTACCCGAAGCGCGCGAAGGTCGTGAACGTCAAGCGCAACCCGAAGGTGTCGGCCTGCATCCTGTCCGACGAGTGGAACGACCAGTGGGTGCAGCTGAACGGCACCGCCGAGGTGCTGGACATCCCGGATTCGGTCGAGCCGCTCGTGGACTACTTCCGTGCCATTTCGGGCGAACACCCGGACTGGGACGAATACCGCGAGGCCATGGTCAAGCAGGGCAAGAGCATCATCCGCGTCGCGATCGAGAGCTGGGGGCCGATCGCGAAGGGCGGCTTCCCCGCCGAACTAGCCTGACCGCCCGCGCAGGAACGGGCAGCCGACCAGCCGTCGCAGCTCCGACGCGAGCTGCGACGGGTTGTCGACGGACTTCGAGAACGCCAGCCGCACGTCGTGGTCGCCCGTGTCCGACTCGACGCGCAGCCGCAGCCCGAACCGGTCGAGCCCGAGCGGACGGATCCGGCCGCCGCGCAATCCCGCCGGCAGGTGCTTCGCGAGCTGCTCGACGACGTCGGAGTGCTCGCTTTCCAGGTGCCGCAGCCACCGGGCCTCGTAGTCGTGGAACGGATCGGGCGGCGCGGCGCTGAACATGTGCGGGCGCAGCGAGTGCGTGCCCTCGGCGTCGGCGAGGACGAGCGACGCCGGGGTGAGCCGCAGCAGCGTGACGCCGTGGCCGACGTCGAGGAGCCGTTCGTCCGGCCGCGTCTCGGCGATCGCCACCGCCCGCGCGCGGGCCGAAACCGGCGAGAGCGGCCGCAGCCAGCCGGTGATCCACAGCAGCCCGCGGATCGGTTCCCGCAGGTCGACCGGGGCCTGGTCGGCGAGCTCGATCATCACGGCCAGCTCCCCGCGGTCGGTCTGCTTCGCCGCGCGGACCATCGGGTGCTCGTCCGGCAGCAGCACGCTGACGCTGCCGCTGTGGTGCACGTGGTGCAGCACCGGCACGACGCGCTCGCCGTTCAGATCCGCGCGATCGCAGGTGGGCAGCAACGACGCGGGGCCGTTGCGGGTCGCGATCGTCTTGGCGCGCTCGGCGGGGTTCGGCGCCGGCGGGCGGCGGACGGATGTGGGTGCCTCGGTCACGGCTCACCTCCTAGTTAGGTTAGCCTAACCTGAATTCGACGGTCTGGGTAGTCGTGGCGGTCACGTCGCTTCCGCTGACCGGCGCATCCGGTAACGCCGGTGCCCAGTTTGCCGAAAAGCGGTTAACAACCCGACCCCGTGGGGGTTCCGCGTGCCGATCGTCCCGGTCCCCGAGCGCGTCCGCGCGTTCGAACTCGACCCCGCCATGCCGTCCGGAGCCCTCCCGATCTTCGGCGAGTACCTCGACCGCCTGGGCCGCGGCACCGCGAACCAGCGGCTGGTCGCCGCGTTCTTCGTGGTGTTCGGCGTTGCCCAGTTCCTGGCCGGCGCCGGGGTGGCGCTGCCGGTCGCCACGTTCGCGCTGGCCGGCGCGATCGAAGCGCGGTGGCTCTACCTCGCGCACGCCAGGGTGCCCGAGACACGGCTGAAGCGGGAAGCGTTCCGGCAGGTGGACATCACCGCCGACGGCCTGGTCGCGGCCGGCCGGACGGTCGGCGTACGCCTGCCGGACGGCCGGTGGCTGCGCGTCAGGCTCGACGAAGCGCACCGGTTGCTGGTGGCCGGGCACCGGCGGGTCTGGCTGCTGGGCCGGGGACCGAAGGTGTTCGTCGGCTTCTCCGGCGTGGTGCGCGTCCGCCGCGCCGGTGTCCACGACGCGCCGCCGCCGGGTGCGGTGCCGGTGCCGCAACCGGCCGGATCCGGTTCGCCGAGGCTCGACCCCGTGCTGAGCGCGCACCGCCGCCAGCTGGCCCGCGACCTGCGGGCGACGGCGGCGTGCCTGCTGGTGCTGGCCGGGTTCGCGGTCTGGGTCGGGCTCGACTTCCCGGTGGTGGGGTGGGTGGCGTGGGCGCCCGGGGCCGGCGCGCTGCTGGGCGCGCTCGCGGCCGTGCTGCGTTCGTTCGCCCACGGCCGCCCGCTCCCGGCGGACCACTGGACGGAGCTGCGCGCAGTCCTCGACGGCCCGGTCCGCATGAGCCGCCACGGCGCGGCGAGGCTCAGCGGCCTGACCATGCTGGCCGACGGCCGCGTGGTCCCCTTCCGCCTCCCCAAGGCGGACCCCTCGATGGCCGCGAACATCGCGGCAACGGGCCGCCTGTGGATCGCGGGCGTCCCCCGTCCGGGCGCGGCCAAGACCGGCTTGCCGGGCTACCCGGTACTGGGCACGGTCTGGCTCGGCTGAGCAGCCCAGCCCGGCCGCCACGCGTCAGGGACACGCTGCCCGTTCGCGAGGTGACGCCGGAGCGCTCCGAGCCCGGGGTGCGGGTTGCCCCGTCGCCACACCAGTGAATGCGGGTACACCGGCACGGGCGCTTCGATCGGTACGCGCCGCAAGTCGTGCCCGGGCGGCCACAACACCCGGCTCCCCGCTCCGACCAGGGTCGACACCTCGGTCGATTCCGCGATCGTGTCCAGCACCACCTCGGTGCCGAAGTTCGGCCCGGCCGCGTCGATCGACAGCCCGAACGCGGCCGCGAACTCGGCGTAGTACGCGGCCCACTCGGTGCCGGGCGCCAAGCCGGGCAGCCAGATCCGGTGCCCGGCCAGCTCGGCCGGAGCCACGCGGGGCGATTCGGCCAGCGGGTGCCCGGGCCCGCACAACAGCTGGATCGGCTCGTCGAGCACCCACTGCGCGTCGAGGTCCTCGGGCAGCGCGACGACCGCGCGGAACGACGCGTCGACCGAGCCCTCCCGGATCGCGGCGACCGCGGTGTCGAAGAGCGTCGCGACCTCCAACGCGACGTCCGGGTGTGCTTCGTAGAATCCGCGCAGCAACGCGGCCGGGCCCAGCCGCCGCCCGATGACGTCGACCCGGAGCGGCCCGGTGCGCACCGACACCAGCGCCCGCAGCTCGGCGGCCAGCAGTTCGCGGGCGTGCGGCAGGAACGCCGCGCCGTCTCCGGTGAGCACGGCGCCGCGGGCGGTGCGCGTGAACAACCGCACGCCGAGCGACCGCTCCAGCGCGGCAATCCGCTTCGAGACGGCTTGCTGCGTGATCGACAGGTCGGTGGCGGCGTCCTGGAACCGGCCGGCCTCCACAGCGGCCACGAAGGTGCGTACGGCGTCGAGGTCCACGGCGACCGACTCTAGATTCACAACGCGGCGTTGTGGCTCGCCGCCGCGTCGGTTGTTTGCCGCGCGCGGCCGTTCCCGGCTTTGATCTCCCGGGTGATGGGCGGGCGGTCGCTGGGGCCGCGGTTCAGGTGGCTCTGGTCGGCTTACGCCGTGAGCGCGTTCGGGACGTGGCTCGGCTTCGGTGCCTTCCCCATGCTCGCGATCCTCGTCCTGCACGCCGGGCCCGCGGCCGTCTCGGCGCTGGCCGCGGTCGGGCCTGCCGTCGGTGCGCTCGTCGCCGTGCCGCTGGGGCCGTGGGTCGATCGCCGCCGGAAGCGGCCGGTCATGATGGGCATGGACCTCGTCCGGTTCGGCGCGCTGATCAGCGTGCCTGCCTGCTACGCCCTCGGGGTGCTGAGCTTCGCGCAGCTGCTGGCCGTCTCGGTGGTCGTCGCCGCGGCGGACATCACCTTCACCTCCGCGAGTGGCGCGTTCCTCAAGGGGCTCGTGCCGCCCGAAGACCTGCTCGTCGCGAACGGCCGGTTCGAGTCGACGAACTGGACCGCCACCGCGCTCGGGCCGCCGCTCGGCGGGGCGGCGTTCGCGCTGCTCGGGCCGGTGACGTCGGTGGTCGCGAACGCCGTCAGCTTCCTGCTCTCCGCGCTCGGGATCCGCGCGATCGGCGGGGACGAACCGCGTCCCCGCAACGCCACCCGGCTGCGCGTGCGCGACCTCGCCGACGGCTGGCGCTTCCTGCTGGCGCACCCGGGACTGCGGCCGCTGCTGCTCAACGCCATGGTGTTCAACGGCTTGGTCATGGGCACCGAGCCGCTGCTCGCCGTGCTGATGCTGAACCAGCTCGGGTTCACGCCGTGGCAGTACGGGCTCGCGTTCGCCGTCCCGTGCCTCGGCGGGCTCGCCGGCTCGCGGCTGACGCCGCGGCTCGTCGGGAAGTTCCGGCGCCACCCCGTCCTGGTGACGGCCGGCGCGATCCGGGCGTGCTGGCTGCTCGCGCTGGCCTTCATCCCGGCCGGCGCGGGCGGGCTGGGGTACGTCATGGCCGTCGAACTCGGCCTGATCGTCAGCTGCAGTGTGTTCAACCCGGTGCTGGCGACCTACCGGCTCGAGCAGCTCCCGGCGGACCGCATCGCCCGGACGCTCTCGGCGTGGTCGGTCAGCACCAAGGCGGCGATCGCCACGCTGACCGCGATCTGGGGTGTGCTGGCCGGCCTCACCAGCGCGCGCGTGGCGATCGGGATCGCCGGGGTCCTGGTGCTGGCGACGCCGTTGCTGCTGCCGCGCCGCGACCGGACGCCGGTGGCGGCCTAACCCAGCGACTTCCGCGTTGCCTGTTCGGTCTCCAGCACGCCCTGCCGGATGCCCTCCAGCTGGTCGCTCAGCTCGCGCACCGCGCCGGTGTCCACGGTGACGTCCGAGGTCGCCGCCGTCAGCTCGGCGACCCTCGCCACCAGGCTGTCCAGGCCGAGTGCGCCGGACTGGAGCTGGGCCAGCAGCTTGTCGCGGGCGCCGGACAGGCGGGCGTGCACGTCCGCCTGGGCCTGGACCGCCGTCAGTGCCTGCTCGAGGTCGCCGCGGACCTCCGGGTTCGCCGTGCGCAACTCGCGCTGCAGCCGACGTCGTTCGTGCGCGACGGTGTCCGGGTCGACCCTGGCCAGCGCCTGGCCGGTCGCCGAGGCGCGGCCTGCCAGCCGGCGCAGGGTCGAAAGCGTCTCCTGGACCACCGGCTCCATGTCCGCGACGCGCTCGGCGAGCGGGCCGGTGGCCAGGGAGGCGCTCAGCGAGCCGAACCCCTCGGCCGCGCCCTCGGCCCGGTGCAGCCAGTTCTCCTCCGCCGACCCGGGCGTGACGTCCAGTACCCGGGCTTCCCGCGGCGGGGGCTCCTTTTCCTCGCTCAGCACCGCCACGCCCGCCCACGCGGCCAGCACCGCCACCCCGATCCCGGCCGCGGCGACGACCGGCAGCTGCACGGCCCAGGCCACGCCGGCCGACGTGGCGGCGAGCAGCAGCCCCCACGGTTCGGTGAGCTCACGGGCGAACTTCATCAGAAATTGGAGATCACGGAGGTGAACACCTGGTTGATCGAGTCCGGTTTGGACGAATCGTACTGCGAACCCGCGGTCGCCTCCGCGATCTGCTTCAGCACGTCCTGGTCGGCGTCCGCGCCGTAGGCGATCGTGAACAGCCGGACCGACTCCGCGTTGCCCTCCGGGCGCAGCTGCGGGAGGAGGTGCTCGAGGTCGACGCCGCCGGAGTCTTCGTTGCGGCCGTCGGTGAGCACCACGACCGCGTTGATCGCCGTCGGGTCCAGGTGGGCCTTCATGTACTCGTACGCGGCCAGCGACGTGTCGTACAGCCCCGTTCCGGCGTGGGGCGTCAGCCCACCCAGCCGCATCGCCAGAGTCTCCTTGCCGCTGGTCCCGAGCGGCTGCACCGGGAGCAGCTCCTGGTAGTCCTTGTCGCCGTCGAGGCGGGTCGAGAACTGCCAGAGCCCGACCTGGTCCCGCGGCACGAACTGGCCGAGCGAGTCGATCGCGGCCTGCTTCGCCAGGTCGATCTTGCTCTTGCCGGCGCCCTTCACCTCCGCGCCCATCGAGCCGGAGACGTCCACGACGAGCAGCACGTTCGCCTTCTTGCGCAGGTCGGTCCACGTGGTGAGCAGCTTCGACAGCACGGTGGGCGGTGGCGGCTGCAGGAAGGTGATCTTCGCGTCCGGCTGGACCCCGTTCGCGGTGGTCGCCTGCGGGCCCGGCTTGCCGTCGAACGACCGGAAGCCCAGCGCGGCGAACCGCTGCTGCGTTTCCGGCCCCCGCAGGTAGCCGAGGAAGTCCGCGGCGATCTGCTTGCGCGTGGCATCGGCCCAGTTCAGCGTGACGAGCGGGTGGTCGGAGTTGAGCGTCCCGTCGGCCGGGTAGATCGCGACGATCGGCACCTTCGGCGGCGCGTGCTGCCCGACCTTCGCCGGGTCGTTGGTCGGGTTGCCTTGGTTGTAACCGATGAGCGAGCTCTCCTCGACGGTCACCGCCGAGATGTAGGACAGCGCGGCGCCGCGGTCGTCCGCCTTCTGCAGGTTGGTGAGGAAGGTCAGGGTGTTGTCGCCGTAGTGCACGATCGCCTGCTCGATGTTCGAGACGAACTGCTTGGCCTCGGGCTTCTCGATCGCGGCCGCGGTCAGGTCGGACGACGTGCCGGTGGCCGCGTAGTACGCGCCGATGGTGGCGTTCAGCCCGGCGGTGGAGATGTTCGGGTTCGTCTTCCCGAGCCGGAACTTGCCCCACTCCGGGTGCCCGTACTTCGCCCAGCCCGCCGGGTCGGTCGCGAGCGCCGTGAGGTCCTTCCAGCCGATCGGCTTCGCCGGCCAGCCCAGCGCCTCGGCCATCGGCTTGGGCATGGCGACGGTGAGCGGCGAGTTCGCGATCGACTGCGGGTCGCCGTCGGGCACGACCGAGCCGGTGTCACCCTTGGCGTTGACGCGCAGCAGGTTGACCCAGCCGCTCGCGGCCGGCGTCCAGACGTCCGGGCGCGGCCCGTCGGTGGCTTCGTTCCAGCCGTTCGCCAGCGCCTGCATCGCCACGCCGGACGACTTCGACCGCACGATCACGTCGACGCAGTGCCCCGCGACCGTCCGTCCGGAGTAGGCCTTCGCGGCCTCCTGGACGATGCCGACCTTTTCCGGCGAAGAAGCGATGTTGAGCGCGATCGCGTCCGTGCCCGAGCACTTCGGCGCGTCGGCCTCGTCGCTCGAGCCGCTGGTCCAGTACCGGATTCCGATGATCAAGGCGATGGCAACCACGATCGCAGCCAGGAACGGGAGAATTTTTCTCCGGCGCCGCACTGGTTGGGAATTGATCATCGAACCCTCCCCGTCTCCGCGTCTGCCGTCATTATCCGGCGGTGGACGGGTAGCCGGAGGTGCGTTGCCGAACCGTTGCCCCGGAATCCGGCGCGGGCGGGCCCGTTGACGGCAAAAATATCGTCAGCGCAGTCGTTTCGCGTCGGCAATCAAATACTCGTCGAAACCCTCGATGCTCCGCTGCGACGACGGCGGAGAATCGCCGCTGCCGTCGAAACGGCGGCGAGCAATGCGGTCAGGGTGGTCGCCACGGAAAGCCGTCGCCGCCGCCGGTCCGCGGTTTCTCCGGCGGCCCGCAGTGCGACGCTCGCCCGGAGGAACCGGTGCTCCGGGGTGTTCGGCCGGGCATCGGCCCGCTTCGCCCACTTCAGCGCTTCGTCGAGTTGGCGACCCCGGTAAAGGACGGCCGGCTCCCGGTCCGAGGTTTCCCACAACCCGGTCGCCTCGGTGAGCCGTCGGTGGACGCGCAGGGCGTCCCGGTCCGCGGCCAGCCAGCCCTGCAGCCGCGGCCAGCCGTCGAGCACCGCGTCGTGCGCGAGTTCGAGCCCCGTCCGGCCGGCGGTGACCAGCCGGGACCGGACGAACTGCGCCACCACCGGCGTCGGGTCGAGTTCGGCGTGCGGGACGTGCCGCCGGGTGTCGGGGGTGCCGTCGCCGAAGCCGACCAGGCGCAGGAACAGGCTCCTGGCCTCGGCCTGCTCCGGCGGAGCGAGCCGGCCGTATACCGCTTCGGCCGCCCCGGCCAGTGCCGCGGTGATGCCGCCGGTGGCCTCGTACGCGGCGAGGGTGAGCGTGGCGCCCTGGCCGGCCTGCCAGGTCCGGCGCAGTGCGTCCGTGGCGAACGGCAGCGCGGCCGGCTGCCGTGCGACTTCGGCCATCAGGGTCGCGACCAGTGCGTTCTCCAGGCCGCGGCCGGCTTCCGCGGCGGGCCGGACCAGCGCGGCGCGGACCTGCCCGGCGGTCAGCGGCTCCAGCGGGATCAGCGCGTTCCGCATCACCTCGGCCAGCGCGGGATGCCGCGCGCAGGCGTCCTCGAAGTCTGCGCGCAGGCCGAGAACCACCCGCGCCGGGGCCTGCGCCGCCCGCAGCAACGCGGCGAAGAACCACGCCCGTTCCGGCGCCTCGGCGGTGAAGACTTCCTCGAACTGGTCGACGACCAGCAGGAACTCGGCGTCCGGCGGCAGTGCCTGCCGGATCCGCAGGTGCAGGTGCCCCGGGTCGGCGGCGAATTCCGCGCGCAGCCGGACCGACGGCGTCCCGGTGAGCGCCGCCAGCCGCGCCGCGCACTCCTCCAGGGGACGCCGTCCCGGCCGCAGGAACACCACCGGCCGGCGGACCTGGGGGACCAGGCCCGCCCGCAGCAGCGACGTCACGCCGCTGCCGGACGGGCCCGAGACGGCCAGGAACCGTTCCCCGGCGAGCCGGCCGCGCACCAGGTCGACGACGTCTTCCCGGCCGAAGAACCGGCCGGCGTCCCCGGCGCCGAACGCGGCCAGGCCCGGGTACGGCGGCTCCGCGGCGGACCCGGGAGCCGCCCGTCTCCGCCGGCTCAATTCCGCCGCGACTTCGTGCCACCGCCGGTCCCACTCGGCGACCGGCCCGTCGCAGGCGCGCACATAAGCCAAGGCAACCGCGCGCGTCGGCAGTTTCCGGCCACCGGCGGCATCGGACAATGTCCCCGCCGAGTAATGCGCTCGTTTTCCCAGTTGCCGATATGGCGGCCGGCCCGCCTTCTCCCGCAATCGCCGCAAATCTGCGGCGAACTGTGACAGAACCTCGTCGTCCGTATCGAGCGGACGTTCCCCACGCGGCATTACGCCACCCCCCTTGGCGTAATCCATTGTTCGGAGGTTGTCGTTCGCTGTCCACCGAACCGGACAGAACAACCCCAACGCACTAGACCGGGAAGTGGTCAATGCAGCACGACACTGGAGGGATCATGAAAACCACGAAGATGAAGCGGGCCGGGGTCGCGGCGCTGGGCGCCGCCGCGCTGGCCGGTGCCTTCGCGCTGGCGGGGGCCGGACCGGCGGCGGCCGACGAGGCGCCCAAGGGCGTGACCCACCACGCGATCGGGTCGGGCGAGGCCATGACCGACCACGTCCAGACGTGGGTGACCACCCACTACGACAGCGACGACTGGCGGGCCAACGTCCGGGTCGACTACGGCCGCAGCGGTGCCTGGACGGTGTGCTCGGACGGCACCGAGAAGCACGGGCCGCTGCAGGGTCCGGGGTACTGGATCTTCGCCGGCAACTGCTACGGCAACGGCACGATCCGCACCTACGGCTGGTACGACGGCTGATCCGCACGTGACCGAGAACGGGCCCTTCCCCGCGGGGAAGGGCCCGTTCGCCGTCAGCTCTTCGGACCGCGGCGCGACCACGTCCAGGCGTACCCGGGGTCTTCCGAAGCGTCGGCGGCTTCGCCGAGCTCCAGCGGGGCGAACGTGTCGACCATGACGGCGGTCTCGTCGAAGAACTCCGCGCCGATCGACGCCTCCGCCGCGCCCGGCTGCGGGCCGTGCGTGAAGCCGGACGGGTGCAGCGAGAGCGAGCCGATCCCGATCCCGGAGCCCTTCCGGGCCTCGTAGTTGCCGCGGACGTAGAACATCAGCTCGTCGGAGTCGACGTTCGCGTGGTTGTACGGCACCGGGATCGCGCCCTCGCGGTAGTCGACCTTCCGCGGGCAGAAGGAGCAGACGACGAAGTTCGGGCCCTCGAACGTCTGGTGCACGGGCGGCGGCTGGTGCACGCGGCCGGTGATCGGCTCGAAGTCGTCGATGTTGAACACCCACGGGTAGAGGCAGCCGTCCCAGCCGACGACGTCGAAGGGGTGCGTCGCGTAGGTGTAGCGCGTCAGCCCGGCCCGGTGCCGCACGAGCACCTCGACGTCCTCGCCGTCCTCCAGCAGCGGCTCGGACGGCCCGCGGATGTCGCGCTCGCAGTACGGCGAGTGCTCCAGGAACTGCCCCTTCGCCGACAGGTAGCGCTTCGGCGGCCCGATGTGGCCGCGCGCCTCGAGCGTGAAGAGGCTGACCTCACCGTGGGGGACGACCCGGTAGGTGCACGACGTCGGGATGACGACGTAGTCGCCGTCACCGACCTCCAGGCGGCCGTAGATCGTCTCGAAGGTCGCGGTGCCGCCGTGGACGTAGAACAGCTCGTCGCCGGCCGCGTTGCGGTACAGCGGGCTGGGCGCGGTCGCCGTGACGAACCCGATGGTGACGTCGTTGTTGCCGAACAGCCGGCGCCGGTCGGTCACCGCGTCGGCTTCGCCGCCGAACTTGAGGTCCCGGGTCTGGAACGCCCGCGGCTTGAGCGGGTGGTTCGGGGTGAGCGATCCGCGGTCCTCCTCGACCGCGACGGCGTCGACGATCGCCGTCGGGAGGCCGCGGTGGTAGAGCAGCGCGGAGTCGGCGGAGAAGCCCTCGACGCCCATCAGCTCCTCGGCGTAGAGGCCGCCGTCCGGCTTCCGGAACGCGGTGTGCCGCTTGTGCGGGATCTCGCCTACTCGCCGGTAGTAAGGCATCGACGTCCCCTTCTGACGTGTCCGTTGTGCGAACGATTTTGTCCTGATGTCGTACGCTACTAGCGTGTCAGTCGTGTCAAGCGCTGTGGAACTCACTCCCCCCGGCCCCCGTGGAATTCCTCCTCTGTTCGCGAGGCTCGTCGACGACTCGGCGCTGTTCCCTCCGGGCGACGCGGGCATGCCCGAAGCGCTTCGTGCGCACTTCGCGAGCCGGGAGTCCGAACACGCCGGTGTACTGGGCGTTTTCCTCTGCCAGGCGTCGCGGCTACCGGAGCTGATCACCGAGCTGATCAAGATCAAGCCGAAGCAGCCACTGCCGCTTTCGCTGATCATCGACACCGGTCTCGGCGGCGTCCCGAAGGCGATCTCGATCGTCGAGTCGCGCAGCGAGCTGCTCGCGCTCCGGATGGTCGAGATGCCCGCGCCGTCGGACGTCGACGAGGTGTGGCTCGAGCGCGTCTCGGAGTTCGTCCCCGAGGACGTCATCCGGGTGGTCGAGCCGCGGCGCGGGGTCGGCTGGCTCGACGGCGTCCGCAAGGTGATCGAGCACGGCAGCTGGCCGAAGATCCGCTGCGGCGGCCAGGCGGGCGAGAACTTCCCCAGCGTCGACGAGGTGGCGGACTTCCTCGCCGTCGTCAGCGGGTCGGCCGGGGCGTCGTTCAAGGCGACGAACAGCCTGCACCGCGCGGTCCGGCACACCGACCCGGGCACCGGGTTCGTGCACCACGGCTTCCTGAACCTGCTCGTGGCCTCCGCGCGCAGCCTCGCCGGCGGCGACGTCCGGGCGGCCCTGGAGTCGACCGACGCCCAGGCACTGGCCGACGAGGCCCGTGCGCTGTCCGAGCCGGCCGCGAAGGCCGTGCGGGCGCTCTTCGCCTCCTATGCGGCGGCTTCGTTCGCGGAGCCGGTCGCCGACATGGGCGAACTCGGCTTGCTGTGACCAGCCGGGAGGGGTCGCTGACGCTCGACCGGGGCCTGGCGCTGCTGCAGGCCGTGGCCGACGCCGGTGGCGACGCGGCGACCATCTCCGAGCTGGCGGTGGCCATCGGGGCCAGCCGCGCGGCCGTCTACCGGCTCCTCGTGCCGCTGTCGGAGCGCGGGCTGGTCTGGCGCGACGGCACCAAGGTCCGGCTCGGCGTCGGGCTGCTCCGGCTGGCCGGGCAGGTGCTGCCGCAGCTGCGGGACGCGGCCGGCCCGGTGCTGCGCGAGCTGGCCGAGAAGGTCGGCGCGACCGCGCACCTGTCGGTCGCGCAGGGGACGCAAGCGCTTGCGGTGGCCGTCGTCGAGCCGTCGTGGACCAATTTCCACGTCGCTTACCGGGTGGGCAGCCGCCACTCGCTGACCGCCGGCGCGGCCGGCAAGGCGATGAGCCTGCGGCCGGGCGGCGACGGCTGGGTGACGTCGACGGGCGAGCTCGAGGCGGGCGCGTCCGGCGTCGCGGCGCCGGTTCGCGGGGTGCCGGGGCTGCGGGCGAGCGTCGGCGTCGTCTCGATGGAGCCGCTGAAGGCCTCCGAAGCCGGCCCTCAGGTCGTCGCGGCCGCGACCCGGCTGGCCGGCATCCTCAAGGCGGACGGCTAGCGCAGCGGCCGGACCATCGTCAGCAGCAGGGCGACGTCGACGGTGAACAGCAGGCGTTCGAAGAGGCCCAGCGTGACGTCCTGCTGGGCCGGGCCGAGGACGAGCGTCAGGACGAACCCGCCGAGCACCACGCCGACGCTGGCGAAGCTCGCGGTGGCCAGGCGCCGGATCGTCGTCCGGCGGGGTTCCCACGGGCAGCGCTCGCGGCCCTTCTTCGTCAGCACGAACGCGGCCGCGGGCAGCGCGACGAACGCCGTGAGGGCGGCGATGTTGTGGACCTGTCCGGCGAGCGAACGCGCCTGGCCGTCCGGGTCGACCGGCACGAGGCCGCACACCAGCAACCCGGCCGACCAGACGCCGAGCAGCACGCAGACGGCGGTGGTGCCCGGGCGGTGGGCCTTGGCGATCCCGGCGAGCAACGCCACCGAGCCGAGGGACAGCGCCAGGCACATGACGCTGAACAGGGGAGCGGCCGACGAGGTGCCGAGCTTGCCGTAGACGTACTCCGACAGCGTCTGCCAGATCGGGCTGACCTGGCCGGACAGCCGCAGGTGCAGGGCGATCGAGATGGCCACGGCGAGGCCGATACCGCCGAGTGCGGCCCGGCCGTGCAGCGGCGAGACCGCGTGCGTCTTCGGCGAGTTCACCTGGTGCTCTCCCTTTCGTTTCCGAAAGGTTACCGGGCGAACCTGTGAGGCCGTGGTCAGAAGGCCAGCTGCACCAGGGCGAACGTCGCGAACCCGGCGAACCCGAACCCGGCGCAGCGCTGGATCAGCTTCGGCCGGATCCGGCTGCGGATCTTCGCGCCGATGAACACGGCGAGCCCGGCGACCACGACGAGCGCGGTGAAGGCGCCGACACCGACCGCGAACGGGTTGCCGATGCGGGCGGCCAGGCTCGCCGTCGCGAGCTGGGAGGCGTCGCCCCACTCGGCGGCGAAGAGCACGCCGAAGGACGTCATCGCCGAGCGCGTGAAGGACAGTGGCGAGGGGCCGGTGCGCGAAGCGTCTTCGCCTGCTTCGTCGGCTTTGCTGAATCCTTCGCGAAGGAGCATGAAAGCGCCGAGGCCGAACATCGCGGCGACGACGAGCGAAAGAACCACGTCCGGCAACAGCGTCAACACGCTGCCGAACGCAACCGCTATGACGCATTGCACGGCGAACGCGACGCACACCCCGGCGAAAACCGGCCAGCCGCGGAAACGGGTGGTCAGCACCAGGGTTGCGACCAGCGTCTTGTCCGGCAGTTCCACAGCGAGGACCAGGCCGAACGCGCTGATCAGCGCCACCATCGCGGGAGTCATGAGTATTTTCGCCCCTTTCACTGCAACGATAAAGGGGTGCCTCGGAAAGCCGCAAGCTGATGGCTCGCGCGAAATTGCCTGATCGGCGGCCATGAATTTGGCATCACGGGGTGTCACACAATTTTTTTCGGCGCGCCGAATTTTCGGTTGTGGCCTGCGGTAGGTTCACGGCATGGGGTCACGGACGCGTGCTGCGCAGGTCGAAGAGGTCATCCGCCGGTTGGAAGCGCACTACGTCTTCCCGGACGTCGCTGCGAAGCTCGCGAAGGTGCTCCGCGCTCGCCTCGATGAAGGCGCGTACGAGGACCTCGGCGACGCGGAATTCGCGACGGTCGTCACAGCGGACCTCCAGTCGGTGAACGACGACAAACACCTGCGCCTGCGTCACCACGCCGACCCGGTGGCCGAGGGCGGCGACGCGGAGTTCGCCTCCGAGGACTTCCGGCGCGCGGCCGAGCTGGAGAACTTCGGGATCGCGTCGGTGCGCCGGCTCCCCGGCAACGTCGGCTACCTCGACACGACCATGCTCTACCCGCCCGACCTCGCCGCGCCGGCGATCTCGGCGGCG
Organism: Amycolatopsis sp. lyj-346; assembly: GCF_046548975.1. Classification (NCBI taxonomy): domain Bacteria; kingdom Bacillati; phylum Actinomycetota; class Actinomycetes; order Pseudonocardiales; family Pseudonocardiaceae; genus Amycolatopsis; species Amycolatopsis sp. lyj-346. The sequence continues at coordinate 1,153,005 of NZ_JAJPWT010000001.1, forward strand.
ATGACCCTGGTCGCGGCGGCCGACGCGCTGCTGCTCGACGTGCGGCACAACCGCGGCGGCGCCCCGGACACGAGCGCGTTCCTGCAGAGCTACCTCGTCGACGAGCGGACCCACTACCTCGACGTCTACGAGCGCGACGGCGACCGCGTGACCCAGATGTGGACGCTGCCGTACGTCCCGGGCCCGAAGTTCGGCGGGACCAAGCCGATCTGGGTGCTCACCGGCCCGGCGACGTTCTCCGGTGGCGAGGACCTCGCCTTCTCCCTGCAGCGGCAGGAGCGCGCGAAGACCGTCGGCGAGCCGACGCGGGGCGGCGCCCACCCGCGCGAGCAGTACAAAGTGGACACCTACCTGGACGTGACGGTGTCGATCGCCCGCTCGTACGACCCGAAGTCGGGGGAGAACTGGGAGGGCACCGGCGTGCCGCCGAACATCCCGGTCCCCGCGGACAAGGCCTTCGACACCGCGTACGCGCTGGCCCTCCGGCACGTCCTCGAGCTGGGGGATCCGGGCCCGCGGCGGCTCGTCGCGGACGAGGCGCGGAAGGCGCTCGACCAGCTGTAGGACGTTGGTCCCGCCACGAACGGGACCAGTTGATCTGGCCGTGTCACCAGGTCCGGAGCACGCTGGACCACGTGGAGGTCCTTGAGCTAGCGCGGTGGCAGTTCGGCATCACCACCGTCTACCACTTCCTGATGGTCCCGCTGACCATCGGGCTGTCGATCCTGGTCGCGGCGATGCAGACCCGCTGGGTCCGCACCGGCGAGCTGCGGCACCTGAAGATGACGAAGTTCTGGGGCAAGCTGCTGCTGGTCAACTTCGCGATGGGCGTCGTGACCGGGATCGTGCAGGAGTTCCAGTTCGGGATGAACTGGAGCGCCTACTCCCGCTTCGTCGGCGACGTCTTCGGCGCGCCGCTGGCGATGGAAGGGCTCGTCGCGTTCTTCGTCGAGTCGACGTTCCTCGGCCTGTGGATCTTCGGCTGGGACCGGCTGCCGAAGAAGGTCCACCTGGCCTGCGCGTGGGCGTTTTCGCTGGCCACGATGGCGTCGGCGTACTTCATCCTGGCCGCGAACTCGTGGATGCAGCACCCGGTGGGTGTGACGTTCGAGAACGGCAAGCCGACCATGAACTCGATCTGGGCGGTGCTGACGAACAACACGGCGCTGGCCGCGATCCCGCACACCCTGGCCGGCGCGTTCTCGGTGGCGGCGGCCTTCCTGGTGGGCGTCGCGGGCTGGCACCTGTGGCGACGCGGCGACCACGAGGACGTCTGGCGGTCTTCGCTGCGCCTCGGCGCCTGGGTCGGCGTGGCCGCGTTCGCGGTGCTGGCCGTCACCGGCGACGCGCAGGGCAAGCTGATGTTCGAGCAGCAGCCGATGAAGATGGCGTCGGCGGAAGCGCTGTGCCACACGGAACAGCCCGCGAGTTTCTCGATTATCGCGATCGGCGACGTCTCGGGCGCGAACTGCGAAGACGTGAAGACGTTCAACGTCCCCGCGTTGCTGTCGTTCCTGGCGCACAACGACCTCACGACCGAGGTCAAGGGCGTCGAGAACCTCGTTTCGGAGTACCAGGCCAAGTACGGCACCAACTACCCGGACGACCCGGCCCTCGGCTCGCTGGCGGGCAAGCCGATCGACTACGTGCCGAACCTCCCGGTGACGTACTGGGGCTTCCGCATGATGATCGGCTTCGGCGCGATCTCGGCGGGCATCGGCGTCCTGGCCCTCTGGCTGACCCGCAAGGGCCGCATCCCGGGCCGCCGCTGGTTCCCCTGGCTGGTCCTGGGCGGCATCGCGACGCCGTTCCTGGGCAACAGCGCGGGCTGGATCTTCACCGAGATGGGCCGTCAGCCGTTCGTGGTGGTCCCGAACCCGTCGGGCGTCGACGGCGTCTGGATGTTCACCGCCCAGGCCGTCTCCCACGTGACGACGGGCGAGGTGTGGACCTCCCTGATCGCCCTGACGACGGTCTACGCGGCCCTCGGCGTGGTCGAGGTGTACCTGATGCGCAAGTACATCCGCGGCGGCGTCGACGCGGTGATGCCCCCGAACAAGCCAAAGGACTCCGACAAACCGGGCGAGGACACCCTCGCCTTCGCGTACTGAGGCGGACGAAGATGGCAAAACCCCAGCTCAGCGGCTATGCAGCGGCACCTCGCCCACCCAAAGCAGCCCCCACCCGTCCCGGGGGGCGTCCCCAAACCCAGTGTATCGGCTCGGTCACTCTGCCGAGTTACCCACAGCAAATCTGTGGACAACTCGACCCGTTGTGGATAACTCACCGCGATCGGGTCGTGGCCGGCGACCGGCGTCGGCTGGATGTGGTAGGTGCCCGATGACCCTCGAAATCGCCTGGTTCGCCATCATCGCCTTCTTCTGGCTCGGCTACCTCTTCCTCGAAGGCTTCGACTTCGGCGTCGGCATGCTGCTGCCCGTGCTCGCCAAGGACAACACCGAGCGCCGCGTCATGGTCAACACCATCGGGCCGGTCTGGGACGGCAACGAGGTCTGGCTCATCGTCGCCGGCGGGGCCATGTTCGCCGCCTTCCCGGCCTGGTACGCCGGGCTGTTCTCGGGCGCCTACCTGCCGCTCCTGCTCGTGCTGCTGGCCCTCATCGGCCGCGGTGTCGCCTTCGAGTACCGCGGCAAGGTCGACTCCGACCGCTGGCGGCGCACCTGGGACCGCGTCATCATGATCGGCTCGTGGATCCCGCCGCTCGGCGTCGGCCTGATCCTCGCCACCACCGTCCTCGGCCTGCCCCTCGACGCCGACGGCAACCGCGCCGGCTCCGCGTTCGCCGCCGTCCGCTGGGACACCCTGCTCGGCGCGATCGCCATCGCCGCCTTCTCGATCACCCACGGCGCCGCCTTCCTCGCCCTCAAAACCAGCGGTGACCTGCGAGAACGCGCGAACAAGCTGGCGATCAAGCTGCTGCCCGTCGCGATGGTGCCGATGGTCGCGTTCCTCTCGGTCGTCCAGTGGCGCGCCGGCACGCTGTGGACGCTGCTCGCGTTCGGGATCGGCGCCGCCGCCGCGGTCGTCGCCTGGCTGCGGCTGCGCGCCGGCCGCGACGGGCAGGCGTTCGCCGCGCTCGGCGTCGTCATCGCCGGGGCCGCCGTCACGATGTTCGGCTCGCTGTTCCCGAACGTGCTGCCGTCGACCCTCGACGCCGCCAACACCCTGACCATCGCGGGTGCCGCGTCGAGCCCGTACACGCTGACCGTGATCACCTGGGTCGCCGTCTTCGGCGCCCCCGCCGTGCTGATCTACCAGGGCTGGACGTACTGGGTGTTCCGCAAGCGCATCGGCACCCAGCACATCCCGGCGGTCCACGCACCATGACGAAGCCCCGGTTGCCACAGCTTCCCGGGCGCGCAACCCTTCTCGCTTCGGAGTCCACAGTGGACTTGGCGCGGCCGGGAAAGGGCCCGCTCGGCGCACTGCCGGCCCTCGTGCCTGCCGTGCGCCGGGCGCTGGCCCTGGTGGGCTTCCTGTCGTTCGTCAACGCCGCCGCGCTGGTGGCACAGGCCTTCCTGCTCGCCGACGTCCTCGCGGCGATCGTCGGAGCGGGTTCCGGGGGACGCACCGCCCAGCTGGCCGCGCTGCTCGCGCTCGTCGCGACGCGCGCGCTGACCGGCTGGGCGGTGCGCACGGTCTCCGCCCGCGCCGCCGCGACCGCGCAACGCGAGCTGCGTGCCAAGGCCGTCGACCACGCGTGGCGCCTGGGCCCCGAGTGGATCGCCCAGCGCGGCCACGGCGAGCTCACCGCGCTCACCACCCGCGGCCTCGACGCGCTCGACGCCTACTTCCGCGAATACCTGCCCGCACTGGTGACGGCGGCCGTCGTCCCCCTCGGCGCCGGCGCGGCCATCCTGTTCGCCGACTGGCCGTCCGGCGTCATCGTGGCGCTGACCGTGCCGCTGCTGCCGATGTTCGCCATCCTCGTCGGCAAGTACACCGCCGACCGCGTCGCCGGTGCGACCGACGCAACGCACCGGATGTCCGGGCGGTTACTGGAACTCGTGCGCGTGCTGCCGGTGCTGACCGCGTTCCGCCGCGCCGCCGCGCAGGCCGAGACCGTCCGGCAGCTGTCCGAACGCCACCGCCGCGCGACGCTCAAGACGTTGAAAGTCGCCTTTTCCTCGGCGTTCGTACTCGAACTCGTCGCGACGCTGTCGGTGGCGCTCGTCGCGGTGGTGGTCGGCGTCCGGCTCGCCGGCGGTCACCTGCCGCTGGCCATCGGGCTCGGCGTGCTGCTCCTCGCGCCGGAGTGCTACCAGCCGCTGCGCGCGGTCGGCGCGGCGTTCCACGCCAGCGAGGACGGCGTCGAAGCGGTCCGGCGCGTCGCCGGCCTGCTGGCGCTCCCGGCACGTCCCCAAGGAACCGCGATCCCGGCGCCGGGCGAGCTGCGCGTGTCTTCCCTCCGGGTGGCGCGACGCGGCGGCTTCGCGCCGGACGGCGAGTCGTTCACGGTCCGGCCCGGGGAGACGGTCTGGCTCCGCGCCCCGAGCGGCGGCGGCAAGTCGACGACGCTTTCGGCCTTGCTCGGCTTCGTCCCGGCACACGACGGCACCATCACGGTCGGCGCCACGGACCTCGCCGACGCCGATCTCACGCGCTGGCGCGAACAGGTCGCGTGGGTGCCGCAGTCGCCGGTGTTCACCGGCGGCACGGTCCGCGAGGAGGTGGGCTCCGACGCGGGGCTCGCCGAACTCGGCCTGGCCGGGCTCGCCGACCGGCCGGTTTCTCAGCTGTCGCTGGGCCAGCGACAGCGCGTCGCCGTCGCCAGGGCACTGCAGCGGGTGCGCGACGGCGCCTGGCTGCTGCTGCTCGACGAGCCGACGGCCCACCTCGACGAAGCCGGCGCGCGCCTGGTGCTCGACGCGGTGCAGCGCGCCGTCGACAACGGCGCCGCGGCGATCATCGCGGCCCACGCGCGCACCGCGGCGGTCGACCTGCCGCCCGAGGCCCCGGCCGTTGCCAACACGTCCACAGTGGACGACCAGGGCGCGCCGCTGCGGTGGCGCGCGCTCCTCGACGGACGGTTGTTCGGCGGCGCCGCGCTGGGCGCGCTCGCGCTGCTGGCCGGGGTGGCGCTGACGGCGACGTCGGGCTGGCTCATCGCCAAGGCGTCCCAGCAGCCGCCGATCCTGACCCTGACGGTCGCGGTCGTCGGCGTCCGCGCGTTCGGGCTCGGCCGCGCGGGGCTGCGGTACGTCGAACGGCTGGTCACGCACGACGCCGCGTTCCGCATTGCCGGCCGGGTCCGGGTGCGGCTGTGGAATTCGCTGGTCCGGCTCGGGCCGGCGCGCAGCCTGCGTGCGGGCGAGGGACAGCGTCGGCTGGTCGGCGACGTCGACACCGTGCGCGACCTGCTGCCGCGGGTGGTGTCGCCGCCGCTGGTGGTGGCCCTGGTCGCGGCCGGGGCGATCGCCGTGCAGACGTGGGTGCTGCCCGCCGCCGGGTTGACGCTCGCGGCGGCGGTGGCGCTGGGTTCGTGCGCACCGTGGGTCGCCCTGCGCGCCGAGCGCCGGGCGACGTCGGCGCTGGCGACCGGACGCCGTGAGGTGGCCACGCGAGTCTTGGTGGGGTTCGAAGCCGCGGCCGAACTGCTCGCGTTCGGAAGGGACGGCGAGCACCGCCGCGCCCTCGCGGACGCCGACACCCGCTTGGTGACCCAAGCACGCCGGCAGGCGTTCGGCGCGGGCGCGGCGGAAGCACTGGTCACGCTGGCCTGCGGCGCGGCGGCGGTCGTCAGCACGGCGCTCGCCGCGGCAGCGGTGGCAGGCGGGCAGCTCGACCCGGTCCTGGCGCCGCTGCTCGCACTGGTGCCGTTCGCGCTGGCGGAGGTCCTGTCGCTGCTCCCGCCGGCGGCTCAGCACTGGGACACGCTGCAGCGTGCGCGCCGCCGTCTCGCCGACGTGCCGGAGGAGCCGTCGCCGGTACCGGGGACGACGGTGGCGCTGCGGGGAGCGGACCTCGGCTGGCCGGGCGGACCGGTGGTGCTGCACGACGTCGACGTCGAGCTGGCGCCGGGCACGTACGCGGCGGTGGTCGGCCCGAGCGGAGCGGGCAAGTCGACGCTCGTCGCCGCGCTGCTGGGCTTCCTCGCGCCGCGGCGTGGTGAGGTCGCGGTCCCGGAGGGCGTGGCATGGGCACCCCAGGAGCCGATGCTCGCCGCGACGACGGTCGCCGAGAACCTGCGGCTGGCCCGTCCGGCCGCGACCGAGGAGGAGCTGCGCGAGGTGTTGCACAGCGCGGCGTTGACGGACATCCCGCCGGAGACGCTGCTCGGCAGCGGCGGCACCGGACTGTCCGGCGGCCAAGCGCAGCGGGTGGCGCTGGCGCGGGCGCTGCTCGGGGCGCCGTCGGCGGGACTCGTGCTGCTGGACGAGCCCACCGCGCACCTCGACGAGGCGACGGCCCAGGCGGTGCGCGCGCACCTGCGGGTGGCGCTGGCGGGCCGGACGGTGGTGCACGTGACCCACCGGGCGGACGAAGCCGACGGAGCGGACGTGGTCCTCGAGGTCCGCGACGGCCGGGTCGTCACCCGGGTACCGGTCCCGTGATCGATTCCCGCTGTGTCCTTGCCGCGCCACCACCGCGCCGCGCGATAATGACGGAACTCATGGATCCGACGCTTGCCGCGCGGGCACTGTCCGCAGCCACAGAGATCACGAGCACCGCCCTGTCCGGCGACGACCCGGGAGCGGTGCTGGACACGGTCGTCGCCCGAGCAGCCGAACTCGCCGACGCCGACCTGGGCCTGGCCATGGTCAGCACCGAGGACGGCCGCGTGGTGGTGGAAGCCGCCCACTACGCCACAGCCCACCCGGCCGGCAAGGACGCCCGACCCGGCAGCTCGGACTCCACCTCGCTTGCGGGCGAGGCTCGCTCCGGCGGTTCGGTCCGGCCCGGCAGCTCGGACTCCACCTCGCCCGCCGGCGAGGTCCACCCCGGCGGGGCCGCCCCGCCGTCCGGCAGCCCGGAGCCGACAATGCCCCCGGAGCCGCCGGCTGCTGGTGAGTTGCTCCGCGGTCTCACCCTCCCCGCCGACTCTGCGGCTGGGCAGGTGGCTCGTGGTGGTGAGCCCGTCTCCAGCGAGGACTTCACCACCGACCCACGAACCGCGCCCTATGTGCCCGCCGAACTGCACGGCTACGGGCCCTTCGCGGCTGCGCCGTTCGGGTCCGGGGGTCGGGTTCTCGGGTCGCTCACCGTCTACCGGAAGCGGGGGCGGGAACCGTTCTCCGCCGGGACCGTCGAGATGCTCGTCGCCTTCGCCGCGCAGGCCGGTGTTGTCCTCGCGCTTGCCGAGGGAGCCAACGCCCGCCACCGGGTTGCCCTCTACGAAGAGCGGGAGCGCATCGCCCGCGAGCTGCACGACGTCATCGTCCAGCGGCTCTACGGTGCCGGGATGCAACTGGACCGCGTCCGGCGCAACATGCGCAAGCGGTTCGCCCAGGCCGACGGGGCCCGGCTGTCCGACGCCATCGACCAGCTCGACCAGACCATCGAGGAAATCCGCGGCACCGTGCGCGCGCTGCGGTCACCGGAGCCTCGCCACGACACCGGCGCGCCCACCGATCTCGCCGAGTCGGCGCGCGGCGAGGTCCGCATCGCCGGCGAGCTGCTCGGCTACCCGCCGACCCTGGAGCTGTCCGGTGAATTCGCCGACGTCCCCGCGGAACGCGCCGACCACATCCGGGCCGCCCTGCGCGAAGCACTGTCCAATGTGGTCAGGCATTCCGGCGCGAGCGAAACCCGCGTGACGCTGACCCGGGACTCCGGCGGCGTCAAACTTCGCGTCCGGGACAACGGTTCCGGCGTTCCCCAAGGCGTCGCCACCCGTGGCCTGCGTCATCTCGCCGAACGCGCGGACGCCGCGGGCGGGAAGTTCTTCCTGAACTCCTCACCCAGCCTCGGCACGCTCGTCGCGTTCGACCTGCCACTCGACTGACCGTCCTGCTGCGGCTCATCCTTCTCGGGTCATCCATCCTCCCCTCCACGCCCACGTCGTTGATCTTACCGCCCCCTCGAACATATATTCGACTCACGTTCGAGTGAATCTGGACCGGAAAATGCCCTGATCGACATGGCAGACCGTGACGAGCGGAAGAAAGGTCGCAGCGAACGGCGGATTGCGGACGAGGGCTACTTCTCGCGCCGCGCGATCCAGGCGGCCGCCTGCGTCCGGCGCTGCATGCCGAGCTTCGCCAGCACCGACGTGACGTAGTTCTTGACCGTCTTCTCCGCGAGGAACAACCGCTCCGCGATTTCGCGGTTCGACAAGCCCTGGCCGATCAGTTCGAGCACGTCGCGTTCGCGCTCGGTGAGCGTCGACAGCTCGTCCGTCGGCGGGTGCCGCATCTTGTCCAGCACCCGGGCGGTGCTCACCGGGTCCAGCAGCGACCGGCCGGCCGCCACCTCGCGGACCGCGTTGACCACGTCCTGCCCGCGCACCTGCTTCAGCAGGTAGCCCGCGGCACCGGCCATGATCGCGCCGACCATCGCCTCTTCGTCGTCGAACGCGGTGAGCATCAGGCAGGCCGGCGGGTTCGGCTTCGACCGCAGTTCGCGGCAGAGCGTGATGCCGTCGCCGTCCCCGAGCCGGACGTCGACCACCGCGACCTCCGGCTCGACGTGCATCGCCACCGCCAATGCCTCTTCGACGCTGCTCGCCTCGGCGACGACCTCGATGTCGGGCTCGTCGCCGAGGAGGTCGCGAAGCCCGCGGCGGACCAGTTCGTGGTCGTCCACGAGCAGTACCTGGATCGGCATACCCCGAGGTTACGGGGTATGCGGACGCCGCGGCGGCGGCCGGTCGGCAGCGTCACACGTGAATTACCTCAAAGGTGTGACCGCGGACCCCGTAACATTCCGCCTGGTACGTATTCCCGGGCCGCAAACCCGCAGGTCGAAGCGGAATCGGCGAAGAATCACCAATCGCGTCGCTCTTGGTGGAGCGCTGGCGTTTCCGGAATTCCGGAATGGTCCGTAACGGCACCGCCGACACGGCGATAGTAACCACGCAATCGCCGCAGATTCCCGTTCGGAAGGAATTCCGTTGTCACTCTTTCGCCGTGCCTTGACGACGACCGCCGTCGTCGCCGGACTCGCTTTCCTCGGCCCTGTCCCCTTCGCCTCCGCGCAGCTCGCGGCTCCTCTCGCCGGCGACAAGAACTGCTCGGACTTCCAGTACCAGGAAGACGCCCAAGCCGTTTACGACCAAGATCCGACCGACCCCCACGGCCTGGACGGCGACGACAACGACGGAATCGCCTGCGAAACCCTCAAACATCGCCCGAAGCAGCCGAGCACGACCACGTCGACGGCGAAAAAGCCGACGAAGACGACCACCAAGAAGCCCGCCACGGGCAACCAGGTGAAGGTCAAGCCGGTCGGCGGCGTCGCGACCGGCGGCGGTGAGCCGGACGACGACGTCCCCGGTTTCCTCGTGCTCAGCGGCACGCTGCTCGCCGCGACGGTGTCCGGCGGCATGGTGCTCTACCTGCGCCGGCGCCCGAGTTGAGGCAGCCGCGCCTGTGGCCCGCGGTCACGGCGGTCGCCGCCGCGCTCGGCGTGGTCCTGGCCGTGGCCCTCGTCCTCGTCCTGTCGCCGAGGCCGCCGCAGGAGATCGCCCCGCCGGGCCCGGCCGCCACGAACCCGGCGAGCACCGCGAGCGTCGCGCACACCACGGCAACGACCGCCGACGGCCTCCCCGCGGCGGAACCGGCGTCCCTGACCATCCCGGCGATCGGCGTGCGCGCCGAGGGGATCACGGACCTCGGGCTGGCGCCGGACGGCGTACTGGAAGTGCCGGGCGACGCCACGACGGTGGGCTGGTTCACCGGCGCGCCGTCGCCCGGGGAGATCGGCCCGGCGGTGCTGGCCGCGCACGTCGACTACAAGCACGTGCCCGGCGCCTTCTCCCGCTTGAAGGAGCTGCGCCCCGGTGAGCAGGCCATGGTCGGCCGCGTGGACGGCCGGACCGCCGTCTTCACCGTGTACCGCGTCGACCGCTACCCGAAGGCCACGTTCCCGACCGACCAGGTCTACGGCGACACGCCGGCGCCCGAGCTGCGGCTCATCACCTGCGGCGGGGCGTTCGACCGGGACAGCGGCAACTACCTCGACAACGTCGTCGCCTACGCGAGGCTCACCGCGGTCGAGGCCTGAGCCAGCTCGACGTGGGCCAGCTCGAGCCGCCGGTAGGTGCGCTCGTCGAGGGACCAGACGTCCAGGACGTCGCCGTCGAGCTCGGGGTAGGCGATGACGAGGTGCTCGCCGCGGTAGGCGATGTCGACCGGGAGCCCGGCTTCGAGCTGCCAGCAGAGTTGTTGCTGCTTCGCCGTGAGCCGGCCCGCGTAGCGGTCGCTCATCGCCCGCGCGAGCTGCCCGCGCAGCAGGGCCGGGCCGCTCGCCGGGGCGGCCAGCAGCCGCTCGGCGTGGCCGGCGGGATCGGGTGCCAGTTCGCCGGGTTCGGGCTCGTGGATGGCCACCGTCGGCTCGGCCTGGTCACGTGCGGGCAGCACGATGCTGCCGTCCGCCGCGTGCCGGGTCGGTGCGTAACCCGCTTGGCGCAACGCCTCCAACGTGCCCGTCGCGTCCACAGTGGACGTCAGCACGGTCGGGGCCACCGCGCGGAGGCCGAGTTTGGCGAGCTTGCGGTGCGCGGCGAGCTCGGCCAGCACGGCGGGCTCGCCGACGACGACGCTCGCGACGTCGATCACCTGCGCCTCGCCGTGGCGCCGCGCGACGTCGTTGACCAGGTACACCAGCGGCTGCGGCAGGTCGCCCGCGGCGACGGCGCGCAGGTCGTCGAGCAGCCCGGCGGTCGTCGCGCCCTGGTCGAGCGCCCGCCGCACGGACGCCGGGGAAAACCGCCAGCTCGTTGCGGTGCCCTGGGCTTCGCGGTCGGCGACGCGGTCCAGCAGCGCGGCGAGCCGGGCGTCGGGCGAGCCGGGCACGATCGCCGTCAGGTCGGTGCCGAACAACGCGGTCGTGCGCGCCCGGGAGACCAGTTCGCCGGTGACTTCGACGAGCCGCTCCGGGGCGAGCAGGGCGCGTCCGGCCGCGGTCACGGCGCCGTGCGCGACGACGCCGAGCAGTTCGCCTTCGTCGAGCGCGACCCGGACGTACCCGGCGAAGTCGTCGGTCGGCAGCATCGGCGCGTGCCACTCCGCGAGCCGGATCAGCGCGTCGACGTCGGTGACGGCGTCGCCGGGAGCGAGCCGCGCCAGCACCCGCACGACCAGCCGCCGGACCAGCGCGTCGACGTCGGTCTCGAACTCCGGTGGTACCGGGTCCCACCAGGTGGTCAGGAGCAGGCGGTACAGCACCGCCGGCTCCGGCCGGGCGAGGTCCGGGTGGGGCGCGAGCGTGGGCGCGGGTGCCTTCTGGCCGCGGCGCGGCGGCGGTGGCTCGTCGGCCAGCAGCAGCCCGGCCTGCGCGGCGAGGTCGATGGCCAGCTCGATCTCCGCCGGTGTGCCCCCGGTGTCCTTGGCGAGCTTCTTGACCAGCCGGGCCCCGATCGTGCCGTCCTTGAGCAGCGGCAACGGCTCCGCGGCGGCGAGGTCGAGGATCGCCGACGCGCGGTCGAGCAACCGCAGCGCGGCCGCCGACGACGCCGCTTCGGCGGCCTCGGCCCCGGTGTGGGTGACGTCGAATTGCGGTTCCTCGGGCGTGAACGGCAGCTGGTGGTCCGGGCCGCGCAGCGCGAGCGACACCTCGATCGGCATGGCCACGGTGCCGAAGTAGGTCCCGAACAGGAAGCCGTGGTCGAACGCCCAGCCCGCCGGGGCCAGGCCCTCGACCTCGGGAACGCCGTCGGCCATGTCCTGCAACAGCTTCCGCGTCTCCTCGGGCGCGGTGGCGAAGAGCGTGCGGACGCCCTCGCCGTCACGGAAGAACCGCACGAGCCCGTCCAGGAGCTCTGGCTTGCGAGCGGTGTCCGGCAGCCCGAGGGTCCGCGACAGCTTCGCCAGCCGGCTCGTGCCGAGCTCCCCGAGCAGGTTGGCGACCGGATGGCCGAGTCCTTCGGAGGCGAAGCTGTTGCGGTGCAGCAGTTCCGGCAGCCGGACGCGGTCCTCGTCCCGCCAGAGCAGGGCGCGCTCGGCCAGTTCGTCCACAGAGGACTCGACGGTGGCGGTGTCCGTGCCGAGCAGCCGGGCGACTTCCCCGACGGGCGCGGGCCGCTGCCCGAGCGCGTGACACAGCTGGACGGCCCGCACGACCTGGACCAGCGGCGTCGGCAACGCGAGCAGCGCGGCATCGACGGACCCGGGCGACGCGAGCCGCGCGGCGACTACGTCGAGCCGTCGCGGCCACGGCTCCGCCAGCACGTCCGGCCGGTGGGCCAGCACCTTCGCGAGGTCGTCCTTGTCCAGGCCCGCGAGCCTGCCGAGCAGTTCGTCGGCGGTGGTCATCGGCCCAGGCTAGATCACCGTTCGCAGGCGACGCCGTCGCCGTCGCGGTCGAGCGCGGACCGGTAGCCCGGTTCGCCGCGGTACAGCGGTGCCGCGCCGGCGGCCTTCGCGGCCGAACAGTTCGCGTAGTAGGCGCTAGGGGCCGCTTCGGTGGTCTCCACGGGCGGCGGCGGGGGTGCCGCCTTGGTGGCCGGTGCCGGCTTCGGCGCCGTGGTGGGCGCCGGGGTGGGCGTTGCCACCGGCGCGGGCTTCGGCGCCGCGGCGGGCGCGTCGATGGTCCCGTTGCACGGCGGCCCCCACAGCCCGCTGACGGCCGCCTTCGCCGCGGATTCGGTGGCGGCGAGTGCGGGCAATGCGGCGGAGGCCGCGTATTTGAGGTAGCCCTGCTGAATCGCCAGCGTCGCGTAGTCCTGCCCGTCGGCCAGCGTCAAGGCGACGCCTTGCGCGGTTTCCACGCCGAGGGTGACGGCTTTGCCGGAAAGGGTCGAGGTGGCCCAGCCGAGCGATTCCGCCGCGTAGCAGCCGGTGCTCGCTACCGGGGCGAGCACGCCGAGGACGTGCACGGTTTTGCTGGTGCCGTCACTGCCGTTCACCACGACGGTCGCGCCGTCCGGCACGCTGCCGACGGTGTAGGTGACGGCCACCGGCGTGGGCGTGGGAGACGTGGTCGTGCTGGTGGGAGGCGGTGTGGAGGACGCCGGAGCGCCGGCGTTCGTGAGCTTCGGCTCGGGTGCCTCGCCGAAGATCGCGCCGAGCACGAACAGGACCGCGAACCCGGCCAGGACGATCTTCAGCCAGTTCGGAAAACGCTTCTTCGGCGGCATGGGGGATTTCCTCGTCCTCGAGCGACGTGCTGACGGTGTACTCGGGAAATCTCCCGACCTCGTTACACGGGAACCAGTGATCGACCACCAGTCGTTATCCGGCGGAATGTTGCCGTCACGATCACGTCACGAACCACGCGTGCCCGCCGAAAAGCTGTCACAACGGCCGATCGGAAAACGACCAGCGTAGGTGATCGAATCCCTCCCGCTGCTCGGCGCCGGCGGCCACCCCGCCACCGGCCTCGACTTCACCGCACTGGAAATCCGGACCACCGGCCTGCGGCCGGGGCACGTCGTGGAGCTGGCCGCGGTGCGCGTCCACGCCGACGGGTCGGTCGCCGGTGAGCTGTCGACGCTGGTGGATCCCGGGCCCGGGATCCCGCCCGGCCCGGCGCTCGTGCACGGCATCACGCGCGGCGAACTCGACGGCGCGCCGTCGTTCGGCGCCGTGCTGGGTTCGCTGCTGAACTTCTGCCGCGGCAGCGTCGTCGTGACCCACGACCTGCCGTTTGCCGCCGCCTTCCTGGGCCACGAGGCCACGCGGCTCGGCACCGGGCTGCCGGTGCTGCCGGGCGTGGGCACCGTGGAAGCCGCGCGGACGGCCGTCCCGCTGCCCAACTACCGGCTCGCCACCGTGGCGCACGCCCTCGGCGTGCCGTCGCGGCCCGGCCTGTCGGCCCTGTCCGGCGCGCGAACGGTCGCACAGCTGGTCGTCGTCCTCTTCGGGCGGCACGGCTGCACCTTCGCGGCACCTCCGGTCCTTCCGGCGCTGCCGCGGTTCGCCACCGGCCCGCTGCGCCCGCGTGCGGAGCCGGAGCCGGCCGAGCCGGGGTGGATGGCCGAGGCCGCCGAACGCGTGGTGACCGGCGAGCGCGGCGACGCCTACCTGGACCTGCTCGCGGAAGTCGTCGCCGACCAGCACCTTTCGGCGGACGAGGTGTCGGCACTGGCCGCGCTGGCGGCCGAGGCCGGGTGGCCGGCCGACCGGGTGCGCTCGACGCACCTGCGGTTCGTGACCGCGCTGCGGGAGATCGCGGAACGGGACGGCGTGGTGACCGCGGCGGAGGCACGCGAGCTGCGGCAGGTGGCGACCGCGCTCGGCGTCGCCGACGCCGGCGCCCTGCGGCCTGCCCCGGGCGGGAAGCCGACCCGCGTGCTGGTGCTCGGCACCACCGTGGCGGCGGACCGGCTGCGGGCCCGGGTCCTCGCCGAGGGCGTCCAGCTGGCCAAGAAGCTGACCGCGAGCGTCACCCACCTCGTGGCCGACCCGTCCGTGCCCGCGGACGAACCCCGGCTGACGCGCGCCGCCGAGCTGGGCACCGTCCTGCTCGACGTCGGCACCGCACCGGCCGCCCTCGGCTTCGAGCCGCCGCCCGCGCCGGCCGCCGCGCCGGCCGCCGTGGCGTCCGCCGCGCCGTCGAAGCTCGTCGGCGGGCGGATCCTGATGGGGGCCGGCCTGCTGCTGATGTTCGTCGTCGTCGTCGCGATGTTCGGGGGGACGCCGGTGGCCGCCGGGATCTTCTTCGCCGTGTTCGGGGTGGGGGCGCTGCTCGGCGGGTGGTGGCTCGCCGAGCCCGCGCCGCGCTAGCCTCGGTGCGGTGCCACGACTGATCCACTTGAACGGGCCGTCCGGCATCGGGAAGTCGACGATCGCGCGGGCCTACACCGAGCAGCACCCCGGCGTGCTGAACCTCGACACCGACCGGGTGGTCTGCTTGATCGGTGGCTGGCGGGACACCTTCTTCGAGACCTTCGAGGCCGCGCAGCTGCTCGCGCTCGCCATGGCCGGGGCGCACCTGCGGACCGGGCACGACGTCGTCATGCCGCAGCTGGTCACCCGGGTCGCCGACGTCCGGCCGTTCGAGGTCGCCGCCGGGGAGTGCGGGGCCGAATACCGGGAAATCCTGCTCACCGCCGACAAAGCCGTTGCCTGCGGGCGGTTCGCCGAGCGGTCCGCGAACGGGGACGCCACGACCAAGGGCGTCGACGACGTCCTGCGGGACCACGGCGGCACCGCCGTGGTCGAACGCGTCCACGACCAGCTCGCCGCCTACCTGCCGCTGCGGCCTGGCTGCGTCGTCGTGCGGACCGACGGGTGCGCGCCCGCGGAAACCTACGACGCCGTGCTCGCCCACCTGCGCGCCGGCTGAGCGGGTCCGGTTCACTGGACTCATGCCAATTCCGGAGCTCGCGCTGCGGCAGATCGAACGGTGGTGCACGCAGCGCATCCCCGAGCACCTCCAGGACCGGATCCGGGTCGAGTGCCGGACCCGGGGCCGCGCGGTGACCATCGTCGAACGCCGTGCGCCGTGGTCGCCGCAGGCCGGGCCCGACTGGACCGAGCAGAAGATCGCGCAGCTGCGGTTCGACGAGTTCGGGATCTGGACGGTGTGGTGGGCCGACCGCAACGGTCGGTGGCTGAGCTACCCGGACGCGCCGGTCGCCAGCACGCCGCCCGCGCTGCTCGACGAGATCGACCGCAACCCCGGCGGGGTGTTCTGGGGCTAGGCGGGCGGTGGGAAGCGGACCTCGTTGCGGTCGATCTTCGCGTGGGCCGCGGCGGCCAGGTCGACGCCGAGGCGGTCGGCTAGCTGCAGCAGGTACAGCGTGACGTCCGCGATCTCGTCCAGCACCTTCGCTTCCAACGCCGGGTCCTCGCGCCAGGCGTCGGATTCCTCGGGCGTGAGCCACTGGAACAGCGAGGTCAGCTCGCCGACCTCGCCGGAAAGCGCCATCACGAGGTTCTTCGGGGTGTGGTACGGCTCCCAAGCGCGGGCGGCGGCGAAGCCGCGCAGCCGCTGGGTCACGTCGTCGAAGGTCACGGGCGCGATTCTTCCCGGTCGTCACCCTGCGCTAACAGCCGTATGGCGGATTGGCGTTGACCGGTAAATCTCTCACTCAATAGGTTGAACTTCGTCGGGATGCTTGCGGGGACCAAGGCTGGGAAAGGAACGTCTTGAAGTACCTGCGATCCGTCCGCGGCCGCATGCTGGGCATCGCGTTCATCCCCGGCGGCGCGCTCGTCGCCGTGGCTGTCGTGATCGCGATTCTCCTGATCCACCAAGCGGTTCGGACCCGGGACACGGCCGTGGAAACGGCGGCCGCCGCCGACCGGACGGCCCGCGCGGTGGTCGCCTTGCAAGGCGAGCGGAGCGCGGCGATGGCCGCGCCCGAGCAGCGGAGCGCCGCGTACGCGACGTACACCCAGCGGATCGAGTCCGCCATCGCCGGCCTGCGCGACTACGCGCGCCACGCCCCGGACGCCGAATCCGCCTACCAGCAGACGACCGCCGTCGAGCTGCTTTCCGTCGCCGAAGGCATGGACCGCTCCGATTCCCTCGCGCTGGCCGGGCTGGACAACGTGACGCGGGGGTCGTTCACCTCCGCCGTCGCCTCCTACCGGGCCGATCTGGCCCGGGTCGTCCCCCAGCTCACCGAGAGTGGCCGGATGGCGTACGAATCGCTCACGCGCAGCGCCGAATGGAGCAGGCTGGCCGCCGCCGAGAACGCTTTCACCGCCGGGGAACCGCTTCCGGTCGCCGAGCACACCTGGCGCAGTGCCGCCTATTCCGTGTCCGCTCAGCTGGGCCTGCTGTACACGCAGCAGAGCCAGTACGCCGTACAGCTGACGCTCGACGACGGCCGCCGCACCCTCGCCGGTGCCCTCGCGGCGGGGACGTCGCTCCTGCTGTTCGCCGGGCTCCTGATGGTGGTGGTGCGGCGGCTGGTGGCGCGGGTGCCGGTGCCGGTCGTCCCGATCATGGTGCCGACCGTCCACCCGGCCATCCCGCGGCCCCGCCACGCACGGTCACGACGGCCCGGGCTCCCGGATCCGTGGCCCCTGAAAGCCGTGTTCGACGACTTGCGCCGTCCGTGAGCCGCTCACGCAAAGTCACGGATTACTCCGAAAAGAGCACGCGGTTGGCCCACACGCGTGTCCGCGGCCGTCGGGCAGACTGGTGCGCGTGAGTCCCCACTCGGATCTTCGCCCCTACCTGCGCACTTTGGACGCGGAGACGCTGGCGGACCTGCTGCACGCCCAAGCCGAGCGCGATCCCGAGCTGCGGCATTCGCTCGAACTGCGTGCCGCTACCCAATCCGGTGACGTCAGCGAGGCGCACCGGCTGCTCGACACCGCGGTGACCGACGGGAACGTCGAGTACACCGCGAAGATCGGCGCGGTGCTCGACACGCTGCAGCGGATGCTCGACGCCGGCAGTCCGGCCGACCTGGCCCCGCTCGCCCGCCGCACGGTCGACGACATCAGCGAGGTGCTGGAGCAGTCCGGTGACCACGCCGGTGATCTGGCCGACCGGCTGGACCGGGCCGTGGAGCTGTACGCCCGCGCGTGCGCCGCCCGGCCGCCGGACCCGGAGAAGCTGGCCGACTGGATCCTCGAAGTCGAGTTCGACGGTCCCGGCCGCCCGGTCATCGACCTCGCCGAGTTCGCGGCGGCGCTGGGCGAGGCCGGGCTCGCGCGGATCAAGTCCACTGTGGACGACGTGCTGGCGGTGAACGAGCGGGGACACCGCCACGACGTGGCCGAACGCCTGCGCGAGCAGCTGGCCGAGGTGCTCGGCGACGTCGACGAGCTGGTGGCGATCCTGTCGGCCAAGCCGCCGCGCGTGGACGTCAGCCTCAAGATCGTCCGGGTGCTGCGGGCCGCCGGACGGCACAGCGAGGCCATCGCGCACGCCGCCCGCGCGCTCACCCACGACAAGCGGCCACCGCCATCGGCGCCCGAGGACGACACGGCCCGCCGTCGCAAGGACTTCGACGCGAAGCCGGATCGCGAAACGTACGCCGCGCTGCGCGAGGCCGCGCAGGCCGCGGGGAAGTGGACGGTCCAGCGCCGGGAAGCGCTCGCTCGCCTGCGCGAACGTGCCGCCGAGGGCGTCGAGCCGGCCGACGAGCTCGTCCGCGTCCTGCTCGACGACGGCCGTCCCGACGAAGCCTGGCGGGCCTGCGTGCGGTTCGGCGCATCCGGCGAGCTCAAGCTCGAGCTGGCGGAACAGCGGGCGGCCGAGCACCCGGCCGAGACGATCCCGGTCTTCCGCGAACACGTCGACCAGCTCATCGAACACAAGGACCCGCAGGCTTACCAGGAGGCCGCCCGCCGGCTGAAGCTGTTGCGCACGTTGCACAAGCGAGCCGGGACGCCGGACGAATTCACCGCCTACCTGGCCGGGCTGGTGGAAAACCACCGGCGGAAAACCCGGCTGATCACGGAAATCCGGGCCGCCCGGATCGCCCTCCCCAAAGCCGTAACCTCACAACGCACCCCTCGTTGACCGAGGTGAACCGGTGTTACACGTGCACCGGGACACCGTGAGCGCGCCAAGTCGTCGCGGTGGCCCAGTTCCGTCGTCCGGCTCGGCGCCTCCCCGTCGAGCACGTGGCGGGACCCGCGCCAGGGCCACCGCGACCGGCTCGCGGTGAGGTGACAGCATGAGAACCATGAGCCCGGTCAGTCGCGCCCGCAAGAAGCAGCCGCAGCCCGTCACGCACAGCGTGACCGGCCTGTTCAAGGACGTCCTGAACGACTTCTCGGCGCTGGGCGCCGACCCCGCGCCGGTCGACGTCGAACTGCTCGCCTCCGAGGTGCTCGGCCAGTTCCACGACGTGCCCGTCGAGGACGGCGAAGAGCCGCTCGGCCTGGAGCTCATCGCCTTCGCGCAGCGCAAGATCACGCCCGGCGCCGCCGCGTTGCTGGCCGCGCTGAAGGTCGTCGCGGAGACCGACGTCGAGCGCAAGGCCGCCGACACCGGCCTGCAGGTCGTCCTCGGCCGCGGCATCCCCGAGCCCGCCTTCGCCGCCGGGCTGGGCCGGATCACCGCCGGCGAGTGCTGGCGGACCGGGGACGTCTACGGTGACGAGTCGTCCCTGCTCTGCATCTTCACCCACGGCGACCAGGCGTACGGCCTGCTCGCGCTGCTCGACTTCACCGAGGCCGGCCGGGTGCGCGACCTCGTCGTGATCGACCAGCCGGCCGATGTCCTCGCCGAGATGCGGGAGCAGTCCGACGCCGACCCGGAGCTGGTCCTCTTCGAGGCCGTCGACCCCGCCGAAGCCCACCGCCTGATCGCGGACGGCCTCGCCGCCACCGACCACCTCGACGAAGCCGACGTCAGCGAGGACTACGCCCGCTTCCACGCCGTCGCGCTCCTCTGGTGCCGTGCGCTGCCGGAGCCCGCGCTGGTGCCCGAGGTGGCCGAGTGGTCCGAAGCCGAGCGCGCCGCCGTCGTCGAGCAGTTCGTCGCGGCGAGCGGCGAGGACGCCGGTGCCGCCCGCGTGCTCGGTGGCCTGCTGCTCGAACACGGCCTGCGCACCGACCCCGGCAACCCGCTGCGGGTGGGGCCGGAGAAGATCGCGCGGTTCCTCGAGGGCCTGCTCGGCGAGGAGTACGACCTCGACGCCGACCACGAAGACGCCGTGGAGCCGGTCGTGCTGGCCTGGGTGCAGTGGACGGGGGAGCGAGCCGGGCTGACCGAGACCGCGATCGCCGCCCTCGACGAGGCCGTCGCCGACTACCTGAGCGAGTACAACGACGAGGACGACTCCCCGCTGGAGCGCTACTTCGCCGACACCGACGACCTGTCGCCGACCGAACTGGCCGACGCGCTGGAGCGCCGGATGTTCGCCGTGCCGTCGCCGACCACGGAGATCGACGAGGAAGAGGTCGACCTCGACCCGACCGACCCCGACCAGCGCCGCGCGCTGGTCATCGCCGAGGCCGACGAGGACGAGGAAGAGCAGCGTCTGATCCTGCGCGCGACGATCGTCGACCAGCTGTGGGACAACGAGCCCGCCGAGGCCTGGCAGGCCGCCGAGCGGCTGCGGGACGGCGAGCTGGATCGCGACGAAATCTTCGAGCAGCTGATCGACGCGCTGGAAAACAGCCTCATCGACGCGGAAAACCTCGAATACGACGCCGACGCCTACCTGGAGGCGCTGGCCGGGCTCTGATCGTTAGGGGAGGGGGCCTGCCGGTTCGGCGGGCTTCCCCTTGCGACGGCGTTCCTGCAGCCGGTCGTCGAAGTCGACCACGAACGTTCCGGCGGCCATCGCGATCAGCAAGGCCAAACCGAGCACCGCACCGACCCACGTGAGGATCATCGTGACCATCGTGGGCCTCCTCCCCTGCTCAGAGCGGTTTTCCTGACTCCTTCAGGGTCGCTTTCACAGCGCACGCCCGGTATCGGCCAACCGGTTACGGCTGAACGGCACACCTCGGCCGATCGGCCGAAATCCGGCGCGGAGAGTCGCGGGCCTGCGACAACTCGTGGCCACCCGCTCGCTCAACGTGCGAATGCGCGGCATGTGGGTGACGGACCGGGTGACGACCGGCGGATCAGAGCTTGCGCAGACGGACGCGGTTGATGGTGTGGTCGCAGTCCTTGCGCAGCACCAGCGTCGCCCGCGGCCGGGTCGGCTTGATGTTCTCCATCAGGTTCGGCTCGTTGATCGAGTGCCACAGGTGCCGCGCTTCGGCGCGGGCCTCGTCGTCGGGCAGGCCGGCGAAGTGGTGGAAGTGCGACGCCGGGTCCGCGAACGCCGTGTGCCGCAGTTCGAGGAACCGCTCGACGTACCAGCGCTGGATGTCGTCGGTGTGCGCGTCGACGTAGATCGAGAAGTCGAACAGGTCGGAGACCATCAGCCGCGGCCCCGGCTGCAGCACGTTCAGGCCCTCGACGATCAGGATGTCCGGCCGCTGCACCACCTGCTCCTGGCCGGGCAGGATGTCGTAGGCCAGGTGCGAGTACACCGGCGCGGCGACGCGCTCGGCGCCCGACTTGACCTCCGTGACGAACCGCAGCAGCGCGCGGCGGTCGTAGCTCTCCGGGAAGCCCTTGCGGTGCATGATCCCGCGCCGCATCAGCTCGGCGCGCGGGTGCAGGAAGCCGTCGGTGGTGACCAGGTCGACGCGGGGGTGGTCCGGCCAGCGGGCGAGCAGCGTGCGCAGGATGCGGGCGGTGGTCGACTTGCCGACCGCCACGCTCCCGGCGATGCCGATCACGAACGGGACCTTCGTGCCGCGGGAATCGTCACCGAGGAACGTCGTGGTCGCTTCGTAGAGCCGCTGGCGCGCGGCCACCTGGAGGTTGATCAGGCGGGACAACGGCAGGTAGACGTCGGCCACCTCGGCCAGGTCGACCTGCTCGCCGAGGCCGCGCAGCCGCAGCAGCTCGGCCGCCGTCAACGGCAACGGCGTCGAACTTCGCAGTTCTTTCCACTGTTCCCGGTGCAGCTCGACATACGGGCTGAGTTCGCGGACCCGGGTCATCGCACACTCCTCCGGCTGTCGCCTGCACTGGCGTACGTTTCACCTGCTTGATTAACGGTAGGGCTTACGGCTGGTGAAAGCGCTGTGACGTAGTCCACCCCCTATCAGGGGTTGATCACCGAGAGTCACGGTTTCCGAAGACTTCGTCCCAGGCCGCGGCGACCTGCCGGGCGCAGGTTTCGGGGGCGACGCCGCCGACGCCGGTGCCGAGCCCCGGCATCGCGATCGTGTCGACGAACTCCCGCACCGGGCCGTCGTCGAGCCGGCCGTCGCGCCAGGTCAGGAACACCGCGCGGGCGGCGAGGTACGGGTGGACGGTGTCGGCGGGCAGCCGTTCGCCGGGCTCCCGCATGGTCGGTGCGCTGATCAACCAGGCCGGTTCGGCTTCGCCGGTGGGCACCACGACGGCGTCGCCGATCGGCAGCTCGCCGCCGTGGAAGGCCAGGACGGCGCTGCGGACGCTCTGCTCCACGCCGGGGAACGCGCGTGCGTAGACGGCGTCGATCCCGCCGCGCATCCAGCCGTAGGAGTTGGCCGGGCTGACCACGGCCTGTGCGACGACGTCGAGCACCGACCCGCGGTGCACCCGGACCCGGCCTGCCAGGTTCTGCGCGGCGGCGGTCCAGGCGTCGGCGAGTGGTTCATCGACGGCGCACAGCACCAGTTCCGGTGCGCGAGGGGCGACCGGCGGCTTGGCGCCCTCACGTCCGGTGTGCGTGCCCGATTCGGCGGTCACGCCCTCAGCATCGCAAAAAATGCCACCCGGCGTAACCGGTTCCCGTACCGGCTGTCCGAGTGAATGTCGCCACGGTCAGGCCACGTAGCCTGGGTGCTGTGTCACGGATCGCATACTTCGGCCCCCGAGGGACCTTCACCGAACAGGCCGCGCGGGTGCTCGCCGCCGGCGAAGAACTGATCCCGGTCGAGACCATCCGGCTGGCGATGACCGCCGTCCGCGAAGGCGAGGCGGACGCGGCGTGCGTCCCCATCGAGAACTCCGTCGAAGGCGTGGTGCCCGCCACGCTCGACGGGCTCAGCGAGGCGGCTCCGCTGGTCGCCGTCGCCGAGACCATCCTCCCGATCCACTTCAGCGTGCTGACCCGGCCCGGTGGCGGGGAGATCCGGACCGTCGCCAGCCACCCGCACGCGCTGGCCCAGGTCCGCGAGTGGCTCGAAGCGAACTTGCCGGGCGCGCACGCGGTGGCGTCGTCGTCGACGTCCGCCGCCGCGGTCGGGGTGCTGGAGGGCGACTTCGACGCGGCGGTCTGCGCGCCGGTCGCGGCCGAGCACTACGCCCTCGACGTGCTGGCCACCGAGGTCGCCGACGTCGACGACGCGGCAACGCGGTTCCTGCTGGTCCGCCCGCCGGGCGAGCTCCCGGAGCCGACGGGGGCCGACCGGACGTCCGTGGTCGCCGCGGCCGCGAACCGGACCGGGACGCTCGCCGAGCTGCTCACCGAGCTGGCCAACCGCGGCATCAACCTGACCCGGCTCGACGCCCGCCCGACGCGCAGCAACTTCGGCGAGTACCGCTTCTTCATCGACTTCGAGGGGCACGTCGCCGAGCCGCGGGTCCTCGACGCGCTGACGGCGTTGCGCCGGCACTGCCGCAACCTCCGGTTCCTCGGCTCGCACCCGCGGGCCGACGGCGTTCCCACCACGATCGAGCCGGGTTTCGGCAACGACGACTTCGTCGAAGCGGCCGTGTGGGCCGACGCGGTCCGCAAGGGGGACCTGGCGTGAGGCTGCTGCTCATCCGCCACGGGCAGACCGACGGGAACGTCCGTGGCGCGCTGGACACCGCCCTGCCCGGCCCGCCGCTGACCGAGCTCGGCCGCCGGCAGGCCGATTCCCTCGCGGCGCGGCTGGCGGAGGAGCCGCTGGTCGCGGTGTACGCGTCGCAGGCCACGCGCGCCCAGCAGACGGCGGCGCCGCTGGCCGCCCGGTTCTCCCTGGACGTGCAGGTCGTGGACGGGGTGCACGAGGTCGTCGCCGGCGACCTCGAAGGGGCGACGGACCACGCGTCGATCCGGACCTACATGGACACGGTCCGGCGCTGGACGCTCGGCGAGCTGGCGCCGTCGCTGCCCGGCGGCGAGAGCGGCACGAGCGTGCGCACCCGGATGCTGGACGCGGTCGGCCGGCTGCGCGCCAAGCACGAGCAGGCCGACCCCGACGGCGTGATCGCACTGGTCAGCCACGGCGGCGCGATCCGGCTGGGCGCGGAGTGGCTGGCCCCGAACGTGCACCCGGACGTCGCCAACGCGGCCCTGATCCCGAACACGGGTCTCGTGGAGCTGGTGGCCCGGCCGGACGGCCAGTGGCGGTGCCTGACCTGGGTCGACACGCCACTCTGAAGTCACGAACGTGTGATCCCGTCACGTTTAGAACACGTTTGGTGGGGAATTTACGAAAGCAGCCAACCCGCTCGCGACCCGGTACGTCTACCCAGTAGCACACACCAGGGAGGCGATTGACATGAAGCTTTCACGGTTGTTCCCGGTCATCGCGGCTTCGGCGGGCGTTCTCGCGCTCTCCGCCTGCGGCGGTGGCGGCACCACGAACGCGGCGAGCAGCTCGACGCCGTCGACCTCGACGTCGCCGACCGCCACCACCACGGTCACGACCGCCACGTCGAGCCCGGCTTCGCCGCCGGCCGCGCCGCCGGTCGCCCAGCCCGTGGACAACGGGCTGTGCAAGTCCGGCGACGTCAAGCTCTCGCTCGGCCAGGGCGACTCGGGCGCCGGCTCGACGTACCGGCCGCTGCTCATCACGAACGCCAGCTCGGAGCCCTGCACGATCCAGGGGTTCCCCGGGGTGTCCTATGTGGCCGGTGCGGACGGGCACCAGGTCGGCAAGGACGCCTTCCGCGAAGGCACCAAGGGCAACGCCGTCAAGCTGAACCCCGGCCAGACCGCGGCCGCCGACATCCAGTTCGTCAACGTGCGCAACTTCGACCCGGCGACCTGCCAGCCGACGCCGGTCAAGGGCCTGCGCATCTACCTGCCGCAGGAGACCGCGTCGAACTTCGTGCCCAGTGACGGCACCGGCTGCGCGGGCACGAAGATCCCCGGCAACCAGCTGGCCGTGAAGACCGTCCACCCGGCCTAGCCCGGACGGCTGTTCAGATCCGGCCGCAGATTTCCTTGGCCTCGGTCAGGTGCCGCTGGCCGGAGATGTCGTTGAAGTGCAGGCTGAGCACCATCCGGCTGACGCCGTCGATGTGGTCGGCCAGCGGCTGGTAGTTCGCGTTGACCTGGGCGGCGGCCGCGGACAGCTCGCGCGCCGCGATCATCCGGCGCAGCCGCTCCGCGCTGAGGCTGGGTGTGAGCGAGGGCCGCGCGTCGCGGCTCGTGTCGGGCAGCTCGCCCACGCGGTCGAGCGCCTGGCACGCCGCGACGGCGTCTTCGAGCGCGCCGGCGTGCACCCCGGACAGTCCCCACAGGAGTCCGAGCACGCTGCCACCCAGCACGAACCCGGCCACCGCGGACAGCACGAGCGGCCGTCGTGACGGCGGGGGTGACGTGGACCCGGCCGAAGACTCGTCGAAGTCGGGATCGGCGTCGGTGCCGGTCCCCGGGTCCGCGGTGCGCATGACTGCCTCCTCACCACCTGGGTGAGGAGCTATTTCAGCTCACATTCCCGGATCGTGGTGCGTCAGCGCCGCGGCTGAGTCCGATTTGTCACCGAGCCGGCTGCGCCGCAGCGCGCCGAACGCGAACGCGGCGATCACCAGCATCGCCACGCCGGACACGGTGAACGTCCGCGCGGCCGAACCGAGCCGCTCGGTCAGCACGCCACCCAGCAGCGCCCCGACCGGGATCGCGCCCCAGACGACCGTGCGCCACACCCCGAGCACCCGGCCGAGCAGCTCGCCGGGCACCAGCGTGTGCCGGGCCGTCGCGAGCACGACGTTCACCGCCACCACCGCGGCCGCGAACAGCCCGAACAGCGCCGCGCCCGCGACCGGCGAGCGCACCAGCCCCATCCCGCCGAACCCGAGGCCGCAGCAGGCGATCCCGCCGACGACGACGGGGAGCCGTCCGGCCGCCCGCACCAGCCGCGGGGCGACGCCGGCGCCGAGCAGCCCGCCGATCCCGCCGACGAACGCGAAGAACCCGAAGGCCGCGTCGGACAGGTGGAGGTCGTCGAGCGCGTACAGCACCAGCTGCGCCTGGGCGAGCTCGCTGACCAGGCTGAGCAGCCCGGCGACGACGACCAGCCGCAGCAGCAGCGGGTGCCCGCGCAGCCAGCGCACGCCCTCGGCGAGCTCGGTGCGGAGCTTCACCGGCTCGACCGGCGTCTCCGCCTTGCCGCGGTAGGTGCCCGCCAGCCCGAGCAGCACCGCCGCCGCGATCGCGAACCCCGCGGAGTTGAGGATGAACGGGAAGGCGGCGAACAGCGCGAACGTCACGCTGCCGACCGGGCCGCCGAGGAACGTCTGGCCGACGATCTCGCAGGCCTGCAGCTTGCTGTTGGCCGCATCGAGCGAACCGTTGCCGACGACCGCGGGGATCAGCGCGTTCGCCGCGCTGTCGGCGATCGTTTCGGCCGTCCCGATGATCAGCGCGGTCAGGTAGACCAGCCAGATCGTCATCCCGCCGGCGGCGACGAACACGGCCAGCGCGCCGACCGCGGCAGCGCGGACGGTGTTCGCGACGATCATCGCGCGCCGCCGGTCGATCCGGTCCACCAGCGCGCCGGCGACCGCGGCGAACAGCAGCCAGGGCAGGAACTGGGTGGCGGCCAACCCGGCGATGAGCACCGGATCGTGGGTCAGCGTCGTGGCCAGCAGGGGCAGGGCCACCTTGCCGATGCCGTCCCCGAGGTTGGACGCCGCGCTCGAGGTCAGCAGCCAGGTGAGTCTTCGCGCGTTGACCATCGGGGCCCCCCGGCGCAGGTCGCAGTCACCCAATGACTTCGGGAACAGGATAGGGGCGTGTCACCCGATTGTGGTTACGGTGTCACTACTAGTGCCGTCAGCCCCAGCCGAGTTCGTGCAGCCGGGCGTCGTCGATGCCGAAGTGGTGACCCAGCTCGTGCACGACGGTGATCAGGACCTCCTCGACGACCTCGTCCTCGTCCTCGCACATGGCCAGGATCGGCTCCCGGTAGATCGAGATCCGGTCGGGCAGCACCCCGCCGTACGACGACGTCCGCTCGGTCAGCGCGATGCCGTGGTAGAGCCCGAGGATGTCCGGTGCCTCGTCGTTGAACTCCTCGACGAGCACGACGACGTTGTCCATCGCGCGCGCGAACTCGGGCGGCACCTCGTCCAGGGCTTCGGAGACCAGCTCTTCGAACCGCTCGCGGCTCATCTCGACGGGCATCAGCCGCCCTGCTTCGTCGTCGGGGCGGAACTCGGTGCGGACGTCGGCGCGGAACCCGGCGTGACCGGGCCACCGCCGCCGTCCGACGGAGGACCGCCGTCCTGGGGCTGGCCGACGTCCGGGCCTGCCTTGATGCTGCCGGTCACCGCCTGCAGGCCGCTCTTGTCGGGCAGGGCCGACGCCACCTTGCAGTTGACCTTGGTCGAACCGGTGTCCCAGCTCTCCTGCTCCCGAAGGTCCCAGGTGAGGATCAGCTTCTTCGCGTCGAGGTCGGTGCCGCCGGTGTAGTCGGCGGCCGCCTTGTTGCACTCGGTGTCGAGCCAGGCCTTCTGGTCGTCCTGGGAGGGGTAGCCCTCCTTGAACTTCGTCTTGAGGTCCAGCGTCGCGATGATCTCGTACGAATGCGGCTTCGTGCAGTCGATCGGGTCGCCGACGCCCTTGCCGAGCAGTGCCAGGCAGGTGCCCGGCTCGAAGACCAGCGACTGGTCCTGGTCCTTCGCCGGTCCGGTCGTCGGCAGCAGCTTGCCGCCGGGGCCCGCCCACTGCAGGCCGCACCGCAGCTGGCGGTCGCCGTCCTCCCACTGCGACGGCGTCGGGCGGAGCAGGTTCGTCGTGAGCTTTCCGTACGGATCGAGTTTGTGCCCGAGGTACGGCTTCACGTCCGCCGTGCACTTCTGCTGCGCGATCTGCTGCCACTGGTCCAGTGACGGGACGGGCGCGCCCTCCGGGTACTGCGGGCCGATGTCCACGAGGGTGGTCACCTCGAACAGGTGCGGCTGGGTGCAGGCGACCTTGCGCGCGTCGCTCGCGTCCGGGTTGTCCCAGGTCAGGCAGCTGCCGGGTGGGGAGTGGAACGCCTCCTGGGCGGCCGCGGACAGCTTGCCGGGGCCGCCGCCGGACCCGCCGGTGACGCCGTCGCTCCACGAGAACACGACGCTGAGCGCGAGCGCGATGAGTGCGCCCGCGAAGATCCCGCCCATCACGACGCGGGTACGCAACGTCTGCGTGGCGGTGGGGAACCGATCGGCGCTGGGAGACATCGCAGTCCATGATGCCCGCGCCGCGCATGACGTGCGCGGTCCGGGTGGTTAGGGTGGTCAGGGTTTCGCGGTGGCCGGTGATTACGGAGCGCACATGACGCAGGACAACAGTACTGGGGACCAGCCGCCCCCCGAGCCGCCGAAGCGCGGCTCGATGAGGTTTCAGGACTCGAACACGCAGCCCCGCCAGCCCTCGGTGGCCGAGCAGCGGGCCCGCCGGCAGGCGGAGATCCAGGAGCAGCACGACCAGGAGCTGGCCCGCAAGGCCGACGCCAAGGCGGCGACGCGGCGCAAGATCCTGATCGGCAGCGGCGTCACGGTCGGGCTCGTCGGCCTGGTCGCGACCTACTACACGGTGGCGAAGACCGAGAACGTCACGGCGGTCTGCACCGACTCGAACGGAGTCGTCCAGAACGACGACTACTGCGACGACACCTACGTCTCCAGCCACGGCGGCTACCACAGCGGCGGCTTCCTGTTCCTGCCGATCCCGGGCGGCGGCTACAACAGCTACCGCTACAACTACGGCGGCAACGGCGCGATCGGCCAGCGGGTGTCCGGTGGCTCGTACGACGCGCCGTCGGCACGCACCAACGTCACGACGAAGACCGGCAAGTCCGTCCAGCGCGGCGGCTTCGGCATCAGCGGCAAGAGCGGCACCGGCGGCAGCGGCAAGAGCGGGGGATCGTAGGTGTACCGGGACCGGCGTGAGCCGCGGCGCGACTGGCAGCGGATCGTCGAAGAGCAAGGGCTCGTCTACGGCACGCCGGCCCGCGACAGCAGCGGCCGGGTGCGGCCGTACTGGGACGAGTCCGTGCACTACGTCTTCGACATGGACGAGATCCTCTCGGTCGAAGCCGACGTCGAACTGCTGCACTCGATGTGCCTGGAGGCCGTCGACAACGTCGTGACGACCGAGGGCTACCAGCGGTTCGGCATCCCCGAGTGGGTCTGGCCGCACATCGCCGAGTCGTGGAAGCGGCAGGACCCGCACGTCTACGGCCGGTTCGACCTGCGCTACGACGGCAAGTCGCCGGCGAAGCTGCTCGAGTACAACGCGGACACGCCGACCACGCTGCTGGAGGCGTCGCTGCTGCAGTGGCACTGGAAGACCGACGTCTTCCCGGACGACGACCAGTGGAACTCGATCCACGAGAAGCTCGTCGAGCGGTGGTCCTTCCTGCAGGACAAGCTGCCGTCGAGCGAACTGCACTTCACCTGGTCGGCGGCCGACCCGTCCGGCGAGGACAACGTCACCACGGCGTACCTGCAGGAGACCGCGGCCGAGGCCGGCCTCGACACGGTGGGCCTGGCGATCGAGGAGGTCGGCTGGGACCCGCTGCTCAAGCGGTTCGTCGACCTCGAAGAGCGGCAGATGGCGACCGTGCTGAAGCTGTACCCGTGGGAGTGGATGGTCGACGAGGAGTTCGGCCGCCACGCCGTCGAGTCGCTGCCGCGGACGCTGTGGGTCGAGCCGCTGTGGAAGATGATCCTCTCCAACAAGACGCTGCTGGCGATCCTGTGGGAGAACTACCCGGGCCACCCGAACCTGCTGCCCGCGTTCGCCGACGACCCCGGCATCCTCACCGAGTACGTCCGCAAGCCGAAGCTGGGCCGCGAGGGCGCGAACGTCCAGATCGTCGCGACCGGGTACGAAACCCAGACCGGCGGCGTCTACGGTGCGGAAGGCTTCGTCTACCAGGCGTTCGACCCGCTGCCCGAGTTCGACGGCTACCGGCCGGCGCTCGGCGCGTGGATCGTCGGCGACAGCGCCGCCGGGCTGGGCATCCGCGAAACCGGCGGTCTGGTGACGGATGACGGTGCGGCATTCGTCCCACACCGCATCCCCGAAGCGTGATAAAACACCCCATCGCTGACCTATTGGGAGAAAACTCGTGACCTCGACCCTTGCGCTGTCCGACACGTTCGGCTCCGACCTCGTGCGGGGGATCGGCGCGATCCTGCTCTACGGCGTCATCGGCCTGCTGCTGATGTTCGCCGGGTTCTACGCGATCGACTGGACCACGCCCGGCAAGCTGTCCAAGCTGGTCACGCAGGGCCTGCCGAACGCGGTGATCGTGACCGCGTCCGGGATGCTCTCGATGGCGTTCATCGTCGTGGTGGCGATCTTCAACTCGGCCAGCGACCTCACCGAGGGCCTCATCACCTCGCTGGTCTACGGCCTGCTCGGGATCATCGTCCAGGTGGTCGCGGTCCGGCTGCTGGAGTGGGCGACCCGCATCGACGTGGCCTCGACCATCGAGAGCGAGAAGTTCGCCCCGGTGAGCATCGTCGTCGCGGCGGCGCACATCGGCCTGGGCCTCGTGGTGGCGGTCGGCATCTCCTGAGCCTGGCTGCGCTGGTCCGTTCGCACTAGCGTGGGTTCGTGCGCCTGCTGAGGACACCGGACGACCGGTTCACGGACCTGCCCGATTTTTCCTACGAACCTCGCTACGCCGAGTTGGCGGATCCACACGGCGGCCGGATCAGAGTGGGGTACGTCGAGGCAGGTCCGGCGGACGGCCCGGTCGTGCTGCTGCTGCACGGCGAACCGACCTGGTCGTTCCTGTACCGCAAGATGCTGCCGGTGCTGGCGGCCGCCGGACTGCGGGCGATCGCGCCGGACCTCGTGGGGTTCGGCCGGTCCGACAAGCCGGGAGCCTTGGCCGACCACAGCTACGCCCGGCACGTCGGGTGGATGCGCGGCTTCGCGTTCGACGCTCTGGACCTGCGTGACGTGACGCTGGTCGGCCAGGACTGGGGCGGCCTGATCGGGCTGCGGCTGGTCGCGGAGCACCCGGCCCGGTTCTCGCGCGTGGTGGCGTCCAACACGGGCCTCCCGACCGGCGACCACGACATGCCGGCCGTGTGGCACGCCTTCCGCGAGGCCGTCGAGAAGGCACCGGTCCTGGACGTCGCCCGCTTCGTGCAGTCGGGGTGCACGTCGGTGCTTTCGGACGCCGAGCGGGCCGCGTACGACGCGCCGTTCCCGAACGAGATGTACAAGGCAGGCCCGCGCGCGATGCCCGGACTGGTGCCCCACCGGCCGGACAACCCGGCGTCTCCGGCGAACCGCGCGGCCTGGAAGACCCTCTCGGAGCTGTACCTGCCGTTCCTGGTCGCCTTCTCCGACGGCGACCCCATCACGGGTCCCCTGGCTCCGATCCTGCAGCGCTCGATGAAGGGCGCACAGGGGCTGGAGCACCCGGTGATCGCCGGAGCGGGCCACTTCCTGCAGGAGGACGCGGGCGAGGAGCTGGCCGACCACGTGGCGCGGTTCGTCCGCGGGTGAGCTGAGCAGCCCCCGATTTCCACGCTAGCGGAGGGCACCGACGGAATCGATGCCCTCCGCCGCGGTTGTCCACAGCCTGCGCCCGCACTGCCGGTTGTCCACAGTGCCGGGCAAGCGCCCCAAGGTGGCCTTGGTTGCGTTGAACGCACCCAATGTGGCCTTCGGTGCGTTGAACGCACCGAAGGCCACCTTGGGGCGCTGGGGAGTCAGGCCAGTGCGGCGTGCGTTGCCGCCAGCGAATCGAGCAAGATGTCCAGACCCTCCTGGGCTTCCTCGGCCGTGAGGGTCATCGGCGGGCCGAGGCGCAGGACGTTGCCGTGCAGGCCGCCCTTTCCGATCAGCAGCCCGCGCTTCTTCGTCTCCTCGAGCATCCGCGCCGCCGCGGCGACGAAAGGCCGGGTGGTCCCCGGCTTGATCAGCTCAATGCCGATCATCAGCCCCTTGCCGCGCACCTCGGCGACCAGCGGGCTGTCGGAAGAACGCAACCCCGACAGCAGCTGCGCCCCCCGGGCGGCGCAGTTCGCCTGCAGGTCGTGGTCCTTGATGTAGTCCAGCACCGCCGTCGCTCCCGCCATCGACACCGGGTTGCCCCCGAACGTCGAGAACGACTGCGCCTGGAAGCAGTCCAGCACGTCCCCGCGCGCCACCACGCCGCCCACCGCGAGGCCGTTCCCCAGTCCCTTGGCGAACGTCATCATGTCCGGCGTCACGCCGTGCGCCTCGATGCCCCAGAAGTGCTCGCCCGTGCGGCCCCAGCCGGTCTGGACCTCGTCCGAGATGAACAGCACCCCGTACGCATCCAGGACCTCCTTCATGGCCCGGAACAACCCGTCCGGCGGCAGGCTGAACCCGCCCACCCCCTGGATCGGCTCGGCGATCAGGCACGCCACGTCGCCCGCTGTCGCCGTGTCCAGCACGTCCACCAGGTCCGCGACGCACGCGTCGATGTAGTCCGCATCGGACATGTGCCGGAACGGGCTGCGGTACCGGTACCCGCCGTGGACGTAGTTGACCTTGACCGGGCTCAGCGCCGACGCCGACCAGCCGCGGTTGCCGGTGATCGCGACCGTTCCGAACGATCGCCCGTGGTAGGAGTTCCGCATCGCCAGCACCTGGTTGCTGCGCCGGAACTGCGTCGCCAGCATCAGCGCCGTGTCGTTGGCCTCGCTGCCGGAGTTCGTGAAGAACACCTTCGCGTCCGGAATGCCGGACAGCTTCGCGATCCGCTCGGCCAGCTCGACCTGCGAACGGATCAAGTACAACGTCGACGTGTGCAGGATGCCCGTGTCGAGCTGCTTGCGGACCGCGTCGCCGATCTCGGCGACGTCGTAGCCCATCGAGTTGGTCAGCACCCCCGCGAAGAAGTCCAGGTACGTGCGGCCCTGGGAGTCGGTCATCCGGCGGTCGTGCGCGTGCACGATCTCGATCGGCTCCTCGTAGAGCAGCGACATCCAGGACGGCATGACTGCGCGGTGCCGGGCCAGCAGCTCGTCGGTCATCGGGCGCCTCCTCAGGGTTTCCCTGGAGTATGAGGACGCCGTGAACAGCGCTTCAACGATCAGACTGTCGGGATAACCCAGTAGGGACGCACAGTCTGTACGGACTACCCTCTGATCCGTGATTGACCCCAGGACTCTGCGCGATGACCCGGAAGCCGTGCGCGCGTCGCAGCGCGCTCGTGGTGAAGACGAGGGAGTGGTCGACAAACTGCTCTCCCTCGACTCCCGGCGCCGGTCCTCGATCGCGGCCGCCGACAAGCTGCGCAACGAGCAGAAGCTCCTGGGCAAGCAGATCCCGAAGGCGCCGCCGGAGGAGAAGCAGCGGCTGCTGGCCACGGCCAAGGAGCTCGCCGCGCAGGTCAAGGCGGCCGAGGCGGAGCAGAACACCGCGTCGGAGGAGTTCGACACGCTCTTCCGGACCGTGCCGAACCTCGTCCACCCGAGCGCGCCGGTCGGCGGCGAGGACGACTTCACCGTCGTCAAGCACGTCGGTGAGCCGACGAAGCTCGGCTTCACCCCGAAAGACCACCTCGAGCTGCTCGAAGGCCTCGGCGGCGTCGACATGGAACGCGGCGCGAAGGTCTCGGGCTCGCGGTTCTACTTCCTCACCGGCGTCGGCGCGCAACTGCAGCTCGGCCTGCTCAACATGGCCATCGCGCAGGCCCTGGACAACGGCTTCACACCGATGATCACGCCGTCGCTGGTCCGCCCGGAGATCATGGCCGGCACCGGCTTCCTCGGCCAGCACTCGAGCGAGATCTACCACCTCGCGGACGACGACCTCTACCTCGTCGGCACGTCGGAGGTGCCGCTCGCCGGCTTCCACTCCGACGAGATCCTCGACCTCACCGAGGCGAAGCGGTACGCGGGCTGGTCGTCCTGCTACCGCCGCGAGGCCGGCTCCTACGGCAAGGACACCCGCGGCATCATCCGCGTCCACCAGTTCGACAAGGTGGAGATGTTCGTCTACGCCAAGCCGGCGGACGCCGAGGCGGAGCACGAGCGGCTGCTCGGCTGGGAAGAGCAGATGCTCGCGAAGATCGAGGTGCCCTACCGCGTGATCGACACCGCGACCGGCGACCTCGGCACGTCCGCGCACCGCAAGTTCGACTGCGAGGCGTGGATCCCGACCCAGGAGACCTACCGCGAGCTGACCTCGACCTCGAACTGCACGACCTTCCAGGCCCGCCGCCTGGCGATCCGCTACCGCGACGACAACGGCAAGCCGCAGATCGCCGCGACGCTCAACGGCACACTGGCCACCACCCGGTGGATCGTCGCGATCGTCGAGAACCACCAGCAGGAGGACGGCTCGGTCCGCGTGCCGGAGGCGCTGCGCCCGTTCGTCGGCGGCAAGGAAGTCCTCACGCCCCGCTGAATCGGGCGGATCCGCGGTGCTGCTCCGTTCGTC
Source organism: Amycolatopsis sp. lyj-346 (assembly GCF_046548975.1). NCBI lineage: Bacteria > Bacillati > Actinomycetota > Actinomycetes > Pseudonocardiales > Pseudonocardiaceae > Amycolatopsis > Amycolatopsis sp. lyj-346. The sequence continues at coordinate 1,187,119 of NZ_JAJPWT010000001.1, forward strand.
CCAGTACAGTCCGGGCCGAACGGGAGGACTCATGCGGAAGAAGTGGCAGGTCGCGGCGGCGCTGGCGGCCGTGACCGTGGTGACCGGCTGCACGGTGACGGTCGGCGGCTCGGCGTCGCCGGTACCCGGGCAGGGGCCGGTCGTCACGGCCGTCGACGCCTGCACGCTGCTCGACGAAGCCCAGGTCGACGCCCTCGGCTTTGAGACACCGGGCCGCTCGGTGAAGGAGAACAAGGACCGGCTCCAGCCGCCGATGTGCCTGTGGAGCTCGAAGGACGACATCGAGCCGTCCGCCGTCCTCAACGTCGGTGTCGCTTCGGACATGGACTTCAACGAGTACATCTCCGGCGCCGTCAAGAAGTCCGAGCCGCAGCGGATCAGCGGGTTCAGCTGGACGCAGTACGCGTCGATCCTGCCCGACGACTGCGCGTACTACGCCCTGCTCGGCGCCAAGTCCTTCGCCTACGTCAGCGTCTCGGCCGGCAAGCTCGACAAGTCGTGTGAGCTGGCGAAACTGGCGATCCCGCAGGTCGCGGCGCACCTGCCGGGCGGGCAGGACGCCCCACCGATCACACCGTCGACCTCGGCGAAGCCGGAGCCGGGCGGCCCGCTGCTGTCGGCGGATCCGTGCGCGGCGCTGAAGCCGGACCAGGTGTCCCAGCTGGCGAACATTTCGCCGGACGGCAAGAAGACCAACTCGTCCGTGGTGCCGAACGCCTCGTACTGCCTCTGGGACGACACCGACGGCGACGGCGGCCAAAAGGCGTTCGAGGTCTGGTACGGCCCGAGCACGCCGGTCGGGCAGTGGCCGGGCGCGAAGGGCATCACCCCGGTCGAGACCGTCGACGTCGGCGGCAAGAAGTGGGGCCTGTTCCCGAACATGGGCGGCCTGCGGGTGACCTGCGGTGCGACCGTGGCGATCACCGAAACGTCGTCGGTGCAGGTGGTCAGCGGGTTCATCGGCGACGACACGAAGACCTGTGACCTCGTGAAGCAGGGCCTGCCGCTGGTGACGGCGAACCTGCCGGGCTAACCCTCGGAAACCTGGTCGGCGATGTGGCGCGCGATCTCCAGCGCGCTCGTCGCGGCCGGCGACGGCGCGTTCAGGACGTGCACCTGGTCGCGCGCGGTCTCGATGAGGAAGTCGTCGACGAGCGAGCCGTCGCGGCGCATCGCCTGCGCGCGCACGCCGGAGCCGTGGCGGACGATGTCGTCCTCGGTGACGGCCGGGACGAGCCGTGCGAGGCTCGCGGCGAACCGCTTCTTCGAGAACGAGCGGCGGACCTCGTCGAGCCCGGTCGGGAACGCGTACTTGCGCGCCAGCCGCCAGACCCCGGGGAAGGCCGCGACCTCGGCGACGTCCTTCGCGGAGAAGTCGCCCCACCGGTAGCCCTCGCGGCGCAGCGCGAGCACGGCGTTCGGGCCGGCGTGCACGCTGCCGTCGAGCATGCGCGTGAGGTGCACGCCGAGGAACGGCAGCGTCGGGTCCGGCACGGGGTAGATCAGGCCCTTGACCAGGTGCCGGCGGTCCGGCTTGAGCTCGTAGTACTCACCGCGGAACGGCACGATCCGCGCGGACGGCGTCAGCCCGGCCAGCCGCGCGACGCGGTCGGAGTGCAGGCCGGCGCAGTTCACCAGCGCGTCGGCCTGGACGACGTCGTCGCCGGTGGCGACCTCGACCCCGCCGCCGCTCCCGCCCCGGATGGCCAGCGCGGGCGAGTTCAGCCGGAGGTCGACGCCGGCTTCGTCGAGCAGCCGGACGAGCGCGTGGCAGACGGCGGGGAAGTCGATGATCCCGGTGGATTCGACGCGCAACGCGGCCACACAGGCGACTTCGGGCTCGTACTCGCGTGCTTCGGCGGGCGAGATCTGCTTGGCCGGGACGCCGTTGGCCTCGGCGCGTTCGGCGAGGGTGTTCAGCGCGGGAACTTCACTCTCGTGGGTCGCGACGACGAGCTTCCCGCACACCTCGACGGGCACGCCGTACTGGCGCGCGAAGTCCACGATGGACCGATTGCCGGCGACGGACATCCGCGCCTTGAACGAGCCGGGCTTGTAGTAGAGCCCGGCGTGCACGACGTTCGAGTTGTGCCCGGTCTGGTGCGCCGCCCAGCGGGATTCCTTTTCCAGGACGGTGACGTCCAGTCCGCGCCTGGTCAGCTCCCAGGCCACGGCCAGACCGACGATCCCGCCCCCGACGACTACGACGTTACGCACGGTCGATCAGGCTACGCGAGTCTTCGCAGGGAGTGTTCCTGGCGTTACCTAACGTCTGTCAGGTACAGTACCTAACCGATGTCAGGTAAGCGGTTGACACGGGAAGCGCGACGCGAGCGGATCCTCGCCGCGGCCGGTGAAGTGTTCGCTTCGGCGGGCTACGACGCGGCCGGGATGCGCGAGGTCGCGGCGGCGGCCGGCATCAGCACGCCGGTGCTCTACGACCACTTCCCGGCGAAGGCGCAGTTGTACGCGGCCCTGCTGGAGTCCGAAGTGGACGGATTGCTGGCCGGCTGGGCCGCGCTGCCGGTGTCGGACGATCCGGAAGTGCTGCTGCGCAGCCGCGTGTCGGCGATCTTCCGCTGGATCGAGTCGAACGAGCGCGGCTGGCGGATGATCTTCGCGGAGACACCGTCGGACCCGGCGGTCGCTTCGGTGCACCGAAGCGGCCAGGCCCGCGCGACGGCCAACCTGGCTTCGCTGTTCCACGGCGTGCCGCTGGACCTCACGTCGGAAATCCCGCGCCCGCTGGCCGACGAGGTGCTGGCGGAGGCGTGCAAGAGCGCACTGAATTCGATCGCGACGTGGTGGTGGAGCCACCGCGAGATCCCGCGCGACGAAGTGGTGGCGCTGACGGTCGACCTGCTGTGGCGCGGGCTCGCCACGCTGATCAAGGGGGCACGATGAGCACGGAGACCTACCGCCTCGCGGCGGAAACGCGTGACGCGGATCTGGCGATGACGGCGTTCGCGCCGGACGCGGTGCTGCATTCGCCGCTGACGTCCCGGGTCCGCTTCACCGGCCACGAGCAGTTGCGGCCGCTGATCGAGGTGGCGTACCGGCACTTGGAGGACATCCACTTCCACACGGACACCGGCGACGCGCGAACCCGGGTGGTGGTCTACACCGCCCGCATCGGCGGCGAGCCGATCGAGGAGGCAGCACTGCTGAAGCTGAACGAAGACGGTCTGATCGAGGAGGCAACGCTGTTCGTGCGGCCGCTCCCGGCCTTGGTGACGTTGATGGACCGCTTCGGCCCGGACATCGCCCGCGGCAACGGCCGTCCGGTGGTGGCGCGGGTGTTGAGCGTGCTGGTGAAGCCGCTGCTGGCCATGGTGAAGTCGGGGGACCGACGGGCAGTCCCGCTGGTCAGCGGCCGAGGTGCGTGAGGAAGGCCCTGGTTGCCGCTATTCGCCGGCCAAGGCCGCCAGCTCGACCCCTTCGATTTCGTCGGCGAGCCGGCTGATGAACGCTTTGGAATCGGTCTCGCTCATTGCAAGCGCACGGAGCTTCTTGAGCCCGGCTCGGTACACCCGTACATCGTGTTCGTCGAGGACGAATGCCCCGCAGGACAGGTGTTCCAGGTAGACCACCGAGGTGCCGTCGGTCAGCGAATACAGGAGGAACGGTCCGGCCAGGCCGGGATGCCAACCACACGCGGCCGGGACCACCCGGAGGGTGACTGACCGCGTGGATCTCTCGATCAACGAATGCAGCTGGTCGAACATCGTGGTCGGGGTACCGATCCGGTCACGCAAGGCGGCTTCACCGATGATCGCCTCGAAGGTGCGATCGGCCGCGAGCATCTCCGCGCGCTTCATGCGCAAGGCGACCCTTCGGTCTGCCTCCTCCGCAGTACTGCCGTAGGCGGTGAACATTGCGCGGGCGTAGCCCGGAGTTTGAAGCAAACCGGGAATGCCCATGGGCGACCATTCGACGATGGACTTCGCCGCCTTCTCGCATTCGATCACCGCGGCGAGCTGCATGCCGGACGGACCGTAGGTGATCCAGCCCGGCTCCGATGCACCTCTCACGAGAGTGAGAATCTGCTGCTTCCGGTCACCGACCACCCCGAGCGCGCCCAGGATGGCTGTCACATCCTCCAACCGCGGCGTGCGCAGGCCGTACTCCCACTGGCTGAGCAACTGGAAGTGGATCCCGATCCGGCGTGCCAGCTCTCGCAAACCACATCCGGCGTCCGTGCGCACCTCGCGGATCGCCGCCGCAAGGGTTCGTGCTCGGGGCGTGACGGTGTCCGTCTTCGGCATGGTGGCAATTTACGTGTCCGAACTCGTGGACACCTCGCCCTCGATCGAGTGCTCCAGTGCCTTCTGCACACCCATCCCCAGCCCGGTCCGATACGCCCGCTCGAACCCGTCCACGCCCAGTGACTCCACCAACCGCCCCCGGACCGCCGACACGTCCGGGTCCCCGGTGATCGCCGTTCCCCGCACCGCCGCGGCCGCGCCCAACAGGACCGCAGACTGGGCCGCTCCCGCGAGACCTTCCAGGGCGAACGCCACCACGTCACCCGCGTTCCACTCCCGTCCGAGCAGCAACGCCGTTCGGTGCAACGAAGCCGCCGAGGATCGATTCCCCTCCGCCAAGGCCAGCCACCCCATTGAAATCAACGCCGTCGCGCGGACCGACTCCGCCGCGAACGAGCCTCCCGCGCACTCCGCCAGCGCCCGCTCGCACAGCTCCCGGGCCGCCTCCAGATCACCCGACAGGCGGGACAGGTTCGCCAACCCGACGTACGCGGCCGCGCGGGACTCCGGCATGCCCGATCGGCTCGATGTTGCCGCCGCCAGTTCGTAGTCCGCCCGAGCCCTGGCGTGGTCGCCCGACAACAGGTGCGTCCACGCGCGGCGGCAGATCAGGTCCGCCACGTCGTCCGTTGCGCCGATCTCGTGCATCAGGCCGAGCGCCTCGTCCATCAGCGGCAACGCGGCCGCGTACTCGCCGCGCCAAGTCAGGAGCTGGGACAGGTGATCCAGCGCCATCGACAGGCCCCACCGCTCGCCCAGCGCGCGGAACTGCGCCGCACCCTCGCGAAGGCCCTCCTCGGCGCCCGCCAGGTCGCCGGACATCATCGACCGCAGGCCCACGCCCATCGGCAGCAGTGCCCACCCCCACGGCTCGCCGGCAGCGAGGAGGCTCTGGCCGCGGCCGAGCAGCTCCGCGTCGTCGCCGGGCGGGCCCACCACCACCCCGAGCAGCATCACCAGCATCGGGTTGCGGGGCGTCCACTCCTCGTCCGTCGCGAACCGGCGGACCAGCGGCAGGTACTGCTCCAGCGACTCGTGCCGCTGCCCGGCCAGCGCGCCGAGCACGCACACCAGGAACTCCTCGACGTACTCCTCGCGCACCTCGGGCGGGCACCGCGAAACCACGGCCAGCGACAACCCGGCGCCCTCGAACCGCCGCCCGCGCATCCACCAGTACATCGGCAGCAGCGCCACCAGCCGCAGCGCCAGCACGACGTCGTGCTCGGCCGACCAGCGCAGGGCGGCCAGGATGTTGTCGTAGTCGGCGTCGATCCGGGCCAGCCACGCCAGCTGCTCCGCGGTCCGCAGCTTCGAGTCCGCCTCCGCGGTGAACCGCAGGAAGTACTCCGCGTGCGCGCGGTGGAACGTCTCCGCCTCGCCGGCCTCCGCCAGCTTCTCGCCGCCGAACGCGCGGATCGTCTCCAGCATCCGGAACCGGCCGCCGACCGCCTCGACCAGGGACTTGTCGGCCAGCTCCGGCAGCAGGTCGACGTCCGCGCCGCACACCTCGGCGGCGGCCGCGGCGGTCGCGCCGCCGGGGAACACCGCGAGTCTCCTGGCCAGTTCCCGCTCTTCACCGGTCAGCAGGTCCCAGCTCCACTCGACGACGCCGCGCAGCGAACGGTGCCGGGCCTCGGCCGTCCGGCTGCCGCGGGCCAGCAGCCGGAACCGGTCGTCGAGCCGGGCCGCGATTTCGCCGAGGGCCAGGGTCCGCACGCGGGCCGCCGCCAGCTCCAGCGCCAGCGGCAGGCCGTCGAGGGCCGCGCAGACGAGCTGGACGTCGCCGATCGTGGACTCGTCGAGCACGAACGCGGGGTCGCTCGCGGCCGCGCGTTCGGCGAACAGCCGGACGGCCGCGAACTCCCGGGCCCGGTCGGCGGACGTCCCCGGCGGCGGGACGGCCAGCCGCGGCACCGGCGCCAGCTGCTCGCCGGTGATGCCGAGCGGCTCACGGCTGGTGGCCAGCACCCGCAGTCCCGGGCACGCGGCGAGCAGCCGCGCGGCCAGCCGGGCCGCCACGTCGACGACGTGCTCGCAGTTGTCGAGCACCAGCAGCACCGGGCGGTCGCGCAGCGCCGAGACCAGCCGCTCGACCGGGTCCTGCGGGCCACTGCGGGTGCTCTCGCGCAGGCCGAGCGCGGCCAGCACCGCGCCGGGGACGTCGGGGCCGCCGTGCGGGGCCAGCTCGACGAACGCGACCGGGCCGGCCTGGGCCGCGGCGACCTCGACGGCCAGCCGGGTCTTGCCGGTGCCGCCCGGGCCGGTCAACGTGACGAGCCGGGCGCGGACCAGCAGCTCCGTCACCTGCCGCAGCTCGGCGTCGCGGCCGACGAAGCTGGTCAGCTGGGCGGGCAACGCCGGGAGCACCGGCTTCTCGGTTTCGCCGCGAAGCACCGCCAGGTGCGCTTCGGCGAGTTCCGGACCGGGGTCGGCCCCCAGCTCGTCCGCTAGCGTGCGGCGGGCGTCCTCGAACGCGGCGAGCGCGTCGGCGGGCCGTCCGGCGGCGGCCAGTGCCCGGACCAGCTGCGCGCGCGGTCGTTCCCGCCACGGTTGCGCGGCGACGGTCTCCCGCAGGACGGCGAGGACGTCTTCGGCCTGCCCGAGCGGCAGCCGGGCCTCGACGTGGTCGTCTGCCGCCTCCGCCCGCAGCTCGTCGAGCCGCGTTGCCCGCGCGGCGGCGAACGGCGCGTCGGCCAGGTCGGTGAACGCGGGCCCGCGCCACAACGCCAGCGCTTCGCCCAGCACGGCCGCGGCCCGCGCGTGCTCGCCGTTCTTCAGCAGCGCCCGGCCTTCGCGGGTGAGACGTTCGAAGCAGTGAACGTCCACTTCGTCCGGTCCGACGGCCAGCCGGTACCCGGCCGCGGTGAACTCGACCGGCGCGAGGTCCTTCAACGCCGTCCGCAGCCGCGACACCTGCGACTGGAGGGCGTTCGCGGCGCCGTCCGGCGGGCGTTCGCCGTACATGCCGTCGATCAGCCGCTCGGCGGACACGAACCGCCCGGCCTCGAGCGCGAGCAGCGCCAGCAGCGTCCGCGACCGCGGGCCGCCCACCGCCACCTGCGTGCCGTCGGGGCGCCACGCGGCGACGGCCCCCAGCACCCCGAATCGCATGGACCCCAGCCTAAGACGTCCCCGACCTGCGGCGGATGTCACGCAGGAGGGGAGTTCGGCGTGGTCCTGTGAATCACCTGAGCGTGCGTCTATACACTTCGCCGGGTCCCCACGCAATGGGAGAGGTATGTCGTCCGAGAGCATTGCCCTAGGTCAACCCACCGTGGGCGAAGAGGAGCTCGCCGCCGTCGCCGAAGTCTTCCGGTCCGGGTGGCTGGCCGGCGCCGGGCCGGCGTGCCGTCGCTTCGAGGAACGGTTCGCGCAGGTCACCGGCACCGCGCACGCGTTGACGACCGCGAACTGCGGCTCGGCCCTCTTCCTGGGGCTCAAGGTCCTCGGCGTCCAGCCGGGCGACGAGGTGATCGTCGGCGATTACACGTTCCCCGCGACCGGCCACGCCGTCGTGCAGGCCGGCGCGAAGCCGGTGTTCGCCGACATCCGCCCGGACGTCTTCAGCGCGGACCCGGCGCACGTCGAGTCGCTGGTCACCCCCAAGACCGTCGGCATCCTCGCCGTCGACGTCGCCGGCCAGCCCGGTGACTTCGACGAATACCGCGCGATCGCCGGCAAGCACGGCCTCTGGCTGTTCGAAGACGCCGCGTGCGCCGCGGGCGCGACGTACAAGACCCGGCCGGCCGGCAGCCTCGCCGACCTCGCCGCGTTCTCCTTCCACGGCCGCAAGGGCATCACCGCGGGGGAGGGCGGCGCGCTGGTCTCCGACCGCGAAGACCTCATCGCCCGCGCCCGCAAGCTGCACACCTACGGCATCGAGCCGGCCATCAGCCGCGAAGGCTCGGACACGCTGCCCATCCCGGAGTTCCACGAGCTCGGCTACAACTTCCGCCTCTCGGACGTCCAGGCCGCGATCATGAACGTCCAGCTCGACCGCCTGCCCGACCTCCTCGCCGCCCGCCGCTCGGTCGCGAAGCGCTACCACGAGGCGTTCGCGGACGTCGGCGCGCTGACCGTGCCGGTGGAGCTGCCCGACCGCGAGCACCCGTGGCAGGCCTACCTGCTCACGGTCGCGCCCGAGGTCGACCGCGACACCCTGGCCCTGCGGATCCGCGCGCAGGGCGTCCAGTGCAACTTCGGTACCTACGCGTCGCACCTGCAGCCCATCTACGGGCCTCAGGCTCCGCTGCCCGTCTCGGCCGACGCCTTCGCGCGTCAGCTCGCCATCCCGATGCACGCCAACCTCACCGACGCCGAAGTCACCCGCGTCGGCGAGGTCGTGCGCGAAGCCGTGCAGTCCCTGTCCTGAAGCCGCCGACCGAGGAGAAATTGGTGTCCGACAAGAAGGTGCTCTTCACCGGGGGTGGCGGGTTCATCGCCGCGCACGTGATCCCGCTGCTGCTCGAGGGCGGCTACACGGTCCGGATCTTCGACAACATGACGCGCGGCGACCGCGCCCGTGTCAACGAGTTCGTCGCCACCGGCCAGGTCGAGCTGGTCGAGAAGGACGTCCGCTACGGCGGCGCGGTGCGCGAGGCGATGCGCGGCTGCACGCACGTCATCCACTTCGCGACGGTGTCGATCAACAAGTCGATCGCCGACCCGCACGAGTCGATCGACATCAACATGATCGGCAACCACAACGTGTTCGCCGCGGCCGCCGACGAGGGTGTCGAGCGGCTGGTGTTCGCCTCGACCGCGTCGGTCTACGGCGACCCGAAGCGGCTGCCGATGCACGAGGACGACGAGCTGCGCCCGCTCACGCCGTACTGCATCTCGAAGCGCGCCGGTGAGGACCTGCTCGGCTTCTACGAGCGGCAGAAGGGCCTCTCGTGGAACGCGCTGCGGTTCTTCAACGTGTACGGCCCCGGCCAGAAGATCGAGGCCTACTACACGTCGGTGATCAACCACTTCATCCAGCGCCTGCGCAGCGGCCGCCCGCCGATCATCGACGGCCGCGGCGACCAGTCGATGGACTTCGTGCACGTCACCGACCTGGCGCACGCCGTCGTCGCGGCGCTGGAGTCGGAGAAGGCGAACCTGCCGATCAACATCGGCACCGGCATCGACACGTCGATCGCCGCGCTGGCCAAGATCCTCATCGAGGCCGTCGGCGTCGACGTCGAACCGCTGTTCAACGACCGTGACGTGCTGGTCTCGCGGCGCGCCGCCGACATCAGCCGGGCGCGGGACGTGCTGGGCTGGGAGCCGCGGATCACCGTCGAAGACGGCATGCGGGATCTGGTCAAGGAAACGGAGTGAACGCCGACGTGCTCTTTCCCGCGGAGGCGTCATGAATGCAGCCACCGCGGGGCCCGCCCGAGGGCGTGCGATGCGCATCGCGGTGGTGAACAACTTCTTCCCGCCGCGCGTGGGCGGCAGCGCGCACATGGCGGCTTCGCTGGCGGCGCAGTTCACCGCGGCCGGGCACGAAGTCCTCGCGATCACGGCCGCGTACGGCGAGGCCCCGGCCGAGGAGGAGCGCGACGGCTACCGCGTCGTGCGCTTCCCGGCCGTGAAGATGCCGCAGATCGGCCTGTCGATCGACTTCGACATGAGCTTCGCGTCGCTGCGGCCGGGCAACTGGCGGCGGCTGTGGAAGCTGCTGGACGAGTTCAAGCCGGACGCGATCCACCTGCACGGCCAGTTCTTCGACCTGTCGTGGCTGGCCGGCATCTACGCGCGGCGCCGCGGCGTCCCGACCCTGCTGACCATCCACACGCTGCTGATCAGCGACAACAAGCTGTACGGCGGTGTCTTCCGGCTGCTCGACGCGGTGCTGGTGCGGCCGATCCTGGCGTATATGAAGCCGCGGTACGTCATCCTCGACAAGCTGGGCGTCGACTACTGCGTCGTCCGGTACGGCACGAGCGACGCGAACTCGGAGTACTTCCCGATCGCCGTCGACACCGGCCACTTCGCGAAGCCGGTGACGAAGGACGTCCGCGCGGAGCACGGGATCGGCGACGCGCCGCTGATCGTGTCCCTCGGCCACGTCATCCCGCTGCGCAACCGGCTGCCGCTGATCGAGGCGCTGCCGTCTATTTTGGACAAACACCCCGGGGTGCGGGTGGCCGTCGTCGGCCGCGTCTACCACGACGCGTTCCTGAAGCGGGCCGCCGAGCTGGGGGTTTCGGACGCGCTGGTCGTCACGGGCGCGGTGCCGAAGGAGGACGTCCCGGCGTACTTCGCGGCGGCGGACATCGTCACGCACGACCTCAACGGCGGCTGCGGCACGGCGTCACTGGAGGCGATGCTGTCCGGCACGGCGACGATCGCGTCGGTCACCGAGGACAACTACCCGGGCATCGAGCTGCGCAACGGCGAGAACGTGCTGCTCGTGCGCCCGGACGACGCGGAAGCCGTGGCGCGTACGGTGATCGAACTGCTCGACGACCCGGAGAAGCGGGCGCTCATCGCACAGCGGGAGAGCGAGCTGGTGCGGTCGAACTTCGGCCTCGACGTCGTCGCGGAAGAGCACCTTCGCACGTTCGAGAAACTGGTGTCGGAAGCCGATGTTCTTCGATGACGAGCGCAGCCACCGGCTGCGCCCGCAGATCCTGACCGAGCTCGTCTCGCAGTACATGAACGACGCCGAGCGCGCCCAGTTCTACGGGTTGCCCTCGACGTGCCGCGTGCGCGAGCGCGTGAAGATCATCAGCCCCGAGAACCTCAAGATGGGCGACCACTGCTGGATCGGCGAAGGCGCGGCGCTCGACGCGAGCGGCGGCCTGGAGATCGGCGAGCACACCAGCATCGGGCTGAACACACTGATCTTCACGCATTCGAGCTGGCTGGCGAACATGACGCTGCAGAACCACTCGGGCAGCGACCTGATCGAACGGAAGCCGGTCAAGATCGGCAAGGGCTGCTTCATCGGCGGCCTGGTGGTGATCATGGCGGGCGTGACGATCGGCGACTTCGCGACGGTCCAGCCGAACTCGGTGGTGGCCAAGGACGTCCCGCCGCGCACGCTGGTGGCGGGCAACCCGGCCCGGGTGTTCCAGCGCTACGACGAGGAGTACATCCAGTCCGAAGTGGACCGGGTGCGGGCGGAGAACGCCCGTCGCCGGGAGATCGCGGAGTCACAGGGGCAGAACACTTCGGGCTGGGGAGCTCCATCGGGCGACTACACAGAGCAGTAGCGATACGGCTGTCTGGCGTGAGAAGGTGACGTCCAGTAACCGATGGTGGGGAGAAGGCGGATGAGTGCCATGGAACGGCCTCACGATCTTCTGTCCCTCGACGACTGGATCAACCTGCCGGAAAACGCCGCGAGTTTCCGGGATCGCCGAACTCGAGTTCGCCGGCAACCCGCTCACCATCGACCTGAACGCGCTCACCACCCGGCGCGCCCAGCGGCCGTAGCGCCGGCCGGTTTTGGATGACGGCGGCACCGGCGCCGAACGCCGGCGCCGCCGTCGTGAAAACCGCCTGATCGACCCGGGGTCATCCGGCGGCTAAGCCCTGCGCACGGAACCGCACGCAGGCCAATCTAGTACTCAGTGACCGAGCGCGAGATATCGGTTACGCAACGTTTCAGCCGTGGCCGACGCCGGTGTCACCCGCCGGGAGCTCGGTGCCCGCCGCGTCGAAGGCCTGGAGGTTCTCCGGTTCGGCCACGCCCGGGTCGAACCAGAAGACCACCACGTTCGGGTCCTCGCTCCAGCGCGCCTGGTGCGCCACTCCGGTCGTGCCCCAGATGCGGCCGGTGATCTTCGCGGCCGGGCCGTAGTAGTAGCCGAACGCCGGGACCTCGTGGCCGTCGACGTTCAGGCCACTGGACACCGCGTGGAAGCCCGGTGCCTTGTCGGAGCCCGACGTCTCGTTCGTCGCCACCAGGTTCGTCAGGCCGCCCGCCGCGTCGCGGGCGCCGGCCATGATGCCGAACGTCGTCTCCGGGAGCTGCGGGAGCTGCACCGGTACGCCGTAGAACACCACGTCGCCGAAGCCCGACGGGATGACGTCGCCCAGTACGGGGGACGTGGCGACGGCGGCCGTGGGCGTCGCCGCGTTCGCCGTGGCCGAGACGCCGGACAGCAACATCGCCGCGGCGACCGTGCCGGCCGCGAGAATGCGCTTGCTCATGGGGCTTTCTCCCTCAGTCGGCTCCCGGCGACGGCCGGGAGCAAGATCGTCCACTCCCCAGTACGCGCGTAACCTCGAAAAGGTTGAGAAGCAACCTTCCGGCGCTTCGGCCGTCGCTGGGAAGGACGAAACGAGGTGACCATGGCGCGTGGCGACGAAGAGTTCGCGGAGTTCGTCCGCGCGTCGTCGGCCCGGCTCACGCACGCCGCGTTCCTGCTCACCGGTGACCGCCACCAGGCGGAGGATGCCGCCCAGACCGCCTTCACCCGCACCTACGCGGCCTGGTCGCGGGTCCGGCACAAGGACGCCTACGGCTACGCCCGGACCGTCCTGGTGAACCACGTCATCGACGGCTGGCGGCGGCCGATCCGCGAGTACGCCACCGAGGCCATGCCCGAGCAGCAGGACCGCCTCGACGTCGACAAGGCCGTCACCCAGCGCGCGTGGCTCACCGCCGTGCTCAAGACGCTCACCGACCGCGAACGCGCGGTCGTCGTGCTGCGGCACTTCTTCGACCTGCCGGAAGCCGACGTGGCCCGTGAGCTCGGCGTTTCACTGGGTACCGTGAAGAGCACGAACTCGCGGGCGCTGGCCAAGCTGCGGGTCGAGGCCGACCCGGAAGACACGTTGATCGGGAGGAGCGGACGGTGAACGATCTCGAAGACTTCCGTGCCGCACTCCGGCAGCCGCCCGAGGAGCCCTTCGCCGAACCCGACCTGGCCCGGATCATGGCCGGTGGCACGCGTCTGCGACGTCGCCGCCGGCTGCTGACCGGCACCGCCGGGGTCGCCGCCGCGGCCGCCGTCGTGCTCGTCGTGGTGTTCGCCATCCAGCTGCGGCAGCCCGCGTCCGCGCCGGTCGCGCAGCAGCCGCCGGCCCCGGCTCCCGCCGTGTCGACGACGGCCGGACCGTCCGCCGAGCAGCCGATCGGGGACGTCGTCGGCACCGGGATCCGGACGCCGTCCGGCGAGCTCGTCCTCTACGCGCGGGCCGTCGACGCGCCGGAGCTGCCGGGCGTGCGCTTCGGCCTGGTGGCCGGCTTCCGGTCCGGGACTTCGCTGCAGTCCGTGCTGGCGTCGAACGAGTTCCGCGGCTCCGACCGGTCGTTCGGCTTCCACGCCACCGACGGCGGCGAGGTGATCCGCGACCAGGTCATCCCGGTCTTCGGCTACTTCGCCGGCCCGGCGGCGAAGATCACGACCACGGTGCACGGCCGGACCGTCGAGGCGCACCTGGCCAGGTGGACCGCGGACCCGAACGTGGTCATCTTCTGGTTCCACCCCGACGTCGTCCCCGACGCCACCGCCCTCACGCCGCTGATCGCCTACGACGCCGACGGCAAGCGGCTCACCAAGTGAATCGTGACCTCTCGACGAGCTAGGCCGCGGCCTGCGTCAGCACCTGCTCGACGACGTGGTGCGAGGGCAGGATCAGGTCGCGCTCGGTGTCGGCGTCGATCTTGCCCTCGAGCAGGTCGCAGAACCGGTCCAGCTGGGTCGCCAGGGGCTCCCGGGCCGTGACGAGCTCCGGGATCTCGATGACCGTCTGCTGCCGGTAGCCGAGGCCGTCCGGGGTGACGGAGTCGTGCGAGATGTGCCGGTAGATCGTGACGTCGCGGCGCAGCAGGTCGATCTCGATCAGCCGGTCGAGCTCCGACACCATCAGTGACCGGACCTTCCGCTGGCCCAGCCGCGAGGCCGAAACCGTGGCCAGGCCGGTCGGGAACGACAGCACCGTCTCGATGGTGTCCTCGGCGCCGTCGGCGGACTGCGGGTGGAAGTAGCCCGCGCCGGACGTCACGCGCGCCGGCGTCGCCCCGCCGAAGAACTGGATCGCCAGGTCGACGTCGTGCACCAGCAGGTCCCACGCGACGCCGGTCTTGATCCGCGGCGCGTACGGGCCGTGCCGGCGCGCCATCAGGTGGATCGGCTCCTGGACCAGGGCCAGCGCGGTCATGACCGCCGGGTTGTAGCGCTCCAGCAGCCCGCACATCAGCGGGACGTTCTTCTTCGCCGACAGCGCGACGATCTCCTGCGACAGCTCGAAGCTGTTGCACACCGGCTTTTCCACCAGCATCGGCTTGTCCTGGCCGAGGATCTCCTGCGCCAGGCCGTAGTGCGCCTCGGTGGCCGAGGCCAGCACCACGGCGTCCACATCGGACAGTGAGCCGATCTCCGGCGTCCACTGCGTTTCGTACCGTTCGGCGACGGCCTTGCCCGCTTCTTCGCGCGGATCGATCACGCGGACCAGGTCGACGCGCTCGTTGCCGGCGAGCACGCGGGCGTGGAGGGAACCCATGTTCCCGGTACCGACAAGAGCGATCCGATGCGTCATGCGCCCAGTACCTCGCGAACGGTTTCGATGATGGTGTCCAGGTCGGACTCGGTCAGGTGCGGGTGCACCGGCAGCGAGAGCGCCTGCTCCGAAACCGCGCGGGCCACCGGGAAGTCTTCGACGCGCGCGCCCGGGATCAGGTCGTGACCCGCGTAGCAGTCGTAGTCGAAGACGATCTTGGGGTAGTAGATGCCGTTGCCGATGCCGCGTTCGGTCAGCGCCGCGGCGAGCTCGTCGCGCGAGAGGAAGGCGTGCGGCCCGACCAGCACCGTGTACTGGTGCCACACGTGCTCGCGGCCGGGCAGCACCTGCGGGAGGTCGAGGCCCGGCGTGCCCGCGAGGCCCTCCGACAGGCGCTTCGCGTTCGCCTGGCGCGCGGCGGTCAGCTGGTCGAGCTTCGCCAGCTGCGGGATGCCGACGGCGGCGTGCAGGTCGGTCATCCGGTAGTTGTGGCCGGCGACCTCGTACTGGTAGCGGGCACGCATGCCCTGGTTGCGCAGCACGCGCAGCTTGTCGGCCAGCGCGTCGTCGTCCGTGGTGATGACGCCGCCCTCGGCGGTGGTGATGTTCTTCGTCGCGTACAGCGAGAAGCAGCCGGTGCCGAACGAACCGGCCGGCTTGCCCTCGAACGACGCCCCGACGGCCTGCGCCGAGTCCTCGATCACCTGCAGCCCGCGCTCGGCGGCCAGTGGCGTGAGCTTGCCCATGTCCGCGGTCTGGCCGTAGAGGTGCACCGGCATGAGCACCTTCGTGCGGTCCGTCACGGCGGCCGCGACGTTTTCGGGGTCGATCGCGAAGTCGTCGCGCCGGATGTCGGCGAACCGGACGGTCGCGCCGGCCTCGAGGATCGCGTTCAGGGTCGCGACGAAGGTGAACGGCGAGGTGATGACCTCGTCACCCGGCTCCAGGTCGAGGACCTGCAGCGCGGCGACCAGCGCGGTGGTCCCGTTGTTCACCGCGATCGCGTGCTTGGTCCCGGAGACCGCCGCGAAGGCGTCTTCGAAGCGCTTGACCATCGGTCCCTGTGCGATGGCGCCGGAGCGCAGCACCTCGACGACGAGGTCCTCCGCGTCGCGGACGTCGACCACAGTGATGGGGATCATGGGCAGTCTCTCTCGGCAGGCGATTTCGGCGCGTCCGGTACAGTGAGCCGCCGGTTCTGCGCCCGGCCGCCCTGCAGCAACGCGGGCCACACGTTACCGGGCGCGGTAGCACGCCCAGTACCCAGCCGCCGACGAACGGACGACCACCCGTGGCCAACCGCATCCACCCGACCGCCGTCATCGGCGAAGGCGTCGAGCTCGGCGAGGACAACGTCATCGGGCCGTTCGCGGTGATCGCCGGGCCCACCCGCATCGGCGACGGCAACTGGATCGGCCCGCACGTGACGATCGGCACGCCCGGCGAGGACCGTGGCCGCCCGCACCCGGCCGCCTGGGAAGACGCACCGGCCGGTGATCCGGACCACGACGGGCACGGCGTGGTGATCGGCAGCCGCAACCGGATCCGCGAGTACGTGAGTGTCCACCAAGGGACCTGGCGGACAACGACCGTCGGCAGCGACGGCTACTACCTCCGCAACTCCCACATCGCGCACGACTGCCTGGTCGGCGACGGCGTCACGATCGCCTCCAACGCCGTCACCGGTGGCCACTGCCACATCTGGGACGGCGCGAACCTCGGCATGGGCGCGATCCTGCACCAGACGGTCGTGATCGGGCCGGGCGCGATGATCGGGATGGGCTCGGCGGTGCGGCGCGAGATCGGCGCCTTCACCATCGCCGTCGGCAACCCGGCCCGCGTCACCGGCGTCAACGTGGTGGGCCTGTCCCGCCGCGGTCTCGACGAGGAGACGATCGAGGCCCTCGGGCCGTGGCTGAAGGGCAAGGAAGGTCTCCCGGACGTCACGCTGCCCGGCGACCTCTCTACCTTGGTAAAGGCGTGGGACGCCCGCCCGCGCGAGGAACACTAGGAGTCATGGCTATGTCGGTTGCCCCCAAGCTGCGCGAGGTCTTCGTCGAGGCGCTGGACCTCGACGGCGACGTGGACGTGGAGAACCTGAAGTACCGCGACATCGAGGCGTGGGACTCGGTGGGCCACATGGCGCTGGTCGCGGCCATCGAGGACGAGTTCGACGTCGAGTTCGACACCGACCAGGTCATCGACATGTCGAGCTTCAAGGTCGCCGTCGACATGGTCACCGAGCTCCAGTCGAAGAATGACTGATTTGTCGGGTCGCGTCGCGCTCGTCACCGGCGGGACGCGGGGGATCGGCCTGGCCACCGCCCGCGCACTCGCCGAGGCGGGGGCGACGGTGGTGCTCACCGGCCGCGACGAGGCTCGCGCGAAGGAAGCCGCTTCTTCGGCGGGTGCCGCGGCCGGGCTCGTCCTCGACGTCACCGACGCAAAAGCAGTGTCTTCGCTGGTCAGGGGGGTCGCCAAGGAGCACGGCAAGCTCGACATCGTGGTGGCGAACGCCGGGATCATGGAGGACGCACTCCTCGGCATGATCCGCGAGGAGAGCATCGACACGACGCTGAGCACGAACGTCGCCGGCACGCTGCACACCGTCCAGGCCGCGGCCCGGGCGATGATGCGCAAGAAGTCCGGTTCGATCGTGGTGCTCGCTTCGATCGTCGGCGAGTACGGAAGCGCTGGTCAGACGGTGTACGCGGCGTCGAAGGCGGCGGTGGCGAACATCGCGCGTTCGGCGGCGAAGGAGCTCGGCCGGTCCGGCATCCGCGTCAACGCGGTCGCGCCGGGCGTGATCGAGACCGATCTCACCGCGGGCCTGAGCGAGGACGCGAAGGCCGGAAACTCGAGCCGGACGCCGCTCGGGCGGCTGGGCCGTCCCGAAGAAGTGGCGAACGCGATCCGGTTCCTGGTGAGCGACGACGCGTCGTTCATCACCGGCCAGGTGCTGGGGATCGACGGAGGCTTGGTGCTGTGACGTTGCTGGGTGCGGGAGCTCGGCTGGTGGACGTGGCCGGGGGCCGCACGCTGGCGGGCGCGGAACTGTCGGCCGGGGTCGGCCGCGCGATGGAGAAGCTGGCGGCGCTGCCCGCCGGTGTCGTGTTCGCGCGGATGTCGGTCGACCTGGACAGCGTGCTGACCTACCTCGGCGCGTTCGAGTCCGGGCGGGCGATCGCGCTGATCGACCCGGCGCTCGACGCCGACGTGCTGGCCGGCCTGGTCGCGCGGTTCCGGCCGGTGGCCGTGCTGTCGGCGTCCGGGGACGCACCTGACGGCTACACCACGCAGGGCTCCGATTGGGTCCGTTCGAGCGCCGAGGGCGTCCGGCCCCACCCCGACCTCGCCGTCCTGCTCCCGACCAGCGGGTCGACCGGCAACCCGAAGCTCGTCCGCCTGTCGCGCCAGGCGATCCTCAGCAACGCCGACGCCATCGCGCAGGTGCTGCACATCGACGCCGACGAGGTCGCGCCCACCTGCCTGCCGCTGCACTACAGCTACGGCCTGTCGGTGCTGAACTCGCACCTGGTGCGGGACGCGACCATCGTGATCGAGCCGTCCGGCGTGCTCGGCCGCGGCTTCTGGGACGCGGTGAACACCTACGGCGTCACGTCTCTTTCGGGCGTCCCGTACCACTACGAAATGCTGCGGCGGCTCAAGTTCGACCCCGCAAAGTACCCGACGCTGCGGACGTTGACGCAGGCCGGCGGGAAGCTGCGCGACGAGCTGATCGCCGAGTTCAACGAGAAGATGCTCGCCGTCGGCGGCCGGATGTACGTCATGTACGGCCAGACCGAGGCGTCGCCGCGGATGACGACGGTGCCCGCCGAACGGCTGGCCGAAAAGCTCGGTTCCGCCGGGCCGGCGCTGCCCGGCGGGAAGTTCGCGGTCCGCCGGGACGACGGCTCGGAGACCACGCACCCGAAAATTGTCGGTGAGGTCGTCTACCGTGGGTCCAACGTGATGATGGGCTATGCGGACGACGAGTCCGGACTGGCCAAGGGCGACGAACACGGTGGCGTGCTGGCCACCGGTGACCTCGGGTACCTCGACGAAGAGGGGTACCTGTTCATCACCGGCCGGCTCAAGCGCATCGGCAAAGTCTTCGGCAACCGCGTCAGCCTCGACGATCTCGAGCAGGCCGTGCGCACGGCGGCGGTCGGGATCGACGTGGTGGCCGCGGTGGCCGCCGGGGACAAGGTCGTGCTGTTCGCCGAAGGGGCGGACAAAGACATCTGCAAGGACGCGTCGCGGGCGCTGTCCGAGCGGCTGCACCTGCACGTCAGCGGGTTCGACGTCCGCCCGATCGACACCGTGCCGCTGCTGGCCAGCGGCAAGATCGACTACCGGACCTTGGAGGGGCGGGTATGAGCGTGTTCACGCGGTCGCAGGCCGACCGGGAAGCCTTGCTGCTGCCCGAGCTCGTGTCGCTGACGGCCCACCACCGGGCGAACTCCGAAGGCTACGACCGGATCCTGTCGTCGCTGGGAATCGTGCCTTCGGAGCCGTTCGGCTCGATCGCGGACCTGCCGTGGCTGCCGGTGCGGATGTTCAAGACGCACGACCTCAAGTCCGTCCCGGACAGCGAGGTGTTCAAGACGCTGACGTCGTCGGGCACCACCGGCGCCGGCGCGTCGCGGATCTACCTCGACAAGGAGGCGGCGGGCGCGCAGACCAAGCAGCTGGGCGCGACGCTGCAGGAGGTCCTCGGCGGCGAGCGGCTGCCGATGCTGATGGTCGACACGATCGGCATCATCAAGAACCGCCGTTCCTTCTCCGCGCGCGGCGCCGGCGTGCTCGGCATGGCGAACTTCGGCCGCAAGCACACGTACGTGCTCGACGAGAACGACCAGCCGGACGTCGAAGCGGTCAAGAAGTTCCTGGCCGAGTACGGCGACAAGCCCTTCCTGATCTTCGGCTTCACGTTCATGGTGTGGCTGTACCTCTACGAAGTCGCGCGTGACCACGGGCTCGACCTGTCGAACGGGATCCTGATCCACAGCGGCGGCTGGAAGAAGCTGATCGATCGCGCGGTGGACAACACCGAGTTCCGCCGCCGGTTCAAAGAGGACACCGGCCTGACCCGGATCCACAACTACTACGGGATGATCGAGCAGATCGGCACCGTTTTCCTCGAAGGCCCGTCCGGAAATTCGCTGTACTGCCCGGACTTCGCCGACGTCGTCATCCGGAACCCGGAGACGTGGGAAGAGCAGCCGGTCGGGGAGCCGGGCGTGATCGAGGTCGTCTCGACGCTGCCGCGGTCCTACCCGGGGCACGTGCTGCTGACCGAAGACCTCGGCGTCTGCAACGGCATCGACGACGGCGACTGGCCGGGCAAGCACTTCTCCGTGCTCGGGCGGCTGCCGAAGGCCGAGGCCCGCGGGTGCTCCGACACGTTCTCGGGGGCGGCGGCGTGACCACTCTGACCCAGCGTTTCCCCGCTGCTTCGCCTCTCGACGTCGGCTCTCTGGTCGGCGAACTGCGGGCGGCGCCGCCGGGCGGCCGGTTGCGCGTGGGCGATCCTCGGATCGTCGAGTTCGTCACGAAGTTCGCGCGCAAGCTGCTGGCCCCGGCCACCGCGCGCCGGTTCCCGGAGCTGGCGTCGCTCGGCTTCTTCCTGCGCAAGGGCGAAGTCGCCAAGGCACTGTCCACTCTGGACACTGCAGGCGGGGCCCTGCGGTTCCCGCGCGGACTGGTGTTCCACGTGCCGCCGGCGAACGTCGACACGATCTTCGTCTACTCCTGGGCGTTGTCGGCGCTGGCGGGCAACCACAACGTCGTGCGGGTGTCATCGCGTTCGGCCGGGGCCGCCGAGGCGGTGCTGGACGCGCTGAACGCCGCACTGTCCGAAGTGGACCCGGACACGGCCGCGGCGATCACCGCCACCCAGCGGATGGTGACCTACGACCGCAGCGACGAGGTGAGCGGCGCCCTGTCGCTGGCCGCCGACCTGCGCGTCATCTGGGGCGGCGACGGCTCGGTCGCGGCCCTGCGGAAGTACCCGCTCGCCCCGCACGCGCGTGACCTGACGTTCCCGGACCGCTCGTCCTTCGCCGTCGCGTCGGTGGCGGGGTGGCAGCGAGCGTCCGCCGAAGAGCGGCGTTCGGCCGCCGAGGGCTTCTACAACGACTCGTACTGGTTCGACCAGGCGGCCTGCTCGTCCCCGCGCGCGGTGTTCTGGGTCGGCGACGAAGCCGGTGCCGCCGCGGCCGGGAGTGAGTTCCGGACGCTGCTCGCGGCGGTGCTGGAGACGAAGCAGCACGTCACCGAGCCCGCGATGGCGGTCCAGAAGCGTGTCTCGGCGTACGGCGCGGCGGTCGACGGGCTGGTCAAGGAGATCGAGTTCCAGGGCAACGGCCTGGCGACGCTCGAGCTGGCCGACCCCGCGGTGCTGCCGCGCGAGTGGCTCGGGGCCGGCACGTTCGCCAACGCGCGGGTGTCTTCTTTGTCCGACTTGGTGCCGATCGTCCTGCGCAAGGACCAGACGGTCAGCCAGTTCGGCTTCACGGCCGAGGAGCTGACGGCGTTCGCGCACGAGCTCGCGGGCCGCGGCGTCGACCGGATCGTGCCGTTCGGCTCCGCCCTGACCTTCTCGGCGGTGTGGGACGGCTACGATTTGCTCTCCGAGTTCAGCCGCCTGGTCACGGTGCAGGCCTGAGGGGATGCGTCGATGACGACTGTCGAGGACTTGCCGGCTGCCGGTAAGCCGCCGAAGTCTGCCAAGGCCAAGATCCTCGACGTCGTCCGGTGGGTGGCGATCCTGCTGGTCATCGGCTTCGCGGCCAAGCAGCTGGCGGCCAACTGGGGCGAGTTCTGGCACACCCTGCGTGACGTCGCCTGGGAGTCGTCGCTGCTGAGCCTGGTCGCCCTGGTGGCGGCGATCCTGGTGTCGACCTGGGGCTGGCAGATGATGGTCGACGACCTGGGCGAGCCCATCGGCTACGCCCGCGGCGCCCAGATCTGCCTGGTCGGCTCGCTCGGCAAGTACGTGCCGGGCTCGGTCTGGGCGTACCTGCTGCAGATGGAGCTGGGCCGCAAGGCGGGCGTGGCCCGCGCCCGGATCTTCACCGGTTCCCTGATCCAGCTCGGCGTGGGCATGGTGTCGGCGCTGGTGGTGTCGCTGCTGGCGGCGCCGGCGGTGTTCAGCAACAGCCCCCGCGCGCTGTGGCTGTTCGTGCTCATCCCGCTCGGCCTGGCGATGCTGCACCCGAAGATCCTCACTTGGGGCACGTCGCTCGTCCTGCGGATCCTCCGCCGTCCGCCGCTGGCGCACCCGCTGGGCTGGGCGGTGATCGGCAAGGTCTTCGGCGCCTCGACGGCGGCGTGGTGCCTGCAGGGCGTCCACCTGTGGCTGCTGGCCAACTCCGTGGGCACCCCGGGCATCGGCGGCTTCGTCCTGTGCGTGGGCGCGATGGCCGTGGCGATGACGGTGGGCACGTTCGCGTTCATCCTCCCCAGCGGCGTCGGCGTCCGCGAGGTGGCCCAGGTGGCGGTGCTGACGGCCAGCGGCCTGACGGTCGGCCAGGCCGCGGCGTTCGCGGTGGCTTCCCGGGTGATGTTCACGGTGGCCGACCTCCTCACGGCCGGCTTCGCCGCGGTCGCGGCCCGCTCGGCCCGCCCGGCGGTCACCTCCGGCTGAGCCGGTGGTCCACTGCTTGTCCCCCGGTTGTCCACAAGGCTTACGCACATGTGGACAAGCACGTCCTCGGTCGCGGTCCCGCACCCGATCGGGTTATGTCGACGAGGCGAATACCCTGCTTGACTGTCGCCCGGCGAGGCGGTCCCCCCGTTCGAGTGAGGGCTCGGTCCACGGGAAACGCCTCGCCTCCGGTGATCGATAACCTGACCGAGGAGCCGGCCGGGCGGGTGCGGTGACGAGGTGGAGGGGGCCGGGTGGTCTACGCGGTCGTGGTGGCGTGGCTGGTCGTCGCCGCGATCGTGGTGCTGACCTGGCACCGCCTCGACGCCGACCGCGGCTGGCGCGCCTTCGTCCTCACTCTCACGCTCGGCCTTTCCCTGCTGCACCAGCTGCTGTTCGCGACCGTCACCGAGGACGCGCTCGTCACCTTCCGCTACGCGCAGAACATCGCCGACGGCAACGGCCCGGTGTTCAACCCCGGCGAACGCGTCGAGGGGTACACGAACTTCCTCTGGCTGGTGCTGGTCGCCCTGCCGCGCGCCGCGTTCGGCGCCGACATCCGCACCACGGCCGTCGTCTTCGGGGTCTTCGCCGCGCTCGGCTGCGTGCTCTTGTCCTGCTTCCTGGCCAACCGGATCGCCGCCGCGGCCGCCCCGGACGGCGCCGAGCCGCGACCCGCGATCGGGGTGGCCGCCGCGGTGCTCACCGCGAGTGCCGGCGGCCTCGCCGTCTACGGCGCGTCGGGCTCCGAAGTCCCGCTCTTCGTGCTGCTCGTCCTCGCCGTCGGCTACGCGCTCGCCGCGCGCCGCCCGGTGGTCGCCGGGGTGCTCGTGGCCTTCGCCGTCATGACCAGCCCGGAAGGCCTGGTGGTCGCGGTGCTGGCCGGCCTGTGGCTCGTCGGCGCCGCGCTCAAGCAGCGGCACAGCTGGTGGGCGCCGGTGGGGTACGCGCAGGGCGCGCTGGTCTTCCTGGTCCCGCGGCTCGCCTGGCGCGTGACGTTCTACCAGCACTACATCCCCGCGCCGCTGGCCGCGAAGCTCGGCGGGCCGCTCAGCGGGCACCTCGCCGCCGGCTGGCCGTACCTGTCCGGGTTCGCGCTGGCCCACCAGGGTTTCCTGCTGCTGGGCCTGGTCGCCGCGGTCGCGCTGGCGCTCCGCCACCCGGCTCGGGGCGGCGCCCCGGATGTCTCAACCGCAGTTCGGGGGTTCCGGGTGGCGGAGCCCCCGGCCCGGGGCGGAGCCCCGGATGTCTCAACCGCAGTTCGGGGGTTCCGGGTGGCGGAGCCCCCGGCCCGGGGCGGAGCCCCGGATGTCACTGCAGTTCGGGGGTTCCGGGTGGCGGAGCCCCCGGCCCCGGTTGTCACCGCCGTCGAGGCACGGGCCCTGCTCTGGCTGCTGTTGGCGACGGCCGCCGGGCTGGCCACGGCCGCGGTGCTCGTCGGTGGCGATCCCGGTCCGTCGTGGCGGCTGCTGGCCCCGGTGCCGCCGCTGCTCGCCGTCGCGGCCGCGGGAACGTTCGGCGTGCTCACGGCGACCGCCGCCGGGAAGCCGTCGCCGCGGCCGAAGCCCGTCGCGCCGCGGCTGGTCCCGGTGATCGCCTGCGGGCTCGCCGGCATCGCGGTCTTCGTCTCGGTGTTCAGCCCCGAAATGCTCGACCGCGTGCGCAACTGGCACGCGCACGGCACCGAGCTCGCCGAGATCGGTGGCTGGCTGGGTCACTACCTGCCGCCCGGGTCGGTGGTCAGCGGCGCCGCGCCCGGCGCGCTCGCCACCCACGGCGGGCAGCTGCTCATCATCGACGTCCTCGGCCGCACCGATGACCACATCGCCCGCGAAGGGCGGTACGACGGCGGCGTCGCGACCGACTACGACTACGTCGTCAACGGCCGCCGTCCGACCGTCGCCGTGCCCGCCGACGGCGGCTACGACGACCGCCAGCACTGCGCGATCGATCCGGTGTACGCGGGCAAGTACGAGGTCGCCACCTTCCGCCGCGTCGGCACGCCCTTCTGGGTCTCGGTGTACCCACGGGCGGAACAGGCGAAGTCGCTGGTCGCCGACCTCGACAAGGGCCCGGACTTCCGCTACGTACCCTGTCCTTCGTGAAACTGGAGGCCCCGGACCGGCAGCTGGGCGCGCAAGCGCGGCTCGGGATCGGGGTGTTCGGCGCATCGCTCGCCCTGTTCGTCGTCCGGTTCCTGGTGCCGCGGCCGATCGCGATGTCCAACAACGGTGACGGCGGCCGCGTGCTGTGCGGCGCCGGGATCACCTGGAAGGGCCTGCCCGAGCCGTTCGTCCACCTGCTCTACCCACCCTCGCCGGGGCCGGCGTGCCGTCCGACGTACCTGCTGACGCAGAGCTGGCTCGCGGACCTGGCCGTCCGGATCGGACGGCTGGTCGGGCTCCACGGCACGCTGAGCCTCGTCATCCTGGGCCTGCTGAGCAGCGTGGTCGCCGCGGCGGCGATCACCACGATCGTGCTCGGCCTGCCGCACCCGCGCCGGACCCGGCTGGCCGTGGCGGCGGGGCTCCTGCTGGTCGTCGCGGACTCGGCGTTCTTCGGCTACTTCGCCGCGATCCTCGGCGAAGGTGCGGCCTTCCTCGGCCTGCTGCTCGCCGCCGGCGGCCTGCTCCTGACCGCGCGCGAGGGCCGGTGGAGCTACGCGGGCATGGCCGTCACGTTCCTGGGCGGCGTCCTGGCGGTCAACGCCAAGGTCCAGACGCTGATCATCCTGCCGGTCCTCGCGGTGGCGATCCTGCTCGTCCGGCCGGGCACGCTGCGCGGGGCCAAGCGGTGGGCGTCGGCGGTGCTGGTCATCGGCGCGATCGGGGCTGTCACGCTCTACGCGCAGCAGAGCGTCGAGCCCGCGCGAGCGCCCGACGGCACGTACACGGAGTTCCCGGGCGACGACTCCCGCGAGATCAACGTCTTCAACTCGATCTTCCTCAACATCGTCGACGGGAAGCACGACACGCAGGCCGACCTGGCCGAGCTCGGGCTGCCGCCGTCGTTCGCGCAGTACGCGGGCAACGGCTGGTGGCACCCGCACCCGGCGACGATGGACCCGCGGTACCCGCAGTACCGCGACCGGATCAGCCGCCGGAACGTCGTGACGTACTTCGCGACCCACCCCGGCCGGACCCTCGAAGTGCTCGACCGGGCCGCCACCGACCAGCTCACGGCGCGGCCGGGCTACCTCGGCAGCTTCGACCAGAGCGCCGGGTTCCCGCCGCACGCGCAGGAGTTCCGGGTGCCGGTGGTGTCGTGGCTGACCGGCCTGATCGCCCCGCTCGGGCTCTTCGCGCTGGTGCCGATCTGGCTGCTCGTGCTGGCCGCAGCCTGGTCGCGGCGGCGGACCGCCCTCGGTGTCGTGCCGGCCTTCCTGCTTGCCGTTTCCGTGACGCAGTTCGGCACCGCGGCGCTCGGCGACGGCATCGAGGGCATCAAGCACCAGTCGGTCGCGCTGTTCGCCATCCTGCTCGCCGTGGTCCTGTCGATCCCGCGTCCGGCCCGTGTGAGTTCGCCCGCTTTGTGTTCTTCCCCGCTGAACAGCGGCCAACAACCTACGGTCCCGTAACCTTGCCGGATGGCTGACCTCGTTTACCCGCCCGTGATCGCGGCGGCCCGGACCATGTTCCGGGTACTCGACAACCGCATCCGGATCGAGGGGGCGGAAAACATCCCGCGCCGTGGCGGCGCGGTCATCGCGTGCAACCACATCAGCTACCTCGACTTCATCTTCTGCGGGCTCGGCGCGCGCCCGGCCAAGCGGCTGACGCGGTTCATGGCGAAGAAGGAGATCTTCGACAACCGCATCGCCGGGCCGCTGATGCGCGGGATGCACCACATCTCCGTCGACCGCTCCGCCGGGCTGGCCTCCTACCGCGAGGCGCTCGAAAAGCTGCAGGCGGGCGAGGTCGTCGGCGTCTTCCCCGAGGCCACCATCAGCCGGTCGTTCACCGTCAAGGAGATCAAGTCGGGCGCCGTCCGGATGGCCGCGGCGGCCGGTGTCCCGGTGGTGCCGATGGCGCTGTGGGGCACCCAGCGGCTCTGGACGAAGGGCCGTCCGAAGGACCTCACCCGGCGGCACGTGCCGATCTCGATCCTCATCGGCGAGCCGATGCACCCGGCGAAGGGCGACGACTGGGACGTCGTCACGAAGGAGCTGCGCACCCGGATGAGCGCGCTGCTCGACCGCGCCCAGGCCGAGTACCCCGCGCAGCCCGCGTCCGACGAGGAACGCTGGTGGCTGCCCGCCCACCTCGGCGGCACGGCGCCCACGCCGGCCGAAGCGGCCGAGCTCGACCGCAGCTAGTCCGTTGCGCGGGCCTGGCGAGTGCCGGCTCGCTGGGCCAGTGCCTCGTTCATGGCCCTGAACTGGGGCAGGGTGTGGTCGCGCAGCTGTCCCCGGAAGAACGGCACCAGCACACCCGAGAAGCGCTCGGTCTGGACGAGCCTGACCCGGCCGGGCCGCACGGGCTCGATCAGGAACGAGTGCTCGCCGTCGAACACGGCGCCCGGACCGAGCTTGCCCAGCCAGCGCAGCTCACGGCCGGGCGTCACGGTCAACACGGTGGGGGTGAACGTGGTTTCCCCGGTGGCGTCGCGCATGGTGTTGGTCAGGGTGGCGCCGACCTCGACGGTGCCGCTGGAGGAGACGATGAAGGGGTTCCATTCGTCGTACGCCTCCAGGTCGGTCAGTACCGACCACACCTCGTCCGGCGTGGCGTCGAGCTCGATCGAGGCGCTGAGGGTGTACGGAACGGCGTTGCTCCAGACGGCGTAACCGGCGAGGGTGGCCAGCACCAGGGTCACCGCCACGAGCAGTCGCTTCCGTCTCGGCTTCTTCTCGCGCCCCTGCGGGTGGGCGGGGTGCTCGGTGCGGGTCATCGTTGCTCCTTTGTGGACATGGCGCCGTCGAGGGCGGCGCTGACGAGACGTTCGAGGTAGCTGTCGTCGACCCGCGCGCCGGTGATGAGCACGCGGTAGTAGAGGGCGCCGGCCAGCTGGTCGAGCAGCAGCACCGGGTCGGTGCCGGACCGCAGTTCGCCGCGCTGGGTGGCCCGTTCGACGAGTTCGACGGCGAGCCTGATCCGGCGCGCGTACACGCCCCGCATGGCCTGACCGACGTCGGCGTGCCGGGCCGCGGCCGCCACGAACTCCGCGACGATGCCGGCGGACGGGTCGGTGTCGTGGGCCGGGCGCCCGGCCCGGCGCACGCCGTCCAGTGCGGCGGCGATCTGCTTGAGGTAGGTGCTCAGGTCGGCGCGCACGTCACCGGTGTCGGTGACCGGCACGTCGCGGTCGAGCATGTCGGCGTACACGGCGATGGCGAGGTGGTCCTTGGTCGGCCAGCGCCGGTAGAGGGTCGTCTTGGCCACCCCGGCGCGCTGGGCCACCTCGTCGATGGCCAGTCCGGCGTAGCCGGCGGTGAGCAGTGCGTGCCGGGCGGCTTCGAGGATGCGACGGTCCGCGTCGCTGTCGCGGGGCCGGCCGCGAGAGGTGTCCATCGTTCTCCCTATATACGATACGAGCGTTTCGTAAATAGGGTAGCTGGCCGCCGCGCACTTACGCAACGCCAGTTTCGAAAGTCGGGGCTAGAACCAGCGCTCGAGGACCTGCGCGACGCCGTCCTCGCCGGCCGGGCCGGTGACCTCGTCGGCCACCGCGAGCAGCTGCGGGTGCCCGTTCGCCATCGCGACGCCGTGGCCGGCCCAGCGGAGCATCTCGACGTCGTTGGGCATGTCGCCGAAGGCGATCACCCGCTCCTGCTCGACCGCCAGCCGCTCGGCGACGTCGGCGAGC
Organism: Amycolatopsis sp. lyj-346; assembly: GCF_046548975.1. NCBI lineage: Bacteria > Bacillati > Actinomycetota > Actinomycetes > Pseudonocardiales > Pseudonocardiaceae > Amycolatopsis > Amycolatopsis sp. lyj-346. The sequence continues at coordinate 1,215,286 of NZ_JAJPWT010000001.1, forward strand.
CCGGTCGCCTTGGTGATGCCGTGCGCGGACAGCTCGACCAGGCCGCCCGACGACGAGTACGTCACGTCGACGTCCCGGTCGAACAGCGCGTTCACCGCCTCCGCCATCTCCTCGGACGACATGCCGCGGTGGCTGACCAGCAGCTTGATCGCGGGGTGCCCGAGCACCTCGGCACGCGGCGCGGTGCGGCCTTCGCCGTCGCCCCACGGGTTGTGGTAGTCCGGCTCGATCACGAAGTTGCGCATGTCGTGGTCCACCGCGCCGGTGCTGACGCGCTCGGTCGCCAGCCGGCAGCCGGGCAGCGCCTTGTCGAGCGCGTGCGCGATGTCCTGCAGCAGCGTCGGCTGGAGCAGGCCGTGCACCTCGACGATCTCTTCGGTGGCGCAGTCGTACAGGACCGCGCCGTTCGCGCACACGGCGTACCCGGTCAGCTCGAGGGGCCTCGCGATCGGGGCGATCCACCGCGGCGGCCGCCCGCTGGCCAGCACGAACGGGACGCCGGCCTCGATCGCCCGGCGGACGGTCCCGATCGTGCGGCCGGTCAGGGATTCGGAGGGGCCGAGCAGGGTGCCATCGACATCGGACGCGATCAACTGGGGTCTCTCCACCCGGCCATTGTCCCTGACTCGTTCGGGGGAAGCCCTGCCCGTCCGTGCGACTGTCGGTGGTAGCGGATAACGTCCGGCATTGTGCGAGTTGGCATCGTGATTCTCCCTGAAGATCGTTGGTGGGCTGCCGAGCCGAAGTGGCGAGCCGCCGAGGAGTACGGCTTCGACCACGCGTGGACGTACGACCACCTGGGCTGGCGCAACCTGGTCGACGGGCCGTGGTTCTCCGCGATCCCGACCCTGACCGCGGCGGCGATGGTGACGTCCCGCATCCGGCTCGGCACGTTCGTGGCGTCCCCGGTCGCCCGCCACCCCGTGCCGTTCATGCGTGAGCTGAACACCCTCGACGACGTCTCGGACGGTCGGCTCGTCCTCGGCGTCGGCGCGGGCGTCGACCACCTCCACTACGACGGCGCGGTGCTCGGCGCCCCCGAGTTGACGCCCAAGCAGCGCGTGGACCGCTTGACCGAGTTCGTCGAGGCGCTCGACGGGCTGCTCATGACCGACAAGTTCGACTTCGACGGCGAGTACTACCGGGCCCGCGAGGCCCGCAACCTGCCCGGCCCGGTCCAGCGCCCGCGGCTGCCGTTCGTCGTCGCGGCGAACGGCCCGCGCACGATGACGCTGGCGGCGCGCTTCGGCGCGGGCTGGGTGACGACCGGCAAGGGCGGCGAGACCGCCGACGAGTGGTGGCGCCGGGTGGCGGACCTGACCAAGGTCTTCGACCAGCGGCTGGACGCGGCGGGCCGGGACCGGGCGAGCATCCAGCGGCACCTCAGCCTGGACGCGTCACCGGTGTTTTCGCTGAGCAGCGTGGAGGCGTTCCGCGACGCGGTGGGCCGGGCGCAGGAGCTCGGTTTCACCGACGTCATCTCGCACTGGCCGCGGTCGTCGTCGCCCTACGAGGGCCGGGAAGCCGTCCTGGAGCAGGTCGCGAGCGACGTCCTGCCGGAGCTGCACTAGTCCGAACGGGTGACTTCGGGGTGTTCGGGAAACCGATTGCCGCTCCGCAGGCGTCGGTACTTGCAGACGTCCGAAATCACCCCGGGGGTGCGGGGGCCCTCGTGGCCGCGGAGGGGAGCCGCGGTCACGAGGGCGTTCTACTTCACGATCCGGTAGATGACCGCGCCCGGGTTCCGGTAGACGACCTGCAGGAAGTCGTGCCCGTCCAGGTGCTGCAGGCCCCGCGCGATGGGCGTGTCCCGGCGGATGGTGCCGCTGCCCACCAGCACGTAGTGGATGTTCAGCCGGTGCACGGCCGCGCGCACCTGCGGGTCGCTGTCGTAGTCGGCGAAGTGCTGGGCCAGGTAGAGCGCGTCCGGCGGGGCCACGCCGGCGTCGTAGTGGCCGGCGACCGGGTGCACGCCGGTCAGGGCGTACATCCAGGCCGTGCCGTCGAGCCGGTCGTTGAGCACCTTCTGGCCGGCGGGGATGCCGAGCGTGCCGAGCCGGTCCATCGCGTCGATCTCGTCCTGGCTGACCGGCGGGACCACCTCGCCGGGCAGGCCGTTGTAGTAGAGCAGCGACACGGTCTTGGCGTTGGCCGCGCGGTAGAACCCGCCGGTCAGCACGCCCATCGCGATGACCAGCAGCGCCGCCGTCGCGAGCCCGACGCGGCCGGTCAGCCACGGCCGCGCCCGCACCCACGCGCGGCCGCTCGCCAGCTTCGCCAGCCACTGCTGGGTCTCGCTCATGCCGTGCGCGGCGAGCAGGCACAGCGGGATCGACGCCAGCGCCATCAGCCGGAACCGGTCGTTCCACCAGGGCCGCGACAGGCTGATCACCCAGTCTTCGCCGCCGAAGCAGGCGACGACCACGAACAACGCCGACAGCCCGAGCGCCGAGAGCACCAGCCAGCGCATCCGCCGCAGCCGCGCCAGCGTGAACACGCCGAGGGCGAGGAACACCGTCAGCCAGATCTGCGGCACCGGCAGCACCTGCTTGAACGTCGCCAGCATGGCGAGGGCCTTCCACACCGGCATGTGCGAGCCCCAGGCGTGGTACGGGTACGAGCCGGACGTGAAGCCGATCGCGCCGAGGATCATCGGCGCGGCCAGCAGCCCGGCCACCATCATCACCGGCAGCATCCGCAGGACGTCGCCGCCGACGACCCGCCAAGCGCGCCTGCCCTCGGGAACGCCGTCGACGCGGCGGCCGCGCAGCGCCCGGTACCAGCGCTGCACCACCAGCGGGAACGCGAACAGGATCGCCCCGAACAACGCGCTCGAGTGCGCGGCGAGCAGGCCGGTCGCGCTCAGCGCGAGCACCGCGCCGGTGTCCACGCCCGGCCGCACGACGAACCGCTGCAGCGCGATCACCGCCAGCGGCGTCAGGACGATGCCGAGCGCGAACGGCAGCAGCCCGCTCGACACCGACTCGTACGCCCCGGTCGTCGCGCCGCCCGCGACCAGCGCGGCACTGCCGGCGAACACCGCGCGGCCGCCGAGCTGGCGCACCAAGGCGGCCATGGCCAGCGCGAACAGCCCGGCGATCGGCATCGTCACGGCGTTGAGCGTGACCGGGATCGAGGCCCCGGACAGCTCGTAGACCAGGGCACCGGCCAGGTGGTAGGCGTTCGGGTAGAAGGAGCCGTCCGGGTACCAGTTGATGGTGCCCATGCCGGTCAGGGAGCCGTCGCCGGTCTCGGCGATGTAGCGGATGCCGTTCGCGTGGAACACGGTGTCCCAGCGCTGGAACACCGCGGTCGTCCCGCCGCGGCCCGTCACCACCACGGCGATCGACACGGCGACGGCGATCGCGACGCACGCGCCGACGGCCCAGTGCGCCCGGCGCGTCCACGGCAGCCGCGGCTCTTCGGCGCCCGGCGTGAGCCAGCCCCGCGCGGTGGCCAGGCGGCGCAGCCCGTAGAGCACGGCGGCGAGCAGCAGGGTGACCGCGGCGACGCTGAGCGAGCCGTACGGGATGTGCGCGATGGCCAGCCACGGCCCGGCCAGGCCGGTGATGGCGTAGCTGAGCAGCGGCGCGAGCCCGGCCAGGGCCCAGCCGCGCAGGCCGGCGGCCCACCCGACGACCCCGCCGGGAACCGCCAGCACGGCCAGATAGGTGGCCACCGCGCTGAAGTAGCTCCAGAAGTCCTCGGGTGCAGGCACGGCTTTCCAGGTGTGTTGTGGGCCGAAATGTGATAGTCGGGTGCGGGCCGGGTCAGCGACCCCCGTACCCTCGACGCCCGTGAGCGCGCACACGAACCCCGCCAAGATTACTGAAGACGATTTCGCAGGTTACGACCTCGTCGTCGTCGGGTCCGGTTTCTTCGGCCTGACCGTCGCCGAACGGGCCGCGGCCGAGCTGGGCAAGAAGGTCCTCGTCCTCGAGCGGCGCAGCCACCTCGGCGGCAACGCGTACTCGGAGCCCGACCCGGAGACCGGGATCGAGGTGCACAAGTACGGAGCGCACCTGTTCCACACCTCGAACAAGCGCGTCTGGGAGTACGTCAACCGGTTCACCGAGTTCACGAACTACCAGCACCGGGTGTTCGCGCGGGTGAAGGACCAGGTCTACTCGTTCCCGATGAACCTGGCCCTGATCAACCAGTTCTTCGGCAAGTCGCACACCCCGGACGAGGCGCGCGAGCTGATCGCGAAGCAGGCGTCGGAGTTCGACACCAACGCGGCGGAGAACCTCGAGGAGAAGGCCATCTCGCTGGTCGGCCGTCCCCTCTACGAGGCGTTCATCCGCGGTTACACCGCGAAGCAGTGGGAGAACGACCCCAAGAACCTGGGCGCGAACATCATCACGCGCCTGCCGGTCCGCTACACGTTCGACAACCGGTACTTCAACGACACCTACGAGGGCCTGCCCGTCAACGGGTACACCGCGTGGCTCGAGAAGATGGCCGAGCACGAGAACATCGAGATCCGGCTGAACGTCGACTACTTCGACGTCCGCGAGCACATCCCGGCCGGCACCCCGACCGTCTACACCGGGCCGCTGGACCGCTACTTCGGCTACTCGGCGGGCCGGTTCACCTGGCGCACCGTCGACTTCGAGTCCGAGGTCGCGGAGACCGGTGACTTCCAGGGCACCTCCGTCGTCAACTACAACGACCAGGAAGTCCCCTACACCCGGATCATCGAGTTCCGGCACTTCCACCCGGAGCGGGACTACCCCAAGGACAAGACGGTCATCTTCCGCGAGTACTCGCGCTTCGCGGGCGAGGACGACGAGCCGTACTACCCGATCAACACGCCGGAGAACCGCGAGAAGCTCGAGGCCTACCGCGAGCTGGCCAAGGCCGAAGCCCGCGAGAAGAACGTGCTGTTCGGCGGCCGGCTCGGCACGTACAAGTACCTCGACATGCACATGGCCATCGGGTCGGCGCTGTCGGCGTTCGACAACAAGATCGCCCCGCACCTGACCGACGGCGCGCCGCTCGACGGGTCCCTCGATGCTTGAGAAGGGCAGCCCGGTGGGCGAGGTCGCGGTCCTGGCGAAGGCGCAGGGCATTCTGAAGAGTGAACCTTCGGTGAAGGCTGCGCGCGGCATGTCGCACTTCGGCGAGCACGCGCTCGGCTGGTTCGGCCTGGGGCTTCTCGGCGCCGTCGTCGACAAGAAGCGGCGCAAGGACTGGCTGGTCGCCTCGGTGGGGGTCGTCGGTGCGCACGCCGCATCCATCGCGGTGAAACGCGTGGTCAGGCGGCCCCGGCCGGACCACCCCAGCGTCGAGGTACTGGTCGGCACGCCGAGCAAGCTGAGCTTCCCGTCGTCGCACGCGACGTCCACTACGGCGGCGGCGGTGCTCTACTCCGGATTGACCGGGCGTAACCTGGTGCCCGCCCTGGTACCGCCGATGCTGGCCTCGAGGCTCGTGCTCGGCGTTCACTATCCGACAGACGTTTTGGCCGGTGCAGCTCTCGGGGGGCTCGTCGGTGGTCTGATACGACGGAAGCTGAATAAGAACCGATGAGCGAGACGACCGAGCGCAACAGCGACGAAGCGGCCGTGACTGCTGAGGCCCCAGCGACTCCGGAGACCCCGGCGCGCGGGCGGTTCGGCCTGGTCGGCGGCGTCATCAAGACGGCGCGGCCGCGGCAGTGGGTGAAGAACGTCCTGGTCTTCGCGGCCCCGTTCTTCGCGTTCTCGAAGTCGACCGACCGGACGGGCCTCCTGCTCGACGCGATCGTCGCCTTCGTGGCCTTCTCCCTGGTGGCGAGCTCGGTCTACCTCATCAACGACGCCATCGACGTCGAGGCCGACCGGGCCCACCCGACCAAGCGCAACCGGCCGATCGCGGCCGGCATCGTGCCGGTCCCCGTCGCGTACGGGGCCGCGGTCGTGTTCTTCCTGGCCGGCCTCGGCGTGTCGTTCGCGGCGAGCTGGCAGCTCGCCGTGGTGCTGGGCGTCTACGAAGCCGTCCAGCTCGGCTACTGCTTCGGCCTGAAGCACCAGCCGGTGGTCGACCTGGCCATCGTCGGCTCGGGCTTCCTGATGCGCTCGATCGCCGGCGGCGTCGCGGGCGGCATCGCCCTTTCGCAGTGGTTCCTGCTGGTCACGGCGTTCGGCTCGCTGTTCATGGTGGCGGGGAAGCGCTACGCGGAGATCATGCTCTTCGAGCGCACCGGCGCGAAGATCCGCTCGTCGCTGAAGAAGTATTCGGCCAGCTACCTGCGGTTCGTCTGGGCGACGTCGGCGGCGATCCTGATCATGTCGTACTGCCTGTGGGCGTTCGAGATCCGCCAGACCGAGCACAACTCGGTGTGGGCGCTCATCTCGATGGTCCCGTTCCTGGTGGCGGTCCTGCGCTACGCGGTCGACGTCGACGGCGGCATCGCGGGCGAGCCCGAGGAGATCGCGCTCAAGGACCGCATCCTGCAGGTGCTGGGCGCGACCTGGGTGATCACGCTGTCCCTGTCGTTCTACCTGTGACTCATTGCGGATCGACAGCTTCGCTTCAGGTCACGCACAGCTGAGCGACGCACCCTGAGGTGGTGGGGGCGGGCACTGCGCCCGTCCCCGTGACCCCAGGAGCGATCATGAACGACCAGCCGCGCGAGGAGAAGGCCCCGGACCGGGCCGAGCAGCCGACTGTCGAGCACCCGGCAGCGGCCAACCAGCCAACGGCGGCACCCGAAACCCCGCCCGCCGAGACGGAGCTTTCACGTGAAAGCTCCGTCTCCGACCCGGCACTTTCACGTGAAAGTGCCCCGGCCGAGCCCGCGGCGCCCGGGCAGTCCGCGCCTGACCCGGCGACCGGTGCCGCCCCGGGCGACCAAACCGCCGTCCACGGCCAGCCGCCGCCCGGCCCTGGCCAGCCGCCTCCCGGCCCGCCTCCCGGCCCCGGCCAGCCCTATGGTGCCTGGGGCCCGCCCCCGGCCGCCGCGCGGCCGTCCGGCGGCTTCCGGCGGTTCGTCGGGCACCGCGCCACCCAGCTGGTCGGCGTCGGCGTGCTCGGTCTGCTGGTCGGCGGCGGCCTCGTCGGCGGCATCGCGGCGGCGTCCCACCACGGTCCCCGCGACGGCCGACCGGGCATCCACCGCCAGTACGACGGCCCGAACCAGGGCCCCGACGGCCGTGGCTTCCCCGGCCGCGGCGGCGGGGGAAACCACGGCAATCTCGGCAATTCCGGCAATTCCGGCTCGGGCGCCGGCATCTAGAAGCGCATCTTTCCTAGGGAAAGTGACGCTTCGGCACTGTGGGCTAGGCCACCCGTACCCCGCTCAGATCACAGAAGCATCACGAGCGGGGTACGGTGACCCGGATGCGAAGCGCCTCCGCAGAACTCCCCAAAACCGCCCGCGCGCTGCCGGTGGCCATCCCCGTCGCCCGTTCGTGGACTTTGCCGGTGGGCGCCGCGGCCGCCTCCGCGCTGGTGTTCGCCCTGGTCAGCAGTCATCTCATCGATGACACCTACATCACGCTGTCCTACGCGAAGAACCTCGCCTTCCACGGCCACTGGGGCCTGATCGAACAGGGGACGGCGAACACCGCGACGTCGCCGCTGAACGTCCTGGCCCTCGCCGCGGTCACGTTCGTCCTGCGCGACGCCGTGCTGGCCGCCGGTGTCGTGTTCGTCGTCGCGCAGGTGCTGCTCGTGCTCGGTCTGCGCCGCCTCGGCGAGCGCACCGGCCTGCCGGCGGCGTTCGCGCCGCTGACGTTCGCGTTGCTGCTCGTCAATCCGCTGCTGCTGTCGTCGATCGGCCTGGAAGTGGCGCTCGGTGCCACCGGCGTCGTGTGGACGCTGGTCTACGCGGGGGAGCGCCGGGCGGGCCGCCTCGGCGTGGTGATCGGGCTGCTCGCGCTCGTCCGGATCGACCTGCTGCTGATCGCCGCGGTGCTGTTCGCCGCCCGCCGCGAGTTCTGGACCGGGATCTGGCAGACGGCCTTCGCGGCGCTCGCCGTCACGCTGCCCTGGTTCGGGTTCAGCTGGGTGGTGCTCGGCTCGGCCGTGCCGGACACGCTCGTCATCAAGATCAGCCAGCAGTCGTGGGGACCGTTCAGCTTCACCAACGGCCCGCTGCTGTACTGGCGCAACTTCCCGGCCGCGGCCACGCTGTCGTTCCTGCCGCTGCTGCTGGCGGCACTGGCCGGCGTGGCCTGGCTCGTCCAGTACCGCCGAGGCTCCGAGACGGCCCGCCGCCTGACGCCGTTCGCCGCGCTCGCCGTGGCGGGCGCCCTGCACTACCTGGCTTACAGCCGGCTGGGCGTGCCGCCCTACCACTGGTACTACGCGCCGAGCATCATCGGCGCGACGATCTTCCTCGCCGCCTGCGCGTCCGCGGTCCCGGAGCGCGTGCGGCGCGCGACGTGGACGGCGGCGGGCGCGGCCCTCGCGGCGAGCGTCGCGGTGTACGCGCTACCGGGCCTGCCCCGCCAGTTCGCGCCCATCACGAGCAACCACGCTTCGACGACGGAGTACCGCGAAATCGGCCACGAGCTGGCGGCGATCGCCCACGGCCGCAAGGTCGAGACGGCGGGCGAGGTCGGCGCGCTGGCGTACGCCTGCGACTGCGAACTGGTCGACGAGTTCTCCGACCGCGGCGCGGTCGACCCGGCGATCGCCGAGACGAAGCGCCGCAGCGGCGACCTCGGCCGGGCGTTGCTGGAGGCCAACTTCCACAACTTCGACCACAGCGTCGCCCCGATCAGCCCGGACCTGGTCCTGGCGACCACCCGCCGCGCCCCGCCGGCCGCCGCACTGGCGAGCTGGCACATCGACTCACCGTGGGTGGGGAGCCAGAACCTCTACCTGGTCCCCGCCCACGCCGTGAGGTGACGCTGAGCGTCAGTCGTCGGGTTCAGCCGCCGTGGATCTGCGGCCGTTCAGGCTAAAAAGCTTGCTCCCCCGTACAGAGACCGGTAGGACGAGTGCCGTCGAACGTGGGGAGGAACGAACGATGGCGGATCCGTTGACGCTTTCCGTGCTCGGGGCGACGGTGCTCACCGAAGGCATCAAGTTCGTGTACAACCAGGCAACCGAGCTCCTCAAGCGCCGTCGCGAGAAGGCGGCCGAGGTATCGGACGTGCCGGCTCTGGAGGGGCAGCTGGCTCCGCTGGACCCCGATCCCGCGGTGCTGGCTCGGGTCGAGCCCGCCCTGCGTGAACTGCGCAAGGTGCTGCAGGACTACGTCGACGACATCGAACCCATCAGCACCCAGGACGAACGGTTGCTCGAGACCACCGATGCCGTCCGGCGGTTGCTGGAAGCCGTTTACCGCCAACGCATCACCTTCCGCGGTGAGCAGCGCCCGGCCTCCGGCCCGGTGGTCGATGGCACGGTCGACGTCGCGACGGTTTCCGGCTACGTCGCAGGTGTCCGCGCACGGGTCGTCGGCGGAAGCGCCCACGTGCGCGGCGCCGTCCGGGCGGACGAGGTCTCCGGGACCGCCGTGGGTGTCGACCTCGACCGGATCGGCGATTGACCGACGAGCAGGCCCGGCTCAACCGGGGCGAGTTGCTGTACGAAAAGGTCATCGCCCGGTATCTCGAGCAGGGGTTCGTCGAACGCTTCTGGCTGGCCGCGAGGATCGAGCGGCACTTTCGTGACCCGGACTGCCGGTTCGTGCTGGTCTCCGGCGGCCCTGGGGCGGGCAAGAGCACACTGCTGGCGTGGCTCACCCAGCGCCACGCCCTGTCGCCGCGGTACTTCCTGCGGCGGCTCAGCAGCCATCCCCTGGCCAGTGGCGACGCGTGGTCGTTGCTGCTGAGCGTCGGGCACCAGCTGGCGTTGCTGCGTCCGGAGCTGATGCGCGTTGACCTCGACGTCCAGGTGACCCAGGCCGTCGGCCGGGTGGCCGAGGCGGGCCGCGTCGTGGGTGCCCGGGTGGGCCTGCTGCACATCTCGCCGTTCCAGCACACGGCCGTGCAGGTGGCGCAGCAGGTCGAGGTTGCAGAAGGCAGTGTCGTCGGATTCGAAATCGCGCGGATGGTCGCGGATTCGCGGCTCAACGACGTCGGCAACCTGCAGCAGCTCGCCCTGATCGAGCCCGCCGTCCGACTGGCCGCCAGCGACCCCACGGCCATGGTCGTGCTGTGCATCGACTCTGTGGACGAGCTTCGCCACCAAGGGCGTGACATGGGGCGGACGGACATCCTCGAATGGCTCGCCGAGTGCCCCGAGCTTCCGGCGAACCTGCGAGTCGTGGTGTCCGCGCGGCCGGACACCGAGCTGCTGCGGCGGTTCCGGCTCGCACAGGCGGACCGATTGCGCGAGGAACGGATCGAACCTTCCGCCGCCGAAGTGCGCGACGACCTGCTCAAGTACGCGCGAACGGTGGTCTCGGCACCGGGCATCGCCGAGTTGCCCGAAGTGCGCCGGGTCGGCGTGGAGGCGGTCGCGCGGCGCATCTCCGAGCACGCCGAAGGCAGCTTTCTTTACCTGACGCTGTGGGCGAGCGGGCTTCGCGATGCGGTGAGCGACGGCGACACCGAAAGGGTGGCGGCGCTCACTCGGCTTTCCGTGCTGCCCGCGGGGCTGGACGGTATCTACGAGTACTTCCTCGTGGTGATCCGCGACACGGTCAGGCGCCGCGAAGGTGACCGGTGGACTCACGTATGGGCACGAGTCCACCGCAAGCTGCTGGAGGCTCTCGCTGTCGCCCAGGCGCCGCTGCCGCTGAAGACGCTGCTCCTGCTCGCGGATCTGACCGGCGATCGCGCCTGTGCACGCGAGGCGCTCGACGATCTGGCCCAATTCCTGTCCGGGGAAAATCGGACCGTCCGGCTGCACCACGTCACCATGGCCGAGTTCCTGACCTCGGCGGACGAGGACCGGATCCTGGATGATTGGCATGTGGAAGCCGACGAAAGCCACCTCGCCCTAGCCCAGCGACTGCTCACCGAACACGGTGACTCCTGGGCGACGTGCGACGACGCGTACGCCCTGAACCACACGGCCTCGCACCTCGTTGCGTCGATCCGGACCGCCGGCTCGGCCCGCACCCGCAGCAAGGCCGAGCAGCTGCTCACCGACCTGCTGGCCGCGCCGGCCTTCGGGATCGCCAAGAGCCACCGGGTCGGCGTGGACGACATGCTGGGTGACTACGTGGCGGCCTACGTGGCCATGTCCGGTTCCCCCGAACTGGAAGAGGGGCTCACCGCCGTGCTGGCCCGGTTGATCAACGAAGGCCGTACCGACCTCGCGAGCAGCCTGCACGCCATGCTCCAGCACCGGCACGACGTGGCCGACCTCAACGCGGCGGTGTTGCGCCGGCTGAGCGACTCGGACTACCTCGAGCACGCCATCCCGAATCCGAGGAACCGCGCGGCCGCGCGGATCGCGTTCTCCCACGGTGAGGCGGGACGGCTGCGCCGGCTGGGCGGTGCGGACAATCTGGACGCGGCGCACCGGCTGCTCGCGCAGGCGATCGCGGATGTCGCCGACGTCGACCACGTCACGTCGGCGAGGCAACGTTCTTCACTGTTCTACGACCTCGCCTACCTCGAGGCCCTGCACGGCCGACTCGACCAGGCGCTGGCCTGGTTCACCGAATCAGCCGAAGCCGCCGAGGAAGCCGGTGACCTGACCAGCGCGTACATCTCCCGGCTGGTGGGCCTGCGGCACGGCTTGCTGGGTGACGTCGTCGAGCCGGAAGAGTACAAGGCCGCGCACTTGGCCGCATTGGAGCACTTCGGCGGCGAAGAGGCACAGGGGGCGAACGCTTCCCGCTGGGTGATGAACACGCACGCCCACCTGGCCGACCTCGGACTGCTGACCGGCGATCTCGATCTGGTCGTGACCCATCTTCAGGTGCTCGAAGACGACCCGTGGATCCAGCAGAACGCCCGCGCCGATCTCGTGCTGATCTTCCGGGCACGGGCGGCGTGGGCCGCCGGCCACTGGGCGGTGGCCGCCGAGTTGTTCGCCCAAGCGCTGGCCGGCGATCTGACCGACCCGCCGTCGCACCGCGAGGCGCTCTCCCGGGATTTGTACTACTACGGGCAGGCGATGGCCGGCCTCGGTGACGTCGCGAGGGCACGCGAGCTGTGGGAACTCGGGCTCAGGTGCCCCGACCGCGCCGGGAACTGGCCGTGGAAGCCGAAGATCACCGAGGCACTGAACGCGCTGTGACGTTCAGCTGAGGCGTCCACCGACTGACGGTGGATGCCTCAGATCGGGAGCTTGCGGAAGATCGGCCGCGGGACGTGGCGCAGGGCCGACATCACGAACCGGAACGGCGCCGGCGCCCACACCAGGTCCTTGCCCGCGCGGGCCGCGCCGACGGCGATCTCCGCGACCTGCTCGGCCGTCTGCGCCAGGGGAGCGTCCTTCAGGCCCTCGGTCATCTTCGTCTTGACGTGACCGGGGCGCACGACCGTGACCCGCGCCCCGAACGGCGCGAGCGCCTCGCCAAGGCCCAGGTAGAAGCCGTCGAAGCCGGCCTTGGTCGAGCCGTAGACGAAGTTGGACCGGCGGACGCGCTCGCCCGCCACCGACGACAGCGCGATCACCGTGCCGTGGCCCTGGGCCTTGAGCTTCTCCGACAGCGCGACGCCGACCGACACCGCGGCCGTGTAGTTCACGGTCGCCAGCTCGACGGCCTTCGCGTGGTCCTGCCAGACCTCTTCGGGGTCGCCGAGCAGGCCGAACGCCACGACCGCCACGTCGATGTCGCCGCCCTCGAACGCCTTGGCCAGCACGCCGGGGTGGGAAGCCGTGTCCTTGGCGTCGAAGTCCACAGTAGACACTTCGGCGCCGCGGTCCTTCAGCCGCTGGGCGGCCGCCTCCAGGCGGGGTGACGGCCGGGCGGCCAGCACGACCCGCAGCGGCTTCTCGGCCAGGTACTTCTCGGCGATCGCCAGCGCGATGTCGGACGTGCCGCCGAGCAGGAGCAGGGATTGGGGGTTGCCCACCGCGTCGATCACAGTTCGAGCCTCCGGCTCATGTCAGAGGCGAAAACGCCTTCGGGGTCGATGGAAGCGCGTACCTTGCGCCATTCTTCGAGCCGCGGGTACATCTTCGCGAACGTCTCCGGCGAGGTGCGGGAGTCCTTCGCGGTGTACAGGCGGCCGCCCAGCTCCAGGACGTCTTCGTCGAGCTCCTGGCAGAACCGGCTCAGGCCGTCCTTGATCGGGAAGTCGACGCAGACCATCCAGCCCGGGTGCGGGAACGACAGCGGCGCCGCGTTGCCCTCGCCCATCCGCTTGAAGACGTTGAGGAAGGACACGTGCCCCGACTCGGCGATCTTCCGGACGATGGTGCGCAGCGGCTCGTGCGCGTTCAGCGGCGTCGAGAACTGGTACTGCAGGAAGCCCTTGGAGCCGTAGGCCCGGTTCCACTCGCCGAACATGTCGAGCGGGTGGTAGAAGGCCGTCAGGTTCTGGATCACGCCGCGGGCGGCCTTCGGCGTCTTGCGGTAGTACAGCTCGCCGATGGCGCCGAAGGTGAGCTTGTTGGCCAGGCCGTTCGGGAAGACGTCCGGCAGCGTCGCCAGCTGCGGGGCGTCGAACTTCAGCGGGTTCGCCCGCAGCTTCGGCGGCAGTTCGTCCAGCTTGGCGAGCGAGCCGCGGCCGAAGGCGGCGCGGCCGAGCTTCGAGCCGGTGGAGATCGTGTCGAACCACGCCGACGAGTACGTGTAGTTGTCGTCGGAGCCGTTGGTGACCAGCTCGAGCGTCTCGTCGAGGTTGTTCGTGCGGTCGTTGTCCGCGATGAAGTACGCGGTTTCGGTCTTGGTCATCCGGATCTTGGCCCGGACGATGATGCCGGTCAGGCCGATGCCGGCCACAGTCGCCCAGAACAGCTCGGCGTCCGGGCCCTCCGGCGTCAGCGTGCGGATCTGCCCGTCGGCGGTGATCAGGTCCATCGACACGACGTGGTTGCCGAAGCTGCCCGCGCTGTGGTGGTTCTTGCCGTGGATGTCGTTGGCGATCGCGCCGCCGATGGTCACCTGGCGCGTGCCCGGCAGCACCGGGACCCACAGGCCGTACGGCAGGGCTTCGCGCATCAGCTGGTCGAGGCTGACCCCGGCGTCGAGGTCGACGAGCGCGGTGTCCGGGTCGATCGAGTGGATCCGGTTCAGCGCGGTCATGTCGACGACGAGGCCGCCGGCGTTCTGCGCCGGGTCGCCGTAGGACCGGCCGAGGCCGCGGGCGATGACGCCGCGTTCACCGGCCTGGGCCACGGCTCGGGCGATCACCTCGACATCGGAGGTGGTCAGCACGTCGGCGGTGGTCGGTGCGGTCCGCGCCCAGCCCATGAGCGTGCGACGCTGTGTATTGGGTGCTTGGGTCACCCACCAAGTAAACCAGCGGCGCGAAGCGCCTCCGCTGAGGGTGGTGGCGGGGGCATGGATGGAGGTAGCCACGCCCAACCACGCCCGGAACGTGACCCTGAAGTGCTCATCTCTACACTTTGCGCATCAAGGCACAAGCGCCCGCGCGGGTGACCATGACTCAGGCATCGAGGTAATGCAGTGGTGGCGACCGATCCGCAAGCCGACGTAGTGGCTGCTCAGTCCTCCCCTGGACTCTTGGGCCAGCTCATCCGCTTCGCCCTGATCGGGGGCTTCTGCGCCCTCGTCGACCTGGGCACGTACACGCTGCTGACCCAGGCGGCCGGGATGGCCGCTTCACCGTGGGTCGACGTCGCTCGCGCTATCAGTTTCATCGTGGGCACCACCACGGCGTTCTTCCTGAACCGGAAGTTCACCTTCGCCGGCGGGCGCCGCGACGGGAAGGCGCAGGTCGGCTCGTTCGTCCTGCTCTACACCGTGACGTTCTTCGTCGCGGTCGGGGTGAACCAGCTGATGCTGCAGGTGCTGCCGGAGTCCGCTTGGCAGCACACCCTGTGCTGGGCCGTGTCGCAGGCCACCGCCACCGTGATCAATTTCGTGATGCTCAAGTGGGTCGTGTTCCGCGAGCCGTCGACTGAGGAGAACTGAGGACACTCATGCCCGGTAAAACAGCAACCCCGGCGCCGACCACCACTGCCGGCGCGGCCGCCGAGACGCGGTTCACCGAGCACACTCCGCAGGGCCGCCTGACGGCGCAGCGCGGGCTCTACGCCGGCCCGGCACCGATCGTCAGCAAGGACCTGTACGCCGAGCTCGAGTGGGGTGCGGCCGTGCGGGAACGGGCGTCGATCACCCTCGAGCCCGCCTCCAAGGTGTCCGGCAACACGTACTTCGGCCGGTTCCCGGCCAGCTACTGGCAGCGCTGGACGACGGTGACCGAGGTCTCGGTCGAGGCGGTCGTCACCGGCACCGGCCAGCTGTCGATGGGTGCCTCGGACGTCGAAGGCGAGCCGCGCGTCGTGGCCGCCGAGCTGGTCAAGGACGCCAAGCAGGCGAAGGTGTCGCTGACCGGGAAGCTGGACAAGTTCTACGACGGCGGCGCGCTCTGGCTCGACCTCGAGACCGAGGGCGGCCAGACGCTGCGCGTCGAGCAGGTCCGCTGGACGGTCGAGGCTCCGGAGAAGATCCGCCCGACCGCGGTGACCATCTGCACGATGAACCGCGCCGACGACTGCCTGAAGAACCTCCAGGCCCTCGCCGCGGACGTCTCCTCCCTGGAGACCCTGGACGCGATCTACGTCGCCGACCAGGGCACCGACCTCGTCGAGTCGCGTGACGGCTTCGAGCAGGCCGCCAAGGACCTCGGCGACAAGCTGCACTACATCAAGCAGCCGAACCTCGGCGGCGCGGGCGGCTTCACCCGCGGCCTCTTCGAGGTGGCCGGGCACACCGCGACCGAGCACGCGAACGTCCTGTTCATGGACGACGACGTCCTGCTCGAGCCAGACCTGGTGATCCGGATGACGGCGTTCTCGAACCGCGCCGCCAACCCGATCATCGTCGGCGGGCAGATGCTCAACCTGTTCCACCCGAACCAGCTGCACGTCGGCGCCGAGTACGCCCGGCTCAACACGCTCGAGCCCGGCCAGCCGGTCGAGCACTCGCTGTCCACCGCCGACCTGCTCGGCGTGGACGAGGAGACGCTGAAGCCGAACCGCCAGGAGCGCCGCCTCGACGCCGGTTACAACGGCTGGTGGTCGTGCCTGATCCCGTACGAGGTCGTCCAGGCCACCGGCTACCCGCTGCCGTTCTTCTTCCAGTGGGACGACGCGGAGTACTCCTACCGGGCCCGCGCGCACGGCTTCCCGACCGTCACCCTGCCGGGTGCGGGCGTGTGGCACGCGGACTTCCACATGAAGGACTGGGACGAGTGGCACCGGTACTTCAACCTGCGCAACTCGATCATCACCGCGGCCCTGCACTCGCCGTTCAACCTGAACCTGCTCTCGCGGGTGCTGCTCGCGCAGCTGGTCCGCTACCTGCTCGGCATGCAGTACGGCCTGTCGGCGACCCTGATCAAGGCCGTCGAGGACTTCCTGAAGGGCCCGGAGGTCCTGCGTGACGGCGGGGTCGAGGCGATGAAGGAGATCCGCCGCATCCGCGACGAGTACCCGGAGACCAAGCGCCACAAGGCCACCGACGTCCCGGGTATCGCGTCCAACGACATCGGCATCATCAACAGCGCGCCGCGGCCCAGCATGCAGCGCCTGGTGCTGATCAAGCGGATCCTCGACCGGGTGCTCGGCCGCAGCCGCTTCGGGCTCGGCGCGGTGCCGATCGACGAGGCCAACTGGTGGCACATCGCCCTGTTCGACACCGCGGTGGTCACCGACGCGAGCCAGGAAGGCGTCCGCGTCCGGTCCTACGACCGGGTGAAGATGTTCGCGCTGGCCAAGCAGGGTGCGAAGGTCGTCCAGCGGCTCCGCAAGGAGGGCGCGGCGGTGCAGGAGCAGTACAAGCGCGCCATGCCCGAGCTCACCTCGCGCGAGAACTGGAAGCGCCTGTACAAGCTCTGAGGTTCGTCACGAAGGCCGTCTCACGCTCGTCGTGAGGCGGCCTTCGCGCGTCATGAGTGCATGCCGAACACCGTGCTCTTCCGGGTGAGGTCGTCGAGGTAGGCGGCGGCGACGTGGGCGAAGTTGACCGCGACCACCTTGTCGTCCTTGGTCGTCACCGTTTCGACGGCGCCGTCCTTGACGAGCTGGGCGAGCTTGCCCGCCAGCTTTCCGGATTCTTCGGTGGTCAGCGCGAACAGCAGCGGTTCGCCGCCGGTGGCGAGGTGCAGGACGAGGGCGGGTTTCGGGTCGGCCATGCGTCCATCGGACCAGCGCCGATCTTCGCCGGGCAAGCGGGTTCGCTGAGGGCAGAGCTGTCGTTCGGGGGCTCCGGGTGGCGGAGCCCCCGGCCTGGGGCGAAGCCCCGGATGTCATAGCGGTGGACTACCGTTTTCGGCGAAGGCCGGAAGCACCCCGGGGGGACGGACACGATGCCTCACTCGTTCTCGCTGTCGCTGGCAGCGGTGGACATCCTGCTGGAACAGCTCGGGCTCGGCCGCGCGCCGACGCCGTTCGAGGTCCCGCACGTCGGCACGACCGTCGAGCAGCGCGCGATGATCCGCGACGCCGTCGTCCGCGACCTGACCGGCCGCGGGCTGTGGAGCCGCGGCCGCCTGGACGCGGACGCCGAGCTGGCTCTGGTCACGTTCGTCCGCGGCAGCGTGACCATCAGCGCGGCGGCCGAGCTGGGCGACCGGCACCTGTTCGCGCGCGTCGCGTCCGACGGTCAGTTCGCGGTGCTCGCCCGCCAGGACGAGAACCTCATCGTCTTCGAGGAGGTCCGCCCGACGGGCATCGTGCCGGCGATCGTCGACCTGCTCCCGCTGACGCCGGCGGCACCCGGCCAGTCGGTGACGATTTCGCGGCCGGTCCAGCAGCCCCGCCACCAGCGTCGCGACGAGGCGTACGACCCGTTCGCGAACGTCACCGGCCCGCGGTCCCACAGCGCGGGCAGTGCCGGTGGCCCGCAGGTCCGCATGATCGAGCGCGTCTTCCAGGAGCCGAAGACACGGGTGGGCCAGTTCACCGCCCAGACCCGCACCGGCACGTTGCCCCCGCTGGCCTGGTTCGACACCCCCAGCGGCCGCTGGCTGATGTCCTCCCGCGCGGCCGCCGACGGCCAGCGCTGGATCACCTACGCCCCGGCCGACAACGCCCGGCTGGCCCAGCAGCTGTACGCCCAGCTCGAAGGCCAGTTCTGACGGTGGGGAACCGGTCGCACCCGCGGTGCGTCCGAGGTGAAGATCGGCGAACGGCAGTTGCGCAGGGTGCCCGGCTAGTAGACTTCCGGGTGCACACGCACGGGCGAAGCGATATCGGGGTGAACAGCGATGCAGTTGGCTGACGGCGGGGGCGGCGGCTCGATCTCGGACATCGTCAACCCGCTCTCCACGGCGAGCATGGGCGCAGCGGTCCTGGCCGTCAAGGCGGAGACCGACAAGCTGGTCGCGGCCGCCGCGAGCGGCGGCTTCAAGATCACCCCGGAAGGGGTCAAGCCGATCCGGGACGCGCTGACCGAACTGGTCAACGACCTCACCAACCTCAAGTTCGATACTTTTGCGCTGGATCAGGCGCCTCAGCTCGGCAGTCACCCGTACGGGCAGACCGTCGCGTCGCATGACCAGAAGAGCGCCACCGAAGCCGAAGGCTCGGCCACAGCGGTACTGGGTCAGCTCCGGGAGGTCGCCAAACAGGCCGACGAAGCGCTCGCCAGGGCCGCGGGCTTGTACAAGGAAACCGAGAGTCAAGCCTTCTCTTCGCTCCAGACCCGTCAGGCCTGAGGTAAATGACAAAACTTCTTCTCATTCGTGCAGTGCTCCCGCTCGTGGCCGGTGGGGCGCTCCTGGCGGGCTGCACCAGCACACAGCCGGGAACCGCGTCGCCTGCTCCGTCGGCGTCCGGCGCGCCCACACAGAGTTCGTCGTCTGCAGGCGGGGGCGGCACTCAGTCGATCACCGATCCGTGCTCGCTCCTCGAAATGGGCGACTTGAGCAGCTACGGCCAGTTCAACCAGCCTGAGAGCAAGACGCTCGGCGGTGCCCGCTCGTGCAAGTACCAGAGGAAGATCGCCTCAGCCAGCGACGCCACCATGATGATCGGTGTGAACGTCCGCGACGATGCTTCGGTCGACCAGGTCAGGGACACCGGCGGCGGAGTTGCCGACAAGGACATCAACGGCCGGCGTGCGAAGGAAGCACCTGACGCAGCCGCTGTGGGATGCACGCTCGGACTGGCAGTCGGTGATTCGTCGCGGGTGGACGTGGCGGTGCTCTTGGACAGCTCATCGAACGAGGCCTGCCAGATCGCCGAAACGGTCGCGAAGGCCGCTGTCGAACCGCGGCTGCCGAAGGGATAGGGGAACCCAGATGAGCACGCGACAGGGCTCGACGCCGAAGACCGCGGACAAGACGCCCCAAGAAGTCCAGGACATGGCACCGGCTCAGCGGGATGCCTACCTGCAGCAGAAGGCCGAAGAAGGCGTCGACCCCAGCAGCTGGCTGTTCGGGCCGGTACAGACGTGGATCGCGCAGGCCCAGGCGAAGAACCAGGCCCAGCAGATGGGCGACAAGAACGTCAAGGAAGCCACCACGGGCCGTGACGTCGAGTACGTCCAGGGTCTGAACGCGCCCAACGCGGATTACAAGGGCAACGACCACACGCAGCTCAAGGCCTTCCTGGAAAGCAACCTCAACGTCGATCAGGTCTCGGACGTCTCGACGGCATACCACAAGGTCCACCAGGTCTTCGACAAGTTCGCGCAGTCGATGAACACCGCGGTCAACGCCTCCAAGGGCACCTGGGAAGGCAAAGCGGCCGAGAACGCGCAGCAGTACTTCACCAGCCTCAGCAAGTGGTCCGACGCCAACTCGCAGAACGCGAAGCTGGCCTCGGAGACCATCTACGACCAGGGCCAGGCCGCCGCCACGGCGAAGAACTCCATGCCGGCCCCGATCCCGTTCAGCTGGACCGACGAGTTCAAGGGCTGGGCCACGTCCAACCCCTTCAACCTCGCCGACAACGTCGACCAGTCGCTCCAGAAGCAGAAGGACAGCCAGGCCGCGCACGACGAGGCCGCCGGCGTCATGGCGACGTACGACAAGAACCTCTACGAGGCCGCCTCCAAGCAGCCCGCCTTCGCGCCGCCGCCGAGCTTCAGCACCGGTGGGAGCAGCGGTGACCCCAACGGCACCGGGGACAAGGACGGCATCAACACGCCGTCCGGCGTGAACATGCCCGGTGGCAACTCGGTGAACATGCCCGGCGGCAACGCCCAGGGCTTCGTGCCCGGCACCACCGGGACGCCGCAGTTCTCCGGGCCCGGCTCGACCACCGGGTCGGGGTTCGTGCCCGCAGGCACGACCACGCCGTCCGGCTTCACGCCCAGCTCGGTCCCGGCAGCGTCGACGTCGAACCCGAACCAGCAGTTCGGGGGGATGCCGCCGATGAGCCCGATGCCGATGGGCGGGATGAATTTCGGCGGCGACGAGGCCTACAACTCCAAGGTCGGCGGCAGCGGCAGCGGACGCGGTGGCGGCGGGTTCGGCCCCGGCGGCTCGAGCGCGGCCGGCAACGCGACGGGCGCGGGTGCCGCCTCGGGTGCCGCCCGGCCGGGCGGGATCGGTGCGGCCGAAGCGGCTGCGGGGCGTGGGATGGGCGGCCTCGGCGCGGGTGCCGCCGGTCGCGGCGGGGCCATGGGGCCCGGCGGTGGCCTGGGCCGCGGCCAGAAGGGCGAAGGCGACGAGGACACCGAGCACTCGCGCCCGACGTACCTGGTCGAGGGTGACCCCGACGAGGTCTTCGGCACCGACATGCGCACCGCGCCGCCGGTCATCGGCGAATAAGGCACCCGGAAAGGGCCCCTTCGCAGGGGCCCTTTCCGCATCGGGAACTCAGTAGCGGTAGAACTTCTCGGCGCGGCCCTGCCGCACCAGCTTCAGCCACTGCAGGAACGCCTTCGGGTCGCGCTTCACGCCCACGAAGTACAGTCCGAACCGGACGATCTCCAGTGCGCCGATCTTCCGCATCCCCGGCTGCGACAGCAGGTACCCGCGGTTGCGGTAGGTGTAGTACCGCTTGACCTCGTTTTCCGGGTCCTGCGCGTGGAACTTGCCACCCAGCATGGGCTTGAACTCGTCCGAGCCGTCCGGGTGCAGGTACTTCGTCTTCAGCGACGTGCCGAACGGCAGGCCCGACCGGACCAGCCGCCGGTGCAGCTCCACCTCGTCGCCGCGGAAGAACAGGCGCAGGTCCGGCACGCCGACGACGTCCAAAGTGGACGCCCGGAAGAGTGCGCCGTTCATCAGGGACGCGATGCCGGGCAGGAAGTCCGCGCCCAGCTCGGCCTGCGACCGCTTCCAGGTCAGGCCACGGCGCAGCGGGAACGCCAGCTTGTCCGGCGCGTCGATGTTCGACACCACCGGCGAGATCTCCGCCAGACCCCGCTTTTCGGCTTCCTCGAGCAGGATGGCGAGCACGTTCTCGTCGGCCGGCCGTCCGTCGTCGTCGGCCAGCCAGACCCAGTCCGCGCCCAGCGAAAGCGCGTGCAGCATGCCCAGCGCGAACCCGCCGGCGCCGCCGAGGTTCCGGTGCGACGGCAGGTACGTGTGCGGCAGCGGGTAGTTCTGGACGACTTCGCGCGCGGAGTCGTCCGGCCCGTTGTCCACCACCACCAGGTGGTCGACCGGCCGGGTCTGGGCCGCGATGACCTTCAGCGAGTCCGCGAGCAGCTCGCGCCGGTGCCGCGTGACGACCACGCCGACGACCGCGCCGTCGGGCAGCTGCCGGGTCTCGCTGGCCATCATTCCCCGCCGTTCGTCGTCGCCACCGGCTCGATGCCGAAGCGCTCCAAGGTTTCCTGGCTCATGTTCTCGAAGGGGTCGCGCCCCTTGTACGACGTGAGGACGTCCCGCAGCGAACCCTGCTGCTTGAGGTGCCCCTCGTCCATCCAGAGCGCGGTGTCGCAGAGCTCGAACAGGAACTCGTCCGAGTGGCTGGCGAAGACCAGGATGCCGGAGCGCTTCACCAGGTCCTTGAGCCGGTCGCGGGCCTTGTTGAGGAACGCCGCGTCGACCGCGCCGATGCCCTCGTCGAGGATCAAGATCTCGGGGTCGATCGAGGTGACGACCCCCAGCGCCAGCCGCACGCGCATGCCCGTGGAGTACGTCCGCAGCGGCATCTGCAGGTAGTCGCCGAGCTCGGTGAACTCCGCGATGTCGTCGACGCGCTTCTCCATCTCCTTGGCCGTCATCCCGAGGAAGAGGCCGCGGATGATGATGTTCTCTTCGCCGGAGATCTCCGGGTCCATGCCGACACCGAGGTCGAAAACCGGCGCGATCTTCCCCTCGATCCGCGACGAACCGCGGGTCGGCTCGTAGATCCCGGCGAGCAGCCGCAGCAGCGTGGACTTGCCCGCGCCGTTGTGCCCGACCAGGCCGACGCGGTCGCCCTCGCGGAGGTTCAGGGTCACGTCGTGCAGGGCCTCGATGATGGGCACCTTGGTGTCGGTGCCGATCTTGCCGCCGACCTTGCCGAGGACCTTCTTCTTCATCGACCGGGTCTTCGCGTCGAAGATCGGGAAGTCGACGTAGGCGTTCTGGACGTCAATGCTGACCATTTTGTGTCACACCCAGTAGGAGACGCGGGCACGGTAGTTGCGCATCGCGACGAGCGCGAGCGCCCAGCCGACGATGGTGATGGAGACGACCACGATCCAGTTGCCAAGGGTGAACGACTGGCCGATCAGCGGCGCCCGGACCACCTGCATGAAGTGGTAGAGCGGGTTCGCCTGGATGATCGGCAGCACCCAGGAGATGCCCTCGCGTGTCCCGCCGTTCATCAGCTGGTCGACCGGCCAGACGATCGGCGTGCCGTAGAACAGCAGCTGGATCAACGAGTTGATCACCTGCGGGATGTCGCGGAAGCGGGTCGAGATGATGCCCAGCAGCAGCGTCACCCAGCCCGCGTTCAGCGCGAGCAGGAAGAAGCCGGGGATGGCCAGCAGGATGTTCCAGCTCAGGCCGGGGTGGCAGTACAGGTCGGGGTGGCACAGACCGTCCTTCGACCCCAGCGAGTACGGGTTGTCGAGCGCGCTGAAGAAGATGACCAGTACGACGACGTAGACGATCATGTTGTGCGCCAGCAGCAGCGACTGCCGCCACACCGTGCGCAGCATGTACACGCTCAGCGGCGCCGGGAGCTGCTTGATGAGCCCCTCGTTCGCGATGAACGTCTCCATGCCCTCGGAGAGGCAGCCGCTGATGAAGCCCCACAGGATGAACCCGGTGGAGAGGTACGGCAGGAACACCTGGATCGGCGAGTTGAACAGCTGCGAGTACAGCAGCCCGAGCCCGAGCGCGATGACGGCCTGGCTGATGGTGATCCAGAACGGCCCGATCACCGAGCGGCGATAGCGCTGCTTGATGTCCTGCCAGCCGAGGTGACCCCACAGCTCGCGGGCGCGGAAACCGGCCTTGATGTCGGCGAAGGCACGCGAGAACGTCTTGCTGTCCGACGTCGGAGGAGCCGACGTCGTCACGGGTGAGTCTGCGGCCTGAACCGTGCTGGTGGCATGCACGTGGACGAGGGTACCGATGGGCCCGCCACCGGCCTGGCCACCCCGCCCGCAACCGGCGTTCGCGGTTAGGGCCAAGGTGACCCGGGTTACAGTCCGTCACGCCGTACGATTCGGCGCATGGTGGTCGCTCCCAGTGAGGCTTCGTCGACGAAGTCGGCCCAGCGTGCTCTTTATTACGTGGTGGCTCCGGTGGGGCACCCCAACTACGGCGATGAACTCATCGCGGCGAGCTGGCTCCGCGAGCTCGCCGAACTGGCGCCGGACGCCGACGTCTGGGTGGACACGCATTCACCCGGTCCGGCGGCGGTCCTGCTGGACGGCATCCACCCCCGCGCCAAGTTCACCGACACGCTGTGGCGGTTGTGCTGGGAAGCGCCGTCGGAGGATCCGTGGCAGGCGGCGGCCTGGGTGCGCGAAGCGGTGCACAACCCCGGCATGATGCCCCGCTTGCACGGCGGGATCGAGCTGCTCGCGGCCGCCGACGTCGTGCACGTCGTCGGCGGCGGCTACATCAACAAGCTGTGGCCGAAGCAGATCGGCCTGCTCGCCGGAGCCGCGGCGGCGGTGGAACGGTCCGGTGGCCGGGCCGCCATGACCGGGCACGGTCTCGTGCCGGCCAGCGACGACGTCGTCCCCCTGCTGCTGAGCCTGATTGACCACTTCGACGTCGTCGAGGTCCGTGACGAAGCGTCGGCGGCCCTCGTGGACGTGCAGGCCGGGATCGACGACGCCTTCCTGGGCATCGGCCCGCACCGCTACGAGACGGCGGAGGACCAGCCGGAGGTCATGCTGTGCCTCCAGTCCGACCTCGTCGAGGTCGGCATCGGCAAGCTGGCGGGCGCGGTGCTGTCGATGCTGCGCGCGTGGAAGGTGCCGCCGGAGCGCATCGGCGTCGTCGAAGGGGTGCCCCGCGTCGACCGCGAGGTGTTCGCCCTGCTGGAGCGCGAATTGCCCGGCGCCCGGTTCTACCCGTTTTCCCACATCTGGACGCACGGCCTGCCGGCCAATCCCCGCCAGACGTGGATCTCCACCCGGTTCCACGTCCACATGCTGGCGGCGGCGGCGGGCGCCTCCGGAGTGGCGGTCTCCATCAACCCCGACTACTACGCGACGAAGCACCGTTCGCTGGCGGCGCTCGGCTCGAACTGGACAGTGCTCGAGGATCTCACCCAGGTGCCGGACCGCCCGTCGGCCGGCGGCTACCCGGCGGAGACCCTGGCGAGCCTGCGAAGGACCAAGGGCGAAATCGCGAAGGCGGTGTACGCACCCGTCCTGCGCCGGATTCCCGCCGGCGCCCCGGTGGAACCGCAGCCGGAGTCGTTCAGACGCCGTTGGTCGAGGCGAATCCGCGGCTGAGCTGACTCAGCTGATTCAGCCCGTGTAAAGCCGTCATCAGACCGCACGGAGCAGCGGAGTTGTCCACAGAGGTTGTCCACAGGCCCTCCGGTCTGTGGACAACTCCTCTGACGGAGGCCTTAGAGGTACTGACCCGTGCCCGAGATGCCCGGTCCGGGCTCATGTCCGTGGCCGGCAGCTCCCGACGGACCCGCCGGCAAGCCGCGGCGCATCTGCTCCAGCTGGACGCGGGCCGCCATTTGCTGGGCGAACAGCGCCGTCTGGATTCCGCTGAACAGGCCTTCCAGCCAGCCCACCAGCTGGGCCTGGGCGATTCGCAGCTCCGCGTCCGACGGGGTCGAGTCGTCCGTGAACGGGCGGACCAGCCGCTCGAGCTCGTCCTGCAGCTCCGGGGCCAGCGCCTTCTCCAGCTCGCGGATCGACGTCTGGTGGATTTCGCGCACGCGGGTGCGGGACGCGTCGTCCAGCGGGGCCGCGCGGACCTCCTCCAGGAGCTGCTTGATCATCGTGCCGATGCGCATCACCTTTGCCGGCTCTTCGACGAGGTCGCCGACCGACTCGGGTTGCTCTGCGTCGGAGACGGAATCGGGGGAGGCCAGCCGGGCGGCTCCCACCGGCGTGCCGTCCGGTCCGACGACCACCACGTGGGGTGAAGATTCCTGGCCCGGGTCACCCGTTGTGAAGTTCGGCTCGGTCATGTGCTCCATCCTGGCTTGCGTTCGACACGCTCCGCGACACCCGCGGGGTGTCCGTCTCCGAGCGTAGCGGCTCCGGGGGTTCCCGGTTGCCCTCCACCCAACCCCGGACGCACGGCGAAACCGCACGTCCGTACGGTGTCCCCATGGCGTTCGACGTCGCTCGTATCCGTGGGCTCTTTCCCGCGCTGGGTGACGGCTGGATTCACTTCGACGGCGCCGCCGGAATGCTGGTCCCGGAACAGGTCGCTTCGGCCGTGTCCACGGCGATGCGCGCCCCGGTGTCCGGGCCGGGCGGAGCGTTTCCGGCCTCACAACGCGCGGAAAGCATCGTGACCGCGGCCCGCCGGGCCGTGGCCGACCTGGTCGGGGCCGACCCGGCTGCCGTCGTGCTCGGACCGAGCGCGCCGGTCATGCTGCGCCGGCTCGTCGACGCGCTCGCCGAGCGCTGGACCATCGGCGACGAAGTCGTCGTCTCCCGGCTCGACGAACAAGCGAACCTCGCGCCCTGGCAGCGCGCCGCCAAGCGCGTCGGCGCCGTCGTGCGCTGGGGTGAGATCGACATCGAGACCTGCGAGCTGCCCGCGTGGCAGTACGAGCAGCTCGTGTCGGCGCGCACCAAGGCCGTCGCCGTCACGCTCGCGTCCGGTTCCGTCGGCACCCGGCCGGACGTGCCGACGATCATCGAGTTCGCCAAGCGGGTCGGCGCGCTCGTCGTCGTCGACGCCACCTACGCCGCGCCCTTCCTGCCGCTCGACATCAACGCGCTGGGCGCCGACGTCATGGTCGTGTCCGCCCAAGCGTGGGGCGGCCCCTCGGTGGGCGCCCTGGTCTTCCGCGACCCCGAGCTGATCGAACGGATCCCGTCGGCCTCGCTCGACCCGACGGCCCGCGGTGCCGCCCGGCTGGAGCTCGGCCCGCACGCCTACCCGCTGCTCGCCGGGCTGATCGCGTCGATCGACTACCTCTCGGGCCTCGACGACGCCGCCACCGGATCCCGCCGCGAGCGCCTGGTCACCTCGCTCGGGTCGGCGAAGTCCTACCACGCCGGGCTGCTCGCGCAGCTGTCGACGGACCTGCTGTCGCTGCGGCACATCATGGTCATCGGCAACGCCATGCGCCGCATCCCCGCACTCGCTTTCGCCGTGGCCGGCAAGAAGGCGCCCGAGGTCGCCGAATACCTGGCGAAGCAGGGCTTGTGCGCCTTCGCCGACGACGGCACGAGCGGCGTCTTCGCGTCACTCGGCGTCGGAGAAGTGGGCGGCGCCGTGCGGATCGGGCTCGCCCACTACTCCAACGTCTTCGAGATCAACCAGCTCGTGCGGGTCCTCGAAGAACTGCGTTAGCTCCGCCTTCCTCCCCGCCGCCACCCTCAACGGAGGCGCTTCGCGCCGCTGGTCATTTTGCCGCCAGCAGGACCTTGCCGAAGACACTGCCCTCTTCCAGGGTGCGGTGCGCGGACGCGGCTTCGGCCATCGGCACGACCTGGCCGACGATCGGCTTGACGACACCTTCGTGAACCAGCGGCCACAGCCGCTCGCGGACGTCGGCGACGATCGCGGCCTTCTGTTCGACGGGCCGGAACCGCAGGCCCGCGGCGAACACCGACGCCCGCTTGCCGAGCAGTGCGCCGACGTTCAGCTCGCCCTTGACCCCGCCCTGCATGCCGATGATGACGAGCCGCCCGTCCTGCTGCAGCGCGTCGACGTTGCGGCCCAGGTAGGACGCGCCCATGTTGTCGAGGATGACGTTCGCGCCGCCGGTCTCCCCGCGGAGCACCTCGACGAAGTCCTGTTCCTTGTAGTTGATCGTGATGTCGGCGCCGAGCTGGCGGCAGCTCTCGAGCCGGTCCGGCGAACCCGCGGTGACGGCGACCGTCGCGCCGAGCGCCTTGCCGACCTGGATGGCGTGCGTGCCGATGCCGCCGGCGCCGCCGTGGACCAGCAGCACCTCGCCCTCGGTGAGCTTCGCGTGCATCACGACGTTCGCCCACACCGTGCAGGCCACTTCGGGCAGCGCCGCCGCGGTCAGCAGGTCGACCTCGCCCGGCACCGGCAGCAGCTGCCCCGCCGGGACAACGGCCTTCTCCGCGTAGCCGCCGCCGGAGAGCAGGGCGCAGACCTCGTCGCCGACGTGCCAGCCCTCGACACCTTCGCCGAGTTCCACGATCGTGCCGGAGCATTCGAGGCCGAGGGTTTCGCTCGCGCCGGGCGGCGGCGGGTAGTGGCCCTGGCGCTGCAGCAGATCGGCGCGGTTCACCGCGCTCGCCGCGACTTCCAGCAGCACCTCACCGGGTCCGGGCCGCGGATCCGCGACCTCCGCCCACTCGAGAACGTCCGGGTCACCTGGTTCACGGATGGTGATCGCGTACATGTGTCGACTGTATACCGAGCGCAAAGGTCCCGCCGAAAGGCGCATTGACGGACTTCGCAAATCGAACAAAGGTGAGCAACCATGTCACCCTTCAGAGCTAAATTTCTCCCGCCGGTGGCCTTGGCCGCCGGCGCGACACTGGTGCTCGGCCTGACCCCGGCCGCCGCCGCGAACACGCTGCCCGACGGTCCCGCCCTGGCGAAACAACTCGTCAGCAAGGTGGGTGTCAACGGTGTCAACCGGCACCTGATCGCTCTCCAGCGCATCGCCGACGCCAACGGCGGCAACCGGGCGGCGAGCTCCGAGGGGCACGCGAAGTCCGCCGAGTACATCGCGACGAAACTCGAAGCCGCCGGCTTCCAGGTGACCCGCCAGGAGTTCCCCTTCACCTACTCGGAGACCCTGGCCGAGAGGCTGACCGCGGGCGGCGCCGACGTCCCGGTCCTCGCCATGGAGTACACGGTGTCGACGCCGGTCGGCGGCATCACCGCGCCGCTCGCCGTGGTCGCGGTCGACGACACCAGCGGCTGCGAGGCCACCGACTACACGGCCGACGTCGCGGGCAAGATCGCCCTGATCAAGCGCGGTGGCTGCTCGTTCGCGCAGAAGCAGCAGACGGCCGCGGCCGCGGGGGCGGTCGGCGCGATCATCTACAACAACACGGACGGGCCGGTGAACGGGACGCTCGGCGGCCCGGAGAACGCGAAGATCCCGACCGGGGGCGTGACGGCGGCCGCGGGGGCGCAGCTGGCCACGCTCGCCGGGCAGCCGGTGACCCTGGAGCTGCGCACCTTCCAGGAAGCGCGGACCAGCTACAACGTCGTCGCCGAGACCAAGACCGGGCGCAAGGACAACGTCGTGATGCTCGGGGCGCACCTCGACAGCGTCCCGGACGGCGCGGGCATCAACGACAACGGCACGGGCTCGGCCGCCCTGCTGGAGACGGCGCTGCAGCTGGGGAGCAGCCCGAAGGTCAACAACGGCGTCCGCTTCGGCTTCTGGAGCGCGGAGGAGTTCGGCCTGGTCGGCTCCACCTACTACGTCGACCAGCTGACCTTCGAGCAGCAGCTCGACATCGCGCTGTACCTGAACTTCGACATGATCGGCTCGCCGAACGCCGGCTACTTCGCCTACGACGGCGACAACTCCGACGGCGTCGGCGCGGGCGCGGGCCCGTTCGGCTCGGCGCAGATCGAGAAGACCTTCGTCGACTTCCTGCAGGGCGCGAAGGGTGTCCCGGTCGAAGGCACCGACTTCACCGGGCGCTCGGACTACGGCGAGTTCATCGCGGTCGGCATCCCGGCGGGCGGGCTCTTCACCGGCGCCGAGGTGCTGAAGACCCCGGCGCAGGCGGCGAAGTGGGGCGGCACGGCCGGCGTCGCGTACGACCCGTGCTACCACTCGCCGTGCGACAACCTCGGCAACGTCGACCGGGTCGCGCTGGACCGCAACTCCGACGGCGTCGCCTGGGCTCTCGGCGTCTACGCGACGAGCACCGAGAGCATCAACGGCGTCCAGCCCGGCATGGCGAAGTCGGCCGCGCAGAAGGCCGCCGAACGCGGTGCGCAGCGGAACTTCTCCGCGAACGCCGTGGCCGGCGACCCGCACGCCCTGACTGCCTGACCCGAGCGCCCCAATGTGGCCTTGGTTGCGTTGAACGCACCCAATGTGGCCTTCGGTGCGTTCAACGCACCGAAGGCCACATTGGGGCGCTGGGAGTGCCCCCGGGCCTAGCCCAGGTTGTTCGTGCCGAAGGTGTCGCAGCGGGCGGGTTCGCCGGTCTGGAACCCGGTGGTGAACCACTTCTTGCGCTGCGCGGACGTGCCGTGGGTGAAGCTCGAGCGGTCCACCTGGCCGCCGCCGAGCTTCTCCTGGATGTAGTCGTCGCCGATGCGGGACGCGGTGTCCAGCGCGGAGGCGATGTCGTCCTGGGTGACGTCGGTGATCAGCGGCTTGCCGCTCTCGGTCGGTGTCGTCGAGGCGTGGTTGGCCCAGACGCCCGCGTAGCAGTCGGCCTGCAGCTCCAGGCGTACCGAACCGGACGTCGGACCGCTGCCGGTGCCCTTGCGCGAGGTGCCGAGCAGGTTCTGCACGTGGTGGCCGTACTCGTGGGCGAGCACGTACGCCTCGGTGAAGAGCCCGCCCTGCGCGCCGAAGCGGGTCTTCAGCTCGTCGAAGAAGGAGAGGTCGATGTAGACGTCGGAGTCGGCCGGGCAGTAGAACGGGCCGGTGTCGGACGTGGCGCTGCCGCAGCCGGTGCGCACGCCGCCGTTGAAGAACTTCGTCGGCGCCTTCTCGTAGGTCGAGCCGGAGCGCGCGAACTGCTGGGTCCAGTAGTCCTGGACGGAGTTGACGACCGCGACGATCGCGCAGTCGTGGTTCTTGTTGGCGTCCGCGCCGGTCTTGCACTCAGTGGCGAGCCTCGAGTTGTCGACCTGCTGGCCGGCCCCGACGCCGCCGAGCCCGCCGCTCAGGCCGCTGTCGCCCGTGGTGACCCCGCCGAGCTGGGACAACACGAAGTAGATGATCACCCCGACGACCCCGAGTCCACCGCCGCCGAGCGCCACGCGGCCGCCGATCCCGCCGCCTCCACCGCTTCCGCGCAGGTCCTGGACTTCGGATGCGTCCAGGCCGGCGTTGTCGTCGAATCTCACCGCAAAATAGTAACGAGCCTGGGTGCGGCCGTCGCGCTGACGGGCGCACCCAGGCTTGTACCGAGGTATGTCTTTTGTCGAGCGGTTGGCCGCTTCCGGGGCCGGCGTTCAGGCGCTGTCATCACGGCTTCCGAGGCCGTGACCGGAGCCAGGCCCGACCGACGCCGTATGCGTGACCGCATGGAAGCCCGCTCTTGGCTGTTCACAATCGCGACCGGCCCGGATGTCCGTTCCAGTCGCGGGGACGCAGCCGGCGGTCAACCGCGAGAATCACCCGCCACACAACCACCTGCCCTCTCCTGGCGGGGAGCCGGGCCGGCACGTCGCCGTCGCCGCGCCGCTTACCCTGACCGACATCCGCCGACAAGCAGAATGCGCCTTTCCCGGCCGAGTCTCAACCTTTTCGTAACCCCACCTTCGGGCGATGTTGCGGCCGGGTTTTCACCGGCCGACGGATCGGACTCGGACCGCGCGGTCCATTGATCAACGTTCTACGCTGCCTTATGACCGAGGAGCGTGCTGTGCGGTGGTTGAACGAAGCCGAGATGGCGGCGTGGCGCTCCTACATCGTGGCGACCCTGCTGCTGCGGCAGCGGCTGCACCGCGAGCTGACCGAGTCCCACGAGGTGTCGCTGACCGATTACGAAGTGCTCGTGTGCCTGCAGAGCCAGCCCGACCGCCGGATGCGGATGTCGGAGCTGGCGTTCCGGATGGGCTCGACGAAGAGCCGGCTCTCGCACCAGGTCGGCCGGCTCGAAGAGGCGGGCCTGGTCCGGCGGGCACGCGACCCGGAGGACAAGCGCGGTGTCATCACGGAACTGACCAACGAGGGCCTGGCGCTGCTGGAGAAGGCCGCGCCGACGCACGTGGAAGGCGTGCGCGAGCACCTGATCGACCTGCTGAGCCCCGAGGAGCAGGCGACGATCGCCGCGGCGTTCGAGCGCGTGCAGGCCCACTTGCTGGAGGCGGAAAGCTGAACCCGGGCGCGCCGGGCGCCCGGGTTCTCAGTGCGGTAGCGGTGGGATTCGAACCCACGGAGAGGTTGCCCCCTCGCATGTTTTCAAGACATGTTCCTTCGGCCGCTCGGACACGCTACCTCGCTCCACGAGCGTAGCCGACGGCCCGAGCCCGGTCGGTCCGCCGGTGCCGGTTTGGCCGCTCAAGCCCAGGTCAACGTGCGCCGCGCCCTGCGCGCGGCCCGCATCGGCGGCCGGTCCGCGCGTGGCCGGGTCCAGCGGGTTCGCGCCGATCGCCGCCCGCGACGCCTCGTCCGGCATGATCAGGGTGACCTCCGCGCCCGCCGCGCGCAGGTCGTCCAGCACCGCCGGCAGCGGCTTCTCCATCGGCAGCGGGCGTCCGCGCCCAGCACCAACGCCTGTCCGCCCGTGCGGGCACCCTGTCCAGACCGGCAGAAGCGCTGGACACCGATTCACGGAGGTCGGCCGATGACCGCGAAGATCGAAGGCTTTCACCACGTCAAGTTCCCCGTACGCGACCTGGCGCGCAGCCGCGAGTGGTACGAGCGCGTGCTGGGCCTCGACGTCACCCACGAGTTCCCGGACGACGACGGTGTCGTGCGCGGCGTCGCCGGTTCGGTCGACGGCGTGCCGGTCGCCCTGCGCGTGCAGCAGAAGGCCGCAGCCGGCCTCGCCGGGTTCGATCCCGTCTGCTTCGCGATCGCCGACCGGGCGGCCGCCGAAGCCTGGATCGCGCGCCTGGACGAGCTCGGCGTCGAGCACCCGCCGATCGTCGAGGCGACCACCGGCTGGATGGTGCGCGTCAACGACCCCGACGGCACCGAGATCCGGCTCTACAGCCGGGTGAAGTAGCTCAGGGCCGGCGCAGCGCCTTGGCGGCGATCCGCGCCTGCACCTCGGGGCGGCGCAGCGGCGGCACGGTCGCCGGCGGCTGGCGGCGCTCGGGCAGCTGCTCCAACAGCCGGGCGGTGATCTCGGTGATTTCGGCGACCGCGGCCTCGAACGGTTCGCGCGTGGCGTCCGACAGCGACTGCACGCCGGTGACCTTGCGGACGTACTGGCGGGCGGCGGCCTCGATCTCCTCGCCCGTCGCGGCCGGCTGGAGCCCCCGCAGGGTGGTGATGTTTCGGCACATGCCGCTCAGGGTACGGCTTTTCGCGTGCCTCGATCACACGGTCGGGTAGGCCGGGCCCGCCGTCGTTGACGCCCGGTCCGGCGCTGGGCAAGGTCGGGGAAGTGCCTCTCAGACCGCGCCCGTTCCGCTCCGCCCGCCCCGATCCCGGCATCCTCGAAGAAGAGCTCCCGGAAACCCCGATCCCGGAACAGGCCTGGCCCCGCGTGCGGGCCGACGAACTGGTCACCCTCGTGGCCCGCGTCTTCGCCGCGCACGGTCTCCCCGAAACTCGCGCCCGCATCGCCGCCGAAGCACTCTGCCACGGCGATCTCACCGGCTCGCCGGAGACCGGGGTCGCCGACCTGATCCGCGTGCACCTGCCGCTGCTGAAGAACGGGCTGGTCGTGCCGCACGCCCAGCCGCTGATGATCGCCGACCGCGGGGCCGCCGCGCTGATCGACTACCGCCGCGCGCTCGGGCTCTGGGCCGTCGGCGACGCGATGGACCGGGCGGTGGCGCGGGCCGGCCGTTTCGGCGTCGGGCTCGTCTCGTTGCGCGGCATCGGGCCGTTCGGCCGGGCCGGGCACCACGCGGCGCGGGCCCTGCCGCACGCCATGATCGGGCTGGTGCTGGCCGCGGGCGGGGAGCCGGACCAGCCGATGAACCCGCTGGGCATGGCGGCGCCCGGCGGCGCGTACCCCGAGTTCGTCTTCGACATGGACCGCCCCGGTTCGGACGCGGCCGGGCTGACGCTCCTGGTCGACGTCCTCGCCGGGGTGCTCTCCGGCGTCGCCGACCACGAGCACGACACCGGCCTGCTGGTGCTGGCGATCGCGCCGACGACGCTGCGCAGCGCCGACGGTTTCTACCGCGCGGCGAGCGCGCTGTTCGGCAGCATGCTCGGCTGGGAAGGCGGCGCGCCGATCCGCTACCCCGGCTGGCGCGAGGCCCAGTACCTCGAACAGTGCCGGGCGCTGGGCGTGCCACTGGCCGGGCCGGTGCGCCGGGAGCTGGACGCCCTCGCCGCCTCCCTCGGCTTGCCGCCGCTGACCAGCGTCGGTTAGCGGACGAGCACGACCTTGCCGCGTTGGGGGCCCACCGCCACGACGTCGCCGTCGGTCAGCTGGCGGCCGCGGCGGGTCTCGACCTCGCCGTTGACGGTGACCTCTTCCGCGTCGATCAGGTCCTTGGCGTGGGAGCCGTCCTCGGCGAGGCCGGCCAGCTTGAGGAACTGGCCGAGCCGGATCGGCTCTCCGGTGATGGGTACGTCGACGGGCTCACTCATACCCGCATCATGCCGGGTCAGGTGCGGGCGGTCGTCTGCCGGTAGAGCGCGAGGACGTCGGTGTCGAAGTAGCTCGAGTACGACGTGTCGGCGTCGTCGCCGCCGAACTCGAAGCCGCCGATGACGCCGATGACCGTGCCGAGCCGGGTTTCCGGGTTCTGCCCGGTGACCCACGGCCCGCCGCTCGTGCCGGTCGGGAAACCCGCGCAGTCCACCCGCAGCTGGTAGGTGTCCTGCTTGCTGGTGGTGTTCCGGCAGACCGCGGGCGCCTCGGAGCCGTCCGGGTAGCCGGTGAGCGTGATGGGCTGCTCGAACGCGGTACCGGTGGCCAGCAGGTTCGCACCGGCCAGGCTCTCCAGTGACTTCGTGGTGCCCGCTTGGTGCGCGGTGGCGAACCCGACGTCGAGGTCCGGGTCCGACGAGGCACGCCAGCCCGGCGCGACGAGCTCGTCCGACACCGTCCAGTAGCCGAAGGGCGCGATCCCGTCGTGGTAGCCGGGCGCGAAGCTGAGGCCGGTGAGGTAGCCGCCGCCCTCGCCGTTGTGGATGCAGTGGGCCGCGGTCAGCAGCACGTCACCCCGCTCGCTGTGCACGACGCTGGCCGTGCAGAAGTGGTCCCCTCCGGCGAACAGCGGCCCGACGGCGGGGCTCGACGCCGCGGGCAACCCGGCGTGCGCCGCTTCGGCCGTGGCGGGATCCGGCGGCACCGCGACGGCGGGCTGCGGCTGCCGGGCCACGACGACCACGGCGAAGGCCGTGCCGAGCAGGACGATCGCGGCGAGGGTGAGCAGGACGGCCGGCCGCCGCACGGTCATCGCCTCCTCGTCTTGATGTCTCCGCTCAGCCCACCATAGGGCGACGCACCGGCACAATCAGCACACCCACAGCAACGTCACAGCCGCTACCATCGGCTACTCGCTGGTAACACCGCATGGTCGGGAGGGCCGATGAAGCAGTTCGCGGACAAGGTCGTGGTGATCACCGGAGCGGGCTCGGGCATCGGCCGCGCGCTCGCGTGCGAGTTCGCCCGGCGCGGGGCCCGCGTCGCGCTCTCCGACGTCGTCACCGCGAACGCCGAGGAAACGGCCGGGCTGGCCGGCGGCAACGCCCGCGCGTACACCTTGGACGTCGCCGACCGCAGTGCCGTGCTCACGCACGCCGAAGAGGTCGCCGACGAGTTCGGCGCGGTCAACGTCATCGTGAACAACGCGGGCGTGGCGCTCGGCGCGACCGTCGAGGAAATGACGTTCGAGGACTACGACTGGCTGATGGGCATCAACCTCGGCGGCGTCGTGACCGGCACGAAGGCGTTCCTCCCGCACCTGATCGCTTCCGGTGACGGACACATCGTCAACATTTCCAGCGTCTTCGGCTTCGTCGGCGTGCCGACGCAGAGCGCCTACAACGCGGCGAAGTTCGCGGTTCGCGGATTCACCGAAGCCCTGCGCGAAGAAATGCTGATCGCACGGCACCCGGTCGCGGTGAGCTGCGTGCACCCCGGTGGGATCAAGACCAACATCGTCCGCAATTCCCGCAGTGCCGCCGACGACCAGGAGAAGGCCGCGCGGGGCTTCGAGCGGGTCGCCCGCACGACACCGGAGAAGGCGGCGCAGACGATCCTGCGCGGGATCGAGCGGAAGTCGGCGCGGATCCTCATCGGACCGGACGCCTACGTGATCGACGCCATTCCGCGCGTGCTCGGCTCGGCCTATCAGCGGCCGTTGGCGGCGCTCGCGCGGCTCGGGCTCAAACAAGGCCAAAGCTGACCTTCACTCAATGGAGTTGCGTTTCGGACAGCACCGTCCGAAATGGTCCAGAATGCGTGGGGTGCGCCAGCCCCGTCCCGGAGGTTCCCCGATGCTTCGCACCGCACCGCGCAGTGCGACCCGTTCGTCCAGCGACCGCACCGCGGTGGAGCTGCTGGATCGCACCGGCATCGTCGCGGCGAGCCTGCCCCGGCGCCGCCGCACCGACGGCGAAGTCCTGGCGGCCGAGCCGATCTACACCCGGACGCCGGTGTGCGACCAGGACCTGCGCCCCAAGTCGGTGGTGATCCGGCGGCGGGCCCGCACGTGGCTCGGCGGCGGCGCCGCGGTGCTGCTCGTCGCGGCCGGCTGGCTGGGCGGCGGGCTGTTCACCGGCGGCCTGTTCGCCCCCGAGCCGGAGCGCGACGTCGCCCAGCTCGACGCGCGCCCGGCGGTGGCCGTGGTACCCGCACCGGAGCCGCCGCCCCAGCCGGCTCCGCAGGCGCCGGTCGTCGTCACGCCCGCGCCGAAGACCGTGTACGTGCCGGTGCCCGCCAAGCCCGCGCCGAAGCAGGTGCAGGCCCAGGCCCAGGCGAAACCGCAGCCGAAGAAGCCGGTGCCGGACGAGGAAGCCGAGGCGCGGGCCGACCTGCCGCCGTCCACCCCGGCGACGGCCACCAACCCCGTGCAGGCGTGGGTCGACGCCGCCGAGAGCATGATGCAGCGCTACGGCGGCCGGTGAGTCAGGCTCCCGACCAGCAGTATTCGTGTTCAGGGCGGCCCGTGGCGCCGTAGCGCAGCCGCATCTGGACCGTCCCCGACTCGGCCAGCGCGGTGAGGTACCGCTGCGCCGTGGCCCGCGCCATGCCCAGCTCGCCCGCGACCTCCGCGGCCGACAGCGGCCGCCCGGCGCGCCGCAGCTGCTCGGAAACCAGCCGGGACGTCGCCGTCGACTGGCCCTTCGGCGCGGTCGTGCGGTCCTGGTCGTGCAGCACGCGGTACGCGCGGTCGACGTCGTCCTGGGCCAGCGCCCGGCCTTCGGCGAGCAGGCCGCGGAAGCGCGCGTACGACGTCAGCCGTTCCGCGAGCTGGCGGGTGGTGAACGGCTTGATCAGGTAGTTCAGGGCGCCGGCCCGGATCGCCGCGGCGACCGAGGCACTGTCGGTCGCCGCGGACAGCACGATCGTGTCGGTCTGCAGCTCCGGGAGCACGGCGAGGCCGGACTCGTCGGGCAGGTAGACGTCGAGCAGGATCAGGTCCGGCGAGAGCTCCCGGACGCGGGCGCGCGCCTCGGCGGCGGTGTGCGCGGTCCCGACGACCGAGAAGCCCTCGACCTCCTCGACGAACCCGGCGTGCACGCCGGCGACCCGGAAGTCGTCGTCGACGATCAGCGTGCGGATCATCCGTCCTCCGTCAGCATTCCGGGCAGTTTGGCGACGAACAGGGCCCCGGTCTCGCCTTCGCCGGGGCCGGCCAGCCAGACGTCGCCGCCGCGGGCACGCGCGGCCTGCCGGGCGAGTGCGAGGCCGAGGCCGTGCCCGGGTGCGATCTTCGTCGAGACGCCTTCGTCGAACAGCGTCCGCCGCAGGTCCGCGGGCACGCCCGGCCCACTGTCCACAACGGACACATGCAGGGTGTCGCCCTCGGCGAGCAGGCCGATCTCGACGGTCGCCGGCCGCCGCGGGCCCATCCGGGCGGCGTGCAGGGCGTTGTCGACGAGGTTGCCGATCACGGTGTTCGCGGCGATCGGGTCGGTCACCGCCGTGGGCACCCAGGTGTCTTCGGCGAGCTTGAGCGTGAGGCCCTTTTCCTGCGCCTGCTCGGTTTTCGCGACGAGCAGCGCCTGCAGGTACGGGTCCGCCACCGCGTCGCCCAGCTCGCTCGGGCGCGCCGACGACGAGTCCGTCAGCGTCTGCAGGTACTCGACGGCTTCGGTGTGGTGGCCGAGCTGCAGCAGGCCGTGGAGCGTGTGCAGCCGGTTGGCGAACTCGTGCCGCTGCGCACGCAGGCCGTCGGACAGCGCACGGATGCCGTCGAGCTCGCGGGTGAGCGTGTCGAGGTCGGTGCGGTCGCGGAAGGTGAGCACGGTGCCGATCGGCCGGTCGTCCAGGCGCACGGCTCGCGAATTGATCACCAGCACCCGGTTCCCGGCCACCGCGAGGAGGTTGTCGACCGGCCGCCCTTCGGCGACGGCCTTGTGCAGCCGCGGGCTGAGTTCAAGCTCGGACATCGCGGCGCCGATCGGGAGTTCGGTGCCGAGGAGGCGTTCGGCCTCGCCGTTGCGGACCGAGACGCGGTTGTCCTCGTCGACGGCGAGGACGCCTTCGCCGATCCCGTGCAGCACGGCTTCGCGTTCGTAGAGCAGCTCGGTCAGCTCGTGCGGTTCGAGGCCGTGCGTGACGCGCCGCAGCCGCCGGTTCAGCAGCGCCGACGCGCCCGCGCCGAGCAGTAGCGCGCCGCCCGCGAAGAGCAGGGTGTACACCAGCAGCTGGTTGAACGCGCTGATCGGCTGGGCCACCTCGAACCCGACGCTCACTTCGCCGGTCACCCGCTGGTGACCCGGTGCCCAGATCGGCGTCTTGCTGCGGACCGACAGGCCGAGCGTGCCGCTCTGCACCGCGCTGATCTCGTCGAGCCCGGCCAGGGCCCGCTCCGGCGACGTGCTGACCGGCTTGCCGATCTCGGACCGCGTCGGGTGGGCGAGCCGGATGCCCTTGTCGTCGGTGATCACGACGAACAGGGCGTCGTTCGCGTCCGTGACGGCGAGGACCCGTTCTTCCAGCGGACCGCCGGGGATCTTCGCGGCGGTGTTCGCGACGACGACCGGGTCCGCGGCGACGGACTTCGCGATAGCCAGCGCGCGGCGGCCGTACTGGTCGGTGAGCGTGCTGCGCAGGAGCACGCTGACCAGGACGACCCCGAGCCCGACGACCAGGGCGACCACGCCGATCTGCAGCAGCAGCACCTGCCTGCTGAACCGCATCCGCGGGAAGAGCGCCCACTTTGGCATGGCGGGGACCATACCCCCAGCTCAGGGCTGTGCGCTAAATGAGCAAAACATTCAGAACGCGCAGCTCGCGCGGAGAACGTCGACAAGCTTCACCTGGGCGCCACGCGTACTTAACGTCCCTTTCCAACGTGACAGGCACCACGTGACGAAGGAGTCACCTCCCCATGGTTCCCCCACTGATCGAACTCACCGGAGCCACCAAACGGTTCCCGAGCGGGTCCGGGTCCGTGCACACGGCCGTCCGCGATCTGACCATGTCCGTCCAGCCCGGCGAGTTCGTCGCGGTCGTCGGCCCCACCGGCTGCGGCAAGTCGACGACGCTCTCGCTGGTCTCCGGGCTGCAGCCGCCGTCGGCCGGCCGGGTGCGGGTGAACGGCGAGGACGTGAAGTCCATTCCGGACGGCGTCGGCTACATGTTCCAGACCGACGCCGTGATGCCGTGGCGCTCGGTGCTGGAGAACGTCGCCTGCGGCCCGCGGTTCCGCGGGGTGCCGAAGGCCGAGGCCCGCGCGCAGGCCGTCGACTGGATCGCCCGCGTCGGGCTCGCCGGGTTCGAGAAGTACTACCCGCACCAGCTCTCCGGCGGCATGCGCAAGCGCGTCGCGCTGGCCCAGACGCTGGTCACCAAGCCGAAGATCCTGCTGATGGACGAGCCGTTCTCCGCGCTCGACGTCCAGACGCGGGCGCTGATGCAGGACGAGCTGCTGCGGCTGTGGTCCGGTTCGGGTGCCGCGGTGATCTTCGTGACGCACGACCTCGACGAGGCCATCGCCCTGTCGGACAAGGTCGTCGTGCTGACGACCGGGCCGGCCACCGTGAAGGACGTCTTCGAGATCCCGCTGGAGCGGCCGCGGAAGGTGGAGGAACTGCGGCTCACCGAGGAGTTCCGCCGGCTCTACGCCGACATCTGGGAATCACTGCGCAGCGAGGTCGACAAGGCCCGTGAGAAGGGAGCGAGCAATGTCGCTTGAGACCCCCGCGGCCCCGGCCGCGTCAGGTGGGGCGGGCGGGCAGGAGAAAGTACTGCCCGTGCTCGAGACCGAGCAGGACATCCTCGCCCGCGCGAAGCAGGCCACCGCGCGCCGCAAGCGCAACATCTGGCTGCTGCGGCTGGCGATCGTCGTCGTCTGGCTGGGCAGCTGGGAGCTGACCGCCACGTACTGGATCGACCCGTTCTTCTACTCGAAGCCGTCGAAGATCTGGGAGCGGCTGGTCGAGTGGTTCAGCACCGGGACCGACTTCGGCTCGATCTGGTACCAGATCCTGGTGACCGTCGAGGAGGCCGCGATCGGCTTCGTCATCGGCGCCATCTTCGGTGTCGTGTTCGGCGTGATCCTCGGCCGCAGCAGCTACCTCGCGCAGGTGCTGGCGCCGTTCATCAAGGCCGCCAACGCCCTGCCGCGCATCGTGCTCGCCGCGCTGTTCGTGATCTGGTTCGGGCTCGGCCTGTCGTCGAAGGTCGCGACCGTCGTCGTGCTCGTGTTCTTCGCGGTGTTCTTCAACGCCTTCACCGGCGCTCGCGAGGTGGACCGCAACCTGATCGACAACGCCCGCATCCTCGGCGCGACCCGCGGCCAGGTGCTGAAGTCGATCGTGCTGCCCAGCGCGACGTCGTGGATCCTGTCGTCGCTGCACGTGGCGTTCGGCTTCGCGCTGATCGGCGCGGTGGTCGGCGAGTACACCGGCGCGAAGGCCGGCATGGGCTTCCTGATCGCCAACGCGCAGGGCACGTTCGACACGGCGGGCGTGTACGCCGGGATGCTGATCATCACCGTCGTGGCGCTGCTGGCCGAGTGGGGGATCAGCACGATGGAGGGCAGGCTGCTGCGGTGGCGCCCGCCGTCCGCCTCCGAAGCCGCGATCAAGGCGGTCTGACATGCGTCTCAAAAGGACAGTCGGCGTGGTGGCCGCGCTCGCGGTCACCCTGGCCGGGGTCACCGCCTGCCGCGACTCGCGGGAGATCTCGCTCGGCACCACCGGGAAGCCGCACATCAAGGTCATGGTCGGCGGCCTGTCGAAGGTGATCTACCTGCCCGGCCAGCTGGCCCAGCAGATCGGCGCCTACCAGCGGCAGGGCTTGGACGTCGAGCTCTTCGACCAGCCGTCCGGCGCGAACGCGGAGACGTCGCTGCTGGCCGGCGAGGTGCAGGCGGTCGTCGGGTTCTACGACCACACGATCGACCTGCAGGCCAAGGAGCAGTGCATCGAGAGCGTGGTGCAGTTCGCGAACGTGCCGGGCGAGGCCGAGATGGTCGCGACGGCGAAGGCGGGCGAGCTCAAGTCGGGCGCGGACTTCAAGGGCCGCAACCTGGGCGTCACGTCGCTGGGTTCGTCGACGGACTTCCTGACGAAGGCGCTGGCCCTGCGGGGCGGCGTCACGTCGAAGGAATACACGCCGGTGAAGGTCGGCGCCGGGCAGACGTTCATCTCCGCGATGAACCAGGGCTCGATCGACGCCGGGATGACGACCGACCCGACGATCGCGCAGCTGACGAACACCGGCCAGGCGAAGGTGCTTTACGACATGCGCACGGTCGAAGGCACGAAAGCCGCTTTGGGTGGTTTGTACCCGGCGAGCTCGCTGTACATGGGCTGCGAAATCGTGCAGCGTTATCCGGACATCGTGCAGAAACTGGCCAATGCGTACGTCGAGACCCTGAAGTGGATTTCGACGCACACACCGGAACAGGTCGCCGCGATGATGCCGCCGTCGTTCGCCGGCGGGGACAAGGCGCTGTACGTGAAGTCGCTGCGGGACAGCCTGCCGATGTTCACCAAGGACGGCCGGATGGACCCGGCCGGTGCCCAGAACGTGCTCAAGGTGCTCGGCGAGTCGTCGAGCAACGTCAAGCCCAAGAAGGACAAGATCGACCTGTCGAAGACGTACACGACCCAGTTCGTGGACGCCGCGCACACGCAGGCGCAGCAGTAGCCGCGGCTTCGCTCACCTGACCGGGCGGTTGGTGGGCGACATGGACCCGTGAAGGCCTCTTTCCCCCCGCGGAGGCCTTCACGGGTCTTTTCCGGTCGAATTCCGGCAAATGGTGACTCTTTCCTGGAATATGAATACCCTTCGAAAGTAGCTACCTTCTTCCCGGTGCGGATCCAACACTGGGCACACGGGTTTTCCCGCCGTCCCACGGTGAACGGAGTCTTCCGCATGTCCGGATTCGTTTCTTCGCGTCCTGTCCGCGTCCTCACGGTGGCCGCCGCCGCGGCGGCTTCGCTGGCTTTCTCGGGTACCGCCCACGCCGCCGTCTTCGGAGCTCACTTCCACGGGCACGAGTTCTCGGGCGGAAACTGGGGTGGTTACGTCAGCTTCGGCAGCTTCACCACGGCCACCGCGAGCTGGACGGAACCGGCCGTGACCTGCACGTCCACCAACGACCTGTTCGCACCGTGGGTCGGCATCGACGGCGACGGGTCGTCCACTGTGGAACAGACCGGCGTGGCCACCGACTGCTCCAGCGGCCGCCCGGTGTACCAGGCCTGGTACGAGATGTACCCGGCCGCGCCGGTGTACTACTCGTCGCCGGTCAGCGCCGGTGACCACATCACGGCGACGGTGACGCGGACGGCCACGAACACCTACCGGCTCGACATCAGTGACACGACCCAGGGCTGGTCGAAGACGATCACCAAGTCGCTGACGTCGAGCCACGCGTCGGCGGAGGCGATCATCGAGTCGCCGACCGACTCGTACCCGTCGATTTCCGGCGGCATCAAGTTCACCGGCGTCAAGTTCAACGGCACGAACCTGGCCTCGACCAGCCCGTCCGGCCTGGACGCCGACGACCAGGGCGCCTACACCTGGAGCCCGAGCGCGATCGGCTCCGACGGCCAGAGCTTCACGATGACCCGCCACTGAGTCATTTGAGGTTGTTGATCGCCCAGGCGACGACCATCACCGCCAGCACAAGCGAGACGACGGCCTGCAGCATCATCGTCAGCTTCGCCCAGATCCGCAGGGGCATGACGTCCGTGGGGCTGAAGGCGGCCGCGTTGGTGAACGAGAAGTACAGGTAGTCCAAATAGGACGGCTCCCAGTCGCGGTGCGCGAGGTCCGGGTCGGCCATCTGCGGGAACTGCAGGTCGGGGAACTCGGCCCGGCCCGCAGCCCGCCG
This sequence comes from Amycolatopsis sp. lyj-346, assembly GCF_046548975.1. Classification (NCBI taxonomy): domain Bacteria; kingdom Bacillati; phylum Actinomycetota; class Actinomycetes; order Pseudonocardiales; family Pseudonocardiaceae; genus Amycolatopsis; species Amycolatopsis sp. lyj-346. The sequence goes on from NZ_JAJPWT010000001.1 coordinate 1,258,101, forward strand.
GCCCGGGCCGCCGCGGTCGAACTCCCAGTACCAGAGGGAGAAGGAGACGATGTTCGTCCAGTAGACGATCCCGCCGGTGACCAGCACGGCCCCGGCCCGGTCGCCGGTCGACCCGGCCGCGATGCCGTAGACCAGGCTCGCCGCGGACCAGGCGTTCACCACGGTGACGAGGCCGACGATGAGCATCGAGATGGTCCGCTCGACGGCGCTGAACTGCGTCATCCGCCCCGGGTTGACCAGCAGGAGGGCGAGGACGAGCAGCACGGAGACCCCGGGCAGCAGCCACCACGGCCGCAGCGCCATGTCGTCGGGCAGCGCGACCTGCAGAACGAGCGTCGCGACGACGACGCCCATCGCGGGCCAGCGGGTCTCCCCGGAAGTCCGCCGCCGCCACGCGGGAAGTGCCTCTTCAGTCACCGGCCCACGTTAGGTCCCCACCGCCCGCCTGGCCACCCGGCCCCAAGCGCCCCAATGTGGCCTTGGTTGCGTTGAACGCACCGAAGGCCGCCTTGGGTGCGTTGAACGCACCGAAGGCCACATTGGGGCGCGGGTCAGCCGGCGGGGGCGGTGGTCACTTCGCCGGGGAGCTTGCGGGCCACGTCCGTCCGGGAGCGGGCCCCGAGTTTTCGCAGCACCTTCGCCACGTGTTGTTCGACCGTCCGGGGCGAGAGGAACAGCCCGTCCGCGATCTCCCGGTTCGTCCGGCCCTCCGCGAGCATCCGCGCCACTTCGCGCTCCCGTGGCGACAGCTCGCTCCCGTACCCGCGCCGTCCGCGCTGCGACGGCGCCCAGGCGCCGTGCTCACGCAGCTGGTGACGGCAGCGTCCGGCGTCGCGTGTGGCGCCGAGCTGCTCGTACGCCTCGGCCGCCGAGGTCAGCTCGTCGACGGCCGAGCGGTTGCCCGCGGCGAGGCGGCACATCGACGCGCGTTCGCGCATGGCCGTCGCGGGGTAGGGCATCGGCAGGGCCGCGTAACCGGACGCGGCTTCGTCGAACAACGCCGCCGCGGCCAGGTGCTTGCCGCGGGCTTCGAGCAGCACCGCGCGGCCCGCCACCAGCGCGGCCGCGGCGACCGGTGCGTCACGGCCCTCGATGCCGCGCGCGAACGACTCGACCACGTTGTCGGCCTCCGGCCAGCGCCCGGCCCGCGCGTACGCCTGCGCCGCCGCCGGGACCAGCGCGGCCGCCCAGATCCAGACGCCCTTGCGCCCGGCCGCGGCCACCGCCGTGTCGGCCGCCGCGCAGGCGCCGTCGACGTCGTCGGTCGCCAGCAGCACCGAGATCAGCACCCCGGCGGCCGAGAGCACCACCGGGATCGGGCCGCGGTCCGGCGCGTGCACGCTCGCCGCGGTCAGGTGCCGTTGCGCGGCGGCGAACTCGCCGCGCACGGCCGCGAGCCCGCCGAGGACCAGCGAAGACTCCATGACGATCGGGCCCAGCTCCGGGTAGCTGTCCCGCAGCTGCTCGGCGGCCTCGGCCAGGCCGGTCCAGCGCCCGCGCACCCAGTCCAGCCGGACGCGGGTGCCCTGGATCAGGCCGATCGCGTACAACGCGCCGGCGTCGGTCGCACGCCGGACGCCCTCGGTCACCAGCCGTTCGGCGCGGTCGAGGTGCCCGGCCCAGGACTGCCCGTCGGCCAGGTTGCACCACAGCCGGGCCAGCTGGACGCGCTCGGCGACCGTGCCGACGGTGTCCGACAGCGCCTCGAACTCCGTCCACGCCGAGCCGTCGCCGACGTGCGAGGCGGCGGCGATGCGGTCGGCGGTCAGCGCGAGCCGCAGCTCGGGGTCGTCGAGCCGGTCGTACACCTCACCCGCGCGGGTGCGCCAGGATTCGTGCCACGACAACGGCGTCAGCCCGTCGATCGGCTGGGCGAGCAGGGTGATCCCGCGGGCGGCCAGGTCCGGCCGGTCGGTCAGCTCGCCGACCGCGCGCTCGACCTCCAGCCGGCCGCGGCCGAGCCCGCCGATGGTCCGGACCAGCAGCATGCCGACGCTCAGCCGGATCGACCCGCGGACCGACGGCGGCAGCGTCACCTCTTCCAGGACCCGCTGGAGCGTGCCGAGCACCTCGGGGCGGAACCCCCGCAGGGCGACCTGGCTCAGCTTGCCCGCCACGCGCCCGATGTCCGATTGCGCCGGGCCGGGTTCGGCGAGCACCGACTGCAGGAGGTCGATCGCGCGGGACGTCTCGCCGCGCGTGATCGCCTCGTCGGCCGCCGCCTCCGCGTAGTGCCGCCACTGGTCGATGCGGCCGGCGGCGCGGGAGTGCCGGGCGAGCAGCGTGAGCGGCGGGGACGGCTGGGCGGCGAGCACGCGGATCGCCTGCGCGTGCAGCAAAGCGCGTTCGGGCCCGCTCACCGTGTCGTAGACCGCCTTGCGCGCCAGGGGGTGCCGGAAGCCGTACTTGCCGTCGCCGGCTTCGCCGAGCACCCCGCCGGAAAGGGCGTCGAGCAGCGCGGTGCGGAGGTCGTCGCCGGAGAGCCCGGCCAGTTCGCCGAGCACGGCGGCTTCCGCGCTGACGCCGAGCACCGCGGCCGCGCCGGCCAGCCGCACCGCCGGCCCGGGCAGCGCGGCCATCCGTTCGGTGACGGCTTCCCGCAGCAGCACCGGCACTTCGAGGTTCTCCAGCAGGCGATCGGAGAGGACCTCGCCGACCGGGAGCCGGTCGGCCGCTTCCTTCAGCGCCCGCAGCGTTTCCTCGGCGACGAACGGGATCCCGGCCGTGCACTCGTGCAGCTTCGCCGCGAAGTCGTCGGTCACCCGGGGCAGGTCGAGGAGGTCGGCGGCCAGCTCGCGCACCGCCGCGACGTCGAGCGCGCCGAGCGCGACGCGCGCGGAGTGCACCGCCGGGTCGGCGCGGAAAGGGGCACCTCGTGGCACCGCCTCCGCGTCGGTCGCCGACCGGTAGCTGGCGACCACCGCCAGCTCGGGTGGCATCGTGCCGGCGAGGAACCGCATGAGGTCGCGGGTGTCCTCGTCGGCCCACTGCAGGTCGTCGATCAGCAGGAGCGCCGGCCCGCAGGCGGCCAGCAGTTCCCGCACCGCGCGGAACACGCGGTGGCGCTCGGCGACCGGGTCGGCGAGGGGTTCGGGCCGCGGAGGAAGCGCTTCCGCGAGTTCCGGCAGCAACGGCCGCAACACGCCGGCGACCGGGCTGAGCGGCCCGAGCGGGGCGTCGCCGACCGCGCGAAGCGCTTCCAGGACGGGCCCGTAGGGAAAGGGGTGCCGCAGCGGCTGGCAGGCGCCGGTGAGCACGCGGCCGCCGTCGAACTCCTTGCGCCGCGCGATCTCCGCGAGCAGCCGGGTGCGGCCCATGCCCGGCTCGCCCTCGATCAGGACCGCGGCCGGCCGCCTTCGGAGCACGGCGACGATGGCGTCGAGCTCGGTGTCGCGGCCGGTCAGCCGGGCGGGTCCCGACCGGACGGACACCGAGGTGGGGCGGGGGGTGGTCAGCCACATATGACCTCCTCGACGCACACCGGAGAACTGGTGCGCGGAGCCTAAGCAGCGCCGAACGGTCCGTAAACCTTTCACCGAATACGTGGCCGGTGCTGTTGTCACACGTCCGCCTACCGGCCGTCACCGGTTTGCCGCGAGAACCGGTGGTTCCGGGTCACTATGCGTGCGAAACGGGGGCCGATCGCACGTTCGAACGTCGGTTCACGCGTTCGAGTGCCGCCGATGGCTACTGAAAGTAGTTCACGGAAACCCTACTTACGGACCTGTCCGACCGGGTGACGCGGGGCGCATGAGTCCGGCTGGAGCAGGGGATACGTCCTCGGTGAATGCGTATACCCATTCGCCGGGCGCCCGGATTGCACCGTACCGCCCACTGCGGGGACGCTCACCCGGGGGAGTACCACTGCGTGGCCGGTGCGGAGCCGCGCGTAACCATCTAGGGAGAAGCATGAAGATCGCAAGACTTCTCGGTGCCGCTGCGACCGCGGTCATGGCGACGGGCGCGCTGGCCGCGACCGCCGTCCCCGCGTCGGGCCAGGACCTGCTGAACCCGGACATGGTGCCCGCCATGCAGCGGGACCTCGGCTTGACCCACGACCAGGCGCTCGCCCGGTTGAAGAGCGAGGACGTCGCGAACCGCGTCACCGAGGCGCTCACCGCGGCGCTGGGCGACGCGTTCGGCGGCGCGACCTACAACGCCGTCACGGGCAAGGCGCACGTCGCCACGACGAACGCCGCGCTGGCCACCAAGATCCGGGAAGCCGGTGCGGAAGCGGAAGTCGTGCGGTTCAGCGCCCGCCAGCTCAATTCCACTGTGGACACCTTGAACGCCGCCGACAAGGCGGCGCCCGCCGCGATCACGGGCTGGGGCGTCGACGACGCCACCAACCGCGTCACCCTGGACGTGCTGCAGGGCCAGCGCGCCGCCGCGGACGCGTTCCTCGCCAAGTCCGGTGTGGACGCCTCCGTGGTGACGATCCGCGAAACGGCGTCGAAGCCGACCACCTACGCCAACATCCGCGGTGGCGACGCCTACTACATCGGCGGGTCCTCGCGCTGTTCGGTCGGGTTCTCGACGACCACCGGCTTCATGACCGCCGGCCACTGCGCCGCGCTCACCGGCGGCGGCCGGCTGACCGGCTCCAACGGGGCCGCGCTCGGTTCGTGGGGCACGTACCGGTTCCCGGGCGCCGACTACGCGCGGGTGAACACGAGCAGCGGCTGGACCCCGGTCGCGCAGATGAACAACGGGACCGCGGTGCGCGGCCAGTCGAACGCCGCGACCGGCACGTCGGTCTGCAAGGCCGGCTCGACCACCGGCTGGACCTGCGGCACGATCGGCGCCAAGAACCAGAGCGTCCGCTACGCCGAAGGCACGGTCAACGGCATGACCGCGACCAACGTCCGCTCGCAGGCCGGTGACTCGGGTGGTGGCTTCATCGCCGGCAACCTGGCGCAGGGCATCCTGTCCGGCGGCAACACGTCCGTGACGTACTTCTACCCGATCGGCGCCGCGCTCTCGGGCACCGGTGCCACGCTGAAGACCAGCTGAGTCTTCGGAGAGACCGCGAAGGGCGGGTTTCGGGCGCCTCCAGCGCGTCCGAAACCCGCCCTTCGTTCCTCGCCGCGGGATTGGGAGGTGTGCGGGTCAGACGTTGCTGATCTCCTCGATCAGCCCGTCGACGTCGAAGTGCGCGCTCTCTTCGCCGAGCGGCACCAGTTCGGTGGACGCGTCCAGAAAGGTCCGGACGTCTTCGACTTCGAGCTCGAACGACGCATAGCCGTCCGGTGACTCGATTTCCAGGGTCAGAAAGTCTTCGTCGTCGGAGAGGTCCGGGCGGATCCGGACGTCGCCGAGGCCGGCCGGCTCGTCGAGCCCGGCCACGAGGAGGTCACGCGCGAAGGTCCACTCGATCCACCGGCCGCGCTCGGTCCGGAAGGCCACGGTCACCGCGAAGGGTTCGTGGGCGTGGTAGGACAGACGCGACAGGACGGGCGTGGTGCTCTCGTTCAGCACTACGAACTGGCTCTGGTGTACGGCGTCGGTGTGCACGGCCCCTCCTGGAGTCTCGCGGTGGTTCGCGCGGCGCGAACTGTTCGGCAAGGAGATGACCAGGGCCGACGGTCATGACGAAGGAATCTTCACGTTCACTTGATCGGTTGCATCGGTCCATTGTGGTGTAACACCCGGCACATACCCCTTGCGCTCAGGCAGCCACGGGTGGTGACGGTTCGCGCAGTGCGCCCGGGAGTTTCCGGCGCAGCACGAGCAGCGCGGGGACGGCGGATGCGCAGGTCAGGGTCAGCACCGACCAGGTCAGCGCGTTGCTCACGCTGAGCAGGGCGGCCAGCAGGCCCGGTGCGAGCGCGATGGGCAGGCCCCAGGACAGCTGGAAGATCGAGCTGGCCCGCCCTTCGGCCCCCGGCGGAGCGGCCGCGGCGGCCGCGGCGGTGGCGGTCGGGCCGAAGAGGGACTCCGCGATCGAGAAGCCGAGGCTGGTGAGCAGGATCAGCACGGTGGCCACCGGCAGCGAGACGGCCTGCAGCGGGATCAACAGCGCGAAGCAGACCGCGAAGAGAACGGCGGCCCCGATCAGCCCGGCGGTCCGGCTCCGCCCGGCGAGCAGGCCGACGATCGGCCGCTGGGCGGTGACGACGACCACGGTGCCGAGGGTGATCGCGGTCCCGGCGATCCACTGTGGACCATGCAGCAGGTCGCGGACGACGATCGGCAGCACGGAGAACTTGGCCGCGCTGGCGAGCGTGAACGCCATGTGGGTGACGCAGAACCCGGTGAAGGCCCGATCACCCAGCACGGCCCGCCAGCCCCCCGAGGGCACTTGCACGTGAAAGTGCCCCTTCTGGCCGGGGGACCGGGGGGCACTTTCACGTGCAAGTGCCGGGAGGAGGTGGATGAGCAGGGCGGCGACTCCGAAGCTGGCCGCGTTCACGTACGCCAGCAGGTGGAACGCCCAGGGGCTGGTGATCGTCGGCAGCACGGCCATCGCCGCCGCGCCGAGGCCCGCGCCCGCGAAGCGGCCCACCGTCTGGTTCGCCAGCATGCGGTCCGTGTCGGCGCCGGTCGTCAGCCGGGCCACCATCGGCGCGTTGCACGTCCAGAACAGGCGGTCGCCGAAGCCGGCCACGGCCGACACCACGATCACCTGCCAGCTCGTGTGCGCCAGCGGGTAGGCCGCGAAGGCGGCGAGCCGCACCAGGTTGCCCGCGATGAGCAGCGCCCGCGGCCCGAAGCGGTCCATCGCCGCCCCGGTCGCCGGGCCGGTCAACAGGGCCAGCAGGGCGCCGGTGGTCAGCGACGCGCCGGCGTCGACCAGGCCCATGCCCTGCCCGTGCACCAGGAACAACAGGGCGAACGGGACCCACAGCCCGCTGCCCAGCGCGTCGATCAACGTCGCGGCCAGAAAGATCCGAAGCATGCCTTCCCCCCAGGGTGGACAGCGCTTCAGCTTACGGGTCGAGCGGCAGGCTGAGCCCCACCTTCACGCGGTCCATCGCCACGCTCGTCGTGAAGTGCCGGACGTTCGGGTTGTCGAAGAACATCCGCCGGGTGAACGCCTCGAAGCCCGCCATGTCCGGGCACGTCACGATCAGGACGAAGTCCGCCGTGCCGGTGACGTAGTAGCACTGCTGGACGGCGTCCTCGGCGAGGACCTGGCGGCGGAACCCGTCGAACACCGCGAGGTTCTCGCGCTCCATCTCGACCGTCACCACGAACGTCATGCTCAGCCCGAGGGCCTCCGGCGACAGCACCGCCACCTCGCGCTCGATGACGCCCGCCTCGCGCAGCCGCTTGATCCGCCGCTGCACGGCCGCGGCCGAGAGGCCGACCTTCGCCCCGATCGTCTCGGCGATCGTGCGGGCGTCCGCCTGGAGGCAGGCGAGGATGGCGATGTCCAGCTGGTCGAGGTCGGGTGTCCGCACCCCAGCAGGCTATCCGGCACCCCCGACAATCCGCCGCCGTTCACTCCTCCGTGACGTCGCTCACTACTCCGTCCGAACCGAAGATGAAACAACTTTTACCGTGACCTCGAACACAACTGACCGGTCTACCAGGGGGTAGCCCATAGAAGTGGAAGACCAGCCGGTCGCTTCGCCAACCCGCCGGCGTGGGGAGGCTCTCCCGTGCCCGCACCTGCCGCCGTGCTGACCGGTCTCGGCTCGTGGTTGCCGACGAAAGTCCTGGACAACCACGAAATCGCCACCCGGCTCGACACTTCGGACGAGTGGATCCGGACTCGCACCGGGATCCGCGAGCGCCGCGTCGCCGGGCCCGGTGAGTCCACGGTGGACCTCGCGGTCGGGGCGGGCCGCGAAGCGCTCGGTGGCACGTCCGCCGACGCCGTCATCCTCGCCACCGCCACGCCCGACCAGCCCTGCCCGGCCAGCGCGCCGCAGGTCGCCGCCCGGCTCGGGCTCGGCACGGCCGCGGCGTTCGACGTCAACGCCGTCTGCAGCGGCTTCGTCTACGCCCTCGCCACGGGCTCCGCATTCATCGCGGGCGGGCTGGCCGAGCGCGTGCTCGTCATCGGCGCCGACACCTTCACCACGCTCATCGACCCCGGCGACCGCACCACCGTGCCGATCTTCGGCGACGGCGCCGGCGCGGTGCTGCTGCGCGCGGGCGACGCCGACGAGCCGGGCGCGCTCGGGCCGTTCGACCTGCACAGCGAGGGCGAGCACGCCGAGCTGCTCTGGGTCGAGGCCGGTGGCGCCCGGCGAAGGCTCTCCGACCAGCCGGGCGACCGCTTCCTCGCCATGCAGGGCACGGCCGTGTTCCGGCACGCCTGCGCGCGGATGGCGGAGTCGTCGCGCACGGTCCTGGACCGCGCGGGCTGGATGGTCGGCGACGTCGACCGCTTCGTCGGGCACCAGGCGAACATCCGGATCCTCCAGGCGACGGCGAAGCAGCTCGGCATGCCCGCCGACGCCGTGGTCGCCAACATCGACCGGGTCGGCAACACCAGCGCCGCGTCCATCCCGCTCGCCTTGGCCGACGCCCGCGCCGACGGCACCCTCCTCCCCGGCCACCGCGTCCTGCTCAGCGCGTTCGGCGCCGGCCTGACCTGGGGCTCGACCGTGCTGCGCTGGCCGGAGCTGGGTCAGCTGCCCTGAGCGCCGGTCGTCCAGGTCGGGGTCGCCTCCTGGCGGCCGCGTAGTTCCAGCTCGCCGTGCTTCTCCCAGTGCGCGGCTTCGCCCGGCAACGCCGCGGAGACCACGGCATCGCTGGCGAGCACCCGTGCCGGGACGGCCTTGGCGAGTTCGGTGAGCCGCGCGGCCTCGTTGACCGCGTCGCCGATCACGGTGTACTCGAACCGGCTGCTGGTGCCGAGCTGCCCGGCGAACACCGGGCCGCTCGAGACGCCGATGCCGAGGTCGAGCTCGCCGGCGTCGCGCACCGCGTCCCGGATCGCCCGCGCCGCGGACAGCGCGGCCGTCGGGGCGTCCGCGAGCCGCGTCGGTGCGCCGAAGATGCAGAGCGCGGCGTCGCCCTGGAACTTGTTGACCAGCCCGCCGCGCGCGTTGACCGCGGAGACGACCACGGCGAACAGCCGGTTCAGCTTCCCGACCAGTTCCTCCGGCGGGGTGTGGTAGGCCAGCGCGGTCGAGTCGACGACGTCGACGAACAAGGCCGTGACCTCACGGACGTCGCCCGAAAGGGACGCGCCGTACTCGAGCGCGTGCCGGGCGACGTCGGCACCGACGTGCCTGCCGAACAGGTCCCGCATCCGCGCCTGCTCGCGCAGGCCGGCGGCGAGCTGGTTCACCGACGTCTGGAGCAGGCCGATCTCGCTGGAGTCGTCGACGTCCACGGCGACGTCGCTGTTGCCGCGCGCGATCTCGTCGAGCGCCACGCGCAGCCGGTGCAGCGGTGCCGCGACCGCCCTGGCCAGCAGCGCGGTGCCGATCGCGCCGACGCCGAGGCCGATCACCGACAGCATGATCAGGCTCGCCGTGTGGTTGCCCGAGCCGAGGTCCGGCGGCGTGGCGACGAGCAGCACACCCACGAACGGGGCGCCGCTGGCCAGCGCCCAGGTGACGATCAGCCGGGTGAGCACGGTGACCGGCAGCGAGCCGCGCGGCGGCAGGACGCCGAGGGCGATCGTCATCACCGGCCGCGCCACCCACTCGGCCGCGAGGTAGGTGAGCCCGACCGTGGTGAGCCCGCCGAGCCCGATCACGGTGGCCATGCCGACGGCGTCGTCGGCCGAGCCGAGCACCCCGGCGAGCACGGTGAGGACGACGGTGCCGATCAGCCAGAGCGTGCCGCTGACCACCGCCATGTCGACCGGCAGCCGCAGCGCGCGCCGCGCCTCGCTGACCGACGGCGGGCGGCCGAGCACGAACCAGATCACGGTGCGCCGCTGCAGCCACGCCGTCCACAACGTCCCGGCGAGCAGTGCCGCGGCGACGATGCCGGCCGCGGTCAGGCCGAGCACCCAGCCGCGGTCGCCGACGTCGTTGGGCAGGCCCTGCAGCACCAGCAGCAGGGCGACCACCCCGGAGCCGGCGACGCTCGAGCCGAGGCCCAGCCCGGCGAAGCCCAGGCTGGTGCGCAACACCACGCGGAAGTTCTTCACAGCGATCTTGCGCACGGCGTTGATCGTACGGCCGAAAATGCGTGGCCACCGCCGGCGCTCGCCGTTCGTGGCGCGGGTGCCGGAGTCCCGTCAGAAGCGGTACCGCACGATGTGCGCCGTCCGGGCCATGGCCGGAAAGACCTTCAGCATCCGCAGCTGGAACCGGGTGAACGGCCCCACCTGGGCCATCACCTCCGGAGTCGCCCAGTGTGCGGCGTTCAGTGCGGACTCGCACGTGAGGCCGCAGCGCTCGAGGTCGCGCGGGTCGTCGACGCCCCAGTACAGCGTCGCGCCCGCCTTGCGCACCGGTGCGTTGAGCTTCTGGATCTTGATGGCCGTCCGGTTGAAGAGGTCGCAGATCAGCTCGCCCGACGGGAACTTCGCGGCCAGCCGGCGGAAGAGTTCGGTGCCGGTCTCGGGCTTCAGGTACATCGTGAGGCCCTCGGCGACGATCAGCGCCGGCCGGTCCGACGGCACCTGGTCGAGCCAGCCGAAGTCGGTCACCGACGAGCCGATGTGCGTCTGGTTCGGGGCCTGGGGGTAGAGCTTCTCGCGCAGCTCGACGACCTCGGGGTAGTCGACCTCGTACCACTGGACGGTCTCCGGCGGCGCGAGGCGCTGGAACCGCGTGTCCATGCCGCAGCCCAGGTGCAGCACGATGGCGTCCGGGTGGTCGCGCAGGTACTCGGCGGCCCAGTCGTCGATCGGCTTCGCCCGCAGGACGACCGAGATCGCGCGGTCGTGGGAGACGCCGATCTTGGTGAAGTCGTAGTCGATCCGGCGGACGGCGTCGTCGGCCGCCTTGTCGCCGAGGATCGGGTGGGCGCTGCGGTAGTCGAGCGCGCGGCCGTACAGCGTGGCGAGGTTGGTGGCTTTTTCTTCGGTGAAGCGGACCTTCTCCATCACGACCCCCAGAAGTTTCACAACGTTGTGAAAAGTCTAGCGCGTTTCGGGGCGTGCGGCGTAGTCGTGCGCGTAGGTCTTGGCGTCGACCAGGTGCTTGAGCGTCAGCTCGCGGGCGGCGGCCGGGTCGGACCGCCGGATGGCGTCGAGGATCGCGCGGTGGTCGGCGACGGCCTTGCGGATCTGCCCCGGCAGCCGCAGCGCCGCCCGCCGCTCCTCGCCGACCAGGGCGAGTACCGACCGCAGCAGCCCGGCGACGTCGTCGTTGCCGGCGTTCTGGGCGATCACCCGGTGGAACTCGGCGTCGGCGGCGATCACGTGCAGCATGTCCCCGGCTTCGGCGGCCTGCGCCATCTCGGCGACGTTGTCCTCGAGCCGGCTGACGGTCTTCGCTCCTGCGTGCCGAGCCAGCCGTTCGGCGAGGGTGGGCTCGACGGTCGCCCGCAGGTCGAAGAGCTTCTCGACGAGCTGGTCGTGCTCGGTGAACCAGGTCCGCAGGGGCTGTTCCTGCTGCTCGCGGACGTAGGTGCCGGAGCCGGCGCGGATCTGGACGTAGCCGATGGAGGCGAGGACGCGCAGGGCCTGCCGCAGCGACCCCCGGCTGATGCCGAGCTCTTCGCAGAGGACGCGTTCGGCGGGCAGCCGGCTGCCCGGCGGCAGGTCGCCGGAGTCGATCCGCGCCCGCAGCCGGTCGACGGTCGCGCTCCAGACCTGCTCGGTGTCCACGCGCCCATCCTCTCAGCTCACGGAATTGTCGGGGGTGGCTGCCATGATCACCGGCATGGACATCTTGGGTGCGTGGGTGCGCGGCTGGGCGGTGTCCCGGGCGACCCCGGCGCCGGTTGCCGAGCCCGACGGCTACCGCGTCGACGTCGGCCTGCCCGGGCACCGGGTGCGGTACCTGCTGCGATCACCGGCCGCGGTCGGGTCCCGGGCCCGGACGGTGGCGTCGCCGGGCACGTGGCTGAAGACGTGCGGTTCACGGTCGGCGGTCGTGGCGGGACTGACCCCGGCGTGGACGGCGGGGGAGACGGAGTACCTGATGGCCTTCGACGGGCCGGTGCCACCGGCGGCCGCTTCGCCGGGGTATTCGGTGACCGTGGCCGGCGACGGGCCGGCGTGGGACGTGGTCGTGTCCTCCGGCGACGTCCCGGCGGCACGGGGCCGGGTCGCGGTGGCCGGCGGAGTGGCGGTGTTCGACAAGATCGAGACGGATCCGGAGCACCGCCGGAAGGGGCTCGGCCGCGTGGTGATGCACCGGCTGAGCGAGGCGGCGGGGGCGGGTTCGAGCGTGCTGCTGGCCTCCGCGGCCGGGCGCGGGCTGTACACCTCGCTCGGATGGCGCGTGGAGTCGGACGTGGTGCCTGCGCACGTCCCGGAAGGAGCGGCATGACCGCGAAGCTCAAGGACCTCGCCCTGGACGCGAACGATCACCAGGCCCTGGCGGATTGGTGGTGCCGGGCGCTCGGCTACGTCCGCCGCGACTCGCTGACGGGCGACACGCGCCCGGACGGCTGGCCGGTCCCGATCGTCGACCCGGCCGGGGAGGGCCCGCTGATCTGGCTCAACCCGGTGCCGGAGCGGAAGACGGTCAAGAACCGCATGCACCTGGACGTCTTCGGCGATGCGGCCGAGCTGGTGGCGATGGGAGCCACGATGGTCCGCGAACGCGGTGGCGACACCGAGTGGGACCAGCTGGCCGACCCGGAGGGCAACGAGTTCTGCGTCTTCACCCCGCGGTGACCGTCAGACCGTTGCCGGCTCCGGCCCGGCGCGCTACAGGGTCAGCCCGGGATCACTGGCCAAGGCGGCGAGCTGGTCCGCGGTCAGGGGCAGTGCGCCGCTGACCCCGGGCGAGTTCGCGATCGTGGCGAGGACGTAGCTGCCGTCCGCGCGGAAGTCGGTCACCGTGATGCGGTGCTGCTTCGTGTTCGCCCGGTCTACGGTGTCCTCTTCCGTCGTCATCCGCACCCCGCCGGTGCCGACATCGGCGTAGCGGCACGTGGTCGCCGTGCTGACCTCCTTCTTCAGGTCGGCACACAGCTGGCGGGGCTGGAACCGGGTCACCGGCGCGGCCGGCACGTAGACGTCGACCGAGACGAAGTAGCCGCCACCGTCCGGCCCGCCGTGCGCCATGGTGCGCACCCCCACCTGGCTCGCCGGCAGGATGCCCGCGAACCGGCCGGAATCGTTGAGCTTGCGGCTGAGTCCGTCGGTGGCGGGCAGCATCTTCCCCAGGACCGCCTCGAGGTGGTCGGCGATCTCGGGCGCCCGGGCGCTGAGCCGGGCTTCGGTCGGCTGAGCGACCTCGACGCCGACCGGCGGCCACAGCCGCTCACCGGTGGACGGCACCATCGACGGCGCCGCCGGCTGGACCGGGACGCCGGCGCCGGTGCGAGTGGCCGGGATGGCGACGGCGGCGAGCGCCGCGACGACGACACCGGCCGCCGCCAGCAGGACGATCCGCCGGTTTCGGCGCCGCCGGGCCACTCGGGTGACGACCTCGTCGGGGTCGAAGCCCAACGGCGGTTCGGTGCGGACGGCCGCGGTGAACTCGTGGGCCAGGATCTGCTCGTTCATCACAGCTCGCTTTCTGCCAGGAAGCCGGAATCGACGGGGTAGAGGCTGCGGAGGGACTTCAGCGCCCTCGTGGCCTGACTGCGGACCGTGCCTTCGGAACAGCGCAGCTCCCGGGCGGTTTCGGCCACCGGCAGGTCGCAGAAGTACCGCACCAGCACCGCCCGCTGCCGGGGCGCGAGCTCCGCCACGGCCGCCGTCGTTCGTCGAGCCAGCACCGGGTCAGCGTCCGCCGCGCGTAGCTCATCGGCCGATCGGTTCCGCGGATCTGCGGCCACGCGCCGTACAGCTTGTACAACGTGGTCTGGACGAGGTCCTCGGCCAATTGCCAGTCACCGCACAGCAGGTAGCCGTAGCGCCGCAGAGCGAGGGCGTTGTCCCTGGCGAACTCGCGAAACCGATCTTCGTCGGCTGCCCGCATCCGAACTCCTTCACGTCAGGTACCGCTGCTTACGCACCCGACCGGCCGCGGCGCTGCATCGAGAGTGTCTGACCTGACACATCCGCGTCGCGGGAGCGCCCGGCGATGCTTAGGCTCCGCACGTGATTGCTTCATGACGTGGTGGCACGCCCTGATCGTCGTGGTCGCCGGGATCTGGGCGGGGACCATCAACGCCGTTGTCGGGTCGGGGACGCTCGTCACCTTCCCCGTGCTCGTCGCGCTCGGCTATCCGCCCGTGACCGCCACGACCTCGAACGCCATCGGCCTCGCGCCCGGGACGCTCAGCGGGGCCTGGGGGTACCGGCACGAGCTCAAGGGCTACTGGCCGCAGGCCGTCAAGTTCGGCGTCGCGTCCTTCCTCGGGGCCATCGGCGGCACGGTCCTGCTGCTTTCGCTGCCGAAGGACGCCTTCGAGGCCGTCGTTCCCGTGCTCGTCGGCCTGGCCGTGGTCCTCGTGATCATCCAGCCGAAGGTGTCGAAGTGGGTCGCGGAACGGCGGGAGCAGAACGGGACCGAGCACAAATCCGGGCCGCTGCTGATGTTCTTCATCTTCCTCATCGGCATCTACGGCGGGTACTTCACCGCCGCGCAGGGCGTGATGCTGATGGCGGTGATGGGGATGCTGCTGTCCGAGCCGCTGCAGAAGCTCAACGGTGTGAAGAACGTCCTCGCCGCCGTCGTCAACCTGGTCGCCGGGGTCATCTACGCGTTCGTCGCGCCGATCAGCTGGGCCGTGGTGCTGTGGCTGGCCGTCGGCTCGACCGCCGGCGGCTTCCTCGGCGCGAAGATCGGCCGGAAGCTGCCGCCGGCGGTGCTGCGCGGCGTGATCGTGGTGATCGGCGTCGCCGCCGTCATCCAGCTGGTGGTCAAGCAGTTCGGGTAGGGAACTCGCGCGCCGCGGCCAGGAAGAGGTCGTTCTCCTCGGGGGTCCCGATCGTCACGCGGACGCCGTCGCCGGCGAACGGGCGCACCACCAGCTTGCGGTCCAGCGCGTGCTCGGCGAACGGGACGGCCTGGTCACCGAGCGGCAGCCAGACGAAGTTCGCCTGCGTCTCCGGGACCCGGTAACCCGCTTCGAGCAGCGCTTCCCGCACTCGCCCGCGCTCGACGACGATGTCCTGGCAGCGGGCCAGGAGCTCGTCGGCGGCGTCGAGTGACGCCAGCGCGGCCACCTGGGCCAGCACGTTCACCGAGAAAGCCACGTACACCTGGCGAAGCGCGTCGGCGATCGCGTCGGGCGCGACCGCGTAACCGACGCGAAGGCCCGCAAGGCCGTACGCCTTCGAGAACGTGCGAAGCACCATGACGTTCGACCGGCTGCGCGTGTACTCGACGCCGTCGGGCACGTCGGGGTCGGTGACGAACTCCTTGTACGCCTCGTCCAGCACGACCAGCACGTGGCCGGGCACCGCGGCCAGGAACCGTTCCAGCTCCGCGCGACGCACCGCCGTCCCGGTGGGGTTGTTCGGGTTGCAGACGAAGACCACGCGCGTCCGGTCGGTGATGGCCGCGAGCATCGCGTCGAGGTCGAGCTCCTGGCCCTCGGTGATCGGGACCTTCACCGAGACGGCGTTCGCGACCTGCGTGACGATCGGGTACGCCTCGAAGGAGCGCCAGCCGAAGATGACCTCGTCGCCGGGCCCGCACACCGCCTGGATGGTCTGCTGGCACAGCGAAACCGAGCCGCAGCCGATCGCGACGCGCTCCACCGGCACGTCCAGCTCACGCGCCAGCCGCTCGCGCAGGGCCTGCGAGCCGGTGTCCGGGTAGCGGTTGACCCCGGCCGCGGCCGCGGCGATCGCCTGGGCGACGCTCGGCAGCGCACCGCCGGGCACCTCGTTGCTCGCCAGCTTGATGGCACCTTCGATCGTCCGGCCGGGGACGTATTTCGGCAACGATTCGAGATCGGCACGCGGGGACACGGACGACATCTTCGGCGCTCCTGGAGATCGACGGGACGACCTGCTCACCGTATCTTTTCCGCCCGCCGCCCCGCGACTGCCGTCTTGCGGCCCGGGCCGGCCGGCGACCTGCGTCACCGGGCTTCCTCCCGTTCACCTCCAGGTGGTTGAGTTGGACAATGACGTCGACCTCCACCGTGGATTACCAGCGCACCGACGGCCGAACCCTGCGCCTGACCTTTTCGGAACCCGAGGGCGCGCTGCGCGGTGGGTTGGTGGTGCTCCACGAGGCCGACGGCGTCACCGACGGCGTCCGGATGCTGCTCGCCAGCCTCGCCACGGAAGGCTGGCTGACCGTCACCCCGCACCTGGAGAACGACGAACTCACCCAGCAGGACCTGCTCGACGCCACCGACCGCACCCTCGCCTGGCTGGTCGAGCGGGGGGTCCAGGGCGACCTGCTCGGCGTGATGGGCTTCGACCTCGGCGGCACCGCGGCCCTCGTCGTCGCGTCGCACCGCAAGCTCGGTGCCGCGGTCAGCGTCGGCGGGCAGCAGGCCGTCGAACTGCCCGCGCTGGTCGAGATCGCCGGGCGGCTCACCAGCCCGTGGCTCGGCATGTACGGCGACGCCGGCGACGAGGCGGGCGGCGCCGACGTCGAGCGCCTCCGCGATGCCGCCGCCTCGGCGAAGGTCGCCACGAACGTCGTCCACTACCCGGGCGCGAACCACCGCTTCGACGCCGATCCGGGCGCGGCCGCGGAGGCCTGGCAGCGCACCCTCAACTGGTTCGACGCGCACCTGCGGTAGGTGTGGTCGGCCGCCATGCCCGCGGTCGGCCGAGTGTCGGTTTCACACACAGTGACTTCCCGATCCGAAGGATTAGGCTCGGGGCGTGACGCACACCGCCGACGCCCCCGAAGTGCTCTGGCGCCCCGAGCCGGGCCACGTTGCCGACACCAAGATCGATGCCTTCCGCCGGTGGCTGCGCGCCGAGCGCGGCGTCGAGGTGGACGACTACCGCTCGCTGTGGGAGTTCTCGGTCGAGCGCGGCCCGGACTTCTGGGCCGCGGTCGCGGACTTCCTCGGCGTCCGCTGGCACGATCAGCCCGGCGAGGTGCTCTCGGGCGAGATGCCGAACGCCGTCTGGTTCGAGGGCGGCACGCTGAACTACGCCGAGCACGCGCTCACCCCCGGCGTCGCGGGCGCGGCGAAGGCCGACGACGAGACAGCAGTGATCTTCCACCGCGAAGACGGCTTCGCGAGCCACCTGACGTACGGCGACCTTCGCGGACAGGTCGCCGCCGCCCGGGCCGCGTTCCTGGAACTGGGCGTCGGCAAGGGCGACCGGGTCGTCGCACTGGCACCGAACTGCCCGCAGACACTCGTCGCGTTCCTCGCCGCGGCCAGCATCGGGGCCATCTGGTCGTCGTGCTCACCGGACTTCGGCGTCCGCGCGGTCGCGGACCGCTTCGTGCAGATCGAGCCGAAGGTGCTCTTCGCGGTCAACGGCTACGCGTACAACGGCCGCCAGTTCGACATCCGGACGACGATCGCCGACCTCCAGGCGCAGCTGCCGTCGCTGGCCGCGACCGTGCTCGTCGAGTACGTCGGCGAAGGCCGCATGGACGGCGCGCTCGGCTGGGCCGAGCTGCTCGCGAAGCACGCGGGCGCGCCGCTGCTGTTCGAGCCGGTCGAATTCGCGCACCCGCTGTGGGTGCTCTATTCGTCGGGCACCACCGGCCTGCCGAAGGGCATCGTGCACGGCCACGGGGGCATCACCCTCGAGCACCTCAAGGCCCTCGCCCTGCAGACCGACCTCGGCCCCGGCGACCGGTTCTTCTGGTACAGCACCACCGGCTGGATGATGTGGAACTTCCTCATCTCCGGCCTGCTGGTCGGCACCACGATCGTGCTCTACGACGGCAGCCCGGGATTCCCGGACCTGAACGCGCTCTGGCATCTGGCCGAGCAGCACCGCGTCACCTACTTCGGCACGTCGGCGCCGTTCATCCAGAGCTGCCTCAAGGCCGGCCTGAAGCCCGCCGGGCGCTACGACCTGACCGGGCTGCGCGCGCTGGGCTCCACCGGCGCGCCGCTGAGCGTCGAAGGCTTCCGGTGGATCGTGAACGAGGTCGGGAAGAACGTCCAGATCTGCTCGGTCTCCGGCGGCACCGACCTGTGCGCGGCCTTCGTCGCGTCGGCGCCCGACGTGCCGGTCTGGCTCGGCGAGCTGTCCTGCCCGGCGCTCGGCGCCGCGGTCAACGCCTTCGACGAGGCGGGCAACGCCGTCGTCGAGGAGGTCGGCGAGCTGGTCATCACGAAACCGATGCCGTCGATGCCGGTGTTCTTCTGGCACGACCCCGACGGCTCGCGCCTGCGTGAGGCGTACTTCGAGATGTACCCGGGCTTGTGGCGCCACGGGGACTGGATCCGCATCACGAACCGCGGCTCGGCGGTGATCTACGGCCGCAGCGACTCGACGCTCAACCGCGGCGGCGTCCGGATGGGCACGGCGGAGTTCTACCGGGTCGTCGAGGGCTACGACGAAATCGCGGACTCGCTGGTCGTGGACACCTCGGCGGCCGGGAACGAGGACGGCCAGCTGATCTGCTTCGTGGTGCTGGCCGGCGGCGTCGCGCTCGAAGACGTCGAGCCGCGCCTGCGCAAGGAGCTCCGGAGCGCACTCTCACCACGCCATGTACCCGATCGGTTCGTCGTGGTTTCCGAGGTTCCTCGAACCTTGAACGGTAAGAAGTGTGAGGTACCGGTGAAGAAGATCCTCGCCGGTGTGGCTCCCGACCGGGCCGTCAGCCGCGACGCGCTGGCCAACCCGGCGGCGCTGGCGCCGTTCGTGGAGCTCGCCGGCGGCTAGACGGGGGAAGCATGGTCGGCCACGGCGGGTTGAACCGGTGGTGACGGGGACACGCGCGCAGATCACCTGGAAGGTGGCGGGGGCCACCACGGTGGCGGTGATCACCTGGGTGACCCGGCTGGCCGGGCTGCTGACCCTCGGCTCGATCCTGGTCCCGGCCGGGCGGCACAGCCTGCGCGGGCACCTGGCCGAATGGCTGGAGCTGCCGCAGGGTGCCACGGTCGCCGCGGCGACCGTGGCGCTGGTCATGGGTGTGCTGCTCGTGCTGCTGGCCGCGGGTCTCCGGCGCCGCAAGCGCCGGGCCTGGCAGCTGTCGGTCGGGGCGACGGTGCTGCTCACGGTGTCGCACCTCGGGCTGAAGCACGTCTTCGGCGCGGGTCTGGTGTCGGTGCTGCTGCTGGTGGGCCTGATCGCCAACCGGCGCTACTTCGTGGCGAAGCCGGACCCGGTGGTCGGGCGCTGGCGGGCGGTGCGCGTGTTCGTCCAGCTGGCGCTGGCCGGCTTCGTGATCAACGTCATCCTGCTGTCCGTGGCGCCGCGTGCGGCCCTGGAGCCGATGGGCTTCGGCGACCGGCTCGCGGAGTCGGCGCTCGCGCTGGTCGCCGCCGGCGGGCCCGCGGTGTTCCACCAGGTGTGGCTGGCGGACCTCACCGCCGCCGTCGGCCTGCTGTTCGGCCTCGCCGCCGTCCTGGTGTCGGCGTACTTCCTGCTGCGCTCGGCCGAACCGGCGCCACGGCTGACCGACGAGGAGGTCGCGCGGCTGCGCCGGCTGCTGGACGAGCACGGCGCGCGCGACTCGCTCGGGTACTTCGCCCTGCGGCGGGACAAGTTCGCCGTGTTCTCGAAGACGGGCAAGGCCGCCGTCACCTACCGCGTGATCGCCGGGGTCGCGCTCTGCTCGGCGGACCCGCTGGGCGACCACGAGGCCTGGCCGGGCGCGATCGAGGAGTACCTGGAGGTCTGCCGCCGCGGCGGCTGGGTCCCGGCGGCGATGGGCGTCTCGGAGCTCGGCGCGACGGTCTGGGCCCGGTTCGGCTTGGAGGTGCTGGAGATCGGCGACGAGGCCGTCGTCGACGCCGCCGGGTTCACGTTGGACGGCCGCAGCATGCGCGGCGTCCGCCAGGCGGCGGCCCGCACGAAGCGCGCGGGCTACCGGGTGCTGGTGCGCCGGGCCGAGGACCTGCGTCCCGGCGAGCTGGCCGAGCTGGCGACCCTGGCCGCGAACTGGCGCGGCACGGACACCGAGCGCGGCTTCTCGATGGCGCTGGGCCGCCTGGGCGACCCGGGATCGGTGCTGGTGACCGCCGAACAGGGCGGGCGCGTCCGCGGCGTGCTCCAGTTCGTGCCGTGGGGCTCGACCGGGCTTTCCCTGGACGTCATGCGCCGCGACCGCACGGCCGACAACGGCGTCAACGAGCTGATGATCTCGGAGCTCCTCCTGGCGGCGGGCCGCCACGGCGTCTCACAGGTCTCCCTGAACTTCGCGGCGTTCCGCGCGCTGATGGAGCAGGGGCAGCGCATCGGCGCCGGCCCGGTCGCGAAGACGGCGGCGAAGGTGCTGCACTTCTTCTCGCGCTGGATCCAGATCGAGACGCTCTACCGCTTCAACGCGAAGTTCCAGCCGCGCTGGGTGCCCAGGTACCTGGTGTACCCGGGCGTCCGCGAACTCCCGCGCGTGGGCATCGCGACGTTCGAGGCCGAAGGCCTGGGCGGCCGCTCTCCGCGCCTGCTCAGGCTGCTGCGCCGGGCGTGAGGGGGGTGCCTTCGGAGGGGGTTCGGGGGGTGTGTAACCTATCTGAGCAGTGGTCGTTGGGCCCAGGAGGCTTCGCCTAGTCTGGTCTATGGCGCCGCACTGCTAATGCGGTTGGGGGTAACCCCCCCTCCCGGGTTCAAATCCCGGAGCCTCCGCTGGTACTCGGTTCGCCGGGTGCTAGGTTACAACTGAACACGCGCCCGTAGCTCAGCTGGATAGAGCATCTGACTACGGATCAGAAGGTCAGGGGTTCGAATCCCTTCGGGCGCACGTCTGGTTGAGACAGCAATACAAGGAACCCCTGGTGTTACGCCGGGGGTTCCTTGCTGTTTCAAGCGGCCGGAGCTCGCTGCGATCCACGCCACAGTCAGGGGCAATTCCTCTACGATGATCTCGTGGAGTCCCGTTGCAAACACGATCTGCCACAGGGTCAGTGCGCCGACTGCCTGCCTCCACCTCCGGGCGTGCGGCCCCACGGCTACCGCACCGGCGGTGGCGCGGCCTACCACAACGACCCCACGTGCGACTGGCTGCTGCGTGGCCAGCGCTATGCCGCCTCTCGAGGCAACGAGACCCACACCCCGGTGCCCATCGCCTGGGCGAGTGTGCGGCCCGGGGCGCTGGAGCCGTGCGAGTACTGCTGCACCCCGGCGTGGCTCGCTCGCCGGACACCGGACGTGGCTCCGGTCTCGGCACCCAAGCCGTGCCTCGTTCGCGACGGTGAGGCGTGGTACCCGGGGCACCTCTCCTGGGAAGCGGCTCCCCGCGAGGATGGTTTGTGGTGGGCCAAGGTTCGGTACCGAAGGGATGGGCAAGAACTGACCGTGGTCCGGAACCAGAATGCGGTGCGACCGAGGGACTGAACGCGTCAACCTCGGAGCACTTCTTGGCGGAAGCGATCGGCAAAGCGTTGTGTCCGGACCATTTCCCCGACCGGAACGGACGGCGGCTCCGCGTCCATCGCCCGCTGCAGCGGGCGCAGCAACCGGGTGAAGAGCCGTTCCGACGCGTTGGGGTCCCAGATGTCGCGCAGCAACTGCGCACACTTCTGTTCGGCGGTGCGCGGACCGTGGTCCACCGCTTCGGTACCCATCGATTGCAACCTGACGGCGGCCAGCAGGTGGTACCGCGCCGGCGCGTACTTCTTGTCGATGCGCTTGTTGCGCAGCAACCATTCGACCCGGTACAGCGTCGCAGCTGCCAGGTAGTAGTACACGGGCTGTTGCCCGGGCTGGAACAGTTCCCGGCCACGTTCCTGCAACAACGACTTGAAGTGACCGACTCCGGCCGGTTCGTCGAGGAACATCGCAAGGTATGCACGCGTCAGCTGGGGTCGGCCGAACACTCTCACCTTTTCGATGTCCTTCCGTTCGCTGTACTGTTTCGAGCGCCGTTCGTAGTAGAGACGTTGCTGCCTATCCCGGCTGTGCTCGAAGTACTCCTCCAGCAGGCGGTGGAATTCGTCGCGGACGCTGAGGTCCTCCTCGCTGATCACTGTCTGCCGATTGGTCGCCGCAGCGATCCCGCTGACGACGTCCTCGTTCTGCGTGTGCACGACCAGCAGTTTCACGTGCACCGCGTCAGTGAGCTGCTCACGCTGGTCGAAAAGCACATGGCAGGTCTGGCAGCCGTTCACGATCTGGAAGTCTGTTAGGACCACGTCGTCGCCGATCGGCTTCAGGCCGCGGGTCACGATGGTGATACCCAAGTTGTACAACGAGAACAAGCTGCGCTCGCGCGGATCGCGCAGAGTGTCGCGGATCTTCGAGTTCACCTCGTTGTAACCCTGGAAATCGCGAAAGTTCTCGTGGAAGAGGGTGCGGCGCAGACGGCCCGCGTCGTCGGTCAGTACGCGTTCGACCAAGTCGGGGGCGGCGATCAGACCGGTCACGGCCTGCTCCACTGCGGAAGTGCTCGGTACGACGATCCGCCGGGGCATCGGAAACGTCGCGGTCACCGAGCTGGTCGCTCGCCGGTAGAGTCCGCGCAAGTGGTGCTGGGTCTTGCATTCGAAAGCGACGTCGTCGAACAACCCGGTCGCGTTCAGCTTCCGTTCCGCGCTGGCGGCTTTCTGCCTGATCATGGCGGCGACGTCACTGCCCGTGCTCACGTAGAAGACGTGGAGCCGTGGCAGCCGTCCGGCAAGCTTGCCGATGTTGCCGTATATCGCGTCGTGGAGGCACCGGCGGATGTTCTGGATATCGTCCGACGCCGGGTAAGGAAGTTCGCCCGGGCGGACGATGTGGAGGAGGTTGTCCGCGAGATCCGAGATCACCCGGCCTTCGAACCGGCTGCTTGTCTTGGCCTGGATGAAGACGATGTCCACTGCGGGACGGATGCGGCTGTCCATCACCCGTGCCACGTCATCCGCGTCGTGCAGCAGATCCCCGTCGACCAGAACGGCGAACGCGTCGATGCCGAGATCGTTCCCGCCGCCGATGCGGAAGGTGTCCGGGGCGAACTCGTTCTCGTAAAACGAGCTCAGCACGCAGTAGGCGGCGAAGGCCTCGAAAGCCTCACTCTCCGGTAGTGCGGTCAGGTCGTGGGTCTTCTGGAACTCGCGGGTCAGTCCGCCGATCACCACGTCCACTGGGTCTCCTTCACCGACCGAGCCGGGCTTTCGTCACGACTTCTTCGGGGGTCAGGGCACTGGGAGGGTGGTGACTCAGGCACATGGGGGAGTTGACCCGCCGGAACGGTTCGCCTTCGGTCACCAGGTAGAACTCGCCGGCGCTGAGCCGCGAAATGTCCATCACCGAACTGCCACGCTGCGCGGCCATCTCCTTCGCCGCGGCGACTTGTACCGGGCTGTTGATGAACCCGAAGTACTGCGTCGCAGTGTTGCCAACGATGCGATTGTGGATGCCCTTGGGGGCTTGCGTTGCAAAGACCAGACCAAGCCCGTACTTGCGCGCTTGGGAGACCAGCGCCAACGTGCTCGCCGTACAGGGCGTCATCGCACCCGACGGTGCGAGTGTCTGTGCTTCGTCCATAACGAGCAGGCCGCTCAGGGGACGATCACCGGCGGGATTGTTTTTGATCCAGGCGAACAACGCCATTTGCAACTGGTTGACGAATCCCTGCCGTTGATGCTCGCCCGGTAACCCCACGAGGCTGATGACCGAAATCCGCGCTCGTTTGCCGGGCGTCGGCGTGAGCAGTGTGGCCGGGTCGAATGCGGTGCCGCGGCCGCCGAAGAGCGGGTCGTTGATCACCGCAGCGCGCAGCGTCTCGGCCAGTTCCGTGGCCACAGTGCCTGCTCGCAAGAACGACGTAATACCTTCGGGCAGGTCTCCCAGCAAGTCCAGGAACGCATCGAGGCCACCGCCACCACGGTGGGCAAACTCCGTGAGGACCTCACGCAGAAGCGCCTGCGCGCGGTCCGCCTTGGCCGTGGCACCGGCCACCCGGGCACGTGGTGCCAGTGCAGCGACAGCGGTTTCGAGGGCTTGCCCGAACTCGTCGGGGTCGTCGACCAGCGCGGCGAGATCCGGGAGCGGCTGGAAGCTCAGCGGGCGGCCGCCCTCGACCCGTGGTGTCCACACCACTACCTCGGTGTCACGCAGATAGCGGTCAGCTCGAGTCGCGTCGCCGGGCCGCCAGCCGGGTGGCGGTACCGGCCAGCGGTCACCCAGCCGGGCGAGGTCGTTGTTGGGATCCAGCACGATCGACGACACGCCCTGCAGCGCACACTCTTCAATCAACCGGCGCAGCAGAACAGTCTTGCCGGAGCCGGAACCGGCGAACACCGCGGTGTGCTTGCGCAGCGAAAGCAGGGAACTGCGCACGTCGGTCCCGTCCTCCGTCGTGCCGAGCGGAAGCGTCGGCACACCGTCCGGCTCGAGGCCGGCAGGCGAAGCCGAATCCGGATCGGCGGGCGGCCAGCTGAGGAGGGGTTGGACCGGATCCGACGGTGGCTCGGGTACCGGCCCGGCTCCGCCGACCGAGGGACCGGGAGCTCCGAACACGGCCCGGAACAGCGCGGTGCTGCCCGCCGGCGTCCGGGCTCGCAGCCACATGTCGAATTGGGGGTCCATGGCGTTGCGCAGCTGCGTCAACGCCGCGAAAACCTTGAGATCCTGAGGCGAGACGCCGTCGATCAGGACGCCGCCCGCCTTGCGGAAGTCGGCGAGCCGCTTGCCTGCCTTCAGCGTGCCGGTGGGCCAGTCGCCGGTCCGCAGTATGTATGCCTGCCGGTGCGGGAAGGTCGGGTCGAGACCGGCACTGTCTTGGACCCGTTTCACCATTCGCTGTGACGACGCTGCACTCGAAGTGGCGATGGCTCGGAAGCTCCAGCTCCGTTCGGCCTCGCCATCCTCTGCAGACAGCCGTAGCTGGGCGTGGAACCACGGATTCCCGCCCGGCCGGGGAGCGACTTCGAAGGGGCCGGACCGCTCGATCGCGTAGCAGTTCAATGCCCCTTCGAGGATTTCACCCATCCGGCTGTTTTCAGTCTCCGGATTCAGCGCATCGCGGATATCGACGGTGGCGACCAGGGTGGCGAACTTCTCGTCCAGCACTGACAGAGCCGACGGCGCAGGCACTGCGGGGGCGGGTTCGGCCCGCTCCCACAGAGCAGCCATCTCATGCAGTTCTCCGGAGTCCAGGCAACTCTGCACGTGCTGGCGGACCGCTTGGAGCAGCTGCCGGGCGTTGAACCGGCTCACCTCGGTGAAGGCTTCCGGAAGCACTGGCCACGTGGGATAGGGCGGTCGGAAGCCCGCTTTCTCGTAGCGTGGAGCGAACCAAGCGGCGACGAGGGCGCGGCCGATCTCCGGTGTGGGGATTCGCCCCAATCGGACCTCCGGTTGCTCGAACCGGTCGAGTGCCGAACCGATGGCGAAGCGGCGGATCAGTTCCCACGAGTGAGGTTGACACGCCACTACCGTCGCGGTGCGTGCGGTGGTGTCCCGAAGATCCATCAAGCCGATCATGAACTGGTCGAGCGCGCTCCTCGTTTCCGGTTCGACGGTGCCTGTTTGCTGGGCCAACCGGCCGGTCAGCTCGTCGATCTGATCGATGGTGAGCAGGGTGGGCCCGGTCAGTGCGAGCAGCCGGGAGATGGCTCGGACCCGCTGTCTTGCCGGCCTCACCGTTGGCAGGATGCCCCATTGGATGCGTTCACCGGGAACGGATTCGTCGTCGCCGGTCAGATAGCTGTCAGCAACGTCGCGAGCTCGGGAATCGCCTGCTCCCGAAAGAATCAGAGCGCGGGCGGCGTGTCTGCTTTCCGGGCCCCAGCGAGGTGCGACGAGTTCCAGCCGATCGATGATTTCGTCGAGAACCGGTTTGGTCAGCGTGCCGCGGTTCGTGAGTCGTTGCTCCTGTTCCGGCGAGAGTTCCAGCCTCTTGACCAGAAGATCCAGCCACCTGGCGAGCTGGCTGCGCCCGTCGGGGCCCGGCTGGCGGAGCCCTTCGAGGTAGGTTTTCGCGATGCCGGTCCAGAAGTCACTGATGTGCACACCTACGGGAAAGAAGTAGCCGCGACGGCAAACTTCCTGGTAGGCGGAGCCGAGCACATGTGTTTTCCCGGAGCCGTGCTCGCCAACCACCGCAACGCTCAGCGGGCTGCTTCCGGAACTTGTTGCAGCGTCGTCGAACGCGGCCATGATCGCCCGCAGTGCGTGTTCGTTCAGCTCGGGTACGTGCGTGCCGGATGGTTGCCAGACATCTTCCGAACTCGCTGCCCAGTCGAAACGCAGGTGCTGCAGAGCGCGGCGGACATCTTCGTCCATGCCGCCCTCAGCTCTGTTCGATGGCTAGCAGATGTTTCTCCTGATTGCCGATGCGAATCGCAGCCTTCCGCTCCGCATCGGACAAGCTCTTCTGGTTGACTTCTGCGATCAAGTGAACCTCCGGGCGTAGGTCGAGGCGCAGAAGGGCCTCATCGACGATTTCCCGAGGCAGCTCGAGCCTTTTGCGAAGCAGGCCAAGTCGCACCCAGCTGCCCGGTGCGTCGGCCAGGCTCTGGTAAGCAGAGCGGATTTCGATATCGGCTTCAGGTTCCGGCGTGGTCGCTTCGTCGTTCGCCAGAACCACGTCGGCCAGCGTGACCTTGATCGTCGTGAGGTACCGCTCGAGCAGGTTGACGACGGGGTAGAGCACGCGATAACCCCGATCTGCTCCCGTTGGGGCGGCAGAACGCAGTTCCTCGCGGCATGCGGCCCAGCCGGCTTCGGTGAGCTCGTGCAGGTTGCTGCGCCGCGGCCCGGGGGTGACTTTGATGTATCCGCGGGACACCAGCTCTTCCCGTTCGGATTTCTTGATTCCGAGACGGAACTCTTCGCGAATCCGTGAGTTCGGAACGGCCTCGCCGAGTGTCATCAGGACCAGCAGAGCGGATCGCGCGGGAAGGCTGAGCGGTGCCATGCGATTCACCTTAGTGACGTCGACTGTGGGGACCACGCCTTTCCCTCGACCGGAGCAGCGACCGCAGTCTCGCCTTCCCCGATCTTCGATCGTCGAATCGCAAGATCGCTTACACTCGGTATTCGACGGATTGGGGAGGCAGTGCGGAGTGCGACCGGCGAGACAAGGGCAGAAGTGGCAACCGGCGGAGGATGACCAGCTCCTGACGGAGCTTCGGAGCGGCGATCGGCTGGAGGACATCGCCGCGCAGCACCAGCGGTCACCGGGGGCGATCTGCGCTCGCATCGAGCGCGTACTGGTACCGGAGAGCGTGTTCACCAGTGATGCAGCAATGCTCGACTGGGCGAGGTCGGTAGTGCGTTCGCCGCAGTTCGTGCGCTCGGAGATTCGCCGTCCGACGCGGACGACGAAGGACGTTGAAGAGCTGTTCCGGACGCCTGGGATCCTCTCCGCGCGTCGACGAGCCGTGCTCGAGCTCCACGCCCTGATCACGGCCGAAACGGGGAAGGCGGCGGAAGCGCCGTCCGGCGGCGAACTCGACGTCCTCGCGGGCTTCGACGACGACCACCTGGCGCAGGCTGGCCGTGCGGTGCTTCGACGGCGAGGCGGACTTGATCCCGCCGACTGGGTGCTCGAATGCGATTGCGCGGGCATAGCCGAACTCTGGATCACCGCCGAGCAGATCAGAACCGGCGACGAAGAGGCCGGACGCTCCGGCGCCCGGCTGGTGCGAGCGGGACTGGCCAGGCTTTGGCAGCGCAACCGCGAGATCCTGCTCATGCGGCTCGGCCTGACGGGGAACACGACGACCATGGAGGGGATCGCGCAGCAGTTCGGGCTGAGCCGGGAGCGGATCCGCCAGATCCAGAAACGGGAAGTCGACCGGGCCCTGATTTCGACCGGTGCGGGTGTACGTCGTGGCTGGCACGAGGCTCGCGACCGGCTGTGTGCGACCTTGGCCCCGGATCGGGGCGCTCTCGATCCCGCGTTGGTCCTGGCTTTCGTCGAGCTCGCGATGCCGCGGGCCCCGCGCGAGGTGGCTGTGACGCTGGTAGGCCGCCTGTGCGGAGGCAAGGCAGCGAGCTGCCGTGACCTGCTGGCCGCCGTCGAGACTTGTCATCGCGAGCGGGAGCAGCGAACCCTGCTGATGGCTCAGGACGAGCAGCTGAAGGCGCGGGCGAGCGAGCAACGCAGCCGGCGGACGGCGAAGGTCTTGCAGTTAATCGGCACCGCTGAGTGGCCTCCGAGCACCTTCGATCCGGCAGGTGGCGCGCCGACACCGGTGCGCTCGCCCGTGCAGCGGCCTCGGCGGAGCAAACCTTGCGTTTGGTGGGCGCCGCGGCTCGGCCGTGAGGTCATCTGCGAATCGAAGGCGGAGCTTCATGTCATCCAGCTGCTCGACGCGGCCGACGACTTGGTCCTGACCTACTGCGAGCAGCCCACCAGGCTGTCTTACGTGTTGTACGGGGTGCGCCACGACTACTACCCTGACCTCCTCGTGGATCTCCGCGACGGGCGGCGGTTGCTGGTCGAGGTCAAGGGCGGGATCGACGACTTCGCTCTGGCCGAGAACGTCGCCAAGTTCACTGCCGCCCGTGACTACTGCCAACAGCTGGGGTGGGGATTCACCGCCATCACCGAACGGATGGCTTGTCCGGCGGATCTGGCGAGCAGAGAGGTCGATACCCGCGCCGAACAGGCTCTGCGGGACCATCTCGCCGGGGGTCCGATCGATCGGTCCCGGCTCGAACCGTTGCTCGACCGGCTTGAACTCAACCTCACGGACGTGGCGGCTCTTGCCCTGCGGAACGGCTGGTTCTTGCACCGCTCGCCGTTTCGCTTGTCGGACACGCCCTTGGCGGGCGGAGCTGGTTGGGGGACGGCTCCCTGAAGCGGGGGCTTTCGGCTGCGCTGCGTAATCGGTCTGGACCAGTTGAGTGCCGTCTTCCGGCATTGGTCTTGACCACTGGCCACGCTCCGTGGTGCCGCTTCCCTAATTGGTCTGGACCACGTAACGTTTGCGCAAACGGCGCAAACACCGCCCTGGTCCCCACCGGCGGTGCTGGTGGCCGCCGTCCTGCACCTGGCTCAAAGGAGAGCGATGTCCAGAAAGAGATGGCACCTCCTCGGTCTCTTCACCGCGGTCGGCGCGATCGCGGTCGGCCTCGTCACCGTGCCGGCGAGCGCCGCCGGTGGCGTTGGCGCAACCTTCGGCAAGGGCTCCGACTGGGGCACCGGGTACGAGGGCAAGTACACGATCAGCAACGGCTCCGGCGCGACGCTGCCGAGCTGGACCGTCGAGTTCGACCTGCCGTCCGGTGCGAAGATCGCGTCGCTGTGGGACGGCAGCTACACCGCGTCCGGCCAGCACGTCACCGTCAAGAACACCTGGAACGGCAACGTCGGCAACGGCGGTAGCGCGAGCTTCGGCTTCAACGTCAGCTACTCCGGCACCTACTCGGCCCCGGCGAACTGCAAGCTGAACGGCGGTTCCTGCGACGCCGGCGGCGGCAACCCGACGACCACCCCGACGACGCCGACGCAGCCGACCACCACCCCGACCACGACCACCACCCCGCCGACGACCACCACGCCGCCGCAGCAGGGCGGGCTGAAGAACGTGGGCTACTTCGTGCAGTGGGGCGTCTACGGGCGCAACTACCACGTCAAGAACATCGAGACGTCGGGCTCGGCGAGCAAGCTGACGCACATCAACTACGCGTTCGGCAACGTCAAGAACGGCCAGTGCACGGCGAACGACGACCCGTACGCCGACTACCAGAAGACCTACGACGCCGCGGGCAGCGTCGACGGCGTCGCCGACACCTGGGACCAGCCGGTGGCCGGCAACTTCAACCAGCTGCGCAAGCTCAAGAAGCTGCACCCGGGCCTCAAGGTGATCTGGTCGTTCGGCGGCTGGACCTACTCGGGCGGCTTCGGCCAGGCTTCGCAGAACGCGGCCGCGTTCGCGCAGTCCTGCTACAACCTGCTCAAGGACCCGCGCTGGGCAGACATCTGGGACGGCATCGACATCGACTGGGAGTACCCCAACGCGTGCGGCCTTTCCTGTGACACCAGCGGTGCCGCGGCCTACAAGAACCTGATGGCCGCGCTGCGGGCGAAGTTCGGCTCGTCGTTCCTGGTCACCTCGGCGATCACGGCGGACGGCAGCAACGGCGGCAAGCTCGACGTCGCCGACTACGGCGGCGCCGCGCAGTACGTCGACTGGTACAACGTGATGACCTACGACTACTTCGGCGCCTGGGCGGCGCAGGGCCCGACCGCTCCGCACTCGCCGCTGACCAGCTTCAACGGCATTCCGACGCCGGGCTTCTACTCCGACGCGGCCATCCAGAAGCTCAAGAGCAAGGGCGTCCCGGCGAGCAAGCTGTTGCTGGGCATCGGGTTCTACGGCCGCGGCTGGACCGGCGTCACGCAGAGCACGCCGGGTGGCACCGCGACCGGCGCCGCGCCGGGCACGTACGAGGCGGGCATCGAGGACTACAAGGTCCTCAAGAACACCTGCCCGTCGACCGGCACGTTCGCCGGCACCGCGTACGCCAAGTGCGGCAGCAACTGGTGGAGCTACGACACCCCGGCGACCATCGGCGGGAAGATGTCCTACGCCAAGCAACAGGGTCTCGGCGGCGCCTTCTTCTGGGAGCTGACCGGCGACACCACCGGCGGCGAGCTCATCACCGCGATGAAGAACGGCCTGTCGTGAGGCGCCGGTGGTTGCCCGCACTCGGGCTGGCGGCCGCGGCCGCCACGATCGGCGCGATGTTCGTGATCGCCCCGGCCAGCGCGGCCGGCGGGGTCTCGGCGACCTTCACCAAGGGCTCCGACTGGGGCACCGGGTACGAGGGCAAGTACACGATCGCCAACGGCTCGGGCTCGACGTTGCCGAGCTGGACCGTGGAGTTCGACCTGCCCAGCGGCGCGAAGATCTCGTCGCTGTGGGACGGCAGCTACACGGCGTCGGGGCAGCACGTCACGGTGAAGAACACGTGGAACGGCAACGTCGCCAACGGCGGTAGCGCGAGCTTCGGGTTCAACGTGACGTACTCCGGTTCGTACGCCGCGCCGTCGAACTGCAAGCTCAACGGTGGGTCGTGTGCGGCCGGGGGGACATCCCCGACAACAACACCGCCCACTACGCCGCCTGTGACGACGACCCCGCCGACGACGACCACGCCGCCCCCGCCGGGTGGCCGTGGCGCGCCGTACCTGTACCTGGGCTGGGGCAGCCCGCCGAACCCGCAGACGGTGATGAACGCGACCGGGATCAAGTGGTTCACCATGGCGTTCATCAACGCCTCCGGTGGCTGCAACCCGGCGTGGGACGGCAGCCGTCCGCTCGCGGGCAGCGCGGACGCGAACGCGATCGCGCAGATCAAGGCGGCGGGCGGCCAGATCGTCCCGTCGTTCGGCGGCTGGAGCGGTAACAAGCTCGGCCCGAACTGCTCGACCCCGCAGGCGCTGGCCGGTGCCTACCAGCAGGTGATCAACGCCTACGGGCTCAAGGCGATCGACATCGACATCGAGAACTCCGACGAGTTCGAGAACGAGGCCGTGCAGGACCGCATCCTGAACGCGCTGAAGATCGTCAAGCAGAACAACCCGGGTATCCAGACGATCCTGACGTTCGGCACGTCGACGACCGGCCCGAACTACTACGGGAACCGGCTCATCGACCAGTCGAAGGCCCTTGGCGCCAACGTGGACGTGTTCACGATCATGCCGTTCGACTTCGGCGGCGGCGCGAACATGTACCAGAGCACGGTGAACGCGGCGAACGGCTTGCGCGACAAGCTGAAGTCGACGTTCGGGTGGTCCGACGCCACGGCGTACGCCCACCTCGGCATCTCGGGCATGAACGGCCTGTCCGACCAGCAGGAGCTGACCGATCTCTCGACCTGGACCCAGATCACGAACTGGTCCAAGACGAACAAGATCGCCCGCCTGGCGTTCTGGTCGGTCAACCGCGACCGGGGCTGCCCCGGCGGCGGCGTCCAGGCGGCGTGCAGCGGCATCGCCCAGAACGACTGGGACTTCACGAAGGTGACAGCGGGCTTCTGACGCTGTTGTGAACAGCGGCCTCCTTGCCTGCTCCCCGGGCCGGCAAGGAGGCCGTTCACAACATCTTGACGGCGTCACCGATCGCTTGGTCCAAAATGGACACACCGAGCGAGATCTCCTCTTCGGACGCCGTCAGCGGCGGCGCGATCCGGAACACCCCGCCCATCCCGGGCAGCTGCACGATGTTCATGTGCAGCCCGAGTTCGAGGCACCGCTGCGTGACGCGCGCGCCGAGCTCGTCCGAACTCCGCTTGGTCTCCCGGTCCACCACCAGCTCCACCCCGGCCAGCAGCCCACGGCCGCGGATGTCGCCGACCACCTCGTGGCGGGCGGCGATCTCCTCCAGGCCTTTCCGGAGCAGCGCACCGAGGTGAAGAGCCCGCTCGTCGAGGCGGTCGCGGGTCAGCACGTCCAGCACCGTGTTGCCGACCGCGGCCGGGAGCGGGTCCGACACGTGCGTCGTGAAGAACAGGAACCCCCGGTCGTGGGCCTCCTGCTCGATCGCCGCGCTGGTCAGCACCGCGGCCAGCGGCAGGCCCGCGCCGAGCGTCTTGGACAGCGTGAGGATGTCGGGGACGACGCCGTCGCGCTCGAACGCGTACCAGTTCCCGGTGCGGCACAACCCCGTCTGGGCCTCGTCGAGGATGAGCAGCATCCCGCGCTCGCGGCACTTTTCGGCCAGCGCGGCGAAGTAGCCGGGCGGTGGCTCGATGATGCCGCCCGAACTCAAGATCGGCTCGACCAGGCACGCGGCCAGGCTGCCGACGGACTGCGCGTCGATCATCTCGAAGCCGAAGTCCAGCTGACGGCGCCAATCGAGCTCGCCGGACGCGTCGGTGAAGTCGGGCCGGTACGCGTTGGGCGCGGGGATGGCGAAGTTGCCGGGCGCGGCCGGGCCGTAGCCGCGGCGGCCCGCGCTGTACGTCGCGCTCGCCGCCGCCTGCGTCATGCCGTGCCACGACCGCGCGAACGAGACGATCTCGTGCTTGCCGGTGACGAGCTTGGCCATCCGGACGGCCGCCTCGTTCGACTCGGCGCCGGTGGTCAGCAGCAGCGCCTTCTCCAGCGGCGCCGGCAGCGTCTCGGCCAGCCGCCGGGCCAGGTCGACGACCGGGCGGCTGAGCATGCCGCTGAACAGGTGGTCGAGCTTCCCGGCCTGCCGCCGGACGGTCTCGACGATCTCCGGGTGCGCGTGCCCGAGGATCGCGCTCATCTGGCCGGACGTGAAGTCGAGGATCCGGCGGCCGTCTTCGGTGAAGACGAAACTGCCTTCGGCGTGGTCGATGATCTCGCGGGTGAAGGCGCCGCCGTAACGCACGAGGTGCCGGTCGACGTCGGCCCAGAAGGATTCAGCCATGGCGTCGACGGTAAGTCCGCGGCGAGCGACACGTCCATCTCACAATTCCGGCTTCCGTGTTCGGTTTTGCCGAACAACAATGGCGGCATGCTGAACCCGTGGCGCCTGCGGCTGCTGAGCAGGCTCGACACCCTGGGCACGGTCCGCGCGGTGGCGCAGGACGCCAACCTGAGCGCGTCCAGCGTGTCCCAGCAGCTCGCCGTGCTCGAAGCGGAAACCCGCACCCAGCTGCTGGAACGCACCGGCCGCCGGGTTCGCCTCACCCCGGCCGGGCTGATGCTGGCCCGCCGGGCGCGGGTGCTCCTCGACCACATGGAGACGGTCGAGGCGGAGCTGCGCAGCCTCGGCGAGGAACCGGCGGGCCTGGTCCGGCTGGGGGCGTTCCAAAGCGCGATCCACACCCTCGCGGTCCCGGCGGTTTCCCGGCTGGCGCACCCGCACCTCGAGGTCCAGCTGCTGGAGCTGGAGCCCCACGAGAGCATCCCGGCCCTGCGCGGCGGTGACGCCGACGTCATCATCACCACGACCGACTTCGTCGAGCTCCCGCTGGGCCCCGACCTCGACATCGTCCCGCTGGCGACGGACCCGATCGTGCTGGTGACGCCGCCGGAGGCACCTCGCGGCCCGGCGGTCCTGTCGGCCTACGCGGACGCGCCGTGGGCCCTGGACATGCCGCAGTCGTACATGGCGAACCTGACGCTGCGCCTGTGCCGCGAATCGGGCTTCGAGCCACGGGTGGTCTGCCGCTTCAGCAACTACCTGATGACGCTCCAGCACGTCGAGGCCGGCCTGTCGATCGCACTGCTGCCGGGCCTGGCGGTGGACAGCCGCTACCGCGTCGCGACCAGGGAACTGGCCACCCCGGTGACCCGCACGATCGCGGCGGTGGTCCGCCGCGGAACGCCGCCGCGCGCGGGCGTGAACGTCGTCCTCGACGCGCTGAGGCAGCCGCCGGACCTGCCGGAGTGGCTCAGACTTCGGTCTTCTCCTTGACCGGCAGCTCCGGGCTCGCGCCCCACGCCAGTTCGGTGACCACGCGCACCGCGGCCGGAACCGCCGCCCGGACCGCCGCGGACAGCCCGATCCCGCCGGCGACGCACGCCGGTTCGCAGCTCAGGACCAGGACACGGCCCGCGTCGCCGCCCAGGAGCAGGAGGAGGCGGACGACCGCGTCGCCGTGCAGGTCGTGCGTGTCGGTGGCCGAAGTCAGGGAGAGCGTGCCCGGCGGCGAGCCGTGCGGGGTGGCTTCCAGGAGGATCGTCGTGTCGTAGCCGCCGGTCAGGTCGTACGCCAGGTGGGCGGCGGCGATGTCGTAGTCGGCGATCTGCACCCAAGGGGGCAGGCCCGCCCGGTCCAGTTCCCGGAGCACTTCGACGCCGAAGCCGTCATCGCTCAGGAAGATGTTGCCGATGCCCGCTACCAGGACTCGTGGCCTCATTGCGCGACCTCCAGGGGGTGCGCCCCAAGGCTAATTCTGTGAACTGGATCACACAATAGGCTGCGACATTCGGGGCTTCGCCCCGAGCCGGGGGCTTCGCCACCCGGACCCCCGCAAGACGGTCAGTGCTGGTGCTCCCGCTCGTCCTGCACGGTCTCGGCTCTCGCCAGCCACAACTCGGCCTCGTGCGCGGCCCCCCGCGCCCGCAGCATGCGCGCCAGGCTGAGCATGCCCTGGACGTCCTCGACCTCGGCGGCCCGGCGGAACCACTGCTCGGCCTGCGCGAGGTCCTCGCGGTGCTCGGCGAGGTGACCGAGGTTGGTGAGCGCGGGGACACTGCCGTGCTCGGCGGCCTTGCGGTACCAGGCGGCGGCTTCGCCCACGTCGCCGCGGTTGCGGGCCAGCACGCCCAGGTTGGTCATCGCCGCCGGGTCGCCGCGCTCGGCCGCCTCCAGGTACCAGGTTTCCGCCTCTTCGACGTCGCCGCGGCGGTGCAGCAGCAGCCCGAGGCGGATGATCGCCTCGACGTGACCGCCGCTCGCGCCCCGGCGGTACCACGATTCGGCGTCGCCCGGCCGGCCGAGCCGTTCGGCCTGCCTGCCGAGCCGGCAGGTGGCCGCGAGGTCGCCGGCCTGCACGGCGGACCGCCACCAGCGAGCCGCTTCCGCCGCCTGGCCGCGGTCGCGCAGCACGGTGCCCAGATCGATCATCGCGCCGGTGAAGCCCGCCTCGGCGGCCTGCCGCAGCCACGATTCGGCCTCTTCGCCCTTCCCCGCTTCCCGCAGCAGGCGGCCCAGCGCCGCCATCGAGGCCAGGTCGCCGGTGCCGGCCGCCTCGCCGTACCAGTGGCGGGCGTCTTCGTGCTTGCCGCGCCGCTCGTAGGACTTGGCGAGGTGCTGCATCCCGTGCGGCTCGCCGGCCAGCGCCGCCTCGTGGTACCAGCGCTCGGCCTCGTCCCGCTCGCCGCGTTCGGCGAGGAGGTGGGCCAGCGCCGTCATCGAGACGCGGTCGCCGCCCATGGCGGCCTTGCGGTACCAGGACTCGGCCTCGGACAGCTCTCCCCGCTCGCGCATCACCAGGCCCATCCGGGCCATGGCGACGACGTTGCCGCCCTCGGCGGCTTTGCGCTGGAAGAACTCGTCGAACTTCTTGAGCCGGCCGGGCATCGGCTGCTCCCTCCGGATCGGTCCTGCTCCGGTAGTCGCAGAAGATCGGCTCCCTGTGACAGCTACGCCGTGGGTGGGCGACGTCACATTCGCGCCAGGTCGTCGTGTCGGCGCGGTTGTCCCGCACCGGCAGAGGTGACACTACGCCGCGCGACGGCGCAGGTGAGAGGAGAAATCGTGGCGGCCCGGGGCTTTCGGCTGAGCGTGACGCAGCGGATCCTGCTGGTAGTCGCGGTTCTCGCGGTGGCGCTCTTCGGGTACTGGGCGACGAACCGAGGCGCGGGCGCGACCCCGCCGGCCTCCAGTGCGCCGGTGCCGGTCGGCGCGGCCGACGTGCAGAAGCAGCTCGACGAGCTGACGATCGCTGCGCGGACGTCCATGGACGGCTATTCCCGCGAGAAGTTCCCGCACTGGGACAGCCAGGGGTCCGGCTGCGACACCCGCGAGGTCGTCCTCAAGCGCGACGGCAAGGACGTCAAGACCGACAAGGACTGCAAGCCGACGTCCGGGACGTGGACCAGCGTCTACGACGACGAGACCTGGACGAAGGCCACCGACGTCGACATCGACCACATGGTCCCGCTCGGGCAGGCCTGGGCGAGTGGCGCGAAGGCGTGGACGACCGAGAAGCGCGAGCAGTTCGCCAACGACCTGACCCGGCCGCAGCTGTTCGCCGTCACCGACAACGTCAACCAGCAGAAGAGCGACAAGGCGCCCGACCAGTGGAAGCCGCCGGTGGTGGCGTTCTGGTGCACCTACGCCACCGACTGGATCGTCGTGAAGCACTTCTACGGGCTGACCGTCACGCAGGCCGAGAAAACCGCCTTGACCGACATGTTGCGCCGCTGCTGAGCTGACCGGCGTGACAACTTTCGCGTTGATCCACGGAGGCGGCGGCAGCGGCTGGGACTTCCACCTGCTGGTGCCGGAGCTGGCGGCCCGCGGGCACGACGCGGTCGCCCCCGACCTGCCGATCACCGACTCCTCGGCCGGGCTGGCGGAGTTCACCGAGACGGTGCTGGACGCGCTCGGCGGACGCACGGACGTCGCCGTCGTCGGCCATTCGTACGGCGGGTTCACCGCGCCGCTGGTCGCGGCGAAGGTCCGGGCGCGGCTGCTGGTGTACCTGACCGGGATGATCCCGGCGCCGGGGGAGCCGCCGAGGGAGTGGTGGGGCAACACCGGCTTCGCGTCGCCGAAGGGCCTGACCGAGACCGAGCAGTTCTTCAACGGCGTTCCGGCGGCGCTCGCCGAGGCGTGCCAGGCGCACGGGCGCGAGCAGGTCAGCAAGGAGGGGGACGAGCCGTGGCCGTTGCCGGCGCACCCGGACGTCCCGACCCGGGTGCTGCTGGCCCGCGACGACCGGTTCTTCGTCCCGGACTTCCAGCGGCGGGTGGCCCGCGAGCGCCTCGGCATCGAGCCGGACGAGCTCGACGGCCCGCACTGCGTGCCACTCAGCCACCCGAGCCCGCTGGCCGACCGGTTGGTGAGCTACCTGTAGCCCGCGTTCACCAGCGGTCGAGGTGCAGGACCTCGTCCAGGGGCTGCCGCGCGGCGGGCTTGAACGTGTCGCCCGTGTAGAACGCCGTCGGGATCAACGCCGCCTGGTGCACGTTCTTCGGCAGCCCCAGCACCTCCGCCGCTTCCTGCTCGTACTTCAGGTGCAGCGTCGTCCACGCCGTGCCCAGTGTCACCGAGCGGGCCGCCAGCATGTAGTTCCACACCGCCGGCAGCAGCGACGCCCACAGCCCCGCCTGGTTCCCCGAAGGCAGTTCCGAGGACGCCGTCTCCAGGCAGGGGACGACCAGCACCGGGACGTCACCCATCCGGTCGGCCAGGTACGCGACGCTGTCGCCGACCCGCTGCTGGACCCGGGCCCGCGCCGGGTCGTCCGCGAACAGCTTGCCGGCGGCGTTCGGGGACGCCAGGTACTCGTGGCACGCGCGGCGGTAGATCTCGCCGAGCGCGGCGCGCTGGCCCGCGTCGGTGACGACCAGCCACTGCCACCGCTGCGTGTTCGAGCCGCTCGGCGCCTGGAGCGCGACCTGCACGCAGTGCTTGACCAGGTCGAGTGGCACCGGGCGCGCGAAGTCGAGGCGCTTGCGGACGGTCCTGGTCGTGGTCAACAGCTCTTCGGGCGTCATCATCGGCCCATCATGCCGGGCTCACCAGCGGTCGTGCACCAGCGGCCGGATCAGTTCGTCGTAGGTCTCGCGGACGCCGGCGGCCGCTTCGGCGGACAACGGCGGCAGGGCGGCGGCCGCGGTGTTCGCTTCCGCCTGTCCCGCGTTGCGGGCGCCCGGGATCACCGTGCTGACGCCGGGCTGGTCGATGATCCAGCGCAACGCGAACTGCGCGAGCGTCTGCCCCGGCGGCACGAGCCCGCGCAGCCGTTCGACGGCCGCCAGCCCGACCTCGTACGGCACGCCGGAGAACGTCTCGCCGACGTCGAAGGCGTCGCCGTGCCGGTTGTAGTTGCGGTGGTCGTTCTCGGCGAACGTCGTGTTCGCCGTGTAGCGCCCGGACAGCAGGCCGGACGCCAGCGGCACCCGCGCGATGATCCCGGCGCCCGCCTCCGCCGCCACGGGCAGCACGCGCTCCAGCGGCTTGAGCCGCAGGCAGTTGAGGATGATCTGCACCGAGGCGACGTTCGGCCGCGCCAGTGCCGTCAGCGCCTCTTCGCACGTCTCGACGCTCACGCCGTACGCCTTGATGCGGCCTTCGCCGACCATGGCGTCGAGCGCGTCGTACACCGCGTCGGAGGAGTACACCGGTGTCGGCGGGCAGTGCAGCTGGACCAGGTCGAGCGTGTCGACGCCGAGGTTGCGGCGCGAGCGGTCGTTCCACTCGCGGAAGTTCGCGGCGACGTAGTTCTCCGGCACCTGCTCGACCCGGCGGCCCATCTTGGTCGCCACGAAGACGTCCCCGCGCTCGGCGAGGAACCGGCCGACCAGCCGTTCGCTGCGGCCGTCGCCGTAGACGTCGGCGGTGTCGAAGAAGGTGACACCGTTGTCGGCCGCCGCGTGCAGCACGGCCAGCGCGTCGTTCTCGTCGACCTCGCCCCAGTCCGCCCCGAGCTGCCAGCAGCCGAGCCCGACGACGGACACCTCGCGGCCCAGGCGGGCGATCTTGCGGTTCTCCATGTCGCGATCCAAGCACACGACCGGCGCCTATGATCGGCCGTCATGGCCATGACTTCCGGTCCGGAGGGGCTGGGAACCCGGATGCGGCACGTCCTCGAGATCCTCGACGGCGACGTCGCGCGGTTCCTCGCCGACATCGGCCTCGACGACTACCGGCCGCGGTACTCGCCGGTGGTGCGGGCGCTGCTGGCGCGTGGCCCGCTGGCCATCCGCGACCTCGCCGAAGAGATGCGCGTGACGCACTCGGCGGCCAGCCAGACGGTCGCGCAGATGAACCGGGCCGGTTTCGTGAGCCTCGAGCCGGGGGCCGACGCCCGGCAGCGGATCGTGTCGCTCACCGCGAGAACGCGCGAGCTGCTGCCGCTGATCGAGGCGGAGTGGGCGGCGACGACCGAAGCGACGGAGGCGCTGGAAGCCGAGCTGCCGTACTCGCTGCGCGCCCTGCTGGACGCGATCGCCGAGGCACTGGAGCGCAAGCCGTTCCGTGAGCGGATCGGCGAGACCGGCGCCGCACGGGAACTGCGTCGATGAAGCGTGTCGACAACGCGTGTCAGTAGCGCGTGCCGGTCAGGTGTCCGGCAGCCGGAAGACCGCCCAGACGTACTTGCCGCCGGGGCAGCGTTCGAAGCCCCAGTCCAGCGACAGCGCCTGGACCAGGACGAGCCCGCGGCTGCGCGCCTCGGCCGGGGACGGCGCCCGCAGCTCGGGCAGCATCCGGCCGGTGTCGTGCACCCGCAGCGTCAGGAGCCCGTCGTCGTACTCCAGTTCCAGCCGCGGGGGCCGTTCACCGTGCTCGAAAGCGTTGGTGACCAGCT
Source organism: Amycolatopsis sp. lyj-346 (assembly GCF_046548975.1). Taxonomy (NCBI): domain Bacteria; kingdom Bacillati; phylum Actinomycetota; class Actinomycetes; order Pseudonocardiales; family Pseudonocardiaceae; genus Amycolatopsis; species Amycolatopsis sp. lyj-346. The sequence continues at coordinate 1,297,978 of NZ_JAJPWT010000001.1, forward strand.
CCGACGTCGCCAGCAGGACGTCTTCGAGCCGGCGCTCCGCCACACCGAACCGGAGCAGCGCCGCCCGGACCTCGTGCCGGGCCAGCGCCGGCGCGGTGACGTCGGCCGGGAGGAGCACCCTCAGCGAGGCGGTCGCCGCGGCTGCGCGCTGCGGCGTACTCGACGTCGTCATCCGGTCCCCCTCCCAGTGAGTTCGGTACCGCCCGCCAAGTACCCAGGCGGGTGGGCGGCTAATCAGGTGCCGTCGGCCAGCTCGGATTCGTCCAGACCGGACCGCAGTTTCTTGAGCGTCGCGGCCAGCAGCCGCGACACCTGCATCTGGGACACCCCGACGCGGCGGGCGATGTCCGACTGGCTCATCCCGGAGCCGAAGCGCAGCGCGACGATCTTGCGCTCCCGCTCCGGCAGGCTCTCCAGCATCGGGCGCAGCGCCTCGCGCAGCTCGGCCTGGCCCAGCTCGGCGTCCGGCGCCCCGAAGCGCGTGTGCGCCGCGTTCTCCAGCAGGTGGTCCAGCGAGGCGCCGTAGCGGCCCTGGCCGGCGCGGAGTCCTTCGTAGACGTCCTCGATGGGCACCCCGAGCCGCGCGGCGATCTCACTCGGCTTCGGGGCGCGCGAGAGCTGCACGGTGAGCTCCTCGCGCGCGGCGGAGATGTTCGCGTTCAGCTCCTTGAGCCGCCGCGGCACCCGCACCGACCAGCTGTTGTCCCGGAAGTGGTGCCGCAGCTCCCCGGAGATGGTCGGCACGGCGAACGCCAGGAAGTCCGTCCCCTGTCCGGGGTCGAACCGGTCGACGGCGTGGATGAGCCCGACCGTGGCGATCTGGACCAGGTCCTCCATCGCCTCGTCGCGGTTGCGGAACTTCCGGGCCAGGTTCCGCGCCAGCTCCAGGTGCGCGCGCACGAGGGTGTCGCGGAGGCGTTCGCGCTCCGGCGAGTCCGCCGGCAGGGTGGCGAGTTGGGTGAACAGCGCGCCGACGCCGAGGTCGTTCCCGCTGCTCCCGGCGGGATCGCTCACGACTCCGTCGCCTGGCTTTCCCGGACGAGGTCCACCCGGGACAGGTAGCGGCCGTTCTCCGGGGTGATCGTGCGCTCGGCCGTCGTCGCGAGGGCGGTCAGCAGCTGCCACGACAGGCCGGCGTCGTCCTCGTGCTCGGCGCTGTTGGCCAGCACCGACACCGAGACCTCGATGCGCGGCCCGCTCCAGGAGAAGACGCACGTCAGCCGGCCGTCCGAGCTGGCGGGAAGCAGCAGCGAGCACGCTTCGTCGACCGCCATCCGGAGGTCCTCGACGGCGTCGAGGTCGAAGTCCTGGCGCATCGCGATGTCGGCCACGATGGTCCGCAGCGTGGGCACGACGTGCGGGATCGCGGCTGTCCGCACCTCGATGACCTGCGCGCCTTCCGGGACGAGCGGGGCGTTGTCCTCCACGTTTGTTCCTTTCTCCGCACTCGCGCTCCAGGTGGTCGGCGGTGTCCTCTCACGCCCGGGAGCGAGATGCCCGTGGTGTGAGCAAACCAAACCCGCGTTTGATCCGCTCCACCGGCGGGCATGTAGCGGTCGACGTGCTGATCCTGGGAAAGGCAGGGACGACATGGCTGACGTGAGCCGGCTGCCCAACGTGGTTGCGGAAGAGTGGGAATGGCAGCTGCACGGCTCGTGCCGGGGTGCGGACAGCAGCCTGTTCTTCCACACGGACAACGAGCGGGGTTCGGCGCGGGAGCGGCGGGAGGCGCGGGCGAAGGCCATCTGCCAGGCCTGCCCGGTGCTGGCCCAGTGCCGCCAGCACGCGATGACCGTGCAGGAGCCGTACGGCATCTGGGGCGGCCTCGGCGAGATCGAGCGGCGGCAGCTCTTCCTGCGCCAGCGCAGGGCGGCGCGGAAGGCGATGAGTGCGCACTGAGCAGAGCCCTGAGCAGGCAGGATTTGATCGCCGGTGAGCAGTACACGCGAAAGGGCGGCGGCCGTGGCGGGCGCGGCCGCTTCCTGGGTTAGGGTTGGCCCCGGAGTTGCCTTGACCGTGCCAGGCGCGAGCTTTGGAAAGGCACGGTGACACGGTTGCCGCTTGAGACAACAGGCGCGTACCCGGCGCAGGAGCAGCGCCTGACGAGGAGAAACTGCATGCCCGCAGCCGACCAGAACGCCACCCCGCCCGGGTTCGGCATCACGCTGGACACCGACGCGACGGAACCCCGGGTGGTGGTCACCGGCGAGCTCGACCTGCTGACCAGTCCGCAGCTGCAAGAGGCCCTGGCGGGGCTGATCGCGGACAAGCGCGCACAGCGGGTCGTAGCCGATCTGACCGGGGTGACCTTCTTCGATTCCTCCGCGCTGAACGTGGTGCTCCGCGCACAACGCCAGGCCGGCGAGCAGGACGTCGAACTCGCGGTCGTCCCCAGTCCCGCGGTGAGCCGGGTGATCGAGCTCACCGGCGTGGCCGAACACCTGAGCGTGTCGGAGGATCCCCAAGCCTGACCGCCCGCTACGGTTCCGCGGAGTACTTCCGCGGATCCTGGGGGCGGCACGATGATGGGGCGGACGCATGCCCTGACCGGCTGGTGCGCGGGCTTGGCCCTGGCGCCCGCGGTGGGGGCGGGCTCGGTGCACCAGGCGGTCGTCTTCGCGGCGACCACGGCGGGTTTCGCCCTGCTGCCCGATCTCGACCACCCCGGAGCGAGCGCGTCCCGCCTCCTCGGCTGGCTGACGGGTGCGTTGTCCTGGGTGCTCCGCCGCGTGTCGGCCGGGTTCTACGCGCTGACGAAGGGGCCCCGGGACGAGAAGGTGTCGGGCAAGCACCGCCACCTGTCCCACACGGTCCTGTTCGCGGCCGGCCTCGGCCTGCTGACGTCGTGGGGCACCACCGAGGGCGGCCCGTGGGCCGTCGTGGGCGTGGTCGTCTTCGGCTTGATGCTGGCCGAAGGCGCACTGGGCGACTGGCTGCTGCCGGTGAGCGGCGCGGCGGTGGCGTGGTGGTTCTTCACCGCACCACCCGATCGCGCGGGTGAACTGGCGGCCATTTCGGGCTGGCTCGGCATCGCGGTCGCGGCGGGCTGCGTCACCCACTGCCTGGGCGACGCCCTGACCGAGTCCGGCTGCCCGTTCCTCTTCCCCCTCCCGATCGCCGGCGAGACGTGGTACGAGATCCGCCCGCCGCGGGTGATGCGCTTCCGGACCGGCAAGAAGGTCGAGACGCGGCTGATCTTCCCGGTGTTCGCGGTGCTCGGCGTGCTGCTGGTGCCGGGGGTGTGGGACCACGCGGTGAGCACGTTCGAGCGGCTGTTCATCCCGCCGTCGAGCCAGCAGGCGACCACGCCTTGAGCCGTTCGGCCCGGCACGGTGCGCGGAACCGGAATTCTCCTGGGAGACTGGGCGTTGAATCGGAACGGTGGGCCCGCTTAACCGGCCCGCACTCCGGTTGTTCCCCGAGGAGACGTGATGGAGAAGATGCGCGCCGACGCGCGGCGCAACCGGGCCAAGGTGCTCGCCGCCGCTGAAGAGGCGTTCGCGCTGGACGGTCTCGCCGTGCCGCTCGACGACATCGCGCGGCTCGCCGGGGTCGGGGCCGGGACCGTCTACCGGCACTTCCCCAGCAAGGAAGCGCTGTTCCAGGCCGTCGTCCTGGAACGGATCCAGCAGTTCGCCGAGGAAGCCCGTGCGCTCGCCGCCGCCGAGGACCCCGGTGACGTCTTCGTCGACTACTTCGTCCGCGTCATCAAGCAGGCGTCGCTCAACCGGGCGATCTGCGACGCCCTCGCCGAGTCGAGCGGGCACGCCTTCAAGGCCGGTGCCGGCGCGGAATTCCGCGCCGCGCTGGGCGAGCTGCTCGCCCGTGCGCAGGCCGCGGGCGCCGTCCGCGCCGACATCGACGGCGACGACCTGCGGGCGCTCATCGTCGGCTGCCTCGCCGTCGAGCGGTACGCGCCGGGGAGCGCGCACCTGGTCCGCGTGGTCGTCGACGGCCTGAAAGCGGTGAAGGCGTGAAAATCTCCGGGTGCGCATCCGGTAACACGACGTAAGATCAAGGCGAGTCAGTCCTCGTACCTGCGCTGCGCGTGGCGAGGGGGTGCCCGGATGAGTGGCCGACCTACCTGGGGTTCCGCCGCGGTCACCGGCCTCGCCGGGTTCGCCACCGGCCTGCTGGTGGCCGCGCTGCTCGTCGCCGGGCGGGACGGCCCGCGCACCCCGGAGCTCCCCACCCCGCCGACCAGGACCGTTTCCGCGGCGCCGGTCACGGTGACTTCGTCCGTGCCGCCGTCCACGGTCACGGCCGTCGAGACGTCCCCGCCGACGACCACCACCAGCTTCATCGAGGTCACGGTCCAGCCGACGACCTCGGTCACGCCGAGCTCGACGACGCCGGCGTTGCCGCTGACCTCCGGCTGGCGCGACTGACGATGCAACCCGCCGTCCGCCGGCACCGTCTGGGCGGTATGCGTTACGTACTGGGGTTCGCGATGCTCGCCGCCGTGACGGCCGGTTGTGCCGGGCCGGAGGTCGCCTGCCCGGCGATCGGCTTCGCCGTCGGCATCGGCCTGTCCATCCCGTCGCCGGACGGCATCTCGAAAGCGACCCTCGAAGCCTGCTGGCGCGGCCGGTGCAGCACGCACGAGGTCGGCCTCCACCCCGAGACGACGGCAGGCGCGACGACCTGCACGGGCACCGGCCCGGACGATTCGTGCGGCACCTCGATGCGCCCGACCGGTGGCCTCCAGGGCTTCGCGACCATCCCGGGCCTGCCCGCCGAGCCGGTGAAGGTCACCGTCCGGTTCGACGACGGGAAACCGCACACCGTCGAGGTGACGCCGGCCTTCAGCGAGCCGAACGGCCCCGCCTGCGGGAAGGCGGGGCCCCAGGCGCAGCTCGTCGCCGGTCCCGGCCACGAGCTGCGGGTGCGTTAGCCGACGTCCCGGCGCTTCCAGCCGGCCAGCCCGGCCACCAAGGCGGCGACTGTGACGGCCAGCAGCCACCCGAGCGGCGTCGCCGTGAACTCCTGACCAGGGATCTTCGGCGGGTGCTGGAACGGCGAAACGTCCAGCACCGCCTGCGGCAGGTTGACGATCGGGCCGAACAGGCTCAGCAGCAGCGCCAGCGCGCCGACGGCCCACGCCGCGGCCGAAAAGCCCGGCAGCAACCCGAAGATCGCCACCGCCAGCGCGACCACCACCCAGGCCGCGGGCAGCTGGACGAGCATCCCGGCGAGCGTGTCCGCGAGCGAGCCGCCGACGTCGCCGGTGCGCAGCCCGTTGGCCAGGCCCATGAACACCCCGCCGGACAGCAGCAGCGCCGCCGTGCCGAAGAAGGCGAACACCAGGTGGCTGCCCGCCCAGCGCAGCCGTCCGACGCTGGTGGCCAGCACCGGTTCGAGCCGGATCGCGGTCTCCTCGCCACGCATCCGCAACACCGCCTGGACGCCGTACAGCGACGCGACCATGGCGAACATCCCGGCCATCGCGGCGAGGAACGCCTTCGTCAGCGCGTGGCTGCCGCCCAGCCGCTCGAAGATCTGCTGCGCCTGCGGGCTGGATCCGACGAGGTCGCCGACGCCGCCGGCGATCGAGCCGAACACCGCGCCGGCCACGGCCGTGCCGATCGTCCAGCCGAGCAGCGGGCCGCGGTGCAGCCGCCACGCGAGCGCAAGCGGCGACCGCAGGCTCGCCGCGGCCCGTGCCGGGCCGGGCCGCGGCGGCAGGACGCCGACGCCGACGTCGCGGCGGGGCAGCAGCCAGTACCCGAGCCCACCGGCGGCCAGCGCGAAGCCCACCGGCAGCAGGAGCACCCACCAGCGTTCGCCGGCGAACGCGCGGACCTGCTGCACCCAGCCGATCGGCGACAGCCAGGACAGCCAGCGAGCGTCCACAGTGGAATCCCCGGCACCGCGCAGGAGGAACGCGGCGCCGACGACGGCCGTGCCGATGCCGTTGGCCGTCCGGGAGTACTCGGCCAGCTGGACGGCGACCGCCGCGACCGCGGTGAACACCAGCCCGGCCAGCGCTTCCGCCGCGCCGAAGGCGAGCGAACCGGCCGCGGGCAGGCCGGCCCCGATCATGGTGACCGCCTGGACCAGCCCGATCAGCACGCTCGCGCCGCCGGCCACCAGCACCGCCGCCGTCAGCGCCGCGTACCGGCCGACGACCGCGGACCCGAGCAGTTCCGCACGCCCCGTGTCCTCCTCGGCGCGGGTGTGCCGGGTGACCGTGAACACCACCATCAGCCCGGTGAGCAGCGCCAGGAACCCGCACATGCGCCAGGCGATGAACCCGCCGGCCGTGGTCAGGTCGAACGGCGGGCCGTAGAGCAGCGCGTAGGAGGGGTTGGCGTTCGCCCCCGCCTGCAGGGCGAGCCGGTCGGCGACGGTCGGGTAGAACTGCGTGAACGTGTTGACCGTGCTCGCCGGGACGATGCTGAGCAGCACGATCCAGATCGGCAGGATGACGCGGTCGCGGCGCAGGGCGAGCCGGGTGAGGTGCCAGGTGCCCGCCAGTTCGCGGGCCGGCGCCACGACGGCCGGGCGTTCGAGGGTCGCGGTCATTTCGCGCTCGCCTCGGTCGTGTAGTGGCGCAGGAACAGCTCTTCCAGCGTCGGCGGCTGGCTGACCAGGCTGCGGACGCCGGCCTCGGTCAGCTGCCGCAGGGCTTCGTCGAGCGAGCGCGTCTCGACGTCGAAGCGGACGCGGTTGCCCTCGACCTTGAGGTCGTGGACGTTGGCCAGGTCCGCCAGCCCGTTCGGCGGCCCGGCGAGCTCGGCGGTGATCGACGTCCGGGTCAGGTGGCGCAGCTCGGCGAGCGTGCCGGACTCGACCGTGCGGCCGTTGCGGATGATGCTGACCTTGTCGCACAGCGCCTCGACCTCGGCGAGGATGTGGCTGGAGAGCAGCACGGTCCGGCCCTGCTCGCGCTCCTCCTGGATGGCGTACTGGAACGTCGCCTCCATCAGCGGGTCGAGGCCGGACGTCGGTTCGTCGAGGATCAGCAGGTCGACGCGGGAGGCGAGGGCGGCGACGATGGCGACCTTCTGCCGGTTGCCCTTCGAGTACGTCCGCCCCTTCTTCTTGGGGTCGAGGTCGAAGCGCTCGATCAGGTCGTTGCGGCGCCGCTCGTCCAGCCCGCCGCGCAGGCGGCCGAGCAGGTCGATCACCTCGCCGCCGGAGAGGTTGGGCCAGAGGTTGACGTCGCCGGGCACGTAGGCCAGCCGTCGGTGCAGGCTCGCGGCGTCCTTCCACGGGTCGCCGCCGAGCAGCCGGACGTCCCCCGCGTCGGCGTGGAGCAGGCCGAGCAGGACCCGGACGGTGGTCGACTTCCCAGCGCCGTTGGGGCCGAGGAAGCCGTGCACCTCCCCAGCGGGTACCTGCAGGTCCAGGCCGTCGAGGGCCTTCGTCCGGCCGAACGACTTGTGCAGGTCGATGACCGAAATGGCGTTTTCCATGGTTCAGAAGCTACACTCGCTTCATGAAGTTGTGAAGTTAAGAAAATGTCTAGATTCAGTGATCATGGGAGACGGGTACGGGAGAATGGGCCGATGACGACGCCTGACACGAAGCGAGATGAAGACGCCGTCCGCCGGTACGTCGAGAGCCTCGGGCTCGTGCTTTCGCAGATCGGCATGCAGCGCATGCCCGCCCGGGTGTTCGCCGCGCTGATGACCACCGACGAGGGCCGGCTGACCGCCGCCGACCTGGCCGCCCAGCTGTCGGTCAGCCCGGCCGCCGTCTCCGGCGCGGTGCGCTACCTCGAACAGATCGGCCTGGTCGCCAAGGAGCGCGAGCCCGGCGAGCGCCGCGACCACTACCGCCTCTACGACGACCTCTGGTACGCCACGTTCATGAAGCGCGACCGCATGATCATCATGTGGCGCGACGCGGCCGAGAACGGCGTCGGCGCCCTCGGCGAGGACACGCCCTCGGGCAAGCGGCTCGCCGAGATGCGGGACTTCCTGTCGTTCATGCTCGAGGAGCTCAACGGCATGTACGAGCGCTGGCACAAGCTCCGCGAGGAGAAGAACGCCTAGAGCCCGGCGAGCAGCACGTCCGCGAGCCGCTCGGCGTGGTCGGCGGGTTCGCGCTCTTCGAACGTGGCCAGGAACGCCTGCTGGAAACACGCGCCGAGCAGCAGGGCCGCGGCCGCTTCGACGTCGGTGTCCGCCTTGATCCGGCCCAGCGCCCGCTCGGCACGCAGGTACGCCGCGACGCCGTCCAGCACCACGCGCGGGCCGCGCTCGCCGAGCCGTTCGCGGTGGGACCGCAGCAGCTCACGCGAGGAGAAGACCGAGACCGCGATCGGGAACCCGTCGAGGTAGAAGGCCAGGCCGAGCCGGGCGACGCGGACCAGGTTGGCCCGCAGCGGTGCCTGGCCCGGATTGGCGGTCAGCTCGGCCAGTGCGGCGCCGAGCGCGGGCAGCGCCCCGGCCATGACGCTGAGGAACAGTTCGGTCTTGTCGCGGAAGTGCTTGTAGAGCATCGCCTCCGAGTAACCCGCGGTCTGCGCGATGACCTTCGTCGTCGCGTGGGCGTAGCCCTGCTCGCGCATCACCTTCGCGGCCGCGGCGACGATCTCTTCGCGGCTTCCCATGGTGGCTCCCTGAGTGCGTTCTCAGCTCGGTTAGTAAACACTCACTCTACCTGGTGAGTGTTTACTAACCACGAAGGAGACACCATGGAAATCACCGTGCTCGGGGCCACCGGCGGCGTCGGCGGCGAGGTCGTCAAGCAGGCCCTGGACCGCGGCTGGCGCGTGACGGCCGTCGTGCGCGACCCCGCCCGGCTGAAGCTGCCGGCCGAGGTCGTCGTCGCGGGCCTGCACGAACAGGAGAAGCTGGCCGCGGCGATCGAGGGGCGCGACGCCGTGGTGTCGGCGCTGGGGGCGCGTGACCGCAAGCCGACGACGGTCTGCGCCGACGGCGCCCGCGCGGCGCTCGAGGCCGGGGCGAAACGCCTGCTGGTGGTCAGCGCCAGCGGGCTGGACACCGACGGCGACGGCCCCTTCACCCGGACGCTCGTGAAGCCGATGCTCAACGCGATGCTGAAGAACGGCTACGCGGACATGCGCGCGATGGAGGACCTGGTCATGGCCAGTGCCGTGGACTGGACCGTGGTCCGCCCGCCGATGCTGCTGAACGGCCCGCGCACCGGCGTCGTGAAGAGCAGGCTCGACGGCAACGTGCGTGGCAGCTACACGATCCGGCGCGCCGACGTCGCCGGGTACCTGCTCGACGCCGTGGCGGACCCCACCCTGATCAGGCGGAAGGTTTCCATCGCCCACGGATAATCCGCCTTCCTCGCCACCGCCGCCCTCAACGGAGGCGCTTCGCGCCGCTGGTCTAATTCCGGGATGGTGCTCCTCGCTCAAGCTGTCTACGTCAAGCGCAAGACCCCCCGGCTGCCCGGCGCGGCCGGACCGACGGAAGGGCTCGTCCCGGGCGCGGGCGAGCCCTTCCGCCTGGCCGTGCTCGGTGAATCCACAGTGGACGGCGTCGGCGCGGCGGACCACGAGGAAGCGCTCACCGGCTGCCTCGCCCGCGAGCTGGCCCGCGACGGCCGGGCGGTGCGCTGGCAGGCGGTCGGCCGGACCGGCGCCAACGCCCGGATCGTCCGCGACGAGCTCGTCCCGCTCGTCCGCCCAGCCGACCTGGTCGTGATCGCCCTCGGCGTCAACGACACCATCGAGCTCCGGACGGCCGCGGGCTACCGCCGTGACCTCCTGCGTCTGGTGCTCGAACTGCGCCGCCGGCTGGGCCCGGTCGACGTCCTCCTGGCCGGGGTACCACCGATGTCCCGCTTCCCCGCTCTGCCGCGTCCGCTGCGTGACGTCCTTTCGGCCCGCTCGGCCGCGCTCGACACCGCGGCCGCGGCTCTCGGCCGCCTCCCCGGCGTCCGGCACGTCCCGATGGATCCGGAGCTGCTCGACCCGGCCGCCTTCGCGAGTGACCGGTTCCACCCGGGCCCCGCCGGCTACGCCCGGTGGGCCGGGACGCTGGCACACGCCGTGATCAGTTAGCCGCTCAGCGTCGATCTTCAAAAAATTTCGCCGGATCCGGTATCTGGCGGCGCCCCCACTGCGTCCTGTGGAGCAGCCAAGCACGAAAGGGAACACGACAGGGGGTGTCGCGTTCGCAGTGAACGCGGTGGCCGGGAGCCGAGGGGGCTGCCGGACACCGTCGGCCGGGTGCCCTTCGGGGGAGGGGGCACCCGGCGGGGCCCGTTGGGGAGCGGGCCCTTGAGGGAGGGGAGTACCGGCCGGCGCGGGTCCGCCCGCGCCGGCCGGTACCTCGTGGAACCGCCAGTTGCCCGGTTAGTGCACAACCGACGAAGTAAGTGACCTTGATGTATCCGAGATCCACCTGCACGCTCCTTCCCCCCGAAGGACCCGCGATACTGCCATTGCCGACTGGAAGACTCTTCCGAAGAGGGGCAGATACGGTGACCGACGTGCAAACCACAGAGGTAGATCCGCCGTGGGAGGGCCTGACCGGCGCCGAGCTGCACGCCGCGTGCATGCAGGCCGCCAGAGAAGGTGACCGCCGGGCGATGGCCCGCCTCGTCGAAGAGCTGACCCCGCTCGTCTGGCACGTCGCCCGGGCCAACGGGCTCGACCGCGCGGTCGCCGAAGACGTCGTCCAGACCGTGTGGCTCGCCCTCTTCAGCCAGCTCGGCAAGCTCCGCGACCCCAAGGCGCTGGCCGCCTGGCTGATCACCACCACCCGCCGCGAGGCCACCCACCCGTTCGGCCGCCGCATCCAGCCGGTGCCGCTGAGCGACGAGGTCGCCGAAGCCATGCCGAGCACCCAACCGGCACCCGAAGACGAAGCCGTCCGCGCCGACCGCGACCGCCGGGTCTGGCGCGCCTTCGTCCGGCTGCCCCACCGCTGTCAGGAACTGCTCCGGCTGACCGTGCTCGCGGGTCGCGCGGAGTACCAGCTCGTCGCCGAGGCGCTGCGCATGCCGCGCGGCAGTGTCGGCCCGACCAGGGGTCGCTGCCTCGACCAGATGCGCGATCTCCTCGCCAGTGAAGGGGGAAGCCGATGAACGACCTCGGGGCACCGGGGGGCCAAGCCTCCTTCGGTGATGACGTGCTGCTGGCCGACTTGGGCCGGTTCCTCGACGAGCTGGACCCACCGCCGGGTGACTTGGTGCAGCGGGTGCAGTTCGCGCTCGCCCTCGAAGACCTCGACGTCGAGGTCGCGCGGTGGGAACGGCTGGACAACCTCGCCGGCGTCCGCGGCGGCGGCACCGGCACGATCACCTTCACGGTCAGCGACCTGACGGTGATGATCAACCTGACCAAGATCGGCAAGCTGCACCGCATCGACGGCTGGCTGGTGCCGGCCGGGCAGTACGGCGTCGAAGTGCGCGTCGCCGAGCACGGCACCTCGTCGACCATGGCCGACGAAGGCGGCCGGTTCGTGCTCGACAACGTGCCGCGCGGGACGACGCAGATCCTCGTGCACCTCGGTGACGTGTCGTGCCGCCGGACCGTCGTGACCCCGACGGTCGTGCTTTAACCCAGGAAGTCGGCCAGGGGGACGGGAATCAGCCCGTCCTTTTCGGCCTGCTCGACGAACGCCGTGTAGTCCTCTTTGAACGTCTTCCGGAAGTGCATCAGCACGATGTCGCCCGGCTTGAGCTTGTCGCCGGACTGGAACTGGACGTGCCCATCGTTGACCGCGGCCGTCCACAGCACCGCGGCACGCATCCCGCAGGCGGCCGCCGCGCGCAGGGTGTTCTGGTCGTAGTTGCCGAACGGCGGCCGGAACAGCGCCGGGCGGATGCCGAGGCCGCGCTGGAAGTCGTCGGCGTCGTCGCAGATCTCCTTGCGCTGGAACTCGTACGGCTTGCCCTTGAGGTTCGGGTGGTCGACCGTGTGGTCGCCGAGCGTGGCGCCGGTGGCGTCGAGGATCTGCTTGAAGTAGGCCTCGTGGCCCTGGACGTACTTCTGGTTCAGGAACAGCACCGGGTGGGTGCCGTTCTGCCGCATCAGCTTCAGCGCGTCGGGATCCTTCACCGCGCCGTCGTCCATGGTGAGGAACACGTACGGCTTGCCGGTGGCGATCCGGCGGATGAGCGGGACCTGGCCGTTCTCGACCGGGGGCGCCTTCTGCTGGACCGTGCCGAACGGGTACGGCCCGGACGCCCGCACGTCGGGGCCCACGCCCTGTGGTGCCGGGTTGGGCCGGCTCGTGCCGGTCTCCCGGCGGTCCGGCTCGCCTGCCGAACACGCCGTGAGGGCCAGCGCCGCCGCGGCCACCACCGCCACCAGTCGCTTCATCCCGCGTCCCCTCTCTCGCCAGCGATCGTGAAGACCACCCGAAAGAGTGACGTGGACGGGGAGGGGAAGTTGCGCGTGGCGATCTTGTGTGGCCGGAACCACCCAGGTCAGCGCCCGGTTTCGGCCGCCTTGACCAGCATGCCGGACATCAACCGGATCACTGCCCGGAGCGTGGCGGCCAGCGCCGGGCCACTGCCGCGAACCGGCTCGGTGAACGACCCCGTCCACCGCAGGTGCGTACCGCCGCCGGTGGCCGGCGTGAAGAGCACTTCGGCGCGGTAGTCGTGGAGCGGCTTGCCACCGGCGAAGGCGTAGACGTGCTTGCGGCCGGGCTCGTACTCCAGGGTCTCTTCGCGGATCAGCACCGGCCAGAGGCCGACCTCGCGGACGGCGCCGACGCCGTCCGGCTCGGCGGTGCCCCGGCGGGCCCAGCGGGCCTGGACGATGAGTGGCTTTCCCCACTCCGCCCAGCGCGGGCCGTCCGTCTCCAGCGCGAAGAGCGCCTCCGGCGGCGCGGTGCTCGTGCGGTTGACCTCGAACGAGTACTTGCGACCCACCGGAACCTCCCACGTTGTTGACAGGTTGATAATTAATCGTCTCCGGGAGCGTAGGTCAAGATGAGGGGGTGAGCACGCCGCGCCCCGACCTCGCCGCGCCGCACTGGCTGGTCCAGCTCCTGCGCAGCACGCCGGTGCCGGTGCCGTGGAACATGGTCGCCCGGGCCGTGGCCGCGCTGGCCGTGCCGCTCGCGGTCGCGTACGCGGCGGGGGACATCGCCGTCGGCGCGCTCGTCTCGACCGGTGCCCTGCCCGCCGTGCTGTCCGAATCGGCCGGGCCCTACCGCTACCGCGCCCGGCGCCTCGGCGGGGCGACGCTCGCCGCGACCGCGGGCTACCTCGTCGGGCTGCTCACCGGCGGCACGCCCGCGCTGTCCGTGCCCGCGGTGATCCTGGTCGCCGCGGTGTCGGCGGTGATCAGCGCGGCCGGGAGCAACGCCTCGGTCGCCGGCCTGCAGATGATCGTCTTCTGCGTGCTCGCCACCGGACAGCACGCGACCGGTGTCCGCGTCGAGGTCCTCTTCGGCTGCTTCTGCCTGGGCGCGGCGTGGAGCCTCCTGGTCGCGCTCGTCACCTGGACGGTCCGGGCGACCAGCCCCGAACGCACCGCCGTCGCGCACGTCTACGTCGAGCTGGCCGCGATGCTGTCGGCGACCGACGAAGCCGTCTCGCGGGTGGCCCGCCACCGGCTGACCACGGCGATGAACACCGCCTACGACCAGCTGCTCACCGCACGCTCCTGGCTGTCCGGCCGCGACGCGGCCTACCGGCAGCTGCTCAACCTGCTCTCGGCGACGACGCCCGCCGTGGAGGCGTCGGTGGCGATGGTCAACGCCGGCCGCCGCCCGGCCCGCGAGGTCATCGACCACTTCGTCGCGCTGTCGGCGGCGGTGCTGGCCGGTCAGCCGCTGCCGCCCCCGCCGCCACCCCCGCCCGGCGACCCCGACCCGGTCCTCGCCGCGCTCTACGCGGGACTGGTCCGGATCGGCAAGGGCGACGACCGCAAGCGCCGGGAGCCGACGCCGTGGCACCGCCGCCTGCGGGAGTGGGCGGGCTCGCTCGCGTCCGGCCCGCTGACCTGGATCGCCACGCTGCGGCTGACGCTGTGCGTCGCGATCGCCGAGGGCGTCGGCCTGCTCGTGCCGCTGGAGCGGTCGTACTGGATCACCCTGACCGTCGGCATCGTGCTCAAGCCCGACTTCGGGTCCGTCTTCGGCCGCGCGGTGCTGCGTGGCATCGGCACGGTCATCGGCGTCGGGATCGGCGCCGCCGTGCTCGGCCTCGGGGCGCAGGGGTGGGTGCTGGTGGTGCTCAGCGCGGTCTTCGCCGGCGGCATCGCGGTGGGGAAGGTGCGCAACTACGGCATCCAGAGCGCCTTCGTGACGCCGTTGATCATCCTGCAGATGGGCCTGTCCCACACCGGCAACTGGAACGTCGTGCTGGCGCGGCTGGTCGACACCGTGCTGGGGTGCGTGATCGTGCTCGTCTTCGGCTACCTGCTGTGGCCGGGCAGCCGGCGCCCGCGGGTGGGCGGGCGGCTGGCCGACGGCCTGGACGCGGTCGCGAAGTACGTCTCGCACGCGCTGGTCGAGGCGTCGTCGGGGGAGGCGCGGCTGGCGCGGTCCCGGGCGCGGCGCGGTGCCTACCGGGCACTGGCCGACCTGCGGACGGCGTTCCAGCAGGCCGTCGTCGAGCCGTCCGCGCACGGCCGCCAGGCGGTGGCGTGGTGGCCGGTGATCGCCGCGCAGGAGCGCGTCGCGGACGCCGTCACCGAGGTCGGGGTGACCATCGGCCGGGGAGTGCCGCCGCCCGGCCCGGCCGACGTCGAACTGCTGACGGCCGCACTGGGTGAACTCGCGGCGGCCGTCCGGGAGCAGCGGGAACCGCGGTCGATGCCGCTGCCGGACGCCCCGCAGCTGGCCGGGGTGGTCGACCAGCTGGAGTCGGCGTTCGACGCCGTCCGCGGCCCCGACCTGGCCGAACGCGCGCCGCTGGGCCTCGTCCGGCGGTTCCTGCCCTACCACCGGCGCACGTGAGGTCCGTGCGGTTCAATGCACCCATGGGAATCGACTTCGAAGCGTTGAAGGGCAAGGCCGAAGAGGCCCTGCGCGAGCACAACGACAAGATCGAGGAAGGTCTGGACAAGGCCGCCGGCTTCGCGAAGTCGAAGTTCGCCGGGCACGACAGCCAGATCGACAGCGGTGTCGAGAAGGCGAAGGACTTCCTCAACAAGTTCGACGACACGCCCGACAACCCGCCGGCGCGGTAGTTACTGGACCTCGCCGGTCGCGATCCCGTCGGAAAGGCCGGTGATCCGGCCGCCGCGCTCGCCGAGGGCGATCAGGCCCTGCCGCGCGTCCGGTGCGGCCAAGCTGATCCGGACCCCGGCCCGTTCGGCGTCCAGGCCGGCGGCAAGCGCTTGCGCGCCTTCGTATCCCGCGTTGATCGTGGCCGCGAGCCCCCCGGTCGACGCGAGCGAGCCCCGCGCCGCGCCGAGCCGTCCCAGTGCTTCGTCGACGATCGGCAGCAGCGCGTCCCGGTTGCCTTCGGTCATCGCGCGGACGAGCTGCGGGTTCGAGCCGGCGACACGCGTGCCGTCGCGGTAGGACCCGGCGGCGAGCGACATCGCCAGCGGGCCGCCCTCGGCGCCGATCGTGGCCAGGATCGCCGCCAGCAGGTGCGGCAGGTGCGAAATCCGCGCGACGGCCTCGTCGTGCGACTCCGCGGGCAGCGGGACGACGTGCGCCCCGACGTCCAGCACGAGCTTCGCCACCTCGGCCCAGGCTTCGAGGTCGGTGTCCTCCTCGACGGTGATCACCCAGGCGGCGCCCTGGAACAGCGCGGCGTCCCCGGCCAGCCAGCCGGAGTTCGACGTCCCGGCCATCGGGTGCCCGCCGACGTACCGCGTGTACGGCACGCGACGGCGGACCGCGTCCAGCACCGGCGCTTTCACGCTGGTCACGTCGGTGAGCAGGCAGTGCGACGCGTGCTGGTTGACCAGGCGCAGCAGGTCTTCGACGGCCGGGAGCGGCACGGCGAGCACGACCATCGCGTCCTCGGCCGCGGCCCGGTGCAGGGCCGTCTCGACGTCCGTCGTGACGTCGTAGCCCGCTCTGCTCGCCGCGTCGGCGTCCACTTCGGAAACCGCCGCACCCCACGCCGTGCGGCCGCTGGTGGCCGCCGCGCGCAGCAGTGACCCGCCGATCAGCCCGAGCCCGATCACGCATACGTCTCGCACGGGGCCCATCCTGCCAGTGCCGGGCCCGTCTCGGGCTACCGCGCGGCGGCGAGCCTTCTCAAGGGGCGAAGGCGGCCGAGGGAACCGCGCCGGCGGCGGCCGAGCCGCGGAGCAGTTCGGTCAGGTCGTGGGGCCGGGCCGGTTCCGCGGTCGGCGCCGCCGCCACGATCCGGTCCAGCCGGAAGCCCCGGCCGGCCCGCCGGGTGCGGCACCAGGCGATGAGGTACCAGCGGCCGCCGGCGGTGAGCAGCCCGGCCGGTTCGACGACGCGCTCGCTCTCGTGCCCGGCCGCGTCCGTGTACGACAGCCGCAGCACGAGGTTCCCGGTGATGGCCTGTTCCACCGCGGTACGGGTCGCCGAGCCGCCGTCCGAGAGCAGGGTGACGATCCGGGCGGCGAGCTCCCGTGCCGCCGCCGAGCCCAGCCGCCGCCTCGCCCGGGGATGGCCCGCACCGGGACGCAGAGCCGCTCGTCCTGGCCGGCCGCGGAGCCGAACGCCCAGCCGCCGCCGTGGAGGTGCAGGTACACGCCGTCGACCCCTTTCCGTGTGAGCTGCGCTACAGCGCGGCCGCGAGCCGCGTCCCCTGGTCGATCGCGCGCTTCGCGTCGAGTTCCGCGGCGACGTCGGCGCCGCCGATCAGGTGCACCGGCAGCCCGGCCGCCCGCAGGTCGTCGGCGAGGTCACGCACGGGCTCCTGACCGGCGCAGACGACGACCGTGTCGACGTCAAGGACCCGCGGCGTGCCGTCGACGGTGATGTGCAGGCCGTCGTCGTCGATCCGCTCGTACGTGACGCCGGTGAGCTGCTCGACGCGCTTGGCCTTGAGCGCGGCCCGGTGCACCCAGCCGGACGTCTTGCCGAGCCCGGCGCCGATACCGGACTTCTTGCGCTGCAACAAGAACACCTGCCGCGGTGACGGCGCGGGCCGCGGCGTACCGAGCCCGCCCGCTGCCTGTTCCGGGTCGGTGACACCCCATTCGGCCAGCCACGCGTCCAGGTCGAGCGCCGGCGAACCCGAGTGCGTGAGGAACTCGCTGACGTCCACGCCGATGCCGCCGGCCCCGATCACCGCGACCCGCGTGCCGACCGGCTTGCCGTGCTTGACGACGTCCACATAGGACAGCACCTTGGGGTGGCCGATCCCGGGCAGCGACGGCACCCGCGGCGCGACCCCGGTGGCCAGCACGACTTCGTCGAACCCGGTGAGCTCGGCGGCGGACGCGCGCGTTCCGAGGTGCAGCTTCACCCCGGTCACTTCCAGGCGCCGCTGGTAGTAGCGGATGGTCTCGGCGAACTCCTCCTTGCCGGGGATCTTCCGCGCGATGCCGAACTGGCCGCCGATCTCGTCGTCGGCTTCGAACAGCTCGACGCGGTGCCCGCGTTCGGCCAGTGCGGTCGCCGCCGCCAGCCCCGCCGGCCCGGCGCCGACGACGGCGATCTGCTTCGACCGCCGTGCCGGCGCCAGCGTCAACGTCGTTTCGTGGCCGGCGCGCGGGTTGACCATGCAGGACACGAGCTTGCGCTTGAAGGCGTGGTCCAGGCAGGCCTGGTTGCAGGCGATGCAGGTGTTGATTTCGTCCTCGCGGCCGGTCTCGGCCTTCCGGATCCACTCGGGATCGGCCAGGAACGGGCGGGCCATCGACACGAGATCGGCGTGGCCGCTGCTCAGCGCTTCCTCGGCGACCTGCGGCATGTTGATCCGGTTCGACGTGACGACCGGGATGGTGACGTGCGGCTTGAGCTTCCCGGTGACCCAGGTGAACGCGGCGCGCGGCACCGACGTGACGATCGTCGGAACCCGGGCCTCGTGCCAGCCGATGCCGGTGTTGATGATCGTGGCGCCGGCGGCCTCGACGTCCTTCGCGAGCGCGAGGACGTCCTCCCAGCGCTGGCCGCCGGGAACCAGGTCCAGCATGGAGAGCCGGTAGATGATGATGAAGTCGTCGCCGGTCTTTTCCCTGGTGCGCTTGACGATCTCGACGGCGAACCGGCGCCGCTTCTCCGGCGTGCCGCCCCAGGCGTCGGTGCGCTTGTTGGTGCGCTCGGCCAGGAACTGGTTGATCAGGTAGCCCTCGGAGCCCATGATCTCGACGCCGTCGTAGCCCGCTTCGCGCGCGAGAGCGGCGCAGTCGGCGAAGGCGCGGATGTGCTGACGCACGCCGTAACCGGTGAGCGCGCGCGGCCGGAACGGGTTGATCGGCGCCTTGATGCTCGACGCCGACACGCTCAGCGGGTGGTAGGCGTACCGGCCGGCGTGCAGGACCTGCAGGGCGATCTTGCCGCCTGCCTCGTGCACCGGCGCGGTGAGCTGCCGGTGCTGCCGCGCCTCGGCGGACGTCGTCAGCTTGGAGGCGAGCGGCAGCAGCCAGCCGGTGCGGTTCGGCGCGAACCCGCCGGTGACGATCAGGCCGACACCGCCGCGGGCGCGTTCGGCGTAGTACTCGGCCAGCTCGGGGAAGTGGGCCGCCTTGTCCTCGAGGCCGGTGTGCATCGACCCCATCAGGACGCGGTTGCGCAGCGTCGTGAAGCCGAGGTCGAGCGGGCTGAGCAGGTGCGGGTACGGGTTCATCGGGCGTCCTTCGGGTGGGAGAGGGCGGCGAGGACTTCGTCGAACCACTCGACCTGGCCCTCTTCGACGCGGATGCCGCCGCGCAGGACCAGGTACTGGTGCAGGTGGCGGCCCTGGAGTTCCGCGGGCGCGGGGAAGTCGCGCTTCTCGATCTGGCGGTAGACGTCGAGGCGTTCGGCGTGTTCCGCGCGGTGCCGGACGATCTCTTCGGCCACCTTCGCCGGGTCGCCGAAGGTCGCGCCGCGGATCTTCACGGCCAGCTCGACCGGTCCGGCACCCGGGTCGGGCTCGGCGAGCCAGCGGACGAGTTCGGCGCGGCCGCCGTCGCTGACCGTGTAGACCTTCTTGTCCGGCCGCCCCGACTGCGCGACGACGTCGACGGCCACCCAGCCGGCCTCTTCCATCCGCTTCAGCACCCGGTAGATCTGCTGGTGGGTGGCGCTCCAGAACAGCCCGATCGACTTCTCGAAACGGCGCGTGAGCTCGTAGCCCGAGCCCGCGCGTTCGGACAGCGAGACGAGGATCGCGTGTTCCAGTGCCATGCACCCAGTTTCATATGCACCCAGTTGCAAAGCAACCCGAGGTGGGCACTTTCACGTGAAAGTGCCCGGGGCGGGTGGCGCAAAACGGGTCGACTTCGCGGGCGAAATGACCAGGATGGAGGGGTGCACCCGGTACTCGAACTGATCTCCGAACGGATGGCGACCGGCAGTGTCCCGGGAGAGCGCACCGACGGACGGCGCCTCGCGCTGGCCATCGAGGGCGGCAGCAGCCGCGGCACGTACTCCAGCGGCATGGTCCTCGCGCTGGACGAACTCGGCGTGACGACGGCGTTCGACGCCGTCTACGGCTCGTCGGCCGGCGCGCTGAACGGCGCCTGGCTGCTCTGCGGCCGCTCCTCGACCGGCGTCCGGACGTGGTGGAACCCGGTGGTCATGCGCCGGATCATCAACCCGCTGCACACCCTGCGCGGCCGGGCGGTGATCGACCTCGAATACCTCGTCCACCAGGTCTACTCGGTGCTGGAGCCGATGGACTTCCCGGCCATCCTCGCCAACCCGGTGACGTTCCACCCCCTGGCCACCGACGCCGACACCGGCGAGTCGACCGACCTGCACCCGTTCCTGGCCGACGTCGACGCGGTCAAGATCGCGCTCGCCGCGTCGTCCTGCATGCCGGTGCTGGCCGGACCGCCGATCCCGATGGCCGGCCGCCGGTTCGTCGACGCCGGCGTGGCCGAACCGATCCCGTACCGCACCGCGCTCGCTCAGGGCGCCACCGACGTCCTGGTGCTGCGCACCCGCCGCGCCGACGAGCTGCCGCTGCCGCCGCCGCGGGTGCACGACGTCGTCGTGCCGCGGTTCCTGCGCCGCCAGGCACCCGGCGCGATCCCGGCCTGGCAGGACACCTACCGGCGGGACGTCGAGGACGAGGAGACCCTGGCGGCCGACCCGCGGATCCTGAGCATCCGGCCGCCGGCCGGAGCGCCGGACGTGGCCGTGCTGGAACGCGACCCTCAAGTGCTGCGCCGGGCCGTCGACCTGGGCAAAGGGGCGGTCCTCGACGTGCTGGACAGCCTGCGCGAGGCGTCTTAGGGCTTGCGGGCGACGCCGCCGATCACCCGCGACTCGGACGGCGAGCCGGTGAACACGGTGTGCTCGTCCGGGTGCCACGCCGGGGCGTAGACGAGCCCCGGCTCCAGCATCGGCCAGCCGCCGAAGAAGCGTTCGAACTCGGCCATCGTCCGCAGGAAACCCGGGTTCGTCGTGGACTCGTAGTACTCGAGCAGGTCGAGCAGCGCCTGCCGCTCGTCCTCGTTCACCGGGTTCTCGTTGGTCATCTGCGACAGCACCAGCAACGAGCCCGGGGCCAGCCGTTTGCGGTAGAACGCGAGCAGCTCGTCCGGCTTCTGCTCGTCCTTGACGAAGTGCATGACCGCGTTGATCACCAGTGCGATCGGCTCGCGCACGTTGATGATCTCCGACGCCTTCACCCGCTCCCAGAGGTCGTCCGGCTGCAGGAAGTCCGCGGCGATCGCGTGGTGGCGCTCCGGGTCGGCGGTGTCGGCGAGCAGCAGCGTCGAGTGGGCCAGCGCGATGGGCTCGTTGTCGATGTAGAGCACCCGCGTGTCCAGCTGCGGACTAGTGTCATCGGCGACCTCGTGCACGTTGCCCGCGGTCGGCAGGCCGGAGCCGACGTCGACGAACTGCCGCAGCCCGGCGCGCACGCACTGGCGGACCGCGCGGCCGAGGAACTGGCGGCTCGTCAGGCAGTACTCGCCGATGAGCGGCAGCCGGGCGCGGACCTTTTCGGCGAAGTCGCGGTCGATCGCGTAGTGGGTGTTGCCGCCGATGAAGTAGTCGTAGATCCGCGCGGCCGACGGCCGGTCGAGGCTGCTGGCAACGGCCTTGAGCGCGTCGTCGTGGTTGATCATGACCATCCCTTCGCGGACCATGCTGCCACGGGGCCGATCACGCCGGCGACAACGCCTCCCGATAGGCGTTGACGGACTGCGTCAACCGGTCCAGCTCGGCGCGCATCCGGGCGAGCCCGGCTTCGTCCAGGCTCATCGCGGCGCCGATCACGTCCGGGATGCCCCGCGCCTTCTCGCGCAGTGCCTTCCCGGTTTCGCTCAGGCTGACGCGCACCGAGCGCTCGTCGTCGGCCTGCCGGTTCCGGATCACCAGCCCGGCGGTCTGCAGCCGCTTGAGCAGCGGCGAGAGCGTGCCGGAATCCAGGTTCAGCTCGGCGCCGAGCTCCTTGACCAGGCGGTGGTCCCGCTCCCAGAGCGCCAGCATGACCAGGTACTGGGGATAGGTCAGATCGAGGTCCTCCAGGACGACCCGGTACAGCGACGTCACCGCGCGCGACGCCGAGTACAGCCCGAAGCAGAGCTGGTCGTCCAGCCGCAGGGATGCCATGGCGTCCTCCTCTCTCCTGTTCGCCCATGGTCCTCGACATCCTGCTGGGCGGCAACTCAAGTGCGCTGCATCTCATTGGTCTCAAATTAGTTGTGCACAACTGAGTTGTGAGCTACCTTCGTGACATCAGCTTCCACCCCGAGGAGGACGACATGACCGCCAACCCGCACAACCTGGCCCTCGAACCGGCCGCGCAGGCGTTCGCGGAGGCCACCGACCAGCCGCCGTACCTGTTCCAGCTGCCGCCGGAGGAGGGCCGCAAGGCCGTCGACGGCGTCCAGGACGGCGACGTCGCCATGGCCCCCGCCGAGATCGAGGTGCTGACCGTCCCGGGCGGCCCGAACGGCGACGTCGAGACGCGGATCGTCCGCCCGGCCGGTGTCGAGGGCCCGCTGCCGGTGATCGTCTACATCCACGGCGCCGGCTGGGTGTTCGGCGACTTCCACACCCACGAGCGGCTGGTGCGCGAACTGGCGGCCGGCGTCGGCGCCGCCGTCGTGTTCCCCGAGTACAGCCGCTCGCCCGAGGCGCGCTACCCGGTCGCCATCGAGGAGAACTACGCCGTGGCGAAGTGGGTTGCCCGGCACGGCGCGGAAAAGGGGCTCGACACCTCGCGCATCGCGATCGCCGGCGACTCCGTCGGCGGGAACATGACCGCGGCGCTGACCATCCTGGCCAAGCAGCGCGGCGACGTCACCTTCAAGCAGCAGGTGCTCTTCTACCCGGTCACCGACGCGAACTTCGACACCGGGTCGTACCTGGAGTTCGCCGAGGGCTACTTCCTCGGCCGCGAAGGCATGAAGTGGTTCTGGGACCAGTACACGACGGATGCCGCCCAGCGCGCGGAAATCACGGCGTCGCCGCTGCGCGCGTCGCTCGACGAGCTCGCCGGGCTGCCGCCGGCCCTGGTGATCACCGGCGAAGCCGACGTGCTCCGCGACGAAGGTGAGGTGTACGCGGCGAAGCTGCGTCAGGCCGGTGTTCCCGTGACCGCCGTCCGGTACCAGGGGATCATCCACGACTTCGTGATGGTCAACGCGCTTCGCGAGACGCACGCCGCCGAGGCCGCGATCACCCAGGCCGTCACCGTGCTGTCGCGCGCTCTCGCGAAATAGCCGAGAAACCCTGAGTGCACCGCACGTTGCGACCCTATGGGGGAACTCACAGGGCTGCAACGTGCCAGCGGGCTCAAACGTGATATATACGCGGCTCCCGCGATCCGGGCGCGCATTTCCGCCCGCCCGGAAGGACCGTTGCCATGCACCTCAGCCGGATCCGGCTCGACTCGCCGATCACCATGATCATCGTGGTCGCGGTGACGCTGCTGGCGATCATCGCGATCCCGTTGTTCTGGGAGCGGTGGAAGCGGAAGCTGTTGTGGCGCACCGTCACCATCCTCTGCGCGGTCGTCTCGATCGTCGTCACCACCGGCCTGGCGGGCAACATGATCGGCGGGTTCTTCCCGACGGTCGGTTCACTGCTCGGCACGGGCGTCTACGCGGCCGACAGCATCGACGCCGAAACGAGTGCGAACGGCGAAAACCTCGAGGTCGTCCGCGAGGTGGGCGCGGCGCACGCCAAGGAGGGCAAGGGAACCGTCGTCCACATGAAGGTGACGGGCCGGCGCACCAAGCTCACCCGCGACGTGACGGTGTACCTCCCGCCGCAGTACTTCGACCCGGCCTACAAGAGCCTGAAGTTCCCGGCGATCGAGTGGATCCCGAACTACCCGTCCGGGCCCGAAGTCGTCACCGACGGGTACCGCCTCCCGGAACAGCTCGACGCGGCGATCGCCAAGCGCACGCTGCCTCCGGTCGTCGTGATCATGCCGGACCCCACGGGGGTCCCGAAGATCGGCCACGACACCGAGTGCGTCGACGAGGTCGACGGCACCGCGAACGACACCTACCTGACGGCCGACCTGCGCGAGTGGGCCCTGCACAAGCTGGGCGTGGCGGCGGACCGGAAGGCCTGGACCTTCGCCGGCTGGTCCTCCGGCGGCTACTGCGCGATGAACCTGGTGACCCGCCACCCGCAGTGGTACGGCCAGGCGGTCAGCGTCAGCGGCTACGACCGCGCGCAGCTGGACGCCGAGACGGAGGACCTGTTCAAGGGCCGCCGCGACGTGGACGACGCCAACAACGTCGGCATCACGGTGCGCCTGCACCCGTCCCCGGTGGACATCCTGGCGATCTGGGGCGAGAAGGAGAAGTTCGAGAGTGCGGCGGCCGAGCTGATCCGCGCGGGCGTCCGGTCGCCGGTCCGGTTCCAGTCGTGGCAGGTGCCGGACGCGGGCCACAACATGAACACCTTCAAGTCGCAGATCCCCGACATCCTCACCTGGATCGGTGCGCACACGACACCGCCCGCCCCGGCGGGAAGGCAGGTCGAGACCACCGGCGGGGTGCAGCCGTGGCCGCTGCCCCGGTCGGGCGCGCCGGGCGCGCTGGCGGACACCGACCAGTGAGGTGCCTCAGCCCAGCAGCGTCGAGACGATCTCCGTGACCCGCCTCGACGCGGTCGCGTAGTCGACCTTGACGGGGTGCTCGGTCAGGACGACGACGATGTAGCGGTTGTCCTCGCCGACCAGGCCCGAGGTGTGCAGCATCCGCGTCGGACCGCAGCAGGACCAGCCCTGCTTCACCGCCCACGGCCGCCCGCCGGCGGCGTCCGGGATGCCGAAGTACTGCCGGAAGCCGTCGGAGCCCCGCTCGGTCGCGTCGCGCAGCGCGGTCAGGGCCGCGTTGGACTTGCGCTCCAGCAGGTACTGGTAGATCCGCACGACGTCCGGCGCGGTGATGCGCGTGTCGCCCCAGCGACCGGGATCCGACGGCGGCCGGGTGCCGGTGAGGCCCAGCTTCCGGACCCAGCGCGTCACGATCGACGTCCCGCCGTAGGACGACCAGAACCGGCTCGCGAGGTCGTCGTCGCTGCGGGACAGCATTCGCTGCACGTCCGCCACCGGGCCGCCCTGCTCGAGCACCGAAAGCCCGATCAGCAGCTTCACCAGCGACGCGGAGGTGTACCCGCGGTCCGCGTGCACGGAGTCGATCGCGGCGCCCTGCTGCCGGTCGAAGACGACGGCGCTGACCTCGCCGTCGCGCACGAGCTTGTCCAGCACGGCGGCGTCCACCCTGGCCGGAGCCGCCGGGGCGGCCTTGGCCGGCGACCCCGGCGGCTCGGTCTGGGTCTTGGTCTCGGTCTTGGGTGCCGGCGCCGGCGTCGGCGCCGCGGACGTCGTCGTGCCGAGTTCGGTGACCGCGATCGGCTGGGACGACGCGGCGGTGCTGTGACCGGCCGTCACCACCACCGCGCCCGCTGCCCCCAGACACAGCCCCACCAGGAAGATGCCGCTCAGCTTGCGCATGACCTGGATTGCCGGAAAGGCCACGCGCTGTTCGCCCGAACGGGCTGCTTTGTGGGATAGCTCTCGAAGAGGGCGCGAACCGGGAACGCACCAGGGCCCTGCGGGCAAGCAGGATCGTTTCGCTCACCGTGGTCGCGGGGTACCCCAGCGCGGTGACGGTCGTCACCACCCGCTGGGAAGGACTGGAGTCATGGTTCACGCGAAAGGCGCACGCATCCGGGTCCGAGGCCTGCAGCCGGCGCAGGTGCTGGCCGGACTGGCCGGGATCGCGTTCCTCGTCGTCGGCATCATCGGATTGTCGAGGACCGGTTTCGGCAACTTCGCCGGCCACCACGACGCCGGGTTCTGGCGGTTCTCCGCCAACCCGCTGATGAGCTTGGTCCGCGTCGTGACCGGCGTCGTCGGCCTGCTGTTCGCGTTCGGCTCGGGCCGCGCGCGGACGTTCGGCTGGCTGCTGTTCATCGGCTACGGCCTCCTGTTCGTGTGGGGCCTGATGATCGACGGCCTCATTTCGACCAACCCCTTCGCCACCGCCGGCAACCCGATGGACCTCGAGCCTGCCGACACGTGGCTGCACCTCGGCGTCGCCGCGCTCGGCCTGCTGATCGCGGTGCTGCCGGCCCGCCGCACCATCCTGCTGCCCGAGGACGAGACGGCCGACGAGCCGACGGTCGTCGAGCAGCGCACCGACGTTGTCGACCGCACCGAGGTCGACCGCACCGACGGGGTGGCCGACGAGCCGCGCCGCCGGTCGTTCCTGCGTCGTGACCACAAGGGGCGAGGCCCGGAGGTCACTCGCGAAGAGCGTCCGCCGGGCCTCGCCCACTAGGAAGTTCGGGGTGGTTCAGCTTCAGTAGGTGGTGCCACCGGAACCGGAGGAGTCACTGCTGGTCCCCGCACCGCTGCCGGCCGGCGCCTGCTGCTGGTCGACAGCGGTCGCGGGGTTGCTGCCGACCTTGCAGCCGGCGGGCTCGATGACGAACCAGGTGCCGTTGACGCCCTGGCCGTTCGCGTCACCCGGCTTGGTGTCCTTCGCGAAGGTGTAGACGGGCCAGCCGCCGATGGTGACCTGCTCGGTGCCGTCGGCACGCTTCACGCTGCCGAGGAGCTTCGAGTCGATGCCCTGCAGCTCGACCTTGCCGTTGGAAAGCACCGGGGGCCAGGTCTTGGCGCAGTCGCCGTTGCAGGCGGACGTCTTGGCCTTCTTGCTGTCCTTCTGGAACAGGTAGAGCGTCATCCCGTTCTGGTCGACGATCGCGTCACCGAGACCGTCGATCTTGCTGGCGCTGAGCTTGACGGCGCCGGCTTCGGACTCGCCCGCCGCGGCCTGCCCGGCCTTCCCGCCCTTGGCGTTCGCCGCGTACCAGGCGCCACCGACGCCCTGGCCGGTCGCGTCGCCGGGCTTGGTGTCCTTGGCGTAGCGGTAGAGCGCCCACCCGCCGACGGTGATCTGCTCGGTCCCGTCGGAGCGCGTCACCTTCCCGACCGTGGTCTTGTCGACGCCTTGTACTTGGACATCACCCGTGGCCAGCATCGGCGGCCAGGCCTTGGCGCAGTCACCGTCGCAGTTGGACTTCGGCGGCTTGGCGGTGTCCTTGTCGAACCGGTAGAGGGTCATGCCGTTCTGGTCGGTCAGCACCTGCCCGACCTCGGCAACGTCGGCGACGACGAGTTTGCTTTCGTTCGACGCCGGAGCAGCGTTGCCCACCTGGCCGTTGTTGGCGGCCTGGCCGCCCCCGGTGCCACCAGCCGCCGCCGGAGCGACAACCGGCTGGGCAGTCTCGACACCCGAGCAAGCGGTGAGCACTGCCAGCCCGGCTGCCGCCGCGGCGACGGAGACGGCGATGCGCGTGCGAAGCATGGAAGTTCTCCTTGTGTCCGTTGGGATTTCCCGCCGCTCGGTGCGGCTGCTTGATACCCACTACACGGACCCCCGGCGAGGACGGTTCAAAGAATTTTCCCCAACCTCGCCGACCGCCCTGGCGGTGATCTTGACGACCGCTCTCGGCTGCTGCTCCGGAGCGCAGCAACCTCCGGGCGGTGCTCCCGGAGGGCAGCAGCCTTGCGGGCAGCTGCTCCCGAGCGCGGGAATCTCCCGTCCGCTACTCCGGAGCGCCGCCGCGCGCCGGCTCGCCGCCGCCGAGGGCGCGGTCGACCAGCGTGCCCGCCGCGCCGGTGTACCCGGCTGGGTCGAGGAGCTCGTCCAGCGCGGCCGCCGTCAGCACGGCGGTGACGGTGGGCAGCTCGTCCAGGACGTCACGGAGCGGCCGGTCCTCGCGCACCGCCCGCCGGGACGCCTCGCCCAGCAGGTCCTTGGCCTTCGCCTTGCCGAGCAGCGGCGCGAGCGCAGCGGAAAGCCGTTCGGAGACGATCAGCCCGTGCGTCGACGCCAGGTTCGCCCCCATCCGCGCCGGGTCCGCGGTGAGCCCACGCGCCAGCTCGGCGGCGGTGTGCGCGGCGCCGCCGGTCAGCCGCAGGCACTCGCGGACCAGCTGCCACTCGGCGTGCCAGACCCCCGCCGACCGTTCGTCCTCGGCGAGCATCGACTGCGTGACCCCCGCGGCCAGCACGGGCACCTGCAGCGCGGCCGACCGGATCAGCGTCGCGAGCACCGGGTTCCGCTTGTGCGGCATCGCCGAGGAGCCGCCCCGCCCATCGGCGGCCGGTTCGGCAACCTCGCCCAGCTCGGTCCGGCCGAGCGTCTCGACATCGACGGCCAGCTTCCCCAGCGCCCCGGCGGTGAACGCGAGCGCACCGACGAGGTCGGCCACCGGCGTCCGCAGCGAGTGCCACGGAAGCACGGAAGCGGCCAGCCCGGTCTCCTCGGCGAACGCGGCGGTCAGCCGTTCGGCATAGTCGCCCCCGCCCCCGCCCCCGCCCCCGCCCCCGCCCCCGCTCGCCTCGCCGGCCAGGCGCGCGTACTCGACGTACGCCGCCAGCGTTCCGGCCGCGCCGCCCAGCGAGACCGGCAGCCCGCCGTCGAGCACGCGCCGGACGCGGACGGCCGCGTCCAGCACCAGCTGCCGCCAGCCCGCGGCCTTCAGCCCGAACGTCGTCGGCACCGCGTGCGCGGTCAGCGTCCGCCCGGCCATAGTCGTGTCCCGGTGCGCGCGGGCCAGCCCGGCCAGGGCCTCGGCCGTGGCGTCGAGGTCGGCGGCGAGCGGCCGCAGCGTCCGGTCGGCGACCAGCATCATCGCGGTGTCGAAGATGTCCTGGCTGGTCGAGCCGCGGTGCACGTACTCGGCGGCACCGGGCGCAATCTCCGCGACAGCCGACGTCAGCGCCTTCACCAGGCCGACGACCGGGTTCGCGGTCGCCCTCGACTCCCGCGCCAGCTCGGCGACGTCGATCCGCGCCTTGCCCGCGGCCTCGGTGATCGCGTCCGCGGCCTCCGGCGGCACCGTCCCGAGCCGCGCCTGCGCCCTCGCGAGCGCCGCCTCGGCGTCGAGCATCGCGCGCAGCCAGGCTTCGTCGCCGGTCGAAGCTTCGGCCGGCGTACCGGCCCGCACCGGGGACAGCAGTCCGGAATCGGGGTCGACGGTCATGGCGCCAGCATCGCACGCGGCCGACCTCGACGGCGTGCGCACGACCGCGTCCGGCACGCTCAGCCGCCGTGTCCAGCGTCCCGTTCGCCGAGGTGATCAAGCCCGGCGCCGCGAAGCACGCTGGATCGTCGTTCCGTTCGTCATGCACCTCCATTCCCGCTGCCGCCGCCGGACGGCAGCCCGTTATTCGCCGGTCGTGCCGTCGATCCGTTCGCGGATCAGGTCGGCATGGCCGATGTGGCGCGCGTACTCGCCGATCATCCGCAGCATCAGCCAGCGCAGGGTGAACGGTTCACCGGTGCTGCGCCGGGTACCGGTCTGCTCCAGTGAGCTGGCCGCGACGATCTCGCGGGAGCGCGCGCATTCGGCGTGCCACAACGAGAACGCCTCGTCGACGTCACCGTCCAGGTCCGTGAAGTCCTGCTCCGGGTCGTCGTCGGAGTAGTAGAGGATCGGGACGTCCTCGCCCGTGAACTGGATCCGGAACCACCAGCGTTCGCAGCCGGTGAGGTGCCGCAGCAGGCCGTGCAGGGTCAAAGTGGACGGTGGTACCGAGCGTTCGGACAGCCGCGCCGGGTCCAGACCGGTGCATTTCAGCTCGAAGGTGCGCCGGTAGTAGTCGAGGCTTTCGGCGAGTGCCCGGCGCTCGTCCGCAACCGGCGCCGGGTCGGTTCTGGGGCCGGTGAGGCGGGGCGGTGGCGCCACCGGGATGGTGTGTTCGGTCATGTGCGGAGCGTGCCACGAGGGTCCGACAATTTCGGATCACCGGTGGGGTCGGTGATCGGGCAACTGTCGCAAAACCCCAGTTCAAGCACGGTTTGGCGAACCCGGTAACGAAATCCGGAGCGGGCCGATCTGATCTTCGTCACCCCTGCTGCGCACGCCAGTTTCACCGGTCGGAGCGGCACCCCTCGGTTCGGAACCAGGAGATCACGAATATGCAGCGAACCGGACGAAGAGCCGCCGTGCTGGTTGCGCTGGCGACCGCGGCCCTGTGCGCGACGCCCGCCGTCGCGTCCGCGGCCCCGCCCGCGAGCACGATCGACGTCAGCGCGACCACCGTGCGCGCGGGCACCACGTTCACGGTCACTGAGCAGTTGAGCAATCCGACGGATTTCACGGTCACGGGCGCAAAAGCGGCGCTCTACGTGAAGGAGAAGCCGATCGCCGACGTGGTGGACCTGGTCTCCTGCGCCGGGGCGATCGCGCCGTGCACGCCGTACCTCAGCAGCTTCCGGGGCGGCGTCGGCGACCTGGGCGCGGGCGAGAGCCGGACGGTGACGTTCACCCTGCGCGTCAAGGAGGACGTCGCGCCCGGCCAGTTCACGCTCCAGCACCAGTTCGCCGGCGACAACTACGCGTTCAGCGTGGAGGACGGCCCGGTCGTCACGATCGCCCCGCCGAACGAGGCCGACGTCAAGGTGGCGCTGACCGCCACCCCGCGCGCCGGCCTGGTCGCCCGGGTCGACTACGTGATCAAGGTGTCGAACACCGGCCCGGCCACCGCGACCGGCGTCCGCGTGACGGCCAATCCGGGTACGGGCCGCACGATCGCCTCGACGACGGGCTGCACCCGCTCGGGCGCGACGCTGAACTGCGCGATCGGCACCCTGGCCCCGGGCGCATCGGCCACGGCGAAGTTCACGTCGGAGGGCGGCTTCTTCGCGTGGGGAGCGTTCACGGCGACGGCTCAGCGAGCGGCAAGCGCCCCGGCCGACCCGGAAGCGGCCAACGACAAGGCGTCCAAGAAGTGCACCGCCTACACGGGCCTGTTCGTCCAGTGCTGACGGCGTGACGCGCGGGACCCGGCCCGGGTCCCGCGCGTCCGTCCCGGATGTTCACAGCGCGAAGACGGCCGAGCGCGCCCGGCTCCGCACCGCGTCGGCCGTCTCTTCGGCGGACTGCCCCGTCGTGTCCATGACGTGCTGTTCCAGAGCGCCGAGCCCGGCGAACGCGGCGTGCATCCCCTTCAGCGGCTCCACGTCGGTGAGTTCGGACGCGTCGCGGGCGGTCCCCCGCGCAAGGGTGACTTCGAGGCTCGGCCGGAGCACGACGTAGGCGGCCTCGGCGATCCCCCCGAGCACGACATCGTTCTGCCACGCGGCCTCGGGCAGGTAGGGCGGCACGAGCCCGGTCCGGATCCAGACGTAGAAGCTGTCCGTGTCCAGGTGAACGGAGGGCCGCGAGGCCCCGGCGGCCACCATCCGCGCCCCGGTCGACTTCCCGGCACCGGGCGGCCCGGTGAGGATCAGCAGGGAACCAGGCATGGAGGCATCATGGCCAGCGTGCCGGCGAAGAACCAGTCTTGACCTCCGCCGCAGCCCCAGCCGGACCCCGGTGTGTGAGCACCCGACCGGTGCCTGGCTAAACTGGGGGCGCGGGCCGTTAGCTCAATTGGTAGAGCTGCGGACTTTTAATCCGTAGGTTCTGGGTTCGAGCCCCAGGCGGCCCACTCAAACTCCCTGGTCAGCGGCCTGTTGGTCGCCACCGGTCAAGATCGGCTCCCCGGGTTATCCCCGGAATTGGGGTCCGACGGTTTATCCAAGAGCCCTTCAAGACGGCCCTCCGGGGCCGCTGAGCAATGTGTTGCCCCGCAGGCAAGCCCCGCCGGGGCGTGCGGACTGGCGCCCGGTCCCGGCGGTCCGGCGGTCGCCCTCGGAAGAGCAGCTCAGCGACCACCCCGGCGGGGCGCACGAAGACCGGCTATGAACCTATAAAGGCGCCAGTCACCGCAGGCGACTCATTGCTCATGACTTCGATGCCGGCTTCGGCACTGTGGACGTGCAACGCCTCGTCTCGCCACGGTGCCGCCGCTTCGCAACCGAGAACGGCCGTCACAGCAAATGTCGCTGTGATCCAGAAGTTGACGTGGGTGGACTTGCGCAAGTCAAACGGAATCATGGTTGTCAGCCTGCTTCCTGAGCTGATGCGACTGATGCACAAGATGCCCTCGCTGGGCGGGCAGGTCTCCGAGATGGCCGGCCGGGGTACGGAGCTTGTGTCCGTGTGCGGCCTCGCGGCATCTCGTCGACCTCCCCCGAGGGTTATCACGTCGTGTCAAGGGGGCGGGCATCGAAGACGAGGTCGCCCAGGAGCTGTGGCGCCCCCTTGACACGACGTGACCGGGCTTCGCCAGGTCGACGAGATGCCGAAAGGCCACCCACTTGTAGTCAGGGATTGAGATCACTGAACAAGGGGGTATACGCGCTTCCTGGTCGGAGCTACCGTGCAGAAGCCCCGTGGTCCGAGGTGTTGCTACCACTTCGGAACGCGGGGCTTCTCATCACTGGGTGATGGATGCGCCCGCAGCCTGGTTGATGATGAGCTGCGCAGCGTGCACCGCGTCAACGCGGTTGTGGTACCGCTCACTGGTGGCGAGCACGTTGCCGTTGCTCGAAACGATGTTGAAGTACCACTGGTATCCCGACGGGATGATCTTGAATTTCACTGGCCTGACTCTCTACTAGTTGGGTGTCGCAGCGTGACCGCCGCCAGCACAGCTTGACCGTTCGTTGCGTCGTGCGCAACTGGCTCGTCAGTCTCAGACCACAACATGTGGGGGGTCGGAACCTACAAATCTGCAATATGTAGCGATGTTTCGAGCGACAGTGTTGTAGTTACGGGCGCGTACAGTCTAAGAGTGACTACTGTAAGTGCGCGGCAAACGATTTCGGACAGTTAGCCTTACCTGAGATTCCTCGCACGCATGTTTGTCCGCAAGTTCACTCTTATGGGCTAATCCCGCGGGTTGCGCGCCTCATGGAAGGGGCTTACCGGCCTTTCGCCCGGGGCCTGCTGGGCTGCGATGGCCGCCCGGAGGGGGCTTGACGGAAAGATCATCCGGCCGGGTTGGTCCCGGAATCGGGGTCTGACGGTTTGTCCAACAGTCCTTCGAGGGCCTTCGCCGTGATCGGGTCAACCGTCTTCCGGCCCAGGTAGGTGTCCTGCGTCATCGACGCCCGTGAGTGGCCGAGGTGATCCGCGATCAGCCGCGTCGGGACGCCCGCATCGTCTAGAGCGGTCGCCGTGGTCTTTCGGAAGTTGTGCGACGTGAGCCACAGGAAGTCGTCGGATCCTCGGATTTCCCGGAGCACCCGCAGGACGTTGTTCGGGTCCCGCAGGGTGCCGGTCGTGCTGGCGAAGATCGGGCTAGCGAGTGGCCGGCCATCCGCCTTCGCCTCAGCCCACCGCCCTTCCAGCAATGCCAGCGCCCAGGAGGGCAGGGGGAGCGCGCGCATGCTCGACTCCGTCTTCGGCCGAGGCTTGCGGAGCAGGCCTTCACCCTTGACCCGGACGACCGTGTGCGTGATGTCCACCGTGCCTGCCACGAAGTCGACGTCCTCCCAGAACGTCGCCAGCGCCTCACCGACCCGGACGCCCGCCGCCATCATGAAGCGCGAGAGGTCCGGCAGGTCCCAGCGCCGCGCCTTCTCGCTGGCCTCGACCCTCGCCAGCCACTTCGTACGTTCCTCCGCGTCCAAGGCCCGAGGCTTCTTCTTGCTCTTCGGGATACGGCGGGTGTCCCGCGTCGGGTTGCTGTCGATCGCGTCGTACCGCGCGGCGAGACCGAGCATTCCCGACAGCGCAGTCCTCGCGGTCTTGGCCGTCGACGACCCAACAGTCCGTTGAAGAGCGCCTAGGAACCGGTCCAGCCGCATCACGGTCGCCTCGCGCACCCGCAGCTCACCCATCCCAGGGACGATGTGCCGCTTGAGGATGGACTCATAGGTGTTGATGGTCGTCGGAGACTTGATGCCCTCCCGGACATCCTGCTGCACCTGTTCGATCCATACAGCGGCCAGATCCTTGAGCCGGGTCTCCCGCGTGATCTCGCCAGTCGTCGAGCCCGACCAATCAAGGAACGCGTCCCGAAGTCGTTGCGCCGCTTTGCCTTTCGTCTTCCCCGAGCGCTCGACCTCCCGCGTCTGGCCGTCGAAGTCGCGGAAGAGTGCACGAGCGCGCCAGCCCTTCGCGGTTGCCGAATAGCGGATCTCTCCGTACGTCCCGATCTCCAGCTGAGGGCGAGGCATCACGCCACCTCATCCGACAGTTGGTCCACCCACGAACGGATGTCTTCCTGGCGGTACCGGACGTACTTCCCGATCCGACGGCCGGCCGGACCGTAGCCCTTGGTCCGCCACTGATACAGCGTCGACACCGGGACGCCGAGGTAGTTCGAGACGTCCTCGACCGTCCACAGCCGACTGAACCCCATGTAGTTGTTCATGCCTCCCCCTTCCAGATCAAGCCGCGAGCTGAGTTGCCGAAGTTTCCGGACCGTCCCCTGGTGGTCCTGCGGCGGCGAGTAGCGCGCGGTCGTACTCGGCCTTCCACGTGATCCGTTCCGCGATCGCGCGCATGACCAGGTGCTGCCGGGGCGGAACCTGCGGGTCTCCCGGTTCGGGCTTGCGCCAGACCAGCCGGGTCGGGTTGTGGCTTCTTGATCCCGATCGCCGCCAACGCCTGCTGAACGAAGGCCTTGCGGTCGGCTTTGTGGTCGTCGAGGGTCTTGCCCGACCACTTGCGCGACACCAGCACCCGACGTCCCGGCAGCCCGAGCGTGGTTCGTCGATGCGCCCGTCCCTTGCAGTGCCCTGGCGTGGTCTTGCTGCCCGCGCCCTTGGGCTGGACCCCGTACAGGAGCCAGACCGCGCAGCGCGGCGAGCACGGGGTCACCGACAGTTCGGCGTGCAGCCGGTCGTGGTGATCCCGCAGCCGCGCCGTGTCCGCCTCGACCACCTCACCGGTGGACTTGGTCAGGTACTTGGTCAGGTAGCCGATGTGGCGGCCGGCCTCTTCGGTCCCGCCGAGGATGCCCTTCGAGTGCACCTGCCGCCCGAACACGACGACGTGCGCCGGTTCCTCGACCTGGTCCACCGCGTCGTCCCAGGACGTCAGCGGCTCCCGGGTGTCCGGGGCGAGGAACGCCCGGGTGTCCGGGTCCCAGACCGGCATCCGGTCGACATAGACGATCTCGTCGTGCGACGGCCACCAGACCTGGTGATAGGTGGCTTCGGTGACCTGGCGGATGACGTCGTGCGGGATCGCCCCGCGGATCGCGGCGTGCAGGTGCGGTGCGGTGCGCTTCTGCGGTTCGACGGTGGCGAAGTACTGGGCGTCCCAGCCGACGACCCGGCGGAGGTTTGCCACCACCGGTCCACCAGCGCGGAGAAGTGCACCGCGTCCCGAGCTGCCCGCCGGTAGTTGTACCGGGCCGGGTCGACCGGTGCCCCATCGTTACGGACGGGGCCGTAGCTGTCGCAGGTCAGCGTGACGAACATCGACGGCCGAAACTTCCCCGCGTACTCCCGGCCCACGGTGGTCTTCGCGACCTTCCGCCGAGGCAGGTTCGGCGCGTCCTGCCGCCGCCGAGTCGACCGCTTCACCGCCCGCTTGGTCGGGACGTCGAGGGCGGGCAGCCGACCGCGCATGCCGAGTTGCCGAAGTTCCGCGTCAACCCCGGCGATCTCCTCCCTCAGTTCCTCGGCTTCGGCCGGATCGTGCTCGACCACCTCCCGGTAAGCCGCGACCAAGTCGGCGCGGTAGGTCAGCAGCTCTTTGTGGTCCTCGGAGGGCGGCTCGGTGGCGAGAACGGGTTCTTCGGTCATGTGCCAGCCCTCGCGGCAGTGGGCCTGCCGAAGCGCCTTCGCCTTTCGAGCACACGGCAAGCACACCGACTCCACCGTGGACCCGCACGGCACCGGGACGTAGCGAAGCTCGCCGGTCTCAGTGTCGCCAACCTCCATCGTGAACGGGCGGACGCAGACGCCGTGCTTCTCCGCCGTCGCCCGGATCACGTCCGCAGCAAGAGGCGTGCGCATCCGTTCGGCCCGGGTGGTGGTCCGCTGGGTCTGTTCTTCGGTCATCAGGCAGCCACCTCTCCGGGGCGGGACCATTGGCGCAGCTGGAACACCGGCATGTCCTGCCGTTGCCCGGCGGGCAGGTCCGGGAACACGGCTGGGTCGTAGGCAACGCCGCCGCTGTAGACCTGCACAGGGATGCCACACGACGTCCGGCCGTTGACCGACAGATGCACCGAGCCGCCGTCCGAGGTGCGCCAGAGCGAAGCCGACACGTCATCGAGGGTGTTCGCCCAGGTGAGTAAGGCCCATGCGACGTCGGGCAGCCGGTGGGCGTCGAGCTGGACCGTGAGCGGGTCCGACCAAGTCCGCACGGTCAGCGTCGCCACCGGGGGGAGCTGGTGCAGGTCGAGGTGGTCCCGGATGGTGTCGAGGAAGACCATCAGCCGGTTCACGCGGCCACCCCCTCGCCGCCGAGCGCGGGTCGGGCCGTGCCGCCGTTGGTGACGTACCGCTCCAGTGCCTTGACCGTCTCGTCGGACACCCAGCCCGCACGGATGCGCAGCGGTTCGCGGATACCTTCGCCCCACACGAACCCGACACCGGCTTCACTGTCGCCGATGCGATTTGCCCACGCGCCCCGTTCGTACGCGCCGTCGCCGAGGACCATGCCGACGTGCGTCTTCGACGTCACCCGCAGGCACACGCGGCGGGTGAACAGCTCCCGCACCGGGACGGTGTCCTTCGTCGGTTCCTGCACGTACCCGCGCACCGAGATGTTGAGGGCGCGGCCTTGGGTGTTCAGCAGCGCCACGCGCTCGACGATCTGTTCGCGAGTCTTACGGTCCGTGTACTTGGTCAGGGCTCCGATCTCGTCGAACTCCAGCAGCTCAAGCGGGTACTCGGTGGACAGGGGAATGGTGCGGACGTGGCCGGCGAACTCGCGCTTGCGCGATTCCATCTCCTCTACCAGGCCGTCGAGCACCTCGAGCGCGTCCTTCCCAGACTCCGCGTACCGAGCGAAGATCCCGCGCCCGTAGGCCAGCTCCATCCCCTTCGGATCGATCCCCGACATGCGCACCAGCCCGGAGCGGATCGCCGGAGCCGCCGACACGAGCGGACACCACATCACCGAGTTCTTCCCTGCTCCAGAAGCGCCGGCCGTCAGACAGTGCGCACCCGAGCCGAGCAACGGCACCCGCCAGTCGTGCCCGTACTCCGTGCGACCGGCCCACACCCGCCGCAAGTCCACGGCGGACTGACCCTCAGGGAGGTCCGGGGAAGGCACGAGGCCGACCAGCTGGTCCCGGCGCTGAAAGTCGAGCGAGACCACGTTCGGCTCCAGCTCCCGCACCTGACACCGAGCGACCTTCCGCGCCGAGGCCAGCGCACGGGCCGCCTCGTCGAAGTCCTCGGGCTTCTGGCCGGGCACGAGCTGCACCCGGACCTCATCCCAGGACGGGCCCGAGCGGACGCCGAGGACCTTGGGCACCTGCACCCCGGACTGCCGAGCCGTCGCCCGCGACGCCTTCCGCCGACCCACCAGGTTCACGGTGACCTCGACCGGCAACGCGGCATCGCGGACGCTCAGGCCGCAGGCGTGCAGCCAGCCGGGGAGCTTGAGGTGGTAGACGGCCCAGCGCAGCCACCACGACCGCAGCGGCCGGCCGCACCACTGGTCGAATGAGGTCACGTCGAGTAGTCGCCATACACCGAGGATCAGGGCCAGGCCGCCGAGGTTGATCACGAGCCAGACCCAGCCGACCCAGACGCACCACAGGTAGACAGCGATCACCGTCAGGCTGGTGCGCCAGTGGATCACGACTTGGGAGAACAGCCAGAACACGACCTTGCACGCCCACCACAGGGCCACGAACACGACCGCCATCGCGGCCAGCAGCTCAGCCATCGACGCCAACGCCCGCCCGATCTTCGCCAGCACCCACACGCCGAGGCCGAGGCTGGCCAGGGCGATCACGAGCATTCCGGGGGAGGTCATCGCCGACCACCCCGCAGCACCGCCGAGAGGTCCAGTGGCAACGCACCCAGGCACGGGGCGCATTTGGTCTCACCCGGCAGCAGTCGAGCGAACCGTTTGCATTCTGCGCAGCGCATCCGGGTGACCCCGGTTGACTGCCGTCCGTTGTCATCATTTATCGTCTGCATTGTTCACTTCTCCAGTGGACGGACGCAGAACCGGCGAAAAGGTTGGTAGCCAGGAACCCGGTTCTGCGTTCTAAAGGGCAAGCTTGAGTGCACAAGGACGTGTTTATGTGCCGCACGTCCCCGCGTGCGAAAATTGTCAGTCTTCGGTTGTTTCCGCCGTAGCTAGTTCTGTCGAGCTCCGCTCACCTCCCGCCGGGTCGAGCACTGTCCGCGCGTGCGAAGCTGCACACCTTCAGCGAGCAGGATGTTGCGGGTTTGGTTGTAGCTCAAGCCATACGAGGCGGCGAGCTGCCGGATCGACCGGCCGAAGTTGTA
The DNA here is from genome assembly GCF_046548975.1 of Amycolatopsis sp. lyj-346. Classification (NCBI taxonomy): domain Bacteria; kingdom Bacillati; phylum Actinomycetota; class Actinomycetes; order Pseudonocardiales; family Pseudonocardiaceae; genus Amycolatopsis; species Amycolatopsis sp. lyj-346. The sequence goes on from NZ_JAJPWT010000001.1 coordinate 1,335,710, forward strand.
GGCGTTGACGAGGCCCGGCGGCGTCGGAGGAAGCGGGATCTTCGGAGGCCGAAGCGTGACACCCTCGTCAATCAGGGTGGCGCGAATCTTCCGATAGCTGAACGGATACCGCGCGACCAACCTTTCGATGGTCTCACCGGCAGCATACTGATCAACAAGCTCAGCAACTATCGCCGGATCAATCTCGACCGTCACCGCGCATCACCGTAGCCCGATTTCCACTCCGGCCTTTTCGTCAGCTTCTCGACCTGCCGCATCTCGTAACCGACCCAGTACAACGCCTCCCAGTGGTGACGCTCATCCAGCTCGGCGACCCGCTCATACATCGCCGCGTTCGCCCGATGGAACTCAACCCAGACCGACAGCGCAGCATCCCGCTCCGGCCGGAGAACGAACACGGCTTCCCGCGCGTCAGCCAGCGTCGCAACCTCGCGATACGACCTGACCACCGTCTCCGCCCCCATCAGGACCGACCGGAACTGCCACGCGCGCAGCCACCAGGGCCGCCAGGTCGTCCACCCCGTCGCGGAGCCGGAGAAGGAACGCCACGCATGCCGGCCACTCCTCCACGTCCCCCGGCAGCGCCAGCGTCGCCACCGACGTCGCCCCGGTCACGACCAGCACCGGCGGACTGGCCGGATGCGGGCCCGTCTCCTCCACCGTCACCGAATCCCGAGACTCGACCGTCCACGTCACGCCGAACCCGTCGACCCGAAACCCCATCGCCGTCTGCCTTACTCGCCCAATCCCGTGCCAATTCCGCGAACCCCTCGGCCGCCGACTCCAGAGCCGCGACGCACCACCACGGCAGCCCGCGCAACTTGGCCAGCTCGTGCCAGGCCCGCGACACCCGCCGCGCCGCATTCGACGTGTTCAACGAGGCCACCGGCGACAGCACCCGTGACCCGTGCTCCCACGCCGCCATGTAGTCGCGGTACGCCGCTTCCCACGCCCGGACCAGCTCCTGAAACGCCCTGGCATCGCGAACCGGCCCGGACATGTTCGCCCCACTCACGCCGCCTTCGCCGCCCCTTCGCCACCCGACGCCGACCGCGTGGCCTTCGCGCCCAAACCACTGGCCGCCGCCTTGAACCCGGTCGCCCGGAAGACATAGGACTGGTACTTGAACTCGCCCTGCCCCGCGACCTTCGGCTCCGCCGTCAGCCCTTCCAACTCGATCGGACGCATCCCCGGCAGCGCCTCGGACGTCGCCGGGACCGGCTGCACGTCGGCGAGCAACGTGATCTCGAAAGACGCGCGCTTCGCCTTCGTCTCGGCCGGGTCAGTAACGGTCACCTTCCACTGCCGCTTGCCGGTCACCTCGTCAACCCGCTGGCGCGCCGGACGACCGGCTGCCCTGTCCTCTCGGGACTGGTACTCGTTGTCCGGCGAGACCCCACCAACCATGACCAAACCCTGAGCGAAGGCGTCGTCGAACTCGATCGGAAAGCGGAAATCCTTGTAAATAGCCATTTCAGCCCCTGCTGTGTCTGTTGTGTTCTCTGGAATCAGTCGTGCTCACCGGACGCGGCGTCATCGACCGCGCGGGACCACTGCTGTTCGAGGGAAGAGGGATACGACCGGGTGCGGTTCTGGGCCTCGCACCACTCGCTGAACTCATTCGCGGCAACGGCCAGACTGCGCGCGAACCGCGCGGTGTCCATCAGCCCGCCGATGCGGGCGGGCACTTGGATGATGAACGAGGCCTCTTCGCTGCCCGCCACGAGCTGCCGAACGCCCGGTGATGGTGAAACCACCGCCGCGCCGTAGCCGACGAGGGGCTGAATCACCACGTGAATGCCCATCTGCACTCCAGATGTCTCGGTCTCGGCGTGCCCGGGTGGGCGCGCTGGAACCAGGAGACACCCGGTGGTGTGGATCACCCCGGACAAACTGTCCGGGTAGGTGCGACAGGGAGCTAGCGCGAGGGGGAGACGGCCGTATTCACGGCGTCGAGTACGGCTGACCAGGGCAGTTCTCGCCCCGGCGCACTCCGCGGCTCGTGCAGTGGCCAGACGTCGTCACCGTAGACGAGGTGCACGCCCGCGCGGCGCAGCGCCTCAATATGCATGTCCCAGGACGGGTGACGAGCGTGTGCGGCGTTGACGCGAGGGAAGACGACCACCGGCAGGTTCCGGGTCCCGATCGCCTCGTTGACCTGCGTGAGTGCCTGGTTGTCGGCGATGCCGAGCGCGAGCTTGGCGACCATGTTCGCCGAGGCAGGGGCTACCAGGTAGACGTCCGGCGCCGGGTGCGGGCTGGTGCCGCTGGGGGAGCGCGGCTCGATCCGCACCGGGTGGCCGGTGACTTCTTCGAGTTCGGCGAGCCCGCCGGACTCGGCCAGCCAGCGGCCGGCGGTCGGAGTCAAGGTCACCGCGACGGTCCAGCCGTCCTGCTGGGCAGGCTTGATCAACCGGGGAACCAGCTCTTCGAGCCCACCAGCGCCCGAACCGACCAGACCGAGAACACGCGAGCCCATCCGACTACCTCACCGCGCCGCAGCGCTCAGCCAGGGCGAGCAGGAGCGACGACTTCTTGCCGCCAGTCGCCGGGGCGCGCCGGTACATCGACCGCACGACCTCGCGAACCAGGGTGCTGTGTCGAACGATCGTCGGTGCCTTCTGCTCCGCCGCCAGCAGGGTCTGAAGAGCCTCTTCGTCCTTCGCGACCAGGCTCAGCGCCCGCGCGAAGTCGATCAGGTGCGTTACCTGTCGCTCGACCGGCAGATGGTCAACGTTGATCCGGGGCGCGGACTCGATCACTTGCGAGATGTCGCCCAGGTCGAGCGCGGCCGAGAGCCGGTGCAGCTCGACATTCGCCGGGCCGAACCCGGTCTGCCAGTAGTTCGCGTCCACCCCGAGCTGATCAGCCGCGCGGTTGGCGTGCGACAGCAGCTCGTTCGCCGTCGAGCGGTCCTGGTGCCGGGCTGCAGCGACGGCCGTACGCAGGTAGAGCATTCCGTAGAGGCTTAGCGCCGCAGGATCGCCGGCTGCCATTCTCGGGAGGAGCCACTTCGCGGCCACATCGCCCAGCTCAACGGCATCGTCGAACCGGCCGACCGCCAGCAGCGCGTGTGTGCCTGATCGGGCGGCCGAGGCCAGGACCAGAGGGTCATCTGCTTCGTCCGCCGCTTGCATGGCGCGTTCGGCCGCGATCCAGGCGAGGTCGGCCTCGCCGATCTTGCTGAGCGTCGTCGCAGCCAGGTGATGTACCCGCGCGGACACCGCTGCGCATGCCCGCCGGTACGAGCCGTCGTCCGCCGAGGCCGCTTCCATCCCCTGAGTCGTCTTGATCAGCCCGGGGAGAGCAGTAACCACCCGGCCGAGGTCGCCCTTTTGGTAGCTCGACCAGGCACCTTCTACCAGCTGTGCTACCGGTGCTGGATCGATGTACTCGGGCGACATCGACGAGGAGAACAGCGTCCGCGACAGCCGTCGAGGAGCCATCAACGAGTCACGGATGGCCGGCACGTCGTCGTTCTCGTCCTGGTCTTCCAGGAGCACGGGTTCGCCGAGGAGGTCTCCCAGCGTGACGCGGAGACCCCGCGCGACGTCGGCGAGCACGTCCAACCTGCGGATATCGCGCTCGCCCCGCTCGATCTTGCTCAACCAGTCCTCGGACCGGCCCACCAGATCAGCCAACACCGCTTGCGACAGGCCGCGCCGCCGCCGGTAGAAGGCAATACGCTCCCCGATGCTGAGCTGATCACCCGCACCACGCATACCGCCAGGTTAACAGCAACGCGCCCATGTGCCTTCCTGATGGCTTAACCAAACCCAACTCGCCTACCGCTCGGCCGTCTAATTGCGTAAGTTTGTGGCAGCCGTTCGGAAGGAGCGCACATTGACCAACGGTGGCGATCGGGCGCATCTTGCTGGCCCGCTGTTGGCTGATTGGCATGTTAGGGAGTCGTTGACGGTCGTGCGTTGGGACGTCGACCCTGATCGACGTGGTGTATGTCCCTGTGGTCGTGACTTCCCGATCTACGGGTTCAGGATGGTGTGCCATGAATGTCGTGAGCGTTGTCCGCATGAATTTCCTATCAGTGGCTACAAAGTTTCGGTTAATGGTAGAAAATCTCCCGTTGAGGTATGCAGAAGCTGTGGCTACATGTTCGACTGTCGTCGCGGCACACCGCTCGGAGAGTTTTGTTTCAAAGACAATCGCGTAAGTAGCAAAGTTAGGCCATGTGAGCGCTGTGGCGCTACTACTGAAACCGAGTGGCATCACTGGGCTCCGCGCGCGATATTCGGATATGTGGAAGCGGAGCGTTGGCCTAAATCATGGCTATGCACTGATTGTCACTCCCTTTGGCACCGTGTCATGCGCGACGCTAAAGGATGGCGCCTTCCGGACGGGCAGCGAATCGATGACGGTCCTCACTTTGGCCAGGTAACACCGCCGCTTTGAGTCGATGCGATTCCGCTGGTCATTCAACACGTATGTCAGTCGCGAGTCGTTGGCGAATCGGCTGGTCGTCCAAACCGCGCAGACTTTTCGTGTTGCGGACCGTTTGGGCGCGGAGGGCGACCTCGCAGCGAAGCGGCAGACATTCTCTTTCTGGATGGCCGATATGAACTGCGCTACGTCACGGCGTGTGAGCGGTTGGCTACGCCAATAACCCAGGTAACACTGTCCGTCTATCGTCGGCCGACGCCGTAGCTGTGACAATGTCAGAGCGCTCGTGCCATGATTAACATGCTTCCCTATGGCCGAAATTCGCGATTTGGCAGGCGTTTGCATCATGCCCGCCTCCTTGGAGCCACTCAAGAGAATGTTGTCCGTCACTCTCTGGGTTGAACCACTGCACGCCACCGAGTAGCTCGTAATGCACGCGTAGTTCCGATAGAACGCGTCGCTGCGTATCGTCGAATGAAAATACTGCAACTTGGAAGAAAATGGCAGCTTCGGTGATGTGTACGTCCTTCAGTATGACGTCACGCTTTTCCTGTTGTTTCACAAATGCCATGATAGATTCGCGAAGATCTGCAAGTCTCCTGTCTCGTTCCCTGCGCACTCTGCAGCGTTGTTCCATGTTGGCTAGCCAGCGCGTCATGAACCTTGTTGCGTGGCGCTCCCATTCCATCTGAAGCTCAGGCGTCATGCATACACCGGTGTTTCCTGTCTTGAGTAAAAGAATGATCTGATGAGTATTAGTGAGTTTATCGGCGTTTCTCTCGCTCACGGAGCGTGCTACGCATGCGTCAACAAGTACATGGTTACTGGGTTTCACGAGTCGACGCCTCCTGTACCGCGTTCAGAAATTCCCAATCGGCCTCGTCGGCTACCTCGTCGAAATCGACTGGCCAGCCGCCGAATCGACCGAGTGAATCAAGTTCAGCCTTATCGACGCGAGTGAAGCCGGTCTGTTGGTCGCGGGAGAACCAGTTAAGTGAAACTCTTTCTGGTGATATTTGCCCTTTGGCAATAGAGGTTTGGATGGATCGAAGAAGGAGTGAACTGTGCGTCTCAACGACGACTCGTACCCCACGCTTCGAGGCTGCGACGATTACATCTCCAAGTCGGGTTTGTGCTTTCGGGTGAAGGTGCGTCTCCGGCTGCTCGATATAGACGATCTGACCTGGACGAGCGGCGTGTAGGGCGACAAGGATCGGAAGAGTCTGACTAACTCCAAAACCTACGTCGGCGATATTGACCAAGTCGTTCGCTCCGCTCGCCTGTGAGGTTGGCATCCGGCCGACGAGGAGTTCAAGTCGGATATCATCAATCCTTTGCGCTTTGACTTTCCAAGTAAGGCCAAGATGGCGAAGGTCCTCGCCAAGCGCGGTCAGTTTGGCCTTTCCAATGCTTTCGTCGAGGCCCCATTTATGGATAACGCTTGCCACGTACAATTCCATGGTTCCTGGATAGCGGACCCCTGCGGCTGAACTTGTGTAGGTACGTTCCGGATTGCCCCTGAGTCCGGGAACGTGAATTATGTCTCTCAAGAAGCGCGAGTAGTCAGAAGAACCGAATCCGGTTTGGCTAACAAGGCCGATGCCGCGCGTGGTTCGCCGGTTATTGACTTCAACGTCAAGGAAGCAATGTTCGCGGTATGGGGATAGCTTGAAATCTTCGCGTTGGCCCTCTGAATCCCATAGGACTCGTCGTTCCCTCTGGTACTCGATAAATTCCGGAGGGAAACGCTTTATTAACGCTTCCGAAGATGAAGTCTTGCTAACTCGAATGGTCATGTCCATGTTTACATATTCACTCTCATTCAGGGTCAGACCCTGACTTTGAGAGTATGAGTATGTGTTGCACACACTGGCTGATCCCAATTGTATTGCGATCTTTAAGTGTTCGGCGACGTCTGCGCGACTCTTCCCGCGGCTAAGTCCCTGCAGCCATGAGGTCAATTGTACGTTGGGACCATGGATGAGTAGTGCACCTGGATCGAACTGTGCTTCGACGGTCTGTTTCAACATCAGGAAAGGTTGCATGAAACTTGACTTGCCAGAGCTATTTGCTCCAGAAATCAACGTTAAGGGTGCGATGTCCAGTGAGACTTCGTTTCGAATAGCTTTGTATCCCGATACTGAGAATTTGACCGGCCCTCGGCGGTTGGAAGTGCGCCACCGGGCGATGTCCGCGGAAGGTCTAGTCACGTCTTTCCTTATGTCGAGGATTCCCGTTGCGAGCGTATCGCGACATTGCGTGTTGTTGCCGAACTCGGCTCTATGGGATCAAGGGCGCGCCGCCGGGCGGCGCGCCGGTCGCCTGGCGTAGCTGCTCCCGTTGGCGACCACGCCCGTGCCCGGCACGGCTGGCTCCGCTCCGCTCTGCCGACCGGCCGGGCGGCGCGGCCGCCTTCGGTGCAGTTGCGCAGCGCCGCCCCGCCGACGGCGCGTCTGAGCCATTCAGCCAACGTCGGACCTCCCCTCGCCGATGGGTCGTAAAACCCGGGTCGCCGTCAGATGCCACCGCGTTACGCCCATTCGGCGGTAAGCACCATCCCGAAGCTTGATCGTGACAACGGCCGGTGACGCCGCGTCAAGGCTGGGAAGCGTGCCTTGACCCGACGCCACCGGCCGCGTGCTGGCTTCGTATCGGGATGACGGGGAGCTGTGGGCGGGTACAGTAGGGATGCGCGAGCTGGCAGCAAGAGCCGCGCAGAGGGCATGATCATCTCCCCGGTTTTCCCCCGGGAAACGACGCGAGACGACGAAAACCAGCGACCGACCATGATCGTTTGGCGCGGACGTTTCACGCAGGTGAAGACTGGTATCGACAGATGACGAGAACTAGCCGCTGACCTGGTCTTATTCTCCGTAGGTTCTGGGTTCGAGCCCCAGGCGGCCCACTCGATCGACATCCCCGCTGACCAGCGGGGATGTTCTTGTTTGTCGACCTTGCAAGCCTTGGTTGTGATCATGGGTGGGCTCCCGGTGAGCCCGTGATGGGCTCGGGGCCGCCGTGGCGGCGCCGAGGGCGTGTCGCAGCGGCGTGGGAATCGGGTTTTCGGGCAGGTCACAGCCATGGCAGGTCTCGGGTTGACCTGTCCTTCGCCGAGGCGGTGACCGTAATTTCGCGGGTTGCTGCGGACTACCCGGGTGGAGTCGTTGTGGGCGGGCAGCCGAGCAGAGGCTGCGACCAGCGGGTTAAGCCGCTGCTGCGGCGACGGTGGCTTTCGCGGCGCTGAGGACGTGGGGGATGGTGGCTTCGGCGGCTCGGCAGGCCGGGTCGGGTAGGACGCTGACGTAGGTGTCGGCGGTCAGCGCGATGCTGGAGTGCCCGAGCATGGCTTGCACGGTTTTGAGGTCGTTTCCGGCGGCCAGGGAAAGGCTGCCCGCGCCGTGCCGTAGGTCGTGCAACCGGATCGGCGGCAGGCCGGATTTGTCGTTCACGGCGCGGAATAGGTAAGTCAGATGTTGCGGTGTGAGCAGGCTACCGGACCGGGTCGTGAACATGAAGTCCTGCGATCCAGGATCGACGTCTGTGGCGACGTTTTCCCGGTACTGACGGAGCAGGGCGATGGTTACGCTGTCGAGACTGATGACCCGGTTACTGGCTTCGCTTTCGGTTTGCCGATTTCGAGGTGTCGGCCGTATTGGTGGATCTGGTGGGAGATGCTCAGCAGGCCTTGTTCGAGGTCGATGTCGCACCACCGCAAACCCGCCGCTTCGCCACGGCGGAGCCCGAACAGGGCGATGAGATGAAACAGGGGATAGAGCGGGTGGTCGTGGATGTGCTCGAGGAATGCGCGGGTCTGCTCGACGGTCCAGACCGCAACCGGTGGTCGTTGCCCGGTGGTCTGCCATTGCGCAATCCGGGGCGCGGTCCACACGACTGCGTGCGGGCGTCCGCCGGTGGGCACGTGGGCGTGCCAGGCCGGGTTGGTGGGGAGGAGGCCGCGCCGCACGGCGGCGTTGAGGGCTGCCCGCAACGTCGCGTGGACGTGCCGCAGCGTGCCCGGCCGTAGTGGATGGCCGGACGCGCCGCCGTCGCGGATGAGGTCGGCCACCATCGCCTGGATCCGGTCCGCGGTCAGCTCCCGCACCAGGACACCGCCCAGACAGGGGATCAGATAGTTCTCGACGCTGGTGCGGTACGAGCACAACGTGGAGTCCCTCAGATGGACGAGCGTTGCCAGCCACAGGCGCAGCCACTGGCCTACGGTCACCGTCGCGTCCGCCAGCTCCCGTCCGCCGGTCGCGCCGAACCGCTCTCGTTCGCTGCGTGCGGCCTCCGCGGTGGCGAATCCGCCGCGCCGCGGCTGCCGTCGCCGGCCGTCCGGCCACGGTGTCACCTCCAGGCGGTAGTACCAGCTCCCGTGCCGTTCCCGGGCTGCTCCGACACCCGCACCGCTTGAACACACCCGCCGACGAATCCACTTCCACGTCCGTTCCAAAGATCAATAGAACCCGGCTCGGCCATCCTCGCGTCCATGGCGCAAGTCCAGCTGCGACCTCAAACCCGGTGCAGCGATTGGCTGGGGTGGATGAATGACCCGCGTGCCGCACGTCAGCGGTCGGAGTTTCGCTACGACGAGGCCGAAGCTTGAACCATGCCTGGCTCCCTCGCCGTGCCGATACCGCGGCGGTGGCAAGGGAGCCAGGCATGGTTCCCGCGCAGGGCGCCTTCGTCGAACTGGGCACGTGGGGAGTCTGCGGATGCTGGCTGAGCAAGTTGCCTCCAGCGGGAGCCCAGCACGTCAGCGTCTCACGGCGGCCAAGCGCGATCCGACGTCGAACCCGATGCGCGGCGACGAGAGTTCCCGGTACTTCGGACTCGCGAGATCGAACTCGGCCACGGTGACCAGATCGATGTGCGCTGTTTCCACAAGCATGGCGGCCGGTGGGGGCGCGTGCGTCTGTGAACGATGCCCGCCTCGCGCAGCGCGTCGCACCAGAGGCAAGACTTGTAGCAAGGCTCGTTGTCGGTCAGTACCCGCGCGACGGTGACCCCGGCGGCGGTGAAGAACGCGACCGCGGTTTCCTCGGTCTCATCACCCAGGATCTCGCTGTAAACCAGCCGAGAATGATCGGCCGCCTCGCGACGTCGGGTGCCACTGGGCCGGCTCCAGCCTGCCACTTCCGGCGTACAGCAACCGTCGACGTCGAGTGACACGGTCAGCACACGTCAAAGCGGCGGACAAGTGGTAGCGTGACTGGCATCCGGCAAGACGGATTCCGGGGCCACGTTTCTGCTTCGCAACAGTCCGGCCCCGATGGAGATCCGCCTGATGTTCGCTGCAGTGCTGCCCGGCTGGCGAGTATCGGCCGGCCGGGTGACGTACCGAGGATGCGCGGCAACTTCATCAACGGCGTCAAACGACGCCCTCCGTGTGACCACGTCCTAGGGAGGCGTATGCGCGCACTGTTTGTGCTGCACGACGCGGCATCGGAAACCGGGCTCATCGGCGCAGCGCTCCGCGAGCGTGGATGGCAGGTCGACGAACTGGTTGTCGTGCCCCAGGAACGCCACAACCAGCCTAATGTGACAAGGTCGTTTCCGGACAGCGCAGATTATGATCTACTCGTGCCGATGGGCGCGCCCTGGAACGCCAACGACGACCAGCACATCGGTAACTGGTTACGACCTGAACTACGTTGGCTGGCCGACACTGTTGCCGATGGTGGCGCAGTGTTCGGAATCTGTTTCGGCGCTCAAATCATGGCCAGGGCGCTGAGTGGCTCCGTGCACAGGGCGCCGGCGCCGGAAATCGGCTGGTGCACCATCGACTCCGACGAACTGGCCGCCGGACCGTGGTTCCAGTGGCACTTCGACCGCCTCACCGCGCCGGATGGCGCGACGGTCCTGGCCACCAACCAGGCTGGTACACAGGCATTCCGGATCGGCCGCAGTCTCGGCGTGCAGTTTCATCCCGAAGTGACGACGGCCTGCATCACACGATGGAGCGAAAACGCCGGTTCCCAGCACCTGCGGAACCTCGGCATGACAGTAGAAGCAATGATCGCCGACGCGGACCAGCACGCCGACGCGGCACCAGGACGTGCGAGTGCCTTGGTCTCGTACTATCTGAATCAAGTCTTTCCGCCTCAAGCCGGATCCACCGGCAGATTCGCTGACGTGTCCTAGGATTGGCCTGGCTGGAGGCGCAGACCGGTCAGCAGGGTCGCGTCGGCGTTTGACATTCCGTCGATGTGCTCGCCGTCCCAGTTCATGTCGCCGACGACGGCGACGATTTGGCCTATGTGCTCGCGGAAGCTCTGTCCGACGGAGTGACACATAGCCAGCGCCGAGTACAGCGTCGGCAGCGGGTCGTTCCAGCCGCTGCCCGCGTCGCGGACCTGCGCGAGGTCGTCGATGGACTGGGGCAGGCGTTCCAGCTGGTCGGCGAAGCCGTCGGCCAGCACGGCGAGCGAGAGCTGTACTTGGCTGCCGGGCTCGAGCACGAAGGTCTCCGGCCGCGGGGCGAGCAGCCCCGCCGCCAGCTCCTCTCGGGGCATCAGCAGCAGGCCGTCGGTGGCGCGGGGATTGCACTCCACGAAGGTGAGCCCGTCATCGGTGATCAGGAAGTCGAAAGAGATCTGGCCGGTGTAGCCGAGCTCGGCCACGATCGGTTCGATCAGCTTCAACGACTCGGCGGCGTCGATCGCCTCGAACTGGATGCCGGTGCTGTGCCTGCGCTGCCGGGGGATCCGGTACATCAGATGGGAGCTCACCCGGCCCTGGTGGGCGGTGCTGTAGGTGCAGACCGTCTCACCGTCCAGGAAGGGCTGCACCAGCCACGGGGATGCTGGCGTGGGGTGAACGTCGTCGATCTCGAGTGCATCGGCCAGCGGGCCGGTGTTGGTCAGGCAGCAGACCCCGCCGCGTGAGAAGACGCCGCGGGCGAAGTACCGGTCGAAACGACCGGTAGTCTCGCGCAGCTCCTCGTCGGAGGCCACCACGACCGTCTCGGGGATCGGCAGCCCGAGATGGGTGACCAACCGAGCGAAGGCTCCCTTGTCATGCAGCCGGGCGAGCGTCCTGAAGGGTGATGCGAACACTTTGGTGGCCTGGCTGAACCGCTCGATCTGGGTCGAGATGTAGAAGGCCTCCTCGTAGGCCGGCACGATCACGTCGATCTCGTGCTCCCGGACGATCCGCTCCAGCTCGGCGAGGAAGCCCGCGGTGTCGCTGCGCGGCGAGGGATAGACGAAATGGCCGGCAAGGTACTTGGAGTGGTTACCAGGCGACAGTACGTGATCGTCAGCGGCGTAGATCTCGCGGCCTTCGGCCGCGAGCTTGCGCACCATGCCCAGCGCGAACGGCATCCGCGAGCTCGTGATCAGCACCTTCACAGGTCCACCCTCCGCTAGCGAACGACCGAGACGAAGGACTGAGCGAGCACGAGCAGCCCGCCCAGCGTCACCGGGGCGCGTCCTGGCGACCGCTCGCAGCCAGCTTCGCACGTTTGGCCGGGTTGCCGTCAGCACCAGACAGAGCAGAGCAGATGATCGCCAGCTGACGCGAGTCGGTCTACCGGTCGCGGACGCTCAGCGCGGATCGACGCTGGAACTGTTGTGTAGCAAGTGAAATTGCCCACCTGGCTAGTGATGATCAGAGTTGCTGAAGCCCTGATACCACGCAGAACGGAAGGCGCTTCCGGTGAGATGGTTGCATGCGTGGACGCGCGCGACAACGTGCGCCGATGACCCGGCCACGTGTCGTGCGCAGGGCTGATACCTGTGATGACACTGGCCGAACAGGCGGGTCTGTCCGAATCAGCCACCGTGGCTGTGCCTGGCCATTGACAGGCAGAAACCGGCCCGGAAACGCCGCTGCGGCCTCGGCATCGCGGTATGATCCAGGTGACAGCGCCGGAGCGCCCAGTCCCTGCCCTCGCGACGATCGACCGCCAACGACGGCCGCATCTGTCCATCGGCCGCGCGCTCGTCATCACAGCGGTGAGGATCAGTAGCGGTCGGTAGGCTGAGGAGCCCGATCGTGAAACTCAAGAAACTCGATCTTCGCCGTCGGCGATCACCGGCAGCCGTACCGCCGGCGATCCCCATCGCACACAGCCGCAGCGGCGGTAGGACAGAGCTCGGTGTCGTTCATGCGGTCATCGAGATGCCGGCCGGCGGGCGTGAGCCCCCGATACCCCGGCACCCGCCGCTGACCGTGGCGACCGAGCAATGCGGACGGACGCTCGTGCTCCTCGTGGACGGCGACATGGACCTGCACACCGCCCCCGCGGTGCACCAGGCGCTCGAATCGGCGTTGAGCAAGAGGCCGCAGCGGCTGGTCGTGGACCTGTCCTTCGTCCGGTTCCTGAACTCGGCGGGCCTGGAGGTCCTGCTGGCCGCGCACCGGCAGGCCGCGCCGCGCACGGATCTGCGGGTGGTCGCCACCACCCGCGCGACCTGGCGCCCCATTCAGATCACCCGGCTGCACGAACAACTGGCCATCCACACCTCGCGGGCCGAAGCCATCGCCGCGCCCGCCCGGCGCGGAAATGAAGACCGCCCTCCCCGAGGGGAAACCCGCCAATCCTTCTCATCGCTCGAAGCGACACCGTCATGACCCCTACCGAACACACCTCGCCGTCACAACTCTTCCCGTCCGGACCGAAACCCATCGTCGACGGGGAGCATTCCCGGGGTGAGCTGGTCACCGCTGGCGTAGGCCCACGGGTTCTGGCACGCGCACCTGGGCTGGCTCTTCGGCCGCGACAAGACCAACATCGCCCGGTTCGCACCGGATCTGGCCGCCGACCCCGACATCCGCGCGGTCGACCGGCTCTTCCCGCTGTGGGTCGCGGCCACCGTTCTGGTGCCCGCCGCTCTCGGCGGCCTGATCGGCGGGTCCTGGTGGACGGCGCTGACCGCGTTCCTCTGGGCCGGGCTGGCGCGGGTGTCCCTGCAGCACCACGTCACCTGGTCGGTCAACTCGATCTGCCACATGATCGGCAGCCGCCCGTTCGCCAACCGCGACCGCTCCGCCAACTTCTGGCCTCTGGCGATCCTGTCGATGGGCGAATCCTGGCACAACTCCCACCACGCCGACCCCACCTGCGCCCGCCACGGCGTGCTCCGCGGGCAGATCGACATCTCCGCCCGCGTCATCCGGATCTTCGAGCAACTCGGCTGGGCCACCAAGGTCCGCTGGCCCACCCCGCAACGCCTCGCCAGGATGACCGCCCCACGGAGCGACAACGGGAAGCCTGCCGGGTGAACCACACCAGTTCCGCGATCACCGGATGCAGAAGGCGAGACCGTCGATGTTCACCATGACCGAATCGGCCACCGAAGCGATCAACCAGCTCACCGCGGCCCAGAACGTCCACACCGAAGGCGGCCTGCGCCTGACCCTCGACGGCCCTCCCGAGGAGGGCGCCGAGCTGAAGGTCGAGGTCGCCGCGCACCCGATGGCCGGCGACCGCGTCATCACCACCGCGAACACTCAGGTGTTCCTCGGCCGCGAGACCCGGGTCCACCTTGCCGACAAGGTCCTCGACGTCCGCAAAGACATCGACGGGCACTACACATTCCTGATCACGACCCCGAACTGACGCACGATTCGAACTCGACGTCTTCGAGGGCTTCGATCTGCTCATCCAGGGACTGGACGGCGTCGAAGTGTCTTCGGTGGGAGCCGCCATGTCCAGCCACACCACGGCGGTGGGATCGGCGAGGTGCTCGGAGATGTCGGCGACCGGGAAGTCTTCGGCTTCCAGGGCGCCGTCGCGGTAGAGCCGGGTTCGCGCCATGGCGGGTAACGGTAGTTCCGCGCGCGGGAGTCGTCAGGGGCGTGACCGGGCGGCGTAGGCGATGATCGCCTGGACGTCTGCGGTGCCGTCGGCGACGTCGCGGGACAGGTCAGCGAGCCGCCGGTTGTGCGCGCGGGCGTAGCCGCGCAATGCGCTGAAGGCGTGTTCCATGTCCGGGTCTCCGCTTTGTGCGGAAAGCGCGCCCTTGGCCTGCTCGATGATCACGCGGCTGTTGAGAGCGGTCTGGAGCTGCTCGGTGAGGATCTCGCCCCGGTCGATGGTGCGGTGTTGCAGCAACCCGATGGTGGCGACGTCGGCCAGCGCCTGGGCCAGGACGGTGCGGTCCGGGTCTTCGGGCACGGGGTCGCCGTTGAACAGGGTCAGCGCGCCGATGACCTGACGGCGCAGCCGCATCGGGATGGCTTGTGCGGCCCGGAATCCGGCGGCATCTGCTGCTGCTGTGAAGCGCGGCCACCGGTCGGCGTCGCGGTGGAGGTCGGTGCTGAGCACGGGACGTCCGCTGCGGACGCATTCGATACACGGCCCGTCGTCGGCCTGCACCGCGAGGGTTTCCAGTAGCCCGGCCCGTTCGGAGGACGCCGCGGCCATGCGTAACCGGCCGTCGGGGTCGGTCAGGACGACACCGGCGGCGGAGACTTCCATCAGGTGCAGGCACTGCTCGACGAGGGTGCGCAGGAAGTCGCTGACGTCGAAGTCATCGACCAGGGTGTCCGCGAGTTCGACGAACGTGCGGGCGAGGAGCCGTTCACGGTGTGCGGCCGTGGTGGTGCCGACCGGTGCGGACGCGGCGTCATGCGGGATTCCTGGCATGTCTGTCACTCTTCCGTCTGTAGGTGCAGCTCGTGGCCGACGATTCGCCTGCCCACCTCGTTGAGGGTCAGCTGGTGGGCGTAGGCGTGGGCGCGGATCCGCAACAGGGCGTCGCGCACGCTCACGCCCAGCTGGACCGTGAGGACGCCGGTGGCCTGATGGACCGCGTTGTGCACATCGCCCTGCCCCAGCAGCCTCGTGCTGCCCGGCGCCTCGACATCGGCCAGCAGAGCCACCGTGGCGGCCTCGGCCAGCGTGAACGCACCGGAAAGCTGCTGCCCGGTCAGCGGCCCCGAAGTGGTGCGGTGCAGGTTCAGTACACCGAAGCGGGCCGCGCCGACCTGCAACGGGAGTGAGCAGACCGCCGCCACGCCGAACTCGGCAGCGCCGGGAGCGAACACCGGCCATCGGCGATGTTCGAGCTCGAGATCCGGCACGATCACGGGCCCCCCGGAATTGTAGGCGTCCACACTGGGGCCTTCACCCACGGTGAGCTGCAGGTCCTCCAGCTTCACCCCGACTTCGTCGGTGGCGTGCAGCAAGACCTGGGAACCCTCGGTCAGGGGGCCGCCCATCACGCTCACACCGGCTCCGGACACAGCCAGTTCGGTGACACACAGCTCACAGATGCGCCGGACCACCTCAAGGCCGCCGCCCGAGTCGCCGAGAAGCGCCAGAAGCCGTTCAGAGCCGCTATCGGCCATGGCAGGCCTCGTTCCAGCGGCGGCTGAGGCGAGTACATCCGACCTTGTTCACGTTTGCGCAGCACACACCGACTGGGGACGGGTGGGGTTCCTCGCCGCACTCACCATTCATCATGATTCGGACCCTCGGCTCGCCGTACTCGGACGTCAGCACCAGGGACCGGGGTGCCACCACGGCCCATTCTACTCATCGCCGGTTACAACGCAGTCAGAAGTGCGACGGTCCGGTAGCTCTTCGGTTCGGGCACGGTTTCGGATCTTGTGGAAGTCAGTCAGCTTGCCTCCCAGTCGAGACCGCGTTCGTCGGGCCTGACCCCGGCGGTTGACTGGTCCAGCACCGGGCATCGCCTGTACACGGCATTGGCCTGCACATGGCGACCCGAATGGAACCCGCAAACAGCCGGCACAGCAGCGCGGGGGATGCGGCTTCCGCAGTTCGACGTTACGCCGACTGCTCGGCGCCCTCACATGGGGCGGCTGGAACGCCGTCAGCTTTGGTAGGGGTGCGGGCGCGCGATCTTGACCGCACGGAGACGATGTAGAGCCGCCTGCATCCGCCGACGACGGTTCTCCACCATCGGTCCTCCAGGCGCTCGACCTTCGTGCGACTACCCGCAGCTTACGGCTCCGACACGCGCAGGTAGCGACGAACGGACTCGCCTGTCCGGCGCGCGTCGGCCGGTCTCCGTGATCGAGCGGTTGGTCACGGGGCAGCGTCCCTCGTCACCACAGGGCGTTATCCGGACGGTCAAGGCGCACCGCCACAAAAGTCGTCGCGTCGCGCGCTCGGAGAAACGACACCCGATCTGATCTTGTTTACCGCCGAGCAGGTCCGGGAACCCGCACCGGGTAAAGAGTGGGTGCCCCAGTCCCCGGCGCCGCAGGACTTGGGGAAGGACATACATGACTGCGTCTCCGATGAGCGCCGAGGCTGGCGCGCGCGCGACGTCGCGCAACGACTTCGGTGATCTCGGCCGCCTCGTGCGAGGCGAAGGATTGCTCGACCGGCGTTATGGTTACTACGCGGTGAAGATCAGCCTCACGCTGCTCGCCCTGGTCGGCGGTTGCGTGGCGTTCGTGCTGCTGGGCGATTCGTGGTGGCAGCTGGCGACCGCGGTGTTCTTCGCGGTGATGTTCGCCCAGATCGCGTTCCTCGGCCACGACGCGGGCCACAATCAGATCTTCCGCACCGGCCGAGCCAACGACCGCCTCGGCTACGCTCTCGGCGGGGTCATCGGCATGAGCTACGGCTGGTGGATGGGCAAGCACACCCGGCACCACGCCAGTCCCAACCACGAGGACGACGATCCCGACATCGACATCCCGCTGCTCGCCTTCACCCGCGGGCAGACCGGCGACAAGCGCGGGCTCGTGCGCTGGACGTCGAAGCACCAGGCGTTCCTGTTCTTCCCGCTGTTGCTGCTGGAAGGGCTGAGTCTGCACTGGTCCGGCATCCAGGCCGTACGGGACGACAAGGTCAAGCACCGCCGGCTCGAAGCGGTGCTGCTGTTCGCCCACATCGGTATCTACCTCGGCGCGGTGTTCGTGGTGCTGTCCCCGCCGGTGGCGCTGGCGTTCATCGCCGTCCACCAGGGACTGTGGGGCGTGTACATGGGCTGCTCGTTCGCGCCGGGCCACAAGGGCATGCCCACCTACACCGACAAGACGAAGCTCGACTTCCTGCGCAAGCAGGTGCTCACCAGCCGCAACGTCCGCGGTGGCCCGTGGGTCGACTTCACCCTCGGCGGCCTGAACTACCAGATCGAGCACCACCTGTTCCCGAGCATGCCGCGCGTCAACCTGCGCCGCGCGCAGCCCCTGGTGCAGAAATTCTGCGCCGACCACGGGATCGACTACGCCCAGTGCGGGCTGTTCAAGACCTACTACTACGTCCTGCGGCACCTGCACGAGGTCAGCGCACCGCTGCGCGCCGGGAGCGCACCGGCCCGCTAGCCGCGGAGTCGAGCGCGCTCAGCGCTATCGGCTGCGGCCCGTCGAATCGCCTGACCTACGGTGAGATCGGTACCGACGGGAGCGGTCAGCGCCGCGTCAAGGGAGTCGTACACCGCTAGGTACTGGTCCAGCTCCGTGAGGCTCAGCGGCCGCCGGGTGACCCTGCCGGTGGCCACCACCCGCAGCCAGGTCCGCTGCTCGGCTCGCCGGCGGGCCTCGACCAGGACGGTCAGTCCGGCGCACCCCAGGAACCGGACCTGCGACAGATCCACCACCACCAGGCGCGTACGCGCCGCTAACGCGTGCTCGAGAACGTTGTGCATCTCGGGCGCGGTATGGGCGTCCACCTCCCCTGCCACCTGTACGACCAGAGACCGCGGATGGCGCAGCGCAGTAACCGTCAGCGGTACCGGGTACCGATCGTCGTCGCTGGGACTCCCCGCAGGCGCGGGGTCCTCCGCGGGGACGACGCGAAGATGACGGTTGACGTTCTGTCCAGGGTTTGTCACGACCAGCTCCAGATCTGGCCGACCGCTACTCGCCTGCCGCACCCACGGGTACGGGCCTACGAGACAAGTGCAGCCTGCTCACGAACGGTGTTCGTCGTGAGAGCGAGGTCCAGGCACTCCCGGCGGGGAGTTACCACCTTACCGCCTTTCGAATCTCGCAGCGACTGGTCGTGAACCCGATCGCGCAGCCGCGCAATTCCAGGCTTGTGATCCCAGCGCACAGGGGCATGTCCAGCAGCGATGAGGGACCAGGCGCTCGGAGTTCGGGACCACCGTGGACGCCGGCGCCGCGCCGCTTCCACCCACCGTGCCGCTCTGCCGACCAGACATCACGTACCGCCCTGGTCGGCCTGCGCCGTCGCGTGACGACCACACCCGGTCTCGTCGAATCCCAGCTGCCGAGTGCAGGCGATGCTGGCCTGGACGGTAGGTGAACTTCAACCTCGGCGAGGTGGCGTGGGGCGAAGAGTTTGCTGATCGATCATCGGGGTACTTGGGGCTTACAAGCGCTGCCCCAGCCCCCGGCGGCACGAATCCGTGCGTCGACTTGGGAGCGGCAGTGGTGACCGACAGCGACAACTCCAGGCTCTGCCGGACGCTGCTGCAGCGGGCTGGGCAGGCCACACCACCGCGTTCGCCGAACTGTACGACCGCACCGCACCAGAGGTGTTCGGGCTGCTCTGCGGCATCCTGGAGGACGTGAACCAGGCCGAAGACAGCACCCTCGAGGACCGACGTTGGTGACCCCGAGCATCGCCGTTTCCGGGCAGGCCTGGACCTCTTCGGTGTGGACGAACCCGCCGTGGGTGAGCTGGGTGTAGCCGCGGCCGGTGCCGCCGCTGGCCTCGCGGATGGCCTGCTGGACGGTGTGCAGCGGGGTGCGGGTCTCGGGCATCGGCTGCAACGTCCACCCGGTCACGGCGCCGGCGCCGTAGAGGTGCCGCAGCTGCTCGGCCATCTCGCTGGTGCCGATGACGTGCAGCACCCGGCCAGGCACGACCCGGCACACCCGCGCGGTGCCGAACGGGGAGTCCTTGGCCAGCCGGTCGCCGGCGGTTTCCCAGTGCCCGGGCTGGTCGTGGAAGTCGAACGCCTCCGCGATCGGGCTAGAGCCACGGTGAGGGGGGCGTTGTCGGTGAGGTCGTGGGTCAGGGTGGCCAGGACGCGCAGTCCGGCCCACAGCAGTGCCCGGAGCTGCTCGCGGCTTCGCCGTTCGTCGGCGTCCTCATCGAGGTCGTCGCTGCGGCGGTTCCATTGCAGCTGATGACATTCGCCGACATTGTTTTCCCGCAATCTTTTAATCCGTAGGTTCTGGGTTCGAGCCCCATGCGGCCCACCAGAAGACCAGGTCAGAGGCGGCCTGGCTGTCAAGGAGCCAGGCCGTCTCCCCGGCTTTGCGGCGGCCGACGCTCGCGACCGCCGCCCGGTCACCACAACGAAGATCTGCCTGTGGTGGGACTATCGCCGGAACCAGCGCCGCCGCTTCGGTGAGTCTTCGGCAGGGTCGGTCGGCTGCAGTCCCAATCTTCCGGTCAGGAAGAACGTCCCAGTCACGACGTTGCCGCGCGCGGGTGGTTGCTCGAGGTCGGTGGTCGCGATAGCGACGCCGAGCTCGATCCCGGCGATGGTGCGGACCCGGATTCGATGGAATGCCGACCCGGTAACGGTGTTCACGGGAGTGTCGACCTCGATGACCTCGCCGGCGAACAACGCGTGGGCGGAGGGCGTCCAGCCGGGCGAGGGTTCTGCGAGCTGGAAACTCCCGGAGGGGATGAAGTGGTCGGCGGCGAACTTCGGCCCGTCATCGTCCTGAGAGGCGAAGTATGCCTCGGCATCGGCGTGCACGGTGACGTCTTCGGCCAGCGCCGCCAGCACCAGGGATCCGGTCTCGAGCCGCCCGCCGAAGTGGGCGAGGACCGCTCGGTCTTCCAGCTCCACCGCGACGGGACAGACCAGCTCCCCGTCGACGCCATCGAGGAGTTCGAGCATCGCGGTCTCGTCATCGACGAGGCGAACGTCGCGCACCGGCACAGCGGGCGTTGTGCCGGCCAGGCACGGCAGCAGGAAATCGATCTTGCCGTTGCGGACCTGCGCGACCAGCCTGGCGCCCGAGGGATCGGTCCAAACGTGCTCGCTGATCTTCGTGGCGATCTGCCGGGCTGCGCCCGCGTTGATCAAGGAAACGACCCGCTCCCCGAACTCCTCCTGGCTGGTGACGCCGATCCCGATCGCCTCGAAGTGGCTGGACACCGATCACTTCCCCCTTGTTCTACCGTCCACTGGAGACTAGTACCGGGCGGAAACAAGGTCATCCTGGTTTACGTGGATGACCGCGTGTGGCGAGTGTCGTCGGCGGGAGGGTGCAGGCGAGGCCGCGGTTCACGCGCAAGTCACTCGATCGGGTCAGTCGGAATCGGTGAGATTCCGTGGTCTTGTCGCTAATTCGAGTGAATCGGACGCAATCGCGCTCGACGTACACTTGCCGGGTTCGCCGATGGATCCCCGCAGGTCAGCCACGCGGCTGTCGGATTCGATTCGAGCGAATTCCGATTTGTATCGTCCCGAGAGCGGGGTATGGCGGAAGCGGAGAACGGGTTGCGGTTATGGTGAAGCGGCCGATCGGCGTGATTGATCGTCGGCGGCGGAAGAGTCGGTGAGCAGGCGGGATCGCGATCGTGGCGGGTGCGGCTAGGCGGGGAGACGACACGGCGAACGCCGGTCGGATCCTGGTGCGCGCGCTGGTCGTGACCGGAGGTGCCGCTGCGGCTTGCGCATTCGCGTGGTTGACGGCCACGGCATCGGCCAGCACCGTCACTGATATCGCGGACGGGCCGCTCGGAAAAGGTTCCCCGGCTGTCGAGATAACCACCGATGACCCGCAACCGCCCGTACTCGTGCAGGTAGCCGACTCGGCTCCCGCGGTACAAGGCGCTCGCGACGCGGCGGCTCGGCTGGTCGATCGCCTGGAGACGAACGTGCCCTACGCGGTGGACGCGCTTCCCGCGACCGTCGCCGCGGTCGGGCGCATCGCCGTGGCGGCGACCGAACTGGCGAGTGCACCGACCGATGGCGTCCGTGACGACGCCGAAAAGCCGGCGGCCGGCCTCGACACCCCGGCGCCGGACGACGCTTCGCGCGCACCGGTGAACAGTCTCCCGCGTGAGCGATCAGCCGACATCTCCTCCGCGATGCTCCCTCTTCGTGTCGTCGCGGCCGAGGTTGCGGGTCAATTGCCGGCTGACGACCGAGCCGACCACGGAGCAGATGATCTCGGCGGACGGTCCTGGCCGCCGTCCTGGACGGTTTCGGCGAATGCCGGTCCCGCATCCGGACATGACCGCGGTTGTGGCGACGTCGCCCAGCCAGATGCCGGGGAACACCCGCAGCAGTGGTATCGCAAAACTGGTGTGCAACACCGTGCCGTCACGGCGGCAGAAATTCAGCCCGGCGTCACGCCCGACTGATACATCTCGGCGCGCCGGCTCTGATGCCCGCGTCGTGTTCGATTGCCGACTTCACCAGTTGGCGCCTCTGTTTTATTTGCGAATCGGTCTGTCATTTCATTACCTTGATCCAAGGAGTATTTGTCATGCGCATTCACACGAAGCGGACCATGCAGGTCGCACTGGTCAGCGGCGGCCTGCTGCTGGTGGGCACGGGCAGTGCCTCCGCGGCCGTGGCTGTCGACCCGGGTGTTGCTGATTCGCCCCTGGACCAGCTCGTCACGCAGCCTGCGCTTCACGGCGTCACCGATGACCTTCAGGCGGCGCAGCCGCTGGAGCAGGCCTCGACCGGCCTGGACCTGCGGCACCCGGCCCAGGCCCTCGACGCGGTGCTGCACACGGTGCCGGTGCACCTGTTCGAGCAGGAGCTGGCGCCGAGCGCCGAGGTCGTCGGCGACCTGCCGGAGCACGACCTCAATGCACCGCTGGGGAGTGAGCTCGCGGCAACCGACCTGCCGGCTCTCCCCGTCGCCGTGCCGCTGACGGCAACTCCGAACACGGCGCCGGAGCGGGCCACGCTCATGCCGGTCGACGGCGAGTTGCCGGTGCTGTCGGCGCTGCCGGTGCACGGAGACGTCTCCGGCCGGCCCCTCGACCCCGAGGAGGGCACCCGGGTCACCGGCCTGCACACCTCCGCCGGGCTGGCCGAGGCGGCGGCGCCGGGCCGGCCTCCGGCCGAGCCGACCCACGACCAGCGTGCGGACACGTCCGCGGCGGGGCTTCCGCTGCTGGGCGGGCTGCTGCCGAACATCAACGGACTTCTCCCGACGCAGGCGCCGGCCCTGGCCGGAGTGCCGGAGCTGGCCTCGCTCAACTCGCTTACTCACCTGGCCGGGAGCACACCGCTGACCCACGGCAGCCGCTACAACACCGGTGCGGTCACCGCACCGTGACCCCTCCTGCGTAGGTAACAGCGCAGCGCACTCACACACTCAGGGCCGGAAGCACATGCGCTTCCGGCCCTGAGCCGTGTCCACGGTCGAAAAGGTGGGGACGTACCTGAGCGGATGTCAGCTGCGGAATGTATGGATCTTCTGCCGGATGGTGTCGTGGTCGTCGAGGTTGCCGAGGGTCTCGAACGCGGTGATCACGGCTGATGTGCGACTTTCCTGGTCGGGGTGCTGCTCCCAGTACGCTCGCGGAATCTGCAGCACGGCGGTGAGCAGGTCGCCGGGGTAGAAGTCGCCTTCGGCGAGTGGGTTCCGCTCGAGGTGGGTCAGTGCGATGGGGACCAGGACGGCGGGGCTCTCCTGCTGGAGAAGCAGGACGCGGAGGTCTTCGATGTCCATCGTGCCGATCGGCTTGTGGCGCAGCTCGTAGACGGTCTTGATCAGCCGGGTCGCGTCGGCTGGCGGGTCGCCCCAGTGGTGGTCTTCGATCTGTTCGAGGGTGAGCGATTCGTCGACGTCAGGACTGGTCCCCATGGCTCCTCATGCTAGCTGTCGCGTCGTTGCCGACGGGTGAACCGGTGCCCGCAGTCGGCTCAGCCGCGTGGTTCCGCGCCGTGCCAAAGGGGTCCGCGTCCGCAGCCAGGAGTCCCTTGTGCCGGGCCTGGTTCAAGAGACGCCAAGGACTTCACCACTCAGGTGACCAGCTTCCTGGCCGCCTGACCCACCTCCGGTGTGGGAACCGGGGCCCTGGAGCGACCCGCTCCATGGCCCTTGGCCGTTAGGGTGGCGGGCATGGACGCGACCAGGTGGCTCATCGTTGTCCGGCACGCGAAGTCGGACTGGTCGGAGGGCCTGCCCGACCACGAGCGGCCCCTCGCGCCGCGTGGTCTCCGTGATGCGCCCAGGCTCGGCCGGTGGCTCGCGGAGGAGGGGCACGTTCCCGAGCTGGCCGTCTGCTCCACCGC
Organism: Amycolatopsis sp. lyj-346; assembly: GCF_046548975.1. Taxonomy (NCBI): domain Bacteria; kingdom Bacillati; phylum Actinomycetota; class Actinomycetes; order Pseudonocardiales; family Pseudonocardiaceae; genus Amycolatopsis; species Amycolatopsis sp. lyj-346. The sequence goes on from NZ_JAJPWT010000001.1 coordinate 1,359,226, forward strand.
GCGCCGCACCCGGGAAACCTGGCTGCGCGTGAGCGACGAACTTCCCGCGCCGCCGACCGTCGAGTACGACGACGATCTCTACGGCGCCGACGTTCCCGAGTTGCTGAACGCCGCCCGCCGGACGCCCTCCGGCGTCACCACGCTCGCGCTCGTCGGCCACGAGCCCGGAGTCAGCGACGTGACCCTGCACCTCGCCGGGCACGGAGACGAGACGTTGCCGGTCCAGACCAAGTTCCCCACCGGTGCTGCGGCCGTGCTCGCGACCACGGATCCCTGGGACGCCCTCCGCACCGCCCGGCTCGTCGCCTTCTTCCGGCCTCGCGACTTCGCCGGCTGACGGTCCGGCAGTCCGGAGGTCTGGACCAGGCGTTGCGCTGCGGATGTTCACATGCGTACGCTCCATTCACTATTGAGTCTTCTGTTCATATTTGTGAATGGAGCGGACATGGTATTCCGCCACACCGTCGTGGCCACACTCGCCGCCTTCGGCCTCGTCGCTTCTTTCGCCGCGCCGGCCGAGGCCGCGTCCCTACCCGCCGGCTGCACCGTTCCGGTCATCGGGCCGGTGTGCGCGCCGCAAACCGCCGTCCTCGACGGCAAACAGCTGCTGGGCACGAAGTTCGCCGCTCTCGTCGGCGAAAAGACGTCCCGCACCGCGCTGAACAACCTGCTCGCCGCCGCGAAAACCGACCTCACGGCCGGACCGTGGAGTGTCACCTCGAAGAGACAGGTCCCGCCCAGCGGCGACAAGCACGACTACCTCAGCCTCGCGCCCTACTGGTGGCCGACAACGCAGCCGACCGCGGAAAACCCGTGGGGCTGCCCGTTCGTGCAGCGCGACGGCCAGCGCAACCCGAGCGTCGACGAAATCACCGACCACGCCTACCGCGGCCGCGCGTTCGCCGCGATCTACCGGCTCGCGCTCGCCTGGTACCACACCGGGGACGCGCGGTACGCCCGGCGCGCGGCCCTCGACCTGCGCACGTGGTTCCTCGACGCGGCCACGAAGATGAACCCGAACATGAACTTCGCCCAGGGCATCCCGTGCAAGGTGGACGGCCGCGGCATCGGCATCATCGAGTTCGCCTACACGTTGACCCAGGTCGCCGACGCCACCGCGATCCTGGCCACCGGTGCGCCCGGCTGGACGAAGACCGACCAGGCCGGCATGACCGGCTGGTACACGCAGTTCCTGGATTGGTTGCGCACCAGCAAGAACGGAACCGACGAAGCCAGGGCCCAGAACAACCACGGCAGCTTCTACGACATGCTCGTCGCGGCGCTCGCCCTCGGCACGGGACAGCGCGAACTGGCCGCGGCCGTCGCGCGGGACGCCGGGCCGAAGCGGATCGCGTCGCAGATCCAGGCCGGCGGCTTGCAGCCGCAGGAGACGAGCCGGACCCGCAGCTGGCACTACTCGACGTTCAACCTGGTCGCGCTGACCCGGCTCGCGCAGATCGGCCGGCACGTCGGCGTCGACCTGTGGCACTACACGGCGCCGAGCGGCGCGACGCTGTTCGCCGCGGTCGACTTCCTGATCCCGGCGGCCACGCGGGGACAGCCGGCGTGGCCGTACCCGGAGCTGGACTTCCGGCCGTACGCGGCGCTGGACGTCCTGCACGCCGCGGCCGACGTGGGTGACCAGGCGGCCCGTTCGGCCTTGCCGCGGGTACCCGTGCCGCCGGGCGGCGACCTCTACCCGGTGCGGCCGGCTGCGGAACAGCTCGACGACATTTCGAAGTCCTGACGTTCCGGCGCGGAAAGAGCCCGGCCGTTCGCGGCCGGGCCCTTTCCCGGCGGAATCAGACGCCCGCCACCTGCGAAATCCAGCTGCGATAACGCGTGATGTTGGTGTACGCGGTGTTGTTCACCCGGTCACTGGTCGACGCGACGCCGACCTGGCGGCCGGAGGCGAACATCGGGCCACCGGAGTCGCCGCCGGCGGTGATGCCGTTGACGCGGTTCGCGCACACGGCGACGCCACCGTTGTAGTCGCTGCAGCTGATCGAGTTCACCCGCACGGTCGCGACCTTGAGGTAGCGCGACTGGCAGTTGATCTCGGAGCCGCACTGGCTCGTTGCGCCCCAGCCGTAGACCGAGACGTTCTGGCCGACCGAGACGTCACCCACGCTGCCGAGCGGCGAGTAGGTGGCGTTCACCGAGGTGGTGAGCCGGACGATCGCCAGGTCGGCGGAGCCCGGGTACCGCGTGATGGTGGAGCCGGTGGCCATCGTCCCGCCGCTCGACTGGTCCAGGCTGCCGATGCGGAACGTGTAGGTGCCGGCGCTGCTGACGCAGTGCTTGGCGGTGAGGATGTACTGCGGGGCGATGATCGTCGCGGTGCAGTTCTGCCGGCCGTTGACGAACAGGCGGGCGGCCCAGGGCCCGCTGGTGGCGTTGCTGCCGCCGATGATCGACGGCTGGGCCTGCGGGGTGCTGTCGGCGACCGCCGGACCGCCGAGGCCGACGACGGCCAGTGCGGTGCTCGCGGCCAGCAGGACGAACTTGCCGAATTTCACGCTCACTCCTTTTCACGCGGGGGAGAACCGCGTGGGGAAAGCCGGTGGGGACCGAACTCGAAGATTGTCCGAGTTTTCGGTGAATGTCCGGAACCGACGAAAGTCGCCGGTCGAATCCGTATTTATTTCCCGGAGTGGGCTACGTGCAGTTCCCGTACTGTTCCGTGCTCGGTACGGGGCGAGCCGTTCGGGACGAGCCGTTCGGGGCGACGGTCAGGCGGCGACCTTCGCCGGGGCGGTCTTCCGCAGCCAGTACAGCCCGACGACCGGCAGCACCAGCGGGATGAACAGGTAGCCCTCGCCGTAGCCGGACCAGACGGTCGGGTGCCGGAAGGCGGCCGCGTCGACGAGGCTCAACGTGCCGATGGACAGCACACCCAGCAGTTCGACCGAGCAGGCGACGAGGGCCACCCGCCACCAGCCGTCACCACGCCGGGCCAGCGCGATGGTCGCGACGATGTAGACGGCCGCGGCGAACGCCGAGAGCAGGTAGGCCAGCGGGGCTTCGTGGAACTTCGTCCCGATCTGGACGCCGGCCCGCGACGTCGCAGCCAACGCGAAGATCGCGTACACGGCCACGAGCACCCGTCCGGGGCCGCTGGCCGTCCTACGCTGTTGCTCCACTCCACACCTCGCTCAGTCGCAGCACCATCACCGGGACGGCCAGGCAGGCGATGCCGAGCACGGCGGTGCTCGAACGGCTCCGCTCGGCCAGCGCCCAGGCGGCGCCGACGGGCAGCACGACCAGGCAGCCGATCAGGTAGGCCAGGTAGGTGGCCAGGCTGCCGGGCCGGTCACCGCCGGCGAGCAGCACGATGCCGATCACCAGCTGCGCGACCAGCAGCAGCTCGAGGATCGCGAGCGCAATCAGGAGCGGATTGTCCGGAAGCCGGTTCCGAGCCGACTGGACGAAGCTCCAGAGCGCGACGAGCGTGGCAGCCACGGCGACCGTCACGGCGAATCCGAAGATCACCCGTTCCTCCTTCCGGTCCGCCGGCCGCCAACTTACTCCGTGGTACCGGCGGGCCTGTCCGCCGAGGTGCCGCGGCGTGGCGCGGACCACCACCGTGGGCGCTGCGTGCACCTCGCCTCCGACGCGAACGGCGGCCATCGGGTAAATCGGTCACCGGCCGGGCTTGATGGCATTCTGCCAATTCGGCGGAAATGCGGCGCGGTCCCTCGGTGGACCAGCGGAAATGCCGAAAAGATCTTCACGTTACACCCCTATAGTGTGGTGTTCCGACTGGACAAAATCACCCAGGGTTCTGCTACCAGCGGGTACCCGTCCTTTTTACTTACCTCGGATAGCCCAGTTGAACCGCCGGGTTGGCGGATTGGCCCAGACCTGCTCGGCATGGGGGAATATTCTCGTCCCAGGACTGTGACGTCCGCGGACTCGCGAGGAGGGGTATATCGGATGGACCTGCGCTATGAAGCATTTTGCTTCGCCGACCCGCTGTTCTACGACGAACAGCAGGAAAACGGCGCGCCGGTCGAAAGTTTCGCGATGGCGCTCCCGGCGCCGGACGCCGGCTGGGGCAGCACTGACCGTGGTGTGTGGCGCGAGCTCTGCCCTGACGGTCGTGTCCTCCCCGCTCAGGGCTGGCAGATCCACGTTGCCGCCGGCCTGGACAACGCAGGCCGTGTGCTCGCGCAGGTGTACGAGTGCTGCAACGAGCACGCGGTCGCCTACAAGCACCTCCGTTCGCCGCTGACGTTGCTCGCGCGAAATTCGAAATACGCGTCCGGCGACAGCGGAGTCGAGCTGGCGACCATTTACCCGGCCGACCACAACGAACTCGAGCGCGTACTCGCTGACCTGTCAACGCGGCTGGAGGGCGAACACGGCCCCGGCATTCCGAGCGCGTTGCGGTACGGCGACGGACCCCTCTACGTGCGTTACGGCGGATTCGCCGAACAGTGGGTCGAACACAACGGCAACCGCGTCCCGGCAGTCCGCAAGCCGGACGGCCGTCTGGTCCCCGAGAAGCGGGAACCGACGTTCTCGGTGCCCGACTGGGTCAAACTCCCGGCCTGTTTGCGAAGCAGCATGCCCGCACGCAAAGGAGAGGCCCCGGCTCGGTTCCCCTACCGGATGGCGAGGCCACTGCACATCTCGAACGGCGGCGGCAGCTACCTCGCCGACCCCAAGGCGGGTGGTGACCAGGTCGTCCTCAAGGAGGTCCGCCCGCACGCAGGCCTCGACGAGGCGCGGATCGACGCCGTCGAACGGCTCCGCCGAGAGCACGACGTGCTCAGCCGGCTCGACGGCATCCCGGGCGTGCCGCGGGTCGTCGAGCGGTTCACCGTCTCGGAGCGCCACTACCTCGCCACGGAGTACCTGCCGGGTACCTCCCTGACCGGCTGGCTGCGCCGCAACTACCCGATGACCAGGTCAAACACGACGACCAAGGACCTCGCTGCCTACGCCCGGCGCGCGCTGGACATCGTCGAGCGGGTGGAGAAGACGATCGCGGAAGTCCACGCCCGCGGCATCGTCCTGGGTGACCTGCACCCCCGGAACATCTTGATCGACGAGGACCACCACGACCGGATCTCCCTGACCGACTTCGGGTCGGCGTTCGACGCCGAGTCCGCCGGCCGCGTGGCGCCGGGCACGCCCGGCTTCCGCGCTCCGGCCGACCGCCGCGGCTTCGCGGTCGACGAGCACGCGCTCGCAGCGTTGCGGCTGTGGCTGTTCCTGCCGCTGTCGCCACTGGCCGAGCTCGCTCCGGCGAAGCTGCGCCGTTTCGCCGACTTCGTCCAACGCCGGTTCCCCCTGCCTGAGGGCTACGCCGACGCCGCAGTCGCGGTGCTGGCTCCCCGGGCAGTGCCCGCGGAGCCGGCACCGGACCACACCGAGCTCGACCACGACAAACCGGACTGGACGCTGGTCCGCAAGCAGATCGCCGAGGCGATCCTGGCCGGCGCCACGCCCTCGCGCCAAGACCGGCTGTTTCCCGGGGACATCGAGCTGTTCCACGTCGGCGGTGCCTGCTTCGGCGTCGGCGCGGCCGGCGTGCTGCACGCCCTCGACGTCGCCGGTGCCGGCCGCTTCCCCGAGCACGAACGCTGGCTCGTCGAGGCGGTCCGTCGTGAGCCGCCGACCCGGCCCGGTTTCTACGACGGCAGCTCCGGCATCGCCTACGTGCTGGAGAACTTCGGGCACCACGACGAGGCCGGCAAGCTGCTGGCGTCGTCCGCGCGGCTCGTCGAGCAGACGACCGACCACTCCCTGGAGCGCGGGCTGGCCGGCATCGGGCTGACCATGCTGCACTTCGCGACGGTCCGCCAGGACAACGAGTTCGGGCGCCAGGCGCTGACCACGGCCGTCCGGCTGGCCGAGTCGCTCGAGACCGCGGCGCCGCCGGGGAACTCGGCCCGCGCCGGCCTGCTGACCGGCTGGGCCGGGCCGGCCCTGCTGTTCATCCGGCTCTTCGAGCGCACCGGCGAGCCGGCCTGGCTCTCCTTCGCCGATCAAGCGCTGTGCCGCGACCTCGAAGAATGCGTCGAGGCCGACGACGGCTCGCTGCAGGTCCGCGACGGTGCCGCCCGCACGTTGCCCTACGTCGGCGTCGGCAGCGCCGGGATCCTCCTGGTCGCCGAGCAGCTGGCTCGGCACCTCCCGGACACGGAGTCCGGTGACAGCCTGCCCGCTTTGCGGGAGGCGTGCCTCGGCGAGTTCGCCGTCCAGCCGGGCCTGCTCGACGGCCGGTGCGGGCTGGCGGTCGCGTTGGCCGCGAATCCGGAGGCCGCGCAGGCGGGCCGCGCGGCGGCGATCGACCGGCACCTGGCGTGGCTGGCCTGGTACGCGGTGCCGCACAAGGGGGGCCTCGCGTTCCCGGGCAGCCGATTGCTGCGCCTCTCGATGGACGTCAAGACCGGCGGTGCGGGGATCCTCCTTTCTCTGGCTTCGCTCCTTGACGGCAAGGAGGTGTTGCCCTTCGTGGGTGACGCGCCGTCTTCTCCGGCTGCCGGTCACTGACCGGACCCGCTACGACGGCCGGTGCAGGCAGCCCACCGCCCAGTGGCGGGAGGCGGCTGCCTGCGGTAGTGGTGCGGGCCGTCGGCGGGGCGCCTGCCGGCGACGGGCCGCGACCACTACCGGGCCGTCTGTGGTGGGAGCGATTCGCGTCGTCGGCGGGGCGCCTTCCGGCGACGACTTCGCGGCCTCCACCCGGCCACCTGGGGCAGTGGCGCGTCCGCTCCCGGGGCGTCTGCCGGAAGCGGACGCGCGACCACTGTTGGTCCACTTCTGTGGTGGGTGCCGCCACCGTCGCCGGGACGCCTGCCGGCGACGGGTCCGGGACCACTCTCGAGCTGTCGGCTCACCACTCTGCCGCTGCAACCGGATCGACGCCTAGGCCGCCATCCGTGTTACTAGCCGATCCGGTGAGGAAACAGCTCGTCCACTGTGGACCGATCTCGTGCGCTTTCCAGCTTATCGCCGTCGAGGGGGCGGGGAACCCCTCGACGCGAATCTGTGGACAACTTGCGGGTGTCCGGGCCGCCTGTGGACAACTCGGGCCGATCAGCCGGTTCTGTCGGTGCCGTGGTGCATGATCGGAAGTGCGGGAAGAACACGTCCCGGAATCGACACCGTCGGAGAGAGGAGGTGACACGGCGGCGGTGCCGTCATCCGGGTTGCAGTGCTTCCAGCGCCTCGCGCAGCTTGCCGGAGACCGGTGTCGGCCGGCGGGACTCGCGGTCCACGAAGACGTGCACGAAGTGCCCTTCCGCGACCAGGGACTCGTCGGCTGCGTACATCCCGATCTCGTAGCGGACGCTGGACTTCCCGAGGTGCGCCACCCGCAACCCGACCCGCAGCGAACCAGGAAAGGAAACCGATGAGTGATACCCGCAGTGCGACTCGACGCACAACCCGATCACCGCCCCGGCTTCGATGTCGAGGCCGCCCTGCTCGATGAGCCACGTGTTGATCACGGTGTCCATCAGCGAGTAGTGGACGACGTTGTTGACGTGCCCGTAGACGTCATTGTCCTTCCAGCGCAACGGAACCGTCTGCCAGTGCGGGTACCCGTTCACCACAGCGATACCGACTCGCGCAGGATGCCGGCAAGGTCGTCCGCGGACGCCTCGCGCGGTGCGGTGGCCAGCAGGCGCTGCTGCTTGAGGGTTCCCTCGACGAGGGAGTCCACATCGGACTCCGTGTAGCCGACGGCGCCGATGCCGTCCGGGATGCCGATCTGCTGCATCAGGTTGATCAGCACCGCGGGCAGGTGGTCGGCGAAGTCGCCGGGCCACTCGAAGTCGGGTGCCAGCAGGCGGGCGACGCGCAGGTGGCGGTCCGGTGCGGCGTCGAAGGTGAAGCGGAACGCGGCGGGCGCGGTCAGGGAGACGGCCATGCCGTGCGGGACCATGGGTTCTTCGCCCGGGTAGCCGTCCGGGTGGAAATCCCTGACCTGACCGGCGATCGGGTAGGCGTTCGCGTGGGGGATGTGCACGCCGGCGTTGCCGAAGCCGAGGCCGGCGAACGTCGCGGCCAGGGCCATGGCCTCGCGGGCCTTCAGATCCGAACCGTCGCGCACGGCGGTCGGAAGGGCCCACGACAGCAGTCGCAGCGACTGCTCGGCGAACATGTCGGCCAGGGGGTTCGAGCCGCAGTACGGCACGCGCTGCTCCGGGCGCTTGCGCTCGAACTCGGTGTACGGCTTGGCCGTGTAGCTCTCCACGGCGTGGCAAAGGATGTCCATGCCGCTGGCGGCCGTCACTCCGGGTGGCTGGCTGACGGTGAGCCGCGGGTCGACGACGGCCAGGGCCGGGCGCAGCCGCAGGTGGCTGATCCCGCTCTTGACGCGCAGCGACAACACGTCCAGGACGCAGACCGTGGTGCTTTCGGAGCCCGTGCCGGTGGTGGTGGGCACCGCGACCAGCGGCTTCAGCGGACGGGCCGGTGCGCGGCCACCGCCGACGGGGGCGTTGACGTAGTCCATCAGGTCGCCGTCGTTGCTCGTCAGGAGGTTCGCCGCCTTGGCGGTGTCGATGGCGGACCCGCCGCCGACGGCGACGAAGGCGTCGTACGGGCCGGTTCCGCGGGCGAAGTCAACCGCCTTCTGCATGCTGACATCGGTGGGTTCGACGTGTACGCCGTCGAAGATCTCGGTTTCGATGCCGTAGCCCGCGATGCCGTCGGCTATGCGGCGGGGCCAGCCGGTCGCGGCCACCTGCGGATCTGTCACGACGAGCACGCGGTGCGCGCCGTACTGGGTCAGGTCGTAGCCGATCTCGTCGCTGGCTCCGGTGCCGTACTTCAACGCCGGTGCGCCATAAGTAAAAACAGTTTCATGTTCGGTTGCGGCCAAGTTGGTGGTCCTCGCTCCCTTGATCGGCTGGCAGTCGGTCAAAGCGGACATTCGGCCTATCCTTGTCCGGTTTCGGTGAAGATCACTTGACTGCACTGAACGGTGCCCGCCTAAGCTCTCCTCATTAGATACCAACTGGGAGCGACCGTCGCCCAGACGGCCGTGCGGATCCTGACCGAGGCGCGTGTCCGCCGCGTGTACGCGGTGGTCGGTGAGTCCTTCCTGGAACTGCTCGACGCCCTGCAGCGGGAGCGGGAGATCACGCTGGTCTCGGCGCGCCACGACGCGGGCGCGGCGTTCATGGCGGAGGCCGAGGGGAAGCTCACCGAACGTCCCGCCGTGCTGCTCGCCAGCCGGGGGCCGAGTGCGGCGAGCCTGGCCATCGGCGTCCAAACGGCGTACCAGGACGAGACGCCGATGGTCGTGCTGCTGGAGATGCCGGCGATCGGGCCGATGTCGTGGTCGTCGGGGGAGCTGCCGACCTCGGACCTCACGGCCATGTTCGAGTCGATCGCCAAGTCGACACTGCGGGTGACCGACCCGGACGGGCTGCCGGCGCTGCTCGCGCACGCCCTGACGACGTCGCAGGAAGGACGGCCGGGGCCGGTCGTGCTCGGCGTGCCCTGCGACGTCTGGGGGATGCCCTACGACGCGGCGAAGCCGATGGCGCGGGTGCGGCCGCCGGCGTCCGGGACGCTGGGCCGTTCGGCTGACGCCGTGGCGCAGCTGGTGGACGAGGCGAAGTACCCGGTGGTCATCGTCGGCGGGCGGGCGCGGTCGGCGCGGGACGAGCTGATCGCCGTCGCCGACGAGCTCGCGCTGCCCGTCTACAACGCCTTCCGGCGGCAGGACGCCTTCCCGGAGAACCACGCCCGCTACGCCGGTCACCTCGGGCTCGGCATCCCGGCCCGGCAGCTGGACGCCCTCGAACGCGCGGACCTGGTGCTCGCGCTCGGCACCCAGCTCGACGAGGTGACCACCCAGGCCTACCGCTACCCGACCGCCCAGCAGACGCTGGTCATGGTCGGCACTGGCATCGACGTCAGCCCGAAGCGGCGGGGACTGACCTTCCGCGTCGACTCCGAGGTCGAACCGTTCCTGCGGGAGCTGCGGGAGGTGGCGTTGCCGCGGACGCGGCGGGCTTCGGCGGCGAACGCGGCCGTCCACACCTTCATGACCCCGCCCGACACCAGCGGGAACACCCGGGTGCACCCGGTCGACGTCGTCCGCGCGCTACGGAAGCTGGCGCCCGAGGACACCATCGTGACCAGCGACGCGGGCAACTTCGCGCAGTTCATGCACCGCTACTGGTGCTTCACGGCGCCGCGCAGCCAGCTCGGCCCGAGCAACGCCGCGATGGGCTACGCCGTGCCGGCCGCCGTCGCGGCGAAACTGACCGAGCCGCGGCGGACCGTCGTGGCCATGGTCGGGGACGCCGGGACGCTCATGACCGGCCAGGAGATCGAAACGGCCGTCCGGTACCGGGCGCCGGTGATGGTGGTCGTCTTCCAGAACGGCGTCCACGGCGCGCTCGCCATGCACCAGGCCCGCACCTACGGCCGGCTGACCGGGGTCTCCATCCCGTTGACCGACTTCGCCTCGTGGGCGCGTGGGCTGGGCGCGGCCGGGTACACGGTGGACGATCGTGAAGAGCTCGAGCCCATCATCGCCAGCGCGCTGGTGCGGCAGCGGCCGTGCGTCATCGACGTGCGCACGGATCCCGACGTGGTGACCCCGGACGTGCGGATTTCCGCCCTGCTCGGCCAGGTGCGCCCGCAACCTCCCGCCCAGTAACGGTTTTGCTCTGTTTCGTTCCAGAAAAGCTGGGAATGTCGTGTGGTAGCAGGGCGTTGGCTCGGGTAACCTGACGGTGTTCCGGTGGTGGTTCGCCGCTGAACCTTCCCGGCCGGGTCCCGGCGGGAGACAACCGGGTTTCTGTCGGTGCCGCATGGCACCATCACGGTCATGACCCGCGTGAAGCGGGCAGGGAACGAGGGGAGTTTCGACGTGACCGATCACCAACACGCATCCGAACCGGCGCGGAAGGCCTCCGGCGTCGTACCGGTGCTGTTCAGCGCCAGCGCGGAAGCTCACGACGACGCGGTGGTGGCCGCGGAGCGGGACACGACTTGGCGTTCGCCGTTCGCGACCGAGGGGCTCCGCCCGGCGAGTGGCGAATAGCTCACCCCTCCCGGGGGAAGATGACTTGTCCGTCCCGGCCGGAGTGTGCTTTACTACTTAAGGTCTCGATTTTTGTGTTCGTGTTGAGTCACGCTCGCAGAACTCAGCGGGCGTAGTGTCTCCTCGCCGAGGAAGCAAACCGTCCGGGTGCAGACCCGGGTCGCCGATGTGGCTTCCTGTTTTTTTGGTGTTACACATGGAGATTTTTTTATGACTCAGGGCACTGTGAAGTGGTTCAACTCCGAGAAGGGGTTCGGCTTCATCACCCCCGACAACGGTGGCGGCGACGTCTTCGTTCACTACAGCGAGATCCAGGGTAACGGCTTCAAGAGCCTGGAAGAGAACGCTCGCGTCGAGTTCGAGATCGGCCAGGGCCAGAAGGGCCCGCAGGCCACGTCGGTCACCGTGATCTGACTTTGATCTTGGGAAAGGGCCGTCACCCGTTCGGGGTGGCGGCCCTTTTCGTACGCTGCGCACCATGATCGAGCACGGATACACCGTTTCCGGGATGAGCTGCGGCCACTGCGCCCAGTCGGTGACCGAAGAACTCACGTCCCTGCCCGGCGTGGCCGAAGTGGACGTCGACGTCGCGGCTGGCCGGGTCCTCGTGCGGGCCGAAACCGCCCTGGCGGAGGACGACGTCCGGGCCGCGGTCGCGGAAGCGGGCTTCACCTACGAGGGCGTTGCCGACCTGGTCCCGTAGCCCGGGCCCGGACCTCGTCCCGGGTCGTCCTTTCCTCCGCGGCTCCAGGTTGGACAGTCCACTGGAGATCACTGGGTGAGACGCGCACTGTGATCTGCGTCGCTTCGGTCGCGCGCCCGCGGGCACTGCAACGCCCTGCAACCCTTCCGCTTCGCCCGATTGCGGAGTCTCCTGTCCTCCGGTGAAAGAACGGGAGGTCAGGTGGGCGAAACGGTGGCGGGGATCGTCGCGAACCCCGCTTCGGGGCGGGACATCCGCCGGCTGGTCGCGCAGGCGTCGGTGTTCCCCACCGCGGAGAAGGCGAACATGGTCCAGCGATTGCTGGCGGGGTTCGCCGTCACCGGGCTCGACCGCGCCCTCGTCTCGACCGATCTCGGCGGGATCTCCGCCGCGGTCCTGCGCGCGCTCGGCCGTGGTGGCTCCTGGCCGAAGGTCGACTTCTGCGAGGACGACGCCCTCACCGGCACCGCTGCCGACACGACGAACGCGGTGCGCCGCATGGTCGAGGCCGGCGCCGGGGTCATCGTCGTCCTCGGCGGGGACGGGACCGCCAGGGTCGCCGCCGCGGCCTGCGAAGACGTGCCGCTCCTCGCTCTCTCCACCGGGACCAACAATGTCTTCCCACAGATGCGGGAGGCGACCGTCGCCGGCCTGGCCGCCGGGCTGATCGCCACCGGGCAGATCGATCCCGACCTCGTCACCCACCGCGTCAGCGTGCTCGAAGTCGTCACGAAGGCACGCCGGGAGATCGCGCTCGTCGACGTCTGCGTGTCGCTGAGCAGGCACATCGGGGCGCGGGCGCTGTGGGACCCGTCCTCGCTCACCGAGCTCTACTGCACCTTCGCCGAGCCGGACGGTATCGGCCTCTCGAGCGTTCCTGGCCAGCTCTGCCCGAGCCCGCGGTCGAGCCCGGACGGCGTCGCGCTGCAGCTCGGGCCGGTCGGGGAGACGCCGTACGTCGTGCAGGCGCCGATCGCGCCCGGGCTCGTGCTGCCCGTCGGGGTGCGCGGCTGGGGGCTCCTGCGGCCCGGCGTGCGCGTCGAGCTCGCCGCGGCGGGCGGAGTCATCGCGCTCGACGGCGAACGGGAACTCGAGCTCACGACCGGCGAGAGCGCGTTCGTGGAGCTCAAGCCGGACGGGCCGTGGGTCGTCGACGTCCGGGCGGCGATGGCGGAGGCGGCGCGGAAGGGGCTGTTGCGCGCGGACACCGATCTGGGGAAGGAGCGCCGGAAGTGACGGACGCCCTCCGCGGTGCGTACCGCGTGATGCGGACCATCCGAGCCGTCGAAGAGCAACTGCGCGCGACCGGTGACGGCGGCAACCCGTACGCCGGCGAGGAAGCCCTGGCCGCGGGCGTCTGCCTCCACCTCGACGGCCGCGACGCCATCGCCGGCACCCACCGCCGGCACGGCGAGCGCATCGCCAAGGGCGTCGACGTCCGGGCCGTCGTGGCCGAGATCCGCCACCACCGGCTGGTCGCGCCGGACACGCTCGGCGGCGTCCCGCTGCTGATCTGCGGCGCCGCGATCGCCGCGAAACAACAGGACACCGGCGGCGTCGGGGTGGCCTTCCTCGGCGACGGCGCGGGGACGGCGCCGGAGGCGCTGAACCTCGCGTCGGCCTGGCACCTCCCCGCCATCTTCGTCACGGACGACGCCGGCTACGCCGATCGGGTGGCCGGGCTCGGCGTGCCGGGGGTCGTCGTCGACGGATCCGACTTCTTCGCCGTGCACGAAACGGCAGGAGAAGCGGTCCGCCGCGCCCGCGACGGCGGTGGCCCGACGCTGATCGAGGCCGGCTTCCCCCGGCACGTCGGTGACTGCCTCCAGCGGTTCCGCAGCCGCGTCACCGACACCGGTGAGCTGCGAGAACAGGTCCTCGACGCGATCGACGCCGAGGTCGTCCGGCTCGTCGGAGACTCGGTCGCCGCGCCCCGGCCGGCTTCGGACGACGGGGAAACCGACGTCTACGTCTCCTATTGACGCGGCCGAACCCGCGACGCGCGCCACCTACCGATCACCCGGCAGAAAAGGCAGACTCCGAGGAGGCACAGCACAAGGAGCGGCGTTGGGGCAGCGAGACCTCGAGGCGGCGTTGCCGGTCGGGGCGGATCCCCGGCGGCACGCCCGTGTCCTCGCGCAGGTGCACGAGGCGGCCCTGAACGGCCGGGCGCTGCCCAGCCGGCTGCGGCCGGTCATCGGCGCGTCCTGGCAGCGGATGCGCCGCCTCGGCCTGGACCCGGACAGCCGGGCCGCCGCGCCCGTCCTGAACTTCGAACAGCTGGAAGCGCGCCGCCGCGCGAGCGGGCTGGCCGAGGCGCTGCCGGTCCTGCGTGGCGGCCTGATCAGCCTCGCCGAGCAGGCCGCGCACATCATGGTGATCGCCGACGCCGGTGGTGCCGTCCTCTGGCGTGAGGGCAGTGCCGCGGTCCGCCGCCGCGCCGACGCACTCGGGTTCGTCGAGGGCGTCGACTGGCAGGAGGAGTCCGTCGGCACCAACGCGATCGGCACCGCGCTGGTCGCGCGCAGCCCGATCCAGGTGTACTCCGCCGAGCACTACGTCCGCGCCCAGCACTCCTGGACGTGTGCGGCCGCGCCACTGCACGACCCGCGGGACGGCAGGCTGCTCGGCGTCGTCGACCTCTCCGGGCCGGCCTCGACCGTCCACGCGACGACGTTGGCGCTGGTCGACGCCGTGACGCGGCTCGCGGAAGCCCAGTTGCGCACCGCCCACCTCACCGAGCTCGAACGGCTTCGCGGCTTCGCCGTTCCTGTCCTCGCGAAGGTCGGCGGACGGGCAATGGTGGCCGACGAGCACGGCTGGGTCGCCGCGGCGGCCGGGCTCGCGCCGGTCGACCGGGTCGCGCTGCCCACCGGCCTCGGGACCGGGCGGGCCTGGCTGCCCGCGTACGGCGGCTGCTCGGTCGAGCCGGTGCCCGGCGGCTGGCTGCTCCGGCTGACCGAGCACGACGCGGCCCCACCCACCCGCGTCGTGCTCGACGTCCGCTCGCCGCGTGAGCCCGAGCTCACCGTGGCGAGCGCGGCCGGGACCTGGACGCACCGGCTCAGCCCACGCCACGCCGAAGTGCTGTACGTCCTGGCCAGCAGCCGTGACGGCCGGTCGGCGTCCGAGCTTTCGGCCGACCTGTTCGGCGACGCCGGCCGGACGGTGACCGTCCGCGCCGAGATGTCCCGGCTGCGACGGCACTTCGGCAGCATCCTCAAGGCGAAGCCGTACCGTTTCGCCGACGACGTCGAGGTGGTGGTCCGGCGGCCACCGGACGCCGAAGCCGTGCTCCCGCACTCGCTCGCCCCGGCCATCCGCGGCTGACCTTCCCGGCTGATCAAAAGTCCGATGTGGACGGTTTACGAGCACGCCAAGGCGTTCACCCGGACAGGTGAAAGGATGGCATGCGTGAGCGGCTCGCCCTCGCCACCGGCGCGGGCCGGCGGAAGTCCGGACCTGATCGCGGTGTGCCCCGGAACACGTCCGCCCAGATCACGTGCTGATGACAGCGGGCGGTGCCGGTGGCTGCGCGCGCGGCGACTCGGCTACCTTCTGCGGGTACGGCTCACAGCGATCTTTTTCGGGGGCTCCGGGTGGCCACGCCCCCGGCCTGGGGCGAGGCCCCGGATGGCAGGGGGAGGAATTCGGGGATGACCAGCACAGCGACGGCCCCGGCGCCCGCGCCGGGACCCCCGCCGTCGCCACCGGGCAACCGCGACCGCACCGGGGGCCGCAGCGGCCTGCTGGGGCTGCTCGAGCTGCCGGGCCAGGGGGTCCGCGCCGTCATCCGGTCCGCGGCGACCACGCCCGGCAGGCTCACCGTGATCGCCGTCGGGCTGGTGCTGCTGGCGCTCGTCGCCGGGCTCGTCGCGACGCTGTCGGTGCAGGACCGCGACGACACGATCAGCGGCGTCATCGACCGCCGTGAGCCGCTCGCCGCCGCGTCACAGCAGGTCTACCGCTCGCTTTCGGACGCGGACGCGACCGCCGCGAGCGCGTTCCTCTCCATCGGCACCGAGCCGCCCGAGCTCCGCCAGCGCTACGAGCGCGACATCGCCGAGGCCGGCGCCGCGCTCGCCAAGGCCGCTTCCGACGCCGCGGACGTCGCCGCCGCGGCCGCCCCGGTCGACATGCTGAACCAGCAGCTGCCCGTCTACACCGGGCTCGTCGAGACGGCGCGGGCGAACAACCGCCTCGGCTACCCGGTCGGCGCGTCCTACCTGCGCGAGGCGTCCGAGCTGATGCGGGCGAAGATCCTGCCCGCCGCCCAGGACCTCTACCGGGTCGACACCGAGCGGCTCATCGAAGAGCAGGACAGCGCCACCGGTTTCCCGTGGCTCGCCACGATCCTGGTGATGGCGCTGCTGGCCGCGCTGATCGTCGCCCAGGTCTACCTGACCCGGCGCACCAACCGGCTGCTCAACGTCGGGCTCGTCGTCGCGACGGGCGCCGTCGTGGTGTCGCTGCTGTGGGGTGCGGTCGCGCTGGTCGTCCAGGGCAGCCTGGTCGGCAGTGGCCAGGACGACGGTTCGCACCGCGTCGACGTGCTCGTCCGCGCGCGGATCGCGGCGCTGCAGGCCCGCGCCGACGAAACGCTGACGCTGGTCGCCCGCGGCGACGGCGGCGCGTACGAGAAGGACTTCAGCGCCAAGGCGGTCCAGCTGGTCGGCGAGGACGGCCAGGGCGGTCTCCTCGGCGAAGCCCGCGGCCTGATCAAGGACGGCGAAGGCGCCACGAAGGTCGCGGACGCCTCGACGGCCGCGAGCGACTGGCTGAAGGCACACCGGCAGGTGCGTGCCCAGGACGACGCCGGGGCGTACCAGGAAGCCGTCGACTCCGCCGTGCAGGAGAGCGCGAAAGGCGGCTCGGCGCCGGCGTTCCGGCGGCTCGACGACAGCCTCCAGGCGGCGATCGACGTCGGCAGGCAGGACTTCCTCGACGACACCTACAACGGTGACCGCGCGCTGACGTTCCTCGCACCCGGCTTGGCCGTGTTGGCGATCGTCGCCGCGGCGGGTGTCACCATGGGGATCCGGGAGCGACTGAGGGAGTACCGGTGAGCAGGCGGGGGAACACGGTCCGGGCGGGTGTGCTGGCGGTCGTCGCGCTGCTGGCGGCGTCCTGCGGCAGCCCCGGGAAGCCGGTCGACCCGGCGCCGGTCAGCAACGCGGCGTGGCCGCAGCCGGCGCACGTCGGCGGCCCGGACGCGACGGCCGGCGGCGGCGCGGACACCAGCTGCAACCCGCTGGCCAGCCTCTCACCCACCAGCACGACCGTCCCCGACAACTCGACGATGTCCGACATCAGGAAGCGCGGCAAGCTGATCGCCGGGGTCGACCAGACCACCTACCTGTTCGGGTTCCGCAACCCCACCTCGGGCAACCTCGAGGGCTTCGACATCGACATGGTCAATGCGGTCGCCAAGGCGATCTTCGGCTCGGCCGACGGCCACGTCCAGTTCCGCGCGATCCCGTCGTCGCAGCGCGAGGACGTCCTGAAGAAGCACCAGGTCGACATCGTGGTCCGGACCTACAGCATCACCTGCGCGCGCAAGAAGGACGTCGAGTTCTCCTCCGTGTACTACGTGGCGGGCCAGAAGATCCTGGTCCCGAAGGAGTCGAAGGCGCAGAAGCTGGCGGACCTGAGCGGCAAGCGGGTGTGCGCCACCAAGAAGTCGACGTCGCTGGCGAAGATCGCGACGGACGCGGCCAAACCGGTGCCGGTTTCGGTGGACAACTGGTCCGACTGCCTGGTGATGATCCAGCAGGGCCAGGTCGACGCGGTGTCGACCGACGACACCATCCTCGCCGGGATGGCCGCGCAGGACTCGACGCTCGAAGTCCGCGGCGAGCCGCTGACGCAGGAGAACTACGGCATCGGCGTGCCGAAGGACCACGAGGACATGGTCCGCTACGTCAACGCGGTGCTCGAGCAGATCCGCGGCAACGGCGTGTGGCAGGACAGCTACCGCCGCTGGGTGGAACCACGCCTCGGACCGGCTTCGCCGCCGTCGCCGCAGTACCAGTGAACGCTGCAGGACCAGGTAATACAGCAGTACCAGGTAATACAGCGCGACCAGGAGCGATCTCCGCAGGTCGCAGGGGATCCGGGAGGTAGCAGTGTCGGAGGAGCCGCGCCGTCCTCGGCACGCCGCGCCGGACGAGCCGCAGCAGGAGGCCGCGCCGAGCTGGCAGCCGCCGCCACCGGTGCGGTGGGAGACGCCGGAGCCGTCGATCTCGGGCCGCCTCGACGAGGGCGACCCGTCCGGTGGCCAGGAAACCGTGTTCCACGCCCCGGTGCAGCGTCCGCCGACGCCGCCGCGCGGGCAGCCGTCCGCCGCCCGCCCGCCGATCCCGGGTGCCGAAGACCCGACCCGCCCGCCGGGCAGCATCGCTCCCGTCGCGCCGCCGACGCAGGCCCTGCGCCCGGACCCCGACGCGCCGCAGCCGACGAGCGTCCTCGCCGCGCCGGCGCCGGAGACGCAGAGCATCATGCCGCCGACGCCGCGGCCGGACACCGGTCCCGGCGCCCCGCTGCCGGACCCGGGCACCGAAAGCGTCCTGCCCGAGCGCACCAGCGAAGGCCGGCACACGGGCACCGGGACGGGAACCGGCACCGGCACCGGCACCGGAACAGGGACCGGCAGCGGCTCGGGCTCCGGCGCGTTCCCCGGCACTTCGCGGCGGACGTCGTCGCGGACGTCCCGGTCACGGCGTGGCCGCCTCGGCGCCGGACTGGTCGACGTGCCGCCGGTGCCCGCGCGCGATCCCGCGTCCGCGGTGCTGACAAACCCGGTGGTGTCGGAGGAAAAGCGGTTCTGCGGCAGCTGCAACGCGAAGGTCGGCCGCGGCAAGGACGGGCAACCCGGTTCGCCGGAAGGGAAGTGCGAGAACTGCGGCGCGCCGTTCTCGTTCCTGCCGAAGCTGCAGCCGCACGAGCTCGTCGGCGGCCAGTACGAGGTCCTCGGCGCGATCGCCTACGGCGGCCTCGGCTGGATCTACCTGGCGCAGGACCACAACGTCAGCGACCGCTGGGTCGTCCTCAAAGGACTGATCGACAGCGGTGACCCGACGGCGCTGGCGGCCGCGGCCAACGAGCAGCGGTTCCTGGCCGAGGTCGAGCACCCGAACATCGTCAAGATCCACAACTTCGTGCAGCACCCCGACGCCCACAGCGAGACGACCGTCGGCTACATCGTCATGGAGTACGTCGGCGGCCAGTCGCTGCGTCAGCTCGCGCTGGCGCACCACCGGGAAAGCCGCCGTCCGGAGCCGCTGCCGATCGGCCAGGTGATCGCCTACGGCCTGGAGATCCTGCCCGCGCTCGGCTACCTGCACAGCCAGGGCCTGCTCTACTGCGACCTCAAGCCGGACAACGTCATCCAGACCAACGAGCAGCTGAAGCTGATCGACCTCGGTGCGGTCCGCCGGACCGACGACTACGAGAGCCCGCTGTTCTTCACCACCGGCTACAGCGCGCCGGAACTGCCGACGCAGGGCGCGTCGGTGGCTTCGGACCTGTTCACCGTCGGGCGCACGCTCGCCGTGCTGAGCTTCGAGTTCACCGGCTACACGGCCAAGTTCAAGACGACCCTGCCCGGCCCGGACGCCGTCCCGCTGTTCGCGCTGTTCGGTTCGTACTACCGGTTCCTGCGGCGCGCGACGCATTCGGACCCGGACCGCCGGTTCCTCTCCGCCGAGGAAATGGCCGACCAGCTCACCGGGGTGCTGCGCGAGATCATGGCGCTCGGCACCGGAAAGCCGCGGCCCGGCGCCTCCACGGTGTTCGGCCCGGAGAGCCGCACGTTCGGCGCGCAGCTGGTGGTGCCGGAGGCCGGCGCCAGCGTGCCGCTGCCCGGCGCGGCCGAGGTCGTCGCCGGCCTGCCGATCCCGCAGGTGGACACGGACGACCCGGCGGCGGGCGTGCTCGCCACCACGACCGCGCTCGACCCGCGGGCCGCCATCGAGGCGCTGGCCGGCGCGCCACGGGAGTCGATCGAGGTCCGGCTGCGGATTGTGCGCGCCCGGATCGAGCTGGGCGAGTTCGCCGAAGCGCAGCGGCAGCTGCAGGCCGCGCAGTACCTGGCCATCAAGAACGGCTTCCCGCACGACTGGCGGATCGACTGGTACCGCGGCCTGATCGAACTCGCGGGCGGCCGCTCGCGGGTTGCGCACGTCGCCTTCGAGGCGGTGTACGACGACCTCCCGGGCGAAATCGCCCCGAAGCTCGCTCTGGGGGTCAGTGCCGAAGGCGTCGGCGACTACTTCGCCGCCGCGCGGTTCTACGAACTGGTCTGGCGGACCGACCGCACCTACGTCAGCGCCGCCTTCGGCCTCGCCCGCGTGTACCTGGCGCAGGGCGCGCGGTCGAGCGCGGTCGAGGTGCTCGAGACCGTGCCGCCGTCCTCGACCCACTACGTCGACGCGCAGGTCGCGGCGATCAAGATCAAGACGACGGCGACCAAGGCCAACGGCCGCGAGACCCCGGTCACCGAGCACGACCTCCTCGACGCGTCGGCCCGGCTCGAGCGGCTCAGGCTGGACGTCGAACGCCAGACGCGCCTCAGTGCCGGTGTGCTCGAAGCCGCGCACGAATGGCTCAAGCAGGGTGAGCCGACGCCGGGCGCGCGCGTGCTGGGGTGCCGGCTCGAGGAACGCGAGCTGCGGTTCGGCCTCGAGCGCTGCTACCGGGCCCTGGCGCGGCTGGCGGGCACGGTCAAGGAGCGCATCGAGCTGGTGGACCGGGCCAACGCGATCCGCCCGCGGACACTCACCTGAGGCTGAGCTTTCACGTGAAAGCTCAGCCTCAGGGGTTGATCTCCCAGTCGCGTTCGGCGCGCTCACGCTGGTTCTTCTCGTGCTGCGCGGCCAGCTTCTCC
The DNA here is from genome assembly GCF_046548975.1 of Amycolatopsis sp. lyj-346. Classification (NCBI taxonomy): domain Bacteria; kingdom Bacillati; phylum Actinomycetota; class Actinomycetes; order Pseudonocardiales; family Pseudonocardiaceae; genus Amycolatopsis; species Amycolatopsis sp. lyj-346. The sequence goes on from NZ_JAJPWT010000001.1 coordinate 1,379,836, forward strand.
AGCGCCTGCGGGTCGCCGTGGGTGTTGAAGTGCTCGAAGCCGACGACGACGAACAGCGCCCGGGCGCTGACCGCGATCGGGCCGTCCTCGGCGTCGAGGCGGCCGTCCGCGCTGACGTAGATCTTGCGGCCGGCGATGCCGTCGAGCCGGGCCTCGATGAACAGCGTCGAGCCGACCGGGACCGGACGGCGGAAGTCCGTTTCGAGCTTGCCGGTCACCGCCGGGCGGCGCATCAGGTTGCCGACCGTCGAGCCGAGTGCCTCGTCGAACGCGCAGGCCAGCAGGCCGCCGTGGGCGAGGCCCGGCGCGCCCTGGTGGGCCGCGGTGACGGTGAACCGCGAGTGCACGACCTGGCCCTCCCCGACGGTCGAGCGCAGGTGCAGCCCGGCGTCGGCCTCGTCGCCGCACCCGAAGCACTCGGCGAAGTGCACGCCGAGCTCGGTGCCCGGCTCCGGGGCCTTGGGGTGCGGGACGGCGGGCTCCACCGCCACCGGCGGCCAGGGTTGAGAAACACGACTCATGCGCTGACGTTAACCGGCGGGTAGCCGGCCGCCGCGCGCGCCCCGAGGACGCCGGCGAGCCGCCCAACTCTCTCAGTAGCCGGAAAGTTCCCCACCGTAGACAATTCTCGGCTCATGCTGCCGGCGCCGGGAAGCCGGTCAAGACTGGGCCGATGAGCTCGAACGGCCCAATGGGCACTGCACGGGAGGAGTCGTCGCCGGCATGAGCGAACCAGCAGCAACGACGGGCAAACCGTCAGTGGACGAGAGAACCGTCAAGCGCGCCGTGTGGGCGTCGGCCATGGGCAACGCCACCGAGTGGTACGACTACGGCGTCTTCACCTCGGGTGCGATCGCGGTGAGCATCGGTACGCAGTTCTTCCCCGGCGAGGGGAACGCCGTGCTGAAGTCGCTGGCGCTGCTCGCGGTCGGGTTCATCGTGCGGCCGTTCGGCGGGGCGTTCTTCGGCCCGCTCGGCGACAAGCTCGGCCGCAAGCGGGTCCTGGCCATCACGATCCTGCTGATGTCCGGCTGCACGTTCCTGGTCGGCATCCTCCCGACGTATGCCGGCTCCTACAGCATGGGCATCGCGGCGCCGATCGCGATCCTGCTGCTGCGGATCATCCAGGGCTTCTCCACCGGCGGCGAGTACGGCGGAGCGGCGACGTTCATCGCCGAGTACTCCCCGACGAAGCGCCGAGGCTTCTTCGGCAGCTTCCTCGAGCTCGGCACGCTGGCCGGCTACGTGCTCGGCAACCTCGTGGTGCTGTCGGTCACGTTGTCCTTGTCGTCCGAACAGGTCGACGCCTGGGGCTGGCGGATCCCGTTCTTCGTCGCGCTCCCGCTCGGCCTGATCGGGCTCTACCTGCGGAACAAGCTCGAGGACACCCCCGAGTTCCGCCGGATGGAGGCCGCGGGCGAGGCGCCGAAGAAGGCGCCGCTGAAGGAGATCTTCGTCCGCAACTGGCGGATGATCCTCAACCTGATCGGCATCGTGCTGCTGCTGAACGTCGCGGACTACCTGCTGCTGACCACGATGCCGACGTACTTCACCGACACGTTGAAGATCAACGACAACACGGCGACGTTGATCATCATCGCGGTCGAGGTCATCCAGATGGCGATCATCATCCCGCTCGGCGCACTGTCCGACCGGATCGGCCGGAAACCGCTGCTGCTCACGGCGGCCATCGGGTTCCTGGTGCTGAGCTGGCCCAGCCTCAAGCTCATGCAGTCCGGCAGCATCCTGTGGCTGTTCGTCGGGTTCCTGATCGTGGCGCTCCTGCTCGTCCTGATCCTCGCGGTGATCGGCTCGACGTTCCCCGCGATGTTCCCCACCCGGGTGCGCTACGGCTCGTTCGCGATCGGCTACAACATCTCGACGTCGCTGTTCGGCGGTACCGCCGGGGTCATCGTGACCGCGCTGATCAAGAGCACCGGCAACGAGGACTGGCCGGCGTACTACCTGATGGCGGCGGCGCTGATCGCGATCATCCCGATCATCAAGATCCCGGAGACGTCGCAGGTGCCGATGGACCAGATCGACTCCGAGGACAGCGGCGGCAAGCTGGCCTCCGCGGCCGCTCAGCGCTGAGCGGCCGCCGGAAAGACGTGTGCCCCGTCCGGATCACCGGGCGGGGCACACGTGCGCCGTGGGTCGGTTCGCGTCGCGGCGAGGAGTGAAGCGACGGCGGCGCCACGAACCGCCCCGGTATTTCGCGGAAACCCACGAAGGCGTGGTGATCTGCCGCACGTGAAGAACCGGCTAGCGCGTCGTGGTCGCCGTCGGCGCGTTCGGCCGGGTATCGGCCGGAACCGAGGAGGGCTGGGTGGTCGTCTGCGTCGGACGGCTCGTCGGCCGGTTCGCCGACGGCGCCTGCGGGACCACCGTCCGTCCCGGCCGCAGTGTGCTGCGGTCGGGTGCCGCCGACGGCGGCGCGATCGACGTCGCCGGGACCGGGAGATCCGAGGGCGGCGGGAGGGAAGGGGTGGTGGCGATCGTGGACAGCCCGGGGCCGGCGGGCTGCACCGGAACCGGTGGCCCGGCGCGGTGACCGGCCAGGAAACCGGCCACCGCCAGGACGACCGCCGTCGCGGTCGAGGTGCCCGCGACGGCGAGGCGCTTGCGTCGTCGCCGGACCCGGCCGCCGCGCTCGATCACGTCGGTCGCGTCGAGGCGCATCGGCGGCTGCGGGCCGCCGGCCGCACCGGTCAGGATCGCGCGGACGTCGTCTTCGGGGTCCATGTTCGTCACCTCCCCTCCGAAGGTGCGCTGAAGGTCAGCGCACCGTAGTGCGGGCCGAGCCGGTTGCGCAGCGTGGCCAGGCCGCGGGAAGCCTGGCTCTTCACCGTGCCGGTGCTGCAGCCGAGCGCCTTCGCCGTCTCTTCGACGCTCAGGTCCTCGAAGTACCGCAGCACCAGCACGGCGCGCTGCTTGGGGGCCAGCACGGCCAAGGCCTGCCGGACCAGTTCGTCCCGGTCGCTCGCGGCCGGCCCCGCCGGAAGCTCCGGCGGGGCATCGGTGAGCCGCTCCCGTTTCCACCTGCTGCGCCGGTGCTCGGCGAGGAACGTGCGCAGGACGACCTTGCGCGCGTAGGCGTCCAGCGCGTCGTGCCGCGACAGCCTCGGCCAGGCGAGGTAGAGCTTGAGCAGCGCGGCCTGCGTGAGGTCTTCGGCCTGGTGCCAGTCCCCGCAGAGCAGGAAGGCGGTCGACCGCAGGCTGTGCGCGCGCTCGCCGAAGTACCGGGCGAACTCGCCGTCCCACGGCGAGCCCGGCCCGGTCGACGGACGGGAGCGGGAAATCACCTGGTTACCGGGTCTCCCACACGGCCGGCAGGTTCAGGTCACCGGTCGGCCCGGCCGGGACGGCCCGGGGGACGCGCGGAGCCGGGCCCGTCCGGGCGGGCCGGCTGGAGTCGCGCGGCGCGGGCTGGGCGGCCGGGACGGTCGGACGGGTCGTCCTGTCCGGGGCGGGGGCCACGGTCGGCGCGCCCGGCCGGGTCTCCTGGGTCTGGGTCGGGGCCGGCGGCTGCGCCTCCGAAGCCAGCGCGATGCCACCGGTCAGGGCGCCACCGGCGAGCACGAGCGCGCCGAGGGTCAGGGCGATGCGGATACGCAAGACAGCTCCTCATTCTCGCGGGCGCGGCTGGGGATCGCCGCGCCTCTGCCCGTAGTCATGCGGCGGGCGATCACCGGGGTTGCATCGGATTTCGCGGGTTTTCGGCGGAAACGCGAACGGCCGGGAAGCCCGCGGTGGACTTCCCGGCCGCCCGGTGTTCGCCGGTGGTTCAGCGGGCGAGCGCCGACAGCTTCTGCCAGCTCGCCCAGTCGTAGGTCCAGTCGCTGTAGTCGCCGTCCCTGGCGTCCAGCGTCTGCGTGCTGCCGGTGATCTCGACGGGGTCGCCGACGAGCACGCCGTCGTAGTACTCCTTGGCCCGCGCCGGGGAGAGGTTCAGGCAGCCGTGGGAGACGTTCTTCTTGCCCTGCGCCCAGATCGACGCCGCGAGGCCGTGGATGAACTCGCCGTTGTTGGAGATCCGGACCGCCCACGGCACGTTGACGTCCGTGTAGTTGTACTGGGGGTTGCTCATCGAGTACGTCGCGTGCTTGGACATGACGACGTGCACGCCGCTGTTGGTGACGCGGCCCGGGTCGGAGTCGAGGCCGTAGCTCACCGGGTAGTCCGCGATCTGCTTGCCGTCGCGGATCACCTGCATCGTGTGCTGCGTGGTGTTGCCCTTGACGATCTGCGAGCGCCCGATGCTGAAGCTGGCCGACACGTCCTGCTTGCCGTACACGCCGTCGCCGATCTTGACGCCGTAGATCTTGGCGTTGACCTTCACCTGCGTGTTGGGCTTGAAGTACTCCTTCGGCCGCCAGTGCACCGAGGTGTCGCCGTTCAGCCAGGCCCACGAGCCCTCGGTCTTCGGCGTGGTCTCGACCGACAGCGCCTTCTCGACGGATGCCTTGTCGGTGACCCGGCTCGGGAAGGTCAGTGCGATCGGCATCGCGATGCCGTACGTCTGGCCGTCACCGACGTTCAGGCTGGCCGCCAGCTGGCGCTTCGGCTTGACCGTGGTGAACGCGCCGCCGATGGGCACGTTCTTGCCGTCGGTGCCCTGCGCCTGGCCGGACCAGGTGTAGGTCTTGCCGTAGCCGAGCTGCTCGGTGGTGGTCCAGCTCTTCTTGTCCGGCGACGTCTGCCCCTGGACCTGCTTGCCGTCCGGGTTGGTCAGCGTGACGGACATGATCGTGCCGTCGGCGACCTGGACGCCGACCGGTTCGCCGGGCGCGACGTCCTGGGCGCCACCCGCCGGTGTCACCGTCAGCTTCGCGGGCTGCGCGCTGGGTGCGGGCGAGCCGGTCGGGCCCCCGCCCGAAGAACCGCTTGCCGAGACCGTCGGTTCGCTGCTGCACGCCCCGAGCGTGAGCGCAGCGACCAAGCCCAGCGCCACGGCAGCGCCCCGACGCCGCGTGGAAATCCTCACCGTCACACCTATCCCCTTTGCCCCTTTGGTGCTCTCCCCTTCGAGACGCCTCGTAGGCCGGGTACGTTGAGTAACCTTGACGTGACGAGTGTCACAACAGTGGGGGAAAGCGTGCACGGAGGGGGCACAGCCGACTCCGAGCCGTATCCGGTGATCACGGGGCCGCTGCACTGCGCCAGGCCGGCCAGTGGGTGCGACGGAACCGGGTGGGAGCCCTACGACGTTCCGGTGACCTTGGTGCGCAGAGCCGGTTTTCGCCTCGATCACGGGGTTCAACTTTGGCCAGATCCCGGTAGTCTGCTCTCAGGCCGTCGTTTTGCGTGTTCGTGGCTTCACACTCGCGGAACTTCTGACGCGAGCCATGGAGCCGACCCGCTCTTGACTCGTCTCGTTGGAACCGCCCGGGACGGTCGGGGTGCCGCTTCGGTGGCATTCGAAGCGGATCTGTGTAACGAGGAGTACAGCGGTGGCGCAAGGCACTGTGAAGTGGTTCAACGCGGAGAAGGGCTTCGGCTTCATCGCGCAGGACGGCGGCGAAGGCGACGTGTTCGTTCACTACTCGGAGATCGAGGGCCGCGGTTTCCGCACTCTCGAAGAGAACCAGCGAGTGGAGTTCGAGGTCGGCCAGGGCCAGAAGGGGCCGCAGGCCCAGAAGGTCCGCGCGATCTGAGACGGGGCTGAACAAGCCTCACAGGCCCTTTGCGCGTCTTAAGGCCTGAGTGAAGGGCCCCCGGCAATCTGCCGGGGGCCCTTCCTCATGAGGTCTGTGTCGGGCGTGCTGTGTCGGGCGTGCTCAGTGCCGCGCGACGGCCGGCGCGTCGAAGGCGTCGGCGGGGAAGTGGAACTCGTCGGTGAGGTCGCTGACTTCGGCGGCCCCGGTCTGCTGCCGCTGGTCCTGCACGGAGGAGGCCTGCCCCTCCCAGTTGAGCCGCTCCAGGATCCACTCCTGGGCGAGCGCCTGCGGCGAGATCTGCCGCTCGGCGGCGATGTCCTTGAGCTGCTGGTTGGCCACCAAGCTCATCCGCAGCTGAATGACCTGGGCCTCACCGAACCGCTTACCGGACCCGGTGCTCTCGAGATCGTTCTCCGGAGCCAGCGCGGCCAGGTAGGACGTGAGCTCAGTGTCCTCGACGACACCGTCGTCCGCAGGCTTCGCGGCACCACGATGACGCCCGGAAGACGCGGCGGCTTTCAGGTTCGTGCGGCTGCTCAAGCGGCCAAGGGAGGGAAGGGGCACGAACGCCACGATAACGTTTGCATCTCGCCACACAAACCACTGTGAGCCACGACACGCCCCCAACATTCCCCATTCAGCCCAACCCCCACCCATTCAGCCCAACCCCCCACAACCCAAAGCAACCCCCCACTAACCCACCGAGTCGATCACCCCCCACAGAAAATCTCCCCACTTCACACAAACCCGCCGCCAAGGGCCAAAGGGGCAGGGGGCAGAGGGGCAGAAAGGCAGAGGGCAAGCCCAGGGGCATCACTGAGGGAGCGCGAGGGCAGAGGCAGCTGAAGGGGGCAGAGGCGGCTTCGGAGGCAAGCGACTTGCGTGGCGGAGCGCCGCGCAGCGAGCGGAGTTCCCTGTCATCGGCATGCTGACTGCCAGACAGGCACCGCTCGCAAGGGCGCACAGCGCCCGAAGCGAAAACCCGGCAACGCTGGAAGCTGAGCCCGAGGCACCGTGGGGGGTCCGGGGGGCTCGGCCCCCCGGGCGATACGACGGAATGCGGGTGCCCGTGCGAAGGGCGAAGCCCGAAGCAGGAGCACACAAATGGAGGACCCCCGCGCCAGGGGGAGGAACGCGGGGGTCGGAGGGGATCTCCACAGGCGCTGACCGGGGGTGTGTCAGCTCTTCGATTGTTGCACGAGTTGGGTGGTTGGGCGAGTGGAGAGCGGGAAATTTCCCCGGGTGGTGTCACTTTGGTGCCGGGGGTGACGCTCCTTCGGGTGGGGTTCTTCTTCGATGTTGCCGATTGCGCTGCGTTGAGCGGAGCGTGGCCTCAGGTTCACTCTCCGGGGGGCTGTGTGTGGTGGCCGGTGCTGGTTAGCCTCGCGGCCAAGTTGTTGTGAGCCGTGTGGAGGGGCTATGAGCGGGTCTGTTGAAGTGCGGCAGTTCCTCCTTCGGTACGAAGGTGCCGATGGGGGTAGTGCACCGTTTGCCGGGGCGTTGCCGGCGCAGCGGAGTGGGGCGGCGGATGCGCAGCGGGTGTCGGATGATCAGGTCCGGCGGGCTCGGCTGGCGGTGGCGCATGGTGCGCTGGGGGTTGAGGACTGTGGTCAGTTGCTGGAGATGCTGGGTCTGAACCTGGATGAGGATGGGCAGGCGCCGGTTCAGCGCTGAGTGGTGTTGTGGCCGGGGGTCCAGTGGGTTCCGCTGGACCTGTCCGGTGATATTTCCGCAGGTTGTGGTGCTTTCCGGGTAGTGGTTGGCGGGTTGCCGCCGGCGTTTGACGCACGTTTGGTAACAGTGTTACGGTGGCGGTGCCGAAAGGGGGCATCGTGACGACGATCGAAGGCGCGACGGGGCTGGCCCACCGGATCCGGCCGGTGGTGCAGGTGCTGGGCGGGAAGTTCATGACCTCACCGGAGCTGGCCGCGGTGGAGGCGGAGGCCGGGCTGCCGCCGCGTTCGCTGTACGTGCGGGGACGCTCGGCGGTGCTCGGCGACGTCCCGCCGAAGGTGGCCGCGGAGCTGTTCGGCATCTTCCCGCACTGGCTGTTCGAGTTCGTCCTGCCGACGGCGACGGCGGCTCTCGATGCGCCGGCCGCGGTCCGCGCCTACGCGGAGTCATCGGCTCGGTGGTCGCGCGTCAATCTTTCGGCCGTACCGGAGCCTGGCCGCCTGGCGGAGTTGCTGTTCCGTGTCGTCGACGTCGCGGACGCCAGCGGGTTGGCGCTCTTCGCGGGCTGGAAGAACGCCGACCGTCCCGACGGCGACGTCGAGCGCCTCGGCTTCGCGCTGATGGTCTTCCGTGAGCTGCGCGGCGGGCTGCACTTCGCGGCCCTGCGGGCACTGGGCCTGTCGGTGCCGGAGGCGGTGATCGCGGACCCGGAGGGCGGCCGCGCGCGCCTGCTGCGCACGGCGTGGCCCGAGGATGCGGCCGACGAGCTGGTCGCGTCGGCGGAGCGCAAGCCGGACCTGCGCGACCGGTGGCAGCGAGCCGAGGCTCTGACCGACGAGCGGATCGGGGAACTCCTGGCGTCGGCGCTGTCGGAGCCGGAGCAGGCCGAGCTTGCTCGCCGGCTGGCGGACCTCGGCGAGTTTGTGCAGGTCTGAGGCTCGCTGGAGGCTTAAGGAACCCCCTGTGCAAAGCGGTGGCGGCGTGCCCTATGCTTGTAATCGCTCCCAGGGGAACCTGAGAGCGCGGTCGGTCGGTCACCCGAAACCGACCGGGCTCCCATCGTTCAGCGGCCTAGGACTCCGCCCTTTCAAGGCGGCAACGCGGGTTCGAATCCCGTTGGGAGTACGCAGTACTGTAGTAAAAGCAAGACTGTAGTAACGCAAGGCCCTGTGGCGCAGTTGGTTAGCGCGTCGCCCTGTCACGGCGAAGGTCGCGGGTTCGAGTCCCGTCAGGGTCGCAAGATCGTTCGGCTCCTTGCCGGCGTTCCCGGCCAGGTAGCTCAGTTGGTACGAGCGTCCGCCTGAAAAGCGGAAGGTCGCCGGTTCGACCCCGGCCCTGGCCACGCTGGTAGAAACCGCCTTGACTCAGGTCAGGGCGGTTTCCTCGTTTCCGGGGTCGCCCCGGCACCCAACCCGGGCGGCGGCCAGGTCGAGGTGGGAAAGATCGTCCACGGAAGTTGACCTCCAGTGTGGTCGAGGTTCCACCATGGAGCCATGACCACCGAAGGGGAATGGGGCACCGGCGCCGTCGACCTCGACACCTATCTCGCGCGCGTCGGGCAGCCGCGGCGGGCGCCGTCCGAAGCCGCCCTCACCGAACTCATGCGGGCCCACGTCGCCGCCGTTCCGTTCGAGAACATCGACGTCGTTCTCAAGCAGCACCAAGGGATTTCCCTCGACGTCGTGAGCGCGAAGCTCGTCGGACGGCGGCGGGGCGGCTACTGCTACGAACAGAGCGGCCTCTTCGCCGCCGTTCTCGAACAGCTCGGCTACACCGTGCACCGGCTTTCCGGGCGCGTGCAGCCGCGGCGGCCCGGGCCCTACACGCACATGACCCTCGTCGTCGACGTCGACGGCCGGAGCTTCCTCGCCGATGTCGGGTTCGGGGCCGGCATCACCGATCCGATGCCGCTCGTCGACGGGCAGGAAACCGACCAAGCCGGGTGGCTCCACCGCCTCCGCCACGAGAACGGCTGGTGGACGCTGCAGAAGGGCGACGAGGACATCCTCGACTTCCGCCTCAACGAGATGCACCCCATCGACTACGAGGTCTACCACCACTACACCTCGACGCACCCGAAGTCGCCGTTCACCGGGCGGCTGGTGATCATGCGGATCGAGCCGGGCGTCAGCCGCAAGCTGCTCGGCCGGGAACTCACCGTCGAAAAAACCGACGGCAGCAGCGAAACCACCACCATCGCCCCCGACGAGCTCGACGCCACCCTCAAGGACCTCGGCATCGAGCTGACGGCGGACGAACTGGAGCGGCTGAAGCTGGTCTACTGACCGAACAGCTCGGCCGCCGGCACCGGACGGCCGAGGTGGTAGCCCTGCGCCTGGTCGCAGCCGAGCCGGCGGAGCAGCTCCAGTTGCTCCGCTGACTCGACACCTTCGGCGATCACCGTCAGGTCCACCGCGTGGGCCATTGCGATGATGCTCGTGACGATCGCCTCCGCGTCCCGTGACTCGGCGATCCCCGTGATGAACGAGCGGTCGATCTTCAGCGTGTCCAGCGTCAGCCGGCGCAGCTGCGCGAGCGACGAATAGCCGGTGCCGAAGTCGTCGATCGCCAGCAGCACACCCAGCGATCGCAGGGACGCCAGCACTTCCGCGGCCGCTTGCTGGTCGCGCATCAACGCGCTTTCGGTGACCTCCAGGCACAGTGCGCCCGCGGGCAGCCCGGTCGCCGCCAGCGCGTCCTGGACCGCGGCCACCAGGTGCGGGTCGTCGAGCTGGCGGGTGGACAGGTTGACCTTCAGCGTCAGGTCCAGGCCGTGGTGAACGCGCCGCGCGGCGAGCTCGCGGGTCGTCGCGCGCAGCATCTCCTTGCCGATCACGTTGATCAGGTCGCTCTCCTCGGCGAGCGGGATGAACTCCGACGGCGGGATCGCGCCGTGCCGGGGGTGGGTCCACCGCAGCAGCGCCTCGACCGCGACCATCTCGCCGGTCCGCAGGTCGACGACCGGCTGGTAGGCGGGCCACAGCTGGCCGTCGTGGACCGCGTCGCGCAGGTCCTGCTCCATCCGCAGCCGCCGCTGCATCCGCTCGCGCAGGCAGACGTCGAAGAAGTGGTGGCGGCCGCGCCCGAGCGTCTTCGCCTGGTACATCGCGACATCCGCGTCGCGCAGCAGGTCCTCGGCGCTGCGGCGGTCGTCGCGGCCGACGAGCACGACGCCGATGCTCGCGTCGAGGTGCAGCTGCCTGCCGAGGACGCCGATCGGCTCGGTCAGCGCGGCCCGCAGGTGCTCGGCCAGCGCGTGGACCTCGCCTGGATCGGTGACCTCGGCGGTGACGACGACGAACTCGTCACCGCCCAGCCTGCCGACCAGGTCTTCGCGGCCCGAGCCGCGGCGCAGGCGTTCCCCGACGATCCGCAGCACCTGGTCGCCGACGGAGTGCCCGAGCGAGTCGTTGATGACCTTGAACTTGTCCAGGTCGAGGAACAGCACGGTGACCGCGCCCCGCTCGCGGACGTCGAGCCTGCCGAGCACCAGGGTCCGGTTCGCCAGCCGGGTCAACGGGTCGTGGGTGGCGTCGTGCGCGAGCTGCGCGCTGATCGCGCGGGTCTCGGTGATGTCGGTGAACGACGTGACCACGGCCATCGCCGCCGGGTCGTCCGGATCGAGCAGCCGCGAGGTCAGCGACACCCAGACGTCGCGGCCGTCCGGCCGGCGCAGGCGGACGACCAGTCCGTTGTGCGTGACGCCGGTCCGCCGCGTCTGCACCGACGGCAGCTCGTCCGGCGGGATCCACTGCCCGGACTCGGTGAACAACGTCAGCGTGTGGCACGGGACGCCGATCAGGTCGGCTTCGGCGACGCCGAGGATCCGGCAGGCCGCCGGGTTCGCCGCTTCGATGAGCCCGCCGGCGCCCATCACGAGCACGCCTTCGTCGAGGGACGCGACCACCGTGCGGTAGTTCTGCTCGGCCCGCCGCCGCGCGGTTTCGTCGGCGCAGACGAGCACGTATCCGTCGTTCATCTCGGCTGCCGAGACGCGGACGGCCAGGGGAGCGCCGTCCCGCCGCCGGTGCACCGCCTCCGCGACGCCGCCGCCGCGCCGGATGGCCGGCAGGTCGAGCGGTGCGCCGACGAGCTCGCCCGCCCGCCGCCCGACGGCCTCCGCCGCGGTCCAGCCGTACACCGCCTCGGCGGCCGGGTTCCAGCTGGTCACGACGCCTTCGCCGGTGGTCGCGATCAGTGCGTCGCTGACGTGCGACACGAGGGCGGCCTGGTAGCGGAGGGCGTCGGCGGCCGCCTTCTTCGCGGTGATGTCGCGCATGACGACCTGGTACGCGGCTTCGCCGTCGAGGCGCACCACCACCGTTTCGACGGCGAACTTGCTGCCGTCCAGCCGGGACATCAGCGCTTCGACCGGCTGGCTCGCCTGCCCCGGCTTCTCCAGCCGGGCGAGGTTCTCGATCACTGTGGCCCGCGCGTCCTCGGCGACGAAGTCGGTGAAGCGGCGGCCGACGACTTCGTCGGCGGAGCGCGCGGCGAACACCTCGAGGGCCGCGCGGTTGGCGTAGGTGAGCACGCCGTGCTCGTGCACGCAGATCGCGTCCGGACTCAGCTCGACCAGTTCGGCGAGCGAGTCGGCCTCCATGTGCGTCCGTCCCCGTGAAGTCGGCGTGTGGCCCGTCGATTACACCACCGACTCCGGCCCCTGCCTACCCGGCGGAATCCGGGCCCGGCCTGCGGATGCGCGCCCGCAGCCACGGCCCGCAGACCAGCAGCCCGAAGTGCGCGGCGACCGCGTGGCCGAGCAGCGTGACGATCGAGTCGAGGCTCGCCGGGGCGTCGCTCAGCCAGATCACCGCGATGAACGCCTCCATCGCGGCCAGCGCGAGCAGTCGCGTGCGGCCGGGCAGGAAGAACACGAGCGCACCGGCGGTGGTGAAGAAGCCGTAGCTGACCCCGATGTCGAGCCAGTGCCCGGCCGAAGCGGGCAGCACGTGCGCGCTGATCAGGGCCATCACCGGCAGTTCGGTGGCGAGCGTGGCCACGACGTGGCCGGAGAAGAACACCAGCGCCGTGCGACGGGCGCCGAACCGGCGCTCCAGCGGGCGACGGCGATCGCGAAGATCAGGGCGTAGGCGAACCAGCTCTCGCCGGGCAGCCAGATCGCGCTGCTCAGCAGCGACGTCAACGGGCGCCGCCACAGGTTGTGGGCGTCCGTACTGGACAGCTCGAGCAGCCGGGTCGCCACCGCCGGCTCGGCGAAGGCGAGCAGCAGCGTCGTGCCGAGCAGGACGACCAGGTAACCGAAGGTGAACGGCGTCGTCTTCGGGTTGGGGACGTACCGGAGCACCGGCCACGGGCCGCGGCGCGCAACGGCGATCGGCCGTCCGGCTCTCCGCAGCACGGACCGAGCTTCCGTCGTCATGCTGGGAGTATCACGAGCGTCGGCTTAGAAAACGCTGTGGATGTCACTCACCGTCAGACCTTGCATTACGTGACGAATTTTTGCCGCACCTTCACCCATTCGGGGGCCTTTTACGGTAAGAATACGGCCACGATCGGCCGAACGGCCTCTCGGGAAGGTCTGCCGAGGTGAACGACGAGATATCGATCGCCGAGCTGCTCGTGCGCGAGGGCTGGGGCGACCGTCCGGGACCGGGCCAGTCACGCTGGCGCGTGGTCGCGGTGATGCTCGCCGTCATCGTGGGCTGCGGCGCCGCCGCGACCCTGGTCGCCTTCGGCGGCAAGGAACGCCAGGACGCTGCCCCGGTCGACCAGATCCAGGTCATCCCCTTCCCGCAGCGCACCACCGGGCTGGGCGGCGCCGACCAGGCCACGGACTCGCCGTCCGAGGGCGGGATCGGCGGCGGCACCGGCGGCGACGTCGTCACGGCGTCGAACGAGCACCGCGGCACCGTCACCGAGGTACCGGGCCGCGACCCGGCCACCACCGAAAGCAACAGCACCGGAACGACGACGCCGGCCACCACGCCGTCCGGCGCCGACCCCTCGACCACGGGCACGCCGACGACGGGGAACCCGCCGCCGTCCGGCGGCCGCCCGCCGACCCCGACCACCACGCCGCGAGCCGAGCCGTCGTGCGTCCTGCTGATCATCTGCTGGTGATCAGGGCGCGTTGAGCAGGTCCGGCTCCGCGCGGCGGCCGAGGTGGTTGAACAGCAGGTTCAGCGCGAACGCCAGCACCGCCGCCACCGTGATCGAGCTGCCGCAGATGGTCTGCAGCCAGGCCGGGAAGTACTGGAAGATCTTCGGCGCGAACGCCGGCAGCAGGCCGACGCCGAGGGCGACCGCGACGATGAACGTGTTGTGGTTGCCCGAGAACTCCACCTTCTTGAGGTTCTGCGCGCCGACCGCCGCGACCATCGCGAACATCACCACCGCGACCCCGCCGACCACCGGCTGCGGGATCGCCGCGATGAACGCGCCGATCTTCGGCACCAGGCCCATCAGCACCAGGATCCCGCCGGTCACCGCGACCACCCAGCGGCTGCGCACGCCGGTCATCCGCACCAGCCCGACGTTCTGCGCGAACGCCGTGTCGGGGAAGGAGTTCATGACGCCGCCGAGCACGGCCGAGAAGCCGTCGGTGGCCAGGCCGCGCGCGAGGTCGGAGTCGGTCGGCGGCCGCCCGGTGATCTCCCCGACGGCGATCATGTCGGCGGTCGACTCGGTGAACGTCACCAGCATGACCACGCACATCGACAGGATCGCCGCGATCGGGAACGTCGGTGCGCCGAAGTGGAACGGCGAAGCGAGCCCGAACCAGCCGGCCGCGTGCAGGCCGTCCCAGTGCACCAGCCCCATCGGGATCGCCACCACCAGCCCGATGGCCAGCGCGAGCAGCGGCCCGATCTGGTTGGCGAACCCGCGCAGCACCCGCGTGAACAGCACGAGCAGCGCGAGCACGCCGAACGCGAACAGGAGGTGCGGCAGGGCCGCGTAGTCCGGCGCGGCCGGATCGTTGCCCGCGATCAGCCCGGCGCCCGGGCCGAGCAGCGAGACACCGATGACGAGCAGCAGCGTCCCGGTCACCAACGGCGGGAAGAACCGGATGAGCTTCGCGAACGGCTTCGCGATGATCAGCCCGAAGACGCCGGACACCAGCATCGCGCCGTAGACCGCGGGCAGGCCGTACTGCGACGCGATGAGGATCATCGGGTTGACGACGCTGAACGTCGCGCCCGCCACCACCGGCAACCGGATGCCGAGGATCTTCCCGATGCCGACCGCCTGTATCAGCGTCGCGATGCCGGCGACCAGCAGGTCGGCGTTCACCAGCAGCCCGATCGTCGCCGCGTCCAGCTTGAGCGCGCTGCCGACGATCAGCGGCACCGCGACCGAACCGGCGTACATGATCGACATGTGCTGCAGGCCGAGCAGCGCGAGCCGCCCGGCGGGCAGGCCCTGGTCGACCGGGTGCACCGCGGCTTTCGTCATGATCAAACCCCTTTCCGGCACACAGCCAACGCCCCGCGCGTAACCGTGGCAAGACCCGGGTGTGATGATCATGTTTCGGGGGGCGGCGCGAAGGCCGGGAATGTGTGACCATCGGTGCATGACTTCGGGTGGCATTTCCCAGGTGGGCCCGCCGTTCCGCGCCGATCACGTGGGGAGCCTGCTGCGGCCCCCGGTGCTGCGCGACGCGCGAAGGCGGCACGAAAGCGGTGAGATCGGCGCGGAGCACCTCCGCGCGGTCGAGGACGACGCGATCCGCGACGTGATCAAGATGCAGCGGGCGGCCGGGCTGAGCTCGGCGACCGACGGCGAATTCCGGCGCGGCTCGTGGCACATGGACTTCATCTACGCGCTCGGCGGCATCTCGAAGAGCGACCAGCGGCTGCACGTCAAGTTCCACAACCTGGCAGGCGACCTCGAGTTCAGCCCGCCGGGCCTGCAGGTCGACGGCAAGGTGCGGCTCGACGAGCCGATCTTCGCCGACCACTTCCGGTTCCTGCAGTCCCATGTGGACCCGGGCGTGACGCCGAAGCTGACCATCCCGTCGCCGAGCATGGTCTACTACCGCGGCGGCCGGGCCGCGGTCAGCGAGAGCGTCTACCCGGACCTCGAAGAGTTCTTCGCCGACCTGAGCGCGGCCTACCGGCAGCAGGTCACGGCGATGGCCGGCCTCGGCTGCCGGTACCTGCAGCTCGACGACACGAGCCTCGCCTACCTGAACGACCCGGCGCAGCGCGAGCTCGTCGCGCGGATGGGCGGCGACCCGGACACCCAGCACCTGCGCAACATCGCGACGATGAACGCAGCGCTCGAAGGGCGTCCCGAGGGCCTCACCGTGACCACGCACCTGTGCCGCGGCAACTTCCGGTCGTCGTGGGCCGCGGAGGGCAGCTACGAGTTCGTCGCCGAGGCGTTGTTCGGCGAGCTCGCCGTCGACGGCTTCTTCCTGGAGTACGACGACGAACGCTCCGGCGGATTCGAGCCGCTGCGGTTCGTGCCGAAGGACAAGAAGGTGGTGCTCGGCCTGGTCACGACCAAGCGGCCGGAGCTGGAGGACCCGGACGTGCTGGTGCGGCGGATCGAGGAGGCGTCCCGGTACGTCGACGTCGACCGGCTCTGCCTGTCACCCCAGTGCGGCTTCTCCTCGACGGAGGAGGGCAACGACCTGACCACGGACGACCAGCTGCGCAAGCTGGAGCTGCTCGTGTCGACGGCCGACCGCGTCTGGGGCGGCCACTGAACCTTATTCAGCCGTCGGCCGGCGCGAGAGTCACCGTAGGATCGCGCCCGGCGGTGCCGTAGCGCCAGCCTAACCAGAATAAGGTTCACTGATGATCACCTGCGTCGTCGACTACGTCATCGACCCCGCGAAGCTTCCCGACTTCGAGCGCTTCGCCGCGGCGTGGATGCGCCTGGTGCAGCGCGAAGGCGGCATCCACCACGGCTACTTCCTGCCGTCGGAGGGGGCGAGCGACGAGGCACGGGCGTTGTTCAGCTTCGAGAGCCTGGCGGCGTACGAGCGCTACCGCACGCTGTTCGGCGTGGACCCGGACTTCATCGAGGCCGACAAGATCCGCGAGGAGAGCGGCTGCGTGCTCCGGTACCGGCGCACGTTCATGCGCCCGCTGCTCCCGGACGACGAAGAAGGGTGAGACACAGTGCGCCGCGGCCGCCTTCGGTGGTGGATCGCGTCCTCGATCTGCTGGGCGCCTTCACCGCCGAGCGGCCGCGGCTCACGCTGTCCGAGCTCAGCCGCCGCGCCGGGTTGCCGCTGTCGACCACGCACCGGCTCGCCGGCGAGCTCGTCCGGCGCGGTGCCCTCGTGCGCGACGAAACCGGCGCCTACCGCGTCGGGCTGTGGCTGTGGGAAGTCGCCTCGCTCGCCCCGCACGGCGCCGAGCTGCGGGAGAGCGCGATGCCGTTCCTGGAAGACCTCTACGAAGCCACCCACCAGAACGTGCAGCTCGCGGTGCTCGACGGGCCGGACGTCGTCTACGTCGAGCGCATCTCCGGCCGGGGCGCCGTCAACGTCCTGACCCGCGTCGGCGGGCGGCTGCCCGCGCACGCCACCGGTGTCGGCCAGGTCCTCCTCGCGCACGCTCCCGCCGAGGCACAGGAGGAAGTGCTGGCCGGCCCGCTCAAGACGTTCACGCCCAAGACGATCGGCTCGCCCGCGCGGTTGCGGCGGGTACTGGCCGACGTCCGGCGCGACGGCTACGCCATCAGCGACGGGCAGGTCGAGCTCATCGCCCTGTCGGTGGCCGCCCCGGTCCGGGACGCCGGGGACGACGTCGTGGCCGCCGTTTCCGTGGTCGTCCCGGCGGCGGGGACCGATCCGCGGACGCTGGTCCCGGCGGTGCGGGCCGCCGCCCGGGGGATCTCGCGGGTGCTGGGCGCGCCGCGGCCGTCCGGGGAACCACGCCTCGACTGACCAGGGCCCGTTGTGATCGGATGAAGGCGAGAGCTGCCGGATGGGTGAGGAGAAGGAATGACCACCGTGCTCGTCGTCGGTGCCGGTCAGAGCGGGTTCCAGGCCGTGGCTTCGCTGCGGGACCGGGGCTTCGACGGCCGGGTCGTGCTGGTCGGGGACGAGCCGGGCGTGCCGTACCAGCGGCCGCCGCTGTCGAAGGCCTACCTCGCCGGGACCGCCGGGCTCGAGCAGCTGCACCTGCGCGGTGCGGACTTCTTCGCCGAGAAGGACATCGAGCTGGTCGAAGCCCGCGTGAAGCGCATCGACCGCGAAGCGGCGAAGGTGTCGCTCGAAGACGGCCGCGAGCTCGGCTACGACTACCTCGTCCTGGCCACCGGCGCCCGCAACCGGACGCTGCCCGTGCCCGGCGCGGACCTCCCGGGTGTGCTGACCCTGCGCACCCGCGACGACGCCGACCGGCTCCGGGCGTCCCTCGAACAGGCCGCGAACGTCGTCGTGGCCGGTGGCGGGTTCATCGGGCTGGAGTTCGCCTCGCACGCCGGCCGCCCGGTGACGATCGTCGAGGCGCAGGACCGCCTGCTCAACCGCGTCGCGACACCGGAGATCTCCGCGTACTTCGCCGACCTGCACCGCACCGCCGGGCACACGGTGCTGCTCGGCCAGGGCGTCGCGGCGTTGCACTGCGACGAGCGCGTCCGCGAGGCCGAGCTGGCCGACGGCACCCAGCTGCCCGCCGACCTGGTCGTCGTCGCCGTCGGGGTGGTGCCCGAGACCACCCTCGCCGAGGCCGCCGGCCTGCCGGTGCGCAACGGCGTCGTCGTCGACGCGCACCTGCGGACGGCGGACGAAAAGATCTTCGCCATCGGCGACTGCGCCAACTTCCCGTGCGTGCAGGCCGGCGCCGAGACCCGGCTGGAGTCCGTGCAGAACGCCGTCGACCAGGCCCGTTGCGTGGCCGCGGCGATCACCGGCACCGCCGAGCCGTACGCCAGCCTGCCCTGGTTCTGGACCGACCAGGCGGGTGCCAAGCTGCAGATCGCCGGCCTCCTCTCGGGCGCCGACCGGACGGTGGTCGCGGGCGATCGGACCGAAGGCAAGTTCTCCGTGCTGTCCTTCCGCGACGACGTCCTCATCGCCGTCGAGTCGGTGAACCGCCCGGCCGACCACATCGCCGCGCGCCGCCTCTTCACCGCCGAGCCGAAGCCCGCGTACGCCGACCTCGAAGCCAGCGCCTTCGACCTCAAGGCGCACCTGAAGTCGCGAGCGGCGTGATGCGCACGCAGGTCGCCGTCATCGGGGCCGGCCCGGCCGGGCTGCTGCTGTCGTTCCTCCTGCACGAAGCCGGGATCGACTGCGTGGTCCTGGAAGCCCGCGACCGCGAGTACGTCCGGCAGCGCGTGCGGGCCGGCGTCTGCGAGCAGCCGACCGTCGAGCTGCTGACGTCGCTCGGCCTCGGTGAGCGGCTGGCGGCCGAAGGGATGCCCCACGAAGGGCTGTCCCTGCGGTTCGACCGCGCCGACCACCGGATCGCCCTCACCGAGCTGACCGGGAAGGCGATCACCGTCTACGGGCAGCAGGAGATCGTCAAGGACCTGATCGACGCGCACGAAGCCCGCGGCTACCCGGTTTCGTTCGAGGTCTCGGACGTGCGGTTGTCCGATGTGGACTCCAACCGTCCGCGAGTTCGTTACCTCGACGGGGAAGGCAATGCGCAGATCATCGAATGCGACGCCGTGGCGGGCTGTGACGGCTTCCACGGCATCAGCCGTCCGTCCATTCCGGACAGTGCGTTGACGGTGTACGAGCGCGAGTACCCGTTCGCGTGGCTGGGCGTCCTGGCGCGGACGCCGCCGTCGCACCACGAGCTCATCTACGTCCACCACGAACGCGGGTTCGCGCTGCACAGCATGCGGACGCCGGAGATCACCCGGCTCTACCTCCAGGTCGATCCGGCGGATGCCCTGGACGCCTGGTCCGACGACCGGATCTGGGCCGAGCTGACCGCGCGGCTGGAGGTGGACGGCGACTTCACGCTCCGGGAAGGCCCGATCCTCGACAAGGGCATCACGCCGATGCGCAGCTTCGTCGCCGAGCCGCTGCGGCACGGGCGGCTGTTCCTGGCCGGCGACGCCGCGCACATCGTGCCGCCGACCGGCGCGAAGGGCATGAACCTGGCGATCGCCGACGTCCGGGTGCTGGCGCGCGCACTGGAAGCGTTGCTGGGCGGCGACGAATCCCTCGCCGCGGCTTACTCGGACACCTGCCTGCGCCGGGTGTGGCGGGCGGAGCACTTCTCCTGGTTCATGACGACGATGCTGCACACCGACCCGCACGCGGACGGCTTCGCGCGGCAGCTCCAGCTGGCGCAACTGCGCTACACGACGTCGTCCCGGGCGGCGGCGACCAGTCTCGCCGAGAACTACGTCGGGCTGCCGTTCGACTGAGAGCGTCAACCCATGGTTGACGACAGAAGATCGTCAACCTAGAGTTGACGGCATGACCTTACCCAACCCCGTCAAACTCGACGACCTCATCAGCGCCATCAAGAGCAACAACGACAAGGACGTGCTGGCCCAGCTGTCGGACGCCGTCTACGTCGGCGAGAACCTCGGGGAAGTGGCCGACCACCTGATCGGCCACTTCGTCGACCAGGCCCGGCGCTCCGGGGCCTCGTGGACCGAGATCGGCCGCAGCATGGGCGTCACGAAGCAGGCCGCCCAGAAGCGGTTCGTGCCGAAGGGCGAGCCGGGCGGCGGCATCGAACGCGCCTTCGGCCGCTACACCGACCGGGCGAGGCACGTCATCGTCGAGGCCCAGAAGGCAGCCATCGACCACGCCAGCCCGGAGATCGACACCGTGCACGTCCTGCTGGGCCTGCTGACCGAACCCGCGGCGCTC
Source organism: Amycolatopsis sp. lyj-346 (assembly GCF_046548975.1). Taxonomy (NCBI): domain Bacteria; kingdom Bacillati; phylum Actinomycetota; class Actinomycetes; order Pseudonocardiales; family Pseudonocardiaceae; genus Amycolatopsis; species Amycolatopsis sp. lyj-346. The sequence goes on from NZ_JAJPWT010000001.1 coordinate 1,399,933, forward strand.
GCCGCCGGAGCGATCGTCGCCCAGGGGGTGACGCTGGACGCCGTCCGAGAGGCCGCCGAGGCACGGTTGCCGGAGCGGGCCGACCCGGCGCCGAACCCGGTGCCGTTCTCCGGCAGCGCCAAGAAGACCCTCGAGCTGACCATGCGCGAAGGCCTGCGGCTCGGGCACAACTACATCGGCACCGAGCACATGCTCTTGGCGCTGCTGGAACAGGGCGAAGGCGCCGGCTTCGAGGTGCTCGACGGCTTGGGCGTCAAGAAGGACAAGGCCGAGGCGAAGATCCTGGAGGTGCTGGCGGAGATCCTCGCCGCACGGGGGCAGTGAAGCCGTTGTGGCTGGCGTTCGTGCTCGCGCTGGTCCTGCTGACGCTGCTCTGACCGGGTGGGACCAGGGGGTCCACCCGGCTGCGCGGGCCCTCCCCGGGGGAGGGCCCGCGCACCTGCGTCAGGCGCCGGACTCCGGGCGGCCGTCGGCGGCCCAGGCCGTGTGGAACGAGCCTTCGCGGTCCACCCGCCGGTAGGTGTGGGCACCGAAGAAGTCCCGCTGACCCTGGACCAGCGCGGCCGGCAGCCGGTCCGCGCGGAGGCCGTCGTAGTAGGCCAGTGCCGTCGAGAAGCCCGGCGTCGGGATGCCGAGCTTGACCGCCGTCGAGATCACCGAGCGCCACGAGTCCTGCGCGTCCTCGACCGCCTTGCGGAACCCACCCGAGGTGAGCAGCGTCGGCAGCTCCGGCTCGTCGGCGTAGGCCGAGGTGATGTCGTTGAGGAACTTCGCGCGGATGATGCAGCCGCCACGCCAGATCGAGGCGACCTTGCCGAGGTCGATGTCCCAGCCGTACTCGGTCGCACCCGCCTGGATCTGGTTGAAGCCCTGCGCGTACGCGACGACCTTCGACGCGTACAGCGCCTGCTCGACGTCGTCGGCGAAGCGGTCCAGCGCGGAACCCGAAAGCGGCGCCGCCGACGGACCGCCGAGCCCGCGGGCCGCCGCACGCAGCGACTTCGACCCGGACAGCGAACGCGCGAAGACGGCTTCGGCGATGCCCGAAATCGGGACACCGAGGTCGAGGCCGATCTGCACCGTCCAGCGGCCGGTGCCCTTCTGCTCGGCGGCGTCCTCGACGATGTCGACGAACGGCTTGCCGGACGCGTGGTCGACGTGCGCCAGCACGTCGGCGGTGATCTCGATCAGGTAGGAGTCCAGCCGCCCGGTGTTCCACGTGCGGAACACGTCGGCGATCTCGGCGGGTGCGTAGCCGCCCGCGTGCCGGAGCAGGTCGAACGACTCCGCGATCAGCTGCATGTCGGCGTACTCGATGCCGTTGTGCACCATCTTGACGAAGTGGCCGGCGCCGTCCGCGCCGATGTGCGTGCAGCACGGCTCGCCGTCGACCTTCGCCGAGATGTCCTCGAACAGCGGGCCGAGCGACTCGTACGACTCCTTCGAGCCGCCGGGCATGATGCTCGGCCCGTGCAGCGCGCCCTCCTCGCCGCCGGAGACGCCGCTGCCGACGAAGTGCAGGCCACGCTCGCGCAGCGCCTTCTCGCGGCGGCGTGTGTCGGCGAAGTGCGCGTTGCCGGCGTCGATGATCACGTCGCCCTCTTCGAGCAGCGGCGCGAACTCCTCGATGACGGCGTCCGTCGGACCGCCCGCCTTGACCATGATCACGACCTGCCGTGGCCGCTCCAGCGCGTCGACGAACTCCCGCGCGGAGTACGCCGGGATGAAGTCGCCCTCGTCGCCGAACTGCTCCACCAGCGCGCGGGTCCGCTCCTCGGACCGGTTGTGCAGGGCCACCGTGTGACCGTGCCGGGCCAGGTTGCGGGCCAGGTTGCGGCCCATGACCGCCAGGCCGGTGACCCCGATGCTCGCCTTCTTGCTCATCCGAATCCTTCCGATGTCTCGCTCGATTCACCCTATGCCACAGTGCGGCGCAGCCGCTCCGTTGAGGGCGGTGGTGGGGGCATGGATGGATAGTCCGATCGACGCCTCTAGGGAGGCCACGGAGGAGCAGCTCACCTAGTTCAGGAGAAGCAGCGGATCGGGCCCTTGTTGAACGCCAGCATGTCGGTGATCGCCGCCACCAGGTCGATCTGCGCGCCCCATTCGGCGCCGTCGAGCTCGGCGTACGCGCGGTGCAGGTTGCCCGGCAGCCGCTCCTGCTCGCTCAGCGACGCGAACTCGCCCAGGTCCGTCTCCTTGGCCAGTTCCAGCGGGGACAGCCCGGCGGCCTTCCCGCGCTCGGCCGTCCGCTGGACGAACCCGAGGTATTCGTCCACCTTGTCCACAATGTCCAGTCCGCACGGCCCGCCGTGGCCGGGCAGGAGCACTTCCGGCTCCAGTTCCCGGATGACGTCGAGGCCCTTGCGCCAGCCGGCCACCGAACCCATCAGCGCGAACGGGCTGCCGCCGTGGAACACCAGGTCACCGGCGTACAGCACGCGCTGCGCCGGCAGCCAGACCAGGACGTCGTTGGTCGTGTGGGCCGCGTGGCCGGGGTGGATCAGCTGGAGCTCGACGTCCCCGGCGTGGACCGTGAGCCGGTCGTCGAACACGACCTCCGGCGGCCGGGACTTGAGCTCACCCCAGTCGCTGCCGACGAAGACGCCCTCGAACGTCTGGATGCCCTCGGCGACCATCAGCTCCCGCGTCTTGCGGTGGCCGAGCACGGCCGCGCCCTCGACCAGGTAGTTGCCGTTGGTGTGGTCGCCGTGGTGGTGGGTGTTCACCAGCGTCGTGACCGGGCTGCCGGTGGTCGCTTCGACCGCCGCGAGCAGCGCGCGCGTGCGGCGCTCGGTGGAGCACGTGTCGATCAGCACGGTGTGGTCGCCGGCGTCGACGAACCCGCAGTTGTTGATGTACCACGAGCCGTCCGGCTGGACGTAGCCGTGGACCTGGTCGGCCAGCCGGGTGACGGCGGCGGCGGAGGGCGAGCGATCGGTCACGGGGTCACTATGCCCGAGGGCGGGCTCCGCCGGTTGGTGGAAAAATTACGAATTCACTGGTCCAGCCGAGTGAAGACACCGGTGACTGGCATTCCACGGCGTTTCCTGGAACGCTGCGCGGTGTCATCATCGAGATCCGCAAGGTGAAGCACTAACCTGGGTGGGTTCGATAGTTCGCGCGCGACGGCGGCCACCGGCCTCGTCGCTTGGTAGTGGTCCGGGAGAGCAGGGCGATGGCCAGCACCGTCACCTCGCGCCGGAAGCAGCTCGGGAACGAGCTCCGGCATGCCCGCACCGCGGCGCGGATGACACAGCAGCAGGTCGCCGAGGTCCTCGGCTGCACCCAGGGCAAGGTCAACAAGATCGAGTCCGGTGCCGTCGGGGTGAAGCTCGGGGATGTGCGATCGATGCTGAACGCGTTCGGGATCAACGGCGAAGAGGCCGACACCCTGATGAACCTGGCGCGGGCCGCCGCCGGGCAGCGCGGCCACTGGTCCGGCTACCGGTCGGTGGTGCCGCACTGGTTCCGCACCTTCACCGACCTGGAGCCCGCGGCCGCGGAGATCCTCACCTGGCACGGTGAACGCATCCCGGGCCCGCTGCAGTCCGAGCACTACATGCTCAAGCAGTTCACCGAGGCCGGCGCGACGGACGTGACGTCGCTGGTCCGCAACCGGCTCGACCGCAAGGCCGTGTTCGAGCAGCAGCAGCCGCCCTACTACCGCTTCATCATCAGCGAAGGCGCGCTGCGCCGGGCACCGGGCGGGTACGCGCCCGCGGTGATGCTCGACCAGGTCGAGCACCTGCTCTCGCTCGAAAAGCACCCGCGGGTCTACGTGCACGTACTGCCGTTCGGTGCGCGGCTGGCCGCGGTGCCCAACGACTTCACGATCATGCGGTTCCCGGACCGCACGCGCGACTTCGTCTACATCGAGCACTCCGCGGGCGGGCTCTACCTCGACGACGTCAAGGACTTCAACATCTTCGTCGACTCGTGGGACAGGCTGCGCGGAGCCGCGCTGGAGCGCCAGGAGACCCGGCAGTTCCTCAAGGAGCTTGCGGAGGGTTACCGCGCCCAGATGCAGCAGCTCCAATAGGGCGAACGGCCGCGTGAGGTGTCCCAGGTCGTGAACAACTGTCGGTAGAGTGGGTTTGTTGCGCTCGAAACCACCGGAAGTGCCGCCCGAAGGGGACATCGTGGACCCCGACTTCCTCCCCGACGTCGTCGACCTCGACCGGCCGAACATCGCGCGCATCTACGACTGGGCCCTCGGCGGCACCGCGAACTGGGCGATCGACCGGCAGTTCGGCGAACAAGCCGTGCAGGCGTTCCCGCTGGCGAAAACCCTCGCGCGGCACAACCGCGGCTTCCTCGGCCGGGCCGTGCGCTACTGCCTCGCCGAAGGCATCACGCAGTTCCTCGACCTCGGTTCCGGCATCCCGACCGCGGGCAACGTGCACGAAGTGGCCGACGACCACGTCGACGACAGCCGGTGCGTGTACGTCGACAACGAGCCCGTGGCCGTCGCGCACGGGCGCATGCTCCTCGAGGAGGCAGGCGACCCCGAACGCCACGCCGTGCTGCACGCCGACCTGCGCGACGCCGGCGAGGTCTGGGAAGCCGCGCTGGCCACCGGCGTGCTCGACCCGGACCGGCCGATCGGCCTGCTGACCGTGGCGGTGCTGCACTTCCTGCCCGACGTCACCGGCGTCCGCGAAGCCATCCGCGCTTACCGGACGCTTCTGCCGCCCGGGTCGGCGTACGTGCTTTCGCACGCGACCGAATCCGGCGTCGAAGGCGACGAGCTGGCGCAGATCCGGAAACTCGTGAAGCTGTCCGAGCGGTCGAGCTCGCCCGCGGTTTCCCGGTCGCTCGCCGAGATCGCCGCGTTCTTCGGTACCTTCGACGTCGTCGAGCCCGGGATCGTGCCTGTGGGAGAGTGGCGCCCCGAGCCCGGCGCCGCCACGGTCCCCCTCGCGAGCGTGGTCGGCGGTGTCGGCCGCAAGCCTGGAGGACGCAATGACGACGCAGGACCCCGAAGCCCCTGAAGGCGTGGACCTGGACCGGCCGAACGCGGCCCGCATCTACGACTGGTTCCTCGGCGGCGACGCCAACTGGGCGATCGACCGCCAGTTCGGCGAGCAGGCGGTCAAGACCTTCCCGATGATCAAGACCGTCGCGCGCGCCGGCCGCGACTTCCTCGGCCGCGGTGTGCGGTACCTGGCGCGCAACGGCATCGACCAGTTCCTCGACCTCGGCTCCGGCGTCCCGACGGTCGGCAACGTCCACGAGGTCGCCACGGCGGTGAACCCGGACGCGCGGTGCGTGTACGTCGACAACGAGCCGGTCGCGGTGGCCCACTCGCAGATCCTGCTGGAGAAGGAGGGCGTCGCGGGGCGGCACGCGGTGCTGCAGGGCGACCTGCGCGACCCGGCCGACATCTGGAAGCGCGCGTTCGACACCGGCGTCCTCGACCCGAACCGCCCGATCGGCCTGATCATGGTCGGCGTCCTGTACTTCCTCGGCCCCGACGAGCCGGTGGCCCAGACCATCCGGAAGTACCTGTCGCTGCTGCCGTCCGGCTCCTGCTTCCTGTCCTCGCACCTGACGAGCGACGGCATGCAGGACATGGCCGACGCGGACAGCCGCGAGACGATCATGAAGCAGTACAACCAGTCGAGCACGCCGCTCCACCTGCGCACCCGCGAAGAGTTCACCTCCTTCTTCGAAGGGCTGGAGCTCGTCGAGCCGGGCATCGTGTTCCTGCCGGAGTGGCACCCGGAGGAGATCCAGTCCAGGGCCACCAAGAGGCTCTCGAACGACCCGTCGTTCGTCGGCCACCTCTGCGGCCTGGGCCGCAAGCCGTGACCGCGGCCGCCTACGACGCGGTCGCCGTCCAGTACGCCGAATTCGCCGCCGAAGTCTGGGACGACCACCCGCTGGAACGGGCGGCGTGGACGGCGTTCGCCGATTCCGTCCGCGGCCGCGGCCCGGTCGCCGACCTGGGCTGCGGTCCCGGTCACCTGACGGCGCACCTGCGTTCGCTGGGGCTCGACGCGTTCGGCGTCGACCTGTCCCCGGCGATGATCTCGCTCGCCAGGGCCGCTCATCCGGACCTGCGGTTCGAAGTGGGCTCGATGGCGGCGCTGGACCGGCCGGACGCGTCGCTCGCCGGGATCCTGTCGTGGTACTCGGTGATCCACACGCCGCCGGTGGACGTGCCCGGGTACTTCGCCGAATTCGCCCGGATGTTGGCCTCCGGCGGTCACGTTCTGTTGGGGTGCTTCGAATCCCGGGGCGGGCCGCTGACGTCGTTCGACCACAAGGTCACGACGGCCTACTGCTGGCCGCTGGACGAACTGGCCGGGATCGCGGCCGAGGCGGGACTCGTCGAGGTGGGGCGCGTGTACCGCGAGCCGGGTCCGGACGAGCGGCCGCTGCGGCACGGCAGCCTGCTGCTCCGGAAACCGTAGCCACACCCGAAAAGAGCCCGGTTCCAGCACGGAACCGGGGCTCTTTTTCGTGGTGGTGCGGCAGTTCAGGCGCGCGAGCCGATCCGGCCGCGCATCAGCGGCGCCAGGTCGATCGCGGCTTCCAGCGGGCGGGTCGTGCGGACCCCGTCGGCGTGGCGCCGCAGCGGGAGGTCCTGGTCCGTCGCCCAGGTCGTGGTCTTGCGCAGCGGCGCCTGGATCAGGCTGAAGCCGAAGCGGTTGCGCAGCTCGGTCCCGATGCCCCGGCGGCCACGGTGGTCTTCGTCCTCGCGGCGGAAGAGCGAGTTCACCCGGACGGCCATTCGTCTACACCCCCAGCTCTCGTCGCGGAGCTTCGGCGTTCCGCGGCGGAAACGCCTCCACATCCCTGGTCCGGACCAGCTCGGTCGCGGCCGCGGCAGCTTCCCGTCCGGAGACGGCGAGCCTGGTCACGGCGAGCGCGCCGGGTGGCGCACTGTCCTCGACGATCACGCTGTTCCTCCCCCATGAGGTCCTGCGGTGGCTTGGCTTGGTTCGTGCACTGGTCTTCCGGCACGGGGCCGTTGAACACTTCGGCCCGTGTCGACGACCGCCCGTCGCGAGCAGGCAGTCATTCACCGACACCAGCGCCCCGACCGATGCGATTAATCCTACTCCTGGAATAATCTTCATGTCGAGGCCGTACCCAGTTGATCACCCGCTTGGCCCTGTGGCTTGCTCCATTGAGACACTGAGTAGCCGGGAGCGGATGCCTTCGACCAGGTCACGACCGCGCCCCCCATCGATCCTCGGAGGTACGACCCATGGCGGATTATCCGTCGTTCGCGGATTACGATCCGAACACGGCCGTGACCCTGTTCGAAGAGGCCGCCTGGGAGAAGTCCTTCGCCAGCGAGCCCAACGGCGGCAGCTGTGTCGAGGTCAACCTGGGCTCCGAAGGCCTGATCGGCGTCCGGGACACCAAGCTCGCGACCAGCCCCGTCTTCGTGTTCGACACCGCCGAGTGGGAAGCGTTCCTGATCGCCGTCAAGGCCGGCCAGTTCGACCTGCCCGCCTGAACCCGGGCCCGTGCCGGTGACCGCGATCACCGGCACGGGCCCGGTTGACCCCGGACCGTGCCCCGGCCGTGCCTCGAGAACCAAAATGGCGAAGGCCCCCTTCTCCGTCCTCTGCGGAAAAGGAGGCCCTCGGCGGCCACCGGAATACGTCCGGGACCGGATGTGAGCCGAATCTCACCCGATTGCCGGAAGCTCCCCGCCACGCAGCCGGCTGCGCGTCCGGCGCCAGGCCACCACGACGAGCACCACCAGCCCGATCAGCGGCAGTGTGCTGATCGCCCAGCTCACCCCCATCGGCGGCCCCGGCTGTTCCAGCACCGGCAGCGCACGCAGCTCGCCGGTACCGGCGCCGGCGGGGCCGTCGACCGCGAAGCGGAGCGTCCACTCCCCGGGCCGCGGCATCGAGCGGACGTCGAGTCCCCACACCTCGAGCTTGCGTGGGTGCCGCACCAGCGGCTGCTTCCGGTTCTGCCCGCCTTCCGGGTTGACCATGGTGAGCGTGCCGGACTTGCCCTCGATCCCGCCGTCGGGGATGAAGGTGAAGTCCAGCGACTGCATGGCTTTCAGCGGCCAGGTGCTGAACCCGACGGTCAACCCGTAGGGCCCGGCCTGCACGCGCTCGGTGTGCACGATGTTGACCGGCTCGTAGGCGTTCGCCGTCCCCGCGGTGGTGGTGAACAGCAGCCCGGCGACCGCGGCCAGGACGAGCAACCTCTTACGCATCGGCGGTTTCCCCCTTCTTCGCGGGCGCCAGCAGGCAGAGCATCCCGCCGAACCGCCACCCGGCGAACCCGCCGAGCAGCCCCAGTGCCGCGCTGAGCACGGCGGTCGTCGTCAGGTACCAGGCCGGCGGCACGTGCGCGCCGGTGTAGAGCAGCGTCCGCTGCAGCGGCAGGCTCAGTCCGAGCAGCAGCCCGGCGATCCCGCCGGCGACCACGGACACCCGGCCCGCGCGCCACCCCCGCCGCCGCCCGGCGAGGTACACCAGCTCCATCAGCGCGGCCACCGGCAGCAGCGCCATCGGCGTCAGCGACGGCATGGCCGGTACCCCGGAAACCGCGTCCCGCAGCGGCAGGCCGACCAGGTCGGCGTACGCCTGCGCGGCCCACGGCGAGAACCACCAGAACACCGCCTGCACGGCCGCGACCAGCGCCGCGGTGCCCACCGCCCCGCCCGGACGGCGGAAGAACCCGGCACCGACGGCGACCAGCAGCACCGCCATCATCGACGTCCCGATCGCGACGGCGTCGGCGTAGTCGTCCGGCACCTGCTGCAACCCGAGCGCCAGCACCGGCCCGAAGGTGAGCAGCACGGCCAGGGACGCCAGCGTGCCGAGCCGGCCCCAGCGGTGCTCCCGCGCCGCGGCGAACACCGCGGTCGTGCCGATGAGCGCCACCGTGATCGACAGCAGCAGCCCGATGTGCGGCGGCGAGTCGATGACCGCGTCGAAGCCGTAGAGCCCGTGCCACCACTGGTCCCACAGCCCGTACAGCAGGAACGCCGCCGCGCCGGCACCGGAGATCAGATAGCCCAGCGGGGCCGCGAACGTCCGGCCGAACACGTTGACCACGCGCCCGCCGATCCGCGGGTCGACCGGCCGTCCCGCCCGCCGTCCCGCCGTCGTCAGCAGCACGACGGCGAGGCTCGCCAGGCCGACGACCGCGCTGCCTGCGTACAGGAACAGGTGCGGCAGGGTGAAGAACGTGTCCGGCCCGACGTCGTCGTGCCACTGGATGTCCCAGGTGAGCCCGATCAGCGACAGCAGCGACCCGCCGAGCACGACGTTCGCCGGCAACAACCCCGTCCGCGCCTGTCTCGGCACCGACGTGGTGCGCACGCCGGATGCGGTGAGATCCATACCCCCTCCTTCTGCTTGCTTGCTTTACTTGACGAGCAACGGAAAGACGACCTGCGCGGGCCCGCCGGGGCCGCGCAGCGAAACGGTGATCTCCCACTGCCCGGCCATCGGCAGCCCGACGTCCGCGGCGCGGAAGCGGCCGGGTCCGTCCGGCGCGGCGGGCACCGGTGGGAGCGCGTGCCCCATCTGCGCCATGACCGGCGCGACCGTGACGGATTCGGGCGCCGGCCCGGTCACCGCCACCGCGAACGTGTTGCCGCCGATGCGCGGCTGTTCCGCGGAGAACTGGACCGTGTACGGACCCGAAACTGCTTGCCGGGCAGCGGGTTTCGGGCCACTGCCGCCCCCCAACAGCCATGCGGCACCGGCCGCGACGAGGAGTGCGACGACGGCGATCGGCCACGTCGGGCGTCTCATCGGCCGGCTCCGGTCGCCGGGACGTCGACCACGGCGGGGATGGTGAGCACGCGGTAGCCGCGTTCGGCCTGCAGCCAGATCCGGTACCGGCCCGGCTGGGCGAAGGTGTAGGTGAACCCGACGTCCGGGCCGTACGCGGCGACTGTCTCATCGGGACGGTCGAGCTGTCCCGCGACCGGCGGGACCATCGCGTGGACGTGCGCCCAGGTCGGTGCCTTCGCGGCGCTTTCGCCGACCGGCCCGGTGATCGGCCCGGTGACGATGAGGTGGCCGAGCATGCCCAGCCACGGCTGGAGGTCCTGGGCGGGGAAGCGCGCGGTGATGGTGGTCGGCGTGCCCGGGCCGACCGTGAGCTCGACCGGGGTGCCGTCGACCGTGCGCGGCCCAGGGCCGGGTGGTTCAGGCGCGGGAGCGGCGGTGCCGTTGAGGTCCACAGTGGACCTGACCAGCTGGACGCCGCCGCCGCGCCGGGCGAGTTCGGCGGCGACGGCGTAGGTGCCCGCTTCCGGATCGGTGACGGTGACGCGGTAGTCGCCGGGGCCGACGCGCACCGGGTGCAGGTGGCCGAGGCGTCCCGACGGCGAGACCAGGACGAGGTGCACGAAGGCGTTGTCGTGGACGAGCAGGTCGTCGACCGGGCGGCCGGTGGCACCGTCGGTGAGCCGCAGCCCGAGCTCGTTGCCTTCGTGGTGGACGGCGAGGTTCACCGGCGGCCGCGAATAATCCACAGTGGACATTTGGGCGTTGGCGTACGGGTCGGTGACGTTGTCGAACGTGGGATCCAGCCGGCTGCCGGGCGCGGGTGGCGGGGGAGTGCTCGCCGACAGCAGTGCGCCGGTGACGGCGACGGCGATCCCGGCGACCACGCCGGCCGCCGGGATCAGCGCGAACGCGGTCCTTTTCGCTCGCACCCCCACGATCAGGGCCAGCAACAGGAACGCGCCCGCGGCGACGAACCCGCCGTAGGTCGCCTTCTCCCACGGCGGAACCACCCGCGCCGGCACGATGAACGGGATCGTGGCCGCCGGTCCGGTGCCGTCGCTCAGCGAAAGCTCCCACGGCCCGGGTTTGTCGACTTGGAGATTTCCCGCGTAGACGCCCGGGGTGGCGCCGAGGACGACGTCGGTGCTCGAATTCGGGACGCCGTCGGCCGCGACGGCGAGGTGCAGCGTGCCGGGCGCGGTGCCCTGGTGCGTCACGACGTCGACCCGCAGCGGCGACGGCGTCGTGTCGACGCGGCGGATGATCACGGTCAGCTCGCGCGCGCCGAGCGTCTGGGCCACTTGGATGTCGGTGCCGCCCGGTGCGCCGTCGGCGTGCGCGGTCCCGCCTCCGGCCGCGATCCCCAGCACGGCCAGCAGCATCAGCAGTGCTGCTTTTGAAAACAGTGCGGCTTTCGATTCGCTCCCCATCGTGAGCCGAACCTAACCGGTGCGGCCGGTGGCGGGCGTCACGGCGGCGAGGGAATCATGGTCCCCGGTTCGGGGGACCCTCGGCCCCGGGGAACCTCAGGGATCGAGGAATTTCCGCAGGTGGGCGACGACTTCATCGGGCTGTTCCTCGGGGAGGAAGTGGCCGCACTCCGCGAGGGCTTCGCCGGTGACGTCGTTCGCGTACTCCTGCCAGATGTCCAGGGTCGGGAGGGTGCCGAGCAGGCCGTTCGCGCCCCAGAGGGCGAGAAGTGGCTGGGTGAGGCGCTTTCCGGCGGCGAAGTCGGCGTCGTCGAGTTCGGCGTCGTCGGGGAAGGAGGCGCGGTAGTCGTCGAAGCCGGCCCTGAGCGCGCCGGGCTGGGAGAAGGCGCGGACGTACTCGGCCTGCGCGTCGGCGTCGAGGGCGTGGCGCTGGTAGGTCCACCGTTCGAAGAAGTAGCCGAGGTAGGCGGCGATGTTTTGCCCGGCCAGGAGTTCCGGCAGGTCGGGCTGGAGGTGGAAGAGCCAGTGCCAGTACGCCTTGGCGGTGCCGGCGTCGAGGCGCTGCCACATCGCGCGGGTCGGCGCGATGTCGAGCACGGCCAGCCGGGTCACCTGGCCCGGGCGGTCGAGGGCCCAGCGGTGGGCGACGCGGCCGCCGCGGTCGTGCCCGGCGACGGCGGTCTTCGCGAAGCCGAGGTGGTCGGCGAGAGCGGCGACGTCGGCGGCCATCGTGCGCTTGTCGTAGCCGGCCTTCGGCTTGTCCGTGCGGCCGTAGCCGCGCAGGTCGGGGGCGATCACGGTGTGCGTCTCGGCGAGTGGCGCCATGACCTTGTGCCAGCAGTGCGACGTCTGCGGCCAGCCGTGCAGCAGGAACAGCGGCGGACCGTCGCCCGCGCGGAGGTAGTGCATGCGGATGCCGTTCACGGTGGCGAGGTTCTCTAACCGGTTCATGGGGTTAGACGGTAGCGCTGCTTCTAACTGTCTTCAAGGGTTAGAGTGGCGGACATGGAGTGGGTCTTCGACGGCGGACGGCCGTGCCTCGACCTCGTCAACACGATGCGCAGCCGGCACGAAGCGGGCGTGGAGCTGCTGACGGGTCCGGACGCGCTGGCCGAGTGGCTTTCGCTGGCCGGGCTCACGACGTGCCCGGTGCCGGTGACGGCGGGCAACGTGCTGGCGGCGAAGGCGCTGCGGGAGGCGATCGATCGGGTGCTGCTGCCGCCCGAGGAGCCGTCGAAGATGGACGTCGAGCTGGTCAACAACGCGGCCGCCGCGGCCCCGGCGCCCCCACCGCGCCTGGCGCTGGTGGGCGGCGTGCTGCGGCGGGAGGTCCCGGCCCCGAAGGACCCGGTGGCGGCGGCGTTCGCGGCACTGGCGGCGGACGCGATCGACCTGGCCACGAGCGACGCGGACGTCCGCATCTGCGCGGCGGACGACTGCGGGCAGCGGTTCTGCGACGCCTCACCCCGCCGCAACCGCCAGTGGTGCTCGATGTCCCGCTGCGGCAACCGCGCCAAGGCCCGAGCCCACTACGCCCGCACCCTCCGCCGCGACTGACCGAGCTTTCACGTGAAAGTGCCCGGTGGGGCGCCCGGGCCGGCTCGGCGGACCAACGCCCGGTACGCCCGCGGGTGCGCGCGGAACCACACGTTGAGCTTGCCGATCCAGCGCATGTGCGCCGTCCGCAGCCCGGGTGGGATCGGTGCCGCGAACAGCCGCACCGCCGCCGCGAAGCGATCGAAGCGCCGCTGGTCCCGTGGAGTCCACTGTAGACCGAGCCGCGTCCGGAACTCGGCGGGCAGGGTCGCCCGGATCAGGAACAGCTGCCCCCGCGCCTGAGCCCGCCGCAGCGGGAACCACCACCGGTCCGGCAGCCATCCGACCGGCTTGCGCACCGTCCGGATCGTCTCGAACAGCTCGGCTGTCGCGGGGTTCGCCGCGAACCCGGCCACCATCGAGTCGTAGTAGCGCTCGAACGCCGCCCAGTCCGGCGGCAGGTCACGCTCCCGCACGCCGAGCAGCCGCCCGACGTCGCACATCTGCGCGTAGTACTCCATGAGCTCCGATGTGGACAGTGGTCGTCCGAAGAACCGCTGCACGTCAACAGGAACCTTCACCAACGTCGCATGGACCCACGCGTACGCCGACGGATCCAGTGCGCTGTACCGCCGTCCGTCCGCGACGCCGGTGAACGTCCGGTGCAGGGCACGCAACCGCTCGGCTTCCACGCGGGCACCGGAAACGCCGCCGTAGACGTAGATCGACAGCGACGCGCCCGTCCGCATCAGCCGCGTCCAGGGATCCGCCGTGTAGTCCGAATGGTCCCGCACGCCCGCCGCGACGACCGGGTGCGCCACCTGCAGCACCAGCACCTGCCCGGCCAGCAGCACGTCGCGGAAGTCGCCGAAGTACTTCCACGCCGCCGTGCCGCGGACGATCGGCCGGGCCATCAGGCCCCGCGGATCAGCATCACCAGCGGCTCCGCCACCGGGGTGTCCGTCTCGCCGGTGGCCAGGCGCCGCAGCTGCAACCCCGCGATCAGCGCCACCACCGGCCCGGCCAGCCGCCGCGGCTCCGGGACCCCCACCGCCGCCAGGATCGTCACCGCCAGTTCGTCGTACGCCGCGAAGCAGCGCGAAGAAGCTTCGTGCAGCTCGGGATCGCGGGCCGACTGGAGGTACAGCTCGTGCGCGCCGAGCTCGTCGGCGCCGAAGGGCAGCTGCGCGATGACGTGCTCGACGACCGAAGCCGCCTGCTCGATGCTCAGCCCGTCCGCGCGGTAGCCGTCGGCGATCGCGCCGAGCTTCGCCGTCTCCTCCTCGACGAACAGCAGCATCGCCTCGCGCAGCAACGCCGTCTGGCTGGGGAAGTGGTAGGTCAGCGTGCCGAGCGAGACACCGGCGGCGGCGACGATCCGGCGGTTCGTCAGCCCGCCGACCCCGTGCTCCCCGACGACGGTCAGTGCGCCGCGCAGGATGGCGTCCCGGGTGCTTACCAGCTTGTCGCGGGATGCCGCTCCGGCCACCGTTCGACCTCTTCCAGTTGCGCGGCAAGGGAAATCAGCCGCTCCTCGGCGTGCGACGGGCCGAGCAGCTGCGCGCCGAGCGGCAGCCCGTCCGCCGTCTGCCCGGCCGGGACGTTGACCCCCGGCCAGCCCAGCACGTTCCACGGCCAAGCGTACGGGCAGGCGGCGATCATGGCCTGGTCGGTCTCCCAGCCGGACAGCCCGTCGAACGTGCCGACCGGCGGCGGCGGGGTCGCGGTGGTCGGGGTCAGCAGCACGTCGACGCGGCCGAACACCGAGCCGATCCGCCGGTGCAGTCCCGGCTCGAGGGCACGGGCCAGCCGCAGCGCGGGCCCGGCCAGCAGCCGGCCGTGGCCGGCGTTGCTGCGCGTGCGCGGGTCGAGCCCGGCCCGGTCGGGCACCCGCAGCGTCCAGTCGCGGACGCCGGTGAGCGAGCGCGGCAGGAACGTCAGCCCGATGAGCCCGTAGTCCGGCTCGACCTCGACGATCTCGTGGCCCAGTCCGGCCAGCGACTCGGCGAGCCGCCGCACGGCGGCCTCGACGACCGGGTCGAGCCGCGTTTTGGTGGCGGTGAAAGGGATCCGCGTCGACAGCCCGATCCGCAGCTTCCCGGGCTCGCGCCCGGCGGCCGCGCGGAACAGGCCGGGGGTCCCCGCGGCGGCGTCGAGCAGCAGGGCGGCGTCTTCGACCGTGCGGGCCAGCGGACCGAGCACGGTGAGGCCGTGGAACAGTTCGCCGTCGGTCGGGATCCGGCCGCGCTGGGTCTTGATGCCGACGAGCCCGGTCCACGCGGCCGGGATGCGCACCGAACCGGCGCCGTCGGACCCGAGCGCGGCCGCGATGACCCCCGACGCCACCGCGGCCGCGCTCCCGCCCGAAGAACCCCCGGGGGTGTGGCCGGGGTGCCACGGGTTGCGCGTCACGCCGAAGGCCGGGCCCTCGGTGAACGGCCACTGGCCCAGCTCGGGGGTGTTCGTCTTGCCGATGATCACAGCTCCGGCCTCGCGCAGCAGCGCGACGGCGGGCGCGTCGGCCGTCGCGCACGGGAATTCGCCGGCGCAGCCGAACGCGGTGGGCAGGCCGGTGAGGTCGACGTCGTCCTTGATCGCGACCGGCACGCCGAGCAGGGGAGCGCGGTCGCCGGCCTGCCGGCGCCGGTCCGCGTCGGCGGCTTCGGCGCGGGCCTCGTCGTCGCGCAGGGAGCGGAACGCGTTGAGGGTGGGCTGGCTCGCGTGCGCGCGTCCGAGGGCGGCCGCGGTGAGCTCGGCGGAGGTGACCTCACCCGCGGCGAGCTGCGCGGCCTGGGCGGCGAGGCCGGTGAAGTCGAGGCTCGTAGCGGTCATGGCGGCCCCCGGAGGTTCTCGTTCGTTCGAACGAACGTTACCGGATACCGCCGGTCTTCCACCACTCCCCAGCGCCCCGAGGTGGCCTCCGTCGAGGGCGATGGCGGGACGCATGGACGGACAACTTTCATAGGGAAAGTGGCGCTTTTTGGGGCTGATGGGGATGGTGGGGTTGATGTTGTGCTACCAGGGCGGCCTTGGGGCGCGCTTTAGAGTTGGGCGGGTAGCCGAGCCTGGAGGGCTGATGACGTTCGACTTCGCCGGATTCCCCGACGCCGCGCTGGCCGCGATCCCCCGCGTCGACCTGGGCGGCTGGCCGACTCCGCTGCACGAGGCGCCGCGGCTCGGCGAAGCCCTCGGCCTGCCGAACCTCCTGCTCAAGCGCGACGACGTGCACCCGCTCGGCGCCGGCGGCAACAAGCTCCGCAAGCTGGAGTACCACCTCGGCGCCGCCCGGGAGGCCGGCGCCGACACCGTGATCACCTTCGGTGCGCTCCAGACCAACCACGGCCGCCAGACCGCCGCCGCGTGCGCGAAGCTCGGGCTGCGCTGCGAACTCGTGCTCACGGCCAAGGTCCCGCGTGACGGCGAGGCGTACGAACGCGGCGGCAACCTCCCCCTCGACCGGCTCTTCGGCGCCACCGTCCACGTCTGCGCGGACGGGGAGGAAACCGGCCGCACCTACGACCGCCTGGTCGCCGAAGCCGCCGCCGACGGCCGGAAGGCCGTCACGATCCCGGTCGGCGGCTCCAACGACCTTGGCGCGCTCGGTTACGTCCGCGCCACCTACGAACTCGCGAAGCAGCTGGAAGAACGTGGCATCGAGCGGGCCCACCTCGTCGTCCCGCACGCCAGCGGCGGCACCGCGGCCGGGGTTGTCCTGGCCGCCGCGCTTCTCAAGAACCTCGGCGTCGGCATCGCGTGCGTCAGCCACCCGCTCGACGAGGCCACGGAGAACCTGCGCGAGCTGACGGCCGGCGCCGCGAAGCTGCTGGGCCTCGAGCCGCCGTCGCTCGCGCACACGAAAATGAGCGACTCCACGCTCGGCCCCGGCTACGGCATCCCGACCGACGCGGTCTGGGACGCCTTACGGCTCTTCGGCCGCACCGAAGGGGTGGTGCTCGATCCGGTCTACACCGGCAAAGTGGCCGCCGCGCTGGTCGAAGGGGCGGGCCACTTCGCCCCGGACGATCACGTGGTGTTCCTGCACACCGGCGGCATGCCCGGCCTGTACGGCTACGCGCCCGAATTCGCGGCGGCCGTCGAAAGCTGATTCCAGCCGGGTCGCGAGCCACAGCATCGTGCCCAGCAGCACGACGTCGGCGAGCAGCAGCAGCCGCTGCGTGACGCCGATCGGGAAGGCGTCGGAGATTTCGCGGAACGGCCCCACCTCGGCTTCGCTCAGCCGCACGAACACGAAGCTCACGGCGAAGAGCGCGAACGCCCCCGCGGTCAGCCGGATCGCCCGGACCAGCGCCACGCGCTCCGGCCGGCCCCGCAGCGGCTCCAGCAGCGAGATCGCCGCGCCGGGCAGGCTGCAGAACGCGACCAGGCACGCGTAGAGGTGGATTTCGCCGCTGACCGGGTCCGGCGCCTCGGGGTAGCTCGCCGGGAAGATCGCGGCCGCGGCCATCCCGAGCGCCCACAGCGCGAGCAGCAACCGGGTCGTCCGCGACAGCGGTACGCCGGCGGCCAGCAGCGCCCCAAGCACGGCGAGCGACCCGATGGCCAGCGAGAGCACGCTCGCCGCGAGCATCCCCTCGCCGCGGTCGGTCACCGTGTAGCTCGACAGCGTGTCGTACACCGGGTTGCGTGAGCTGACCACGTGCAGCACCACGGCGGTGAACAGGCCCCACCCGATCGCGCCCAGCGCGACGAGCCGCCACGGTCTCGTGCGCTTCCCCGCTTCGATCCCCATACCGTCCAGGGTCGCCGGAAACGCGACGCCCGTGATCAGGGAAGACCCTGATTAACCCCCGAATTGAAATCGACGAGGACCAGAGCCTGGTCGTCGTGCCGCTTCGGCCGGGGCCAGCGTTCGCCGTCCGGATCCTGCTTCTCGGCGGCGCGGACGGCGGCCAGCACGGCGTCCGGCCCGTCGGCGCGGGTGACCGCCAGCACCTCGCGCCAGTCGAACAGTTCGTACTGGTCGACGCCGATGGAGACGCCGTCGCTGGCGAGCAGCACCGCGTCGACGTCGGCCCGCCGCCAGCCGCGCCGGACCGCGTGCGCGGCCGCGCCCGGGTCGGCTTCGGCGACCCAGAAACCGTCGTGGGTGTTGCGGCGGCGGCGGACGTCGGCGCCGGTCTGGAGCATCCCGCGCCGCCGCAGCCGGGCCAGCCGGTCGTCCGAGACGATGTCGACGCCGAAGCCGCCGAAGCCGACCACCGGGCTGTCGGCCAGCACGAGCGCGTCGACGCGGTCTTCGAGCCACCGCACGGCCGCGACCGTGCTCGACGGTGAGCGCTGCGGCCGCAGGCGGTGTTCCGCGGTGACGGCGGCGATCGCGCCGGTCAGTACCTCGGCCAGGTCGGCGCGGGGTGCCGCGCGGAGGTCTTCGGCGAGGCGCCGGGCCAGCTGTTCGGCGTACCAGCCGCCCGGGGGGTGCGAGGGGTCCGACGAGGTGGCGCCGTCGAGGACGAGCACCGCGTTGTCCAGCACGACGACGTGGTCCTCGGTGGGGCGCGGGTGGCCGTCGGCGCCCACCCCGGCCCGCTCGGCGATCGCGATCTCGGGCATCACCCGACTGTACGTCGCTCCTCCGGAGGCTTCGCGCTGAGCGTGTCAACGCGAGTTGACAGCCGGGGAATGTCAACGTAGGTTGACAAGCATGACGGAAGCGACGGATTTGGCCGCCCGGGCGGGTGACCGCGATCCCCGGGTGGGGCTGCGCGCGGTCGCCGCGCTCCGGCGGCTGCTGGAACAACTGGAGGCCGTGCAGGTCCGCAGTGCGCGGGTGCACGGCTGGTCGTGGCAGGAGATCGCCGCCGAGCTGGGGGTCAGCCGGCAGGCCGTGCACAAGAAGTACGGGAGGCACTGATGTTCGAGAGGTTCACGGCCGACGCGCGGATGGCGGTCGTCGAGGCGCAGCTCGTGGCGCGGGAGTCCGGCTCGGTGGAGATCGGGCCCGCCCACCTGCTCGCCGCGTTGGTGAAGACCGGCGTCCAGGTGCTCGCCGAGCTGGGCGTGTCCACCGACGACATCGCGGCCGAACTGGCGCGCACCCGGCGCCGCGGCGGCGTGAGCGACGCCGACGCCGAGGCGCTCACCGAGTTCGGCATCGACGTCGAGCAGATCGTCGAACGCGTCGAGCAGACGCACGGCGAAGGCGCACTGGCCGGACGGCTCGGCCCGGCCAAGCGCGGGCACATCCCCTTCACCGCACAGTCGAAGAAAACCCTGGAGCTGAGCCTCCGGGAAGCCGTCCGGCTGGGCGACAGGCACCTCGGCCAGGAGCACATCCTGCTGGCACTGGCCCAGCAGCGCGGCACCGACGACGTGCTCGCCCGGCACGGCACGGACTACGTGACGCTGCGCCGGGCCGTGCAGCAGCGCAAGGCGGGTTAGTGAACGGCCTGCTGCTCTTCGCGCTGCGGTTCGCGCCACACGACCAGCGGCAGCAGCGCCTGGGTCAGCGGGCCGATGGCCAGCGCGTAGAGCACTGTGCCGAACCCGAGCGTGCCGCCGAGCGCGAACCCGGCGGCGACCACGGTGACCTCGATCCCGGTGCGCACCAGCCGGACCGACCGGCCGGTGCGCGCCGCGAGCCCGGTCATCAGGCCGTCGCGGGCCCCGGGGCCGAGCCGCGCGCCGACGTAGGTGGCGGTCGCCAAGCCGTTCAGCGCGACCCCGCCGGCCAGCAGCGCGATCTGCCAGCCGAGTTCGTGCTGCTCCGGCAGTACCGCCCGGACCAGGTCGACGGTCACCGAAATGACCACGACGTTCGCCACCGTGCCGATCCCGGGCCGCTGGCGCAGCGGGATCCACAGCAGCAGCACGGCCACCGAGATCACGCCGGTCACCGTGCCGAAGGTCAGCCCGGTGTGCTTCATGACGCCTTCGGCCAGCACTCCCCAGGGTTCGAGGCCCAGGTGGGCGCGGGTGAGCATGGCGACGCTCGTGCCGTAGAGGGCGAGGCCGGCGAGCAACTGGACGCTGCGGCGGACGGGGTCGCGGGTGATCCGGACGGGCCGGAGATCGATCTGAGCCACGTTGACCACTATTGACCGTAAGTGGCCTGGTAAACCATAGCCAATTCTGAGATATTGGCCTGATGGAACCCGTGATCCCGCTGGGTGGACGCATTTCCGGGCCGCGATTGGCCGTCATGCTGGGCTCGTGGCGGCAAGGTGGCTCCCGCCAGGGGGCCGCGGACCTGGCCGCGGCGCTCGAACTGCAGGTGCTCGACGGCCAGCTCCCGCTCGGCACCCGGCTGCCCGCCGAGCGCGAGCTGGCCGAGGCGCTCGGAGCGAGCCGGACGCTGATCGGCGGGGCCCTGGACCGGTTGCGGGAGAACGGGTTCGTGGCCAGCCGCCGGGGTGCCGGCTCGTGGATCACCGCACCCGGGCGGCGTCGCCGCGATCAGGTCGTCCCGGACGGCGACGACCTGATCGACTTCGCCCACGCCTCACCGGCGGCTCCGCCCGGCATGGTCACGGCCGTCGACGCGGCCCGCTGCGCCCTCGTCGAGCACCTCGGGCAGCACGGCTACTCCGAGCGCGGCCTGCTGACGCTGCGGGAGAAGATCGCCCGGCGGTACACCGAGCGCGGGCTGCCGACCACGGCCGCGCAGATCATGGTCACCAACGGCGCGCACCACGCGTTCGTGCTGGTCCTGCGGATGCTGACCGGGCCGGGCGACCGGGTGCTGGTGGAACAGCCGACCTACCCGAACGCCCTGGAGGCGATCCGGGCCGCGCACGCCATCCCGGTGCCGGTCGCCCTCGACCCCACCGGCACCCGCGGCTGGGACATCGCCGGCGTCGACGCGGCCCTGCGCCAGGCGTCCCCCCGCCTGGCCTACCTCGTGGTCGACTTCCAGAACCCGACCGGCCTGCGCCTGGACGCGGAGGGCCGCGACCGGCTCGGTGCCGTGCTGTCCCGCGCCCGGACGCCGGTGGTGGTGGACGAGACCCTGGTCGAACTGGACCTCGAAGGCGATCCCCTCGACGGGCCGCCGCCGCTGGCCGCGTTCGCGGGCGACCTGGTGATCTGCGTCGGCTCGGCGTCGAAGTCCCACTGGGGTGGCCTGCGCCTGGGCTGGATCCGCGCGTCGGAGGACCTGCTCGGCCGCCTGGTTTCGGCGCGCTACGCGGTCGACCTCGGCTCGCCGGTCTTCGAGCAGGTCGTGTTCTCGGAACTGCTGGAAGCCGACGGCTGGGCGGCGCTGGCCCGCCGTCGCGAAGACCTGCGAGGCAACCGCGACGCGCTGGCGGAGGCGGTGAACGTGCACCTGCCGGACTGGACGTTCACGCTGCCGAAGGGCGGGTTGTCGCTGTGGTGCCGCATGCCGGAGCCGGTGAGTTCGCGCCTGGCGGTGGCGGCGGCGAGTCACGGGATCCAGGTGGCCCCGGGTTCCCGCTTCGGCGTTCACGGCGGCATGGAGCGCTGGATCCGGCTGCCGTTCGCGTTGCCGCCGGAGAAGATCCGCGAAGCGATCCGCCGCCTCGGCGCGGCGGCGGCGTCGGTCCGGGCGACGCCGGCTTCGCTCGACGCGCCCATCGCATGAACGAACCGGTGCGCTGGATGCGAGCCTCCTCCCAGGGATGGGCGGCGTTCATGTGCATCCAGCGCACCGGTTCGTCGTTCCACACACCCCGCTCACGGACGTGACCCCGTTCGCGGGTGCCGCGGCTTCCCGGCACAGCCCCTCGACGTGCCGGGAAGCCGCAGGCTCAGGTGCGCTCGCGGTACTGCGAGTCCTCGCTCGGCGCGGTGAGCAAGGGCTCCCGGAGCGCACCCGGTGTGGGTCCCGGCGCCGCGGGGGCAGCGCGGCGCCGGGACCGGGATCCGACCCGGCCGGGCGCGGTCGGCCGGTCGGAAAGTTCGTGGGTTCGCATGGTTTTCGCCCCTGGGGTACGTCGGACGCGCCACGGCGTCACGAGACGTGAAAGAGCCACGGATTACGTACTGGAGCAGGGGAAACGTCACGCCTCAACGGCGTGCGGGTGCGCCTTGATGATCTTGATTTGGGCGCACTTGTCCCCGGCTGCCCGGTCGGGGGTCAGTCGGGGGAGGTGGTGGGCAGGGCGGCATCCCTGCCTGCGCCGTCGACTTCGTGGTCGCGGCTGGTGCCGATCAGCTTGAGCTGCGTGGTGGTGACGTCGTCGGTGTGGACGGCGAAAGCGTGGCGGGCGCCGCCGGAACCGTCGTGGCCCGGGGCGGCGGTGGGGGCCGGCGCACTCGGCGCGGTGGTGCCGCCGGGCAGGCCGGGCGTGGAATCGCCGCCCCCGCCGGTGGCGTGGGTGCCGGAGTCACGCGGCTGCTCGTGGACCGGCGGCAACGGCTTCGCGTGCCGGACGACGAAGTGCGTGACCGCGACCCGGGAGGTCTGCGGTGTCGTGGTGATCGTGGGGACCGCGGTGGGGCCGGTCTCCGTGGCCGGCGCCTGGGTGACGACGACCGTCACGCCGGGCACGGTCGCGGTGACGCCGCCGGAGTTCGAGCTGCCGCCGAGCACGGGGGCCAGGATGTCGTCGAGGGGCAGCAGCACGGCCGCACCGGGGTGGCCCGCGGGCGGCTGGGTGAGCGGCGCGAGCACGGTGTGGGACAGCGTGTACGTGACGGCACCGAGGGTGTCCGTGACGGTGGAGAGCGTCCCGCCGACCACCTCGAGGATGCTGCCGACGAGGCCGCCGAGCAGGTCGCCGCCGGACGAAGTGGCCTTCGTGGGTGCTTCGGCGGAGTCCGTTGTGGTCGCTCCGGTGACGGTCTTGAGGGTGCTGCCGACGAGGCCGCCGAGCAGGTTCCCGCTCGAGGAGGTGGCCTGCGGCGCCTCGGCCGGCGAGCTGTCGGAGGAGGCCGCCTTCGTGGTGGCGGGTTCGTCGGTGGAAGAGCTTTCAGCGGACGTCGCGGCGGGCTCGCCGGTGGGCGAGCTTTCCGGCGCGGCGGCGGTGGGCTCCGTGGCGGAAACGCTGTCCGGCGTGGCCGTGGGCTCATCGGTGGAGGAGCCGTCCGGCGTGGCGGTGGGTTCGTCGGTGGAGGAGCTGTCCGGCGTGGCCGCGGGCTCGTCGGTGGAAGTGCTTTCCGAAGACGTGGCGGCCGGCGCTCCGGCGGGCGAGCTGTCCTTTGTGGTCTGGTCCGCCTGCGGCCGCGGCTCACCGGCCGGCGGCTCGTCCGCCGCGCGCGAGCCGGCGCTGTCGGTCTTCGGCTGCAGCGCGCAGGTGGCGTCGCCGGTCTCGTGGTGGCTCCTGCGGTGCCTGGCGTGCCAGAACGGCTTTGCGGCATGGTCCGCGGCGGCATGGTCCACAGTGGAAACCGCGGGGGCCTCGGGGCATACCGGCCGGTCGGCCGCCGAGGCGGTGCTGCCGGACAGCGCGGCGCCGAGCAGCCAGCCCGCGAACGTCAGGCCGCCGGCGACCAGGATCTTGGCGGCGGGCCGCTGCAGCGACGCCGTCCACGGGCGCGGCACGCGTACGCGCGCGTGCAAAGCCGCCGGTTCACGCGGGGTGAGCGCAGGCCGCACGGGAGCGTCGCGGCGCGCGTCCGCCGTGCTGCTCACCGCCACCACCACCGTCCGCGCCTGAGGCTCCCGCGGTTTCCCGCTCGAGCCCGTCCTTGCTGGGTCTTTCTCCGGCCAGGTCGCAGTTCCCCCGGGGCTGCACTCTTTCTAGCACCGCTCGCGAGTCTTTCACCTCTCCCGCGTTCGATCCAGTCCGTAAGGCCCAACGGGCCTACCGCGCAAGGTATCTGCGGCCGACAAGTTGATCACTCTCAGTGCCGTTCGGGTGTTCACCTACGGCCATTCGGACGAGTGCTGCAATTTGCACGTCCCGGGTTGACCTGATGTTTCCCGGGCCGCGGACGCGCATGGTGTCGGCTCGGCTCCGCTCGGTGTGCACCTCGCGCTTTCGGCCGGGCGACCGGAATTCGGCCCGGGATGGGGGACCGGGACTGGGCCGAATGGGTTCCGCACGCGGCTTCGCTTGCCCTGCGCCGAAACCACGTGAGGCCGACCGGCGCGGGACCCGGCTGCGGTCCGTGATCACGAAGCCGCCGGCCGGCTGTCCGCGAGGCCTCCGGTGCGGCGGGTGCCCGCCAGGGGGAGCACCGCGCGGCGGCTCTGCTCACGCCCTGCCGCAACCATCGCGGAAGCCGTCGTCGCCGTCGCGGAGCGTGACGACCCGGAGCGGCAAGTGGTGGACGCGCGGCCCGGCCCGGTCGGCCGCCGGAACGCCGGCCGAGCCGGAGCCGCACCCGGTGCCGCGCCGGAACGGCCGCCGAAGACGTCTACTCAGCCGGTGCGCGGTGATCAGACCAGTTTGCGCAACCGGGTGATGGCCTCGTCGATGACTTCGTTGCGCTTGCAGAACGCGAAACGCAGCAGGTGTTTCCACTCGTCCGGGTGATCGGTGAACACCTTCACCGGCACCGCCGCGACCCCGACCCGGCCCGGCAGTTCCCAGGCCAGATCGGCCGCGTCGGTGAAGCCGAGCGGCCGCACGTCGACGCAGACGAAGTAGGTGCCCGCCGTCGGCCGGACGGCGAACCCGGCGTCCGCGAGCCCGGCCGAAAGCCGGTCGCGCTTCTCCTGCAGCGATCCGCGCAGGCCGTCGACCCAGGGCAGCTCGTGGTCGAGCGCGTGCGCGACGGCCGGCTGCAGCGGGCCGCCCGACACGAAGGTGATGAACTGCTTCGCCGCCTTCACCGCCGCGACGAGCTCCGGCGTCGAGCAGACCCAGCCGATCTTCCAGCCCGTGCAGTTGAACGTCTTGCCGGCGCTGGAGATGCTCACCGTCCGCGGCCGCATGCCGGGCAGCGTGACCAGCGGGATGTGCTCGGCGTCATCGAAGACCAGGTGCTCGTACACCTCGTCGCAGACGGCGATGAGGTCGTGGTCGACGCACAGGGCGGCGAGCGCTTCCAGCTCGGCGCGGGTGAACACGGTGCCGGTCGGGTTGTGCGGCGAGTTCACCAGGATCGCCCTGGTCCGCGGCGTGACGGCGGCGCGCAGGCCGTCGACGTCGAGGCCGAACCGGCCGTCCGGGCCCTCGACCAGGCCGACGACCCGGCGTTCGGCGCCCGCCATCGCGACCGCGGCGGCGTAGGAGTCGTAGTACGGCTCGATGACGATGACCTCGTCGCCGGGCTCGGTCAGCGCCAACAGTGCTGCCGCAATGGCCTCGGTGGCGCCCGCGGTGACCAGGATCTCGGTGTCCGGGTCGTACTCGGTGCCGTAGCGCAGCCGGTGCCGCGCGATCGCGGCCCGCAGCTCGGGCCGCCCGGGCCCCGGCGGGTACTGGTTCGCCCCGCCGAACAGGGCGTTCTTCGCCGCTTCGAGCATGCTGTCCGGGCCGTCGGTGTCCGGGAAGCCCTGGCCGAGGTTGACGGCGTCGTGCCGGACGGCCAGGGCCGTCATCTCGGCGAAGATGGTCGACGTGAACGGCCGGAGCCGGGGGACGAGAGCAGGTTCGCGCACGATCAGCCATCCTCACGGACAATGGCGATGTGGAGCAACTGACCCCCGCGAAGGTGACGCCCGCCGACCCACCGGGCGGCGCGGCCGGTGAAGAGGAAAAGCGGCGTTCGCTGCGCAAGATGAAGCTCGTCGCGCTGTCGTTCCTGCTCGGCGCCACGCTCTTGTTCCTGCTGGCCAGCTGGGCGCAGGCGAGCGGCTGGCCGGGCTGGGTCGGGTACGTGCGCGCCGCGGCCGAGGCCGGCATGGTCGGCGCGCTGGCCGACTGGTTCGCCGTCACGGCGCTGTTCCGGCACCCGCTCGGGCTGAAGATCCCGCACACGGCGATCATCCCGAACAAGAAGGACGCGCTGGGCAGCAGCCTCGGCGACTTCGTCGGGTCGAACTTCCTCTCCGAGGAGGTCATCCGCGACAAGCTCAAGCGCGTCGAGATCGCTCGCCGCCTGGGTGCGTGGCTCGCCGAGCCCGACAACGCCGAGCGCGTGACGTCCGAGCTGGCCACGGTGGTCCGCGCCGCCGTGAAGGTGCTCCGCGACGAGGACGTCCAGGCGATCATGGAGCAGGCCGTCGCGCGCCGGATCATCGACAAGCCGTGGGGCCCGCCGCTGGGCAAGCTCCTGCAGGGCGTGTTCGCCGACGGCGCGCACCACAAGCTCGTGGACCTGATGTGCGACCGCGGCTACGAGTGGGTGCGCGACAACCACACGACGATGCTGCGCGTGGTGTCGGACCGGGCGCCGAGCTGGTCGCCGAAGTTCGTCGACGAGATGCTGGCGGACAAGGTCTACGGCGAGGTGCTGTCCTTCGCGTGGGCGGTGAAGACCGACGTCAACCACCCGATGCGGCTGGCGCTGGACAAGTTCCTGGGCGAATTCGCCCAGGACCTGCAGACCAACCCGGACGTGATGGCCCGCGCCGAGCAGGTGAAGGGCCAGATCGTGCACCACGAGGAGGTCCAGCGGCTGATCGGCTCGGCGTGGAGCACGGCGAAGGAGATGCTGCTGACCGCGGCCGAGGACCCGTCGAGCGAGCTGCGCCGGCGCGTCCGGCTCGGGCTCACGTCGCTCGGGCAGCGGCTGATCACCGACGACCACCTGCGCGCGAAGGCCGACGGCTGGGTCGAGGGGGCCGCGGCGTACCTCGTGAAGAACTACTCACGGGAGATCACCACGATCATCACCGACACGGTCGAGCGGTGGGACGCCGAGGAGACGTCCCGCAAGATCGAGCTCCAGGTGGGCCGCGACCTGCAGTTCATCCGGATCAACGGCACGGTGGTGGGCGCGCTCGCCGGGCTCGTCATCTACGCCGTCGCGGAGCTGCTGTTCTGACGGCCACTGCCTATACCACACCCGGGGGACCTTCAAACCAGTTGTCCACAGGAAGCTGAGTTATCCCCCGGGTTATCCACAGCTTTTCACGGTGATGGCCTAATGGCTGTCCACAACGTGTGGGGGCCGGGCGGCCCGGGGCGTGGATATGTGGTGCATCGTCCCCCAGTTGTCCACAGCCGTTCGAGGGTCCGCCGCTCGGATGAGGACGGCTCAGCCCGCGCCGGCGCGGGCGCGCCAGCCTCGCGCCTTCTCGCGGTTGCCGCAGACGCGCATCGAGCACCACGTGCGCGAGCGGTTGCGCGACTCGTCGTAGAACGCCCAGAGACAGGTGTCGGCGGGGCAGATCTTCAGCCGGACCCAGTCGCCGCGCACGACCAGCCGCGCGCAGGCCGCGAACACCGCGCCGACGACGTCGTCCGCGACGAGCGCGGGGCCGTCGGCGGTGAGCGAGATCCGGGTGTCGACGTTGACGACGGCGCCGCTGCCGCCGCGCAGCCGCGGGTCGCCGATCGCCGCGCGCAAGGCGTCCCGCGCCGCGCGGGCCTCGGCGGCCGGATTCGCCGCCAAGGCGTGCGCGGCCGCCCACTCGTGCCACTGCCCGGGATCTTCGAGCAGGTCAGTGCCCTCTTCGACGTTGACCGTGTTGAGGAACTCCACCACCAGGGAGGCGTCGGTGTGCACCTGCCGAGTGTACGGCGGCCGGTGGTTGCCCCTCGGCCCACTAACCCACATAATCAGTTCACTGGTTACTCACGATCGAAGGGAGCGACGATGAGTGCGGTACCGACCCTGGGTGTGGTGGCCCTCGACTGCCCTGACCCGGTGGCGCTGGCCGGGTTCTACCGAGCGGTGCTGGAGTGGGAGGCGCCCGACGTGGCCGAGGACGGGCACTGGGTGACGCTGGCCAACCCCGCGGGTGGCGCGGGCATCGCGTTCCAGCGGGTGCCCGACTACCGGCCGCCGGCGTGGCCGTCCGCGGAGAACCCGCAGCAGGTGCACCTGGACCTGAACGTCACGGATCTGGAAGCGGCGCACGAACGCGTGCTCGGGCTGGGGGCGAAACTGCTGGACGACGCGCCGGAGACGTTCCGCGTCTACGCAGATCCGGTGGGGCACCCGTTCTGTCTCTGCGCGTGCTGAAGGACAGCGCTGTCGTTTATGCGTAGGCTCTGATATGTGATTTGTCCGAAGTGCCAGAACCAGATGCGGACCGTTGACAAGAACGGCGTCCACATCGACCAGTGCGAGGGCTGCCGCGGGATCTTCCTGGACCGCGGCGAACTCGAGGCCATCTCCGGCGCGGAGAGCTCGTTCTACGGGCACCAGCCGCCGCCCTACCAGGGAGGTCCGGCGCCGACGGCGCACTACGGCCGTCCCGACTCGCCACGCCCGTACCGCGGGGGTGGCGGCCACCCGGATTCGCCCAAGGGCTACCGGGGTGGCTACGCGGACTCCCCCAAGGGGTACCGCGGTCATTCGGATTCGCCGCGCCCGTACGGGCACGGCGGCGGCCACCGCAAGCGCGGCTTCCTCGAGAACCTCTTCGACTGAGGTGGGGCTCGACCTGCGGATCTGCCCGTCGTGCGGCGACCGGGCAGACCGCCCGGTCGTCGCGGGCTCCGTCGTCACCTGCGGGAAGTGTGGACACGAGTGGCCGTTCCGGAAGCTGCCGCTGTTCGCGCTGACGGGGCCGAGCGGCGCCGGGAAGTCGACGATGGGGCCGCTGCTGGCCGAGCGCTTCGCCGGCGACGTCGTCGTGCTGGAGCAGGACATCCTTTGGCTCAGCGGCCTGCGCGACGACGTCGCGGCGTTCCGCTCGGCCTGGCTGCGGATGGCGGCGGTGCTGCACCAGAACGGCCGCCCGGTCGTGCTGTGCGGCACCGTCGCGCCGCCGGAGTTCGAGCCGTTGCCGGAGCGCGCGTTCTTCAGCCACATCCACTACCTGGCCCTCGTCGGCTCACCCGAGTCGTTGCGGGCCCGGCTGCGGGCGCGTCCGGCGTGGCGCGAGTGGGACGAGCCCCGGATCGAGGAGATGCTGGAGTTCAACGACTGGCTGCAGAAGTCGGCGTCCGAACTCGGCGTGGACCTCTTCGACACGACGGACGTCCCCGTGGCGGCGACCGCCGACCACGTCGAGAAGTGGATCCGCGCGCGGCTGCCCTGACCCCGGGGGGCACTTTCACGTGAAAGTGCCCCGCGTCAGAGGAGGGGCCAGGTGCGGCCGCCGGGGGAGTCGAGCCAGAACTCCTGACGGTCGCCGGTCACGGTGACCCCGAACCGGTCGCGGTCCGGCTTGTCCAGCTCGCACCACTCGACGTAGGCGGCCTCGGCGAGCTCCCACAGCGCCCGCGGGCCGCCCTGGGCGACCTCGTCGGCGCCGCCGCGCTTGCGGTGGCGCACCCACGAGCCGTCCGGGTGGACCAGCGCGACGCCCGGTGCTTCGTCGTCGTCGCCTTCGCGCACCGGACGGACGCCGGGCAGCGCCAGCCCGGCGAAGAACTCGAACTGCCTGCGCGGCTGGAGCACGGTCGACATCGGCAGCCGTGTCTGCTCCCAATCGCCGCGCGAGGGCATCGGCAGCGGGCCGGTCTCCGGTAGCCGGTGCGCACGCAGCGGCATGAACCGGCCGTCGCGCGCGAGGACGCGGCCCTGCGCGGTGCCGTCTTCACCGGCGACGAGCCGGACCAGCCCGGCGCCGATCGGGCGGTTGAGCGTCGTCACGATCAGCCCGCCCGGTGCGGTCTGCGCCGGCCAGGCCGGCGGGATCGACGTCACCGAAGCCGTGCACAGCACCCGGTCGAAGACCTTGCCCGCCGGGAAGCCGAGCGCGCCGTCGCCCACCGCGCACGCCGGGTGGTAGCCCGCCGCGGCCAGCCGCTCGCGCGCCGCCGTGACGATCACCGGGTCGATGTCCACTGTGGACACCTGACCGGCGCCGCAGCGGTGGCTGAGCAGCGCGGCGTTGTACCCGGTGCCGGTGCCGATCTCGAGCACGCAGTGCCCGTCGCGCACCCGCAGCTCTTCGAGCATGATCGCCATGATCGAGGGCATGCTCGACGAGCTCGTCGGCGTGCCCGTGACCGGGCCGGTGCGCCGGGCGAGCTCCCAGCGGCCGGGGTCGTCGTCGAGCTGCGTCACCAGCACGTCGCGGGAGTAGACGGTCTCCAGCCAGCCCGGGTCGCCGCGGTCGACCGCCGCCCACAGCCCGCCCGCCGGCACGAAGAACCGCGGCAGGAAGACGTGGCGGGGAACCGCGCGGAAGGCGGCGATCCACTCCGGCGCGTGCAGGACGTCCTCGTCGAGGAGGTGCTCGACGAGGCGTCGCCGCAGCCGGGCCGAGCGCGTCATGGGACCACGGTAGCGGTGAGCGTCACACCCGATGGTTGCAAGCAGAGTGCTTGCAATAGCTAGCACTCGCGCGTACCGTCGAAAGTGTCGCGAGGAGGTGACCGGATGGCAGAGACCGGTGGGACGTCAGGATCCGGCAGTCCCATGGAGAAGGTCGCGGACATCGCTTCCGACATCGGCGAGTACATCCGCCAGCAGCGCAACACCGCGAAGATCTCGTTGCGCCAGCTGTCGAAGCTCGCCGGCGTGTCCAACCCGTACCTGAGCCAGATCGAGCGCGGGGTGCGCAAGCCCAGCGCGGAGATCCTGCAGCAGATCGCCAAGGGCCTGCGCATTTCGGCGGAAGCGCTGTACGTGCAGGCCGGGATCCTCGACCTGCCGACGGGCGGGCCGGTGGGCGACGCGATCCGCGCCGACGCCGAGCTGACCGAACGGCAGAAACAGGTCCTGCTCGACGTCTACGAGTCCTTCCGCCGGGAGAACGCCGCGGCACGGCCGGCCGCCGGAGCTTCTCCCGCCCCGGAGACCCCCAGCACCACGGACACCCCAGACACCGCCGCGAACACCAAGGAGTCAGCATGACCACCCCCAAGACCGAAGACGTCAAGAAGGCCGTCAACACTGCCCTCGACCAGGTCCGCACCCCGCTGCTCGCCGCGCTCGGCGCCGGCAACCTGGCCACCCACGCCGTCACCGACGCCGTGGCGAAGGCCAAGGAGAACGTGACCAAGAGCGGCGAGGTCGCCCGCAAGAACCTGCAGGAGCTGCCGACCGACGTCGAGAGCATCCGCGAGAAGCTGGACCCGGCCGAGCTGCGCAAGGTCATCGACGAGTACACCGAGGCCGCGCTCAAGCTGTACAACAAGCTGGCCGAGTCGGGCGAGCAGGCGTGGGACAAGATCGCCGCGCAGCCGCAGGTCAAGAAGGCCATCGAGCAGCTCGAAGAGGCGCTGACCACCGCGCAGGGCCAGGTCGAGGACGTGACCACCGAGGTCCGCGAGCGCGTCGACGGCGTGCTGGCCAAGGTCACCAAGCGCACCCGTTCGGCCGGCGAGAAGACCGCCCGCAAGGTGACCGAGGTCGCCGGCGACGCGGCCGACGCCATCGAGGAGCTGGGTGACGACGTCGCCCACGAGACCCGTTCGGCCAGCCGCCGCGTCGCGAACAAGACGGCCCCGAAGACGGCCGCCCCGGCCCGCCGCACGACCACGACGACCACCACCAGCGCCGCCGCCAAGAAGCCGGCCGCGCCGAAGACCGACAAGTGACATCGCCGTGAACTCCCGGCCCCGTCACCGGACCTCCGGTGGCGGGGCCGGGGTCGTTCGGGTGGTTTGCCGTAAGCTGTCGCTGTGCTAGTCGCCATCTGGATCCTCAATGTCATCCACTGGGGCAGCGCGCTGGTCGGGCTCTTCGCCTTCGTGCACGCGCTGCTCCAGCGCGCCGACGCGTACTCCGCGGCCGACCGCAAGACCAAGCCCATCTGGATGCTCATCACCGGCGGCGCGACACTCGCCATGGTGCTGTTCCCCGTGATGGGCCCCGGGATGATCTTCTATGTGCCCGCCATGGCCGCGGCCTTGGTCTACATCGTGGACGTCCGCCCGAAGCTGATCGAGGTCCAGCGCGGCGGCTCAAGCTGGTGAACCGGGCCGCGCACGCCGGGTAGCGCCGCGCCGCCTTCGATGCGCCGCACCGCCCCCGCCCCCCGTCGGCTGTGCCTCCTTCCCGCCCCGGCCGCTCCGGCGGGGCGCTGTTTTAATGGGGTCGTGACCTGGACGATCGCCGGGAGCCTCACCGTCGTTCCCGCCCCCACGCGTACTGACCTGCTTGCCGAGCCCGTGGCCAAGGCGCTGGCCGCGCTCGCCGATCCGGACGCCGTCGGCGTCGCGGAGATCGATCCGTCGCTCGCCGACACCGCCGCCTTCTGCGAGGCCTACGGCTCGCCGCTCGAGGCGTCCGCGAACTGCGTCGTCGTCGTCGGCAAGCGCGCAGGCGAAGTCCGCTTCGCGGCTGCGCTCGTGCTCGCGACCACCCGTGCCGACGTCAACGGCGTCATCAAGCGCCGCCTCGACGTCCGCAAGGCGTCGTTCGCGCCGATGGACGAAGCCGTCTCGCTGACCGGGATGGAGTACGGCGGCATCACGCCGGTCGGCCTGCCCGCCGAATGGCCCATCCTGCTCGACCGCCGCGTCGCCGACGCAGCCGAGCTCGTCATCGGCAGCGGGATCCGCGGCAGCAAGCTGCTGATCTCCGGCGCCGCGCTGGCCGCACTGCCCGGCGCGGAGGTCGTCGAGGACCTCGCCCGGTGACGTCCGTCTGGCTCCGGTACCTGACCGGGGCCGACATCGACGCGCTCGGTGTCACGGACGCCGACATCGTCGGCGCGGTCGAGGACGTGCTCGCCGACCACGGCCGCGGCCAGGTCGTCTTCGAGCCGCGTACGCACCTCGTGCCGGACAACGGCGGCAAGGGCCACTTCAACATCCTTCGCGGTCACCTGTCCGCGATGCAGGTGAGTGGCGTGAAGGTCGTCGGTGACTTCGTGGGGAATTTCGAACGGGCCACAACGGACATTGCGGTGGCGAACCTGATCCTCGCTCGTGCCGAGGCTTCCGGCGTCGGCACCAGGTTGCCCTACCGATGATCGTCTCCGACAGCGAGTTCGCCGAGAGTGAACGGTTGATTCTGGACAAACCGCTGGTAGAGGCCCTGAAGCGGCGCCGGGACGAGGTCTTGACGGCGCTTGCGGAGCCCGGAAAGCCGGTCTACGGGGTCACCACGGGAATGGGCCGGCTCGCGGGTGTCGCGCTCGACGCGGACCAGCAGGCCGAACACCAGCGGAACCTGCTGATCGGCCGCGCCGTCGGCGGGCCGCCGTGGCTGCCGCCCGAAGACGTCCGCGCGCTGCTCGTCGTCCGGCTGCGCGACTTCCTGCGGCCGTGGTCGGGGGTGAGCCCCGAGCTGGTGCAGTTCCTGGTGGACCGGGTGAACGACGGTTTCACGCCCGCTGTCCCGCGCTTCGGGCTCGGCAGTTCGGGCGAGATCATCGCGCTGTCGCACGCGTTCCAGACGTTCCTGGGCATCGGCACGGTATTGGAGGACGGCGTCGAAGTGCCGGCCGCTTCGGCGCTTGCCGCACGGGGTGCTGCGCCTTATGCGCTTGGGCCGAAGGAAGGTGCCTCGCTACTGCAGGGTTCGCCGCTGGCGGTGATGCACGCCGCGCGCGGCTGGACCGAAACCGGGCAGCTCATCGACCTGCAGACGCTCACCGCGGCGATGGCGATCGACGTGCTCGGCGCGCCGCGTGCGGTGTTTTCCCCGGTCATGGCGGGCGGCGACGAACACCTGCGGACGTTGCTGGACGAGCTGACCGGGCTGGTGGGCATCGGCCCGGTGCGGCCCGGCCTGGTGCAGGCCCCGCTTTCGGTGCGGGTCGCGCCGCGGGCGCTGGCGCACGCCTCCCGCGTCAACGGCGACTTGCACGAGACGCGGCGGCGCTGGGAGACGACGCCGGGCGATTCGCCGTCCTTCGTCGACGGTGAGTTCGTTCCGGGGACGGGGTACCACGCGGTGGACCTGGGGTTGCGGATGGACGCGGTGACGGCCGCGCTGGTGCACCTCGGCGAAATCTCGGTGCAGCGGACGCACCGGCTGCTGGACGAGCGGTTCAGCGGGTTGCCGCCGCAGCTCACGGCCGATCCGGGGCCGCGGGCGGGGCTGGCCCCGCTGCACAAGCGGGCGGCCGGCGAACTGCACGCACTGCGCCGGCTCGCGGCACCGGCGACCCTCGGTTCGATCGACACGTCGGCAGGCCAGGAGGACGTGCAAGCGTTTGCGGCGGCGGCCGGCGAGCAATTGCGCGCGGCGGCTTCGCACCTTTTCGCGATCACGGCGTGCGAACTGATCACGGCGTCCCAGGCCCGGCACTTGGCCGGCGGCGACGGTGCGCCGGGACTTCGCGCGGCTTACGGGTGGGTGCGGTCGGTCGTGCCGCCGCTGGACGAAGACCGCCCGTTGGGGCCCGAAGCCGAGCGGCTGATCGCGGCTTGCCGGTCGGCCTTCTTCAACGACCTGGCGACGCTTACCTGAATCCGCCCCGCTTTCGACGCCGGCCACCTCGGCCCGCGGGGGCGCCCCCCGTCTCGACACTATCGCGCGGCGCCCACGATTTCGGGGCTCCGGCAGCGAAATCCACCGGGTTGTCCACAGTCTTGCCCGGATGTGGACAACCGGCCGCCGGAGAGCCCCGAAACGGACAGCCGGCGCGGACGGGGAGCTACGTTCGTCGGTGAGCGCCCTCCGGGGACGCGGACCCCGGGAAAGGAGGGATACGACGGCGGGTCCGCGTGAAGGTGAGGGTGCGGGCATACGGGCGGAAGCCGAGATCGCGATACAACGGGAGGGCACCTGCGGACTTCGGATGATTGATCACCGGGTACACGACGGCTTCGCGAGCGCCGGCGTGGTGGGCCGCGTGCAGCGCGGCGAGGCACACCGCGCGGGCGAGCCCCGTGCGACGGAACTCCGGCAAGGTTCCGACGGGCTCCAGCTCGCCGACGGCATTGCGCTCGTCGAGCCAGATCAGGCACTGGGCGGCGAACCGGCCGTCGGGTGCCTCGACGACCCAGTCCAGCTCGGCCCGGTACGGCCAGGCGGCCGTGACGGTCCGGTAGCTCGGTTCCGTCACCCTCGACGGGTGCCAGACCGCGCGGTGCACGGCCACCCGGCGGGCCAGATCGCCGGGGCCGACCGGCCGGAGCGTGAACCCGGCGGGGACGACCGGCTCGGGCAGAGCCACGAGGAGGCGAGACAGATACGACTGGAAAACCGAACTCTCCTGCAGCGCGTAACCGCCACGCTCCAAAGCGGCGACGACATGCTTCTCGGCGTCGAGCACGGTGACAGCGAGCTCGGCCGCGGGGGCGGTGTCTTCGAACCAGGCGAGCACCTCGGCCGCGAGTCCGGGGCACGCGGGATCCACGAGCAGCGCCAGTTCACCGGGTAGCGAAATCCAGCCCCACGCGACGACTTCGCCGCCCGCTTCCCACAGCACGGTCGGCCACTCGGCTTCCCGGCCGCCGTGCTGGAACCGCTGCCACGCGAGATCCCCGACGTGCAGCGAACTCGCCTTCGACCAGATCCGCTGGGCCAGGCTCTGCATGGCGCGCAGGTCGGCCGGACCGGCGTAGCTGCGGCGCGTGACGGCGGGCATGGGCAGAATCGTCCTGTGCCGCACCGGTTTTCGCCAAGCGGTTTACCCGGGGAGGTGGGGGTGGACGCCGGACTGCTCGGTCGCGCGGCCGCGATGTTCGCGGTGACGAACGTCGACGACCTGGTGCTGCTCGCGGTGTTCTTCGGTCAGGCGGCCGGCCGCCGCGGCGAGCTCAAGGTCGTGGTGGGGCAGTTCCTCGGTTTCGCGGCGATCTTGGCCGTGTCGGTGGCGGGTGCGCTCGGAGCCGGGCTGCTGCCGGACGGCGCAGTCCGCTGGCTGGGCGTGCTGCCGGTGCTGCTGGGGCTGCGCGCGGCGTGGCAGGCGTGGCGGGCGCGGGACCAGGACGACGACGAGCCACCGACGGCGGCCGGCGTGCTCGGGATCGCGATGGTGTGCTTCGCCAACGGCGGCGACAACGTCGGCGTGTACGTGCCGGCGTTCGCCGCGACCGGGCCGGCGGGCCTGGTGGGCTTCGCGGTGGTGTTCCTGGCGGGCGTGGCGGTGTGGTGCGCCGCGGGGCGGTTCCTGGCGACCCGGCCGGGCGTTGCCCGCGTACTCGCCCGGTGGGGCCACGTGGTGCTGCCGGCCGTGCTGATCGCGTTGGGCGTGCTGATCCTGATCGGCGCGTTCTGACGGCTCGCTGAGCTGCGACCGGCGGAGTTCGCCGGTGTGGGCGAGGTTGCCCGGCTGTGGCGTATCCGACTTGGTCGCAGCCGGATGGCGGGGCAACGCGTGACGTGATCATGAATCTGAGAACCAGAGTCCTTGCCGTCATCACGCTCACGCTGTCCGCGGGCCTGGCCGTGGCCGCGCCGGCGACGGCGGCCACCGCGCCGCAGACCGTGGAACTCGCTGCGCCGGCCGGCAGCGGGCCGGCGCCCTACGTCGCCGTCATCAAGCCGGTCACCGCCGAGCGGCTCGGGAACAGCTGGCGCGCGGGGTGCCCCGTCGGGCCCGATCAGCTGCGGCTGATCACCCTGAGCTTCCTCGGCTTCGACGGTGCCGTGCACCGGGGCGAACTGATCGTCAACGCCGACCGGGCCACCGAGGTCGCGCGCGCCTTCGGTGACCTCTACTTCGGACGGTTCCCCATCGAGCGGATGGAGACCGTGGAGAAGTACGACTCCGACGACGACGCTTCGATGGCGGCGAACAACACCTCGGCGTTCAACTGCCGGGCGATCACCGGCGGCACCGCGTGGTCCAACCACTCCTTCGGCCGCGCGATCGACATCAACACCGTGCAGAACCCGTACATCTCCGGCAGCGGCACCGTCTACCCGCCCAACGGCGCGCCCTACGCCGACCGCACGCGCCACGCGCCCGGCATGATCCACGCCGGCGACATCTCCGAGCGGGCCTTCACCTCCCGCGGCTGGACCTGGGGCGGCTCGTGGGACACCCCGATCGACTACCAGCACTTCGAGAAGCCCTGACACCGACCGGAAACCATCGTCGCCGGCGGCTCGGCCGCCGCCGTGCGGGGCGGCCTAGTCTCGGCGGGCGTTCTGCAGCGCGAGGCCGCGGGGCGTCGCCGCGCGGGTGATCAACGCGAAGGCGCCGTCGCACAGGAGGGCCAGCACCACCGCGGCCAGGCCGCCGGCGAAGATCGCTCCGTAGCCCTGTGCTCCCACCGCGAAGCCGTCGACTATGTAGCGGCCGAGGCCGCCGCCGTCGTTGACGATGGCTCCGATGGCCACCGTCGCGATCAGCTGGAGGAACGCCACCCTGGCACCCGCCAGGATCACCGGGGACGCCAACGGCAGCTCGAGGCGCAGCATGATCTGCCACTCGCGGTAACCCGTTCCGCGGGCGGCGTCGATCGTGTCCTGCTCCAACGTCACGACGCCCGCGTACGTGTTCGTGAACAACGGGGGCATCGCCAGCGCGACCAGCGCCAGCAGCAACGGCCAGAACGTCGTGTCCAGCTCCCAATGACTGGCCAGGAACCAGAACAGGATGATCAGCCCGAAACTCGGGATCGCGCGGCCGATGTTCACCGCGCTGCTCGCGAGGAACGCGCCGCGGCGGTAGTGGGCCAGCCACAGCGCCACCGGGATCGTCAGCGCCGCCGCGATCAGCAGGGCCAGCAGGGAAAACCGGAGGTGCTCCAGCGTCCGGTACGGGACACCCGCGCGGTCGGTCCAGCTCCAGCGGTCCGGGTCCGAGAGCCACGCGTTCAGCTGGTCGAAGAAGCTCATCGCACCCTCCGGGTCCAGGGCGTCAGCAGCCGCTCGCCGAGCCACAGGACCAGGTCGACGGCCACCGCCAGGACCACCGACAACGCCATGCCGACGATGATCTCCGTCGAATTGGGCGTCGCGTTCTGGATGCCGTGGCGGATGAAGTAGCCGAGGCCGCCCAGGCCGAGCATCGACGTCACCGTGACCAGGCCGATCGTCGTCACCGCGGCGACACGCAGACCCGCCATCACCACCGGGAGCGCCAGCGGCAGCTCCACCTGCCACAGCATCCGGCGGCGGGTGAAGCCCATGCCGGTCGCCGCCTCACGGACCTCCTTGGGCACCTGGTCGATGCCGGTGACGATGTTGCGGACCAGGATGAGCAGCGTGTACGTCGCAAGGGGGATCACCGCCGTCGTGAACGTCAGCCCGAAGAACGGCCGCAGGACGGCGAACGCGCCCAGGCTGGGGATGACGTACAACGCACCCGTCGTGCTCAGGATGAACCCGTACGTGCGGCGGAAGCGCAGCGACACCAGCGCCAGTCCGACCGAGACCACCAGTCCGATGCCGAGCGCGGTGGCCGTCAGCGAGATGTGCTCGACGAGGCGCTGGACGATGGCGTCGGCGTTGCGGTCCACCCACTTCCACTGGAAGATCGGGGGCCCGCTGTCGGCGGCCAGCGGCGTCACCGTGGTCACGTGCACTGGCCGACCCTACCCCGATCGGACGATAAAATTCCGCGGACTGGGAATTCTGTGGACCTTCTCCCACGATGTGGATTGTTGTCGGGGGTCGAGACTAGGGTCCTTGCGTCTGTTCGAGTGACGAAGGAGTGGGGATTCGTGCGCTGGTTCCGGAACGCGTCCGTGGTGGCGGTGGCCGTCGCGGCGACGCTCGGTTTGGCCGCCTGCGGCGGCAGCGACAGTGGTGACAAGCCCGCCGCGCAGAGCAAGGGTGGCGCGCCGATCGTCGTCGCGTCCTTCAACTTCACCGACAGCCAGATCCTCGCCGAGATCTACGCGCAGGCGCTGGAGGCCAAGGGCTACCCGGTGACGCGCAAGCCGAACCTCGGGTCGCGGGAGCTGGTCTACCCGTCGCTGAAGTCCGGTGAGCTGCAGTTCATCCCGGAGTACCAGGGCGCGGCGATCACCACCGGCTTCGGCCAGGAGGCGGGCAAGACCGCGCAGGAGGAGCACGAGCAGCTGGCGAAGCTGTTCGAGCCCAGTGGTATCGGCCTGCTGAACTTCGCCGGCGCCGAGAACAAGAACACCTACATCATCAAGTCCGACCTGGCCAAGGAAAAGGGCATCGCGTCGATCA
Organism: Amycolatopsis sp. lyj-346; assembly: GCF_046548975.1. Classification (NCBI taxonomy): domain Bacteria; kingdom Bacillati; phylum Actinomycetota; class Actinomycetes; order Pseudonocardiales; family Pseudonocardiaceae; genus Amycolatopsis; species Amycolatopsis sp. lyj-346. Next base: position 1,438,499 of record NZ_JAJPWT010000001.1, read on the forward strand.
GCGACCTGAAGAAGCTCGACAAGGTCGTCATGGCGGGCCCGCCGGAGTGCGAAAAGCGCCTTCCGTGCTTCCTCGGCTTCAAGGACGTCTACAAGCTGACGAACACCACGTTCCAGACCATCCAGGAAGCCGGGCCGCGCGTCGAGCAGCTCAAGTCCGGGGCCGTCACGGTCATCCCGGTCGACTCGGTCAGCCCGCTGACCGGTGACCCGAAGTACACCGTCCTGAAGGACGACCTCAACATCGTGCCGACCGAGAACGTCGTGCCCGCGGTGAACAAGAAGGTGCTCGACGAGCGCGGTGCCGACTTCGCCAACGCCGTGAACGCGGTCAGCGCGAAGCTGACGACCGAGGTCATGCGGGACCTGAACAAGCGCGTCGACTCCGACGGCGAACGCGCCGAAGACGTCGCGAAGGACTGGCTGGGCCAGGCCGGCGTCTGACCCGGAACCGCAGGCCGCCCCACTCCGGGGCGGTCTGCGGCCGGGGAGTCAGGCGGTTCCGCGCACGACCCACGCGCGGGCGGAGAGCGGGATGGAGCCGTCCGGATTCGACGGCAGGCGGCTGCGCAGCAGCTCGCGGATCCGGGTCCGGCCGGCCTCCGGCAGTGTGGCCAGGTACGACGGCGCCGGACCCTGCGCGCCGAGGAACGGCTGCCAGTAGTCGTCGAAGTCCGCGAACACCGTCGGGATCCGGATTTCGCCGACGGACACCGCCGTGAAGCCCGCGTCCGTCCACAACCGGCCCAGCGGCTCCGGGCGGCACAGCGTGAACCGGCGCCCCTCGTCGAGATCCGCGACCGTCTCCGGGTCGAACTCGGCGGCCGCGTCCCAGAACCGGCGGATCAGCTCCATGCCCTCGGTCAGGTCCCACAGGTAGGCCGCGGCCGGCCCGCCCGGTGCGGTCACCCGTGCGATCTCGGCCGCCGCGCGGGCCGGGTCGGGGACGAAGTTCAGGACCAGGCCCGACACCACCACGTCGAACCGGGCATCCGGGAACGGCAGCGAGCGCGCGTCGGCGAGCGTGAAGGTCGCCCGCGGATCGGTCACGCCCGCGCGAGCCGTCTTGAGGAACCCCTCGGCCGGGTCGGCGCCGACGACTTCGGCCGGGTCGGCCGCCGTCAGCACCGCCGAGGTCAGCGCGCCCGTGCCGCAGCCGACGTCGAGCCAGCGCCGGCTGGCCGGGACGTCGAGCCGGCGGACGAACGTCTCCGCGATGCGACGGCTCCACCGCCCGATGTAGGCCTCGTAAGCGTCGCCTGACTGCCACATGCCCCGAGTACAGCACAGAAACCGCTGCTCAGCCGCCGGTGAGCGCTCCGGTCGCGTCCTGCCCCGCCGACGTCGCGCGGCGGAGGAACCCGGCGATCAGCGCCAGCTCGTCCTCGCTGTAGCCGGCGCAGAGCTCGTCCATCGCGGTGTTCATCCCCGCGTAGAGCCGGAACAGCTCTCCGTTGCGGCCGCGGACCGCGCGCACCGCGACCGAGCGCCGGTCGGCCGCGTCCGGGTCGCGTTCGCGGACGATCCAGCCGCCCTTCTGCAGCCGGTCGAGGATGCCGGTCAGCGTCGCCGGGTGCAGCCCGGCCCGGCGAGCGACCGCGCTCGGGCTGAGCGGGCCGTGCCGGGCGATCAGCTCGAGGCACTCCAGGTCGACGTCCTTGAGCGCCAGCTGGGCGCTGACCTGGTGGTTCAACAGCGCGAGCTGGTTGCGCAGCTCCCGCAGCGCGTCCTTGACCGCCACGGTCGACCGGCGGTGCGCTCCCGAACTCATATGACCCTCGTATCAGTTGGCTGGGGAGCAGCCTAACCGCCGAGAGGGCACTCGCCGGTGGTGCGCCGCGCGGTGACATCGTGGACTCTGATCTGTACGCCGGGAGAAGGAGAGAAATGGGAAAGGTCACGGCCACCGCGGAGCGCACCATCGATGCCCCGGCCGACAAGGTCCGCGCGCTCGTCGCCGACTACGCCGAGACGCGGCCGAAGCTGCTCACCGAGCACTACCGGGACTACCAGGTGACCGAAGGCGGCGTCGGTGCCGGGACCAAGGCCGGCTGGAAGCTGCAGGCGACCTCGAAGCGCGTCCGCGACGTCAAGGCGACGGTCACCGAGCCCCGGCCGGGGACGCTGGTCGAGACCGACGCGAACTCGAGCATGGTCACCACTTGGACGGTCACCGAGGCGGGTGAACGCAGTGTCGTGAAGATCGAGACCACGTGGGACGGTGCGGGTGGCATCGGCGGCTTCTTCGAGAAGACCTTCGCGCCCGGTGGGCTGAAGAAGATCTACGACGGCGTGCTTGAGAAGCTCGCCGAGATCGTGTGACGCCTCACAATCGGAATCTACGCCCCGGTTAGCTGGTTACATCGAGAGGAATCCGGGGCGTCTGCCCCGCTTCGAGATTTGAGGAGTTCGACGATGAGCACGGCGACCGAAATCCGGCTGGCTTCGCGGCCGGAAGGCGTTCCGACGCACGACAACTTCGAGATCGTCGACACCGAGGTGCCGACGGCGGGTGACGGCCAGATCCTGGTGCGCAACCTGGTCATGAGTGTCGACCCCGCGATGCGCGGCCGCATGAAGGACGTCAAGTCCTACGCGCCGCCGTTCCAGGTCGGCGAGGTCATGTCCGGCGGGGCGGTCGGCGAGGTCGTCGAGTCGAACGTCGACGACGTCAAGCCGGGTGACCACGTGCTGCACCAGGCCGGCTGGCGCACCCACGCCGTGCTCGACGCGGGCCGGTACGTCAAGGTCGACGCAGCTGCGGCGCCGCTGTCGACGTACCTCGGCGTGCTCGGCATGCCGGGCCTGACCGCGTACGCGGGCCTGCTGGAGTCGGCCGAGTTCAAGCCGGGTGACACGGTGTTCGTCTCGGGCGCGGCCGGCGCCGTCGGCTCGCTGGTCGGGCAGCTCGCGAAGCTGAAGGGCGCCAAGCGCGTCATCGGCTCGGCGGGTTCGGCGGAGAAGGTCCGCCACCTGATCGACGACCTCGGCTTCGACGCCGCGTTCAACTACAAGGACGGCCCGGTCGCCGCGCAGCTCCACGAAGCGGCGCCGGAGGGGATCGACGTCTACTTCGACAACGTCGGCGGCGAGCACCTCGAAGCGGCGATCGACGCGATCACCCTGCACGGCCGGATCGCCATCTGCGGGATGATCTCCCAGTACAACGCCACCGAGCCGACCCCGGCGCCGCGCAACCTCGCGCAGGTCATCGCCAAGCGGCTCACCATCCGCGGCCTGCTCGTGCTCGACCACTGGGGCCTGCAGCAGCAGTTCGTCAGTGAGGTCGCGCCGCTGGTGAACTCCGGCGAGATCAAGTACTCGGAGACCTTCGTCGACGGCATCCGGAACGCGCCCGAGGCGTTCCTCGGCCTGCTGTCGGGCGCCAACACCGGCAAGATGCTGGTCCGCATCGCGGACTGATCGGGCTCACTTTCCCTATGAAAGTGATCCGGAGAGGACCTCTCCGCCTCACTTTCATAGGGAAAGTTCCAGTCGTGTGCCGCGTCGAGGACGCACGGCACCCGATCAGTACTGCTCTTTCAGCGCCCGTTCGTTGAGGCGTGCGTCCAGTTCCGCCGCGGACACCGCGAGGGACATCTGGTCGCGCATGACCGTGCCCATCGACGGGAGGGTCGAGCGGTCCGGCCACGTTTCCGGCTTCCACAGCGACGAGCGCAGGAACGCCTTCGCGCAGTGCATGTACAGCTCTTCGACCTCGACGACCACCGCGAGCTTCGGCCGCTTGCCCTGCACCACCAGCGAATCGAAGAACGGTGCCTCCGACACCAGTGTCGCGCGGCCGTTGACCCGCAGCGTTTCGTTCATGCCCGGCACCAGGAACAACAGTCCCGCGTGCGGGTTGTCGACGATGTTGCGGAAGCTGTCGATCAGCTTGTTGCCCGGCCGGTCCGCCAGGACCAGCGTCTTGTCGTCGAGCACCAGCACCGATCCCGCCGGGTCGCCGCGGGGTGAAACGTCGCAGCTGCCGTCCGGGGCCGACGTGGCCAGCAGGACGAACGGCGAGTGCTCGATCAGCGTGCGGGCGTGCTCGTCGATCCGGTCGATGACCTTCTGCTGCGTCAGCTCGGCGACCTCGCCGATCACCGCCCGCAGGGCCTCGTGTGAATCGACGACTGTCCCCTGGATGATCCCCATGCCTTCAACCTAGCGGTCGCCACCGGCGATCCGGCCCGCGATCACGATCCGCGCGGCCTCTGTGGACTTTCGCACGACCAGGTCCACCGAGTAGCCGTGCTTCACGAAGACGCCGTCGAGGTGGAACGTGCCGTAGCCGTGGGCCTGGGTGAACAGCTGCTCCATCAGCTCCAGCGCCGTCGCCGGGTCCGGGGCGAGCGCCAGGCAGCGCAGGAGGAACTCGTCGGTCAGCCGCCGGGTCTGCTCGTGCAGGCCGACGTGGGCCGGGCCGTGCAGGCCGTCCGCGTAGAGGACGTTCATCCCGGCCCGCCGCTCGATCAGGTACCGCGTGTAGGCGCCCGCGGCCGCGGCCAGTGCGTCCGCCGGGTCGTCGTGCTCGGCGGCCGCCGCGGTGACGCGCTCTGCCAGCCGGCAGGCGATGTGACAGGCGACCTCGGCCAGCAGGGTCTCGCGGTCGGCGAAGTGCCGGTACGGCGCGCCCGGACTGACCTTCGCCCGCCGCGCGACCTCCGCCACCGAGAAGCCGGCGAGCCCCTGCTCGGCGATCAGGTCGAGCGAGACGCGCACGAGCTCGCCGCGGAGGTCGCCGTGGTGGTACTTCCCGCCCATGACCCGGATCACATCTCCCGTTCGAAATATGTAAGACCACTCTTACGTAGCTATGTAAGAGACCTCTTACGAGATCTACGGTACTTGAACTTGGAGGGTTCCATGAGCACGACCACGCACGCCATCGCCGCCCCGGCGCCGGGCGCGCCGCTGGCGCCGACCACGATCGAGCGCCGCGACCTGCGTCCCGACGACGTGCTGATCGACATCGCCTACGCCGGCATCTGCCACAGCGACATCCACCAGGCCAAGGAGGACTGGGGCCAAGCGATCTTCCCGATGGTCCCGGGCCACGAGATCGCCGGCGTGGTCGCCGCGGTCGGCTCGGACGTCACGAAGTACCAGGTCGGCGACCGCGTCGGCGTCGGCTGCATGGTCGACTCCTGCGGCGAGTGCGAATACTGCCTGGCCGGCACCGAGCAGTTCTGCGTCAAGGGCAACATCCAGACGTACAACGGCGTCGGCTTCGACGGCGAGAACACCTACGGCGGCTACAGCAACCAGATCGTCGTGAAGGACGCCTTCGTCTGCCGCATCCCCGAGGGCATCGACCTCGACGTCGCCGCGCCGCTGCTGTGCGCGGGCATCACCACCTACTCGCCGCTGCACCACTGGGGGGCCGGCCCCGGCAAGAAGGTCGCCGTGATCGGCCTCGGCGGGCTCGGGCACATGGGCGTGAAGATCGCCGCCGCGATGGGTGCCGAGGTGACCGTGCTGAGCCAGAGCCTCAAGAAGCAGGAGGACGGCCTGAAGCTCGGCGCTTCCGAGTACTACGCCACCAGCGACGAGGGGACGTTCGACGTCCTGCGCGGCAAGTTCGACATCATCCTCAACACCGTGTCGGCCAAGCTGCCGGTGGACGCCTACCTCGGCCTGCTGCGGGTCGGCGGCGCGATGGTCAACGTCGGCGCGCCCGGCGAGCCGCTGGCCTACAACGCCTTCTCGCTGCTCGGCGGCAACAAGGTGCTGGCCGGTTCGATGATCGGCGGCATCGCCGAGACCCAGGAAATGCTGGACTTCTGCGCGAAGCACGGCATCGGCGCGGAGATCGAGACGATCCCGGCCGACAAGGTCAACGAGGCCTACGAGCGCGTCCAGAACTCCGACGTGCGCTACCGGTTCGTCATCGACGCCAAGACCATCGGCGCCTGACCCCCGGGCACGGCAACCGCGTCAGAACACCACGGTGCGGTTGCCGTGCACCAGCACGCGGTTCTCCAGGTGCCACCGGAGGCCGCGGGCCAGCGTGACCTTCTCGATGTCCCGGCCCTTGCGGACCATGTCTTCCACCGAGTCGCCGTGGCCGACGCGGATGACGTCCTGTTCGATGATCGGGCCGGCGTCGAGGTCCGCCGTCACGTAGTGGCAGGTCGCACCGACCAGCTTCACCCCGCGCGTGTGCGCCTGGTGGTACGGCTTCGCGCCGATGAACGACGGCAGGAAGCTGTGGTGGATGTTGATCGCCCGCCCGGCCCACTCGCGGCACAGGTCCGCGGGCAGGATCTGCATGAACCGGGCCAGCACCACCGCGTGCGGGTCGTGCTCGTCGACCAGCTTGCGGACCTGCTCGAACGCCGCCGCCTTGTCGCCTGCCGGGAACGGCACGTGGTGGAACGGGATCCCGTGCGCGCGGGTGATGTCGGCCAGCGAGTCGTGGTTGCCGATCACCGCGGCGACGTCGACGTCGAGTTCTCCGGAGGCGACGCGGCCGAGCAGGTCGTACAGGCAGTGCCCGGCCTTGGAGACGAGGATCACCGCGCGGCGCCGCTCGCCGGTGTCGCTGACCCGCCAGTTCGACTCGGCGGACAGCTCCGCGGCCACCTCGCCGAAGCGGGCACGCAGCTCGTGGGCGTCGAAGGGCAGTGAGTCGGCCCGGACCACCTGGCGGGTGAAGAACCAGCCCGTGTCCGGGTCGGTGTGGTAGGCCGCCTCGACGATCCAGCCGCCGTGCTCGGCGAGGAACCCGGAGATCCGGGCGATGATGCCGGTGCGGTCGGGGCAGCCGAAGGTGATGACGTAGCGGTGTTCGGGAGCGGTCACGACGGGCATTCTCCCCGCGCTGGTCAGCGGGCCGGGAGCCGGGCGGGGTCCCCGGTGCCGGGAAGCCGTCCCGGACCGGTCACGGACAGTCCACTTCGGACAACTCGGGACCCGGGCCGGGCGCTTCGGCCCGGCCGCGTGGACGTCGATCGCTCCGCGCACGGGCCGACCGCAGCCGTCGCCCGGCCTCGATCGCGAAGACCAGGCCCAGGCCGAGGCCGAAGGACAGCAGCAGGCCCTTGACCGGCTCGTCCGCGAAGGCGGCTCCACCGGCGAAACCGATCAGCACGCTGTACACCGCCCAGATCGCCGCGCCGGCGGCGTCGAGCGGCACGAACCGGCGCAGCGGGTAGCCGAGGCTGCCGTTGGCGAGCGCGCTGGCGACCCGCCCGCCCGGCAGGTAGCGGGCCGCGATGATCAGCAGCCCGCCGTGGTGGCGCACCTGATCGCGCGCCCACGCGTAGCGACGGCGCCCGTCGGACCCGCGCTGCAGCCGGGCGATCACCCGCGGCCCGGCGGACCGGCCGACCGCGTACCCGAGGCAGTCGCCCGCCCAGGCGCCCCCGGCCGCGACCACGGCGAGCAGGACGAGCCCCGCCGGGTCGGGCCCGAGCAGGACGGCGACCGTGACGACCGTGGTCTCGCTGGGCATGAACGGCACCAGCGCGTCCAGCCCGGACACGGCGAAGACGAGCACCCACAGCCACGGCGAGCCGAGCGCGTCGCGCAGCAGCTCGGTGACCTGCCCCAGGAGTTCCACGGCTCAATGGTGATCACCACAGGTCACCGCCGGGTGACGCCGCGAGGGTGGCCGGGTGAACATGCGCCCCAAGGCCACCTTGGGTGCGTTGGACGCACCGAAGGCCACCTTGGGTGCGTTGGACGCACCGAAGGCCACCTTGGGTGCGTTGAGCGCACCGAAGGCCACATTGGGGCGCTTCAAGCGGGGGCGACTGCGGACCAGGGGACCGTCAGCTCGCCGAGGCGGATCCGGGACGGGGGGCCCAGTACCGGCCAGCCCCGGGCGGCCAGCAGCCGGATCGCCGCCAGCCAGCGGGAACGCACGCCGAAGGCCTGGTGCGGTGCCGCCGTGGCCCAGCAGGCGTCGAGGGTGGACAACAGCGAGTGGACCCGCTCGCCCGGCACGTTCCGGTGGATCAGCGCCTTCGGCAGCCGCTCGGCCACGGTCGACGGGCGGTCCAGCCCGGCCAGCCGCATCGACAACGTCAGGGAGACCGGCCCGGACCGGGCGACCAGTACCCACGCCGACAGCCGCCCGATCTCGTCGCACGTGCCCTCGACCAGCAGGCCATCGGCGGGCATCGAGTCCAGCATCAGGCCCCACGCGCCCGCGACCTCGTCCTCCGCGTACTGCCGGAGCACGTTGAACGCCCGCACCAGCACCGGCCGGGTGCCGGCCAGCTCGAACCCGCCGCGCCGGAAGTCCAGCAACGGCGGCGACGCGGCGGCCTGCGCCACCGCCACCCGCACCGGGTCCAGTTCCAGGCCCAGCACGCGGACGTCCGGGCGGACCCGGCGCAGCCACCGGGCCAGCTCGACCGTCGTCACCGGGGAAGCCCCGTACCCCAGGTCGACGACCAGCGGCGAGCCGGCCGAGCGCAGCAGCCGGGACGTGGCCGGTGCGGCCGCGATCCAGCGGTCGACCCGGCGCAGGCGGTTCGGGTTGGTCGTCCCGCGGGTCGGCGCGCCGACCGGGGTCAGGTTGCGTCGGTGAGCCACTTCGCGGCGAATTCGGCTTCGCGCTCCAGCAGCTTCGTGACCTGCTCGGCGATCACGCTCTCCAGCTTCCCGCCGAACAGCGGGATGCGGACGGTGACCTCGCCGCTGATCCGCAGCACGGTCTGGTCCTCGTTGGCCAGCAACGCGGTCCGGGCGACGATCTCGCCCGGGACGCCGCCGACCTCGACCGAGGCGTTGCCCTGGTGGCCGGTGCCGTCCTTGCTCACCCGCCAGGTCTGCGTGCGCGTCACCAGCAGGTCGCCCTTGTGCAGCGTCCGGACGGCCTGCGGCAGCTTGTCGGCGCTGATGCCCTGCCGCAGCTGGTACCGCAGGCCCGCGTCGGACACCTCGTACGCCAGCAGCGCCGCGTCGTGGCCGCCGAGCTCCTCCAGGCGCGCCCGCAGTGCCTCTTCGCCGGCGACGGCCGCGTACGTGGACGCGACGTCCGCGGCGAACACAGTGCGGTGCTCGATCCGGGATCCCATGAGCCGGACAGTACCGTCAGACGCGTGAACTCCGCCCGAACTCCCGCTCTCCCGAGGCTCGCCGCGTACACCACACTGCGTCTCGGCGGCCCGGCCCGCCACTTCGTCAGCGCTGTGACCAGCGAAGACCTCGTCGCGGCGGTTCGCGAGGCGGACGCGGCGGGCGAGCCGGTGCTGCTGCTCGGGGGCGGCTCCAACCTGGTGGTCGGCGACGCGGGGTTCGACGGCACGCTCGTCGAGGTGGCGAACACCGGCTGGCGGCGCGACGGCGACATCGTCGAGGTTCAGGCCGGCCAGAACTGGGACGCGTTCGTCGCCGCACTGGTCGAGGCCGGGCTGGGCGGGCTCGAATGCCTCTCCGGCATCCCCGGCAGCGTCGGGGCGACGCCGATCCAGAACGTCGGCGCGTACGGCTGCGAAGTCGCCGAGTCGATCGTCTCGGTGGAGCTCTACGACCGCGGAACGCGCGAATTGCGCACGCTGAAGGCCGACGAGCTCGGCTTCGCCTACCGCACCAGCGTCCTCAAGGGCACGGATACTGGCGTCGTCCTCTCCGTCCGCTTCGAGGTCCGCGAGGACGGCCTGTCCGCGCCCATCCGCTACGCCGAGCTGGCCCGCACGCTCGGCGTCGAGATCGGCGCCCGCGTCCCGGCCGCCGATGCGCGCGAAGCCGTCCTCAAGCTGCGTCGCGGCAAGGGCATGGTGCTCGACCCGGCCGACCACGACACGTGGAGCGCCGGCTCGTTCTTCACCAACCCGATCGTGCCGGACGCCGAGGCCGAAGCGGTCCTCGAGCGGATCACCGCGCTCGTCGGCTCGGCGGTGCCGCAGTACCCGGCCGACGGCGGCGTCAAGCTGTCCGCGGCCTGGCTGATCGAGCGGGCCGGCTTCGCCAAGGGGTACCCCGGTCCGGGGAACCGCGTTTCCCTGTCGACGAAACACACCCTGGCGCTGACGAACCGCGGCGACGCGACGACGGAGGACCTGCTCGCACTGGCCCGCGAGGTCCGCGACGGCGTCCAGGAGCGCTTCGGCGTCCGGTTGCACCCCGAACCGCTGCTGATCAACTGCGTGATTTGACCCGAACCGGGCAACCCGTACGTGTGTAAGGACGTCTTGTCGACAAAGAGGCGGCCCACCTGATCGGTTGGTCTTTTCCTTTCGGCGGGTAACGTCGAGCGGGTCACCAGCGCTAAGGGCGTGTGCCCGCTGGTCGGCGGGGGATTTCAGGAGGTTTCGGTGATCGAACGGCGTACGGTCTTCAAGGCTGCTCTGGCGGCTGGGGCCGCACTGGTCGCCGCCGCTTGTTCGAGTGAGAACGGCGGTACCGCGCTGCCCACCGGCGCGGCCGGTGCCGACGGCGAGGGCGGCGGGCAGCCCGTGGCGAAGATCACGGCCGAGCCCGCGGCCGACGCCAAGAACGTGCCGGTGCTCAAGCCCGCCGTGCTCAAGGTCGCCGACGGCAAGCTCACCGAGTGCAAGCTGAGCGCCGAGGGCGGCAAGGACGTCAAGGGCGACCTCTCGCCCGACGGTCTCACCTGGACCAGTTCCGAGCCGCTCGGCTACGGCAAGACCTACACCTACTCGGCCAAGGCCACCGGCTCCGACGGCAAGCCGGTCGACTTCAAGGGCAGCTTCACCACGATCGCCCCGGCCAAGCAGGTCCGCGCCACGCTCAACCCGGCCGACGACCAGACCGTCGGCGTGGCCATGCCGATCAGCGTCAAGTTCGCGTCGCCGGTGAAGAACCGCGCCGCGGTCGAAAAGGCCCTGTCCGTGAAGACGGACAAGGACGTCGAAGGCGCGTGGGGCTGGCTGTCCGACAGCCAGGTCGACTACCGGCCGAAGGAGTACTGGCCGCAGAACATCACCGTGAACGTCGAAGCGAAGCTGTACGGCGTCGACCTGGGCGGCGGCGCGTACGGCAAGGCCGACGTCACCACGAAGTTCAAGATCGGCCGCAACCAGGTCGTCAAGATCAACACGCCGGAACACCAGATGCACGTCTACCGCGGTGGCGCCAAGGCCAAGAGCTACCCCTGCGCGAACGGCCTGGACGGCGAGGTCGACCGCAACACCCCGAACGGCACCTACATCATCATGAGCAAGGAGCCGTCGGCGATCTTCGACAACGCCCGCTACGGCTACACGAACGTCAACAAGAAGTGGGCCTGCCGGTTCTCCAACCACGGCGAGTTCATCCACGAGAACCAGGACAACGCGGCCAACATCGGGAAGACCAACAACTCCCACGGCTGCGTCAACCTCCTCGAATCCGACGCCAAGGACTACTTCGACTCGGCGATCATCGGCGACCCGGTCGAGATCACCGGTTCGAAGCTGTCCCCGCCGATGAACTCGGACGTCAAGGACTGGAACTACAGCTGGGCGGCCTGGCAAGGGCTGGGTGCGAAGTAAGCCGTGCGCACCGAAGTCGTCGGGCACGGCGGGGTCCGGCTCGGCCTGCGGGTCGAGGGCACCGGAAACAGCAGGCCGATCGTGTTCGTGCACGGCTGGGCGCAGTCGGCCGGGTGCTGGGCCGCGCAGCTCGCCGACCCGGCCCTGACCGAACGGTTCCGCCTGGTCGCGGTGGACCTGCGGGGCCACGGCGCCTCCGACGTCCCGGTCACCGGGTATGACAACCCGCAGGTCTGGGCGGACGACCTCGCCGCGGTGCTCGACTTCGCCGGCCCGGACGCGATCGTCGTCGCCTGGTCCTACGGCGGCCTGGTGCTGACCGACCACATCCGCGTGCACGGCACCGCACGGCTGCGCGGGCTCGTGCTCGTCGGCGCCATCACCGAGATCGGCCGCGACCGGCCGGGCGGGCGCGTCGGCGCGCTGATGCGGGAGCACATGCGGGCGATGCTTTCGGACGATCCGGACATCGCGGTCCCGGCGCTCACCGCGTTCAGCCGTGAGATGACCGCGAGGCCGGTACCCGGCGCCCAGGCCCAGGCCCTGCTCGGCGCTTCTCTCAGCGTGCCGCCTTCGGTCCGCTCGGCCCTGTTCCACCGGGACATCGGCAGCGAAGAAGTGCTGGCCGGCATCGACAAACCCACCCTGGTGGTGCACGGTTCGCACGACCGCGTGATCGACTCCGCGGCGGCGAAGCACGCCATCGGGAAGATTCCGGGTGCCGTCGGACGTTGGTTCCTTGGCGGGGGGCATGCGCCCTTCGCCGAGTCCGCGGCCGAGTTCGACGCGGTGCTCCGGCAGTTCGCCGACGAATGCTGACGTACGCAGGAGACGTGACCAGGTGACCAGCAACCTCCGGAGGTTCCGGGCTGCGCCGCGCCGGATCGCGGTGCTATCCGTGCACACATCCCCGCTCGAGCAGCCCGGGACGGGCGACGCCGGCGGGATGAACGTCTACGTGAGCCAGACGGCGATCGAGATGGCCCGCCGCGGCGTCGAGGTCGAGGTCTTCACCCGCGCGACCGCGTCCGACCAGCCGCCGGTGGCCGAGCTGGCGCCCGGCGTGACCGTGCGGCACGTGCAGGCCGGCCCGTTCGAGCCGCTGGGCCGCGACGAGCTGCCCGCCCAGCTGTGCGCGTTCACCTCCGGCGTGCTGCGGACCGAGGCCTTCCACGAGCCCGGCTACTACGACCTCATCCACTCCCACTACTGGCTGTCGGGCCAGGTCGGCTGGCTCGCCCGCGACCGGTGGTCCGTGCCGCTCGTGCACACCGCGCACACGCTGGCGAAGGTGAAGAACGCCGCGCTCGCCGAAGGGGACAAACCCGAGCCGCGCACCCGCGTGATCGGCGAGGAGCAGGTGGTCGCCGAGGCCGACCGGCTGGTCGCCAACACCGCGGTCGAGGCGCGCCAGCTCATCGAGCTCTACGACGCCGAACCGGACGCGGTGCACGCCGTGCCGCCGGGTGTCGACCTCGAACGCTTCACCCCCGGGCCGAAGCAGGCCGCGCGTGACGAGCTGGGCTTGGCGCCCGACGACGTCGTGCTGGCCTTCGCGGGCCGGATCCAGCCGCTGAAGGCGCCGGACGTGCTGCTGCACGCCGCGGCCGCGATGCTGCGGCGCCGTCCCGAGCTGGCCGCCCGGCTGGTCGTGCTGATCGTCGGCGGGCCGTCGGGGACCGGGCTGGAGCAGCCGCAGGCCCTGCGCGAGCTGGCCGGTTCGCTCGGCATCGAGGCGCAGGTCCGGTTCCTGCCGCCGCAGCCGGGCGAACGCCTCGCCCGCGTCTTCCGCGCCGCCGACGTCGTCGCGGTGCCCAGCTACAACGAGTCGTTCGGCCTGGTCGCCCTCGAGGCCCAGGCCTGCGGGACGCCGGTGGTCGCGGCCGAGGTCGGCGGGCTGCCGGTGGCGGTGCCGCACGGCGTCTCCGGGCTGCTGGTGCCCGGGCACGGCGCCGACGAGTGGGCGGACGCGCTGGCCGCGGTCGCGCTGCGCCCGGACCGGCGAGCCGAACTGGGCGCCAACGCCGTCCTGCACGCGCGCCGGTTCTCCTGGCGCCGGACGACGGACGCGCTCCTGGACATTTATGCTCAGGCCACCAGCGCGTTCTCCCACGCGCTGGACCTGCGCACGGAGGTGGCGGTGTGAGCCTGGACGAGCTGATCCGGTCTACTTTGGACTCGGCAGAGCTGAAGTACGACCGGCGCGGTCCCGGCAGGTACTTCGTCACGTTGCCGGGCACCAAGAAGCTGCAGACCAACGCGTGGCTGGTCGACGGCGACCACGCGTTCTCCGTGGAAGCCTTCGTCTGCCGCCGCCCCGACGAGTCCCATGAGGACGTTTACCGGTTCCTGCTGCAGCGCAACGCGAAGCTCTACGGTGTTCACTACACAGTGGACAGTCTCGGCGACATCTACCTGGTCGGCCGGTTCGGCAAGGAGACGATGTCCGCCGACGAGCTCGACAAGGTGCTCGGCCAGGTGCTGGAGGCGGCCGACGGCGACTTCAACACGCTGCTCGAAATCGGCTTCGCGACGTCGATCAAGCGCGAGTGGGACTGGCGCGTCTCCCGCGGTGAATCCCTGGCCAACCTCCAGGCGTTCAAGCACCTCGTCGCGCCGGAGAAGCCGCACGAACCGGGCTTGACCGAGTCGTGACCCTGGCCGTGCAACGGTCCTGAACCGGACATCCGTCCCCTCGCCAGGCAAACTGGAGGGAGACGCAGGATGCGGACTCGTTGGAGAGCCGGGCTCGCGGTCGTGGGCGTGGCGTTCGTGCTGGCCGGCTGCTCGGCAGCCCAGGAAAAGTCGGCCTCCACGGCGGACAGCGCCGGTGCCGGGCCGGTGCCGGCCGCGCCGCCGCAGCAGGGCAGCGGCAAGACCCAGCCGGAGAAGGGGAAGGTGGCCCCGCCGCAGCCGGGTGCCACCGATCGCAAGCTTTCGCGCAGTGCCCGGCTGGAACTGACCGCGCCCAAGGTGGCCGACGTCGTCGCGCAGGCCCGCGGGATCGCGCAGGGCGCCGGCGGCTACACCGGCCAGGAGAGCACCGGCGAGGAGCTGGCGACGCTCAGCCTCGCGGTGCCCGCGGACCGGCTCGACGGCGTGCTCGACCAGCTTTCGCACCTGGGCAGCCGCCTGGTGAAGCGGGAGCTGACCACTCAGGACGTGACCGAGCAGGTCGTCGACGTCGAAGCGCGGCTGGCGACGCAGCGGGCGTCCGTCGAGCGGATCCGCGCGTTGCTGGCGAGGGCGACTTCGGTGTCCGAGATCGCGTCGGTCGAGAGCGAGCTGACGAGCCGCGAGGCGACCCTCGAATCGCTCCAGCAGCAGCGGAACTCCCTGGCCGGCAGCGTCGCGATGGCGACCGTGGCGATGACCATCCGCAACGTCGCCACGCCGCCGCCGCCGTCCGAAGACCGCAGCGGGTTCCTCGGCGGGCTGGCCGCCGGCTGGGACGCGTTCCTCGTGTTCGGCGGCGGCCTGCTGACCGTGCTGGGCGCGCTCGCGCCGTTCCTGCTGTTCCTCGTGCCGCTGGGCTGGGTCGGCTGGTGGCTGTACCGCCGCCGTCGTCCGGCGGTGCCGTCGCCGGAACCGGGCGAGAGCTGAGCGGAACAGGCGGGACGGCTCGAGGGAGGGGGAGTCGCGATCTCGAGCCGCCCCGCTGAAGTTCCCGCCGATCAGGACCCGGTGACGAGGGGGGTGCCAACGGGGCCGGCGGGCCGCGGCTCGGCAGGGGGGAGACGAGCCGCGGTCAACGCCCGAATCCGGCCGGGGAGTGCGTGGAATCCGGCCGCTCGGGACGTAGTCAACCTGTCAGATCCCGGCGGGTAATCACAAGGCTACTGGCTAGCCCGTTCGAGTGAATTTTTGAAAGTTAGATAACGGTGTGCAGTCTGCGGCTGGTTTTTTGCGCGTTGTTGGCAGGCGGACTTGTCGAAGAGTGAGGTGTTACTGCGGAGTAACACACTCTGGGTAGGACGGAGGTCACCGGCCGGTTGCGTGGCGCGTTCTGGCAGGCTGTGGTGCATGGCCGAGATTGGGACGTTGGTGCTGCTGCGGCACGGGCAGAGCACGTGGAACGCGGAAAACCTGTTCACCGGCTGGGTGGACGTACCGCTTTCGGAACTGGGTGAGGGTGAAGCCCGCCAGGGCGGTCAGCTGCTGGCCGGCGCCGGGCTGCTCCCGGACGTGGTGCACACCTCGCTGCTGCGCCGCGCGATCTCCACCGCGAACATCGCGCTGGACGCCGCCGACCGGCACTGGATCCCGGTGAAGCGCGACTGGCGCCTCAACGAGCGCCACTACGGCGCGCTGCAGGGCAAGAACAAGAAGCAGACCCTCGACGAGTTCGGCGAAGAGCAGTTCATGCTCTGGCGCCGGTCCTACGACACCCCGCCGCCGGCGATCGACCCGAAGGACGAGTGGAGCCAGGCGGGCGACGCCCGTTACGCCGACCTCGGCGACCGGGCCCCGCTGACCGAGTGCCTGAAGGACGTCGTCGAGCGGCTGCTGCCGTACTGGGAGTCCGAGATCGTGCCGGACCTGCGCGCGGGCAAGACGGTGCTGGTCGCCGCGCACGGCAACTCGCTGCGCGCACTGGTCAAGCACCTCGACGGCATCTCCGACGCGGACATCGCGGGCCTGAACATCCCGACGGGCATCCCGCTGCGCTACGACCTCACGGAGGACCTGCAGCCGCTGAAGCCGGGCGGCGAGTACCTCGACCCGGCCGCGGCCAAGGAAGCCGCGGCCGCGGTGGCGAACCAGGGTCGCTGAGCTCCAGCCGTTGAGTTCTGGTCGCCGAAGGCCACGTTGCGAGACTGCGGTCCCGCGGCGTGGCCTTCGCGGTTTTCCGGGGCACCGCAGCCGGCGTCACAGCAGCCCGGCCTCGCGGGCCCGGGCACCGGCCTGGAACCGCGAAGACGCGCCCAGCAGCTCCATCAGCTCCGCCACCCGGCGCCGGTAGGTGCGCAGGCCGACGCCGAGGGCACGGGCCGCCGTCTCGTCCTTGCAGCCCGAGGCCAGCTGCTCCAGGATCTCCCGCGCGCCCAGCTCGGTGAACCGCGCCTGGTACGACTCCAGGTCCGTCGAGCCGTGCCAGACCGCCTCGAACAGCGATTGGATGCCCTGGACCAGATCCGGGTTGCTGATCACCGTGTAGCCGCGGACCCCGCCGACCTGGTCGCCCGCCACGATCGCGATGCGGCGGTCGAGCAGGATCGTCTCGTTGACCTCGCGCTCGGTGATCCGGATCCGGGCGCCGTGCCCGGCCATGAACCGCAGGTGCTCCGCCAGCGCGGGGTCGAACAGCACGCCGGGCAGGTACACCTTGCGCACGGTCATCCCGCGCACCGCCTGCGCGCGCTCGGGCGCGCTCGGGTGCGCCACCGACCACGTGTGCAGGTCGCGGGCCGCGCAGGAAATCTCGGTCGCGAGCGCGAAGAGGTGCGCCGTCCGCTCGAACAGCTCGGCCTCGCCGCGCACCATGACGACGTCAGTCACCTTCTCCACGCATTCCAGTGTGGCAGCAAACTGCCAAACCCGGTGGTCACGTCCGCTCCGCCGGAAGCCTGGAGCCATGACCACGAACACGCTCCCCGCCGCCGCGGCGGGCACCTGGAAGCTCGGCTCCTTCGAAGTCAACCGCCTCGGGTACGGCGCGATGCGCCTGATGTCCACTTCGGACGGCGGCATCCGCGCCCGCGAGACGTCGCTCGCCGTGCTGCGCCGCGCCGTCGAGCTGGGCGTGAACCACATCGACACCGCCGAGTTCTACTTCGCCGGCCCGCGCTCGGCGAACGAACTGATCAACAGCGCGCTGGCGCCGTACGACGACCTGGTCATCACCACCAAGGTCGGCCCCGGCCGCGACTTCGAGGGCACCTTCTACACCGCCCGGCCGGAGCAGCTGCGCGCCCAGGTCGAACAGAACCTGCGCGAGCTGGGTCTGGACCACCTCGACGTCGTCAACTACCGGATCGGCCAGGCCCTCGACCGCGGCACCGGCTCACTCGCCGACGGCTTCGGCGCGCTCGCCGAACTGCGCGAAGCCGGGCTGATCCGCGAGCTGGGCATCTCCAACGTCGGCCCGGAGCACCTCACCGAGGCCCTCGAGATCGCGCCCGTCGTCTGCGTCCAGAACCAGTACGGCCTCACCGCCCGCCGCGAGGACGACGAACTCGTCCGGATGTGCGCCGAGCGCGGGATCGCCTTCGTGCCGTTCTTCGCCATGGCCAGCGGCTCGGCGGAGGAGACGCGGGTCGCCGAGGTCGCGCGCCGCCACGACGTCACCCCGGCGCAGGTGCGGCTCGCCTGGACCCTCCACCAAGGACCGCACGTGCTCGCCATCCCCGGCACCGGCGACGTCGCCCACCTCGAGCAGAACGTCGCCGCGGCGGGACTGGAGCTCACCGGGGACGATCTGGCGACCCTCGACGGGAACGGGTGAATCCGCCGGAATGTCTCGCCGGGGAATCGATCGGGTGAACGCCGCCTGAAGCCACGGCGAACATGTCCTCCGCAGGTGTCGCGGTGCTCACGACAAGGCGGACAACGCTAGGCCGAAGGGCCACTTCTCAGCTTACGATCGGCCCGTGACCACGCCTGTTTCACTCGCACTGGCCATCGGCGCACTGGTGGCCGGTGCGGTGGCCGGCTACTTCCTGGCGCGGGCCCGCACCCGCCGGGAAGAAGCCCGGCCACCGGGCCCGACCGTCGCGGAGCTCCTCGAACGGCTGGTCCGCTCCTCCAACAACGGCATCGTCGTGCTCAACCGCTTCGGCGACATGGTGCTGCACAACCCGCGTGCCTACGAGCTGGGCCTGGTCCGGGTCAACCAGGCCGACCCGCGGGCCCGCAAGGCCGCCGAGCAGGTCACCGAGACCGACGAGCCGCTGGAAATCGACCTCTCGCCGCTCGAAGCGCGCGGCCGCCAGCCGGAGGCGGTGCTCGGCCAGGTCCGGCCGCTCGGCGACGGCTTCACCGTCGTCGAGGCCGTCGACCACTCCGAGGCCATCCGGCTGGAGGCCGTGCGGCGCGACTTCGTCGCCAACGTCAGCCACGAGCTCAAGACCCCGGTCGGCGCGATCGCGCTGCTCACCGAGGCCGTGCTCGACGCCGCCGAGGACGTCGAGGAGGTCCGCCGCTTCGGCGGCAAGATCCTGCGCGAGTCCACCCGGCTCGGCCAGCTCGTCACCGAGCTGATCGCGCTGTCCCGGCTGCAGGGCGCCGAACGGCTGCCCGACCTCAACGTCGTCGAGGTCGACGCGGTCGTCCGCGAGGCGCTCGGCCGCACCACGCTGTCGGCCGAGTCCGCCGACATCAGCATCACCACGGACAACCCCAGCGGCCTGCTCATCGAGGGCGACCGCACGCTGCTGGTCACCGCGCTGTCGAACCTGCTGGAGAACGCCGTCGCGTACTCGCCGGCCGGCAGCCCGGTGTCGATCTCCCGGCGGCTCGCCGACGGGATGGTCGAGATCGCCGTCACCGACCGCGGCATCGGCATCGCCGAGGACGAGCAGCAGCGCGTGTTCGAGCGCTTCTACCGCGCCGACAAGGCCCGGTCCCGCGCCACCGGCGGCACCGGGCTGGGCCTGGCGATCGTCAAGCACGTCGCGGCCAACCACGGCGGCTCGGTCGGGCTGTGGAGCCGCCCCGGCACCGGCTCGACGTTCACCCTGCGCATCCCCGCGCACGTCAGCCCCGAACCGGCCCCCGAGCCGGCCCGGGCGGCCAAGACCTCGCCGGCACCGCGGCAGGAGAAGACCCCCGAGCGCACCCCGAGGCTCGTGGTTACCGGGCAGGACAGCCCAGATCATGGAGGAAACCTGTGACCAGGGTTCTCATCGTCGAGGACGAGGAGTCGTTCGCCGACCCCCTCGCCTTCCTGCTGCGCAAGGAAGGGTTCACCGCGGCCGTGGCCGGCACCGGCCAGGCGGCGCTGGAGGAGTTCGACCGCAACGGCGCCGACATCGTGCTGCTCGACCTCATGCTGCCCGGGATGAGCGGCACCGACGTCTGCAAGCAGCTGCGCCAGCGCTCCGCGGTGCCGGTCATCATGGTGACCGCGCGCGACAGCGAGATCGACAAGGTCGTGGGCCTGGAGCTGGGCGCGGACGACTACGTCACCAAGCCGTACTCGGCCCGCGAGCTCATCGCCAGGGTCCGCGCGGTGCTGCGCCGCGGCGGCGAGCCCGGCTCCGAAGGCGAGCTGGCCCCGCTGGTCCTTTCGGCAGGCCCGGTCCGGATGGACGTCGAGCGGCACGTCGTGACCGTCGACGGCGCCGAGGTGTCGCTCCCGCTCAAGGAGTTCGACCTGCTCGAGTACCTGCTCCGCAACGTCGGCCGGGTGCTGACGCGCGGGCAGCTGATCGACCGGGTGTGGGGCGCGGACTACGTCGGTGACACGAAGACGCTCGACGTCCACGTGAAGCGGCTGCGCTCGAAGATCGAACCGGACCCGGGCTCCCCGCGTCACCTGGTGACCGTCCGCGGCCTCGGCTACAAGTTCGAAACGTAAGCCCGCTTCGGTGCGGTATCGCCCGCGGTGGAGGCGCGCCGGGGCGGTACCGCACCGAGTGTTGTTGGTTACATGTTCGAGACCTGAGGCTGGGGCCGGTACCCTGGACCCCCGTGCGCCTAGGGGTACTCGACGTCGGTTCCAACACCGTCCACCTGCTCGTGGTCGACGCCCATCGTGGCGCCCACCCGACGCCGATGCATTCCGAAAAGTCGGTGCTGCGGCTGGCCGAACAGATCACCCCTGGTGGCGAGCTCACCAAGGCCGGCGCGGACGACCTGGTGACCGCGGTCGAATCCGCGAAGGAGTCCGCCGCGCGGCTCGGCTGCGAAGAGCTGATGGCGTTCGCCACGTCCGCGGTCCGCGAAGCGAAGAACTCCGCCAAGGTGCTGGCCCGCGTGGCCGACAAGACCGGCGTCGACCTGCAGGTCCTTTCGGGCACCGACGAAGCGAGGCTGACGTTCCTCGCCGTCCGCCGCTGGTACGGCTGGTCGGCCGGGCAGCTGCTGGTGCTCGACATCGGCGGCGGCTCCCTGGAGGTCGCGATGGGCCGCGACGAGGCGCCGGTGCTGGCCGAATCGCTGCCACTGGGCGCCGGCCGCACCACGCGGACCCGCTTCCGGCACGACCCGCCGACGCGCTCCGAGCTCGTCGCGACGTCGGCTTGGCTGGACGACCAGCTCACTGACCTCGCGCGCAAGGTCACCAAATGGGGTGAACCCGACCGGGTCGTGGCGACGTCGAAGACGTTCCGCTCCCTGGCCCGGCTGACCGGCGCCGCCCCCTCGGCCGCGGGCCCCCGCGTCCGACGTACGCTCACGGACACCGCATTGCGCCAGCTCCTGGCCTTCATCTCGCGCATGCCGTCGGCCGATCTCGCGCAGCTCGAGGGCGTCAGTTCGAGCCGGTCGCACCAGCTGGTGGCGGGTGCGCTCGTCGCGCAGGCGACGATGCGGGCGCTCGGTGTGCCGGAACTCGAGATCTGCCCGTGGGCTCTGCGAGAGGGCGTCATCCTGCGGCGGCTGGACCATTCGAACGGCGCGGATGAGACTGGAGCCGCCCCCGTGGGGCGCTTCGGCGCACAGGAGGACCGGTGAAAGCACGCGGCTGGACTTCCCGCACGGATAACGGGCACGGTGGAGAGGTGACGGACATGCAAAGGTCGGTGTACGGCGCGCGCGGCGCCGCCGGTGTGCCGTCAGGTGCTGCTTCGCAAGGTGCCGAAACTTTCAACTCGGTGCGCGCAGGGGATCACCAGGTATGACGGACCAGACCGGAGGCGACCAGCCGCAGAAGACCGTTGCTGAGCTCCTCGCCCAGCACGGTGCCCAGGTCGACGGCGGACGCCGTCGCCGTCGGCGTGCCGCCGATGACGACGACGAACCCGGCACCCCCGAAGCCCCGCCCGGTGCGACCGGCTCGCACCGGCGGCCGGGCGTGAGCGACACCGGCCCGCAGGCGATCATCGACCGGGTGGCTTCCGAGGGCACCCCGCCCCCGCCGTCGCCACCCGCGCGGCCCGCCGGACGGCGCCGCGCCGAGCAGTCGCCGTCCCCGCCGCCGCCCGCGCCCCGCGCGGTCCCGCAGGACTCCCAGCCGCTGCCCCGGCCGGTGCCGCCGCCCGCTCGGCCCGCCCCCGGCGGCGCCGAGTCCGGCCAGTACGCCCGCCCGGCCCCGCAGGAGTCCGGCCAGTTCGCCCGGCCGCCGCAGGAGTCCGGGCAGTTCGCGCGCCCGCAGGAGTCCGCGCAGCTGCCGGTGCCGCCGCGGGCCGCGCCGCGCCGCCAGACCCCGCCGCCGCCACCGCCGCCACCGCAGCCTTCGCAGCAGTTGCCCGTGCCGCCGCCGCAGCCGTCCCAGCAGCTGCCGGTGCCACCGCAGCCTTCGCAGCAGCTGCCGGCCCCGCCGGCGGCCGAGGAGACCCGCGAGGCCGTCCCGCCGGTCCGGCGCCGCCCCGTGCCGCCGCAGCCGTCTCAGCAGCTGCCGGTGCCGCCCCAGCCGTCCCAGCAGCTGCCGACACCCCCGCCGCCGCCCGGCGGCCCGCTGTCGGCCCGGCTCGACGGCCTCAACGGCACCCCGGACGCCGACGTCGACGTCCCGCCGGGCCCGATGGCCAGCGGGCCGTTCGCCACGCCGCCCGCCGCGCCCGGCCGGCCCCGCCGCGCCCCGGCGCGCCGCCCCGAGCCGAAGCGCGAGGACCACACCGAGCAGTTCTCGGCGGTCCCCGACGACGAGCCGTCCGCCCCGCCGGTGCCGCCGAAGGGCCAGAAGCCCGAACCGCCGGAGCCGTCGTCGCCCGCGGGGCTGGCGAACTGGCGCAAGCGGCGGCAGCAGGAGCTAATGGAGGACACCGAGATCGGCGTCATGCCGGCGGTGCCCACCGACACCCCGGACGACGGCTACCCCGAGGAGGACTTCGAGCCCGACGGCTTCGCCCCGGAGAGCAGCGGCTACCAGGCCGCCTACGACGCGGGCCCGCCGACCGGTGCGTACCCGCCGCCGATGCCGTTCGCCCCCGGCGACCGGGCTTCGCGGGCGCCGGTCCCCGACGACCTCGCGCCCTACGAGCGCGAGTTCGCCGACGGCTACCCGGCGGACGGCCCGGACTTCGAACAGGACGACTACGCCTACGAGCAGGGCGAAGGCTACGAAGACGACGAGTACGACGACGCGCCCGAGCCGGCCGCGGAGCCGGAGCCCGCGGCTTCGCCCGGCAAGCAGTGGCTGGCACTGGCCGGCCAGCTGGCGATGGGCGTCGTCGGCGGGGCCGCCGTCTGGCTCGGCTTCAACTGGCTGTGGGTCAACATCCCCGCCGCCGCGCTGATCGCCGCGCTGCTGGTGGTCGTCGCGCTGGTCTGGATCGTGCGGAAGATCCGCCGCGCCGAAGACCTGCAGACCACCGTGCTCGCGGTGCTGGTGGGCCTGGTGGTGACGGTGTCGCCGGCTGCGTTGCTGCTCGTCGGCCGCTGACGCGGTGATCCGCGTCGCGTTGGCGGCCCGGCGGCGCCACGCACCCTCGGTCACGAGGCAGGATGGCGCGCGTGACAGACGAGCAGCCGGTCCCCGTCGGACTCAGCACGGCGTCCGTGTGGCCCCTCAAGGCGGGCACGGCCTTCGAGCTGGCCGCCGAGCTCGGCTACGACGGTGTCGAGGTGATGGTCTGGGCCGACCCGGTCAGCCAGGACGTCACCGCACTGCGGCGCTGGTCGCGGCGCACCGGCGTGCCCGTGCTGTCGGTGCACTCGCCGTCGCTGCTGATCACCCAGCGGATCTGGTCGCCGGACCCGGTCGTGCGGCTGCGGATGTCGGTCGACGCCGCCCTCGAACTGGGCGCGCGCACGGTGGTGGTGCACCCGCCGTTCCGCTGGCAGCGCCGGTACGGGGATGCGTTCGGCGATCTGGTCGCCGAACTGGAGGAGTCGAGCGGCGTCGAAATCGCCGTGGAAAACATGTTCAAGGTCCGGCCGCCCGGTGGTTCGAAGAATTCGCGGGTCTCCGCGTTCCGGCCGTCGATCGATCCGACGGACGTCGGGTTCCGGCACTACACGCTCGACCTGTCCCACACCGCGGCAGCCGAGATGGACGCGCTGGCGCTCGCGCAACGGATGGGTGACGGGCTCACCCACGTCCATCTGGCCGACGGCACCGGCGTCCCGCGGGACGAACACCTGGTACCCGGCCGTGGCGGCCAGCCGTGCGCCGAACTGCTCGAGAAGCTGGTCAGCAACGGTTTTGCCGGCCAGATCGTGCTGGAGATCAACACCCGGCACGTCGGCACCGCGGCCCAGCGGGTCCGCGATCTGGCCGAGGCGCTGTTGTTCGCGCGGCTCCACCTCGGGCAATAACGCGCCGGGCCTACCTGCTCCCGAGTGCATTTCCGCCGGTACAACCCGTAAAGTTCGGACCGTGAAACCGTCGCTCTCGTTGCTCGTCACCTGCCCCGATTCCCGAAATGGCGCGGACCGTTCGTGAGCGGAATGGACGGCACCGCCGTGTCCTTCGACACGGCGTGTGCGGCGCGGTCGCTGGGGGACGGCACCTTCACCGCGGTGCTGCGTGCGGAATGGGCCATCGGCTCGCACCCGCACGGGGGTTTCCTGCTCGCCCTGCTCGCCAGGGCGGCGGTCGCCGCCCTGCACGAGCGCGGTGAGCCGCACGCGGAGCCACTGGTCGTCAGCGCGGAGTTCCTGCACGCACCCGCGCTCGGCCCGGTGCTGCTGCGCACGGACGTCCGCAAGGTCGGCCGCCGCGCGACGGTGGTCGAGGTCCGGCTGGAGCAGCGCGGCCGCAGCTGCGTCGAGGCCAGGGTGACGACGGGACGGCTTCCGATGCGGCGGCCGGAGTGGACCGACGTGCCGTCGATGCCCGCCGAGCCGCCGCCTGGCGCGCTGGCGATGGCGGAGAGCACCGAAGGGCCGTTCAACCTGGCGAAGGGCTGCGAGGTCCGGCTGGACCCGGCGACGGCGGGCTACCTGACCGGCCGCACGGGCGAGCCACCCCGGATGCGGCTGTGGGTCCGGCCGCGGCACAGCCTGGCCGACCCGTACTTTTCGCTGCTGGCGTCCGACGTGAACCCGCCGGTGGTGATGAACCTCGGCCGCATCGGCTGGGCCCCGACGGTGCAGCTGACGGCGTTGCTGCGGACGCGCCCGGCGCCGGGCTGGCTGCGGGTGGTGGTGGAGTCGAGGTCGGTGCACGAGTCCTGGTTCGACTCCGACGCGACGGTGGTGGACGCGCAGGGCAGGCTGGTGTGCCAGGCCCGGCAGCTCGGCCTGGCCCCGGCACCGGGCGGCTGAACGCGGTAACCCGGCACCGGGCGGCCGAGGCGTGTTTGGCACGCTTGCTCCCATGACGGTCATCGCGGTGCTGGGTGCGGGCAAGATCGGTGAGGCGTTGCTTTCGGGGCTGCTGCACGGCGGCCACGAAGCCGGCGACCTCCTCTTCACCGAGCGGTACCCGGCGCGCGTCGAAGAACTGACCTCCCGCTACGGCATCCGCGGCGTCGAGGTCGGGGAAGCGGCCAAGCGGGCCGACATCCTGGTCGTCGCCGTCAAGCCGCAGGACATCGAGCCCGTGCTCGACGAGCTCGCGCCGCTGCTCGCGCCGTCGTCGCTCGTCGTCTCGCTGTGCGCCGGGCTGCCCACCGCGCTGTACGAGCGGCGGCTCGCCGAGGGCGTCCCCGTCGTCCGCGTCATGCCGAACACGCCGATGCTGGTCAACGAGGCGATGAGCGCCATCTCCGCCGGCCGGTACGCGACCGCCGAGCACCTCGCCGTCGTGCGGGACCTGCTCTCGCACGTCGGGCAGGTCGTCGAGGTGCCCGAAAGCCAGCAGGACGCCGTCACCGCGCTGTCCGGGTCCGGGCCCGCCTACTTCTTCTACCTGGTCGAGGCCATGATCGACGCCGGGATCCTGCTGGGCCTGCCGCGGGCGCTCGCCGGGCAGCTGATCATCCAGTCGGCCGTCGGCGCGGCGAAGATGCTCGCCGAATCCGACGAGCACCCCGTGCTGCTGCGCGAGGCCGTGACGTCGCCCGCCGGGACGACCATCAACGCCATCCGCGAGCTCGAGAAGCACGGCGTCCGCGCCGCGATGCTGGCCGCCATCGAGGCCGCGAAGGACCGTTCGGTGGAGCTCGGCAAGGCCCACGAGGGCTGACCCCCGCGCGCCCGATTTCCCCGGAAAGGGCGATTGCCGGGGTCTTGCACGCGCCGGTGCCTGTGCGTTAGCGCTGGTAGGGGCCCATCTCGGTGACAGGCGTCGCATTAGTCCCACCAGTCCCGCTACTCTCGATAGAGCACGTGCGTGTCGATACCACAGGTGGGGAAGCCTCGTGGCGCGACACGTGTCGAAGGACGCGGTAAACATGTCGCCGAACAAGAAGGAGGATTTGCCCGCAGTCGGGCAGGTCCAGTTCCTGACGGTCGCCGAAGTGGCCACGCTGATGCGGGTCTCCAAGATGACCGTCTACCGTCTCGTGCACTCGGGGGAGCTGCCCGCCGTCAGGGTCGGGAAGTCCTTCCGGGTGCCGGAAAAAGCAGTGCACGAGTACCTCCAGGGTGCCTATTACGACGTGGGCTGAACCAGGTCGGGCACGCCGTGACCAGCGGCGCGCAGCGCTACGGCGTGCCCGCCGACCGGCCCGTCACGGGTGACGGGTAACCTGGAAAACCGCTCGTGCCTGTGCGCTCCACCCGTTGGACGCTGCGCCGGGCAGCGTGACCGACGTCGACCTAAGGAGCGCCCATGGGCTCTGTGATCAAGAAGCGCCGCAAGCGCATGTCGAAGAAGAAGCACCGCAAGCTGCTTCGCCGTACGCGAGTGCAGCGTCGCAAGGCCGGCAAGTAACTCTGCTTGCCCAAGCTGAGCGTCACCGTGGCCCGTCCAGTCTCTGGACGGGCCACGTCCATTTGGTGGGCACGTTCCGCCCGTTCGAGTGAGGCGTTCGTCGCTTTCCGGGGAAACCCGCGTTAATAGCACGTGAGACAGCCCGGAGCTACCACTGAAGAGCGGTAACATCTCAAGGGCGTCCGCGCGATGCTTCCAACGAGTGCAGGTACGCGCACCTCGGGTGATCGTCCACCCCCCAAACGCCCTACGCCGCAGGGAGTCGCATGCCGTCGAACATCGTGCTCGTCACCGGCGTCGCCGGGGAGCTGGGCGGGAAACTGCTCGCCCGGCTGGGCAACAACCCCGACTTCGAACGGGTCATCGGTGTCGACACGGTCCCGCCGGACAAGGCGGTCCTGCAGCGCATGGGGCACGCGGAGTTCGTCCGCGCGGATATCAGGAACCCGTTGATTGCCAAGGTGATCAGCACGGCCAACGTCGACACGGTGGTCCACGCCTCCTGCACCGCGCACCCGGCCGGGCCGGGGCGCCGCACGGCGATCAAGGAAGTCAACGTCATCGGCACCATGCGGCTGCTCGCCGCCTGCCAGCGCTCCCCGCAGGTCCGGAAGCTGGTCGTCAAATCGACGGCGGCGGTCTACGGCGCCGGCGCCCGCTCGCAGGCGGTGTTCACCGAGGACTCCGAGCTCATCCCGACGTCGACCAGCGGATACGCGAAGGACGCCGTCGAGATGGAGGGGTACGTGCGCGGCCTGGTGCGCCGCCGCCCCGACATCACCACGACGTTGTTCCGGTTCGCCAACATCATCGGCCCCGAGACCGACACCGTCCTCGCGCGCTACTTCGCGCTGCCGGTGGTGCCGACGGTCTTCGGCTACGACGCGCGCATCCAGCTGCTGCACTCCGCGGACGCGTTGTCCGTGCTGGAACGGGCGACCCTGCACGACAAGCCCGGCGTGTTCAACGTCGGCGCGGAGGGGGTACTCACCCTTTCACAGGCGATCCGGCGGGCCGGCCGGGTCGAGCTGCCGATGCCGCGGAGCGTGGTGCCGTCGGTCGGCAAGGTCCTGCGCGGCGCCCGCGTCGTGGACTTCTCCGCCGACCAGGTCCGGCTGCTGAACTTCGGCCGGGTCGTCGACATCGCCAAGCTGAAGCAGGACTTCGGGTACACCCCGCGGTGGACCACACGTGAGGCGTTCGACGACTACATCGTGGGACGCGGCCTCCGCCCGGTGCTCGACGGCGGCAAGCTGGCCGGACTGGCCGGCAAGGTGCTTGTTGCCGCGGCGACGGGGCAGAGCCGATGAGCAGGCCGTTCGGGGGTCCGGGTGGCGGAGCCCCCGGCCCGGAGCGAAGCTCCGGTTGTTACAGCAGGCCGCACGACTTGGACGACTTCGGAAGCGAGGCGGGAATGGTGGGCGGTGCCGAGGCGCAAGTCATCCCCTTGCACGGACCGGGCCGGGAAAAGCCGGAAGCTCGTGCGGCCGAGAGAGATCTCCGCGAGCAGGAAGCCGCGCGGGCCGACGCGCCGGTCGTCGCCTTCCCCGGTGGCGTCGAGCAGCCGGCGCCGGACGGGCCCCTTTCGGACGCCGCGCGCTCGGCGCTCGGCTTCATCCGCGACCGGCTGACCGGCGACTACACGGTCGACGAGTTCGGCTTCGACGCCGAGCTGACCGAAGCGGTGTTCCTCCCGCCGCTGCGCGCGCTGTACAAGAAGTGGTTCCGCGTCGACACCTACGGCGTCGAGAACCTCCCGGCGGCCGGCGGCGCGCTGCTGGTGTCCAACCACTCGGGCACGATCCCGCTCGACTCCCTGATGACGGCGGTGGCGGTCCACGACGAGACCGGCGGCCGTCACCTGCGCGGCCTCGGCGCCGACCTGGTGTTCCAGGTGCCGCTGGTCGGGTCGTTCGCCCGCAAGTCCGGGCAGACCCTGGCCTGCCACGCGGACGCCGAGCGCCTGCTGCGCAAGGGCGAGCTGGTCGGGGTGTGGCCGGAGGGCTTCAAGGGCGTGGGCAAGCCGTTCGCGTCCCGCTACAAGCTGCAGCGCTTCGGCCGCGGCGGCTTCGTGTCGGCCGCCCTGCGCGCCGGCGTGCCGATCATCCCGGTGTCGGTGATCGGCGCCGAGGAGATCTACCCGAAGCTCGGCGACATCAAGGTGCTGGCCCGGATGCTCGGGCTGCCGTACTTCCCGGTGACGCCGTTCTTCCCGATGCTGGGCCTGCTCGGCGCGGTCCCGCTCCCGACGAAGTGGAGCATCGAGTTCGGTGCGCCGATCGCGACGGACTCCTACGGCCCGGACGCCGTCGACGACCCGATGCTGGTGTTCCAGCTGACCGACCAGGTGCGCGAGTCGATCCAGCAGACGCTGTACCAGCGGCTTTCGCAGCGGAAGTCGGTCTTCCGCGGCTGAGTTGCGCGGTGCTCTACCCTCTCCGGGATGGCCACCGAGGACGCCCGGCCGTGGCACCCGGTCGTCCGCGCCCGTGCCGCGCTGGACGCGCTGGAGCGGCTCGTCGTGGGCTTGGGCACCGCCGTGCTGGCGGTCGCCGCCTCGCTGTGGCTGCTCGGGACGGCGGTGCTGTGCGTGGCCGGAGTCGGCATCCTGCTGGTGCCCGCCTCTCTGCGCCTGGTGCGCACCGTCGCCGACCGGGAGCGGACGCGGCTGGAGGTCCTCCGCCCGGAACCCGTGCCGCGGCGGCTGCGTGCCGCCCTCGCCCAGGCCTCCGTCCGGCGCGAACTGGGCTGGCTCGTCTGCCACAGCACCTTCGGGCTGCTCCTCAGCCTGACCGCCCTCACCCTGGCCGTCGACGTCATGCACGACGCGTCGTTCCCGGCGTGGTGGTGGTTCGTCTCGCCCGCCGACGCCACTCCGGCCCAGGGGTTCTTCACGGCCACGGACTGGGGTGACGCCTTTCTGGTCTGCCTGTTCGGCGTCGCGACGCTGGTCGTCTCGGTGCTGGTCATGCCGCTGCTGGCCCGGCTGCAGGAGTGGACGGCGAAGCGGCTGCTGGCGCCCGAGCGCGGCACCGACCTCGCGCTGCGCGTGGCCGAGCTGACCGCCACGCGCGCGGCCGCGCTGGACGCCCACGCCGTCGAGCTGCGGCGGATCGAACGGGCGCTGCACGACGGGACGCAGAACCGGCTCGTCGCGGTGAACGTGCTGCTGGGTGCGGCAACGCGGGCGCTGCCGCGGGATCCCGCCGCGGCGGAGGAAATCCTCGGGCGCGCCCAAGACGCCGGCGAGCAGGCGCTCGCGGAACTGCGCGGGGTGGTGCGCAGTATCCTCCCGCCGGTGCTGACCGGACGCAGCCTTCCCGACGCGCTCACCGCGCTGGCCGCCGGCTGCCCGGTGACCTGCCGGATCGACGCCGACCTGCCCGTCCACCCGGCGGTCTCGGTCCAGGTGACGGCCTACTTCGTGGTCGCCGAGGCGCTCACCAACGTCGCCAAGCACAGCGGGGCCGGCGCCGCGACCGTCCGGCTCCGCCGCGAGCGGGACCGGGTGCACGTGGAGGTCACCGACGACGGCCGCGGCGGGGCGGACGAGGACAGCGGGTCCGGGCTGACCGGAATCCGGCGCCGCGTCGAGGCCCACGACGGGACGTTCGCGCTGGCCAGCCCGGCCGGCGGGCCGACGACCCTGAAGGTGAGCCTGCCGTGCGGATCGTGATCGCCGAGGACGACCTGCTGCTGCGCGAAGGGGTCGCGATGCTGCTGCGCGCCGAGGGCGTCGACGTGCGGGCGGCGGTGGCCAACGCCGAAGACTTCCTCGCGGCCGTGGACGAACACGCGCCGGATCTGGCCATTGTGGACGTCCGCATGCCGCCGACGCACACGGACGAGGGCATCGTCGCGGCCGTCGAGGCCCGCCGCCGTCAGCCGGGCCTCGCGGTCCTCGTGCTCTCCGCGTACGTCGAGCAGGCGTTCGCCACGGAGCTGTTCACCGACGGCGGTGCCCGGCTCGGCTACCTGCTCAAGGAGCGTGTCGGCCGGGTCGAGGAGTTCCTGGAGGCCCTGCACCGGGTGGCGGACGGCGGCACCGCCATCGACCCGGAGGTGGTGGCCCAGCTGCTGACGCGCAGCCGCCCGGACAACCGGCTCGAGCGCCTCAGCGCCCGAGAGCGCGAAGTGCTGTCGCTGATGGCGGAGGGCTTGGGCAACAGCGCGATCGCCGAACGGCTCGTCGTGACCGACGGCGCGGTGCACAAGCACATCCGCAACATCTTCGCGAAGCTCGACCTCGCGCCGGCCGACCGGGCGGACCGGCGGGTGACGGCGGTGCTGCACTACCTGCGGGGTCAGGCGGCCTTCGGCCGGTAGCCCAGCCGTCCCCGGGTCGCGACGAGCAGCACGAGGGCGATCACGGTCGAGGCGAGCAGGAACGCGTGTGTCGTGTCGCGGATCGGCAGCGACGGGAACATTTCCGACCAGGCGAGCGAGAAGAAGTTGTTGACGCTGGTGTGCAGCAGCATGGCCAGCGGCAGGCTCTGGCCGGTGCGGTTGAACACCCAGGTCATGATGATGCTGAAGGTGACGCAGGTGGCGACGAACTCGACCGCCGTCAGCCAGGTGACGTCCGGCCAGCCACCCCACTCGCTGAAGAACAGCGGCAGGTGCCACACGCCCCACAGCGGGCCGAGGACCAGCGTGCCGCCGAGCGGCCCGAAGCGCTGCTGGAGACGGGGGAGCGCGAAGTCCCGCCAGCCGGGTTCCTCCGCGAGCCCGGTCGTGAGCATCTGCAGCACCAAGCCCGGCACGTAGGCCACCAGCGTCGCCACGGCGGGCAGCACGGGGTGCTGCTCCGACAGCGCGATCGTGGTAATGGTGAGCGCGGCCGGCACGCTGAGCACGACCGCCACGTACCAGAGCCAGTTGACCCGCCACTTGAACAGCCGCGCGGTCCAGCGGCGCAGCCCCGTGCGTCCGTCGGCGATCGCGGTGACGAGGAACGCCGCGCCGATCGGGCCGAGGTAGGCACCCGGCAGGACACCGGCGAACTGCGCGGTGCCGAGCACCTCCGGGAACCGGAAGTGCAGGACGCCCAGCCCGTTCTCCGACAGGATGTAGGGCGTCCACGCGACCCAGCTCAGCAGGTTGGCCAGGACGAAGAACCAGGTGAGCGGGCGTCTGCGGATGCTGTCCCGCAGGCCGCCCCGGTCGCTGGTCCGCTCTTCGATGTCCACTCGGGTCGCCACCACACTGTCCCTTCGGGAAAGCCGCTGTTTCCGGTGGAAGAAGCACACCAGTCACCGGCGGGCGGGTCACTCCCGCGCACACCCGAAGAGGTGGTAGCGCAGGCGCTACCGGCGGCGGTAGGCCATGCCGGCCGCCACCGCGCCGGCCAGCGCGCCCGCGCCCAGGACCGACGGCACGCCGATCTTCGCGGCCTTGCGGCCGGTGCGGAAGTCGCGGATTTCCCAGCCGCGGGCCCGGGCCACGTCGCGCAGGCCGCCGTCCGGGTTGACCGCCACCGCCGTGCCCACCACCGACAGCATCGGGATGTCGTTCGCCGAGTCCGAGTAGGCCGTGCAGCGCTTGAGGTTCAGGCCCTCGCGGGAGGCCAGTGCCCGGACCGCATGGGCCTTGGCGCGGCCGTGCAGGAGGTCGCCCACCAGGCGGCCCGTGTACACGCCGTCGCGGGTCTCGGCCACGGTGCCCAGTGCTCCGGTGAGACCCAGGCGGCGGGAAATGATCGCCGCCAGCTCGATCGGGGTGGCCGTCACCAGCCAGACCCGCTGGCCCGCGTCCAGGTGCATCTGGGCCAGCGCGCGCGTGCCGGACCAGATCTTGTCCGCCATCAGCTCGTCGTAGATCTCTTCGCTGATCGACGTCAGCTCCGCCACCGTGCGGCCGGCCACAAAGGACAGTGCGCGCTCGCGGTGGGTCTTGATGTCCTCTTTGTTCTCGCGGCCGCCGAGGCGGAACTTGATCTGGCCCCACACGAAGCCGGCCAGGTCCGAGGACGTGAAGAACTTCCGCGCCGCGAGCCCGCGGGCGAAGTAGAAGATCGACGCGCCCATCATCATCGTGTTGTCGACGTCGAAGAACGCGGCCGCGGTCAGGTCCGGCGGGGCCGGCGGGGTGGGCGGCTCAGCAGCTTCGGAGACCACCCGGGCGTGGGCAGCCTCGGCCGACGCCTCGCCCGCGAGCGCGGCGAGCCGTTCGAGCTCCTGACTCTTGTCCCTGCCACGCCAAGCTGACACGCACACCGCCTCCACGTTTGCCCACGTTTGGCCACGTCCCGGTCCTTCGCACAGCGTAGCGAGCCGCCCACCGCGCCGTCGCAGGTGTGGGCGGGACCTCAGCCGATCACGATCGGCGGCAGGCCGGGCAGCAGCGGCGGGATCGACACCAGCGGCGGCGGGGGCGTGGTGGTGGCCGTCACCGGCGGCCGGGACGTCGCCGACGGCTGGCCGAACACCGGGGGCGGGGTCACGCCGCCGGTCGGCGCCGGGATGCCGGGCGTCGCCGCGGCGTCCGACGGCGGCAGCTGCGTGCCCGTCGGTGACGGCGACGTGCTGTCTGCCGACGACGGCGCCACCGACGCCGACGTCGGCCGGTCGCCGGCGGCCGGGGCGGGCCGCTGGGTGCATTCGCCGGTCGCCGGGAGCGGGCCCAGCTCGTCGGACGCGCCGGTGGTGATCTGGTAGCAGTTCATCCGCGCCACCAGGCCGCTCGTGCGTTCCTGGACCTTGCCCAGCAGGTCCCGGACGTCGCCGAACACCGGCGCCGCGTCCGCCGGGAGCGGCTGCGAGGCCAGCCTCGCCGCCTGGTTGCGCGCCCACAGCCGGACGTCGGACAGCGCCTGCGTGCCGCCGCCGTCGCTGGTCGCCGTGGCGGACATCCGGGCGACGCCGGCCCGCAGATCGGTGGCGAAGTCGTCGTACGCGGTCCGGTAGTCGGCTTCGCCCGCCCCTTTCGCGGCCAGCTCGCCGAGCTCGGTGATCCGGTTGGTGGCGAATTCGAGGTGCTTGCGTGCCTTCTCCTGCTCGCCGAACGTCAGGCCCAGCGCCGTGGACTCCCCGGCGCGCTTCACGGTGTACAGCGGGTCGCCGGGCAGCGCGGTGCGCGAGAGCACCAGCGTCAGCCCGGACAGGACGAGGAAGAGGAAGAGCGCGGCGGCCACCAGGTCGGCGGTCCGCGGCCGCCACCTCCGACGTGGGGTGGTGGCCGCCGCCGTCTCCAGGCGGCCCGCGATCTCCGCGCGGATCCGCTGCCGCGTCTCCAGGTCCGGGGCCCCGGCCGCGCCGAGCTCGCGCAGCGCGCCGACGAGCGCCAGTTCGTCGGCGAACTCGCCGTCCCGGCGTACCGGCGACGGTTCCAGGGCGCGCGCGAACCGCTCGCTCTCGGCTCGCTCACGCGCAAACCTCACGGCGCTGCTCTCCATCCCGGGCTTCGGCCGGTCCTGACACCGGTCTGCGTGGGGTAACGATCCAGAAGCCGTCAGGGTTACCGGTTTCGGCCGACGAACGGGAAAGTTCGCGGGTTCAGCGCAATCCGGTGGGCAGAAGTTGTGCCAAACGGCGTACCGCGCGGTGCTGCAGCGCCTTGATCGCCCCTTCGTTGCGGTTCATGATCTCGGCCGTCTCGGCCACCGACAGGCCCTGCAGGAACCGCAGGACAATGCATTCCCGCTGGTCGTCGCCCAGTTCCGCGACGCAGCGCAGCAGTTCGGCCCGGGTGGCGCGGCTGATCGCCTCCTGCTCGGGGCCCGCCTGCACGGTCGCGCCGACGCCGAACGGCGCCGAACCGGGCTCGGTCACCTCGTCGGTGACCACCTCGAGCTTGAACCGGCTCGACTTGACGTGGTCGAGCACGAGGTTGCGGGCGATGGTGACGAACCAGGCGCCGACGTCACGTCCCTGGTAGCTCACCGACGTGATGCGGCGCAGCGCACGCAGGAACGTCTCGCTGGTGACGTCCTCGGCGAGGTCGCGGTCACCGAGGCGGAACAGCACGTACCGGTAGACGACGTCGACGTAGCGGTCGTAGAGCCGGCCGAAGGCGGACGAGTCGCCGTCCTGCGCGGCCCGCACCAGGTCCCAGGCTTCGGCCTTCGCCGCCTCGGCGCGCTCGTCGTCGGACGCCTGCCTGCTCAGCGGCACGGCGGGCGAGCGGCCGAAGACGCGCTCGGCGAACATGAAGACGGGCCCACGGCTCACGGCGGTCGGCACGGTCATCGGGCGGCACCTCCGGCGGTGGCTTCGACCCAGCGGGCCACGGTGTCCCCGGTGCCCCCAAAACCCCCGGAACCCGGACGAGCAGGGGCCGGCCGGCTCGCATGCCCCACGACCTCGTGGGCAGGCAAGTTCCTCACGGCGACTCCCTCTCTCCGGTCGCTCCGGTGATCAACAACACCGGCGCGACGCAGTGCAGCATACGTGTAGTTACCGCTAAGTAGGTAGTGGTTCCGGGGTTGCGCAGACTCGACGCTCGCGGTCAGCACCCATGACGTCGCTTCAGATGACAGACTTGCAACGGTTCGCAGCGGGTGAGGAGAGGTGGGTCGCGGGTGAGTGCTCCAGAGGCGACGCAGCCGGGGGTCGGCGGGCTGGTCACACGGGCCGCGGCGACGTGGCCGGAGCACCCGGCGGTGCTCGAAACCGGCACCGGGCG
Organism: Amycolatopsis sp. lyj-346; assembly: GCF_046548975.1. Taxonomy (NCBI): domain Bacteria; kingdom Bacillati; phylum Actinomycetota; class Actinomycetes; order Pseudonocardiales; family Pseudonocardiaceae; genus Amycolatopsis; species Amycolatopsis sp. lyj-346. Next base: position 1,473,433 of record NZ_JAJPWT010000001.1, read on the forward strand.
CGGCCTGACCTACCGCCAGGTCGACGCGGCCGCCCAGGCTCAGGCCCGCCGGCTGGCCGACGCCGGTGTCACGCCCGGCGACCGGGTCGGCCTGCGGCTGCCGACGTCGGTGGACTTCGTGGTCGCCTTCTTCGGCGCGCTCCGGGCGGGGGCGGTCGTCGTGCCGCTGTCGCCGCAGGTGCCAGGGCTCGAACTGGAGAAGCTGCTGGAACACAGCGGCGCGAAGGTCGTCGTCCAGCGCGAGGCGGCCGAGGACCTCCCGGACGGCGTGACCGGTCTCACGCCCGCGGGTGACCCGGATGGAGGAGGGGAAGTCTCCGGCACCGGCCGGGCCGGGGAGGACATCGCGGTCATTTCGTACACCTCCGGCACGACCGGGCCGCCGCGCGGGGTGATGCTGTCGCACCGCGCGCTGCTGGCGAACCTCGAGCAGATCGGCGCGCTCGAAGGCGCCCTCACCCACGACGACCGCGTGCTGATCACCATCCCGCTCTTCCACGTCTACGGCCTCGGGCCCGGCCTCCTGCAGGCCACCGCGGTCGGCGCGACCGCGGTGCTCTCGGAGCGCTTCGAAGCGCAGCGGACGCTGGACGACTGCGCCGAACACCGCGTCACCTCGATCACCGGCGTCCCGACGATGTACGGCGAGTTCGCCGCGCTCGGCGCCGAGGAGCTCCGCCGCGGCCTGGCCACCGTGCGGCGGATGACCTCGGGTGCCGCGCCGCTGCACCCGAAGGTGCTGAGCGCGATCCGCGAGGCCACCGGCCTCGACGTCTTCGAGGGCTACGGCCTCACCGAATGCGCGCCCGTGGTGACCTCGACGCTGGTCACCGGCTACCCGAAGCCGGGCTCGGTCGGGCGGCCGCTGCCCGGGATCGAGCTGCGGCTGGTGGACAGCGACGGCACCGACCAGGCCGTGCCCCTCGACCCGGACGACGTCGACGACGTCTTCGAGGCCGACGGCGAGACCGGGCTGGTGTCGATCCGCGGCGCCAACCTCTTCTCCGGCTACTGGCCCGACGGCGGCCACGGGCCGGACGACGAGGGCTGGTTCCGCACCGGCGACGTCGGCTACCTCGACACCGACGGCGACCTGCACCTGGTCGACCGGGCCAACGACCTGATCATCGTCAACGGCTTCAACGTCTTCCCGCGCGAAATCGAAGACGTCATCGGGCGGCTGCCGGAGGTGGCCGAGGCCGCGGTCGTCGGGGTGGTCGACGAGCGCAGCGGCGAGGCGGTCAAGGCGGTCGTCGTGCCGGCGGCCGGGGCGGCGCTGTCCGAGCAGCAGGTCGTCGACCACTGCGCGGCCCACCTGGCCGGGTACAAGGTGCCGCACCTGGTGGAGTTCGCCGAGTCGCTGCCGCACTCGGCCACCGGGAAGCTGCGCCGCCTGCGGTTGCGGTAGGTGCGGTAGGAAGGACGGCATGGCGCACGAAGTGACGGTGATGGGCCGGGACGGCTGCCACCTCTGCGAGGTCGCGGAGGCCGACGTCGCCCGGATCTGCGGTGAGCTCGGGGTCGCGTGGAAGGCCGAGGACGTCGACACCGACCCGGAGTGGCGCGCGGAGTACGGCGACCGCGTCCCGGTGATCCTGGTCGACGGCGCCGAGCACGGGTACTGGCGCGTGGAAGAGGACCGGCTGCGGCGCGCACTGGCCTGAGCCGTAACCGGCTCGTAAGGGGTGCCGGGCCGCTTTGGTGGGCAAGTGCTCCGAAGATGGAGGCGTGAGCACTCTGCAGGACGCGCCGCCGCGTCGGCTTTCGCTGCCGGTCGCGACGCTGATCGGTCTTCTCGCGCTGGCCGCCGCCCTCGGCGCCGGGCACCTGGTGGCGGGGTTCGTCGGGTACACGGCGTCGCCGTTCATCGCGGTGGCGAACTACGTCATCGACCACAGCCCGACTGCCGTCGTGAAGTGGGCCGAGCGGACGCTGGGCACCTGGGACAAGCCGGTGCTCAAGCTCGGGCTCGCCGTGGTCCTGGTGCTGTTCGCGCTGCTCGCCGGGCAGCTTTCGCGCCGCACCCCGCGGGCCGGGCAGGTGCTCGTCGTCCTGCTGGGCGCCGCCGGCGTCGCGGCCGTGTACGTGCGCAGCGACCTCGGCCAGGTCTCGCTGCTGGCACCGGTCGCCGCCCTGGTCGCCGGCCTCGCCGTGTTCACCTTCCTTCACCGCGCGGCACTTTCACGTGAAAGTGCCCACCAGGGGGCCGAGCTTTCACGTGAAAGCTCGGCGTTGGGGGCGTCCCGGCGGAAGTTCCTGCGGGCCGGGGTCGGCGTCGCCGCGGGGTCGGGGATCGCCGCCGTCGTCGGCCAGGTCGCCGGGACGAGCTCGGACGCCGAGGACTCGCGGGCCGCCGTCGGGCCGCTCGTCCCGGCGCGCACCGTCCCGCCGCTGCCCGCGGACGCGGATTTCGCGAAGCTCGGCTCACCGCCGTTCCTCACGCCGAACGCGGACTTCTACCGCATCGACACCGCGCTGGTCGTGCCGCAGATCCGCACCGGGGACTGGAGCCTTCGCGTGCACGGGATGGTCGACCGCGAGGTGACCTTCTCCTACGCCGACATCCGCAACCGGCCGCTGGTCGAGCGGCAGGTGACGCTGACGTGCGTGTCCAACGAGGTGGGCGGGCCGCTGATCTCGACCGCGACCTGGATCGGCGTCGACCTCGCCGACCTGCTGGCCGAGGCGGGCGTGCAGGCGGGCGCGGAGCAGATGTTCGCCACCAGCGTCGACGGCTGGACGTGCGGCACCCCGGCGAACGCCGCCCTCGACCCGGCCCGCGGGGCGATGCTGGCGATCGGGATGAACGGCGAGCCCCTGCCGGTCGAGCACGGCTTCCCGGCCCGGATCGTCATCCCCGGCCTGTACGGCTACGTGTCGGCGACGAAGTGGGTCGAATCCCTCGAGTTCACCCGGTGGGACGCCCGGCAGGCGTACTGGCTGGGCCGCGGGTGGGCCGAGCAGGCGCCGATCAAGACGGAATCGCGCATCGACACACCGAGCGGGTTCGCGGGCGTCACGGCGGGCAAGGTCCGGCTGGCCGGGACGGCGTGGGCACCGCACACCGGCATCGCGAAGGTCGAGGTCCGGCTGGACCAGGGCCCGTGGCGGCCGGCGACGCTGTCGGCGGAGGTGAGCAAGGACACCTGGCGGATGTGGTGGATCGAACTCGACGTGCCCAAGGGCACCCACCAGGCGTCGGTCCGGGCGACCGACCAGGGCGGCTACACGCAGACGGAGAACCGCGCGGATCCGGTCCCGGACGGCGCCACCGGCTGGCATTCGGTCACCCTCGACGCCCGCTGAGCCGCCCGCCCGGAGCCGCCCGCCGACCAGTGCGCCGGAGCCGTTCACCGGGCCCGGTGGCCCGCTCGCCGCGCCGTCGGGCGGCACCCGGAGCAGGCAGTCGATCACCTTCGACGGGCGGCGGGCCCGGAAGTGCCTGGCGGGCAAGGATTCTGACGCGGTGTCGTGATCTTCGCCGCGCCCGTACGGGCCGGAACCGCCTCCGACCAGTGACTTTGTGCGTGCGTTCACAAGTGGTCTACCGTAGGGCCATCGCCCGGGCGGGCCGGTATCGAACCGGAGTCCGGGTCCTGGGTCAAGACACAGTTCCGAATGGCGATGGCCGCCAGACGTGCACAGCGGGCAGGAGACGACGGCGTGGTGACAGAGCGGGGGAGGCGCGACGCGGCGGACTCCCCGGGCCGGGCGCCCCGGCGGCCCCGCCGTCCGGCCGTCCCCGACGCCGACAACGCTCCCACCGCCGAAATGCCCGCCGTACCCGCCGGCGAGCCGGGCCGCAACGGGGATGCTCCCGAGGCCGTCCGGGCGAAGTCCATTCCCGAGGCCGCCGTCGCGCGGCTGGCCGTCTACCTCCGCGTGCTGTCCGGAATGTCCGAACAGGGCGCGACGACCGTTTCGAGCGAAGAGCTGTCGCAGGCGGCCGGCGTCAATTCCGCGAAGCTGCGCAAAGACCTCTCCTACCTGGGCTCCTACGGCACCCGCGGCGTCGGCTACGAGGTCGGCGTCCTGGTCAGCCAGATCGAGCGCATCCTCGGCCTGACCCGGCAGCACAAGGTCGCCGTGGTCGGGATCGGCAACCTGGGCCACGCGCTGGCCAACTACGGCGGCTTCCCGGGGCGCGGCTTCCCGGTCGAAGCGCTGTTCGACCTGGACCCGGACCTGATCGGCGTGCCGGTCGGCGGCCTCCCGGTGTCGCACATGGACGACATCCCCCGGATCTGCGCCGAGCGGGGCATCTCCATCGGCGTGATCGCCACTCCGCCCACCGCGGCGCAGTCGGTCTGTGACCGGCTGGTCACGGGCGGTGTCCAGTGCATCCTCAACTTCGCTCCCGTCGTGCTGCAAGTTCCTGCTCACATCGAGGTCCGCAAGGTGGATTTGGCCGTGGAGCTGCAGATACTCTCGTTCCATGTGGCCCGCCGAGCGGACAGTGAAGCCTCAGCCGCCGGCAATCAGGGCAATTCCGGATTACCCGGCGCGGTGTTGCCGTCCGAGAATGGGAACGGCAGGCGGAACGGCACGGGTCCGGACGGCGGACGGGAAATGGTGGTGCGTTCATGAGCGAGCTTGCGAGTGAATCATTCAACACAGCGCAGCCGCTTAGGCGCTCACCGAGCGTCAGCGAGGTGACCGCATGAGCGTCTTGGCGGTCGGGCTTTCGCATCGCAGTGCGGAGCTGAGCACGCTCGAGCGCGTCGCGGTGCCCGCGCCCGAGATCGGCAAGGTCCTCGACGAGCTGCAGCAGGCCGAGCACGTCAATGAGGTCATGCTGGTCTCGACGTGCAACCGGATCGAGGTCTACGCGGTCGTCGAGACCTTCCACGGCGGCCTCAACGACGTCTCCGAAGTCCTCGCCCGCCAGGCCGGGATGGTGCCCGCCGAGCTCTACGACAGCCTGTACGTCCACTACGCTGGCGCTGCCGTCGAGCACCTGTTCTCGGTCACCTCGGGCCTGGACTCGATGGTCGTCGGCGAGACGCAGATCCTCGGCCAGATCCGCGCCGCCTACGCCACCGCGCGCGAGGCCGGGACGGTCGGCCGCACGCTCCACGAGCTGATCCAGACCACGCTGCGCGTCGGCAAGCGCGTGCACACCGAGACCGGGCTCGACCAGCTCGGCGCGTCGGTCGTGTCCGAAGCGCTCGCCGCGGCCGGGGACGTCACCGGCAAGCACGCCGTCATCGTCGGGGCCGGCTCGATGGGTGCGCTGAGCGCGGCGCAGCTGCGGAAGGCCGGGATCGGCGAGATCACCGTGGCCAACCGCACCGACGCCCGCGCCCGCCGGCTCGCCGCGAACGTCACCGAGCAGGGTGTGCCGGCCCGCGCGATCCCGCTGTCCGCGGTCACCGGCGCGGTGCGCGACGCCGACATCGTGATCTGCTGCACCGGCGCGCAGGACGCCGTCTTCGGCCCGGAGCAGGTGCTGCCGCGCGGTGGCCGGGCGCTGGTCGTCTGCGACCTCGGCCTGCCCCGCGACGTCGACCCCGAGGTCGGCGAGCTGGCGGACGTCCGGGTGGTCGACCTGGCCACCGTCCAGCGCCGGATGCGCGAGGCGGGCACGCCGACCACCGAGCGCCAGACCGCCAAGGCGACCGGGATCGTGCTCGACGAGGTGCGCGACTACCTCGCCGGGCAGCGCAGCGCCGAGGTGACGCCGACGGTGACCGCGCTGCGCCGCCGCGCGGCCGAGGTCGTCGACGCCGAGCTGCTCCGGCTGGACAACCGCCTGCCCGACCTGGACGGCGCCGTCCGCGAGGAGGTCGGCCGCACGGTCCGCCGGGTGGTCGACAAGCTGCTGCACGCGCCGACGGTGCGGGTCAAGCAGCTGGCCGCCGAGACGGCCGAGACCGACTACGCGAACGCGTTGCGAGAACTGTTCTGCCTCGACCCGCAGGCGCCCGCCGCGGTGGCGAGCCCGAAGCCCCCACCAGAGAAGAAGTAGTAGTGACCAGAGTCATTCGCATGGGTACGCGTGGTTCGAAGCTCGCGCTGGCCCAGACCGGGACCGTCGCCGACGCCCTGCGCGCCACCGGCGCCGAGGTCGAGATCGTCAAGGTGACCACGCCCGGTGACCAGTCCTCCGCGCCGATTCCCACGATCGGGGTCGGCGTCTTCACGTCGGCGCTGCGGGAAGCGTTGCTGCGCAACGAAGTCGACGTCATCGTCCACTCGTACAAGGACCTGCCGACCGCCGCCGAAGCGGGCATCACGCTGGCGGCCGTGCCGCCGCGCGAGGACCCGCGGGACGCCCTGATCGCGCGCGACGGGCTGACGCTCGGCGAGCTCCCGCCCGGTTCCAGCGTCGGTACGGGCTCCCCGCGGCGCACCGCGCAGCTGCGTGCGCTGGGTCTCGGTTTGGAAATCGTGCCGATCCGCGGCAATATCGACACCCGCATGCGCAAGGTGACCGACGGCGAGCTCGATGCCGTGGTGCTCGCGCGTGCCGGACTGGCCAGGGTCGGACTGGCCGAGGCGATCACCGAGACCCTCGACCCGATCCAGATGCTGCCCGCGCCCGCCCAGGGCGCGCTGGCGGTGGAGTGCCGGACCGCGGACGTGGACCTCGAGCAGCTGCTCCGGTCCACTTTGGACGACGAGGGCACGCGGGCCGCGGTGACGGCCGAGCGGGCCCTGCTGGCCGCGCTCGAGGCGGGGTGCAGCGCGCCGGTGGGCGCGCTCGCCGAGATCGTCGAAGATCTCGACGCCGAGGGCAAGGTCGTGGAACGGATCTCGCTGCGCGGCACCGCCGCCGCGGAAGGCGGGAACGGTGCGGTGGACATGGTCCGGGCCTCCGCGCTGGCTGACAAGGACCAGGCCGCCCAGCTGGGCAAGGACCTGGCCGCCGAGCTGCTGGACCTAGGGGCCGGAGCACTCTCCGGTTCCGCCGAGTGACCTGGGCGTCACACATCCGAACGTAGGAGACCTGTGGCCGGGCGATCCCGCACGGCCGCCGCAAGAGGAGAAACGCACAGATGACCCCCGCGCGAAAGACCACCGGGCGCGTAGCCTTCGTGGGCTCCGGGCCCGGCGACGCCGGCCTGCTCACCGTCCGCGCCCAGGAACTGCTCACCAAGGCCGAGGTCGTGGTGACCGACCCCGACGTGCCGCAGTCCGTGCTCGCCATGGCCGCCGAGGGCGCCGAGGTCCGGCCCGCCGTCGGCGAGGCCGCCGAGGTCGCCAAGGACCTGACCGCCGAGGCCAAGGCCGGACGGCTGGTGCTGCGGCTGGTCGCGGGCGACCCGCTGACCACCCCGGCCGTGGTGGCCGAGGTCCAGGCGGTCGCGCGCACGAGCGCCGTGTTCGACGTCATCCCGGGTGTCTCCCCGGCCGCGGCCGTCCCGGCATACGCGGGCGTCGCGCTGGGCGGCACGCACACCGAGGTCGACGTCCGCGGCGACGTCGACTGGGCGGCTCTGGCCGCCGCGCCCGGCCCGCTGGTGCTGCACGCGACGTCGGCGCACCTGGCCGAGGCCGCTTCGGCGCTCACCGGCAACGGCGTGCCGGCGGCCACCCCGGTCGCGGTCACCGCGAACGGCACCATCAACACCCAGCGCACCCTCGACACCACGCTCGAGAAGGTCGCCAACGACGCCGGCGAGCTCGTCGGGCCGCTGATCGTCACGATCGGCCAGGCCGCCGGGCAGCGCTCGAAGCTGTCGTGGTGGGAGTCGCGCGCGCTGTACGGCTGGAAGGTCCTGGTGCCGCGCACCAAGGAGCAGGCGGGCGAGATGGCCGAGCGCCTGCGCGGCCACGGCGCGACGTCGCACGAGGTGCCGACCATCTCGGTCGAGCCGCCCCGCAGCCCGGCGCAGATGGAGCGCTCGGTCAAGGGCCTGGTCGACGGCCGCTACCAGTGGATCGTCTTCACCTCCACCAACGCGGTCCGCGCGGTGTGGGAGAAGTTCGAGGAGTTCGGCCTGGACGCCCGCGCCTTCTCCGGCGTGAAGATCGCCTGCGTCGGCAACGCCACCGCGGAAAAGGTGCGCTCGTTCGGCATCATCCCGGAGCTGGTCCCCTCGGGTGAGCAGTCTTCGGAAGGCCTGCTGGCCGAGTTCCCGCCGTACGACGACGTCCTCGACCCGGTTGACCGCGTGCTGCTGCCGCGGGCCGACATCGCCACCGAGACGCTGTCGGCGGGCCTGCGCGAGCGCGGCTGGGAGATCGACGACGTGACGGCCTACCGGACCGTCCGGGCCGCCCCGCCGCCCGCCGAGACCCGCGAGATGATCAAGACCGGCGGCTTCGACGCGGTCTGCTTCACCTCGTCCTCGACCGTGCGGAACCTGGTCGGCATCGCCGGCAAGCCGCACACCCGCACGCTGGTCGCGTGCATCGGCCCGAAGACCGCCGAGACCGCGGTGGAGTTCGGGCTCCGCGTCGACGTCCAGCCGGAGAAGGCCGACGTCCCGCACCTGGTGGACGCGCTGGCCGAGCACGCCGCCCGGCTGCGTGCCGAGGGTGCGCTGCCGCCGCCGCGGAAGGCGAAGCGGGCCCGCCGCTCCTGAGGTCCAAGCGCCCCAAGGTGGCCTTCGGTGCGTTGAACGCACCGAAGGCCACCTTGGGTGCGTTGAACGCAACCAAGGCCACATTGGGGCGCTTCGGCGACCGGAAGCGGCCGCTGCGCACCCTTGCGGAACTCCGGCAAAAGGCGCGGGAGTAACTTGGTAGGGGTGTTCCCCGAGCATCGTCCCCGCAGGCTTCGCACCACCCCGGCCATGCGCAGGCTGGTGGGCGAAACGACGCTGCGGCCACGCCAGCTGATCCTCCCGATGTTCGTCGCCGAAGGGATCGACGCGCCGCGGCCGATCTCGAGCATGCCCGGCGTCGTCCAGCACACCCGCGACACGCTGCGGAAGGCCGCCGTCGACGCGGTCAACGCCGGGGTCGGCGGGCTGATGCTGTTCGGCATCCCGGCCACCCGGGACGCCGAGGGCTCCGGGGCCGTCGACGAGAAGGGCATCCTCAACGTCGCCCTGCGCGACCTGCGCCAGGAGCTCGGTGACGCCACCGTGCTGATGGCCGACACCTGCCTCGACGAATTCACCGACCACGGCCACTGCGGCGTCCTCGACGCCGACGGCGGGGTCGACAACGACGCCACCCTGCGGATCTACGCCCAGATGGCCATCGCGCAGGTCGAAGCCGGGGCGCACGTGCTCGGGCCGAGCGGGATGATGGACGGCCAGATCGGCGTCATCCGCCGGGCGCTCGACGAGGTCGGGCACAAGGACGCGGCGATCCTCGCGTACTCCGCGAAGTACGCCAGCGCGTTCTACGGTCCCTTCCGCGAGGCCGTCGACTCGCAGCTCAAGGGCGACCGCAAGACCTACCAGCAGGACCCGGGCAACGGCCGCGAAGCGCTGCGCGAGATCGAGCTGGACCTCGCCGAGGGCGCGGACATGATCATGGTCAAGCCCGCGCTGGCCTACCTGGACGTCATCAAGGCGGCGGCGGACATCTCGCCGGTGCCGGTGGCGGCGTACAACATCTCGGGCGAGTACGCGATGGTCGAGGCCGCGGCGGCGAACGGCTGGCTCGACCGCGAGCGGACTGTCCTCGAGGTGCTGACGTCGATCCGCCGCGCGGGCGCGGACCTGATCCTGACCTACTGGGCCGCCGAAGCCGCTGGCTGGCTGGACTGACCCGTTAGAGTCCTCGCGTGGAAGACAAAGAGGACCTCACCGGTCTGACCGACGACGAACGGCGCAAACTCGGCCGGTCGCCCGACCCGGTGCTCCCCGGTGAGCGGGCCCCCAAGGCGGCGCCGCCGCGGCCGGTGGCCGTGTCGTTCTGGCTCTGGCTGGCCGGTGGTGTGGTGCTGATCCTCGGGTACGTCCAGCTGATGGCCGGCAAGTCCGCGGTCATCGACCGGTACGTCAAGGGAACGACCGACCCGAAGATCACGCCGCAGATGATCGCGGACGGCGTCACGGCGATGCTGTGGTTCCTCCTCGTCGGCTCGGCCGTGTTCACCCTGCTGTTCCTGCTGTTCGCGTACAAGGCCCGCGAAGGCACCCGTTCGGCCCGGACGGTGCTGACCGTGCTGCCGATCGTGATGGTGCTGCTCATCTTCACCTTCGCGCCGGTGCTCACGTACCTGACGCTGGTCGCGGTGCTGCTGTTCGTCATCGCGCTGGTGCTGCTGTACCTGCCTTCGGTGAGCGGCTACTTCCCCAAGGTCGGCAAGAAACTGTGAGCGACCGGCTCTACGCCGAGTCCGGCGTGAGCTGGGCCGCGATCGGGTGGGGCCCGGCGTTCGCGCTGGTGGGTGCCCTGGCGGAGCTCGCCACCGGCGGCCCGGTGCACGGGGTGGGCTGGCTGCTGGTCGGGCTCGCGCTGGGCGTCATCACGATGCCGTGGGTGTACGCGCGGCGCCGGTTCCTCTCGCTGGAAGTGACGACCGAGCAGCTGCGGCAGGGCCGGGAGAAGGTGCCGGCCGCGCAGATCGCCGACGTGACGGACGTCGGCCCGCCGGTCGGCGCCCGGGTGCTGGGCGGCGGCTGGTCGGTGCCGCGGAAGTACGACTCGCTGCCGGTGGAGCTGGCCGACGGCACGGTGGTGCTGGCTTGGGCGAAGGACGTCGAGGCGCTGCAAGACGCGCTGGAGCGGCTCGTCCGGGCGACGCCGCGGGAAGCATGAGAAAATCTCCGGTGTGATCGACCTTCCGCAGCCCACCGGGGCCGAGCTCTGGCCGCCGGAAGAAGCCGGCCCGGCTGCCCGGCTGCACAAGCCGTGGCGGACGTTCGTCGCCGTCGTGGAGGTCGTGCTCGCCGTGCTCGCCGGGTGGGCCGCCTACGCGTGCTGGCACGGCAGCGTCGCCACTGTCGTCACCCGAACCGAGGACGGCGCCGTCCTCGAGTCGCACCGGTACTTCGGGGGCCTGCTCGCCGCCGCCATCGGGCTGGGGACCGTGGCCGCGCTGCTGCTCGTCGACGCGGTGCGTCAGCTGTCGCTCGCCATCCGTGCGCGGAGCGCCAAGCCCAAGGCCTGATCCACAGCTCGCGCACAGGCAACGGACAGTCCATTGCTAAGCAGCGGCACCAAAGTTGCCGCATGACGCGCGGGCGTGCCTCGAAGGCATGGGTGATCAACGGAGCACTGGTCGTACTGCTGGCCGGGGCCGGATTCGGGATATACCAGGCATTCAGCCCCGAACCGAGCTCGGCGCAGGCGCAGACGCGCAGCACCCCGGTCCGCCGGGCGACGGTCACCGAGACCGTCTCCGCCGCCGGGACCCTCGCGAGCAGCTACACCGGCGCGGCGAACTTCGCGACGGCGGGCAAGGTCACCTCGATCGACGTCAAGGTCGGTGACGTCGTCAGCGCCGGGCAGAAGCTCGCCACCGTCGACAGCACCCAGGCTGCGAAGCAGCTTCAAGTCGCGAAGGCGAACCTCGCCGTCGCGCAGGACGGCCTCGACACCGCCGAGACGGCCGAAGACACCCCGGCCACCGGGCAGAACAGCCAGAACGCCCAGACCAACGCGGCCAACAGCGTCACCTCGGCGCAGGCCAAGCTCGACCAGGCCGAGCTCGACGTCCAGACCGCGCAGCAGGCGCTCGACAACACGGTGCTGTACGCGCCGGGCGCCGGCACGGTCACCGCCGTCAACGGCACCGTCGGGCAGCAGTCCTCCAGCGGCTCTCCGGCCACCTCGCCGTCGTCGAGCGGCAGCGGCCAGGGTGCCCAGGGCTCGTCGAACTCCGGCGCCGCCGCGTCGAGCAGCAGCAGTTCCGCCGGCGGGTTCATCACCATCACGAACCTGACCGGCCTGGTCGTCGACACCTCGGTCGCGGAGATCGACGTCAGCAAGGTCAAGGCGGGCCAGAAGGCCACGGTGACGCTCAACGCGCTGCCGGACAAGCCGGTCCAGGCCACCGTGTCGAGCGTCAACCTGACCCCGACCACCAGCGGCAGCGTCGTCTCCTACGGCGCGCAGCTGACCCTGGCGAACCCGCCGGACGGGCTGCGGCCCGGCCAGTCGGCGAGCGTCGTGATCACCGTCGCCGAGGCGGACGACGCGCTGAGCGTCCCGGCCGCGGCGGTGCAGACGGTCGGCAGCACCAACCTCGTCACCGTGCAGGAGAACGGGCAGAACGTGACGCGCCAGGTGCAGGTCGGGCTGCGCGGCGAGTCGACGATCCAGATCACCTCCGGGCTGACCGAGGGCGAGAACGTCGTGCTCACCGCGACCGCGTCGACTCCGACCACCGGGGGAACCGGCCGCACGGGCGGCACCGGCGGGTTCCCCGGCGGCGGGACCGGCGGCTTCCCGGGCGGCGGCCAGCGCGGCACCGGTGCCGGCGGCGGTGCCGGCGGCGGTTTCGGCGGCCGCGGATGAACCCGGTGATCGCGGTTTCCGCCCTGCGCAAGACGTACGGGGCCGGCGAGACGGCGGTGCACGCGCTGCGCGGCGTCGACCTCACCGTGTGGCCCGGCGAATACGTCGCGATCATGGGCGCGTCCGGCTCGGGGAAGTCGACGCTGCTGAACATGCTCGGCTGCCTGGACGTGCCGACGTCCGGCCGGTACCTGCTGGACGGCTTCGGCGTCGGAAAGCTGAACGAACGGCAGCTGGCCTTGCTGCGCAACCGGAAGATCGGCTTCATCTTCCAGTCGTTCAACCTCGTGCCCCGGACCTCGGCGTTGTCCAATGTGGAACTTCCGTTGGTCTACAGTGGACTGCGCCGGGGCGAGCGGCGGCGGCGCGCGCTCGCAGCGCTGGAAATGGTCGGGCTGTCCGACCGGGCCAAGCACCTGCCGAGCGAGCTCTCCGGCGGCCAGATCCAGCGCGTCGCGGTGGCGCGGGCACTGGTCACCGGCCCGGCGATGCTGCTGGCCGACGAGCCGACCGGCAACCTCGACCGGCGCAGCACCGAAGACGTCCTCGGCGTGTTCGACCGGCTCAACTCCCTCGGCCGCACCATCGTCGTCATCACCCACGAGGACGAGGTCGCCGAGCACGCGCACCGCGTCGTCCGGGTCGACGACGGGCTGATCGTGTCCGACGAAGTGACGCGCGTGACCGGCACCGTGGGGGCGGTCTCGTGAACCTCCTCGAAGTCCTGCGCTTCGCCGTGCGCGGGCTCACCGCGAACAAGCTGCGCTCCGCCCTCACCACGCTGGGCATCACCATCGGCGTGGCGGCGGTGATCCTGCTGGTCGCGGTCGGCAACGGCGCGTCGGCGGCCATCGCCGCCAGCATCCAGGGCCTCGGCACCAACGTCGTCAACGTCTCCCCGGCGCGTGGCGGGGGACAGGGCGCCACCGCGCGGCCGCTGACCGTGCAGGACGCGCACGCCCTCGTCGACCCCGTCGGCGCCCCGGACGTCAAGGCCGCGTCGCCGGTGGTCAACACGACGGCGACCGCGACCTACGGGCAGACGTCCTACGACATCTCCAGCGTCGCCGGCACCGAACCGGCGTACTTCACCACGACCAACCGCGAGCTCGCGCAGGGGCAGCTGTTCACCGGCGAGGACGTCACGGCCGCGCGGAAGGTCGTCGTGCTCGGCCCGACGACGGCGGAGTCGATCTTCGGCGGCACCACGGACCCGGTCGGCAAGAACGTCTTGCTGAACAGCATCCAGTTCACCGTGATCGGAGTGCTGCAGGCCAAGGGCAGCACCGGGCTGCAGAACGCCGACGACGTCGCCATCGCGCCGATCTCGGCGGTCCAGAACTCCCTCGCCGGGTACGGCAGCCTCAGCCAGATCGCCGTCCAGGCCACCGGCGCCGATTCCGTGTCGCTGGCCCAGTCGGAGATCACCGCGATCCTCGACGCCCGGCACGGCATCCGGCTCGGCGGCACCCCCGACTACCAGATCCAGAACTCCGAGCAGCTGCTCGCGACGCGGACGTCGGCGACCGAGACGTTCACCGTGCTGCTGGCCGCCGTCGCGGCGATCTCCCTGCTGGTCGGCGGCATCGGCGTCACCAACATCATGCTCGTCACGGTGACCGAGCGGATCCGCGAAATCGGCATCCGCAAGGCCATCGGCGCCCCGCGCGCGGCCATCCTCGGCCAGTTCCTCGCCGAAGCCACCATGCTCAGCCTGTTCGGCGGGCTGCTCGGCGTCGCGATCGGGCTGATCGGCAGCCGGTTCACCATCTCCGGGATCAAACCCGTCGTGGTGCCCTCGTCGATCCTGCTCGCCTTCGCGGTGTCCGCCCTGATCGGGCTGTTCTTCGGCAGCTTCCCGGCGAACCGGGCCGCCAAACTGAGGCCCATCGAGGCCCTGCGTCACGAATGAGGAGCGTCCCCATGTCTTCGTCCACCGAGCCGACCGCCGAGCAGATCGTCGCCAGCCCGGCCGTCGAGGGTGACCTGAACGCCGAAATGCGTCACGCGGCGAAACCGTTTTCCCGCACCACGCTGGTGCTGGCCGGGCTCGTCGTGCTCGCGATCGCGTTCGGCGGCGGCGCCTGGACGCACGCGGCGTTCGGCTCCCCGTCCCACTCGGCGCCCACCCGTCAGGCGGGAGGCACCCAGGGCGGCCAGCAAGCCGGCGCCGGCCAGCAGGGCGGCGGGTTCCGCGGCGGCCGCGGCACCACGGGCACGGTCGACCGCGTCGACGGCACCACGGTGTACGTCAAGACCGCGCAGGGCGCGGACGTCAAGGTGTCCACAACGGACTCGACCACGGTCGGGGTGACCCAGCAGGGCAAGCTGGCGGACCTCAAGCCGGGCGCGACGGTCGTCGTCCAGGGCCAGGCGGGCAGCGACGGCACGGTGACCGCGCAGGCCATCACCCAGGAGGCCGCGCGCTAGTTGAGGACGATGATCGCGGTGTTGAGCGCCGTCGCGTACAGGATCCAGGCCAGATAGGGCACCAGGAGCGCGGCGGCGGCCTTCGACCGGCGGCCGAACAGGACGATCGTCACGACCACGACGACGTCCAGCAGCAGGATGTCGGCCAGCGCGAGCCCGGCCGCGCCACCCTCGAAGAACAGCGGGGTCCAGAGCAGGTTGAACAGCAGGCCGATGCCGTAGGCGGCGAACCCGCGCGTCTCGCCGTCGGTCCGCCAGTACAGCCAGCCGGCCACCGCGATGGTGACGTACAGCACCGTCCACACCGGACTGAACACCGACGCGGGCGGCGCCCACGACGGCTGCTCCAGCCGCGCGTAGACCTCTCGCGCCGACGTCGCGGCCAGGCCGCCGACCACCGCCACCACGGCGACGACGCCCAGGAAGCCGGCCAGCATGAGCCACTGGTTGCGGTGCGGGGCACGTTCGGTCACCGGCTGTTCCCCTCCCGGGCGGCTGCCCGCCATCCTAGGCCGGTTTGGGAGACTGAACCGGTGAGTACTGGAACCGAGCAGTCCAAGGCATGGTTCGAACGCGCGAAGACGGCCATCCCGGGCGGGGTGAACTCGCCGGTCCGGGCCTTCAACTCGGTCGGCGGCACCCCGCGGTTCATGGTCCGGGGCGAGGGCCCGCACCTGTGGGACGCCGACGGCAACCGCTACGTCGACCTGGTGTCCTCCTGGGGCCCGATGATCCTGGGCCACGCGCACCCGGCGGTCGTCGAGGCCGCGCGCCGGGCGGCGACGTCCGGGCTCTCGTTCGGTACGCCGACGATCGGCGAGGTCGAGCTGGCCGAGGAGATCATCGGCCGGGTCGGGCCGGTCGAGCGGGTCCGGCTGGTCAACTCCGGCACCGAGGCCACGATGAGCGCGATCCGGCTGGCCAGGGGCTTCACCGGCCGGTCGAAGATCGTGAAGTTCGCCGGGTGTTACCACGGTCACGTCGACGCGCTGCTCGCCGAGGCCGGCTCCGGCGTCGCGACGCTCGGGCTGCCGACGTCGCCGGGCGTCACCGGGGCACAGGCCGCCGACACGCTGGTGCTGCCCTACAACGACCTCGACGCCGTCCGGAAATCCTTTGTGGACAACCCGGGCGAGATCGCCGCGGTGATCACCGAGGCGGCGGCCGGGAACATGGGCGCGGTCGCGCCCGCCGACGGCTTCAACGCGGGACTGCGTGAGCTCGCCCACGAGCACGGCGCGCTGCTGATCATGGACGAGGTGATGACCGGCTTCCGCGTCTCGCACGCGGGCTGGTTCGGCCTCGAAGGCGTGGCAGGCGACCTCTACACCTTCGGCAAGGTGATGTCCGGCGGGCTGCCGGCGGCGGCCTTCGGCGGCCGCGCCGACGTGATGGCCAAGCTCGCCCCGGGCGGGCCGGTCTACCAGGCCGGGACGCTCTCCGGGAACCCCGTCGCGGTGGCCGCGGGCCTCGCGACGCTGCGCGCCGCCGACCACGCCGTGTATGCGGCTCTCGACGCCAACGCGAAGCGCCTCGGCAACCTCTTCCACGCCGCTTTGAGCGAAGCGGGGGTTGCGCACAACGTCCAGTACGCGGGCAACCTGGTGAGCGTGTTCTTCGGCGAGACGCCGGTCCGCGACTACGCCGGCGCGCAGGCCTCCGAAACGTGGCGCTTCCCGACCTTCTTCCACGCGTTGCTCGACGGAGGCGTGTACGCGCCGCCGAGCGCGTACGAGGCTTGGTTCGTCAACGCGGCCATGGACGACGAAGCGTTCTCCGTGATCGAAGCGGCTCTGCCCGCGGCGGCGCGCGCGGCGGCCGGGGCCGTCCAGTGACCACCGTCGTCCACATGCTGCGGCACGGCGAAGTGCACAACCCCGAGAAGATCCTCTACGGCCGGCTGGAGGGCTACCGGCTCTCCGAGCGCGGGCAGCGGCAGGCCCTGACGGTCGCCGAGGCTGTCGCGGGCCACGACCTGGTGCACGTCGTCGCGTCGCCGCTGCAGCGGGCGCAGGAGACGGCGGCCCCGATCGCCGCCGCGCACCGGCTCGACATCGCGACCGACGAGGGGCTGATCGAAGCGGGCAACCAGTTCGAGGGCCTGCAGGTGGCGGTCGGCGACGGTGCGCTGCGGGAGCCTCGCCACTGGCCGAAGCTGGTCAACCCGTTCAAGCCGTCGTGGGGCGAGCCGTACCTCGAGATCGCGCACCGGATGCTCGGCGCGGTCCACCGGGCGCGCGAGGCCGCCGACGGGCACGAAGCTCTGTGCGTCTCGCACCAGCTGCCGATCTGGACGCTCCGGCGGTTCCTCGAGGGCAAGCGCCTGTGGCACGACCCCCGGCGCCGCCAGTGCTCGCTGGCCTCGCTGACCAGCCTGGTCTTCGACGGCGACGAGCTGCGCGAGATCGTCTACAGCGAACCCGCGGGCGCGACCGACCCGAAGGTGACCGGCGCATGAAACGGCTGATCGTCGCGGTGCTCGCGGTGCTGGCGCTGGCCGGGTGCACCACGGGCAAGGACGCGGTCGTGCAGGGGAGCAGCTTCAGCTTCGTCTCCCCGGGCGGCAAGGTCGACATCACCTACGACGCCGCCCAGCGTCAGACGGCCCCGGTCCTGGCCGGCGAAGACCTGATGAACGAGGGCAAGCAGCTGTCGCTGGCGGACTTCGCCGGCCAGGTCGTCGTCCTGAACCTGTGGGGCCAGTGGTGCGGGCCGTGCCGCACGGAGGCGCCGGAGATGGAGTCGCTGGCGAAGCAGGGCGTGCAGGTGGTGGGCATCGACGTCCGCGACCCGGCGCGCGAGGTGGCCCAGGACTTCGTGCGGGACCGGCAGCTGACGTACCCGTCGATCTACGACCCTGACGGCCGGGTGCTGCTCAAGCTGAGCGGCTACCCGCGCAACATCATCCCGTCGACGATCGTGCTGGACAAGCAGCACCGCGTGGCGGCGGTGTTCCTGCGGCAGGTGCTGGCCCAGGACCTGCTGCCGGTGGTCCGGCGGCTGACCGCGGAGGCTTGACCGCGATCGGGGGCTTTTGCCGGTTTTTAACCGACCCGTGCCGGTTCTCGGCTAGGTTTCTCCTTGATCGTTTTGCTCGACCAAGGGGAGAACTCGTGCTGAAGAAGATTGCCGCGGCGACGCTGATCGCGGCCGCGGCCACCACGATGGTGGCGGTGCCGGCCTCGGCCGCGGCCACGACGGCGTCCGCGCCGGTCGCCGTCCAGGGCTTCACGCTGCTCAAGGAGCGGACCGGCTACGGCCGCGCGCTCCGCCTGTGGCTGAACACCTCCAACAACCAGGTGCACGCGAACCTGTCCGGTGCCCGCTACGGCGACAAGCTGTCGATCGGCAGCTGCTGCTACCCGTACACGACGTACGAGACGGTCACCAGCAACGGCCAGTCCGAGCTGAACACCGGCGAATACGGCAACTACGGCCCCAGCGTGAACGGCGTCTTCGCCAGCGGCGGCGAACTGCACTTCTGACCGCTCCAGAGCGCCCCAAGGTGGCCTTGGGTGCGTTGAACGCACCGAAGGCCACCTTGGGTGCGTTGGGCGCACCGAAGGCCACATTGGGTGCGTTGGACGCACCGAAGGCCACATTGGGGTTGTTTCATCCTGGTTTGTGCAGGCCAGACCGGGTTGACCCGGTGTGTTAACGGTCAAGCGGTGGCCGGTCGGGCAGTGTCGCGGACGCTCTGCTCGTGTTGGGTGAGCACGAGCAGAGCCCGCACCAACGTCGTGACACGACCAGGATCCATCCGGACCTTGGTCAAAATCCGCCAGGCTTTGAGGGCGGCGAAGCCGCCCTCCACCGCACAACGCATCCCGCTGAACGCCGCATTCGCCTGCTTTTGCGCCTTCGTCAACGGCCGGTTCGCTTCGGCCTTGTAGGGAGTGAGCACAACCTGCTCACACGACCCGCCACACGACTCACAGTCACGGGTGTCACGGACGTCCTTGTGCCACCCGTGGAAACCTTTGTCCCCAGCCGGGGACAAACCATGGGCGTGGAGCCGTTCCCTCAGACAAAGCCGGCGAGCGGCGGTGATGTCGGCCGTCCGCCCGGCCTGCACCGCCGAGATCCACAACAGCCGGC